>CAVXWA010000009.1:0-327683 GCA_963765335.1 uncultured Gammaproteobacteria bacterium | reverse complement strand
GGCAAAGCGCAAGCCGGGCCAGTGCCGATCAGCCAGCCAAGGAAGGCGCAGCAGGGCCAGCGCAGCAGCGTGACGAGCGACAGCAGCGTCCAGCGCAGCCACCGACGCCGCGGTTGCGGCGCGGGAGCGGGAGCGGGAGCGGGTGTGGATGTCGCGGCGGTCATCGCGTCCTTCTCACAGATCCGGGCCAATCACGACGTGAAGCTCCACGCCGTGATCCGTCGAGTTGTGCACGGGCACGCCCAGGTCAACCCGGATCATACCCACCGGCGACAACCAGCGGACACCGAGGCCTGCGCCGATTTCGGGTTTGTAATCGGTGCCGCTGAACGCATTACCGGCGTCGACAAAGGTCGCCATGCCCCAGGGTCCGCGAGAAGTAATGCTCCACCTCGGTGCTGGCGACCAGCAGATTCTTGCCGCCGATGACGCGGCCGTAGCTGTTTTCCGGGCCGATGCTCTGGAAACCATAGCCGCGTACCGAGTGGTCGCCACCGGCAAAAAAGCGCAGCTGCGGCGGCAGGTCGGAAAAATCCTGGGTCCAGGTCGCACCTGCCGAACCGCGAAGAATCAGGCGATTGTTGCCGGCGAAGGCGTTGATCCATTTGGCGTCGGCGGTGACCTGGCTGAAGCTCGCGTCCGACAGCAGGGTGCCGACGGTGCTGCGGGCCGTGAGGATCAACGACCAGCCATTGCGCACGAAGATCGGATTGTCCCCGGACTTGCGTGACAGCGACATCTCGGGATAGACCTCGGTACTCCGACCGTGCTCCAGGCCCGGCGTGTTGTCCGGTTCGTTGCCTCGCTTGCCCACGGTAAAGGTGCCGTCGAGCACATGCATGCCGATGCTGCGGGTCCAGCCGTGCCACTGGCGCGTTTCGTTCGCCACGACTTCGAGCGTGCGCGACACGGACGTGTCGGTGTTCGAGTCGCGATAGATGGCGCCGTAGTTGAAGCTGCGCTGATTCTGGCCGGGCATGGGCACGATATACAGCGTGGAGACGGTCTTCAGGTTCTGCGCCAGCACCAGCTCGTTCTTCCATTTGTGGCCGAGCCGGTTGGTCCAGCGTCGCTCGCTGCCCACGCGCACGCCAAAGCCGGTGTCGGTGCCGAAGAACGGGCCGCCGGTGTAGATGGTGCGCTTGGCCGGGACGAGGTCCACGTTGACATCGACCACGCCATGCTTCTTGTCGTCGACATCGGGCTGCACGTTGACCACCGAGAAGTAATCGGCGCCGTTCAAGGCCTGTTGCAGCTGCAGCAACTGGCTTTGCGAGAAATAGTCGCCGTGCTTGAACGGCACGTAGCGCTGCAGGAAACCTGGCCGGAACTGCGAGCCTTCGAAGTGCACGTCGCCGAAGCGATAGCGGGGACCGACTTCCCAGGCCAGGCGGACCACGGCACTGCGCTCGCCGCGGTTCACTTCCACGCGACGGGTGGTCAGCCGGGCGTCGAGAAAGCCATCGGCAGTCAGTGCACTGCTGAGCGCGTCGCGGGCCGAGTCATAGACGCCGTGGTTGAGCGTTTCGCCCTTGAGGTTCTCGACGGCGCGCTTGGCGCGACGGATACCCGGAATCGCCGCTGCCTTCGGATCGAGCTGAAGCTCGACGACAGTCACCTTTACCGGGACGCCCGGGCTGACGTGGAAGGTGACGCGCCAGCTGCCCCCGCCCAGTGACTCGAGCCGACATCGACCGCCGCCTCGTCGTAACCGAGGGCTCCAGCGAACTCTTCGCCTGGTCCACCGCCTGGCCATAAAGGCGCTGCACCTGAGCATCGGTGACGTTGCGATTGGCGTATTGGGCGACATCCACGCCCGAGGTAACGGCGAACTTGAGCGGATCCTCCACGCCATCCACCACCAGCTGCACGCCCGCATGCGCAAGCAGCGGCAAGAACAGCCATGGCAGCAGCGTCAGGCGTTGGATTCGGCCCATGCGTTCGGTGTTTCCATCCTGGAAGCCTTGGGTAGGCGCTTTGACACGCCCGGCCGCAGCTTAGCTGACCCGTCATGGTCGGCCCATGAATCGCCTCCATGGGCCGCCTTGGGTGTCAGCCGGCCTTGTCGCCGGCCTTGTGCGCAATCCACGCACCCACCACGGCCGAGACATAAGGGATGGACTGTGCAGCCATGATGAACATCCACAGCACGCCTTCGACGTAATGCGTGCCGAAGCGCAGCGCCCATGCCGGCGATGCACAAGAACAGCGCGATCGCCATCAGCACTTCTTCGCGCACCGGCGCGAAGGCGGCGAAATTGCTGCCGCCCAGGCGACGGCTCTTGGCGGTGACCACGAACGAGGTCTTCTCGCGCGTCAGGCCGTGCAGGATGCCGCGGGCGATCGCGTGCGACAGGCCCATGCTGGCCAGCGAGGCCATCAAGGTGTCGTACCAGCTGCAGGGCACGCGGCGCGCGATACAGGCACGATGCCGAAGATCGCCTTGGCAAAGAAGAAGCCGATCACCGGAATCAGGAACAACTGCATCGGCAGGCTGAAGAGGGAGGGGAAGGCCACCATGCCGGCGGTCCAGAAGATCGCCATCATGGTGAAGATCAGGTGCAGCGCGTCGGCAAACCAGCTGAACCAGCCGGTGAGGAAGTGGAAGCGCTGGCCACCGGATAGCGGACCCTTCTTGGTCATCCAGTCCCAACGGCCCTTGAGAATCTGCATGGCGCCGAAGGCCCAGCGATAGCGCTGGCTCTTGTACGCCTTGAAGTCGGCCGGGGTCAGGCCCTTGCCCATCAGCTCGTCGACGTAGACCAGCTCATAGCCGGCGTGCATCAGGCGCAAGCCCAGCTCGGCGTCCTCGCAGATGGTCCATTCCGACCAGCCGCCGGTGCCTTCCAGCGCCGAGCGCCGCACCATGGTCATGGTGCCGTGTTGGATGATGGCGTTGCGCTCGTTGCGATGGTGCATGCCGATGCGGAAGAAGCCGTCGTATTCCCACGCGGTCATGCGGCGGAAGCGGTTGTGCTCGAACTCGCGGTGCGCCTGCGGGCACTGCACCACGGCAACCTTTGGGTTGTGGAAGTAGCCGGTCAGCGTGGCCAGCCAGTCCTTGCGCACTTCGTAGTCGGCGTCGATCACCGCCACCACGTCGGCGCGCGGATCGGTTTCCTTCAGGCCGAAGTTCAGCGCGCCGGCCTTGAAGCCCGGCCACGGTTCCAGGTGGAAGAAGCGGAACTTGCTGCCCAGCTTCTCGCAGTACTCCTGCACCGGCTTCCAGATCGCCGGATCCTTGGTGTTGTTGTCGATCACCAGGACTTCGTAATTCTCGTATTCCAGCGCCGCCAGCGAGTCGAGCGTGATGATGACCATCTCCGGCGGCTCGTTGTAGCAGGCCAGATGGATCGACACGAACGGCTGCTTCTCCACCGGATCGGGCCTGAGCAGGCCTGCATGGCGAATCCAGTCGTGGCGCCACAGCACCTCGGTGAACTCGAAGCCGTTGATCAGCAGGATGGCGAGGATCGCGATCTGGGCCGGGAACAGCAGCACCAGCATGGTCCAGTCGATCCAGCTCAGGTAGAAGTTGAAGGGCAGGGTAGCCGACCACACCACCAGGCCGCAGGCCAGCTGGATCAGCGCACAGAAGAAGAACCGCCCCATCAACTTGAAGCGGCTGTAATGGCGCGCGAACCAGATCATCGGCAGCAGGGCGAGCAGGCTCGCCGCCAGCGCCTTCCACGGCCAGCCGGTGTCCTCGGTCACCGGGCCGGTGAACGGGAACTTCAGCTGCCGATCGGCATTGAACATGCCCCAATAGGCCTCGGTACGGCCGGAGAGCTTCTCCTTCCAGGGCTGGTCGAACGCTTCCATCACGTAGTAATCGATGTTGCGTTTCTTCGCCTCGTTGAACCAGGTGCGCAGGAAGATCGCCTGGTTCGACACTGACGGGTCGGCGTACTTGAAGCGATCGCCGTTCGACGGCCAGCCGATTTCGCCGATCACGATGAGCTTGCCGGGAAACATCTTTTGCAGCGTTTCATAGCTGCCCAGCGCATCCTTGATCGCGGGGTAGCGGCCAAGGGGATCATTGCGGTCAAGTCCCCTACCGGTAGCCGTCGCTGCAATACCGTTCCAGTACGGGAACAGGTGCACGGTGATGAAGTCGACGTGCTCGGCCAATTCGGGGTACTTGGCCCAGATGTGCCAGGGCTCGGCAATCGTCACCGGCTGGTGCACCGCCGCGCGCACGCGGTCGGCATAGGCCATCAGCTGTTCGGGCGAAACATCGTTGCGGAACAACACTTCGTTGCCGACGATGACCCGGTTGATCGAGTTGGGGTAGCGACGCGACTGGGCAATCAGCGCCTCGATTTCGTTCTCGTTGTTGTCCAGCCGCCGGTCAATCCACGCGCCGGCCATCACCTGCAGCCCTTCTTGCTCGGCCAGGCGATACACCTGCGGGGTCAGCAGCATCGAGTAGGTGCGGATGCGCGGGGAGTATTGGCTGATCAGCTTGAGATCGCCGGCAATCTCGTCCTCGCTCGGGAAATCGTTCTTCAGGGGGTTCTGATAGCGCTGGAACGCGGACAGCGCAAAGCCGCCAATCGGACCTTTCCAGTCCTCGGGACCATGCGGCAGGTTGCTCCACCACCACAGGCCGATGTTCATGGCCGCAACGATCAGGGCGAGCAGGATGCCTGCGAGCAGCGGATGCCGGCTGTCGTGGGTGGTTGGTGTGGCGCTCAAAACGATCCCCGTGGCTGCCTCACACGAGGCCGAAAAGCGTGAGGAGCTTAACCATGCAGCGCATTTCCCTCAATAAAGAACGGGTGGGGTGGTCAGCGCAAGGTCAGGCCAGTAGGGGCAGCGAGCGTCGGAATCCAGTGCCTGGATCACTTCGGTATGGCACTGGGTCGCGATGTGAGTCTGCCTCCGTTGTGAAAGTCGTGGGATGATGACTCACCCGGAGCATCCCTAGCGATACGGTCCCACCATACGGCACAACTGTGCCACCAGCGCTCCCTGGCTGTGTTTCATGGTCTTCTCGAACACGTGCTTGAGGTGGTTGCGAGCGGTGCCTTCACCCATGGCCAGGAGACCGGCGCAATCGCGCAGCTCGTGACCATCCGCCAGCAGGGAGGCCAGGGCGGCCTCGCGCGGGGTGAGTCCGAATACTTCCGCCATGACCCCACAGGAAACCGGCTGGAGGTGCTCGGGGACATTGATGAAGATCGCCGTACGACCCGGCGACCCGGACAGGGCCGAGAAGGTGAGCAGCAAAGGGGGGCGTCGCGAAAGGCCCGGTCGGGGCAGCGACAGGTAGCGCGCTGCTGACGTCTCACCGTCGCTTGCCGGCGCCAGACCCGTCAGCGCCAAGGCATGGCGCAGACGGCGGGTGCCTGCGGTTGTGGTGGCCCTCAGGCCGTCAGGTCCTTCCGCCAGACCATCATGCCTGGCCAGGATGCGGTGCGCTTCGCGATTGGCGTACCACGGGCGCGAGTCCGCATCGGCCAGGATGACGCCTATAAGCAATTGATCGAGCAGTTGACCCAGGGCAGCGGCAGAAACGCCGGCATCGCGCCGGATTTCATCGCGTATCGACGCGGGGGCGTGGAAGGCGTCCACAGACGGTGCATTCGGATGCATGAGGGGCTCCCCGCCACGGAACCTAGTGCTTTCGGGCTGTCCGGTTTGGGACAGGCGCCCATGTCGGCAGTGGCGTATGCAGAGCTTTTGATCCTACTCCACCGTCGCGTAGGCGGTGTCGCGGAGTTGTGCCATGGCGATCGACGAACAACGACTGCAGGCGTTTCTGGGCAAGGCGGTGTGCGACCTGGGCGCGGCGACGAGCGCCACCCTGATCCAGATCGGCGACGAACTGGGTTTCTACAAGGCACTGGTCGGCGAACGGCTTACGCCCGCCGAACTGGCCCAGCGTACGGGCACCTTCGAGCGCTACGTACGCGAGTGGCTGGGCAACCAGGCGGCCGGCGGCTATGTGGAGTTCGACGCAGCCAGCGGAACCTACGGCTTGAGCGAAGAGCAGGCGCTATGCCTGGCCGACCCGAACGGGCCGGTCGACCTGCCTGGTGCCTACTCCATCGTCGAGGCGATGTTCCACGCCAAGGAGCGCACGCTCGCCAATTTCCGTAATGGTCGCGGCATGGAATGGGGCGAGCATCACCCCTGCCTGTTCCATGGCACCGAGCGTTTCTTCCGCGCCGGCTACAACGCCAACCTGATCACGGCGTGGCTACCGGCGCTGGACGGTGTGGTGGACAAGCTGCGCCGGGGCGGTCGCGCTGCCGACGTGGGCTGCGGCCACGGTGCGAGCACGATCCTGATGGCACAATCGTTTCCCGACTCGGAGTTCATCGGCTATGACTACCACGCGCCTTCGATCGACGTGGCGCGCGAGCGCGCCAAGGCGGCCGGCGTGGAGAATGCGCGTTTCGATGTGGCGGATGCCTCCGGCTACACGGGCAGGAATTTCGACTTGATCGCTTTCTTCGACTGCCTGCACGACATGGGCGATCCGGTCGGCGCGGCCAGACATGCGCACCAGGCGCTTAAGAGCGATGGCAACTGCATGATTGTCGAGCCGTTTGCCGGCGACAGCGTGCAGGAGAATCTGAACCCGGTCGGACGCGTGTACTACGCCGCCTCGTCGCAGATCTGCGTGCCGGTGTCGCTGGCGCGCAAAGGGCCGGCACTGGGTGCGCAGGCCGGCGAGAAGCGCCTGCGCCAAGTCGTGGTCGACGGCGGCGGCTTCCGCCAGTTCCGGCGTGCCACCGAAACACCGTTCAACCTGGTGCTGGAAGCAAGGCCGTAACGCCTTTCTTCCTCTCCCCTTCGGGGAGAGGACCGAGGTGAGGGGCGGGTGCTCGCCGGGAGCGTGGCTTTGTGCGTTCGCCTCCGCCCCCTCCGGGAGAGGATCGAGGTGACGGGTGGGTGCTCGCACAGACGCATTCGACCCCTCACCTCAACCCTCTCTGCCAAGAGCACTACCCCGGCTCGCCCCAAGGGGAGAGGGAGCAAGCGCCTACTTCAACAGCGAACGCAGCATCCACGCCGTCTTCTCGTGCTCCTTCAGGCGCCCGGTGACGATATCGGCCGTGCCTTCGTCGCCCGCTGCATCAGCGGCCTTGATGACTTCGCGCGACGTGTGTGCGGCGATCTCGTGGCCTTCGACCAACTGGCTGACCATGTCCTTCCACTCCGGGACGCCCGCTTCCTCCTTGATCGAGGTGAGCTTGCCGAACTGGCTATAGGAGCCAGGAGCGAACACGTCCAGGGTGCGGATGCGCTCGGCGATCTCGTCGGCGGCCAGCCACAGTTCGTTGTACTGGGTCTCGAACATGGTGTGCAGGCTGTTGAACTGCGGACCCGTGATATTCCAGTGAAAACTGTGCGTCTTCAGGTACAGCGAATAGGTGTCGGCCAGCAACTTGGACAGCTGCTTGCCGATCTGCTCGCGGTCCTTCTTCGCGATACCGATGGAAATGGCCATGGCTTGCTCCTTTTGAGCGGTAGGGGTTGAACCTGGAACCCAGCTTATCGGGCCGGATACTCGTCGAGAAATGAATCCTTCTGATACGGGCGATAGTCAGCGGCTATCATGTGCGGTCCGATGACACATGCCTCCGCCCCCCCATCATCCGCATCCGACGCCCGTCTGCGCGATCTGCGCAAGGCGCTGGACCACGTTTCCAGTCGCGACTACGGCCGGCTACAAGGCCGTCTGCGTGAGCTCTCGCGTCGCTTCGACGAAAGAAAGCTGACGGCGCTCGCCGCGGATATCGAGGCGTCCGCGGCAAAGCGCCGCGCTCGCGTCGAAGCCAAGCCGGCGATCCGCCTGGACGAATCGCTGCCCATCACCGCCCGAGCCGACGAGATCGTCGAGCTGATCCGCAAGCACCAGGTCGTGGTGATCGCCGGCGAAACCGGCTCGGGCAAGACCACTCAGTTGCCCAAGCTGTGCCTGGCCGCTGGCCGCGGCGAAGCGGGCATGATCGGTTGTACCCAGCCGCGACGGCTGGCCGCGCGCTCGGTGGCACGTCGCGTGGCGGAAGAGTTGGGCACGACTCTGGGCGAGCAGGTCGGCTTCCAGGTGCGCTTCAACGACCAGGTATCCGAACGCAGCCTGATCAAGTTCATGACCGACGGCATCCTGCTCGCCGAAACGCAGGGCGATCCCGTGGCTTAGCGCCTACGACACCATCATCATCGACGAGGCGCACGAGCGCAGCCTCAACATCGATTTCCTGCTGGGCTATCTGAAGCGGCTGGCGGCGCAAGCGACCCACGCTGAAGATCATCGTCACCTCGGCCACCATCGATACCGAGCGCTTTGCCGAGCATTTCAGCGACGCGCCGATCGTGTCGGTGGAAGGGCGCACTTATCCGGTGGAAGTGCGCTGGCGCTCGCTGGATGAAGTGGCCGCCCGGCGTGGACAGCGCGCCGGCCATGGAGGGCCAAGTGCCGCGGGCGCAGGACGCGCAGGAGCGGCCGCCGGCCATGGAGGGCCAAGTGCCGCGGGCGCAGGACGCGCAGGAGCGGCAGCAGGCGATATGCAGCAGGGCAGTGCCGAGCATGTGGCTGCGGTGCTCGACGAGATCACCCACGACGACCCGCGCGGCGACGTGCTGATCTTCATGCCCGGCGAGCGCGAAATCCGCGACACGCATTTGCTGCTGTCGCGCCGGCAATACCGCGAAACCGAAGTGCTGCCGCTGTATGCGCGCCTGTCGGCGGGCGACCAGGACCGGGTGTTCAAGCCTGGTCCGAAACGACGCATCGTGCTGGCCACCAACGTGGCCGAGACCTCGTTGACCGTGCCGCGCATCCGCTACGTGATCGACTCCGGCCAGGCGCGCGTCAAGCGCTACAGCCAGCGCAGCCAGCTCGAACGCCTGCATGTGGAACCGATTTCGCGGGCCGCTGCCGACCAGCGCAAAGGTCGCTGCGGGCGTGTGGGGCCGGGCACCTGCTATCGCCTCTACGACGAGGCCGATTTCAGCAGTCGCGCTGCGCTATACCGATCCGGAGTTGCTGCGCTCGTCGCTGGCCAACGTGATCCTGCGCATGCTCTCGCTGCAGCTCGGCGATGTGGATCAGTTCCCCTTCCTCGAAGCGCCCGACCCGCGCGTGGTGGCCGATGGCTATCGCCGCCTGGCGGAAATCTCGGCGATCGACGAGGCGCGCCATCTCACTCCGATCGGTCGCACCGTCGCCCGCTTGCCGATCGACGTGCAATTGGCGCGCATGCTGGTGGAGGCGGAAAAGCTGCACAGTCTGCGCGACGTGCTGACCATCGTGTCCTTCCTCAGCATCCAGGATCCGCGTGAACGTCCGGCCGATGCACGTCAGCAGGCCGATACGGCGCATGCCGCCTTCGCCGATCCCAAGTCCGATTTCGTGGGCGTGATCAACCTCTGGCGCGAGTACGGCAAGGCGCATGAGGAGCTGACCCAGTCGAAGCTGCGCGACTGGTGTTCGCGCCACTTCCTCAGCTTCATGCGCATGCGCGAATGGCGTGAGCTGCACCGCCAGTTGTTGTTGGTGGTGCAGGAGCTTGGGTGGCACTTCACTTCTCCCTCTCCCCTCCGGGGAGAGGGCCAGGGTGAGGGGCCAACCTCGCGAGGCACTGCAAAGGCAATGGCCATTGCTCCTGAAAAGAAGCAAGGTAGGAAGGGGTTAGGCGAGCACCCGCCCCTCACCCCAACCCTCTTCCCAGAGGGGAGAGGGAGCGATGGAGGTGAGGCAGCGCTGCACTACGAAGCGATTCACCGCAGCCTGCTTGCCGGCCTGCCCACCCAGGTTGGCAACAAGGACGAAAAGAGCGTCTATCGCGGCACGCGCGAGCGTCGCTTCCAGGTATTCCCCGGTTCGGCGTTGTCGAAAGTGCCGCCGAACTGGATCTTTGCCGCGCAGATACTCGATGTCGGTGGCCGCGTGTGGGGCATGATGTGCGCCCGCGTCGAGCCGCTGTGGATCGAGCAGCAGGCCGCGCATTTGTTGCGCTCGTCGTGTCGCGACGAGCACTGGTCGCGCAAGCGCGGCCACGTCGTGGCGTACGAGCAGGTGAGCCTGTTTGGGCTTACCCTGGTTGAGCGTCGACCGGTGACGTTCCAGCGGCAGAACCCCGCGCTCGCGCACCAGATCTTCCTGCGCGAGGCGCTGGTGCGTTGTGATATCGACGCGAGGGCCGACTTTATTCGCGCCAACCAGCGGGTGCTCGAAGAGGCGCACGGCATCGAGGCCAAGCAGCGTCGCGAAGGACTGCTGCGGCACGAGGACGAACTGGTCGGTTTCTTCGAAGGCAAACTGCCGCAGGACATCGCCGATAGCCGCGCGCTCGATGCGTGGTATCGCAAGGCGCGTCCTGCCGAGCAGGCGTCCTTGCGCTGGTCGCTGGACGATGTGATGAGCGGTGGGGCAGGGCTCGACCCTCGGGCGTTTCCAGCTTCGTTGGAGATCCCGCAGAAATATCGGCTCGAATACCGTTTCGTACCTGGCGACGAGGCCGACGGCGTCACCCTGCATCTGCCGCTATCCATGTTGAATGCATTGCCCGCCTCCCGCTGCGAATGGCTGGTGCCCGGATTGCTCGCAGAGAAGGTGGCCGAGTTGATTCGTGGCCTGCCCAAGGCGCTACGACGCAATTTTGTACCGGCCCCGGATTTTGCCCGCGCTTTCGTCGAGGCGGAGGCGCCACGCGATGAATCGCTCACCAAGGCCCTTGCCGCTTTCCTGAAGCGCGCCACAGGTGTGGATATATCGGCGGGCGAATTCGACGTCAAGGAGCTGCCCGCTCACTTCCGCATGCGCTATCGCCTGCATGACGAGAACGGACGCACTGTCGCGGCGGGTCGCGATCTCGCCGATATGCGCGCGCAATGGGAAGGCCAGGCGCGCGAAGCCTTCTCGCGCAAGACCGATATCGAACTGACCCGCGAAGACATCGCCAGTTGGGATTTCGAGGAGATTCCCAGCCAGGTGCGTTCGGCAGGTGGGTTGCTTGCTTTTCCGGCCCTGGTCGATCTGGGCGAGACGGTGGCATTGCGTGTGTTCGAACGTGGCGACGAGGCGCGCGAGGCGCATCGTCTTGGCGTGGTGCGCCTGTTGCGCAATGCGCTGGCCAGCGACATGAAGCAGGCGCGCCGTCGTCTGCCGGTGGGTAATCCGCTGGCGCTCAAGTACGCGCCGCTGGGCGGTGTCGACGGCTTGCGCGAAGACCTGGTGGAGGGCGGCTTCAGCGACATGCTGGAACGTCATGCGCTGGACGTGCGCACCGCCGGTACGTTCGAAGCGCTGCATACGCAGGCCGCACGCGAACTGTTCGCGGCCGCCGTGGAACGACTGAAGCTGGCCGAACCGATCATCGAGGCGCAGGCCGAATTGAAGCCCTGGCTGGAACCGCCTCTGATGGGTTTTGCACGTGCCAGTTACGACGATCTGCGCGAGCAGCTCGATGGCTTGCTAGTCCCTGGTTTCCTGCGCGACTTGCCGACGTCGCGGCTGGCGCACTATCCGCGTTATCTCAAGGCCATGCGGTTACGGGCAGAGCGACTGCGCCAAGACCCGGCCAAGGACCAGCAGCGCATGCTGCAGGTGCTGCCGTTCTGGCGCGAGTACCTGAAGCATCGTGCTGCAGGTGAGCGAAGGACTGGATGAATTGCGTTGGTTGATCGAGGAATGGCGCGTATCGCTATTCGCGCAGGAGTTGAAAACGGCCGAGCCGGTCTCCGCCAAGCGGCTGACCCGCGCACTGGAAGCGCTCACCTGAGCGAAACCACGGTAGGAGCGCACCCAGTGCGCGATTAGCGGCGCGGCGTCATCGCTTCGTTGGCTTTTCGCGCACTGGGTGCGCTCCTACAGGAAAGCTGGCGTGGCGTTTAGCGGGTACGGGTGACGCTGGTGGTGTCGTTGCAGCCGTCCACCGCCATCATCCAATTGCCCATCAGCGAGCGACGAATCGTCACCTTAGGGTTGTTGCTGCTCAGGCACGAAATCCTGGCGGTGTCGGCCTGCTTCCACACCTGGCCATTGTCCAGCGTGAACTCGCCATGGCCGCTGAAGCCGTTGAAGCTGCCCTGCACGCGCGCCTGGATCGGGCCGGCTTTCTCGCTGCTCGGATAGAACACCGGCTTGCCAGCCTGGTCGACCATCTTCGTAGCGACCTTGGCGTGCCCGCTCAGCCAGCTGTCGAGATTCTTCAGCTCGTCCGGCGAGAGCTTGTCCAGGCCGGCGGCCTTGAACTCCTCCGGGGACATGCGTTGCTGCAGCGGTACGTACTGGTCGGCAGCGTGCGAGATCACGGGAACAGCCAGGGCAACACTCATCATCAACGGCAGCAGACGGGCCAGACGCATGGGGTAATCCTCTCGAGGACAGGGAAGGAAAAGCGCTGGCGCAGCATACACGCCATGAACCGTCGATTCATGCGGGGCGCGGGCGACGCGGGCACGTGCGGCAGGCCCTAGAATGGCCGCATGGTTCAAGTCGCCCCCAACGCAAGCTCGGATCTTGCCGAGTGGCGCAGTCGCGCCGGCAACGTCCCGTCCGTCCTGGTCGAGGCGCTGGAGGCGTGTGCGCAGCTGCCGGTGAGCCGTGCCGAAGGCGTGGATGTGCTTGACCTGCTCGCCATGCTTGGTTGCGATGCACAGACCCAGGCCGCCGCACTGTGGTTCGAGGTGGCGCGCCTCGAGCCTGCGTTGTGGGAGACACGCGAAGCCGGCCTTGCCCGCCGAGTTGCAACGACTGGTTGCCGGCCAGGTCGCCGCCGAGCGGGTCTGGGCGCTGCACGCGCAGCATGGTGCCGACCACGGCGCCGAGGGTTTGCGCCGCCTGCTGCTGGCGATCATCCGCGACCTGCGCGTGGTGTTCATCCTGCTGGCGCGCCAGCTGGCGCGCATGCGCGCGGCGAGTGCGTTGCCGGAAAGCGAGCGCCAGCTGCTGGCGCGCCTGACCCAGGACATCCATGCGCCGTTGGCCAATCGCCTGGGTATCTGGCAGCTGAAGTGGGAGCTGGAGGATCTCGGCTTCCGCTACCTGCATCCGGATACCTACAAGCGCATCGCGCGCCTGCTCGACGAGCGTCGCAGCGACCGCGAGGAATTCATCCGCGAATCGCTGGACGTGCTGCATCGCTCGCTCGAAGCCGCCGGCATTCGTGCGGAGCTGGCCGGTCGGCCCAAACACATCTATTCGATCTGGAAGAAGATGCAGCGCAAGGCGCTGGAATTCTCCGATCTCTACGATATCCGCGCCGTGCGCGTGCTGGTCGACAGCGTGGCCGATTGCTACGGCGCGCTCGGCGTGGTGCATACGCTGTGGCCGCACTTGCCGGGCGAATTCGACGACTACATCGCGCGGCCCAAAGGCAACGACTACCGCTCGCTGCACACGGCCGTGATCGGTCCGCGCGGCAAGACGCTGGAAGTGCAGATCCGCACGCACGAGATGCATCGCATCAACGAGCTGGGCGTGGCGGCGCACTGGCGCTACAAGGAAGGCGGCAGCGGCGACAGCGAGTTCGAGGCGAAGATCGCCTGGATGCGCCGCCTGCTGGAACCGCGCGCCGACAGTGACGGCGACCTGGCCGCCGAACTGCAGACCGAGCTGCTCGAAGATCGCGTCTACGTGCTCACGCCCAAGGGCGAAGTGGTGGATCTGCCCAGCGGCGCCACCGTGCTGGACTTCGCCTATCACGTGCATACGGAAGTCGGCCATCGCTGCCGTGGCGCCAAGGTCAATGGACGCATCGTGCCGCTGACCTTCCAGCCGCACAGCGGCGACCGCGTGGAGGTACTCACGGCCAAGGCGGCCGAACCCAGCCGCGACTGGCTGTCGTCGCATCACGGTTATCTGCATACCTCGCGCGCCAAGGAAAAGGTGCGCACGTGGTTCCGCCGCATCGCGCACGACGCCAACCTGGCGGCGGGCCGCACGATCTTCGAACGCGAGATCAAACGGCTGGCCCTGCCCACGGCCGACCTGGCCAAGCTGCCCGCACACTTCCATCTCAAGACGCACGACGAACTGCTGGTAGCGCTGGCGCTGGGTGAAGTCGCGCCCGGGCAGATCGCACGCGTACTGCAGGAAGCCGCGGCACCGCCGCCGATGACGCAGTCGGCTGCTCCGACGTCACCGCGTCAGGCGCCGCGCGATCACAGTGCGCTGAGCATCGAGGGCGTGGGCAACCTGCTCACGACGCTGGCCCGCTGCTGTCAGCCGCTGCCTGGCGACGCGGTGCGCGGCTTCGTCACTCGCGGGCGCGGCGTGTCGGTGCATCGCGCCGACTGCGTCAGCCTGGCGCGGCTGGCGCGGCGCGATCCGGATCGCGTCATCGAAATGGAATGGGGCAAGGCGTCCGCGCAGGCCTATGAAGTGGAGATCGAGCTGCACGGCTACGACCGCAAGGGCTTGCAGAAGGACGTCACCAGCATGATCAGCAATGCGGGCACCCACATCATTGCCTCGTCCAGCCGGGTGTTTGCCCAAACCGGCGAGGTGGAAATGCGTTTCACCTTGCGAGTGCGTGATTTCGAGCAGCTCTCCGGCCTGCTGGGGCGGCTGGTCGCGATGCCCAATGTGGTCGACGCACGCCGCGTCAGCGTCGGCTGAACGCCGGCGTTACGAGGCGGGTGACGCGCGCGGCGCAATGCTAAGCTGCTGCGGATTGATCCCACCTTTTGATCCCACCATCGTGAACCCATGAACGGACGCAAAGACCCGCACGACCACGGATCGCAGGGCCGCACCGAACCGACCCTGGGCGATCTCGATCATCTGGACGATGCGCCTGCGCCAAGGGCGAAGTCCGACGATGGCTTGCCGCAGGTCACGCTGGATCCGGAGCGTCGTCGCAGCGTGTCGTCGCGGCCGCCACCGCGATCAGGCCGTCGTGGCTGGTTGATTCCGCTGTTGCTGCTGCTGGTGATTGGCGTCGGCACCACGTTGTGGATGGGGCAGGACCAGTTGCGCGGCCTGGTGCCAAGCACCGAGCTGGATGGCGTCCTGGGTCGCGCCGAGATCGCCTTGCAGGAAGGACGTCTGGACGGCAATGACGGCACCAGCGCGCGCGAGCTGTTCGAAGCCGCCCGCGCGCTGCAGCCCGATAACGACCGTGCCCGCGATGGCCTGCGCAAGGTGGGGTTGGCTGAGATCGCGCGCTCCGACGCGGCGTTGCAGGCCGGCAAGCTGGATGATGCCGAGCAGGCGCTGGCCGCCGCGCGCGAGCTGCTCGGTGGCGGCAGCGACGTCGATCGCCTGACCCAGGCGCTCGCCACCGCGCGCACGGGTCCGGTGCAGACCGATCACCTGATCGAGCAGGCGCAACTCGCTTTCGACGCCGGCAAGCTGGACGGCGACGATGGTGCCGGCACGCTGTACCGACGTGTGCTTGGCGCTGACCCGAACAATGCCGTCGCAGCGCACGGGCTGGACAAGGTGGGCGAAGCGCTTGCCAGCCAGGCGCATAAGGCACTGGATGCGGGCGACCGGGCGGCAGCCTCCGCCCTGGTGGATCGACTGGCCGCGCTCATCCCCAACTATGGCGAACTGCCCGCCTTGCGCGCGGCGCTGGTGCCGGCGGACAAGCCGGACGGCGGCGCGCTGGCCGACGCCCTCAGTCAAGCACAGGACGCGATGCGCGCGGGCCGCATCAGCGGCGACGGCGACGACACGGCGCTCGCCCATTACAAGGCGGCGCTGGCGCTCGATCCCGACAACGCCGATGCCAAGGCCGGTCTTGCTCAAGTGGCACAGGCGCTGATCATGCAAGCGAACGCGGCGCTGGATAGCGGCGACCATGCGCAGGCGCGCACGCTGCTCGATCAGGCGGCCGAATGGGCGCCCCACTCGGGGGATCTTGCCGCGGCCAAGGCACGCCTGGGCGACACCCACAAGGCGTCGGCCGCGCTACCGGTCGCGGGCGACGCACAGGACGATGCGGGACCGACGCAGCATCCGGTGCTCACCCCGCAGCAGACCACCGACCTCGCGCGGATGATCCAGCGTGCCGATACGGCCGCCCAGCAGGGCAAGCTCATGCTGCCGCCGGGCGACAGCGCTTACGATCTCTATCGCGGTGCGCTGGCGCTGGATGGCAATAACGAATCGGCACGGCATGGACTGGAAATGCTGCCCAGCGTGGCCATGAACCAGTTCAACCAGGCACTCGCGAGCGGCAATCTGCAAGTGGCTGGCGATCGTCTCGCGGATCTCGGAGATCTCTCCCCGGGTGCTGCAGGGCAGGGCGAGCTGCGCCAGCGTCTGGCCAATGCCTGGCTGGACCAGGCCGAACAGCAGTTGCAGCAAGGTGACCGTGCCAGTGCGTCCCAGTCGCTGGACAGGGCACGCAAGCTGGCGCCAGGCAATCCGCGTCTGGTCACGCTGACGGCGCGCCTGCAGGCCGGTTCCTGAGGATTCCCGTATGACCGTCGTGGTGTTCGGTGCCAGCAGTCAGATTGGCCATTTCCTGCTCCCGCGCCTGCGAGCGCGCGGCGAAAACGTGGTGGCGATCAGCCGGCAAGCGCACGTCGCTGAATCCGGCGTCACCTGGGTGAAGGGGCGCTTGCCGGATGCCATGCCGGTCATTCAGAACCCGTCAGCCGTCATCAGCTTTGGACCGCTGCTGCCGGTTTCCCAATGGCTGTCGACGATCGACCCCGCACCTGCGCTGCGGGTGATCGCGACCAGTTCGATGAGCGCTGAATCCAAGCAGGCGTCCGACGTGCCAGCCGAACGCGCCATCTCCCAGACCCTGCGTGACGGTGAGGCGGCCCTGGCGGCCGAGTGCGAACGTCACGGCTATCCGTGGACGGTGTTCCGTCCCACCCTGATCTACGGCGCCGGCCTGGACAAGAGTCTTAGTCCGATCGCCCGCCGGGCCATGCGCCAGCGAGTGTTTCCGCTGCTGGCCGGCCGAGGGCTGCGCCAGCCGGTGCACGCCGATGACATCGCCCTGGCGGTGATCGCGGCACTCGACCAGCCCGAAGCCGCCGGGCGCGTGCTGCCGCTGGGCGGTGGCGAGCGTCTCCCCGCATCCGAGATGTTCGCTCGCGTCCGCGCCAGTCTGCCGGTGACCACGCTGCCGGTGCCGTTGCCGGCCTGGCTGTTGCGCCTGGGTCGCCACGCCGTGCCACGCCTGCGTGGGCCGCTCACCCGGCTCGATGCCGACCTGATCGCCGACAATAGCGGCGTCCAGCGCTTGCTGGGCGTCTCGCCGCGGCCTTTCCACCCCGACGCCGCCTGCTGGACTCCTTCAGCCCCCTTGTAGGAGCGCACCCAGTGCGCGACAAACCGGCAGGACTGCCGGTTTGCACAGCGCAAGCTGCCCGCCGGGCGAGGGCCAAGGATGGCCCGAGTGACAAACCAACGGAGCGATGACGCCGTGATCGCGCACTGGGTGCGCTCCTACAGGGGGGCGTAAGGTCCCACGACGGCCTCAGCGTTGCCTCTCTCGGGCCACAAACCACGGTCTGCGTTCAGATGCCCGCCGGGCAGCAGGCCCTATGATCCCCCCTGCCTTCCTGTTCGGGATTTCCCTTCCTTGGACTTCTTGCCCCGCCTACGTTCGTTTACCCGCGCCGTCTGGCCCTGGGTGCGCATCCCGTTCTGGATCTGCATGGGTCTGCTGTTCGGGTTCGTGCTGCCCTACACGCTGGTGCTGAACAAGCGCGTGCAGGATCGCTTCAACGATCTGGTATTCGCCGTACCCACGCGCATTTACGCACGGCCGCTCGCGCTCGCCCCTGGCACGCCGATGACGCCGGCAGCGCTGGAGCTGGAGCTGACCTTCGCCGGCTACAGCAACGATGGTCATGGCCAGGTGGCCGGCACCTGGCTGAAGGACGGCAGCAGCTACACGATTGCCTCGCGCGGTTATGCCGGGCCTGACGGCGGCGAGTTGCCGAGGCGCGTTCGCGTAGCGCTGGGCAAGGGGCAGGTCGCGGGTGTGAAGGACATCGGCAGCGGCAAGAGCATCGAGCTGACGCATCTCGATCCGGCGCGCATCGCCACCTTGTACGGCTCGCAACAGGAAGAGCGCCGTATCGTGCGCCTGGCGGACGTGCCGCCGATGTTGCTGTCGGGTCTGCAGGCCGTCGAGGACCGCGACTTCAAGCATCATTTCGGCATCGATCTCACCGCCATCCTGCGCGCCTCGTTCGCCAACCTGCGCGCAGGTCACACGGTGCAGGGCGGTTCCACCCTGACCCAGCAGCTGGTGCGCAACCTGTTCCTCGATCGCGAGCAGAACTTCACGCGCAAATTCAACGAAGCGTTGATGTCGATCCTGATCGAGGCGCACTACGACAAGAGCCGCATCCTCGAAGCCTACGTCAACGAGGTCTTCCTCGGTCAGCAAGGCAGCCAGGCCGTGCACGGTTTTGCGGCGGCGTCGGAGTTCTACTTCGGTCGCCGCATGGAAGACCTCAAGCCACAGGAGATGGCGCTGCTGATCGGCATGGTGAAGGGGCCGAGCTATTACGACCCGCGCCGCTATCCCGAGCGCGCGTTGTCGCGGCGTAACCTGGTGCTTGAGCAGTTCGTCGAAACCGGAGTGATGACGACGGATGAGGCGAAGGCTGCGCAGGCCACTCCGCTTGGCATTGTCAGCATCGGCCAGTTGCCGCATAACCGCTTCCCGGCGTTCATGCAGCTGGTGCGTGATCAGATCACCGCCGACTTCGACGATGAGACGCTTGCCAACGGCAATCTCAGTGTCTTTACGTCGCTGGACCCGGCCGCGCAGCTGTATGCGGAGCAGGCGATCACGACCACCATGGCCAGCCTCGGCAAGCGCGGTGACGCCGCGCAAGCGGCTGCCGTGATCACCGAAGCGCAGACCGGTGCCGTCTTGGCGGTGGTGGGCAGCAAGTTGCCGGGCGACCAGGGTTTCAACCGCGCGCTCGATGCGCGTCGTCCGATCGGTTCGCTGGTGAAGCCGCTGGTCTACCTGGTCGCGCTGGCACAACCGGAGCGCTGGAATCTCGGCAGCGTGATCGAGGACGAGCCGATCAGCATGAAGCAGCCCGACGGCACCATGTGGACGCCGAAGAACGATGAGGGCGATGCACACGGCCCGGTGCCGATGGTCGACGCGCTGGTGCATTCATGGAACCTGGCCACCATCAATCTCGGCATGAATATCGGCGTGTCGCGCATCAAGGCCTTCCTGGAATCGTTTGGCCTTACCGATGTGAACCCGAGTCCGTCGCTGCTGATCGGTGCGCTGGACATGTCGCCGTTGCAGGCGACCCAGCTTTACCAATACATCGCCGCCGACGGTCATGCGCTGCCGCTGGTCGCCGTGCGCGGTGTCGTCGATGGCAAGGGCCAGACCATCAAGCGTTACGAAGTGAAAACGGGTCCGGGTGAATACCAGTCCGCCGTGCGCTTGGTGACCTGGGCCATGCAGCAGGTGACGCGCTCGGGTACGGCGGCGTCGGTCGGCAGTTCGGGCCTGGCCTACCTCAATGCGGCGGGCAAGACCGGTACCAGCAACGATATGCGCGACAGCTGGTTCGCCGGCTTTACCGGCTCGCATCTGGCCGTGTTCTGGATGGGCCGCGACGACAACAAGCCGAGCGGCCTGTATGGCGCCACGGGCAGTCTGCGCGCGTGGCAGGAGTTGTTCCGCAAGCTGCCGACGAGGCCGTTGTCGGCCGCGCCCGGCGAGGGTCTCGAGCTGGCCTGGATCAACCCGTCCAACGGCAAGCGCACGGAACAGGGGTGCGAGGGAGCGCGGCAATTACCGGTAGTGGCCGGTACACTGTCGCAGGATGCCGAGGGCTGCTTCTGGCAGCACGTAGGCAATCTCTTCGGCGGCGGTGACCAGGCACCCGCCCCGGCTCCCACGGCTCCCATTCGAGATTGATCATGTCGCGTCGTCCCTTCCCTCGTACTGCTGTGCCAGCGACGCTGGCCGTCTTGTTGCTCGCTGCCTGCAGTCAGCCCAGCGCACCGTCGTCACAGACGACGCGTCCCACCCGTTCCGACGAGCAGATGCTGGCGTCCATCCACGCCGCGGGCGACAAGGAAAAGTCCGCCATCGACGTGAATCCGTTGCGTGAACCGGGCGTGGCCACCTTGCAGGACGCAGCGGCCGGCGACATGCGCACCGGCCAGTACGATGCCGCGGCAGTCAAGCTCGATCAGGCACTCAAGCTGAGCCCCAATTCGCCGGATCTGCTGCAGGATCGCGCCGAATTGGCGATCCGCCTGAAGGATTACGCCAGCGCCGAAAAGCTCGCGCAGCGCTCGTGGGAGCTGGGCCCGCGTCTGGGGCCGCTATGCGCGCGCAATTGGCAGACCATCGCCGAGCTGCGCGAACGTGCCGGCGACGATGCCGGCGCCGCAACTGCCGCCAAGTCGCTGCAGCAGTGCCACGTGGAAGGCGTGCAGCGCTACTGATCGATGACGGCATCTCTGCCGGAGCCTCGAATAAGCTCCGGCAGGGTCGCGAGCGCGATTCGTGGTGGGAGCGACCCTAGTCGCGACCAACCCTTGCCGCGATGGCCGCCACGCTCACTGGCCTGCCAGCACGTTCCGCAACGGGTGAGTCGCCCTATGGGTCCGCAATCTCGAAATAGGTCCTTATGGGCGGTGCGCGCCAGGACGATTTGGCGCGGATCCGGTTGCGTCGAGGTGACTTGCTCCGTTCTTCGACCTCGGTGCAGGCTTAGCCGCGGCGGCGCTCTTCCATCAGTCCGACGAGGTTGCCGTCCGGATCGCGCAGGAAGGCCACCCATAAGGTGTGGTCGGACAGCTCGGCCGTAGCCTCCGGCTCACGTTCACCGACCGCGCCGCGATTGAGCAGCGCGACAAAGGTCGTGCCGATATCGGCCACCTCTGAAGTACAGGATGGAGTTGCTGCCGACCTTGCGCCGCGCCTTGTGGCGTCGACAGCATCAGGCGAACGCCGCCGCTGTCGAGGAAGGCGAGATTCGGGGCGGGGCGGAACAGGAACGGCAGGCTCGAGAATGTCGCGATAGAACGCGAGCGCCTGGTCGACATCGCTGACCGTGATGGCGATCTGGCCGATACCGCTGATGGGCGTGGACATGGACGGGCTCCGCACGCAAGGGTGCAGCACAGTCTAGGACATTCGCGGGCTTGGCCAATGTCGGCGATACTTTCGCGATGATCGATCAAGAGGATATTGCCGCGCTGCTGGGCCCGGATGGCCCGTTCGCCCGCGAGCTGCCGAATTTCGCGCCACGTGCTGCCCAACAGGCGATGGCACGTGCAGTTCAGCACGCTATCGCCGAGCGTGAAACACTGATTGCCGAGGCCGGTACCGGCACCGGCAAGACCTTCGCCTATCTGGTGCCGGCGCTGTTGTCCGGCCAGCGCGTGATCGTCTCCACCGGTACCAAGGCGCTACAGGATCAGCTGTACTTCCGCGATCTTCCGCGCGTGCGTTCGGTGCTGGATGCGCGACTGAAAACGGCGCTGCTGAAAGGGCGAGCCAACTATCTTTGCCTGTACCGACTCGATCAGACCGTACGCGAAGGCGCCACCTTCGATCGCGCACAGGCAGCGCAACTGGCCGCCATCCGAACGTGGTCCGCGCGCACGCGGCGTGGCGATCGCATGGAATTGGCCGAGGTGCCGGAAGAGTCGCCGTTGTGGCCTAAGGTCACCTCGACGCCGGACAACTGCTTGGGCGTCGAATGTCCGTTCTACGACGACTGTCACGTGGTGAAAGCGCGCCGCGAAGCACAGGAAGCCGACCTGGTAGTGGTCAACCATCACTTGCTGTTTGCCGACCTGGCTTTGAAGCAGGAAGGCTTCGGCGAAATTCTCCCTGGCGCCCATGCCTTCATCCTCGATGAGGCACATCAGATCCCGGAACTGGCCGGCCAGTTCTTTTCGCAAAGCATCAGCGCGCGACAGTTCAGCGAATTGGCGCAGGACAGCCTGAGCGAATGCAATGGCATCACTGGCGCGATCGGCCTCGTGCTCGAGCCCGCTGAGGCCTTGCAGGATGCCGTACGCAGGTTGCGACTGGCCATGGATGCGCTGCCGGAACGCGGGCCGTTCCACTTGCTGGAAGCAAGTGCATCCATCCACAGCTCACTGCACGACCTGCGTGAAGTGCTGGCGGCACTTACCGATGTGCTCGCCTCCCAGGCCGAACGCTCGCGTGGATTTACCAATGCCCATGAGCGCGCAGCGCATCTGAGCGAACGCCTCGATCGCATCGCCGAGCGCGATAGCGAGCGGGATGTGCGCTGGTACGAACTGTTTCCGCGCGGCTTTGCATTGCACGCCACGCCGCTTGATCTGGCCGCGCCCTTGCGCGCCATGCGCGAGCAGACGCAGGCCGCATGGATCCATACTTCGGCCACCTTGTCGGTGGCCGGCAGTTTCGACCACTTCGCACGTCAGCTTGGACTGGACGATCCGCAGACACTGCAGGTGGATAGTCCCTTCGATTACGCCACGCAGGCGCTGTGTTACCTGCCGACGCCGCTGCCCGATCCTTCGGCACGGGACTATACCGATCGGGTACTCGATGCCGTGCTGCCGGTGCTGCAGGCATCCAATGGCCGGGCTTTCCTGCTGTTCACCTCGCACCGCGCGTTGCGTCGCGCGGCCGAGCTCCTGCATGAGCGCGTGCCCTGGCCGCTGTTCGTGCAGGGTACGGCGCCACGTCATCGCCTGCTGGAAGAATTCCGCGCCAGCGGTCACGGCGTGCTGTTGGGGGCGGCCAGTTTCTGGGAGGGCGTGGATGTCGCGGGCGAGGCGTTGAGCGTGGTGGTGATCGACAAGCTGCCGTTCGCCGCGCCGGACGACCCGGTGTTGCAAGCGAGGCTGGAGGCGTTGGAACATGCCGGCATCAACCCCTTCATGGGCTGGCAGGTACCCAGTGCGGTCATCGCGCTCAAGCAGGGCGCCGGCCGCTTGATTCGTGATGTGCGCGACCGCGGTGTGTTGGTGCTGTGCGATCCTCGCCTGACCAGCAAAGGCTATGGTCGTCTGTTTCTCGCCAGTCTTCCCGCCATGCCACGCACGCGCGAATTGAGAGAAGTACAGGCGTTTTTCGAGGGCGAGTTGTCGTCGCCCGCATAGTGGCTTCACTTCGAGAGGATCAGGACATGGCAAAGGTCATCGGTCTGGGCGGCATCTTCTTCAAATCACGCGATCCGAAGGCGTTGAACGAATGGTATGCGCGTCGTCTTGGCCTGCCGGTCGATGACTGGGGCGGTGCGCGTTTCAGCGAAGACGAGAAGCGCAAAGGTTACACATTGTGGTCGCCGTTTGCGGAAGATACGGGCTATTTTGCGCCGAGCGCGCAGCCGTACATGATCAATTTCCGCGTGGACGATCTCGACGGCCTGTTGGCGCAGCTGCGCGAAGCCGGCGTGACGGTGGACGAACGTGTCGAGGACAGCGAGTTCGGGCGCTTCGGCTGGATCATGGATCCCGAGGGCACGCGCGTCGAACTGTGGCAACCGCCGAGCTGACCTGGCGAACTCGTAGCAGGCTCAAGATTCGGCCAGAGCGCGCAAGCGCTCCATGGTGACCTGGTCAGCGGGCACGAACGCTTCCAGCGCCAGTTCGGCCAAGGTGATATCCGTCGGCGTGCCGAATATCGTGGTCGTGCTTAGCATCGACAGGACGATGCCATTGAGCTCCAGTTCCATCGGGACAGCGATGGCGTTTCCGGGTTCCGTCCTGGGCTGCTCGAGTCCGTCGGTGGGCGCAGGGTAGCCTTGCAGCTCGCGCAATAGTTCGATCAGCTGCGGGTCTTGGCTGGCGTCGATCTGACGGCGCAGGCGTTCGAGCAGGTGCGCGCGCCATGCCGGCAGGTTGCGTATGCGTGGGGCCAGGCCGCCAGGATGGAGACTGAGCCGCAACACATTCACGGGTGGGCGCAGCCATTCCTCGGATAATCCCGACAACAAGCGCAGCGTCGCCTGATTGCTGGCGACCAGGTTCCAGTGACGGTCCACCGCGAGAGCCGGATAGGGCTCAAGTCCCTTCAGCAGCAAATCGATGGTGGCGCGTGCGACATCCAGCGCGGGATCAGCCAGCGCTCGCTCGCGGAAGGCCGGGGCAAAGCCCGCGGCCACCAGCAGCGCGTTACGCTCGCGCAACGGAATGTCCAGGTATTCGGCCAGGTGCAGGATCATGTCGCGGCTGGGTTGTGAGCGACCCGACTCGACGAAGCTGAGGTGTCGGGTGGAGATCTCGGCGCCTGTGGCCAGGTCCAGCTGGCTCAGCCGGCGATGCCGTCGCCACTCGCGCAGCAGATCGCCGACGGTCCGATGCGAGATAGCGACAGCATTCATGCGACGGCTCCTGGTGACACGGGGCGGCTGGACGCCGGCTGGCACAGATCGATGATCCCACGCTACGGCGCGCTTGCCCTGCGCCGAGAGTCATGCCGTGGCATCGTCGGTGATGAAGGCCCGCATGTCGGCGAGCAGGGACTGCTGGTGTGTGTGGTACATGCCATGCGGCGCGCCGGGGTATTCCAGGTAGCGGCAGTCCGGCACCAGCGCGGCGATGGCACGGCCTTGCGTGACGGGCTCGCTCACGTCTCGATCACCGTGGATGACCAGAATGGGAATGTCGATGCGGTGCAGGTCGTCGCGCAGGTCGGTGGCGACACGGGTGCGGAAGCATGCCGTGGCCGCATGCAGCGATGTCCCAAGCATGATGTCGATAGTGCGGCGGATCGTGCCATCAGACGTACCCGTTTGCGCAGGAAGAAAGAAGCCGTCAGCGCCGTCGGCGAGCCAGCGCGGCAAATCCGCGTGGATTTGGGACAGCACCGCTTCAATCGCGCTGGCGGGTAGCGCTGCGCCGGATGCGTCCAGGTAGCAGGGGGCGATCGGTGAAAGAAGGATGGCGCGCGCCACTCGCGTGTTGCCATGGCGCGAGAGCAGCCGAATGCATTCGCCGGTGCCCATCGAATGGCCGACCAGGATGACCTCGCGCAGGTCGAGATGCTCGATCAATTCGGCCAGATCATCGGCCAGGCGGTCATAGTCGTAGCCGCTACCGGGCTGATCGGAGCGGCCGTGACCGCGGCGGTCCATCGCGATGGTACGCATGCCCAGCGCATTGAAATGCAGCATATGCGGGGCCCACATCTGTGAATCGAGTGCCCAGGAGTGCACAAACAGGATGGGCTTGCCGTGGCCCCAATCCTGGTAGGCGAGGATGACGCCGTCGCTGCTTTTGAAACTTGGCATGGTGTGTCTCCGGTGAAGGCGAGCGGCCGTAGCCGCTCGCTGGATAAGGTCAGGCTGCCTGCGGCACCTTGTCGAGAAAGCCGAATACCTGGCGGATGCGGCCGTGTTCCAGCGAGGCGACGTCGAAGCCAACGACGAGTGGCTCGTCATCACCAGGAGCGGCCAGATGCCACTGGAACCGCAGCGTGTCGTGGTGTGCGTCGACGGGGCCGGCGAGGCTGAAGCGATGGCCGGGAAACATGCCCTGCACGGCAACGATGGTGGCGTCGATGGCCTCCCAGCCGTTCGCATCGATCATCGGGTCGGTATAGCGCGCGTGCTCGGTATAGACGTCTTTAATCAGGTTGCGACGGCGCAACGCATCGGTTTCGTTCCAGCCGTCGATATAGCGTTCGATGAGGTTGTGGGCGTTGTGCATGGCGTACTCCTTCGCTGTCTCGTTGAGGTGAGCTCAGCTTGAAGCCGACATCGCGCTGAAGCGATTACCCGGGAGGTAATGGCTTGCGAGCAGGTCGCCCAATCTTCGTTTGGTCATCAACCCGCCGTGGTTTGTCAGCACGGCGCCCGAGGGCCTGCCGCAGCGACTGTTTCCATGAGGGCTCTGTCCTCATGAGTCAAAGACCATGGGAAGCTGGTTGCGAAGTGGAAGCGTCAGGCCGTTGGGTATCCGTTTGTTGGCGCTGCGGATGTACCTGGCCCGCCGCATCGACTGGTACGTCAGCGTGCCCACCGCGGTAGGGCTGGCAGCGGCTATCATGGAGCGGTCATGAATCTGCTCGCCATCGAAA
This sequence comes from uncultured Gammaproteobacteria bacterium, assembly GCA_963765335.1. GTDB lineage: Bacteria > Pseudomonadota > Gammaproteobacteria > Xanthomonadales > Rhodanobacteraceae > Dyella. The sequence continues at coordinate 301,725 of CAVXWA010000009.1, read as the reverse complement.
CCGCCACCGAAGCCTGCTCCGTCGCCCTCATCCATGGCGATGAAGTGATCGCACGCAGCGAAATCGCTCCCCGTCGTCACGCCGAGCTGGTGCTGCCGATGGCAGACGTGTTGCTGGCCGAGGCCGGACTGGGGCGTCACGCGCTCAACGCGATCGCCGTGGGGCGCGGACCGGGCGCCTTCACCGGAGTGCGGCTCGGCATCTCCCTGGCGCAGGGCATGGCACTGGCGCTCGATGTCCCGGTCATCACGGTCTCGTCGCTGGCAGCGCTGGCGCTGGAAGCGCCCGAAGACGATGCCGCCATCCTCGCCGTGATCGACGCCCGCATGGGTGAGATCTATGCGGCGAGCTATCGTCGTGACGACAACGGCGGCCTCGTTGCGCTCGACGAGGAGCGCGTCTGCATGCCCGATGCCCTGGTCTTGCCACCGGCGGCCAGTTGGCACGTGGTGGGTACGGGCTGGGCCACGTATGCCGATGTATTGCGCAATCGTCTCACCGGCGAACTGCGTTCTGCGGACGGCGCCTGCTATCCACAGGCGTGTCGTGTGGCCGAACTGGCTGCGTTGGAATTCAAGGCGGGGCGGGCCACCGCTCCTGAGCATGCGCTACCGGTCTATCTACGCGACAAGGTGGCGTTGACGCTGGTGGAGCAGGGCAAGGCCTAGAGCCTGTACAAAGTTTCAGGTTACTGGGCGCGAGCAGCCTCAAACCTCAGCTTTCCCGAATCGTCATCCCAGCGAAAGCTGGGATCCAGTGCCTTCCTTCGAAAGGTGCCGGTGAATCAAACAAGTCGCTGGATCCCAGCTTTCGCTGGGATGACGGCTTACGTTGAGCACTTCCTTGAGACTTTGGGGCGGCTCTTAAAGCTGCCCAATCACCAACTGCACCAGCAAGCTGCTCACTGATACCGCTGCCCACACGCCCAGGCCAAGCAGGATCGGGCGTGCACCGGTGGAGGCCATGCGGCGCAGGTTGGCCGAGAGGCCGATGGCGGTAAGCGCCACGATGATCAGGAACTCTGCTGCGACGTGCAGTGCAGGCTGGATCGCTGCAGGGATGAGCCCGGCCGTACGCACACCCGAAGCCACCAGGAACCACAGGATGAACCAGGGGAAGATGCGAGCCAGGCTGAAATCGCTGGCGCCCTGTTTCTTCTGCTTCCAGGCCGTCGCGAAGGCCAGCACCAGACAGACCGGGATGATCAGCGTGGCACGAGTCAGCTTGACGATGGTGGCGTAGTCGCCGGCCTGTTTGCTGAAGCTGTATCCCGCAGCCACGACCGAGGAAGTGTCGTTGATCGCGGTACCTGCCCACAGGCCGAAACCGAGGTCGGACAAGTGCAGCAGATGGCCAAGCAGAGGGAACAGCAGCACGGCGACCAGGTTGAACAGGAAGATGGTGGAGATGGCGAACGCGGTGTCGTGGTCGTCGGGCTTGATGATCGGCGTAACCGCGGCGATGGCCGAGCCGCCGCAGATGGCCGTGCCCACGCCGATCAGGATCTTCAGCTTGTCGTCCACCTTCAACAGGCGCCCCAGCAGCCAGGCGGTGAGGAAGGCCACCGTCATGGTCACCATGGTGACTGACAGGGACTCCAGGCCGGTCTTGGCGACCTGATTCAGGCTCAGGCCGAAGCCCAGCGCGATGATCGACCACTGCAGTACCTGCTTGCCGGCGAACTGGATGCCCGGCGTATAGCTGCCGCCGGGTGCCACCAGGTTGCGAACAAGAATGCCCAGCACAATGCCGAACACCGGGCCGCCAATCAGCGGCACGGCCTTGCCCAGCCCGAGGGCGACCAGGGCAATGGCCACCGAAAGCAGCAGGCCTGGCAGGCGCTGATGCAGGCTGGGGGCAGGGAGGGTGGTGGCGGTGGCGTTCATGGCGATCTCCTTCGACGGGCACCATTCTCCGCTTGCCAATCAATCAATAAAACTTTGAATTTCTGATGGATGGCATAAGATCTACTTATGGTTAACATCAGCCCCCGCCAGCTCGAGGTGTTCGTGCAGATCGCCCGCCTGGGCAGCGTGCGTGCCGCCGCCGAAGCGCTGCATCTCACCCAGCCCGCGGCAAGCATGGCCCTGGCCGAGATGGAGCGGCAGCTGGATGCACCAGTGTTCGCGCGCGAACGCGGTCGCCTGCGGCTCAATACGCGGGGGCGAGAGCTGTTGCCGTTGGCCCAGGAGCTGCTGGAGCGCTACGCCGAGTTCGGACGGATCGGCAGTGGTAGTGCCGAAGCCTTGGGCGGCGAGTTGCGAGTAGGCGCCAGCAACACCGTTGGCAATTACCGCGTGGGCGAGCTGTTGGGCGATTTCGTGCGCGCCCACCCTCATGTTGCGGTTCGCCTGCGCGTATCCAATACCGCCGAGATCGTCGCGGCGATGCTCGATCACGCGCTTGAACTGGGCTGCGTGGAAGGTCCCGTGGCGCACCCTTCGCTTGAGGTTCGTCCCTGGCGTGATGATGCGCTCGTGGTCTGCACGTCACCGGATCATCCGCTGGCACGCAAGCGGCGCTTGCAGCCCGAAGATTTCGCTGGGGCGCGCTGGGTGTTGCGTGAACCCGGTTCAGCCACGCGCAGCTTGAGTGAGCGTGCGCTATCCAGTTTGCCGATGGGCGAGACCGTGTTGGAGCTCGACCAGACCGAGGCGATCAAACAGGCGGTCATTGCGGGTCTCGGTATTGCGTGTCTGCCTGAAGTGGCCGTCACGGATGCGGTGGTGAGCGGGCGCCTGAAAACACTGAAGACGCCGTTTCTCGATTTGCATCGCAAGCTGTCGCTGCTGCTGCATCGCCAGCGTTATCGAGGTGCCCTGATTGAAGCGTTTCTGGGTGACACCTTTGGCGGGCGTGGCTGAGGTCGCCGGCGCCCGCTCAACGGCGACTATTCACCCGGTGAGCTCGGCGAGCAGCGCTTCCGCCTGTTCGTGCGTATGTGCGCGCAGGATGCGTGGCGCATTGGCGCGCAGGGCGGCGTGATCGAGCGTGGCCAGGCGATCGCGCACATGCAGCAGCTGGCTTGGGTGCATGCTGAACTCGCATAGGCCCAGCGCCAGCAGCAGGGCGGTGAAGTTCACATCGCCACCGATTTCACCGCACAGGCTCACCGGCTTCTTCGCGCGCCGTCCGGCGCTGATCACATAGGAAAGCAGGCGCAGCAGCGCGGGCTGCAGCGGGTTGTAGATGTTGTCCAGCGCATCGTTGCCACGATCGGCGGCCAGCACGTACTGGGCCAGATCGTTGGTGCCGATGGCAAGAAAGTCCGCATGCTCCAGCAGGGCGCGCACGTTGATCGCCGCCGCGGGCACTTCGACCATCGCACCCAGCGCCAGCTTCTCCGGCAAGTCCACGTTCTCGCGCTTGAGTTCCTGGCGTGCCAGCTTGAACAGCGTGCGCACGGCGATGAGCTCGTCGGGCTGCGTCACCATCGGCACCAGCACGCGCACCGGTCCATAGCAGGCCGCACGCAGGATCGCGCGAATCTGCGTGGTGAATACGGCCGGATAGCGCAACGACAGGCGCACGCCGCGCACACCCAGCGCCGGATTCTCCTCGCCACGCAACACCAGGCCCGCGGCATCGGCCTTGTCGGCGCCAAGGTCCAGCGTGCGAATGGTGACCGGCAGGCCACCCATGCCCAGGACCAGGTCGCGGTAGGCGATGAACTGCTCGTCCTCGGTGGGCAGGCCCTTCTGTCGCAGGAACAGGAATTCAGTGCGATAAAGGCCGACACCATCCGCGCCGCGTGCGCGTGCCATGGCGATGTCGGCCGGCATCTCGGCATTGGCGAGAAGGCGTATGTCGATGCCATCACGCGTGCGCGTGGGGGCATTGGCGAGGGTGGCCAGGCGGCGGCCCTCCTGCACGGCCTCACGCTGCCAGGTGCGGTAGCGGGCCAGATCCTGCGCGGTGGGATGCACCACCGCTTCGTTGCGCTCGGCGTCGAGCAGGATCAGGTCGTCATCATGGATGCTGGACAAGGCATCGCGTACACCGACCAGCATGGGCAGGTCCAGGCTGCGCGCGAGGATGGCGCTATGCGAATACGCGCTGCCCGAACTGGCCACCACGCCGAGCAGGCCGCTACCTGCCAGGTGCGCCATGTCGGCGGGCGCGATGGTATCGGCAATCAGGATTTCGCCCACGCGCGCCGCCAGCTTGCGTTCTTCACGGCTGGTTTGGCGCTGCAACGCGGAAATGACCCGGCCGATGACCTGGTCGACGTCTTCCTTGCGCGAACGCAGGTAGGGGTCGTCCATCGCCTCGAAGACCGCGGCCAGGCGATCGCGCTGCTTCTTGAGCGCGGCGCCCGGACGGTAATGGCCGATACGTACGAGGTCGTCCAGGCCGCGCAGCAGCTCAGGGTCGTCCAGCAACAGGCTGTGCGCGTCGATGAATTCGTTCACCTCGCGCGCCAGGGCACCATGCAGCTTGCCGCGTAATTCGCGCAGCTCCTGTCGCGCGGTTTCCAGCGCCCGGTGCAGGCGCTGCAGTTCGACATCGACCTCATCCTCGTTCAGTGGACGGGTGTCGACCAGGTAGCGGCTTGGCTGGACCAGGCGGGCCCGTCCCAGGGCCATGCCCCGTGCGGCGGTGGTGCCCGTCAGTGTCTGTCTCATGCGTACCCTCCCTGGTGGGACGACCTGCTCGATCGGTCAGCGCGGTGGCATCCGGCCATCACCACGACATCCTCTGCCGACCCGGAAAAATGGCACGCCAGCATGCATGGGGCCGTGGAAACGGCCTCCTGGCGCCGGGCTCGGGCGATGACTGTCCCCACTCAGGCTCCTTCGTCGAATTTGCGGTCGAACAGGGCGACCACGGCATGGATGGCGGATACCTCATCCGGCCCATCAGCGCGGACGGTCAGCTGCGTGCCGATGCCGGCTGCGAGCATCATGACGCCCATGATGCTCTGCGCGTTGACTTCGCGCCCCTTGCTGACCAGCCAGACCGTGGATTTGAAGCCCTGCACCAGTTGCACCAGCTTGGCCGAGGCACGGGCATGCAGGCCGAGCTTGTTGGAAACTACGATTTCTTGTTCACGCATGATCGATGAAGATTCCCCCGCGTCCACCGCTGGCGGCGATTTCCGCCAGTTCGTCTAATGGTTTTTCTGCATAGTTGAGCACGCGCAGCAGCATCGGGAGGTTGAGCCCCGACACACAGCGCAATCGGACACCCAGCGCACCCAGCGACAGCCCGATATTGCAGGGCGTGGCGCCGTACAGGTCGGCCAGCACCAGCACGCCATCGCCCTCGTCGAGGGCCCGGGCATGCTTGGCGGTGAGCGTTCGCATGACATCCGGATCGGACTGTGCGGGCACTTCCACCGCATCCACACGCAAAGGCAGCTTCGGTATCACGTGATGGGCGGCCAGGATCAAGGCCTTGCCGACCGCCTCGTGAGTCATCAGCAATACGCCGACGCTCATGACGGCGTGCCGTTCCGATCAGTGAATTTAGACAGCATGGCTATCACTCTAGTTCGCGATGGAAGGTGAGCACGCCGTTACGCTGCGCGCGATAGTGGGCCGCCAGCTTTTCCACCAGGTAGACCGAGCGGTGGCGACCACCGGTGCAACCAATGGATATGGTGACATAGCTGCGATCGTCCGCCTCGAATCGGGGCAGCCAGGCATCCAGCCAGCGTGCCGTATCGGCGAAATACTCGGCCACCAGCGGTTGGGCCTCCAGGTAGTGGCGTACCTGCGCGTCCTTGCCTGACAGCGGGCGCAGCTTGGGGTCCCAATGCGGATTGGGCAGGCAGCGCGCGTCGAACACGAAATCAGCGTCCAGCGGCAGGCCGCGACGGAACGCGAACGACTGGAACATCAGCGTGAGCCCTTCGGTGGCCTCCGCATAGCCGGTGGCGATCAGCCGGCGCAGCTGGTGCACGTTCATGTCGCTGGAGTCGATCACCTTGTCGGCAATCGACGAAAGCGAGCGCAGCACGCGTCGCTCCTCGGCGATGGCGTCGGCCAAGACAGTCCGCGCCACGAAAGCGGGTGGCGACGGCGCGTTTCGGAATAGCGCTTGATCAGTACCTCGTCACGACAGTCGAGGAAGATCAGGTGCGCATCGACACCTTCCGCCGCCAGTTCCGACAACATCTCGGGCATCCGCTTGAGGTCTTCCTCACGGTTGCGCACGTCCACGCCCACGGCGACGTTGCGGCGCTTGTCGCTCATGCCGCGACTCACCGCGGCCACCAACTGCGGCAGCAGTGCGGTCGGCAGATTGTCGACGCAGTAGAACTCCAGGTCCTCCAGCGCGCGCAGGGCCACGGTCTTGCCGCCGCCGGACATGCCCGAGAGCACGATCAGGTGGATCGTGTCGGGCTGGTGGATGGCTTGGCCGGGTATCGTGTCGCTCATGGGTTCACCACGGAGGCAGCCGGCGCATCTGGTGCGCCTGGCGATCAATGAAGGTCTGGGCCGGGTCGATGCCCTTGCTCTTGAGCATATGGTTGCGCACTGCAGCTTCTACCAGCACGGCCAGGTTGCGGCCCGGTGCCACCGGAATCGTGATCATCGGCACCTTCACTTCGAGGATCTCGCGGTGGCCGATGTCGCCGGTGAGACGCGTGAGTCCGTCGGTATCCTCCCCTTCACGCAGTGGCTTCAAGTGCACCACCAGGCGAATATATTTGGAGGGTTTGACCGCGGTGTGGCCGAACATTTCGCGCACGTTGAGAACACCCAGTCCGCGCACTTCCAGCAGGTCCTGCAGCAATTCGGGACAGGTACCGTCGATCACGTCCGGTGCAATCAAGGTGAATTCGGTGGCGTCGTCGGCCACCAGGCGGTGGCCGCGACTGATGAGTTCCAGCGCTAACTCGCTCTTGCCCGAGCCTGATTCGCCGGTGATCAGGACACCGATGGAGTACACCTCAAGAAACACGCCATGCAGCGTGATCTTGGGCGCGAGCAAGCGCGCCAGGTAATACTGCATCCAGGTCAGCAGTTCGTGGCCGCGCTTGGAGCTGATCCAAAGTGGCGTATTGGTTTCCTCCGCCACTTCACGCAGGTCGGCCGGAATCGGCTGATCCTTCGTCACGATGATGGCGACCGGCTGGTAGGCGGAGATCTTGTTGAGCGCTTCCCAGCGCGGGCGCGCATCCAGGCCGTCGAGGAAGTTCAGCTCCTCCGTGCCGATGATCTGGATCTTGTTCGGGTAAATGACGTTGAGATAGCCGATCAGCGAGGGGCGGCGGGTGGTGGTGGCACCGTGTTCCAGTATGCGCGATTCGCCGCGCATGCCGGAAACCCAGCGCAAAGCCATGCGCTCATGAACGCCATCGTAGAGTTGTCTTGCGGTGAGACGGTCCAAACCAGGTCCTTTGCGCCGCGTGACGGGACCTGCATGGACCCTGGCGGCTACCTGGGCATTGTGCCAGTTCGCACCGGAGGGCGCCTTCCCGCTCGATTGGTAGCCTGCGCGGCAGGCGTTTCGTTCGCGTGCCGGCGGTTGTGGCTCCTTCTCCCCCAAAGGGGAGAAGGGATACAAGTAGGTTCCAACTAGGGGATAGGGCCCGCCCCGGATAGGGCGGGCCGGGGCACCAAGTCAGCCGTATTGGCGCTCTTCGCGCACGGCGCGCTGGTGCTTGTCGCAAATCTTTTCGCGATGCTTGCGCAGCTGGGTGACCAGCTTGTCGAACAGAACATCGATGGAGACGTACATGTCGGCCTCAAGGGCTTCGGCATGCAGGCTGGCGCCCGAGACGTTGACCGTGCCTTCGGCGCGTTGCTGCAGCTTGTTCACTGAAAGCACGATGCTGAGGCTGAGGATTTTGTCGTCGAGGCGGGTAAGGCGGTCGAGCCGGCTGTTCACGTGATCCCGAAGAGCCTGAGTGACTTCGATCTGCTGACCGCTGAGTTGAACTTGCATGTTGCGCCTCCTCTGGTACTTGCCGCTTGTCGCGGCTGGGGTCGATGCGCCGGTCGCGGGACCGTGGCCGACACACCTTCAATCACACCTTCAATTACCGGGGTGCTCCTTAGGGGGATTCCCGTCTCTTCGCCAAGGCAGGGCATTCACTATGCACTTCTACCGCAAAGCCCGCGTTATGCGGACCTTCACGAGGTAGACATGACAGGTTTTCCTCCGGCGGGACTCTCTCCTTTAATGGGGACGTCTTTTATCCCGGCAAGTTCCCGAGACGCTTTGTCACAGAGTGATCAGCTTGCTCGCTGGCGCTCGCTGGAGCTGGGGATGCGCATGCCCTCGCGGTATTTGGCCACCGTGCGGCGCGCCACCTGAATGCCCTTGCGATGCAGCTCTTCGGCAATGGCCTGATCGGACAGCGGCTTGCGCGGATCTTCAGCGTCGACCAGTTTGCGCAGCATGGCCTGGATGGCGGTGGCCGAGGCGCTGCCGCCGTCTTCGGTGGAGACGCCGCTGGAGAAGAAGTGCTTCAGTTCGAAAGTACCGCGCGGCGTATGGATGTATTTGCGCGTGGTCACACGGGATATGGTCGACTCGTGCATGCCCACTTCCTCGGCAACTTCGCGCAACACCAGTGGATGCATCGCTTCAGGGCCGTAATCGAGGAAGGCGCTTTGCCGGCGCACGATGGCCTCGGCCACCTTGATCAGCGTTTCCGCGCGCGATTCCAGGCTCTTGATCAGCCAGCGGGCCTCTTGCAGCTGGCCACGCATCCAGCTGGCATCGGTGCCGCGCGCCTGCGCGATCAGCCCGCAATAGTGCTGGTTGAGTCCAAGTCGGGGCTGGCAGTCGGGATTGAGGCTGACGCGCCAGCGTCCGCCGTCCTTGCGGGCATAGACATCCGGTGCCACGTACTCCACCGGCGTAACGTCCAGCGCGGCGCCAGGTCGTGGATCGAGACTGCGGATCAGCACGGCGGCTGCCGCGGTGTCGTCCTCGCTGGCGCGAAGCTTGCGCGCGAGTCGTGCGATGTCGTTGCGGGCAAGCAACTCAAGTTCGCTGTCGACGATGCGCAGCGCCAGTTCGCGCTGTGGCAGATCGGCATCGAATTGCTCGAGCTGGACGCGAAGACAGTCGCGCAAATCCAGGCTGGCGACGCCGGTGGGATCGAAGCGTTGCAGCGTACGCCGCACGTTCTCCACTTCCGCCGCACTGGCCCTCAGATCCGTCGGCAAGGCGCCGATCAGCGACTCCATGCTTTCGGTGAGGTAGCCATCCGGATTGAGCGCATCGATCAGCACCGTGGCAATGGTGCGCTCGCGCACGCTCATGTGCGTGAGGTTGAGCTGCCACAACAAGTGTTCCTGCAGCGTTTCGGCCGCGGCACTTTGCGGCTCGAAACCGTCGTCATCGCCATTGCTGTTGTTGCGCGTGGCGCTGCCGCTGCTGGAGAAGTCGATGGGATCTTCGCCGCCACCGTCTCCGTCGCTCCATTCCGGCGCTTCGGCATCGTCCACGGTGTCATTGCTGGTGGTGCTGGTGCTGCTGGCCGGCAGCAGATCCACGACCTCGCGCTCGTCGCCGTCGACGTCTTCCGGGTTGTCCTCGGAAAACTCGAGCAACGGGTTGCCCTCTGCGATTTGCCGCAGCTCGGCCTCAAGCTCTAGCTGCGACAGTTGCAGTAGGCGTATGGCCTGCTGCAACTGCGGCGTCAGGGTGAGCTGCTGATTGAGTCGAAACTGCAGTCCGGGTTTCATGCCAGCTGGGTCGGATGAACTTCGGGGTCATCCTAACGCCTGTGCCCAGGGTCGGCCATAGGTCAAAGGCGGAATCGTGTACTACCTCTGATTTACTGCTGTAGCTGGGCTGTTACAGGCGGAACTCGCGACCGAGGTAGACCTCGCGCACTTTCTCATCGGCAAGAATATGTGCTGGCGTGCCTCGCGAGAGCACTTCGCCATCGTTGAGGATGTAGGCGCGGTCGCAGATGCCGAGGGTTTCACGCACATTATGGTCGGTGATGAGTACGCCAATGCCGCGCTCTTTGAGATGGCGCACGATGCGTTGGATTTCACCCACCGAAATCGGGTCGACGCCAGCGAAGGGCTCATCCAGCAGCATGTAGCGGGGGTGCGCGGCCAGTGCGCGGGCGATCTCCACACGGCGACGTTCGCCACCGGAGAGGCTGATGCCCTTCTGGTCGGCGATGTGCGCGATCTTCAATTCATCAAGCAGACTTTCCAGCTCGGTGGTGCGGCGCTTTTCGTCCCAGCCTTCGCGCAACTCCAGCACGGCCATGATGTTGTCGGCGACGCTGAGTCGACGGAACACCGAGGCTTCCTGTGGCAGGTAGCCGATGCCGAGCTTGGCGCGCGAATGCATGGGCAGGCCGGTGATGTCCTGCTTGTCGAGCTTGATGACGCCAGCGTCGGCCTCGATCAGGCCGACCACCATGTAGAAACAGGTGGTCTTGCCGGCACCGTTGGGGCCGAGCAGGCCGACCACCTCGCCCTCGCGAATGGAGAAGGCGAAGTCGCGCACGACCTGGCGCGCCTTGAAACTCTTTTGTAGCCCTTCAGCGGAAAGCATCGATTACGGGTTCCCGGTCGGCTGGGTTGCCGGTTTGGTCGGTGAGGTTGTAGCAGGGGCTGGTGCCGGCTTGGCGGCCGGTGCAGCAGGAGCGCCAGGCTTGGCCTTGGGCAGGATCATGCCGTGCACGAGGCCATCGCCACCCGCCTGACCGGTGATCAGGGCAGTGTTGGTGTTGTACGTGAGCTTGTCGCCATGGAACTCGCCGCGGCCCTGCTGTCGCACCACGGCGTTGCCGATGAGCACGGCAATCCCATTGATGTTGTCGTAGTCGAGGGTGTCGGCGTCGCCCTGCATCAGGTTGCCGGCGTCGTCCAGCTGCTCGATGTGCGCCATCTTGCCGGTGACCACGATGCGTGCGACCTGCGTATCAGCGTCCAGATGCAACTTCGCGACATCGCCGGTGACCTTCATCGTGCCCTGCGTGGCCACCACGTTGCCCGTAAGGGTGGTGATGGTGTTGGGCTGGTTGAAGCCGTCCACGGTCTTGGAGGCGAAATTCATCGGCTGATTACGGTCATCCTGCTTGGCCAGCGCCGGCTGCAGGATGAGCAGCCCCAGCAGGCACAGCAGGCTGAGACCCAGCTTGGGTCCTGTTTTTGCGCGGCGGGAACGAGCCGTGGCTTTCATCGAGCAGCTCCAGATGATTGGTGTTGAGGTTGGCACGCATGCCAACTCCGCTAAGTTTACTGTCGCCCTGCACCATATGTGCGGGAGCCGCCGTCTCCATGCGGTTCTCCTTGGGCCAGGCGGTGACGTCCGAGGTATGCATTTCCGCCGCGGCCGTATCGGCAAAGGCGGCGCGGTGCATAAACACCGGACCTTGCAGTTTCAGCAGCGTCCCGCTCTTGTCGACCCAGGCGTACAGCGAGTTGCCCAGCCAGGGAGGGACGCCGGGCTGGTTCGAGGGCATCTCGAAATTCGGCGTATTGATGTACAGCGATTCGTCGTTCTCACGCCGCTCCAGGTGGGGCGCGACCATGCGGAAGCTGGGCAGGCCATCAACGTCGAAGGCCCACAGCCTGAAGTTCGTCAGCACGTAACCCGAGCGCGGTGGGCCGACGAAATCGCTCTCCTTCGGGGTCGGTGCCAGCCACCAGTACAACATCTGGGCGGCGCCCGTGGCCAGGCCAATCAACACGATCGCCACCGGTATGCCCCGGTCGCGCAGGTATCTACGCAGATTCACTGCCAACGCTCCCGCTCGGCGGCCGACTTGCCTTGGGCGTGCAGGATCATGTCGCTGATTTCGCGTGCGGCACCCATGCCCCCGTTGAGGCGGGTACGCCAGTGTGCCTGTTCGAGGATCCACGGATGGGCATTGGCCACCGCCACGGCCAGGCCGACGATGCGCATGGGCGGCAGGTCGGGCAGGTCGTCGCCGACGAAGGCCACCTGTTCGGGGGTGAGCGACAGCGCCTCCATCAACTGCTCCAGGCAGGCGCGCTTGTCGGACTGGCCCTGGTAGACATGGGCAATGTCCAGTTCTTCGGCGCGCAGGGCGACCGGGTGGCTGATGCGCGCCGACATGATCGCCACCTGCACGCCGTTCGCCAGCAGGCGCTTGAGGCCCAGGCCATCGTGCACATGGAACACCTTGGTTTCGTGACCGTCCTCGCCGTACCACAGGCGACCGTCGGTCAGCGTGCCGTCCACGTCGAAGACGACAAGACGGATCTTGGCGGCACGGTCAAGAATGTCAGCAGGTAGGTCGGCCAGGTACATAGGAAGTGTCGGCAAGGGGGCGGAAGGGCGGTACCGTCAAACGTCGGGAGTGCCTGGACGGTGGACGCGGCGATGCGGCTTATGCCTGAAACGGCCGAGCGGCCGGATCAGACCACACGGGCGCGGAGCAGATCGTGAATGTTCAGTGCACCCACCACCTGCTGCTGATCGTTAACGACCAACAGGGCGTGAATTTGATGCTTTTCCATCAACTGCGCGGCTTCGATGGCCAGCTTGTCGGCGCCGATGGTCTTCGGGCCGCGCGTCATCAGTTCGGACACCGTCGCGCCGCGCAGATCCACGCCCATCGTCGTCGAGGGCGCGGCGCAGGTCACCGTCGGTGAACACGCCGAGCAGGTGCCGGTCGGCGTCGACCACCGCGGTCATGCCCAGACGCTTGCGGGTCATTTCCATCAGTGCCTCGGTCAGCGAGGCGTCGGGTGACACGGCAGGAATGCCTTCGCCGGTGTGCATGACGTCGCTGATGTGCAGCAGCAAGCGGCGGCCGAGGCTGCCGGCCGGGTGCGATCGGGCGAAATCTTCGGAAGTGAAGCCGCGGGCTTCCAGCAAGGCCACGGCCAGCGCATCACCCATCACCAGGGCTGCCGTGGTGCTCGCGGTGGGTGCTAGGCCCAACGGGCAGGCTTCGGCGGCGATGCTGGCATCCAGATGCACGTTGGCCTCGTCTGCCAGCGAAGAATTGGCGTTGCCGGTAATCGCGATCAACGGAATGCCCTGGCGCTTGATCACCGGCAGGATGAACAGCACCTCGTCGGTTTCGCCCGAGTTGGACAGCGCAAGCACCACGTCCTGCGGCAGGATCATGCCCAGGTCGCCATGGCTGGCCTCGCCCGGATGGACGAAGAACGCCGGCGTGCCGGTGGAAGCCAGGGTGGCGGCGATCTTGCGGGCGACATGGCCGGACTTGCCCATGCCCGTGACGACGACGCGCCCGGCGCAAGCCATGATCAAGCGGCAGGCTTCCACGAACTCCGGTCCGATTCGCGTCTCCAGGTCGCGGATGGCTGCCGCTTCGGTCGAGATCACGGTGCGGGCGCTCTGAACGATGTTCTCGGCGTTGATCGCGTTCTGGCTGGCTGGGGCGATGTGGGCGTTCATGCATCCTCGGGGTTGGTGCCGGAATTTCGTCACCGCCAAAAAGCTCGCGATGACGTTGAAATATTCCGTTAAATCATGGTGTTGGCGCTCGCTGGCGGTCGGTATGCGGGGAGTGCCGCCTATGCGTGTCGTTTCTGCGCCAGAGGTTTTCCATTAACATGGCATATTCGCATTTTAACGTCATAGTCGACGGCATTGGATTCTCCGGCCTTTCGAATCCACGACGTTGACCCATTCTCTGTAAGTGGAAACACCAACCCATGGACGCTGCCACCATCCAGGCAATGATCGAACAAGGCCTGCCCGGTGCGCGGGCGGCCGTAAATGGCGATGACGGCGTGCACTTCGAAGCTGAAGTGGTGGCTGAACAGTTCGCTGGCAAGTTGCCGCTCGCACGGCACCGCCTGGTTTACGCCACCCTGGGGGATCTCATGGGTGGTGCGATTCATGCGCTTGCCCTGAAAACCCTGACTCCCGAGGAGGTTGCGGCGCGCCGTTGAGGGCTGCGCTGTGACTCCCAAGCACTTTCGCAAGGACTACGATGGCCAAGATCCTGATCAGTGGCGGCGAGCCGCTCCACGGTGAGGTCGGCATTTCCGGCGCCAAGAACGCCGTGCTGCCGATTCTCGCTTCATGCCTGCTGGCCGACGAGCCGGTGGCGATCAGCAACGTGCCCCACCTGCACGATGTCACCACGTTTATCGAGCTGCTCGGCCAGATGGGCACGCAGCTGGTGCTCGACGATCGCATGAAGATGCATGTCGACCCGCGCTCGACCGATCGCTGCTTCGCGCCGTACGACCTGGTGCGCACCATGCGCGCCTCGATCCTGGTGCTCGGCCCGCTGGTGGCGCGCTTCGGCGAGGCGGAAGTCTCCCTGCCGGGTGGCTGCGCGATCGGTTCGCGTCCGGTCGATCAGCACATTCGCGGTCTGCAGGCGCTGGGCGCCGAAGTGATCGTGGAAAACGGCTACATCAAGGCCAAGGCCAAGCGCCTGAAGGGCGCCCGCATCTCGATGGACATGGTCACCGTCACCGGTACCGAGAACATCATGATGGCGGCGGTCCTGGCCCAAGGCACGACGGTGATCGAGAACGCCGCGCAGGAACCGGAAGTGGTCGATCTGGCGCACTGCCTGATCGCCATGGGCGCACAGATCGAGGGCGCAGGTACGTCCACCCTGGTCATCCACGGCGTGGAGCGCCTACATGGCGCCGAGTACGAAGTGCTGCCCGACCGTATCGAAACCGGCACCTTCCTCGTCGGTGCAGCCATGACCGGTGGCAAGGTGCGCGCCCGCAACGCCCGCGCCGATACGATGGAGGCGGTGCTGTCGAAACTGGAAGAGGCGGGTGCGCATATCTCCACCGGCGCCGACTGGATCGAGCTGGACATGCGCGGCCGTCGTCCGAAGGCGGTCAACATCACTACCGCGCCGTACCCGGCGTTCCCGACCGACATGCAGGCGCAGTTCACTGCGCTCAATTGCGTGGCCGAGGGTGTGGGCGTGATCACCGAGACGGTGTTCGAGAACCGCTTCATGCACGCGCTGGAGCTGCAGCGCCTGGGCGCCGATATTCGTCTTGAAGGCAATACCGCGATCATCAAGGGTGTCGCGAAGATGAGCGGTGCGCCGATCATGGCCACCGATCTGCGCGCCTCGGCCTGCCTGGTGCTGGCGGGCCTGGTGGCCGAGGGCGACACCACGGTCGATCGCGTCTATCACATCGATCGCGGCTACGAGAACATCGAGGAAAAGCTGGGCGTGCTGGGTGCGAAGATTCGGCGCCTGCCGTCTTGAAGCGCTCCATGGATTGAAAGCAAGAAGGCCGCTGACGCGGCCTTCTTGCTTTATCGCCCCTTTGTAGGAGCGCACCCAGTGCGCGAAAAGCCTACGGAGCGGTACGACGAAACTCTGCGGTCGCGCACAGGGTGCGCTCCTACATCAGAGCGCTCAATTGCCGTTCTTGTAACTCACCAACTGCAGGGTCAGATCGCCGCCATCGCGCTGCGCCAGCTTCACCGGCACCGGATATTTCTGTGGGGCATACCAGGCGCTGAAAGCCTTGTCGCTATCGCTGCGCTCGACTCGTTCGGCCTGGAAAGTGCCGGCCGGCACCTTGATGCTGTCCTTGCCAGCCACCTTGAACTGCTGGTTCTCAACGTTGCGCTTGACTGCTACGGGCAGCGCAACCGCCTGCTGACCGCCACGCAGCGCCATGCCGATGGCCAGCGGTGCGATGTTGCGGTCGACCATGCCTGGCACGCTGGCGTAGGTCATCGGTCCCTTGCCCTCGTCCACGCTGACCTGGTTGCTGGTCCAGTTCACTTCCATATGGCGCTGCTTGCTCTTGATCGCGGCATCCATGTGGTAGTCGTAGCTGACGGTTTCCGCCGCGTTGTTGTTCCAGCGGAAGCGGGTCATCTCGGTCGAGTTGGCGCCCAGCGCAGCGGCAAGGCCTGCCGTGCCGTGGGTCTGGTTGCTGTATTCCCATAACCCGTTGCCGACCGACTTGAGCGTCACCACGGCTTCGCCCATCACCTGTCCACCTTGCGATACCTCATAGGTCGCAGTGAACGGCGTTGGCGTGGCGGCCAGTGCGGCGGAAGTGGAGAGCGCCAGCACCAGGCCGGCGGCGATCATGCGGATGGAGGTTGGCTTGGTCATAAGGTCCGAAGTCTACGCGTTCATCCTGAACGGGTTGTAGAGAGTCGGTCTGGACTCAGTCAACCAATTTACCGTCTCGCAGTTGCAGCGGCGCGTGCAGCGGCTGGCCGTCCTGTTCGACGATATCGGGCGGAGCCAGCGCCAGACGCCCCTGCGCGATCAGGAGGAGCACCGCGGGCAGCAACTGGTGCTCGTGGACCAGCAGGCGTTGCGCCAGGCTGTGCTCGTCGTCACTGGGCTGAATCGCGATGCGCGCCTGCGCGATCACCGGGCCGCCATCCAGTTCCGCGGTCACGTAATGCACGCTGGCGCCGTGTTCCGCGTCGCCCGCTACCAGTGCCCGGCGGTGCGTGTGCAGGCCGCGGTACTTGGGCAGCAGGGAAGGGTGGACATTGATCATGCGTCCGACCCAGGGCTTGAGCGTTTCACCATCGATGATGCGCATGAAGCCGGCCAATACCAGCACCTGCGCGCCACTGGCGTCGAGTCGCGCGAACAGGTCGACATCGTAGTCGCGCCGATGGGCGTAGCGCTTGGGATCGAGCGTAAAGGTGGGAATGCCGGCCGCTTCGGCCAGCTGCAAGGCGCCGGCCTTGGCCTTGTCGCTGCCGACCACGACAAAGTCGACCGGCAGCTCGCCCGCATTGCGTGCGGCGATCAAGGCCTGCAGATTGCTGCCGCGCCCGGAAGCGAGCACGGCAACGCGAAGAGGCGACGAAGGCACGGCGATCAACCGATGTGTACGCGCTCTTCGCCCTGGGCGGGCACGATTTCGCCGATCACCGAGCTGGCCAGGCCGTGCTTGGCCAGCAAGGCCGACGCGGCGCTAACGGCGTCGCGCGGCAGGATGATGGTGAAGCCCACGCCGCAGTTGAAGGTGCGCCACATTTCTTCGCGCGCCACCTTGCCTTCGCGCATCAGCCAGTCGAACACCGGCGGCAGCACGATGGTGGAGGCGTCGAGCGCAACGCCCAGGCCATCGGGCACCACGCGGATGATGTTTTCCTTCAGGCCGCCACCGGTGATGTGGGCCATGCCATGGACCTGTATTTTTGAAGAGTCCGCACATGGATGTGCAGGGTTTTGCGATGGACTCGCGTGAAGTAACTCCAGCAGGGGCTTCACATAGATGGTGGTCGGCGCCATCAGCGCATCGGCCAGGGTGACGCCGCCGAGGTCGAGGTCCAGCGGGCTGCCGGCGCGCTCGACGATCTTGCGGATCAGCGAATAACCATTGGAATGCGGGCCGGACGAGGCGACGCCCAGGATCACGTCGCCGGCCACGATGCCGTCGCCGCTGAGCAGGGCGGACTTCTCCACCGCGCCGACGGTGAAGCCGGCCAGGTCGTATTCGCCCGGCGGGTACATGTCCGGCATTTCCGCCGTCTCGCCACCGATCAGTGCGCAACCCGCCAGCTCGCAACCCTTGGCGATGCCGCCAACGACCGCGACCGTGGTGTCGACGTCGAGCTTGCCGGTGGCGAAGTAGTCGAGGAAGAACAGCGGCTCGGCGCCTTGCACCAGCACGTCGTTGACGCACATGCCGACCAGGTCGATGCCGATGGTGTCGTGGCGACCCAACTGTTGGGCGAGCTTGAGCTTGGTGCCCACGCCATCGGTGCCCGAGACCAGCACCGGCTCCTTGAAGCGACCGGACAGGTCGAACAGGCCGCCGAAGCCGCCCAGTCCCCCCATCACTTCGGGGCGGAAGGTGCGCTTGACCAGCGGTTTGATGCGTTCGACCACGGCATTGCCCGCGTCGATATCGACGCCAGCGGCGCGGTAGGTAAGGGCGTCGGACATGGGGGCAACCCGGCGTGGAGAAACATCGAATTGTAGCAGTGAAGACGTGGGCCTGCCCGCTGTCCGACCGGAGCGAGGGCAACTGAGGCCTAGTGCCGATCTGCGGCGACTTCCGATGGACGCTGCGGGCCGGATTGGGCAGACTTCCCGGCGTTCCCCTCCGGATTTCCCCGCCCCATGCGCCTGTCCCGTCTGTTGCTTGTTTGTCTGATGCTTGGACTTGCCCCGCTGCTGTCCGTGCATGCGCAAGGACAGGTGTCACCGTACACGGTGGTGGTTTCGGTAGCCGATACCAGCGATGCAGCGCGTAATAACGCTTTCAGCGATGCCCTGGCCCAGGTGCTGGCGCGCACCTCCGGTGGGCAGGACCTGAGCAGCAAGCCGGGTTATGCCGATGCACTCAAAGGGGCATCCGGCATCGTGCAGCAGTTTCAGTATCAGCGCGCCGCGACCGGGCTGAGCCTGCAGGTGACCTTCGATCAGGCCGCGGTCCAGCGGGCCGTGGCCCAGATGGGTGTCGCCAGTGCCGGCTCCAAGCCACCCGTGCTGCTGGTGGTGCGTGATGAGGACGGCAGCGTACTGACCAAGGACGCGCTGGCTCGCACTCACGCAAGCGATCGCTGCACGCGGCTTTAGCACGGTGCTGGCGGATCCCGCCAAAACCGGCGACACGCCGAATCTCACCAGCACCGAGCCCGAGCAGGTGGCTGCGCTTGCCAGGCAGTACAAGACGGGTCTGATCCTGCTGGGCCAGGTGCATGGCAACAACGGTGACTGGGTGTTGCTCTCCGGCGGCCCCCAGCAGCGCTGGAACAACGATGGCGCCAACGCGGCCGCGCTACTCACGGACGCCGGCAACGGCTTGGCCGATCGCCTCGCCAAGCAGCTCAACGTGATTGGTTCGGCGAATATCGACGGCAAGCTGTGGATTTCGGGCATCAATTCGGCCATGGATTACGCCAATCTGCTGGCGACGCTGCGTGCCGACCCGGCCGTGCGTCAGGTGACCACCATGAGTGCGCAAGGCGATGGCATGTTGTTCGCCGTCAAGGCCAGCCTGCCCATGGATGCGCTGTCCAACAGTCTCGCTGCGGGTGGACGATCTGTTGCGTGGCGACTCGCACAGCGAGGCCGATGCCAGTTTGCGCTGGGTGCACTGAGTCAATCTCGCCGGCGCATATCGCCTTGCGGTGTCGCTCTGGCGATGCCTGCCGGCATGGGTCAAACTGCCTAACCTCAATGGATGAGCCATGTCGATGACTCATGACACCTCCCGCCGCTGGCAGATGCTCGCGATCAGCGCGGCCATCGTCTATGTGTTCTGGCTGCTGGCGCCGGTGCTGATGCCGTTTGCGTTCGCGGCGATGCTGGCCTACTGGGTGATCCGTTGGCTGATCGACTGCAGCGCCTTCGCATGGGGCGCACGTTGGCCGTCAGCATCGTATTCACCGGGTTGCTGCTGTTGACCGTGGGTGCGTTGCTGCTGCTGATTCCGTTGATTTCGCGCCAGGTCGACAACCTCGTGCAAAACTTGCCGCGCTACGTCGACTGGGTCCGAGGCACCGCGCTGCCGTGGCTGCAGACCACGTTGCACCTGGATCCCGGCGCTTTCGACACCGATCGTCTGATGGCGCAGCTCAAGGACCATATCGGTTCGATCGGCGATGTGGCGTCGACGCTGCTTGGGAAGATCTCCCGCTCGAGCGTTGGCGTGGTGATGTGGCTGACCAACCTCGTGTTGATCCCGGTGGTCGCGTTTTACCTATTGCGCGACTGGGATCGTCTGGTGACCTGGATCGATCGCATGCTGCCCCGCTCGATCGAGCCGACGATCCGCCAGCTGGCGCGGGAAGCCGACAGCGTGCTGGGCGCCTTCGTGCGTGGACAGCTGCTGGTGATGCTGGCGCTGGGCATTTTCTATGGTGCGTCGCTGACCATCATGGGGTTGTCGGTGGGCCCGCTGATCGGCATGGTCGCCGGCCTGCTCAGCTTCGTTCCGTACCTGGGTTTCATCGTCGGTTTCGGTTCGGCGCTGATTGCCGCCGTGGTGCAGTACGGCGACTGGAATCATGTGCTGATCGTGATCGGCATCTTCACCGCGGGCCAGCTGCTGGAAGGCTATGTGCTGGTGCCGCGACTGGTGGGTGAAAAGATCGGCCTGCACCCCGTGGCCGTGATCTTCGCGGTGCTTGCGGGCGGTTATCTGGCCGGCTTCCTCGGCGTCCTGCTCGCCTTGCCCGCGGCATCGGTAATCCTGGTGCTGCTGCGTTACCTGGGCGAGCGTTACCAGCAAAGTGATTTGTACATGCAGGATGGCCGTGGCGATCCGCTGCGCACCGAGGTGGATGTCACCGTCGACACGCCCGATGGCACGGTGGAGACCAGCACGGTCGTCGGTCACGCCGGCGATAAGGACGTAGTACCGCAAAGATGATTCCGCAGTTGCCGCTCGCCCTGCGCTGGCCCCGCCGCCAGCGCTTCGAACATTTCCATCCTGGTGCCAACGCCGCAACGCTCGCTTCGGTGGAGCAGCTGGCGCGCACGCCCGGCACACCGTGGCTCTACCTTTGTGGTCCTGCCGGTAGTGGCAAAAGCCATTTGCTGATGGCTGCCTGTCAGGTGGCTATCGAGGGTGGGCGCACGGTGCAATACCTGCCGCTGGCCAGCTTGCGCGACAAGGCGGCTGCCATCCGTGGCGTGGCTGGCAGCGAATTCCTGGCGCTCGATGATCTCGGCGCGATTGCGGGTGATCGCGACGGCGAACACGCGCTGTTCGATGTCTATAACCGCGCCAAGGCCGAAGGCGCGGCCCTGCTGTTTGGCGCCGAAGCCTTGCCTTCCCAGTTGGGCCTGGACCTGCCCGATCTGCGCTCGCGACTGGGTGCCTGCCAGCAGGCGTTGCTGAAGCCGCTCGACGATGCCGAACGCCGCGCTGTGCTGCGCCAACAGGCGGCCTCTCGCGGCATCGAGCTGGATGACACCGTGCTGGACTGGCTGTTCAATCGCTACGCGCGAGACCTGGGGGCGCTGCTCGATCTGCTCGACCGCCTCGACCAGGCCTCGCTCGCCGCGCAGCGGCGCATCACCGTGCCGTTCCTGCGTGGTTTTCTGCGCGAAACCGAGCCGGGCGCCTAAGCACTCTTTGTAGGAGCGCACCCAGTGCGCGACCGCGGAGATACGGCGTCACGGCGCGTGGCTTTTCGCACACTGGGTGCGCTCCTACATAAAGGAAAGAGATGGCGGGACCAAAAAAAGGCGCCCGGGTGGGCGCCTTTTCTACATCCGTTGATATCCCTCAGGCGCGCAGCAGCGTCGGTGTGGCGTTCGCGCTGAAGGCATCGACCATGGCCTGGACCACATGCAGGTTGCCGGCGACGATGTTGCCGCTGTCCGGAATGCCGTCGCGACCGGCGAAATCGCAATAACGACCGCCTGCTTCGCGCACCAGCAGCACGCCAGCGGCCATATCCCACGGCTTGAGGCCGATCTCGAAAAAGCCGTCATAGCGGCCTGCCGCCGTATAGGCCAGGTCCAATGCTGCCGAGCCGGAGCGGCGAATATCCTCGGCCTGGCCGAGGATGGCGCGCGTCATGTCCAGCTGCGGTTGCAGATGGGCACGCTGGCGATAGGGGAAGCCGGTGGCGATCATCGCCCCGCCCAGGTTCTCGCGCTTGCTGACGCGCATGCGGCGGTCGTTGAGATAGGCGCCATCGCCCTTGCTGGCGGTGAACAGTTCGTCGCGCAGCGGGTCGAACACGACGGCGTAGACCGGCTCACCCTTGTCGAGCAGCGCAATCGACACGCTGAAATGCGGGATGCCGCGCAAGTAGTTGTGGGTGCCGTCGAGCGGGTCGATCACCCACACCAGCGGGCCCTTGCCCGTCGCGCCGCTTTCCTCGGCGAGGAAGGCGTGCGTGGGGTAGGCGCGCTTGAGTTCCTTGACGATCTCGGCTTCGGCCAGGCGATCGACTTCCGAGGCGAAGTCCATGCGCTGCTTCTCGACGACGTTGAGTCCGTCGATACGGTTCATGTAACGCAGGATGATGTTTCCTGCGGAGCGCGCGGCGCGCACCGCGACGTTGACGGCGGGTCTGGGCATGGCTTCGACTTTGCAAAAGAACGGGGTTTTCGGCCGCGGAGTTTAGCAGAGAAGGCGGTCGCGGGCAGGCGGCCCGCGGCGGGCCTGCCGGGGGCCCGTTTGACAGACTGGCCCACAATTTCCAAGCTTTGCCCCCGTTTTGCTGCGATTCCGCCTTCCATGACCACCGATAACGACCTTGCCGCCCGCATCCGCTACGTGCTCGTGCGCACCTCGCACCCGGGCAATATCGGCAGCTCGGCGCGGGCCATGCGCACCATGGGCTTCGGCCGCATGGACCTGGTATCGCCGTCCCGTTTCCCCGATCGCGAGGCTTCGGCGCTGGCTGCTGGCGCCGATGACGTGCTGGACGGGGCCGGCATCCATGAGGGCCTGGTCGATGCCTTGGCGGGCACCAGTCTCGCCCTGGGGCTGTCGGCCCGGCGCCGCGGCGTGGACCTTGAGGAAATCTCGCCGCGCGAGGCCGCCAGCCGCGCGCTGGCCGCTGCAGCGCGCGGCGAGCAGGTGGCCCTGGTGTTCGGCAACGAGCGCACCGGCCTGGAAAACGAAGAACTGGCCCGTTGCCACGCGATGGTGCGCATCCCCAGCGTGGACGATTTCAGCTCGCTCAACCTCTCGCAGGCGGTACAGGTGATGGCGTACGAGTTACGCGTCGCCTCGTTGGGCGAGGTGGCGCCGCCGGTCCGTGCCGATGCCGAGCTACCGGCCGACGCGGCCCAGATGGAGCGCTTCTACGAGCATCTTGGCCAGATGCTGGACGACATTGAATTCCACAAGGGCCGCGCGCCGACCACGATCATGCTGCGCCTGCGCAAGCTGTTCCAGCGCGCGCAGATGGACGAACGCGAGCTACGCGTGATGCACGGCATCTTTGCCGATGCGCAGCGTATGGCGCAGATTGCCAACGACAAGCTCAAGGGTTCGAAGGACTGACGTCCTACTTTGTAGGAGCGCACCCTGTGCGCGATCAGCGTCTCGGCGTCACTGCGTTGTAGGCTTTTCACTCGGGCCATCCTTGGCCCTCGCCCTGCGCGCAGCTTGCGCTGTGCAAACCGGCAGTCCTGCCGGTTTGTCGCGCACAGGGTGCGCTCCTACATGCGGAGTGACGGTGGTGCATCTCAAAACCCATCCTCGTCCACGTCGACGCTCGACACCGGCGTGATCAGCAGCTTGTCGATGCGGGCGCCGTCCAGGTCCACCACTTCCACCCGGAAGCCGCGCCACTCGAACACTTCGCCGGTCTGCGGGATATGTCCGAGCGCGGCCATCACCATGCCGGCGGCGGTGCGGTACTCGTGCTCTTCTTCGCCGGGCAGCGAATCCACGTGCAGCAGCTCGCGCAGATCGTCGGTCGACAGGGATCCGTCCACCAGCCAGCTGCCGTCCTCGCGTTGCACGATGAGCTGGGTTTCCTCCGGGCCGCTGCTGCCGAGCTGGGTCGCACCCACGATGGCCGCGAGCAGATCGTTGAGCGTGACCAGGCCGACGATGTCGCCGTATTCGTCCACGACCAGGGCCAGCTGCGTTTCTGCGTCGCGGAACTCTTCCAGCAGATCGAGTGCCCGCGCTGTCGCGGGCACGTAAAGCGGTTTGGACAATTGGCCAAACAGGTCAGGCTTGCCTTCGGCAAAGCCGCGCAGGAGTCGCTTCACCTCGATCACGCCGAGGATGTCGCTCTCGTCACCGCGATAAACCGGGTAACGGGAGTAGGGCGTGCTGCGCAGGATCTCGGCGTTTTCCTCGTATCTGGCAGCCTCGTTCAGCCAGACGATGCGCGTGCGCGGCGTCATCACGCTGTCCACCGTGCGGTCGCCCAGGCGGAGCACGCGATTGACCATGTTGTGCTCGTCGCGATCGAGCACGCCGTGCTCGGCGCTCTCGGCCACCAGCAGACGGATTTCCTCTTCGGAGGCCACGTCGCTGCCGCGCCCACTCACGTTCAGCAGTCGCAGTAGCACATTGCTGGAGAAGTTGAGCAGCCATACGAAGGGCGTGGCCGCCCGCGACAGCACCAGCATCGGCATGGCCACGTAGCCTGAGATCACCTCGGGAGAGGAGAGCGCCAGCCGCTTGGGCACCAGCTCGCCGATGACGATCTGGATGAAGGAGATCATGGCGAATCCGAGTACGAATCCGATCACCCTGGCATAGGGCTCCATCCAGGCCGCCCGCCCACCATGGATAGCATTGGCGATATGGCCACCCAGCACGTCGCCGGCCAGGGCGCCGGTGACCAGGATCACCAGGGTCATGCCGACCTGCACGGTCGACAGGAAACGCTCGGGCGCCTCCGCATGCCGCAGTGCCATGCGCGCGCGCCGACTGGTGCGTGCCATCTGCTTGAGGCGGGTCTTGCGCGAGGCGACCAGCGCCATTTCGGAGAGCGCAAAGAAGCCATTGAACAGCGAAAGGACGATGACGAGCGCGATTTCGGTCAGCATGGCGGCAGACGGTCGCGGGGAAGGTCGCGGATGGGCATGAGACGCAGTGTAAGGCCTCGATGGGTCTTCTTAGTCGCCCGCGATGGGTTTCGGGTGTCGGGCACAGGCCCTTGTAGCCCTGTCCGGCAGACGTGATGCGGTGCAGTACGGGCGTCCTGTAACATAGTCGTCATTTACGCCGTCCCCGCACCCAGGCAATAACCGCATGTTTTCATTGCAAACGATTTTCGGCAAAGGCGATAAGTTCTATGGCCTGCTCGAGCAGAGTGCCGACGCAGCGCGCGAAAGCGCCAAGGCCCTGCACGAACTGGTCACGCGCAAAGACCATGCCCCCGTGATGGCCGCCTTCGCCTCAGCTCGCCAGCGCGAGAAGGCGCTCGCCGGGCAGATCAGCGAGGAGCTGGTGAACACCTTTGTCACCGCGCTCGACCGCGAGGACATCGAGGCGCTGAATTCGGCGCTGTACAAGATTCCCAAGACCATCGAGAAGTTCGCCGAGCGCTACGAGATCGTTGCCGCGCGCCTGGTGGATATCGATTTCGCCGCGCGTGCGCACGTGCTTGAGCGCGCCACCGAGGTTGTGTCCGAGATGATCGGCGAGCTGCGACGCGGCCTGCGCATCGACCCGGTCAAGAAACTGCAGGACCGCTTGCAGACGCTGGAGTCGGAGGGCGACCGCATGCTGCTCTCGCCGTACCGCACGCTTTACGTGGAAGGCAACGACGCCATGCGCGCGATGCTGGCCAAGGATCTGTTCGAGCTGCTCGAGAAGGCGATCGACAAGTGCCGCGACGTCGGCAACACCGTCTACTCGATTGTGCTGAAGAACTCCTGAGGCCCGCCCGATGACCTCGCCTTACCTGAGCCGCCCGGTCGACTACCGGGCATACGTCCTCGTGCGTGCCTCGCGCGGGGTATGCGCATGAGTATCGGCCTTGCCGTTGCCGTGGTACTCATCGCGCTGGCTTTCACCTATATCAACGGCTTTCACGACACGGCCAATTCGATTGCCACGGTGGTGGCGACCAAGGTGCTGACGCCTGGCCAGGCCGTGCTGATGGCGGCGGTCACCAATCTTATCGGCGCGCTGTGGGGTACCGCGGTAGCCAAGACCATCGCTGCCGGCCTGATCGATACCCATGTGATTGCGGCAGGACCTCAGTTGCTGATCTGCGCCTTGTTGGCGGCGACGGTGTGGAACCTCATCACCTGGTGGGCGGGATTGCCGTCCAGTTCCAGCCATGCGCTGGTCGGTGCGCTGGTCGGTGCGGCGATTGCCGCGTCCGGCAACAACTTCGCGTCGGTGATCTGGGCGCAGGGTGGCGCGCACTGGTGGGAAGGCAAGGGCGTGTTGCCCAAGGTGATCATGCCGATGGTGGTGTCGCCACTGATGGGTTTTGTCATCGGCTTCCTGCTGATGGGCTCGCTGTACGCGTTGCTGAGCTGGCTCGCCAGCCGGACGGGTTTCCTGCGAAGGTTTGGCCGCACTCCGTTCGTCAACAGCTTCTTCGGCAAGGCGCAGATTTTCTCGGCAAGTGCGATGGGCCTGGCGCACGGCATGAACGATGCGCAGAAGAGCATGGGCATCATCGCCTTGGCCCTGGCCGGCGCGACGACCGCAGGCCAGTTCGACGGGCTGCCGGCATGGCTCGGCTTCCTGCGTATCCAGGGTTCGTCGGATGGCGGCTTCAACGTGCCGGCCTGGGTGGCCGTGGTATGTGCCTTGACCATGGCAGCCGGTACGGCAGGCGGCGGCTGGCGCATCATCAAGACGCTGGGTCACAAGATGGTGAAGCTGCACCCCATCAACGGCTTTGCCGCGGAAGGCAGCTCAGCGGCGGTGATCCTCACCGCTTCGGCCTTCGGTATCCCGGTGTCGACCACGCATAACGTGTCCGCCTCGATCATGGGTGTAGGCGCAGCCAAGCGCTGGAATGCCATTCGCTGGTCGGTAGTCGAACGCATGGTGTGGGCGTGGATACTCACGCTGCCAGTCACGGCCTTGCTGGCCTACGGCATGGTGCGTCTCGCCGAGCTGCTCTGACATTCGGCTTGTCAGTAGGAGCGCACCCAGTGCGCGAAAAGCCTACGAAGCGGTAACGCCGTGTTCGCGCACTGGGTGCGCTCCTACATCCATCATATGGATTTGGTCTGAACTCAGAGGTCGTCGCCGCCGATGGCGACGATCCGCTCCAGCTGATCCCCCAGGACGCCCAGCTCTTCGATCAGCCGCTTCAGTTCAGCCGCGTCCAGCAGCTCGTAGGGGCGGTTCTCGCAAAGATGCAGGTAGGGCGAGCCGTCCAGGTCGGCCAGGGCCAGAAAGCCTTTGCGCTGCTCCCAATTGAAGCGCAGGCAGCGGCGCGGATCGGTGCCTGCCAGCGGGCCAATCGGAGTGGAGATACGCAGATAGCGGCGCCCAGACTCGTCTTCCAGTTCGGCGAGATAGATGCCCTGGTGGCGGTCGTGCGGCAGCGTGAGGTCGAAGCTGATCAGATACGGATCGTTGTGACGCAACTGATGCATGCTGCCGATGTGGGAACGCACGGCTTCAAAATGGCGCATGAGTGCGATGTCCTTGGCAGGCATTTTCGCCACCGCTACTGTGCCACGACTCACTGTAAAGAGCCTGTTCAATCGCCAAGGTTGCACCATGAACGAAGCCCATGCTCGCATCTACGCCGCGATTGCGGCGATTCCACGTGGCCGCGTCGCAAGCTATGGCGCGATTGCCGCCCGTGCCGGCTTGCCGGGCAGGGCGCGCTTAGTGGGCAAGCTGCTCGGCGAGACTCCCGACGGCATGACCCTACCCTGGTATCGGGTATTGCGCTCCAGCGGTCAGGTCGCTCTACCGGCAGGCAGTCGCGGCTTTCGCGAACAATGCCGGCTGTTGCGGGCCGAAGGTGTCGAGGTGAAGAACGGGCGCGTAGCGCTGTCGAGTTTCGGTATGGATGCGGATCTGGATCGGGCGATGTGGGGCATGCCGGGCTGACCTTGGGGGCGGCGGGTTGTACGAAAGAACCCGCATTCCAATCAGGTAAGCCGCAGACGATCATTTCAGCCTTCGCCCCATCGGCCATTTGCTAGCATGCCGTGATGCCTTCCTCCCCCCTCGATATCCTCCACAGTGTTTTTGGTTACACCGAGTTCCGTGGCCCGCAGCAGGCGATCGTCGAGCAGTTGATCGCGGGCGGTGATGCACTGGTGCTGATGCCTACCGGCGGCGGCAAATCGCTGTGCTACCAGATTCCCGCGCTGATCCGGCAGGGCACCGCCATTGTCGTGTCACCCCTGATCGCCTTGATGCAGGACCAAGTGGACGCCTTGCGCGAAGCTGGCGTGGCGGCGGCCTACCTCAACTCCAGTCTCGGCGCGGAAGACCAGCGCGAGGTGGAGCGGCGGCTGCTGGACGGTGAATTGAACCTGCTCTATGTGGCGCCCGAGCGGTTGCTGACGCCGCGTTTCCTGAGCCTGCTCGAACGCAACGAGGTGGCGCTGTTCGCTATCGACGAGGCGCACTGCGTGTCGCAGTGGGGCCACGATTTTCGCCCGGAATACCGCGAACTGGCGGTGCTGCATCAGCGTTTTCCGCAGGTGCCACGCATCGCACTCACGGCGACGGCGGATGACCGCACGCGCGAGGAAATCGTCGAGCGCCTGGCGCTACAGGACGCGAAGCAATTCGTGTCCAGCTTCGATCGGCCCAATATTCGCTATCACGTGGGTCTTCGCCATAACGCGCGTCGCCAGGTGATGGAATTCCTGGAGCGGCATCGCGGCGAAACGGGCATCGTGTACGCGCTCAGCCGGCGCAAGGTGGACGAGACGGCGGCCTGGCTAGCTGAGGCAGGCTTCGACGCCTTGCCGTATCACGCAGGCCTGGATGCCGCCACGCGCAACGCCCATCAGCGGCGTTTCCTGCGCGAGGACGGCTTGGTGATGGTGGCGACCGTGGCGTTCGGCATGGGCATCGACAAGCCCGACGTGCGTTTTGTGGCGCATCTCGACTTGCCGCGCAGCATGGAGGGCTATTATCAGGAAACCGGTCGCGCGGGCCGCGATAGCCTGCCTGCCGAGGCGTGGATGATCTACGGCCTGTCGGACGTGGTGACGATGAGCCAGATGATCGCCCAGTCCGAATCCGCGGATGAGCGCAAGCGGGTGGAGCGGCAAAAGCTCGAATCGCTGTTGGCATATGCCGAAGCGACGCAATGTCGCCGCGAGTTGTTGCTGGCGGCGTTCGGCGAGGAGTATCACGGGCCTTGCGGCCACTGCGACAACTGTATCGAACCACCCACGACGTGGGACGCCACGGTGCCTGCACAGAAGGCGCTTTCGTGCGTCTATCGAAGCGGGCAACGCTTTGGTTCCGGACATGTCATCAGCATCCTGCGCGGCGAGGACAGCACGCGTATGAGCGATCTGGGCCACGACCGCTTATCCACGTTCGGCATCGGCGCCGATATGGACGAGAAGCAATGGCGCTCGGTATTCCGGCAACTATTGGCCATGGGCTTGCTGGAGGCCGACGCGGAAGGCTTTGGCACGCTGCGCCTGACCAAGACCAGTCGCGACGTTCTCACCGGCAACCAGTCGGTGCGTTTGCGCGAGGACGCGCGGCCGGTGCGTGCATCGCGCAAGCGTCGCGACAGCCAGCTGGTGACGGGAGGCAGTCTCGGCGTGGAGGCTTATGAGCAGCCGCTATGGGACGAACTGCGCAAGCTGCGCACCCAGCTCGCCAGGCAGCATGGCGTGCCGCCGTATGTGATCTTCCATGATGCAACCTTGCTGGCGATGTTGCGGGCGTTGCCGTCGAACGAAGATGAGATGTCGTCGATCAGCGGTGTCGGCGAGGCCAAGCTCAAGCGTTATGGGCAGGATTTCCTGGCGGTGATCAACGCGCAGGAGTGACGCTCTTAGCTTCCTCTCCCCTCTGGGCGACCCGAAGGTAGTCCCTGTGGGAGAGAGGACTGAGGTGAGGGGCGGGTGCTCGCGGGCGTGTCGCAAAAGCAGCGAGGCTCCGAGCGAGCGCCCCCGCAAGATTGGCCCCTCACCCCAACCCTCTCCCCACGGGGCCTGATTAGCGTCGACTCTCAGCCACGCGACTTCCCGCTCGTCCCAAAATGTAGGAGCGCACCCTGTGCGCGATGGGCTACGCCTCAGTTCCCATAGCCATCGCCAGCGCACCGCGTAGATGGCACGCTGGCGGCAGCGATGGGAACAGGGGCCAGCGCCGGTCGCGCACAGGGTGCGCTCCTACACCAAGCACGCTCCAGCTGAGATTCGACGCTTATCAGGCCCAAAGGGGGGAGGGAGCAAGGGCTCAGCCCGCCAGCCGCCAGCGCGTGCCACCGTCACAGGAAACGCGCGAATGGGCCAAGGCCAGTTCCGGGATATGCCGCCATTGGCACAACGAACCCGGCAGGCGCGCCTGTGGGCAGGCGATGCGGGCGGCGATCAGGGCGGCCTCGGCGGTCTCGTGGCGGCCGAATTCCTGTGCCTCGCAGAGCACGCGCCATTGGCGACCATGGCGGATGATGCGGAACAGGCCGGTTTTCGACGGGTGGACGTATTGGGCCAGCATGGTAAGCACGACCGTGGACGACTGATGGTGCTCTAGCCTGCCGGTGTCCGATGACCGCCCCGTTATTCCATCGCGACGGTTAGATGGCGGCTATCTGGCTCGTCGATGACGCCCATGCTGCGGTTCTGTTGCAAACGTCATGTAAATCGGTGAGAAGTAAAATCGCCGTTCAATAGGTGCAAAAAAAGCGGCCCGCATCGCTGCGGGCCGCTTTTCCTACGACTTGAAGTGACGCTTACTTGCGCTGCGAAGCCGTCTCGTCACGGGCGGCACGGAACTCCGAGTCCTTGCTCCAGTTCGGCCAGGTGTCCGAATTGGCCAGGTCGCTGCCCAGCGTGTAGAGGATCTGCAGATCGTGCGCCATGCCGGCGAACGTCCAGCTGGCCTGCCATTCGTCGGACGGGCTGGTGGTAGTGATTGGCGACGTACTCCTCCTCGGCGGCCTTGCCGGCAGCGATGCCGCCGTCGACCAGTCGTTGCCCGAGCCGAACGACATCGCCGGCACGCCGCGCTTGGCGAACGAGAAGTGATCGGAGCGGAAGAAGTGGCCCGCTTCCGGATTCGGATCGGCCGCGATACACGAGGTCCCACTGCTTCGCGTCGGCGATCAGCACGTCGAGCAGATCGAGCTTGGCGCTGCCCGAGATGGTGAAGTTGCGGGCCGGGCCATGCGGGTCGAGCGCATCCATGTTGATGTCGGCGACCGTCTTGCGCCAGCGGATATAGCGGCTTGGCGGCGTAGTACTCGGAGCCGAGCAGGCCCTTTTCCTCGGCCGTCACGTTGAGGAAGACCACCGAGCGCTCCGGCTTCGGCTGGCTGCGCGAACGCGCGGGCCAGCTCGATCAGCGCGGCGGTGCCGGTGGCGTTGTCGACGGCGCCGTTGTAGATACGTGTCGCCCTTGGCATCCGGCTCGCCGACGCCCAGGTGATCCCAGTGCGCGCTGTAGATCACCGTCTCGTCGGGGCGCTTGCTGCCCTCGATGCGGCCAACGATGTTGTGCGAGGTGATGACCTTGGAGTCGACCGCGTAGTTGGCCGAGAACGTCTCGCCCTTCAGCTCGACCGGCTTGAAGTCGCGCGTCTGCGCCTGCTTCTTCAGCGCTTCGAAATCCAGGCCGGCATTCTTGAACAGGTCGACCGCCACGTCGCGCTGGATCCACGCTTCCACCTGCGGATGCACCGAGGCCGGGTGGTCGCGCACGATGTCGAACATGGTGTTGGTGTTGGAGTTCTTCACCGTGGCCCAGCCGTACGAGGCTGGTGCGGTCTCGTGCACGATCAGCACGCCGGCGGCGCCCCGGCGTGCGGCTTCCTCGTACTTGTAGGTCCAGCGGCCGTAGTAGGTCATGGCCTTGCCGCCGAAGTCGCCCACGCCGGTCTCGAAGTCCGGATCGTTGATCAGCACCACGGCGATCTTGCCGTGCAGGTCCATGCCCTTGAAGTCGTCCCAGTGGCGCTCCGGCGCCTTGACGCCGTAGCCCACGAACACCAGCGGCGCGTCCTTGATCGACACTTGCTTGGAGCCGTCCAGCGCGGCGCGCACGGCGATCTGGTCGCCCTGGGTCAGTGCTTCGGCCTTGCCATTGTCGTTGAACGACAGCGTAGGCGTGCCGACGATCTCGGTGCGCAGCAGCGGCACGGCCTGCGTCCATTCGCGCTTGCCGTTCTTCAGGTCGCCGCCGGGCTGCACGCCGGCTGCCTTGAGCTGGGCGACGACGTAGTCGACGGTCTTGGTTTCGCCGGCGGTGGCGGGGCCGCGGCCTTCGAAGGCATCGGACGACAGCGTCTTGACGTCGTCCGACAAACGGTGCGGGTCAATGCTGGGGGCGTTCGTGGCGGCTGCGGCGAACAGGGCTGACGACACGGACAGGGCAAGAATGGATAAGGCCAAACGCTTCATAGGCGACACCTAGCGGGGTAACGAACCTCGATAGTAGATAGCGCCGGCGCTGCGGGTCCATAGCCTGACGCGCTCGTAAACGGGGTATCGCGGTGGTCAGTCGATAGGAAAAGTCCTAAAAAACAGGCATCTGCTGGGTCCAATCGTGACTTTCTTCACCCCTTTTCGGCCCGGGATGCAAAAAAACCGCATTTTTTCCGTGTTGCAGCTTGGCGCGATGCCCTGGCATGCCATACATTCCGCATGCCGAAAGGCATTGAACACACCATCATCTTGATGACCACGGGGAAACGTATGGCGAAGGCGCAGAAAGCAGTAAAGAAGAAGGCCGCTCCGAAGGCAGCTCCGAAGGCCGCCGCGAAGGCAGTCGTTCATAAGCCGATCAAGGAAGCCCTGGGCAAGTCGGGCCTGGTTGCTCACATCGTTGAAACCAGCGGTGTGATCGCCAAGGACGTCCGTGCCGTGTTGGCTTCGCTCGAAGCGGCTGTTACGGGCTCCGTGCACAAGAAGGGCGCTGGCCACTTCACGCTGCCGGGTCTGCTGAAGATCACCGCTGTCAGCGTTGCGGCCAAGCCGAAGCGCAAGGGCATCAACCCCTTCACCAAGGAAGAGCAGTGGTTCGCTGCCAAGCCCGCCACGGTGAAGCTCAAGGTTCGCCCGCTGAAGAAGCTGAAGGACGCCGCTCTCTGAGCGTAGTCGTTCGATAGCGTCAGACGTCAGGTGCGGCGGTTTCGCCGCACCTGACGGGTTGAGGGTTTTATACAGCCGCCGCAAGGGCGGGCCTGTCAGGTCCCATCGGGGACTCGGACCATCAATCCATCCGTTCCACTGAATCGGTCACTGCTTGTCGCCACCTATGATCCGGCCCGTTTCCGGATCGATCTGCAGGCGCATGCTGCGGCCGGCTGCATTGTCGGCCTTGGCGGTCCACACGCCGTTATCGAAATCCAGATCGTGGACGTGGGTATAGCCCTCGGTGGATAGCGCTGCGCGTATGTCGCTCTCGCTCAGTCGGGATACCCGTTCGTTGGGAAAGGCCTGGCCGGTTTTCGGGTCGATGCGCAGCGATACCTTCTGGCCGTCTGCGCTGCGCGCCTTGGCCGTCCAAACGCCACGGCTGAAGCTCAGGTCGTGCACCTTCGTGTAGCCCTGCTGCTCAAGCGATGCCTGCACCTGATGTTCCGTGAGTGCATCTTGAGCCATGGCGATACCGGAAACACCCAGGGCCATCGCAAGAGTCAATGAAGCGATCTTCGTCATGGACCTACCTCGTTGCTGGAGGGGCACCGAGTGTTGTTCCGCGCGTTGCAACTTGTGGTGAATGCAAACGGACCGTGAGCTGAATCACGGTGGAGCTGGCGCGGCGTAATAGCCGTAAGAAATACGTCATCGGGCACCGTGACATCGGCATCACGATTGGAAAGGTAGTGTCAAAACGAGCTCAACCAAATCGATACAAGTCATGCCGACGATGGACAGGGGCTGGTTCGTACGCTGCTTTTGCTTGACTGGGTGGGGTCGGTCAAGGCGCACATGGCGGCGCCGCCCTCTGTGTTGTGGGGATTGATATCCGCTGCCGGCGGCATGCGTTGCGTTTTTGCTGAAACGAATTCGCAAGTCCGTGGGCCGCCGGCCCCGTCGCAGGACGCACCACTCCACCGAGGGCATGACCGATGAGCAATCCAAGTGATCTCCCGCTGAGTCTCTACAAGGCCAATACCGAGTTCCAGTTGCGCGTGAGCAAGCTGGTCATGGAGAACTGGAAGAAGTGGCTGGAGCTGTCCAGTCATGCCGTCGACGACGGCATCACCGAATCGCAGGCGCGCGTGGAACAGTTGCTCAAGGCGCAGGACTGGACGGCGCTGGCCAGCATGCCCGGCGAGACGTTCTGGCGCCTGTTGCAGCAGCGCGCGGGTGATACCGAAGTCAACAATCAGATCGCCGCTAACGTCCAGGCGCATTTCGCGCAGGGACTGCAGGAGGCGATCATGACCTGGCAGAAGGACACTTCGCGTGCGCTTGGCAACGTGGGCGACGTCACGGCCGGCGGTGCGCCGTGGAACGACATCATGGCGCAGTGGGGCAAGTTGTGGCCCATGGCGGGTGGCCCGGGAGGCAAGGGGCCTGCCCGTGACAAGTGAGCGAGCGGAGGGGCAGGGCAGGCCGACGTCCCCAGTCGAAACCGCGGCGGTACGTCCAACGGTATTGATCGACCTGGCCTTGCAGGGCGGTGGCTCCCATGGAGCCTTTACGTGGGGCGTGCTCGATCGATTGCTGGACGAGCCGTGGCTTCGGATCGACGCGATTTCCGGCACTTCGGCGGGTGCGATGAATGCCGTCGTACTTGTGGATGGCTGGACCAAGGGCGGCGCCGAGGGCGCGCGCGCGGCGCTCGACGCGTATTGGCTTCGCGTGGCGCAGGTGGCAATGTTCAGTCCGTTGCAGCGTTCACCGATCGATCGGTACATGGGGCGCTGGGGATTGGACGCATCGCCGGGCTATATCGCCATGGATTTTGCGTCGCGCGTGTTCTCCCCGTACGACGTGAATCCGCTCGGCATGAATCCGTTGCGGACGGTGCTTGCCGACAGCATCCACTTCGACCGTCTCGCCAGCGCACCGATAAAACTGTTCGTCACCGCCACCAACGTACACACCGGCCGCGGCCGAATCTTCCGCAATGCGGAGATCACGGTGGACGTACTGCTTGCCTCCGCCTGCCTGCCGACGATGTTCCAGGCGGTGGAAATCGATGGCGAGCCGTATTGGGACGGTGGCTATGTCGGCAACCCGACCATCACCCCGTTGATCCGAGAAAGTGATGCGCATGACAGCATCCTCGTACAAATCAATCCGCGACAGCGCAAGGAGACGCCGCGAACGGCGAACGAGATTCGCAATCGCCTCGATGAGATTTCCTTCAATTCGCCGCTGATGAAGGAGTTGCGCATGATCGCGTTGCTGCGCGAGGTGGCGGACCCCGGCCATGGCGAGGGGGCGCGGTGGGCCGGTATGCGAGTGCACCGGATCATGACCGAGAAGCTCGAGACGTATGGTGCCTCGTCGAAACTCAATGCCGAATGGGAATTTCTTACCCTACTGAAGGAGGAGGGGCGACGCAGCGCGGACGAGTTCCTACGTGCGCACGGGGACGACCTCGGTCACCGTTCGACGGCCGATCTTGACGCTCTGCTGGCGGAGTGCTGATGTCATGGGGCTGCTAGGTATCCTGCTCGGTCTGGCGCTGCTGGTGTGGCTGGCGTTTCGCGGATGGAGCGTGCTGCTGCTGGCGCCGATGGCGGCATTGATTGCTGCGCTATTCGCCGGCGAAACGCTACTGGCTCATTGGACGCAGACTTTCATGGTCAGCGGCGCAGCCTTCTTCGCGCAGTTCTTTCCACTGTTCCTGCTCGGCGCCGTGTTCGGAAAGCTGATGGAGGACAGCGGTTCGATCACGGCTATTGCAGACTTCATGATACGCAAGCTAGGCCAGAAGCATGCCGTGCTCGCCGTCGTGCTGGCCGGTGCATTTGTTACCTACGGTGGCGTAAGTCTGTTCGTCGCGTTCTTCGTGCTGGCGCCGATGGGCCAGGAGTTGTTCCGTACCGCCGCCATACCTCGCCGGTTGATGCCCGCGGCCATCGTGCTGGGCACCTCAACGTTTACCATGTCGGCCTTGCCCGGCACGCCGTCGATTCAGAACGCGATCCCGATGCCTTTCTTCGGCACCACGCCGTTTGCCGCGCCGGGGCTGGGCGTCATCGCTTCACTGATCATGATGGCCTTTGGCATGTGGTGGCTCAGGCGGCGGGAGGCATCGGCAAGAAGGCTGGGCGAGGGTTTCGGGCAGGGCGACCTGCTGTCGCCGCAGGACATGGCGAAGCGCGAGACACTGCGCGAGCGTGCCACTACCGCGCACGAATTCGATCCCACCGAGATCGTGCATGGCACGCAGGCCGATGCACCGTCGACGCTGGCCGCCGCGCTGCCGCTGCTCACGGTGGTAGCCGTCAATCTTGCCATGTCGCTGTTCATTCTCCCGGCGCTGGATACCAGCTATCTCAACGAGCCGCAGTGGGGAAACTCGTCGCTGGCCCGGGTCGGTGGCGTGTGGGCTGTGGTGACGGCATTGGCGTGCGCCATTGCGGTGGCTTTGGCGTTGAACTTCCGCAGGATCGCCGCATTGCGCGCGACCCTGGATGCCGGGGCGAACGCGGCGGTACTGCCCGCGGTGAGCGTGGCTAGCCTGGTCGGCTTTGGCGCGGTCGTTGCGGCCTTGCCAGCCTTTGCCGGCGTACGCGACGCCGTGCTCAATATCGGTGGCGGACCGCTCACCTCGCTGGCCGTCGCCACCAATGTGCTGGCGGCACTGACGGGCTCGGCATCGGGTGGCCTGACCATCGCGCTCGATGCGCTCGGTCCAACCTACATGGAACGCGCGGCGGCCATCGGCATGGACCCGGGCTTGCTGCATCGCGTCGCCGTCATTGGATCGGGCACACTCGACACGCTGCCGCATAACGGCGCGGTAGTCACCCTGCTTGCGGTATGCGGCACCAAGCATGGCGAGAGCTATGGCGATATCGTCATGGTCGGTATCGTCGGCGCCATCCTTGGCCTCATCGCCGTCATCGTGCTCGGGACGATGTTCGGTTCGTTCTAGCGCTGCAGCGCACGACCATGGACGCCGCCGTACGGGGGGCGTCCATGCGGGTTCCTCGTCTTGTCACAAAGGTTTAGTTATCTATGCTCCCGGTCCGGCGCATGCCGGCAGGGGAGCGTGCGGAGGCCAAGACGGTAAATAGACAGGCGAAACGGGTGGTATGGGCGAGCGACGACGGGAGTGGGGTGTAGTGCCGTGGAGCCAGAGGGGATGCATCCTGGCCAGGGACATCTTCAAGGCATCCCGGCGGCCGCGGCTGCTGCACGCGCCGGCCAAGGCCGACGGTCATATTGTCGACCACAGCACAGCGTATTTTCCGGGACAGCGCTTTCCTAATCTCCCCGACCTCTACCGGCGTACCGCTCCGTGACCCGAAGGCTCAACGAGTTTGGCATCACCAATGACCTGCAAAAACCCTTACTCGCGTCGGCACGACGGCTCGATCCGTGCCATGTCCGCACGCGGATCGACAACACCGACTTCTCCAGCGATCGGCTGAAGCGCCTCCGGATGGCGAACGACTGATGCGCTACGCGATCTATTTCTGCCCATCGCCGGCCAGTGCGCTTGCGGCGCTGGGACGTGACTGGTTGAGTGCTGAGCTAACGCCCGATGGCATTCCCGGGATTCCCTTGCCGCGCTGGAATGCACTGCTTGCCGACGTGCGCCGGTACAGCTGGCATGCCACGTTGCGCTCACCGTTCACGCTGTCCCCGGACCATGATGTCGGCGATTTGCGTCGCCTGCTGTCCGCGGTCTCGCAAGCCCATGCCCCGATAAACCTGTCGCTACGACTCAGCCGACTGAATGGCTTTCTTGCGTTACGGCCGGTCAGCGAGTGTCGCGCCGTGGACGCACTCGCAGCGGCCTGCACCGAGGCCATCGAGCCACTTCGGGCGCCGCTCGTCGAGCCGGAATTCCAGCGTCGCGCTACCGATCTCGATGCCATCGAAACCCACTACCTCCAACGCTACGGATACCCCTACGTGTTCGAACGCTACCGCTTCCACATGACGCTGTCCGCGCCCGCCTCGGTTGACGAGGAGCGTGCGCTGCAACGCTGGCTCGCACTGCGTGCCGCCATGCTGCCCGCCGCGCGTATCGACGCACTCACATTGAGCGTCGAACCATCGCCTGGTGCTGCCTTCGAGCCGCTGGAACGCTTCGCATTGCGCAAGGTGTCCGTGGCATGACGGCGGGTCGCCTCTATTACGTGATGGGTCCTTCCGGTGCCGACAAGGACAGCGTGCTTGGCTGGGTGCGTGACAACGGTCCTTCCCATGCGGTGGTGTGTGCGCATCGCTATATCACCCGCCCGGCGCAGCCAAATGGCGAACTTCACGTGGCGTTGAGCGCGGAGGAATTCGAGCTGCGCGAACGCCGTGGCCTGTTCGCGTTCACTTGGCAGGCGCATGGCTTGCGTTGCGGCCTGGGCAAGGAGATCGAGCACTGGCTGCGGCAGGGCGTGAACGTGCTGGTCAACGGTTCGCGTGAGGCCTTCCCACTGGCCCGCGCACGCTTCAGCGACCTGGTGCCGGTGTTGATCACGGCCAGCCGCGAAAGCATTGCCCGCCGCCTCATGGCGCGTGGCCGCGAGACCGCCGAGCAGATCGAGGAGCGCCTCGCGCGTCATGACAATTACGTCGCTCCGGGCGACGCACTCACCATCGTCAATGAGGGCAGCCTGCCCGAAGCCGGTGCGGCACTGCTTACCGCGGTCCGCGGCTGGAAATAGGTTCACCCTACCGCCACGGGTATCTGCACATCGCGGTCTCGCTGAATGGGGAATCGCCTCCCGGATGCTCGCATCAACAGCCGGGCCAATGGCCCCACCTCGTCGCGCCGTACCAGCACGATTTCACGAGTGCCTTGCGGCGGCGAGGCTCCGGCAACCGTCGAACCAGGCGGGGCAAGGTGCCATTCCCCGTCGCCATACCGGTAAAGGGCTAATATAGGCACCCGGTTCGTTAAGTATCGAACGGACACATGCCGCAGATGCCAGGCTCACACGCCTGGACGGAGGGCACTGCGGCTATCGCATGGTTTCACCTAGGAAATGCCGTCGAATGAAGGTTGCACTGCAAGATCTGGTTGCCGAGCTGGAACAGGATGTTTCGTTGTACGAGCCGGACCAGTTGCGTCAGCGCATCGAAGCGCTCGATCGCATAGAAACCTGCCTTTTTCATAAGCCGCGACCGGAAGACGATGCCGCGATGGCGGAGGAGTCCGCGCTTAAACGTCGGGTGGAAGTCATTTCCGAGCTTATGGACGCGGCTAATCATGCGCTCTATGAAGAGATCCGCGCCGAGATCCGTCGCGGTGACGGTGCGAGGCACTTGCTCGAATGGGCGAAGCTTTACGATCCGGCAGTGCACGCGGATTATCAGTTGAACGGTGTGGGTTACGATTATCTCGACGCACTTGTCACTGGCGTCTTGAAGTTTGACGAGCCCGACAGCGGCATCGCCGAGCTCGCACCGGAAATGGTGTTCTACCAGCCCACGCCGGCGCGCTTCATCTTCGACCTGATTCAGTGCAGCGCGCTCAATGAGCAGGATGTGCTGATTGATCTTGGCTCGGGTCTGGGGCATGTTCCCCTGGTGGCAAACATCTGCACGGGCGCACGTTGCATCGGTATCGAAATCGAAGGCCTCTATGCGGATTGCGCCCGCCGCAGTGCGCAGGCGCTCGCCTTGAAGCAAGTGACGTTTATTCAGCAGGACGTGCGTTTAGCCGATCTGTCTGAAGGCACGGTGTTCTATCTCTACACGCCGTTTAAGGGCGCCGTACTCCGGACCGTGCTCGACATGTTGAAAGCTGAAGCGAGCAAGCGCGAGATTCGCGTTTGCTCGCTGGGTCCCTGCACAGATGCGGTCCTGCAAGAGTCCTGGCTCAAGGTCGAGGGCGAGCAGATCGTGGATCAGCTCACGCTGTTTCGCAGCGTTTAACCACGGAGAGAAACGCCAAGCGGACTGCTCACGTCCGCTTGACGCGTTTTCAGGGAACCTGAGTGCTGCAGCAAAGCCGACGAGGCTTGGCTCCTGCTCTGCATAGCAGTTGATGCGGCAGGGCATTCCTGGTGAAATTCTCTGGGAGCGCATGATGAAAAAGTCCGTGTGGATCGTGGTCGCCAATCGCGCCGTGGCGCGGTTGTTCCGGACGAGTCAGCCGACAGGGCCGCTGGAAGAAATGGACTCGTTCATCCATCCCCAGGGAAGGATGCTGGATCAGGAACTGGTGTCCGATCGTCCTGGGCGCGGTTTCGAACGATTCGGTCCGGGCCGTCATGCCGAAGATCCGGATACCACGGCCACAGCGCATGAGATGGGGATCTTCGCGATCGAACTGTCCAGGTTCCTGCACAAGGCGTGCACGGAGGGCCGGTTCGATGCCTTCGTGCTGATCGCTGCGCCCGCTTTTCTGGGTGCGATGCGCGAGCACCTGAATGCATCCACCCGCCTGCGGGCGATGCTCGAAGTGGACAAGAATCTCGTTCACCTGGACGCCGTGGCGCTACGTGCCCAGCTACCCGAGCGGCTGTATTCGACCATTGACGCGTAAGCATTGCCGCGCGCGCCGCATTGACGCAAACCCATAGCCCGCTCCAGGGAACTTCGAAAAACTCGTCATTAAAGATTCGTCATTCCCGCGAAAGCGGGAATCCAGCGACTTTCGCCCGACTGAACAGCAAAGGCACTGGATGACCAGCTTCGCTGTTGTAAAGCGCCTCCCGCTTTCGCGGGAATGACGGCAAAAAAAGGCCCGGCTTTTTCGTGGTCCTCTCCAGCGAGCGGGCTTGCTGCTGCATGCGCCTCTGACCGGGGGCGGAATCGAAGCGTCGGTGCGCGGATTTTGCACAGATATCGGGCAAGCTGCCGCGTTCCGTATGATATAGAAATATCATTGACACACATATGATAATGAGATATCAGTCGTGTCGTGGACTGTCCACGTGATTCTCCGGGGGGAGAACCTCATGCAATTTCGGCAACTGCGGCAAAAGCGCCGCTGTATCAGTGTGGCCGTCGCCATCGCCTTGTTTGGATCGTTCGCTGCAACGGCACAGCCACTGGCGTCCGCTGGCGGCGATCTCGCGGCTTCGGCGGTCGTGAACGGTGAATCGGCACAGGGCCAGGTGGCCGCGACGGATGCTGGGGCACAAGGGGGGCAGAATCCGCAGCCCGCATCCAGCAACACGGCGCCCATCAGTCTGGGCACCGTGATGGTGACCGCCAACAAGCGCGAGGAGCGCCTGCAGGTCGTGCCGATGGCGGTCTCGGCGCTTTCCGGCGACGACCTCCGTCGCCAGGGCTCCAACAGCTTCGCCGACTACGCCAGCCAGATACCCGGACTCAACCTGATTTCCACCTCGGTGGGGCAGACGCAGTTGGTACTGCGCGGCATTACGTCGGGCAGCTCGCAGGCCAACGCGAGCGTCAGCACGTATATCGACGATGCACCTTATGGTTCCAGCACCGTGTATGCCGCGGGCAGTCTGCTGACACCGGATATCGATCCGGCCGATATCGAGCGCATCGAGGTGCTACGCGGCCCGCAGGGCACGCTGTACGGCTCGAACTCGCTGGGTGGCCTGGTGAAATTTGTTACTGCGCCACCGGACTCCACGCGCATGTTCGGTCGCGCTTCGGTCGACTACACCAGTGTGGATGGTGGTGGCAGCGGCTTTGCCGAGCGCGCCATGTTCAACCTGCCGCTGGTGGAGGGCAAGCTGGCGCTGCGCGTCAACGCCTACGACCGCGATGATCCCGGTTACATCGACAACGTGTTTACCGGCCAAAAGGAAGTCAACGAGTCCAACGTCAGCGGCGGCCGGGCGCAATTGCTTTGGACGCCCACGGACAAGGTGTCGGTGCGCCTGTCGGCGCTGGCCCAGAACCTCCGGGGTGACGGCCTCGCCAACACCGGCGTGGAAGTGGATCCGGCCACGCTGCAGCCCATCTACGGCTACCAGAAGCAGAGCCGTGCCGCCGGGACCGGCCTGCTCGCGGTGCAATATCGTCTCTACGACCTTTCCGTCGACGCCGATTTCGGTTGGGCCAAGCTGGTCTCTTCGAGCAGCTACGGCTCGCAGAAAGTCGACCAGACTGGGGACGTCACCGCTGCTTACGGTCCGCTGCTCAACCCCGTCTTCGGCCTGGACAATGGCGGGTATTCGGTCACGCAGCCGATTACGCTCGGGAAATTCACCCAGGAGCTGCGGCTGGAGTCACCGTCGGACCAGATGCTGGCGTGGCGCGCGGGCGTGTTCTACACGCGCGAAAGCACCACGAACCATGAGTCCGTCAACGTCTTCGATGCGACGACCGGGGTGCCGATCGATCTGCCCAGTCTGGGTGACATCCACATCGGCCCAGGCATCTTCAAGGAATGGGCCGGCTACGCCGACGTGACCTGGCATGCCACCTCACAGCTGAGCGTGCTGGTAGGCGCCCGCCAGACCCACGACAGCACCTCGTACTCGCAAGTGAGCAGCGGCCTGTTGACGGGGCCGGCGGATTTCACCACTCGCAGCTCGGATACGCCGACCACCTACCTGTTCAATCCCAGCTACCAGTTCACCGACAACCTGATGGCCTATGTGCGTGTGGCTACGGGCTTCCGTCCTGGCGGTGCCAACGTGGGCGTGCCGCCAGGCCTGGGTGCCCCGCTGACCTTCGCGCCGGACAAGCTGACCAGCTACGAGCTTGGCTTCAAATCCACCTTGCTCGATCAGCGCATGACCTTCGAGGCCGACGCGTTCTACATCGACTGGAGCCAGATCCAGCTCACCACCGTCAACGCGAATTTCGCTTACCTCAGCAACGGCGGCAAGGCCAAGAGCCAGGGCCTGGAAGCCAGCTGGAAGTACGCGCCCGTGCGAGGCCTGGTGCTGTCGGCAAACGCCACCTGGACCGATGCGGCACTGACCGCGGATACCCCGCCGGGGCTGTATGGCTACAACGGCGATCGCCTGCCGTGGGTGCCGAAATGGAATGCCAACGTGGGCGCGGAGTACGACTTCCCGCTGGGCGGAGGGTGGTCCGGATTCGTGGGCGGCAACTACAACTACGTCGGCAGGCGCGAGTCCGATTTCCTCTCCGTGCCCGGCCCGCGCATCTCGGTGCCCGGCTACCACGGCATCGATCTGCACGCGGGCACCTACATCGGCAACTGGACGATCAAGGGCTACGTCAAGAATCTGACCAACCAGCGCGGCATTACCTCACTGGCATCTGAAACGACCGATCCGCAGGGCAGCCCGTTTGCTGCTTCCTACGTGCCACCGCGCACGGTGGGAGTTACCCTCGGCCTCGATTTCTGAGCATCGCACGCTGGCATTATTGGAGCATCCGCGTAATGAAGCATTACAGGAAATTTTTAGCGTCATTGATCGTGACGTTCGCCACCGGCGTCACGCTAGCGCAGGTGCCCGCGCCGGTGAACCCGGCCCCGGCGACCTCGGCAGCCGTGCCGGCGCCGAGCAGCGCAACGACCGTCGTGGCCGATGCCAAGACGAATCCGAGCGACCAGGCGCATGCGCTCACCAGTGAAGACCTGTCGAGTTTCTTCGACGGTCTGGTGCCGTTTGCGTTGGAGCGCGGCGACGTGGCCGGCGGCGTGATCTCGGTGGTCAAGGACGGCAAGGTGATTTTCGCGCGGGGCTACGGCTATGCGAATCTCAAGACGCGCCGGGCACCGTCGCCGGAAAACACGCTGTTCCGTCCCGGCTCCACGTCCAAGTTGTTCACCTGGACCGCCGTGATGCAACTGGTCGAACAGGGCAAGCTGGATCTCGACACCGACATCAATCAGTACCTGGATTTCAAGATCCCGCCGCGTGACGGCAAGCCGATCACCCTGCGCAACATCATGACCCATACACCGGGTTTCGAGGACACCGCGCGCGATCTGCTGCCGGCGTCCACCGACAGCGTGAACCTGGAAAAATATCTGAAGTCGCACCTCCCGGAGCGTATCTTTGCGCCGGGCACGATCGTGGCGTACTCCAATTATGGCTGCGGCCTGGCCGGCTATATCGTGCAGCGCATATCCGGCGAGCGCTTCGAGGACTACGTGCAGAAGCACATCTTCGATCCCTTGCAGATGACGCGTTCCAGTTTTGAGCAGCCGCTGCCTGCGCACCTAGCGTCGCTGTTGTCGAATGGCTACAAGAGCGCTTCCGACGGCAAGCCGCATCCGTTCGAGCCGGTCGACCCCGCCCCTGCCGGTGCGCTGAGCAGCTCGGCGACGGACATGGCGAACTTCATGATCGCCCACCTGCAGCAGGGCCGTTTCGGTGATACGCGCATCCTGCAACAGGCAACCGCCGAGCTGATGCACAGCCCGCAGCACACCGCAGCGCAGGGACTCGGTGGCTTCGCCCTGGGTTTCTACCAGGAGGACAGTCACGGCCAGCGCATCATTGGCCATGCGGGCGATACCGAGGTGTTCCACAGCGACCTGCACCTGATGCTGGACGCGAACGTTGGCGTCTTCATGTCGTTCAACAGCGCAGGCAACGAAGGCGGCGCGCACGTGATCCGCAAGGCAGTGTTCCAGTCCTTCCTGGATCGCTACTTCCCGTACAGCGCGCCGAAAGAAGAGACCCTGGCCACGGCCAAGGCCGACGCTGCGCGCGTGGCCGGTTCTTACGAATCAAGCCGCCGCAACGACAGTGCGCTGAAGCCGCTGTACCTGTTCGGCCAGGCCAGCGTGGCCGCGCAGCCGGACGGCACCATCGTGGTATCGGCATGGAACAACTACGCGGGCAAGCCGCTGTACTGGCGCGAGGTGGGTCCGTCGACGTGGCGTCAGGTCAACGGCGATGCACACTTGAAGTTCGTCAATGACGCGGATGGCAACATCGCCTACTGGGCGACCGACGTCGAGGTGCCGGTGTTTGTGTTCCAGCGCGTCTCGGGCGCTCGCTCGATGGGCACCGTGGGTCTGTGGGCCGGGCTGTCCTGCTTCCTGTTGGTCATCGCACTGCTGAGCTGGGGTGTGGGCGCCTGGGTACGTCGGCACTATGGTCGTCCGCTCGCGCTGGATGCCTCGCAGCGCCGTTCGCGCCTGTTGTCGCGACTCGGTGTGCTCGCCCTGTTCGTGGGCTTGGCAGGCTGGATGGGCTTGCTGGTGGTCTCGTCGATCAGTGACGACATGTTGTTGCAGGGCACGATGACACCGTGGCTTT
The DNA here is from genome assembly GCA_963765335.1 of uncultured Gammaproteobacteria bacterium. GTDB lineage: Bacteria > Pseudomonadota > Gammaproteobacteria > Xanthomonadales > Rhodanobacteraceae > Dyella. The sequence continues at coordinate 257,052 of CAVXWA010000009.1, read as the reverse complement.
ACGTCCTTTACGTGCTCGGCGTGCTGGGCCTGCTCGGTGCGCTGGCCGTGGTGGCGCATACCGTCCGTAGCTGGATGGCGCCGCGTCGCGGTCGCTGGGTACTGGCCGGCGAAACCCTGCTGGCGCTGGCGGCGATCTACCTGGTGTGGCTGATCCTTACGTTCGGTCTGGTCAGTTTCAGCGCCCATTACTGAGTTCATTGCGCGGCGGCGTAGCACCGTCGCCGCGCACTCCATCCGAGGAAGTAGACATGAATATCCATGTTGACGGGCGCTTGCGCCTGCAGGCAACGCGCAAGAGCTGGGCGATCCATACGCCGTTCCACATCACCGGCTACACCTTCACCGCCTTTGATGCGCTGATCGTCGAGCTAACCGACGCTCAGGGTTTGACCGGGCGTGGCGAAGCGCAAGGCGTCTATTACCACCAGGACACCCCGGACTCGATGCTGGCGCAGATCGAGGCACTGCGCGCGCATATCGAGGCGGGCATCACGCGCGAAGCCTTGCAACAGCTGCTACCGGCCGGCGGTGCGCGCAACGTGCTCGACTGCGCCTTGTGGGACCTGGAAGCCAAGCGCGCCGGCAAGCCGGTCTGGCAGCTGGCCGGCCTGTCTGCGCCGAAGCCGTTGCTGACTACCTATACGGTGGGTGCGGACGAGCCGGAAGTGATGGCCGAGAAAGCGGGCGCCTATGCGGTGGCTCGCGCCATCAAGCTCAAGCTCACCGATGACGGGCGCAATGCCGAGCGCGTGCTGGCCGTGCGCCAGGCGCGCCCGGATGTTTGGCTGATGGTCGACGCCAACCAGGGTTTCACGCGGGAGTCGTTCGCGCAGCTGTTGCCGACCCTGGTCGAGGCCCGCGTGGACGTGGTGGAACAACCGTTTCCGGTCGGCAGCGAGGCCTGGCTGGATGGTCTGCAGCGACCGATCCGCATCGCGGCGGACGAAAGCGTGCAGGATCGCAGTGACCTGGCCAAGATGGTTGGCCGCGTCGACGTCATCAACATCAAGCTGGACAAGTGCGGCGGACTCACCGAAGCGCTGGCCATTGCCGACGAGGCGCGCAAGCTCGGCTTCGACTTGATGGTCGGCAATATGGGCGGCTCCTCGCTGGCGATGGCACCTTCCTTCGTGGTGGGCCAGTTGTGCGATGTGGTGGACCTCGACGGTCCGATCAGCCTGGTCGCCGATTACCAGCCGTCCGTCGTGTACGAGCATGGCACTATCTGGTGTCCCGATACGCTCTGGGGTGGCCCAGTGTCGGCCGCGAGCTAGTGAACATGCGCCATCAGCGAGGATGCCCGTCCGCATGACTGCCTTCGTAACAAGCCCGGCAACGGAGAAAAGCTGGTTCGGCCATCCACGCGGCCTGACCATCCTGTTCCTGACCGAAATGTGGGAGATGTTCTCCTTCTTCGGCATGCGCGCGATCCTGGTCTACTACATGACCAAGCACCTGGATATGGACCAGGCGTACGCGTCGGTGGTGTATGGCGTGTACGCGGCCTTCGTCTACTTCACCCCGGTGTTTGGCGGCATGCTTGCCGACCGCTGGCTGGGCAAGGGACGCGCCGTGGTGATCGGCGGTTCGATGATGGCGCTCGGGCATTTCATGATGTCGTCCGAAGCGTTGTTCTATCCGGCGTTGTGCATGATCGCGCTGGGCAACGGCCTGTTTCTGCCCAGCCTCGCCAGCCAGATCGAAGGGCTGTATCGCGCAGGCGATGAGCGCAGCAAGAGCGCGTACAACATCTACTACGTCGGCATTAACCTGGGTGGCTTCCTGGCGCCGTTGGTATGCGGCACCCTGGGCGAGGCGTTTGGCTGGCACTGGGGGTTTGCGGCGGCGGGCATCGGCATGTTGCTGTCGCTGGTGATCTATCTGGGCGGGCGTCGTTACCTGCCGGCCGAACCGGCGCTTGGCGCGGCGACCCGTGCGGTGCGCCCGCCGATGGACCGGGCGGCGCGCGAACGCTTTGGCCTGCTGATCGGCATTGCCGCGATCGTGGTGATTTTCCGCGGTGCCTACGAGCAGAACGGCAATACGATTGCACTATGGGCCGACACTGGCATCGATCGGGTGCTGGCACCGGGCTGGACGATACCGATGACCTGGTTCCAGTCGGTCAACTCGCTGGCGGTGTTCGCCTTGACGCCGGTGCTGGTGGCGCGCTGGGCACGACTGGCACGCCGCGGCATCGTGACGCCGTTGCTGGGCAGGATGGCCTTCGGTGCAGCGATCGTGGCGGCGTCCTATGTGGCGCTGGGCCTGATCGCGGCATGGAGCGATGCACATGGCACTCGGGCCAGCTGGATCTGGCTGTTCGTGTGGTTCGTAGTGTTCACGATCGGCGAGTTGTACATCCTGCCGACCGGACTGGCCCTGTTCGGGCGCATGGCGCCGGACGGCTTTCGCGCCACCAGCATCGCCACGTGGTTCTTTGCCGGGTTCTTCGGCAACCTGCTGGCCGGCGCGCTGGGTACCTTGTGGAGCCGCATGGGCCACGGCGCGTTCTTCGTGTTGATCGGTGCGGTCGCGGGGCTATCCGCCGTGCTTTTGTATATGCTCAATCGCCGCCACAGCGGCGTGGGGCAACATGGACAAGCCGGCAGCACCACGGTGCTGGCCCGATGAGCGAGTGCCGATGATCAAGGATCTGCAGAAAAAGCTTAAAGACGGCTGGAACACGTTCACCACGTCCGAGCAGAAGATTGCCACCTACCTGCTGCACAATCTCAATGGCATCCCGTTCGAGACGGCCGCCTCGCTGGGACAGCGCGTGGGCGTCAGCCCCATGACGGTCGGTCGCTTCCTGCACAACCTGGGTTATGCGGGCCTGAACGATCTCAAGGAAGAACTGCGTAGCGACGCGCCCTGGTTGCAGCTGTACAAGAATCCGGACCAGGCGGGCGATTCCGCCACGATGTCCGAGAGCCTCAAGGCCGAGATCCACGGCATCACAATTGCGCACGGGCTGGCCCGCACGCCGGAATGGAAGGCTATCGTCAAGCTGCTGGTGGACGCCGACCGGGTCTCGGTCGCCAGTTTCCACCAGGGCCGTTTCCTGGGCCTCGGCTTTGCCAGCCTGATGCAGCACGTCAAGCCGCGCACGATCTTCCACGAAGGCCTGGACGGCGCCTATACCGATCTGCTGCTCGATTCGACCAAAAAGAGTTGCGTGCTGCTGATCGACTTTCGGCGTTATTCGCGGCATTTCCGCATTCTGGCCGAGGAATCGGCCGCACGCGGCATCCCGCTGGTCATCATCACCGACAGCCAGTGCTATTGGGCACGCCAGCTCACCAGCCATGTCTTGATGCTGCCAGCCGACCTGACGCGGCCCTGGCACAACTTCACGGCGGCGACGAGCCTGTTGAGCCTGCTGATCGGCGCGGTCACCCGCGAACAGGGCGACATGTTCGATCGCATCGGTGATATCACGCAGCTGCGGCAAAAACTGGTCGGCTATGTCGAAGCGCCGGCGCTGGAGAAGCGCGAACCCAGCCAGGCCGGTAAGTCACGCAAGACGGTCGCCAGCAAGCCGCGCGGCAAGCCCAAAGCCTGACACCTGCGTCATGTCGAACGATGCGGGTTGCTCGGCAGCGTCCACATAAGGGGAGTGTTCTTGATGATCCGCCGTTCCGGTGAAAATGCCGCCTCGCGAACCATGACGAGGCGCTGGCGTCCGGGTGCCTGCGTGGCCCTGCTGGTATCGTGGTGTGCCTTGGCATCAGCGTCGCCGTCGACCGTGTCGACGCCGGAGCTCGACGCCTTCGCGCACAAGGCCATGCAGACGTTCGACACGCCAGGCATGGCGGTGACGGTGGTCGATGGCGACACGGTCACGACGCACACGTATGGCGTGCGCAAGCTCGGCGATGCGGCGCAGGTGGATGCGCACACCATCTTCCCGATCGGCTCCAACACCAAGGCCTTCACCACGGCTGCGCTGGCGATCCTGGTCGACCAGGGCAAGCTGCGTTGGGACGACCGTGTGGTCGACAAGCTGCCGGGTTTTCGCATGTACGACGCCTATGCGTCCAGCGAGATGACCGTGACCGATCTGCTCGTCCATCGCAGCGGCCTGGGGCTGGGCGAGGGCGATCTGATGATGTTTCCGACTTCCGACCGTTCGCGTGCGCAGCTCGTGCACGACATCCGCTATCTGAAGCCAGCTCGTTCGTTTCGCGGCGGCTATGACTACGACAACGTGCTGTACATCGTGGCCGGGGCACTGGTCGAGGCCGTCTCTGGCCAGCGCTGGGAGGATTTCGTGCAGCAGCAGATCCTCGATCCGCTGCAGATGCATGACACGCAGGTCAGCATTGACACGCGCACCGCCGACCAGGCGTCGTTGCATGCAAAGAACACGACGGCGGTACGCGGCGTCGGCCAACAGTCGGTGCTCAAAACGGTGATGACCGGCCAGGTGTTCGCGCCAGCTGGAGCGCTGCAGGTGAGCGCGGCGGACATGGGGCCCTGGTTGCGCCTGCAACTTGACAGCGGGAAGCTGGACAAGAGCAGGCAGATCTTCAGCGAGGCGGCGGCGCAGATACTGTGGACGCCACAGACACTCATTCCGATTTCCGCATCGCCGAAACCGCTGGCGCTGGCGCAGCCGCAATTCGAGGCCTACGCCTTGGGCTTCGAGGTGCAGGATTATCGCGGGCACAAGATCATCACCCACCTCGGCGGCGTGCTGGGTGGTGTCTCGGCGGTAGTGATCATTCCGGAAAAGCACGCGGCATTCGCCATCATGCTCAACTCCGAAGATGTCGGCACGCTGTTCGCCGTGCGCGAGCATCTGCTTGATACCTTGCTCGGCCTGCCTTCGCCAGACTGGATCGCCAGCTACAAACAGGTGTTCGACGGGATCAACGCCGACGCCGTGGCCGCGCTTAAATCACCTGCAAAAGCCACGCATGTGGAACGCGGGCCATCGCTGCCGTTGTCCGACTACATCGGGGTCTACCGTGATCCCTGGTACGGCACCGCAACGCTCGGCCGGGACGGCAAGGGCGCACTGACCCTCAGTTTCGATCACTCGCCCGGTATGCATGGCACGCTGGAGCATGTGCAGTACGACACGTTCCGCACGCACTGGAGCATGCCGGACGTGGAGGACGCCTACGTCACTTTTGCGTTGAAGCCGGACGGCAGCATCGAACAGATGACCATGAAAGCGATCTCGCCGATCGCCGATTTCAGCTGGGACTACCAGGATCTGCGCTTCACACCGGTCCACGCGTCGAAGTAGACATGCCCACTCGGCCGCCATTCGCGTTGACGTCGATGCGATATCGGTCCAGACATCATCAGGAACAAGCTTGCTTGGATACGCCTTATTCTTCTACGGATGCGCAGGTACGCAGGTTGCCGCAACCCTATCTGCTTTTTCTGGGCGACACGAGCGAACCCGGCTATGCCAAGACCGCATTCGGGCTGCGCGATTGGGCAGGTGATCGCTGCGTCGGCGAATGGTCATGTGGCGCGACGGTCAGCACCGGACTGCCGACGCTCACGCCGACCGAGGCATGGGCGCGCGGCGCACGAGGGCTGGTGATCGGCGTGGCGAATGCCGGCGGCTTCATTCCCGACAGCTGGATGGCGGCGCTGATCGAGGCGCGTGAGGCCGGGCTCGACCTGGTCGGCGGCATGCACATGCGGCTGGCCGACATCCCGCTGCTCGCGGCGACCGCGACGCGCCTCGGCCGCCGCCTGATCGACATCCGCACGCCGCCACGCGACATACCCGTGGCATCCGGACGCAAGCGTTCAGGCCAGCGGCTGCTCACGGTCGGCACCGACTGCGCCCTCGGCAAGAAATACACCGCGCTGGCGCTGGCGCGGGCCATGGTTGCGCGTGGCGTCGACGCCGATTTTCGCGCCAGCGGCCAGACCGGCATCCTGATCGCCGGTGGCGGCATCCCGATGGACGCGGTGATTGCCGACTTCGAGGCAGGCGCCGCCGAACTGCTCAGCCCCGCGGCGTCGCCACAGCATTGGGACGTGATTGAAGGGCAGGGCTCGCTGTTCCATCCAGCCTATGCAGGCGTGTCGCTCGGCTTGCTGCATGGCAGCCAGCCCGATGTCTTCGTCGTCTGCCACGAACCTGGGCGTCGGCACATGCTCGGCTATCCGGAGTTTCCACTGCCGCAGATCGAGGAAGTGATCGACCTCACGATCCGGCTTGGCCGGCGTACCAATCCCTTGATCCGCTGCGCCGGAGTAAGCCTCAATACCGGCAAGCTGGATGCCGATGCGGCGCAGGCGCTGTTGCTGGCCGAGAGCAGGCGGCTCGGCCTGCCGGTCGCCGACCCCATGCGCGGCGGTGCTGCATTCGAGCAACTGCTCGACGCGGCGCTACGGCTATCCTCTGACGCCTAAGCCTCATCAACATCGAATACCCATCTTCTTGCGAGACACCCGCCATGAAACTGACTGCGCGATCCCTCTCTGTCCAGACGGCCATGGCCGTTGCGCTCATGCTGTGCGGGTCGTCTCGCGCCGCCGCACCGAGCGACGCAGCGCTGGCCGCGCGCACGGATCGGGTGCTGGCCGCCACGCCGCTGATCGATGGGCACAATGACCTGCCCTGGGCGATCCGGACCCTGTTCGGCAACGCGGCAGGCGTGGATCTGAGCGCCAATACGGCGAACCTGCCGCTAAAGGCCAAGGACGGCGAAACGCCGACTCCGCTGATGACCGACATTCCGCGCCTGCGTGCGGGCCACGTCGGCGGCCAGTTCTGGTCCGTGTGGATTCCGCCCACGGTCACCGGAGCGGAGGCGGTGAAGATGACGCTCGAGCAGATCGACATCGTCCGCACGATGGTTGCGCGTTATCCGCAGGATTTGCAGATGGCTTATTCGGCTGACGATATCGTGAGCGCACACAAGGCCGGCCGCATTGCCTCACTGATCGGCATCGAGGGCGGTCACCAGATCGGCAACTCGCTGCCGGTACTGCGCGACATGTATTTGCTCGGTGCGCGCTATATGACGCTCACCCACACCTTGAACAATGATTGGGCCGACTCGGCCACGGATGCACCGAAGCACCATGGCCTGACGCCGTTCGGGCGCGCCGTGGTGCATGAGATGAACCGCATTGGCATGCTGGTCGACCTGAGCCACGTATCGCCGGACACGATGCGCGATGCCTTGAATACGTCGGTGGCGCCGGTGATGTTCTCGCACTCCGGCGCCCGCGCACTGAATGACCATCCGCGCGACGTGCCGGACGACGTGCTGAAGATGGTGGCGCACAATCGCGGCATCGTCATGGCGACGTTCGCAAGCACCTATGTCTCGGCCGAGCGCAACCGCTGGGAAGCCGATCGCGCCGCCGAGCAGGCGCGTTTCAATGCACCTCCTTATGCCGGTCTCTACATCGGCCAGCCTGAGCGTGCAAAGGCGGCCTTGGCCGAATGGGATCGTCAGCACCCCAAGCCCGTGGTCACGCTGGCGATGGTGGCCGATCACATCGAACACATACGCCAGGTGGCCGGTATCGACTCGGTCGGCATCGGTTCGGATTTCGACGGCATTCCCGAGACGCCGCAAGGCCTGGAAGGCGTCGATCGGTATCCGGCCCTGCTCGAGGAACTGGCGCGACGCGGCTGGACCGACGAGCAGCTCGGCAAACTGGCCGGCGGCAACATGCTGCGTGTCATGCGCGAAGCCGCTGCCGTGGCCAAGCGCTTGCAGGCCACGGCAGCGCCTTCCACCGCCACCATCGCGCAAGCAGATGGGGCGGTCGCCGACAAGTAGTGTTCGCGCGGGAAGCCTCTCGCCGGAAAGTACGCCGCTATTTGCGAGCATCCAATCCTATTCGAAGCCCAGTTCCTCCAGGGACAGCTTGCAGGCGAGCTCCGCCTGTTCGCTGAGGAAGTAGAGTGCAGCGAACAAGCCCTCGCTGACCTCGCTATCCAAGGGCCACTTGCCGGGTTCCATCTCATCGCATTTCGACTGGATCACGCGGAAGGTGTCGCTATTGGCCAGGATGCGCGTCACCGCCTGGATGCCCATGCACAACCCCGCGATACGGGCGGAGCGGAACTTGTCGCCGTCCTTGGCGAGCGACAACGTCCAGAACGGACGGCCGAGTGGATTGGTGGGGCGGGTGACGCCGTTGGGCGCGAAGGGACGTGCGGCTGTCGTATGCTCGACCGTAGCCATGATCAACTCCTAACTAGTTGGTTGTGGTCAGCGGGTCGTCTGGGTTCCAGCCCTTTCGGCCCGCGCTATTTCACTTGCGATGAAGCAAAGCGTCGGCGGGCAGATTTCGATACGTCGCAACCGCCGACTCACGGACCTTCGCATGCGGCGTAAGCCGTGTCCGTCCGGAGAAGTCCCGCGCATGGCTTGAGATGCGCTGCGTTTTGCGTGGTGCGGAAGCTAGCTTTCGTGTGGGGTTTTGCTGTTGTTGGCGTCGGCTATCTACAGGGGTGCCGCTTCGCCTTGCTGACGCCATATGTCGGGTACTTCGTGCTCGGTTCGGACTCGACGGCTCGGGCGTCAGCGTACCGCTCCCTTTTTGACGGGGCGTTACCCAGCGATCTTATCAAGGGGACCCGCAGCTAAGCGATAGTTCGCCCTAAGCCGGCAGTTTATGTTGGTAGTACGGTCGTGCCCGGTGGTCCAGGATGGCGTATAGCGCCTCCAGGCTGTTCGGGTCGGGGCTCAGCAAGACATCGACGTGCTCGAGCTTGATGGGGACGATGCAGCGGTCGTGGCCGGCGGCTCGTCGGTGATGGCGGCGAAGGTGAAGAGAGCGGGGTTTGGGACTAGGGTGGCTCCTGCTGGTCCGTAAGCCTTTCAGTTATCGATAATTTTCGCTTGTGTTCAGGGCTGCTCGGTCATACTCTGAGAGTGCCCGGGGGACTGGACAGCCCATATGCGCGTATCACATGAACGCGACAAGCTGATCAACGCAATGGTGTTCTTCGCTAAGAACACGAAACACTGCGGCAAGATCAAGCTATTCAAATTGCTTTATCTACTCGACTTTGAGCATTTTGCTCAGACGGGTAGGGCTGTGACCGGACTTTCTTATCAGGCCTGGAAAAACGGCCCGGTCCCGCGTGCGCTTTACGAAGAATGGAGCGAGCCGAGGCAAGACTTTGCCGATGCCTTAGAGATCAAGCGCGTCGAGACGGGCGACTACACCATGCAGCTCGTGCGTGCCACCAAAGACTTCGATGAAGATAACTTCACGAAGCGCGAACTCGGCTTAATGCATCAACTCGCTGAGCAATACAGGGACGCAAGGTCAGTTCCAATGGTGAAGGCCACCCATGTCGCAAATGGCGCTTGGGCGAAGGTATGGGCTAAGCCTGGAAATGACAATTCAATTCCGTACACACTCGCCGTCCCTGGTAACGCCCCCAATCGCGAACAAGTCTTAGAGACTGCGGACGAATATTCGCGGATCAACATTTAGTTGGTATTGGGGGACGCGGATGGCGGTGCGGCATGGACAAATATATGTCCACGAAGATTACTACGTCGATGCAAACGGCAAGTTCCAACCGAAGTTTTTTCTAGTCGTCGCGGCGCCAGCCAATGACGATATCGTCTATCGGCTGCTGACCAGTCGGCAGAATGGTCGCCCCCAGGAACCTACTTGTTATCACGGCGATCCTTGTCCTGGATTCTTTCTAGGCGAGCAGCTTGGTGGCCCATTGATGAAACCCACTTGGCTCGACCTACGATCAGCTGATGATTACGAAGTAGGGGAATTCAACAAGAAGTGCGCGGACAATCGAATTCACTTCAAGCTTGACCTGCCGCGGAAAATTTTAGTCGAAGCACTCCGGTGCACTGCCCAGGCGCCAGACACGACGCGGCGCCAGGAACGGCACATCCATGCAGTCATCGATACCCTAACTCAAGTTTCCTAGTCGTTACCTATCCGCCAATCACAAGCACGCGAAAGCGCCCGTCACGACTTTGAGTAGCCCCGCGTCGGTCGTTGTAGATCTCGACAAAGGGGGACCGACAAAGGGGGACGCCGTTTCGCCGCGGCGGCATTTGGACCGGCCTTGCTCGTCCAGGGGCCGTCAACTCCGGCTCATGCGCACCGCAAAGCCGTGTTGGGCTTCAACGTCAAACAGACTCGCTCGACAGATTCTTGCCGGTCGCAAGCGTCGCGGTGGACGACGGTTGGAGCAGATAAGTGGCCGCGTATCCAAGCAGTGCTCCCGCAAGCTGGGCAGCTACGAATCCAAAGACGTCTCCCATGCGGATGCCAGCAAACGTCTGGGTTAACGAGCGTGCGATGGTCACGGCCGGATTGGCGAACGACGTGCTGGCGGTGAACCAGTAAGCAGCGAAGATGTAGCTCGCCACCAAGGCCGGAATGGCGGACGGCCTGTATCGCACCCCAAGAAGTATGGTCAGCAACAAGCCAAAGGTTGCCACGGCCTCACTCACCCACTGTGCCGAACCGGTCCTGACGTGGATGCCAGGTTGAATGAGCGGCAGGTTGAACATGTAGTGGGCCAGAAGGACGCCGAGGACGGCCGCAATGATCTGCACGGCCACGTAGGCCGCTGCGTCTCGGCTTCCTATCTCGCCGCGCAGACGCATGACCAGTGTGACGGCCGGATTGAAATGGGCCCCGGAAATGGGGCCAAAGACGACGATGAGCACATATAGCGCGCCTGCTGTTGCGCCCGCATTCGCCAGTAGGGCGATGGCATTATTTCCATTCGCCAAGGCGACCCCCATGATGCCTGAGCCAACGACCGTTGCCAGCAACAACGCCGTGCCAAGAAACTCAGCGAGCAATTTGCGCGAAAGGTTCATCACAGTTCCGTCAGCAGTGTGATTACAGCGAGCGAGGTGTTGCAGCGCCGGGTACGCCAACCACTTCACCGTCTTCCTTGGTAAACGGTTGGGTGATCGGCGGCAAAATGTCGAGCACCACCTCGGACGGGCGGCACAATCGCGTACCCAGCGGGGTTGCGACGAATGGCCGATTGATCAGGATGGGGTGCGCCAGCATGGCGTCTAGAACCGCTTGATCGTCCACAGCGGGATTGTCGAGTCCTAGTTCGTGGAAGGGTGTGCCCTTTTCACGAGCTGCCTGGCGCGGCGTCAGCCCTGCATCCGCTATCAAAGCGAGCAGCTGTTGCCGATCAGGTGGCGTTTGCAGGTATTCGATGATGGTCGGTTCAATGCCTGCATGCCGGATCAGGGCCAACGTATTACGCGAAGTGCCGCATTCGGGATTGTGATAGATCGTGACCGGCATGGTCGATGTGTTCGTCATGATCAGCATGCTCCGCTGGTGCAGCAGCTTGTCAGCTGCATGGTCGAGGCTGTTGGTGCGGTGGGCGTGATGTCACTCAACGCCGGCGATTCGATGGCGCCCGCTGCAACTGCCAATGCGCGGGCTTCTGCAGCGCCCTTGCGCTCGCTATAGCGGTCGACCAGGTAATCACTGCGATCACGCACCATCAACGTGAACTTGAACAGCTCCTCCATGACGTCGACCACGCGGTCATAGAACGGGGACGGCTTCATGCGACCGTTGTCGTCGAATTCCTGCCACGCCTTGGCGACGGACGACTGGTTCGGGATGGTCACCATGCGCATCCAGCGTCCCAGCACTCGGAGAGCATTCACAACATTGAATGACTGCGAGCCGCCGCAGACCTGCATCACTGCGAGAGTCCGCCCTTGGGTCGGTCGTACGCTGCCGTCTTCCAGCGGAAGCCAGTCGATTTGGTTCTTGAAGACTCCTGTGATCGTGCCGTGGCGCTCCGGACTGACCCAGACATGGCCTTCTGACCACTGGGATAGTGCCCGCAGCTCCTGCACCTTGGGGTGGGTCGCCGGGACGCTGTCCAGGATAGGCAGTTCGTGCGGGTCGAATACTCGCGTTTCAGCGCCGAACTGCCGGAGGATGCGCTCTGCCTCCAGCGCCAGCTTGCGACTGAACGACTGTGGTCGAAGCGATCCATAGAGAATCAGGATGCGTGGCGGGTGGCTGGCACCGCTCGGCAAAGACAGCTTGTCCAGGCTTGGCGTGTCCAGCAGGTCGGCCGCAATGTGGGGTAGGTCGCGGATCGTCATATCGGTGCCATATTGTCTTGTTTCTATAATTCCACCATTATGGAAACATAGAAGTCAACTTAATGAACACTGCCATGAATCCCTGTCGCGTCTTGTTCATCTGCACGGGCAACTCGGCCCGCAGCATCCTGTCGGAAGCGACGCTCAATCACTTGGGCAACGGGCGGTTTGAAGCCTTCAGCGCGGGTAGTCAGCCGACCGGAAAAGTGAACCCGTATGCCTTGGCGGAGTTGGCCACGTCAGATATCCCCGCGGCCGGCCTGGCGAGCAAATCTTGGAGCCGATTCGTTGGTGAGGATGCGCCGCCCCTGGACATCGTCATCACGGTATGTGACAGCGCTGCCAACGAGCCATGCCCTGTGCTGTTTGGGGATTTCGTACGCACACATTGGGGCCTGCCTGATCCGGCTGCAATCAAGGGCGATCCGGTGGCGATTAGCGAAGCCTTTCGTCGTGCGCATACCTTGATCACCTATCGCTTGATGGCACTCATGAACCTCCCCGTCGAGACGATGGCTGCAGAAGATTTGAAGCGTTCGCTCGATCACATTGGTGAACTTACGGATGAGGACGAGAACGAGGATGTCGTGTGACCCCAGCTAGGACGGCCACCAAGGAGGCGGCGGTATCGGCGGCTCGCGAGATCCCAGTAAGCGACACACAACCGGCTTGAACGGAGAGATCGATGCAAGGTCACTACAACATCTTGTTTGTCTGCACCGGCAATTCAGCCCGCAGCATCCTCGCCGAGGCGATCACGAATCATTTTGGCGAGGGTCGATTCAACGGCTACAGCGCCGGTAGTCATCCGAGGGGCTTTATCTACCCGCAAACGCTGGAAGTCCTTCAAGCGGTCGATCTGCGGACGGAGAGTCTGCGCAGCAAGAGCTGGGAGGAATTCACCCGCCCGGGTGCGCCCGTGATGGATTTCGTTATTACGGTATGCGATCAGGTTGCCGGCGAAGTCTGTCCGGCGTGGCCCGGTGCCCCAATCACGGCTCACTGGAGCATCCCTGATCCAGCCAAAGTGGCAGGGGACAGCGATACTGTATACAGGGCGTTTCTTCTCGCTCGAAGTCTGTTACAGCAGCGCATCAGCTTGTTGATGAACCTGCGGATTGAAGCCTTGGATCACCTGGCACTCACCAGTCAGCTTGACGCGATCGCGCGAAGTGGTGCCATTTCCGCATCGGGCTGATACCCACGAGCGAGTCATCTCTCATAAACTGACCGGGCGGCCGACTTGTTAAGATCGAAATCATCCATGCAGACCAAACAAGCTATCACCGTCTTATCGGCGCTCGCTCAAGAATCCCGACTGGCGGTGTATCGCCTCCTCATCGAGCATGCACCTGATGGCCTGGCTGCGAGCGCGATTGCCGAGAAGCTTGGAGTTCCGAATGCCACGCTCTCCTTTCATTTGAAGGAGCTGTCAAACGCGGGGTTGATCGACAGTCGGCAGGATGGTCGGTTCATCTATTACAGCCCGGTCCTCGGAGCGATGAACGATCTGGTGAGCTTCCTGACCGAGAACTGTTGCTCTGCGACGGGACAGTCGTGCAAGCCTGCGGCCGCTGCCACCACCGCACCAGTGAGTTCCCGGCGGCGCACTGCGAAGTCGGAGTGATTTGCTTGCAGAGCTTGACGACTGGGTGCCGGAAGAGGGGATCCAGGCGTTTCAGATGCACAGGCGAGTGAAGCTGGTTGCGGATCGTCCGCGATAGATGGGCCGAAGGTTAGGCGTCATAGCACCTGAGTAGGCATCGGCCCTAGAGCAAAAATATCGGAGCGGGCACCAAGCGGGCACCAGCGCAGAGTGCTGCCCAAACGAAATGAAAAAGATGCCAGGGACAATTTCTGACGCTCGTGGGTAGAGAGCGGGACGGGCAGTTTCGCTGTGGTTCGACCGGTCGGCCGCCCACCAGGCCCTTCAAATTGTCCCAGGCACGATTCTTCTTTGATAAGTCCAGGCGCCAAGCCGGCGACGGACGCGCTGCCCTTGGCTCAGCGTCGCCGCTGGAGCCGGCGGGGTGGTTTGGCCATACTCTTGCCCAAGCTTCTGTAGGCCATATCGCGTACCCGCCCCTAACGTTGGAGGTTCGCATCATGACTCCGAAGAAGACGGCCCGTATCGCGGGTCTCTGGTATCTGGGCTTCACCCTGGGGCCGTTCTACCTACTCTATGTCCCGTCGCGGACGGTCGTGCGCAATGACGCTGCTGCTACGGCGGCCCGTGTCCTCGGCCACGAGGCGCTGTTCCGCTGGGGCATGCTCGCCGAGACGCTGGGCGCGGTCATTTTCGTCGGACTGGGCTTGGCGCTCTATCGCCTTTTTGAAAGTGTGGACCGCCACCGCGCGCGACAACTGGTTGCCCTGGTACTCGTTTCGTCCTCCCTGGGCCTGGTGACTGTGCTCTTCAATGCGGCCGCGCTCCTCGTTTTTCGCGGCGGCGATCCGTTCGCAGCCTTCGACGACCACACGCGCGCAGCTATCGGGATGCTTCTGATCCGGATGCACGGGCAGGCGAATGGCATCAACCAAATGTTCTGGGGATTGTGGCTGTTGCCTTTTGGATCGTTGGTCGTGAGCTCAGGCTTCTTGCCGCGTTGGCTCGGATACTGGCTCCTGCTTGACGGTGTCGCTTGGGTAGCTTTAAGTGTGGCCTGGTTCCTCGCTCCGGATTACCAGGACAATCTCTTCCTCTACCTCCAGCCGGTGTTCCTGGCCGAGCTTGCCGCCATGCTCTGGCTCCTGATCATAGGGGCGAGGGAACGGCGGCCCCATAAGGATGGGGGCCCGTATGAGCATTGACGAACAAATCAAAGCATATATCGCCGCTCAGCCTGAACCAAAGCGCAGCGATATGGAGGAGCTGCACCGCATCATTCTGAATTTAATGCCGAAGTGCAGATTGTGGTTCCTGGATGGCAAAGACGATTCAGGCAAAACCGTTTCCAACCCTAACGTAGGGTATGGAACTCAGACGATTAAGTACGCTAACGGAAATACCAGGGAGTTCTACCAGATTGGCATCAGCGCAAACACAACGGGAATTTCCGTCTACATTCTTGGAATCGAAGACAGGAAATACTTGGCGCAGGCGTATGGAAAGGACCTCGGTAAGGCAAAAATAACTGGGTATTGCATTAAGTTCAAAGCGCTGAGCGATATAAGGATAGAGACACTCAAGGCTGCAATACGATATGGCATTGATCAGACGACCATCTAGCATGGCTGCCAGAAGAGTCACTGCACATGTGCGGAAAAGGTGCCAGGAAAAAGGCGCCAGGGACGATTTCTGACGTTAGGGCGGATCTTGAGATGTCCGAACACAGCTTGCACTGGTCGTCATACATGTGGTTCACGAGCGACGCTATCGTGCATGGCGCGACCGCCACGTCTCGATATCGCCGGCATTCCCCAGCACGTGGTGCAGCGGGGCAACAACCGGCTGCCGTCTTATCGAGGAAACCCGCAGCTACCTACAACAGCAGAAGATGCTTGCGACGAATAGGTTCCGCTCGTTGATAGAAGACAGGACTGGCCGTTTCGCTGTGGTGCGACCGGTCGGGCGCCCACCAGGCCGTTCAAATTGTCCCTGACACCGTTTTTCCCCTGACACCGTTTTTCTTAAGCGCGCTTCGGAATCCAGAACGAATTGCGCGGCATCGACGCGGTTCAAAAACGGGACCGCGGCACCATGCGCGCTTAGATGGCTGTCCTGTCTACAACAGCACTTGCCGCGTGTGCGCATGGAACTGATGGACCTCGTCCTCGATCTTCGTGTCGATCATATACACCGGCCGCTTGCCGTTCGGGCAAAGCAATCGTGGTGTTGTTCCGAACAAGCGACAGATAAGCGGACGTTCGTCGTAGACTTCGCAGCCATGCTTGCCCAGATAAGGGCAGCTCAGCTCGGCCAGGGCGGCGGCATGCTCGGCCTCGGTCTTGATCGGCAGCCGCGCCACTTCTTCCGCGGATGCTGTTACCGGCCCGCAACAGTCGTGGCAACCGACGATGCAAGTGAACGACGGAATGCGCTGACGCAGTGCTTCAATCTTTCGACTATTTGGAGTCATAACTCATCGCTTTTTGTCCAACGTGGATTCCCGCATCGGCCATGGAGCATGTGCGAGCGGCAGGATCATGAAGATAGAGGCCTTGGGATAACACTGGGCTGCGGACATCGCGACAAGGATGCGGCGACTACTCTCGAGCACATAGTTGCTTCGATAGGGCCAAAGCCGCCTCATAGTGATCGACGAAGTACAACTCGCCCTCGCGCGGATGCAGCGCCATCTGCCCGATCACCCGTTGCGGTTGTGGCTGCAGACCAGAGATAACCAGCGCAATGCCGCGTCGCCGGCATCGCTCCAGCAATGTCTTCAGCGCATGGACGCCACTGGCGTCAATGATGGGCACCAGCCGCATGCGCAGAATGAAGACGCTGGGTAGCTTTTGAAACTGGTCGAGCAGGTCATCCAGCCGGTTGGCCGCACCGAAAAACAGAGGGCCGCTGATCTGAAAAACCTCCACGCCTGGCGGCAGCCGGGCGCGTTGTGAGGCATCGTCGCTTACGGCGCGGTCGTCGCCGTTTTCGTCCAGCAGCTTGATGCCCGCGCTGACTTCAACGGCTTCCGCCATGCGGAACATGAAGACGAAGGCCGACACCACGAGGCCTGCCTCGATCGCGACGGTGAGATCGAAAAACACGGTCAGGCCGAAGGTCAGCAGCAGCACTAATCCGTCACCTTTCGGGGCCGACAAGGTGTGGCGGAAATGCTCGATCTCGCTCATGTTCCAGGCCACTACCAGCAGCACGGCCGCGAGGGCAGCGAGTGGCACGAATTTCATCAGTGGTGCCAGAGCCAGCATAAACACCAGCAGCAAGGCGGCGTGAATTATGCCGGCCACCGGGGTTCGACCGCCGGCGCGGATATTGGTCGCCGTGCGCGCAATGGCGCCGGTGGCGGGGAGACCACCAAACAAGGCAGAGCCGACATTGGCGATGCCCTGCGCAACCAACTCACCGTTGGACCGGTGCCGACTGCCGATCATGCCATCCGCCACCACGGCGGATAGCAGCGATTCCACGCCCGCGAGGAAGGCGATAGTGAACGAACTGGGCAGTAGCTCGCGTGTGCGCTCGAATGGAATATGTGGCACATCGAAGATCGGCAGGCTCGAAGGCAATCCGCCGAAACGGCTGCCAATCGTCTCCGCCGGCAAGGCGAAGCCCACACTGAGTGCGGTGCATACCAGTAAAGCGATCAGGAAGCTGGGCCAGACCGGACGCCAACGACGTATCGCCACGATCACGGCCAGACTCACCAGCGTGAGCGCCAGCGCTGCGGGTTGTGTCGTCGACAGGTGACGCGCATAAGCCACCCAACGCCCAACAAAATCGGCGGGCAAGGTCGCCATGGTCAGTCCGAGCGCGTCCTTGACCTGACTGGAAAAGATGCTGACCGCGATGCCTGCGGTGAAGCCCGTGATCACCGGTTGTGGCATGTACTTCATCAGCGTGCCCAGCCGCAAAAGGCCCGCACCGATCAACATCAGGCCGGCCAGAAGCGTGCACAGGATCAGTCCACCGAAACCGAACTTCTGGATGACGACGAACACCACGGGAATGAATGCCGCCGTCGGTCCGCCAATCTGCACGCGCGAGCCGCCCAATGCCGAGATCAGAAAGCCCGCGATGATGGCGGTGTAAAGCCCTTTCTCGGGCGTGGTGCCACTGGCGATCGCTAGCGCCATGGCCAGCGGCAACGCCACGATGGCGACCGTCAGCCCTGCGATCGCGTCGCTGCGCAGGTCCCGCCAGCCATAGCCCTCACGTAGCACCGTGACCAGCTTTGGCACGTACAACCGCAGGTACTTGCGGACATTTTCCGCGTCCATCGTTCCCCCTGCGAAGCGACTTGGATGATCATGCTATTATCATGTAATACGCATTGCATGTAACGCTGGATATCGCTGTATGCCCATCGAGAGCCGCACGGCCCGCCTGACCATCCTGATCGACCCACGCAAGAAGGCGGTCTTTGAACGCCTGTGTGCCAATGAAGACGCGACGCCGTCGCAGGTGGTGCGCCGACTCATTCGCGAGTACATCGAGCGCACCTCAGGGCAGCCGTGGCATGCCGAGGACGAACCATCGTCGGATGTGGTGTCGACCGAGGAAGGGAGCCGCCGTGTCAGCGGCCGCTAAGTCCACCGCCGTGTCGCCGCGATCGACCGCGCCCACGGGGAAAAGCGCTTCTCAAGCGATGGCCGGATTACGCCCTGAGCAGATTGCGTTCCTTGGCGAATACGAGGCGGTCACCAGGGACAAGCAAGTGTTCGTTCAGATCCTGTGCTGGCCCACCGTCCCTGCCGCCTGGACCATGCTGACCCAGACCGCCACGGCCTTGCGTGAGCAGCGCAGCGATACGATGGCCCTCACTATCCCCCCTAAGGGCGGCGCGTCTTGGATCCATGGCGTGGCACCGCAGCTGGGCCTTCCGCTCGAGCGCGATCTCGGCGCGGCGGAAAGCACCCTGGCTACCTTGATCCGGCGCCTCCCGGTGCGGTTCTCCGTTGCCGTGGTCGAGCATGTGGTCGGCCAGAATCAAGGGTCGGATGCGTTGCGCCATCGCTCGCTGTATGCCGGGTGCCTGACCGCGTATAGCGCCTACCTCAAGAGTACGCGGCAGACCGCTTGCCGCCAGGTCATCGCGCCGAACCACGCACCGTCAGAAAATGAGGCGCAAAAGCTGGCCTACGAGGAGGTGTTGCCGCATGTGGATAGCGCTTCCCGACTTGGCTCGCTCGCATTGGCGTTTTGGCCCGAGGCGACGGTGCCCGTGCCGCTGGAAATGGCACAACTGGTCGCAGCCGCCGTGGGTCGCCACGTCCAGCAACCGGCGCAGGCGAGTCCGATCTTCGAAACGGTGCGCGCCCACCTGGCACCTCCCTCGCGCTTTCAGGCCCTGAGTCGCACCGCGCGTCGCAAGTGAACGTGCTAAGCGATAGACGAGAGGGGCCGGTCGGGTCCCGATCGCTGCGTCATGACCGAGGGATGTGAGGGTGATCGCATGACGATATTGATCGTCGACGACGACGCGAGATTTCGTGAAGCGCTGAAGCGTGATTTGCGATGTATGGGATATACCGTGCATGCCGTCATAGGCCTGGAGTCCATGCTCGATGCACTATTGCACGCGACTCACCATGTTGCTCTGGTCGACGCCCATCTTCCCTATGGCGAAACCCGACGGATTTGCACGGCGCTACGTCACTGCGCCATCCCAGTGGCGCTCGTGGTCGAACGGGAAGCAGAGTCAGGTGCTCCGCGTGCCGCCGAAGTAGAGTGCGACCACGTGTTGGTTAAACCGGTCGGATTGGTTGAGCTTCAGCGTTGTGTGGAACAGCTCTTGACGCGAACGCTGACGTAACGCGTCGCTTTGGCCCTCGATGCGAATAAGTTCGCCGACGCCGCCCAACGGTAACCAGGGATCGCTCCGTCTACTTTCATGCGTTCCAAAGGTGGGGCGCGTCTGCATAGATCGTCGAGACGATATGGGCTTTCGACCAAGGGCGAGCTTTACCGCAGATAAGGTCAACAGAGTCAAATCCGATGCCTACTTCGAACTTTATCACTGTAGTTGAAGGCTTCACTGATTGGTCAACGCCTTGGCGTTTTTTAGAAGCGGTTTTGACGCATGGAAGCCTATCTGAGGCGGACTGCATCTCGATCCGAAGCGTCTGGGCGGAAGTATGCAGCGCGACTCATTGGGAGGGGCGCGATCTACCCATTGGGAGTGATGCTGCGGATCAGGCACTCCATAGCTCGTTCCCTTGGCTCAGCGATGTCGCTCGATCGCACTTCGTCCGAGCGGCCTCCTACGAGTGGAAATGATGCTTCGCTAGAGAGCTTTTGTGTTTGTCCGTCGGCGCTGCGCCGCGTGAGTCACGGTAGCGACGAAACTACGAATCTGCTTTTTCTGATTAGAGAGGGGCTTTCCCATGAAAACGTCTGATATCCCAGCTTGTCCGCTTTGCAGCATGGAAAACACCTACCCCGACGGAGACATGTACATCTGTCCCGATTGTGGGAACGAATGGACCCAGCGGACGACGAATGTCGAGGAAGCTGCCACCGTAGTGCGCGACGTCCATGGCAATGTGCTAGATAACGGCGACGCCGTCGTGGTGATCAAAGACCTGAAAGTGAAAGGCTCATCCATTCCGCTCAAGCAGGGTACGGTCATCCGCAATATTCGCCTGGTGGAAGGCGATGCCGAGCACATCGAAGGGAGCTCAGACAAGATCAAGGGTCTGGTGCTCAAGGTGTGCTTTCTGAAAAAGACCTGAGCGTTCGCTAGTCGCCAGGGACGTAGTGCAAGGCTGGCGACAAGGTGTATTCACTTTGCAGCCCTTGGGCAGAGCGCGTCTGGTACAAGCAGCAGATGCTGCTAACGCATGCAAGGTGACTGGTATTTCGCAGGCTGAGACAAAAGCCCCCGCCGAAGCGGGGCCGCTGTAAATGTCACCCCGAAGGGTCTCGCTACAGTTTCACTGATCGATTGTTCCCGACATTAAGAAGGCAGCACGTGTGCCCGTGTTCGCCTTGCTACATCTGTCGCCCCAGAGGGCCTCAAGAAGGTGCCAGGGACAATTTCTGACGCTAGACCGGCCCTTGGGATGATGTCCATACACGGCTTGCACTAGCCTTCATGCACGTGGTTCACGAGCGACGCTATCGCGCATGGCCAGACCTCCACGCCTCGATATCGTCGGCATTCCCCAGCACGTGGTGCAGCGGGGCAACAACCGGCTGCCGTGCTTTCTTGACGACGAAGATCGCCAGCGTTATTTGCAGTGCCTGCGCCAGGCACTCTTGCGTTTCGGATGGGCGTCTGCCAAGAAATAACGCAATCAACCTCGTTTTTCGCGTTGATGCGCAATCGCCTGGTGGTTTTCACCATTTCGAACGTGGCAGCGCGAGGACGAAACCAGGACAGTGCGTAGCAACGCGCACTCGATCCTGGTTCCGCCCTCTTGCGAGCATCCAAGCCTATTCGAAGCCGAGTTCATCCAGCGACAACTTGCAGGCGAGTTCCGCTTGTTCGCTGAGGAAGTAGAGCGCGGCGAACAAGCCCTCGCTGACCTCGCTATCCAAGGGCCAGTTGCCGGGTTCCATTTCCTCGCATTTCGACTGGATCACGCGGAAGGTGTCGCTATTGGCCAAAATGCGCGTCACCGCCTGGATGCCCATGCACAACCCGGCGATGCGGGCGGAACGGAACTTGTCGGCGTCCTTGGCGAGAGCCAGCGTCCAGAACGGACGGCCGAGTGGATTGGTGGGACGGGTGATGCCGTTTGGCGCGAAGGGGCGTGCGGCTGCCGTATGATCGACCGTAGCCATGATCAACTCCTCATTAGTTGGTTGTGGTCAGCGGGTCGTCTGGGTTGGCGCCCTTTCGGCCCGCGCTATTTCACTTGCGATGAAACAAAGCGTCGGCGGACAGAATTGATACTCCGCAGCCGCCGACGCACGGACCTTCGCATGTGGCGAAAGCCGTGTCCGTCCGGAAAAGTCCCGCGCATGGCCTGGGAGGCGCTGCGTTGTGCGTGGTGCGCAAGCGGGCTTTCGTGTGGGGTTTAGCTGTTGTTGGCGTCGGCTATCTACAGGGGTGCTGCCTCGCCTTGCGGACGCCGCATGTCGAGTGCCTCGCCATCGGCTCGGACTCAACGGCTCGGGCGTCAGCGTATCGTTCCCGGAAAAAGGTGCCAGGGACAATTTCTGGCTACCTACAACAGCAGAAGGTTCTTGGAAGGGATAGGTTCCGCTCGTGGGTAGAAGACAGGACTGACCGTTTCGCCGTGGTGCGACCGGTCGGACTTCCATCAGGCCCTTCAAATTGTCCCTGACACCATTTTTCTCCACCGATTCACCTTCTTCTGCATGTAATGGCGTGATCGGCACATCGCGCCTACCGGGCGCCAAGGGTGGCGATTCGGGATCGTTATCGGGGGTAGGGTGAGTCAGGTCTTTACCCCTCTAGCCAATAAATGGCGTCGCCCACGCTGGAAGCTATCGGCGAGGTAGACCAAGCCCATCAACCTCGATCACGAACTGAACCTTTGAACTAAAGGTCGTAGCGGGGCGTGTGCAGAATTTTGTGTAACCGGGGTTTGGGTTACCGCTGAGGAAGTCTTTCCTCGAACTGAATCGTAAAGCGGTTCAATGCAGCCTTCCAGTCGCGGATCGGCAGCGTCCATTTCTTGCTGATGTTGCGCAGGGCCAGGTAGAACAATTTCACCAAGGCTTCGTCGCTCGGGAATGCACCGCGATTCTTGGTCAGCTTGCGCAGGCTCATGTTGACCGACTCGATCGCGTTGGTGGTGTAGATCACCTTGCGGATCTCCGGCGGATAGTCGAAGAACGGAATCAGCCGCGGCCAGTTACGCCGCCACGACTGCCCGATCGGCAGGTACTCCTTATCCCACTTCGCCTCGAACTCGCCGAGCCGTTGCTCGGCCTCCTCGGCAGTGGCGCAGGCATAAATGCGTTTGAGGTCAGCCGCCACCTCCGGCCGCCGCTTCCACGATACGTAGTTCAGGCTGTGCCGCACCATGTGCACGATACACAGCTGCACGGTGGTGTGCGGAAAGACCGCTTCGATCGCTTCGGGGAAGCCCTTCAGGCCATCGACGCAGGCAATGAAGATGTCCTGCACGCCGCGGTTGCGCAGCTCCGTCACCACCTGCAGCCAGAACTTGGCGCCCTCGGTTTGCGCCAGCCACAGGCCCAGCACCTCCTTCTCGCCGGCCATCGTGACGCCGATGGCCAGATACACCGCCTTGACCCGCACCGCGCCCTCGCGCACCTTCACGTGGATGCAATCCAGGTAGACGATCGGATACACCGGGTCGAGTGGCCGGCCTTGCCATGCCTTGACCTCATCGACCACCGCATCGGTGACCGTGGAAATCAGGCTGGGCGACACCTCCGCCCCGTACATTTCTTCCAGATGTGCCTGGATCTCGCGCACGGTCATGCCGCGCGCATACAACGACAGGATCTTGTCGTCGAAGCCGGCCCAGCGGGTCTGGTGCTTGGGAATCAGCTGTGGCTCGAAGCTACCGTGCCGATCACGAGGGATCTCGATCGGCAGCTCGCCGAACTCGCCCTTGAGGGTCTTGCGGCTGCGCCCGTTGCGCGTGTTGCCGGCCACGTTGGCGACCGGTTCGTGCTTGTCGTGACCGAGGTGCTCGGCCATCTCCGCATCCAGCGCCCGCTCGACCAGCAGTTTGGTCAGCTGTTTGAGCAGGCCGTTCTCACCGATCAGGTCTTCGGGCTTCTTGTAGTTGGCCAACAGGCTGCTAAGCAGCTCGTCGGGTACCTCGTGCTTGCGTGGACTCATGGTGTCTCCGGGTCAGATGGCAGTGTCCTGCCTGTAGCCCGTTTACACAAAATCCAGGACACGCCCTGGTCGTCAGCAAAGCGGTCAAACTCGAATGGGACATCTCTTTGGCCGTACCAGTACTCGCCAAAGTCGCCGACGACTCCGCGCAGATAGGCGCCATCAATGAACATGTATTTCTTATCCATCTGCGATCCTGTCGCGAAGTAGCTTTGGTTTGAGGGGAGTCCAAGAGGCTAAGCCCCTTCTGTGCCCGTTGCCGCCTTTGCGTCCCGCTTCTCTATTGCTTGGCGTGCCCCTTCGGGAAGGTTGCCGAATAGCGCCCCAATTTCCCTCGGGCGGGTAATTCGGTCTTGGACGATGAAGTTGATCATCTCAAAGAGCGCGTGGGCAACTTCGGGGTTTCCGTTGATGTCGATTTCTAGCGGATGTACTGCGTTGTTTCCGATAACCCTGCAGTAGTCCATCGCTTGCTGCACTTCGACGGGCAGTCCGGCCTTAACCAATGCACCGATATCTTCATTGATGTTCCTTCCGGGTTGACCCAGCTCAACCATGAGCTTCTGGATGACGAGGCGAAGGAGCGCAGCCGCGGCGCGCGGTGACTTTGCGACGATCTCACGAGCTTCATCGTAGTCGGCAATGCAACTCGCAGGGAGGTCTGGGTGGTGAACTGGTACAGGGGCTTCTGATGGAATTAGTAAGGCTTCGTCATGCCAATATGAGTTGTGCTTGCAGTGCCCGCAGGTTGAGACCCTGAATACGGAGGCGCTGTTGTTGGCGTAATACAGGGCATTCCAAGATTGCGCTGCATAGACGTCGCAAATGGGGCAGGTAAATGCCTTGTGCTGAAACGTGGGTGGGTAGTATTTGGCCATCGCAGTTCCCCTTGTCGCTAAGGGCAACTCTAATGCCTGCCACGGAGGTTGGAAGGAGGGGGCGAGGGCGCCGGACACACGCGGGACACAAAAAAATCGCCGCGAAGGCGATTTGATGCTAAGTACACATACTTAATGGTGGCCGGGGACGGAATCGAACCGCCGACACGGGGATTTTCAATCCCCTGCTCTACCAACTGAGCTACCCGGCCACGGGTACTGCGTGAGCCGTGCATTAAAACGGATGTCGGTCCGCGCGTCAAGACTCTGAGTCGGGGGCGACGTAGCCTTCGGGCTGTTTCACCTCGCCGCCGAACAGGAATTTCTCCATTTCGGCGCTCAGAAACTGGCGTGACTTGGGATCAAGCGGGTTGAGGCGGTATTCGTTGAGCAGCATGGTCTGGTGGGCCAGCCATTGCTGCCACGCCTGTTTGGAAATCTCGGCGTAGATGCGCTGGCCAAGCGGGCCGGGCCAGGGGGCGAAATCCAGGCCTTCGGCATCGAGACCCAGTTTGGCGCAGTGAACGATACGACTCATGTGGTGCCACTCATCAGGTGAAGTTTTTCAAAAGCCGAGCAACAGACTGCGCACGGGGGCAGGCAGGCCAAGGGCGGCGCGTTCGCCGGCATCGCACCAGCGCAGGGTGGGATTATCGGCGATACCACGATGGGCTGCTGCCTCGTCGAACAACAGCGGCTCGACTCGCAGGCGGTAGTGACTGAATACATGCATGAAGGGCGGCAGGGCCTGCGCGTCATCGATGTGTGCGAACGATTGCGCCGCGCGCCAGGCTCCATCGTGATCGCTGGCTTCGGGCAGGCTCCACAATCCCGACCATACGCCTTGCGGGCCACGTCGCTCCAGCAGCACGCGACCTTTCGCGTCGCGCAGTATCAACATCACCGTGTCGCGCGTGGGTATCGTCTTGGTTGGTTTGGCGCTGGGCAGTAGCGCGGTCAGTCCGTCGCGCTTCGCCACGCAGGTATCGGCGAACGGACAGCTGTCGCATTGCGGACGCGAACGTACGCACAGAGTCGCACCAAGATCCATGATCGCTTGGGTGAAATCCGCCGTGCGCTCTGCCGGTGTGAGTGCGTCGGCGTGTTGCCACAGCACTTTCTCCACGGCGCTTTGTCCTGGATGGCCGTGGATGCCGAGGTAGCGCGTCAGCACGCGCTTCACGTTGCCGTCGAGGATCGGGAAGCGCAGTCCATGTGCTTGCGCCAGGATCGCACCGGCGGTGGAGCGGCCAATGCCGGGCAGGGCGGCGAGCGCATCGAAATCACGCGGCAGTTCGCCGCCATGCTGTTCAACGCAGATCTGCGCGGCGCGCTGCAGGAAGCGGGCGCGGCGGTAATAGCCGAGACCTGACCACAACGCCAGCACGGTGTCTTCGTCGGCGGCAGCCAGGTCGCGCAAGCCAGGCAGCGCGGAGACGAAGCGCTGGAAGTAGGGAATGACCGTGACCACCTGCGTCTGTTGCAGCATCACTTCGGACAGCCATACACGATACGCATCGCGCGGGTGCTGCCATGGCAGGTCCTTGCGGCCGTGGTGATCGAACCAGGCCAGCAGCGCGGAGGCAAAAGGATTCATGGCGAAGTGCTGACGGGCGTGGGCTTTGCCCGTGCGGCCTTGGGTGGTGCGGCTTTTGTCGGTGCGGGAGCTGCGGCGCTGGCCGCGCTGGCCGGCACATCGGAGCCGGTCCGGATGGTCAAGCCTTCGATGGTGATATTGCCGGTATCTATCCTGGCGATTTCTGCATGCCCGCTGCCGGGCGGCACGGCCAGCGTCGGACCGTCGTCATGGTCGAGCTGCGCCCACCAGTCGGCGAGTGCCAGCGGCGGCAGGCGCAGATCGGCGTGATTGTCCGGGCCGTCCAGTTTCAATGCCAGCATCAGTGGGCTGTTTTCATTGGCCGGCATCAGTTCGATCGCCGTGACGTATTGGCCGCTGTCGGCATGATCGAGCTTGCCCGACAGCAGCGCCGAAGCGTCGGCGGCACCGCGCCAACGCGCTTCACCTGCGAGCTGCAAGGTCAGCGTGGTGCTATGGGAGAGGCGTAGTGCAATGTTGTCCAGCTGCAGTGCGCCACCCTTGATGCTTGGTGTCAGCGACAGGCGCAATTGCGTGGGTATGCCTTGCGCATCCTTCGCCGAGATGGTGAGCGGGAAGGGCCGGTTGGCGGCCAGCTGCCCGGTTTCAAGCTCTACGTCGCCGAGCAGCAGTTCGTTGCCGCGCACCAGGCTGCCACGCGTAATGCGCACGCCGGCGTCGATGCGCGGAATTTGCGTGGGCGCGCTGGCCGGGCCGGATGGCAGGTGGGTCAGCCAGGATTGCAGCGCATCGAGGTCGACGCGCGGCGAATCGATGGCCATCTGCGAAATGACGGTTTCTCTGCCGAGCAACGTGCGCCATGTCAGCGCCAGCGTGCCGCGTGCAGCCAGCAGTATCGGCATGTTCGCGCCTTGGGCGCTGAGTGTGATGCCCTGGAGTTCGAGTGCCGGGCGAGGGAACAGCGCGGGTGTGGCCGGGCTGGCCAGGTTAAGTTCCAGGCCGGCAGCGCGTGCCTGTGTTTGCAATACCGCCGTGATGCGTTCGGGCTGCAGCAGCAGGTGCACGGCAGTGAGCGCCACAGCGACCAGCAGCAGCGTGGCGCTGCTGGCAGTCAGCAAGGTCAGGCGGAGCCAGCGCGGCACCGGCGGCGGTCCTCAGCCCTGGCCCAGGCTGGACGGCAGCAAGCCATCCACATAAGCCTCGGCTTCGAACACGCGCAGATCGGTGGCGGTTTCACCGAGGCCCACATAGCGAATCGGCAGCCCAAACTCGCGAGCCAACGCAAACACCACGCCGCCCTTGGCGGTGCCGTCCAGCTTGGTCACGACCAGGCCGGTCACGCCGACGATCTGGCGGAACTGGCGTACCTGGCTCACGGCGTTCTGGCCGGTGGTGCCGTCGATCACCATCAGCACTTCATGGGGGGCGTCGGCGTCGAGTTTCTTCATTACGCGGGCGATCTTGCCCAGCTCGTCCATCAGTCCGCCCTGCGTATGCAGCCGACCGGCGGTATCGGCGATCAGCACATCGGCGCCACGCGAGCGTGCCGCCTGCAGCGCATCGAAAATCACGCTGGCGGAGTCGGCATCCTGGCCTTGCGAAATCACCGGGACCTTGTTGCGTTCGCCCCAGGCCTTGAGCTGCTCCACCGCGGCGGCGCGGAAGGTGTCGCCGGCGGCGAGGAGCACCTGGTGACCGTCGTCGCGATAACGGCGGGCGAGCTTGCCGATGGTGGTGGTCTTGCCCACGCCGTTGATGCCGACGGTAAGGATCACGAACGGCTGGCGGCCGGTGACCGCCAGCGGCGTTTCCACTGGCTTGAGCAAGCTGATCAGCGACTGCCGCAGGGCGGCCAGCAAGGCGGTGGCATCGGCGAACTCGCGCTTGTGCATGCGCTTGCGCAGATCCTCGACCAGGGCGGTGCTGGCCTCGACGCCGACGTCGGCCGTGATCAGCGTGGTTTCGAGCTCGTCCAGCAGATCGTCATCGAGCTGGGGGTGGCGGTTGAACAGCGACGACAAGCCCTTGGCAAACGAGCTGCCGGAAAGTCGCTCGCGCCAGCTGCGCTTGGCCGGTGCGGCTTCGGCGATGGCGGTCCGCTCAAACGCTTCGTCTTCGGCTGGAGCGGGCGGGGGCGGCGGTGTTTCGGCCAGTGCTTCGCCCAGGGCGGATGCCGTGTTGTCCAGCGAGGTGGCGTCGGTATCGTGCGCAAGCTCTTCCGCCGGAGCGGCTTCCGTGGTGGCTGCGGCAGGCTGGCCCGGAGGCGTTTCTGCGGGTTTCTTCTTCCAGAACTTGAGCATTGCGGCTGCGATTCAAAGACAATGGGCGGCATGCTACCACCCCCACCTGTACTAGCTCCTGAGTCATGGCTGCCAACCTGAGGGGCGCGTCCGGGCGCATCCGCATCATTGGCGGCCAGTTGCGCAATTCGCGCCTTGATGTCCCGGATCTGCCCGGCCTGAGGCCTACCGCCGAGCGCGTGCGCGAAACCCTGTTCAACTGGCTGTCGCCGGTGATTGCCGGTGCGCGTTGCCTCGATCTGTGCGCGGGCACTGGCGCGCTTGGTATCGAGGCCTTGTCGCGTGGCGCGGCCAGCGTGCAGTTCGTGGAGCGTGACCCGCGTGCGGCACAGGCCCTGCGAGACAACCTGGCGCGCCTCAAGGCGCAGGGCGGGCAGGTGGCTGGCGTCGACGCGCTCACGTACCTGCGGGGGGCGCCGCAGCCGTACGAGCTGGTGTTTCTGGACCCGCCGTTTGCGCAAGACCTGTGGACGGCCATGGCGCAGCGGCTGGAGCAGGGCGGCTGGCTGACCGCCAGCGCGTGGATTTATGTCGAATCGCCGCGGCCCGCGGCGCCCGTGCTGCCGACCAGCTGGAATCTGCACCGGGAAGGTGTGGCTGGCGAGGTGCGTTACGCGCTCTATCGGCGGGTTTTGGCGGCTGCCTGACGCGGCCGTATGGTCGCTGGTCGCTGCTGCTCGCCCTAGGCGGGGATCAAGGTCTGGTTCTAAGCTAGCCCTCCCTCAAGCCCAGCAGCATCCCTACGTGAACAAGCCGCCGGTCAATACACGTCTCGCCGTCTATCCGGGCACTTTCGATCCCATCACCAATGGCCATGCGGATCTGGTGGCACGCGCGGCGCCGCTGTTCGAACGCATCATCGTGGCCGTGGCAGACAGCCCCAACAAGGGCAGGGGCCCCGGATTCAGCCTGCACGAGCGCATTGCGCTGGCGCGGCTGGCGCTGGCCGATCTCAAGAACGTCGAGGTGCGCGGTTTCGATGGCTTGCTCGCCCACTTCGTCGAGGAGGTTGGCGCGGGCGTAATTATTCGCGGCCTGCGCGCGGTGTCCGACTTCGAGTATGAGTTTCAGTTGGCCAGCATGAATCGCCATCTGATTCCTCAGGCGGAGACGCTCTTCCTCACCCCGGCCGAGCAGTACAGCTTCATCTCCTCCACCCTCGTGCGCGAGATCGGCCGCCTTGGCGGGGATATTTCCGGCTTCGTGCATCCGGCCGTGCAGCAGGCGATGCGCCAGCGCTGGCATTGACTAGGGCGGGGGCTTGCGTAACCCCGCACTGCAACACGTTCAACGGTGTCAGGCCGGGCCGGCCTCGTGTATCCTCGCGTGCATCCTGCGGACAGGACAGTCACTCGCCGCGAACCAGGGGCGCGATACGGTGCATGGCTAAGGGGTTTACTCCGGCTGGCAGCACGTTCTCCCGGTTTCACGGTGCCGCCGAAATGGCGGCTGGATGGTCCCGTCATCCAACGGATCAAAGCGCCCAGATTCCGCCATCCAAGGTGACCACCATGTACAAGTATGTTTTCCTCGCCGCCGCCGCGCTTGCCGGCACCCTGTCCATCACCGCCTGCAGCCAGAAGGAAGAGGCCGCGCAGCCGACCGAGCAGGTGCAGGCAGTCTCCAAGCCGACCGACCCGAACGACACCAAGGCATGGGGCGCCTACCTCGGCCAGATCGTGCAGAAGAACATGCAGGGCATGACGGCCGACCGTCCGTTCCCGTACCTGGTGCCGGCCGGCGACAGCGATGACGACAAGGCCAAGTACCAGCGTCAGCTCGAGCAGGTGCAGGACACCGTGGCTCGCGGCGTGCTGCCGGGCAATATGCTGGTGTTTGCCGGCCCGAGCTCGACCAAGACTGCCGACCTGCTGATTGAAGCCTTCAAGGATGCCAAGCCGGGTGCGTTCAAGGATGTGATCATCCTGTTCATCGGCGACAAGACCGATGAGGACCGCGTCAACGCGGCCCTGCAGCCGACCGGCGCCACCGTGCGCTTCGTGGCGATGTAAGCGACGAGCCAGATTTGCGATATCGGACCCGCGGTGCGCAAGCGCCGCGGGTCTTTCTTTTTCCGGGACGGCGCCGGCAAAACCTCAGCCCTGTAGGAGCCCACCCAGTGGGCGACCGGGCGTGTGGCATCACCGCTCCGTTGGATTTTCACGCGGACCATCCTTGGCCCTCGCACCGCGGGCAGCTGGCGCTGTGCAAACCGGCATTACTGCCGGTCTTTCGCGCACTGGGTGCGCTCCTACAGGCGTGGCGGAACGGTCGGGTGTGCCGCAGGGCTTTTCTCTACCGTGTAAACTCACACCCATGTCCCTGAAAATCCTCGATACCTGCGTCAATTGCGACGTCTGTGAACCAGTTTGCCCAAATAAAGCCATCTCGTTGGGCGAGGAGTTCTACGTGATCGAACCGTCGCTGTGCACCGAGTGCATCGGGCACTACGACCAGCCGCAATGCGTGGAGGTCTGCCCGGTGGAGTGCATCATCATCGACCCCGAGCACACCGAGACGCATGAGCAGCTCGACCTGAAATACCAACATCTGATGGCCGCAAAGGACGACGCATGAAGCTTTCGTTGAATGGGCGCGTGACGCTGCTTGCACTACTGCTTTCCGCCAGCGTCGCGTATGCCGCCGATAGCCGTCCGTCCGTTTCGCCTGCTGCAACACCGTCCGCGCACGCCCTTGCCCAGCGCCCCGGCCATGCCGGCATCGCCAGTGCGAACTTCCACGCCACCGAAGCCGGCCTCGAAGTGCTGGCCAAGGGCGGCAATGCCTTCGATGCCGCCATTGCGGTGGCATCGACGCTCTCGGTGGTGGAGCCGGAAAGCTCGGGTATCGGCGGCGGCTTCATGGCTGTACTCCATCGCGCTTCGGATGGGCACGAGGTATTCATCGATGCACGCGAAACCGCGCCACTGGCGGTGGACAGCAAGGATTACCTCAATCAGGACGGCACGCCCAATCGCGATAACGCGCTCAACGGCCCGCTTTCCGCCGGCATCCCCGGCGAACCGGCCGGCTTGGTGTGGCTTGCCGCCCATTACGGCAGGTTGCCGCTCAAGGATTCACTGGCGCCTGCCATTCGCACCGCGCGCGATGGCTTTGAACCGGATGCGCGTTTGATCAACTCGATTGCGGAACGCGAAAAGGACATCCGCCGCTGGCCGGCCTCGGTCAGCAAGTTCCTGCCAGGCGACAAGCCGCCCGCAGCTGGCCAGGTGTGGCGCGATCCGGATCAGGCGCGCACGCTCGAACTGCTCGGTGAGCACGGCGCGGATGGTTTTTATCGCGGCGAGACGGCGAAGAAGATTGTTGACGCCGTGCGTGCCGCGGGTGGCAAGTGGACGGCGAAGGACCTGGAAAGCTATCAGGTGAAGGAGCGCACCCCGATCACCGTGGACTACCACGGCTACCGTGTCGTCACCGCGCCGCCGGCTTCGTCGGGTGGCGTGGCGGTGGCGCAGATCCTCAACATCCTGTCCGGCTTCGATCTGACCAAGCTCGACGAGGCGCATCGTACGCACCTGGTCATCGAAGCGATGCGTCGCGCGTTCCGTGATCATAACGACTACCTGGGCGATCCGGACTTCGTGAAGATGCCGCTCGACATGCTGCTGTCGCCTTACTACGCGGCGGGTCTGCGCCAGACCATCCTCATGGACCGGGCCACGCCTTCGTCCATGCTGGCCGCCAGCACGGGCGTCGATCCGGGCATGCACACCACGCATTTCTCGGTCATCGATGCGGACGGCAATATCGCGTCGATCACATTGACGGTGAATTACGTGCTCGGTTCCACCTTCGTGGCGCAAGGCACGGGCGTGCTGCTCAACGATGAAATGGACGACTTTGCCCTCGTGCCGAACAAGCCGAACGTCTATGGCCTGCTCGGCAGCGCCGCGAACGCGCCGGCGCCGGGCAAGCGCATGTTGTCGTCGATGACGCCCAGCATCGTGTTCGGCGCCGACCGCGTGGCTGTGATCGGCTCGCCCGGCGGCTCCACCATCATCACCCAGGTACTGGAAGGCATCCTGGCGTTCGTCGATGGCAAGGACGCGGCGGGCATCGTGGCGCAGAAGCGCTTCCATCATCAGTACATGCCCGATCGCGTGGACGTGGAGCCGGGCGCATTCGACCCCGCCACGGCCGACGCGTTGACACGTATGGGGCACACGCTGAAGGAGCGCAATCCCTGGGGCTTCATGAATGTCGTCACCTGGGACCTGAAATCCAACAAGCTCGATGCGGCCAGCGATCCGCGCCGCCAGTCGGGCCTGGGCAAGGTGCAGTAAGCATGGAACTGTGGTCGGTCATCGGTAATTCGCAGCAGCTGGATGGCGGCGCCATGTTCGGTAATGCGCCGAAGGCGCTGTGGTCCCGCTGGATTGCGCCAGATGCGGAAAACCGCATTCCGCTGGCTTGCCGTTGCCTGCTGGCGAAGGATCTGGATGGCCGCAACGTGTTGTTCGAAACCGGCATCGGTGCCTTCTTCGAGCCCGCGTTGCGTGAACGCTATGGCGTGGTGGAAGACCGCCATGTGTTGCTCGATTCGCTGGCACAGGCCGGCTTGACGCACGAAGACATCGACGTGGTGGTGCTCTCCCATCTGCACTTCGACCATGCCGGCGGCTTGCTCGCTGCATGGGAGGAAAGGCAACCGCTGCGCCTGTTGTTCCCCAACGCAACCTACGTGGTGGGCGCCGAACACTGGCGTCGGGCGTTGCAGCCCCATCCGCGCGATCGTGCTTCGTTCGTACCGGAACTGCAGCCGTTGCTGGAAGCCAGTGGGCGACTCGAACTTGTTGAAGGCGAGTTTTCGAAGACGCTGGGGTCATCGGTACGCTTCAGTTATTCAGACGGCCATACGCCTGGATTGATGCTGTCCGAAGTGGGTGGCGTGGTGTTTTGCGCGGACCTGATTCCGGGGCGCTTCTGGGTGCACTTGCCCATCACCATGGGCTATGACCGCTGGCCGGAAATGTTGATCGACGAGAAGCGAGTCTTCCTGGAAGACAAGCTGGCGCGTGACGTGCGGTTGTTCTTTACGCACGATCATGATTGCGCCGTAGCCCGCGTGGTACGCGATGAGCGTGGCCGCTACGGTACGGCTGACGAACAGCGTGAATTGCGAGGGTAGGGACACCTATGAACACGCCGCAGGGGGGCGAGGCCAAGATGCAGCAATGGATGCGACGCGTGCTGGGCGCACTGCTGTTGCTGGGAGGTGTCGGTGTGGTCGCGATGACTGAGCAAAGCATGCTCGATCTTCGCCATGCCTCTGCCCGGCACGGTGGCCAGATACTCGACCTGGGCGAGGGTGGACCTCCGCAGGCAGGCCAGCACGGCTATATGGTGCGTGTGACCGGGCCGGTTCGCGTGATCGAGGAGCCGTACGATCCTGAGTTTGGCCAGCGTGCCAAGACTCCGGTGCTGATTCGCCACGTGGAGATGTTCCAATGGCGCGAAGTGCGCGTGGGCTCCGAAGTGCACTACGAGTTGGATTGGGTCGATCGTCCACTGGATTCGCGTCGTTTCGCGCAGCCTTCCGGTCATGCCAATCCGGAGAGCTTCCCCATTCGCGGCAAGCAATTCGATGCGGGCTTGGTGCGAGTGGGTGGTTACGCCCTTTCGCCGACGCTCTTGCATGCGTTGCCGGGTGGAGACCCGTTGCCGCCGGATCTCAAATCGGTGCCGCCGAACCTCGCCGCCAGTTTTTCGCTCTACAACGATCACCTGGTGACGAGTGTCCACCCGGAGCAGCCACGCTTGGGTGATTTGCGTGTGAGCTGGGAGACCGTGCCGGCGCAAGCGGTCACCATCTTCGCGCAGGTGGACGGCGATGAGCTGGTGCCGGCTGCGCACGCACTCGATGGCAAGGGCTACGAATTGCAGATAGGCGATCGCACGCTGGCCGATGTCGTGCCGGACGTGCCCGACCCGCCATCATTCGTGATGGCGCGCCGTCTCGCGGCCTTGCTGCTAGGTATGTTTGGCGTGTGGCTGCTGATGCCCGAACGCCGCAGGACGCGCCTCGACCTGATACTGGCAGGTGGTGCAGGCGTTCTGGTGGTGGCTGCCGTGGCTTGCGTACTGTGGTTGGGTACGGACGTTGCCGTCGGTGCTATCTGGTTTGCTGTTGCGTTGGCGGGTTTGGGGCTTGCCGTGTGGCGGCTGCGGGCGACGACGCCCTAGCTTCCTCTCCCCTCAGGGGAGACGGAGAAAGCGCAGGTCAGGCCCTGCGAAGCGCTACCTGTAGATCGCCGGCGTGTCGGCAGACCACCTACTTACATCTGTAGGAGCGCACCCAGTGCGCGACCGGATTCGCGGCGATCCCGCATCGTCGCTTTGTAGGCTTTTCGCGCACTGGGTGCGCTCCTACATGGGGTGTTGTGGTGGCCAGGCTCTCTCCCCTTTGGGGAGAGGGAGAAAGCTAACATCGCGTATTCGCAGCGAGTAACGCCCGGTGGCCCCTGTAGGAGCGCACCCAGTGCGCGACCGGATTCGCGGTGATCCCGCATCGTCGCTTCGTAGGCTTTTCGCGCACTGGGTGCGCTCCTACATGGGGTGTTGTGGTGGCCAGGCTCTCTCCCCTTTGGGGAGAGGGAGAAAGCTAACATCGCGTATTCGCAGCGAGTAACGCCCGGTGGCCCCTGTAGGAGCGCACCCAGTGCGCGACCGGATTCGCGGTGATCCCGCATCGTCGCTTCGTAGGCTTTTCGCGCACTGGGTGCGCTCCTACATGGGGCCCTGTGGCGCCCCAAGGCTCAATTGGGGCGCTGGTCCGCAAACGCGTAGACGTGGTCGGCCCACTGGGTGGCTTCGAGATAGATCGCAGCCATGCGACGGATCACCTGCGGTTGTGTTTCGCCACTGCGCAGATCGCCGGCTTCCCAGGCATAGATCTGCTCCAGCAACGGGGCGAACGGCCCCTTGCCTTCGAGCAGCGCGCTGCTGATTTCGCGTGCCAGCGGCAGATGCCACAGCACGAAGTCCATCGGGGCTTCCATCAACGTATCGAGCAGCGAAAACAGGCCGGCGGTGAACGCCATCTCTCGCTGTTCGTTGGGCATGTGCTGCGCCAGCTTTTCGCACATGTGCGCGCGGATCAGGGCGGCGCGCAACAGTTCGGGCGGACGGTCGCCCGTGCCGCTAAGCGCCATGGTGTAGATCCAGTTGCGAATGCGCGTGGCGCCGAAGAAGATTGCTGCCTGCTGCACCGACTTGAGTTGGCGGGGCAGGGCGAAGTAGGCCGAGTTCACGCAGCCCAGCAGCTTGTAGCTGAGGATGGCGTCGTCCCGCACGATCTGGCCGAGTTCGACCGGGCCAGGGTTACCTTCTTCGAGCGCCTTCATCAGGCGTAGCAGGCTCAGCCGGCTGGCGGTCAGCACCGGTACTTCGACCGGCTCGGGTTTGAGCAGGAAGCGGCCCTGGATCGCCTGTACTGGTAGTTCTTCGCAGAGGTGATAGGTGTCGTGGTCATCAACGTGACCGGCAATGACATGGGTGCCGCGTGCATGCAGGTACTCGCTGCGCGAGCGCAGCGTGGCCGCGTCGAGCTTGCTTGCATCCAGGCGCACGAACTGCACGAATTTCAACAGCGGTTCGACCGCTGCATTGAACTCGAGCGCGGTGTCGCCCGCGTCGAGCATGAGCGGACATCCACGCTGCGCCATGCGTTGCAGACGTTCAACCAGGGCGGCATCGGCGGCCGTCTCAGGTTCCAGCAGCACGCCGAAGCGCGGCTGGTGCTGCAGCACGTCGGTTTCGTCCATCAGGAGCTCGCGCGTGAGCCGCAGAAAGGTGCGGTTTCCGCGTACCAGACGCGCGAGTGCGCCGTCCGTGATGGTGGCGAGGGCGCGCCGCATCAGCGCGGCTTCGTCCTCGTCATCGTTCTGGAACACGATTTCATACGCGAACAGTTCGCGCTTGGCGTCCAGCATCGGCAACCGGATGACCGGCAGCGGGTGTTCGCTGGCGGCGTTACCTGAAGCTTCGTGGGCGGAGGGGAGTGCCGCGGCTTCGCTCATGGTAGGTCGACGTGATGGCAGTGGAAGAGGGACGCGCTGGACGCCGCGTGCGTGCGGATGCGCTGCCCACAAACGATGGCGCGCGTCATGATTCTCAGGCCTCGGCGAGTGTCTGCGAGCGCAAGCTGGTACGCAGCTCGCCGCCACGGCTGTACACGCTGGGCTCGGTGTCGTTGCCGGTCAGTACGGCCAGCGCCTTGCGCACCTGCTGCAGACGGATGCTCACCAGGTAACCGTTGCGCTGGTTGAGTTGCTGGCATGCGCGCAGCGACTGCAGTACCTGCTGCCATAACGGCGCCAGCGCATGGTTGGCGCCCGGGGCGCTCTGGCCAAGCTGCACGCGCTCGCTATCGAGCTGTTCGAGTCGCACCATCAGGGCGTGCTTGCTGGCACCGGCCTGGTTCAGCGCCTCGACGTCCGCAGTTGCGAGGGCGGTCCGCTCGGTCTGGAGCGCGTCCGCCAATTGCTCCACTGCGAGCCGCATTTCCTCGACCGTGGCCGTCAAGGCGTGGTCCAGTTCGGCTTGCAGTGCACTGTTCATGACTTACCGTTGAGCTGGCTGTCCAGCGTCATCATGCGATCGGCAATGCGGCTGGCGTCGATGCGGTAAGTACCGCTGGCCAACGCCTGACGTACCTGCTCGACTTTCTTGGTGTCGACCGTGGCGCCCTGGCTGGTGCGCGAGGCTTCCTGCAGTGCACGGGCCGAGTCGGTCAGCTGAACGCGATCGTCGGCACCGGGCGTCGTGCTGGCGGCCTCGCTGGACGACGAGTTGGCCGTCTGCGTGGACGCGCTGCCCTGGCCGCTGGGCGCCTGGGGGAGCTTGGGTAGACCGTTGTTGGATATGGTCGTGTTCATGGGTCCGTTCTCTATGCGGTTTTGGCCCTGTTGATCACAGGATCGGCCGGGTGGCCGCAAACTTTAATCTTCCGATTTAGGGCAGGGCTAGCACCACGCCCGGCGCCGTCACCATCGCGTCGACCACCTTACCGGAGCTGCCGTTGCGTACGCGCAGGCGGGAGCCGCTGTCGCCTCCACCCAGAGCAATGCCGCTGGCGCGCACCTCGATGCCGTTCAGGCGCGATACGAGCTGCACCTGGTCGCCCGCCCGCACGGCGCTACGGCCGCCCAGGGCGCCCGGCGTGAGCACGCTGCCGGCACCCAGCGCCCGCGACAGCGTGCGGCCTTCGACATCGCCCATATCGCTCACATAGCCATAACCCAGGCGCGTGATGTCGCGCTCCTCGCTGTGCACGTCGTCGGGGTGGATGCCGTCGCCGCGCTGCAGTGGACGGGTGACCACGAGCACCTGCCGGAAAACCTGCAGCTGCACCGGGACGCGCAAGGTCCAGCCATCGGGTTCCAGGCAGCGGACGACGACGCTCATGCGCGGTCCAAGATGCGTGCCCTCCTGCAGCCCGGCGCTCAATGGCGCCGCGCAAGGGGGCAGATTCAGGCGCGGGTCGAGCGCCGCGGCCTGGGCCACCACGCGGCCTCCGGTGGTGGCGTACTGGTCGCGCAGCCACTGTTCGGCCTTGGCGCGCGCCGCCTGCGCCGGCTCCGCAGCGATGGCGGGCAGCGTCAGGACACACAGCAGCGTGGCGACCAGCGGGCGTAACGTCATAGGTCGGCCAACAACACGTTGAGCTGGGCCAGCATGAGTTCGCGTTCGCTTTCGATCTGCTGCACCACCTGGCCGGCCTGGTCGAGCTGGCCATCGCACAGCAAGGTGGCGAAGGTGTTGCCATGTTCGCGCAAACGCGCACCGGCAGCGGTCAGCGCGCTGGCGGCCGGGTGGCCGTCGCGGCTGGAGGCCAGGCGTTGCAGGGTGCGGTTCAACGCCTGCGTGTCGAACCAACGTCGATCCAGTGCGGCCGGCTCCTGCAGGGCCAGCTCCATCGCCTGGCGCAAGCCCTGTGCGGCTTCGCGCACGGTCAGGCTGAGGCTTGCCGGATCGACGCCGCTTTCGGTTTCCAGCCAGTCCAGGGCGAGGCGATGGGCGAGCAGGGCGGCGCGACTGAGCGCCTCGGCCTGGCGCTTGGCCTCGGCGGCGCGGCGATGCCAGGCACCCAAGGCAGCTTGCGCGGCGACCGCGCGTGCGTGCTGGGTATCCTGGTTCTTGTGCATGGTGGCAATGCGCTCATTGATCTGGCGCAGCGCTTCGCCGCTGTCCTGCAACGAGGCCTCGGTCTGGGTGACGCCACCCTGCGCGCGCTCGAGGCGCTGCAAGCCTTGCTGCACGTCGCCATCCAGTTGTAGCGAGAAATCGCCGATGGAGCTTGTGACCTGCTCGATCTCATCGGTCGCCTGGGACGTCTTCTCGGCCAGTTGCTTCACTTCGTCGGCGACCACGGCGAAGCCGCGGCCGGCTTCACCCGCGCGTGCCGCTTCGATGGCGGCGTTCAGCGCCACCAGGTTGGTCTGGTGCGCTATCTCCTGCACCACGCCCGTAAGCTTGCGGATCTGGGCGACCTGTTCGGCCAGCTTGCTCTGGTTACGATTCATGGCCGACAGCGCAGTGCGCAGCAGACGCAGTTGACCATCCAGTTCGCTGACGCTGCGCTCACTGGCTTCGCCGGTCTGGCGGGCATAGTCGAGGCCGGTCGTGATCTGTTGTAGCGATGTCGAGATCCCGGCGCTGCCGTCCGTCAAACGACCGACGCCATCGCGGCTTTCCTGGGCGGACTGGTCCATCGCCCCTTGTTCGCGCGCCAGCTGCTGGGCTGCGCCCAGCACCAAGCCTTGCTGCTCCAGCGTCTGCAGCGCCACGGCCGCGGGCGGACGCGACGTAAACATGGCCGTCAGTAGCGGTGCCAACGCTTGCGCGGCACCCGGATGACGGCGCGACAGTTGCGCCACCTGCGCCTGGTTGCCCGCGGCGGCGGCGCGCGCAAGCTCGGCTAGATGCTGGCTCCAGATCAGACTCATGGGTGGATCATTCCTTCCTGCAGGGTTCGTCCCCCGCATCGGCGGGGAACGTCCGAACTTGAGAAGCAAGCGACGTGCCATGGAAAGTGCGCGACCGGCTCAAGCCCGCTTGTCGGCGGCCGATACGCCAGCGGTACCCTGCGGCAGTGCCGCTTTGCGAGGAGTCAGCATGAGCGGCGCGTGGATGGACAAGGTGGAGCAGCAAACCCGGCTGGCGGGGCACAACCGCGTGGCAATGCTGTTGTTCCGGCTGGGCGATGCGCAGTTGTTTGGCATCAATGTATTCAAGGTGCGCGAGGTGATGCGGCGCGTACCGATGGAGCGGATGCCTGACGCGCATGCGCTGGTGGCCGGCAGCTGCGATTATCGCGGCCAGACCATCCCGGTGATCGACTTGGCGCTGGCATTGGGCTATCCCTCGCTGCGCGAGGATGCCTCGGCGCATCTGATGGTGACCGAGTTCAGTCGCTCGATTCAGGGTTTCCTGGTCGCTGACATGCAGCGGCTGGTGCATTGCGAGGGTGAGTCGCTGGCAGCACCGGCACCCGCGCTAGGTTTCGGTACCCGCGTCAACGCGGTGACGCGGGTCGACGGCGCACTGGTGGCCGTGGTCGACGTGGAGCATGTATTGGCCAGCCTCAACGCCACACGTACCGAGCTTTCCGCACCGATGCAGCGCATGGCCCGCGTGCATGACCTGCAGCCACGCCGTGTGATGGTGGTGGACGATTCCCTGGTGGCACGCCAGCAGCTGGTAGGTCTGTTCCGGCAGATGGATGTGGAATGCGTGGTGGCGCAGGACGGCCGCGAAGCGCTGGAGCGTCTGCAGGAGCTGGCGGAGGCACCGGAAGGTGAGGGCGTTACCCTGGTGGTATCGGATATCGAAATGCCGCGCATGGATGG
Organism: uncultured Gammaproteobacteria bacterium; assembly: GCA_963765335.1. Lineage (GTDB taxonomy): Bacteria > Pseudomonadota > Gammaproteobacteria > Xanthomonadales > Rhodanobacteraceae > Dyella. The sequence goes on along the minus strand of CAVXWA010000009.1, from coordinate 216,947 downwards.
CTACGCGCTGACTCGCGCGATTCGCGAGACGCCGGCGCTGCGCCCGCTCAAGGTCGTGCTGCACAGCTCGATCAGCGGCTTGTTCAATGAGTCGATGGTGCGCGAGGTGAACGCGGATCGCTTTGTGGCGAAGTTTCAGCCGGACGTGTTGGCGCAGACGGTGTTGGATTTGATGCCGGAACACTTCGATCGATTTTGAGACTTTCCCCCTCTCCCCGCCGGGGCACGCGGGGAGGGGCCATGGATGGGCCCGGCTTTGAGGAGCGAGGAGAGGGCTGGGGTGAGGGGCGGGTGCTCGCGGAATCGCTGATTCTCCCGTCATCCCAGCGCAAGCTGGGATCCAGCGCCTTTAGCTCTTGTTTGACGCCGCCGCAGGCGAGTCCCTTCTCGGTAGGTCATCCATAGCGACAAAAGAGCGCCGGCACGTAGAAGCGCTTCCGCGAGCACCCACCCCTCACCCCAACCCTCTCCCCGGCGGGGAGAGGGAGCAGAGCGACAAGAACCCGCTATCAGCCGTGTCGGATTTCCGACATGGCGCCAATCATCCACCCAGGGCCAAGCCACCCAAATCGCCCGCAGCCCAACAACAGTGCGGTCTGCGAAGCATCTGAAAAATGGTGGCACGCTAATTGCTCAAACCCTCCCGCGGCCCCCGCCGCAGGAGTGAGCGATGACTGCGATCAACGACAACTTGTTTGGTGTGCACACCCAGGCACTCGATCTGTGGCAGCGCCGCAGCGAAGTGCTGGCGAGCAATCTGGCCAACGCGGATACGCCTGGCTATCTCGCACGTGACATCGACTTCAAGAAGGCGTTGTCCAGCGCGAGTGCCAGCGGCAACAGCCTGCCGATGACGATCACCCAGCAGGGGCAGATCGATCCCACGGCGCAGGCGGCCGACCAGCTCGCCTGGCGTACGCCCAGCCAGCCGACCATGGACGGCAATACCGTCGACAGCCAGGTCGAGCAGGCCAATTTTGCCGCCAATGGCGTGCACTACCAGGCCAGCCTTTCTTTCATCACCGCGCAGATTCACATGCTGCGCACGGCCATTACCGGAGGCCAGTGATGTCGATGTTCAAGATCTTCGATGTGGCCGGCTCGGGTATGGCGGCGCAGTCGCTGCGCCTCAATACCGTGGCCAGCAACCTCGCCAATGCCGACAGCGTGTCGAGCACGCCCGAAGGCGCTTATCACGCGAAAGAGCCATTGTTTGCAGCGGTGCAGCGTTCGTTTGGCAGTGCCAAGAGTGCGGACGGCGACAGCGCAGTGGGCGTGCAGGTGAAAGGCGTGACCGAGAGTCAGGCCGATGTGCAGGCGCGTTACGAGCCGGGCAATCCGATGTCGGATGCCGATGGCTATGTGTACGGCAGCAACGTCAATCCCATCGACGAGCTGGTCAACATGATTTCCGCTTCGCGCTCGTATCAGAACAACGTCGAGGCGATGAACACCACCAAGCAGTTGATGATCAAGACCCTCGACCTCGGCAAGTGAGCCGGGAGGAGCTATCCATGAGCACGATTCCCAGTAACAGCGCGACCAATAACAGCAGTTCTTCCAGCAGCACGTCGAGTACGAGCTCGCCGCTGTCCAGCACCATGACGCAGGCCGACTTCCTCAAGCTGATGACGGCCCAGCTGCAGGCGCAGGATCCCACCAATCCGGTGGACAACTCGCAGTTCGTCTCGCAGATGGCGCAGTTCAGCCAGCTTTCGGCGACGCAGCAGCTGGACACCGATTTGCAGGGCTTCAGCAGCAATGTCAGCTCGGGCATGCAGACCTCGCAGGTGCTGAGCTCATCCAACCTGCTGAATCGCTCGGTCCTGGTGCCCTCCAGCACGATGAGCTTCGACGGTACGCACAGCGTGGGCGGCGCGGTGAACGTGACCAGTGCAGGCAGCGTCACCGTGAACGTGCTCGACGGCAGCGGCAATGTCGTACGCACCATGCCCTTGGGTAACCAGAGCGCGGGCCTTGCGCAGTTCACCTGGGACGGCAAGGACAACAGCGGCAACACCGTGGCCGATGGCAGCTACACGCTTGCGGCAACCAGCGGCTCTACCAATCTCGATACCTACGTGGCCGGCACGGTCACCGGCGTGGGCTTCGGTGGCAGCTCGGTGGGTACATACCTGCAGGTTTCTGGCGTGGGCGGCGTGGCGCTCAGCCAGGTGGCCCAGATTCTCTGACGCTTCACGCATCCATTCTTTAATAGGAACCGAACATGGCTCTGAATACAGCGCTCAGCGGCATCAATGCGGCCCAGTCCGACCTCAACGTCATCGCCAACAATATCGCCAACGCCAACACCACCGGCTTCAAGGGTTCGCGCGCGGAGTTTGCGGACATCTTTGCGGTCACTGGCTTGAACCTCAATTCCACTGCTGTGGGTAGCGGCACGCGCCTGCAGGACGTTGCCCAGCAATTCACGCAGGGCGATATCCAGACCACCAATAACAGCCTGGATCTGGCCATCAGTGGCAATGGTTTTTTCGCCATCAACAACGGTAGTGGCGTCACCTATACGCGAGCCGGCGATTTCCAGCAAAACCAGAACGGTTTCGTCACGACGCCTGATGGATCGCGTCTGCAGATCTATCCGCCGAATGGTGCGGGTGGCTTTGACACGAGCACGCTTACCGATTTCAGCTGGGTGACGGCACAGAGCAATGCCACGGCCACATCGGCGGTGACGATGACGTCCAATCTCCCGGCTAGCGCGACGGTGCCGGCGAACGCGTTCAGTACGAGCGATTCGACCAGCTACAACGCCGCGACGCCGGTGACCGTGTATGACTCGCAGGGTGGCTCGCATCAGGCCACGATCTATTACGTCAAGACCGGCACGAATGCCTGGAACGCGAACCTCTACGTCGATGGCCAGAACGCGGGTACGCAGGCATTGACCTTCAACACGAGCGGCGGGCTGGCGACGCCCGCCAATGGTGCACTGACCTTCAACCCGATCGCGCTTGGCAACGGTTCGGCAGCGATGACGCTGTCGGTAAATGTGACCAATACCACGCAGTACGGCACGGCTTACTCCCCTGGAACGATCACGCAGAACGGTTTCGAGGCCGGCACGCTCACGTCCCTGGACATCAACGGCAGCGGCGTGATCACCGCGAACTACTCGAACAACCAGAGCACCCAGATCGGTCAGGTGGCGGTCGCCAACTTTGCCAACATGCAGGGCCTGCGCCAACTTGGCAACGCCGACTGGGCGGCGAGTACGGATTCGGGCCCGGCTGTGATGGGCACGGCCAGCGTGGGTCAGTACGGCACGATCCAGTCGGGCGCGCTGGAGAGCTCCAATACGGCCGATACGACGGCGCAGCTGGTTAACATGATCCAGGCCCAGCGCGACTACCAGGCCAATGCACAGGTGCTGTCGACCGACAACACGCTGGCGACGGCGCTGTTCAACGCGGTCGGTCACTGATAGATCGCCATGGACCGTTCCGTCTACGTAGCAATGACCGGGGCGACGCAGATCATGCGCGCCCAGGATGCGGTGAGCCACAACCTGGCCAACGCATCCACGGTCGGCTTCAAGAGCGAGCTCTCGGCGTTCCAGAGCGTGCCGGTGCTTGGCGATGGCTCGCCTTCGCGCATCAATGCCGTGGCCCAGGGCATCGGGCAAAGCGCCAACCAGGGCTCGTCGATCACCACCGGCCGCTCACTGGATGTTTCCGTGCGCGGCGCGGGTTGGATCACGGTGCAGTCGCAGGACGGTTCGGAAGGCTATACGCGCGCAGGCGATCTGCAGCTCACCTCCGACGGTCAGCTCACTGACTCGCGTGGCAATGCGGTGATGGGCAGTTCAGGCCCCATCACCATTTCGCCGAGCACCGAAATCAGTATCGGCACCGACGGCACCATTTCCACGGTGCCGCTGGGGCAGGGACCGAACTCGGTCTCCACGATCGACAAGATCCGCCTGGTCAATCCCGATCCGACTCAGCTGACGCAAGGCTCGGACGGGCTCATGCATATGGCGGACGGTGGCACCGCCGACGCCGACCCCACCGTCACGCTGGCCTCGGGCGTGCTCGAAGGAAGCAACGTCAATGCCTCGGCCGAGCTGGTGAAGATGATCGCGCTATCCCGTCAATACGACATGCAGGTGAAGTCCATCAAGACGTCCGAGGACAACGCCGATTCCTCCATCAAGTTGATGCAGGCCAGCTGACGCCCACCGCACTTTGGAGTAACCGATGTTTTCTTCCTTGTGGATTGCCAAGACCGGCCTCGATGCGCAGCAGACGCGCATGGACGTCATTTCCAACAACCTGGCGAACGCGAACACCACGGCGTTCAAAAGCTCGCGTGCAGCGTTCCAGGATCTGATGTACCAGAACAAGGGCCAACCCGGTGGCCAGACCACCGAACAGACGCTGTCACCGTCGGGGCTGATGCTGGGTACCGGCGTGCGCGTGGTAGGCAACGAAAAGCTGTTCACCGAAGGCAGCATCACGCAGACGGGCAGTTCGCTCGACGTCGCCATCCAGGGGCGTGGCTTCCTGCAGGTGAGCATGCCTGACGGCAGCGTGGCATACACCCGTGACGGCTCGCTGCATACCGACGCCAACGGCCAGATCGTGACCTCGGACGGCTACCCGCTCGAGCCCGCCATCACCGTCCCGGCCAGCGTGCAGAGCATCACCATCGGTACCGACGGCACCGTATCGGCCACCACGACCGCATCGGCGACGCCGAACACCATCGGCACCTTGCAGCTTGCCGACTTCGTCAATCCGGCCGGCCTGCAGCCGATGGGTCAGAACCTCTATGTGGAAACGGCATCCAGCGGTGCGCCGCAAACCGGACAGCCGTCGCTCAACGGCATGGGTTCGCTGATGCAGGGATCGCTGGAGTCCTCGAACGTCAACGTGGTGGCCGAGATGGTCAACATGATCGAGACCCAGCGCACCTACGAAATGAATTCCAAGGCGATCAGCAGCACCGACCAGATGCTGCAGGATCTCACCGACAAGATGTGAGCACAGCCATGTCGCTACCACGCCTGCTATCCCGAATTGCCATCGCGCTCGTGTTTGCGCCGTTGGCAGGCTGCATCATGCAGCCGCCGCGCGACGATCATCAGTGGGCGGCCACGCTGCCGCAGGAGCCTACGTCGGCACCGCCGACCGATGGCTCGATTTATCACTCCGAGCAGGGCATGGAGCTGTTCAATGACGCCCGCGCTCATCGCGTGGGTGACATTCTCACCATCGCGCTGGTGGAGAGCACGCAGGCCTCCAAGAAGGCCAGTACCAACACGAGCAAGAAGGACGCCAGCACCATCAGCGCGCCCAGCATTCTCGGCCAAACACTGAAGATCGCTGGCCAGACCGCCAATACGAGTCTCAATGCCAACCGCGCTTTCGATGGCAGTGGCGACAGTAGCCAGAGTAACCAGTTGACTGGTTCCATCACCGTCACGGTCGCGCAGCGCCTGTCCAACGGCAACCTGCTGGTACGCGGCGAAAAGATGCTGACGATCAACCAGGGCCAGGAGCTGATCCGCATCTCCGGCATCGTGCGTCCGCAGGACATCGGACAGGACAACAGCGTGCCGTCCACGCGCGTGGCGGATGCGCAGATTGGCTACACGGGCAAGGGTTCGCTGGCTGATGCGAATACGCAGGGCTGGCTATCGCGCTTCTTCAGCTCCAAGTGGATGCCTTACTGATGAACACCTCGACTCTTTCCCGCTCGGGCTGGGCTGGCCGTTTGCTATCGGTACTGCGTGGCATGGCGATTTCGCTATGTGCTTGTGGTGCGATGGCGCCGCCTGCGCACGCCGACAAGATTCGCGACCTCGCCCAAGTGGCAGGCGTTCGCAGCAACCAGTTGATCGGTTATGGCCTGGTGGTCGGCCTCGATGGCAGTGGCGACCAGACCACGCAGACGCCGTTCACCACGCAGAGCCTGGAAAACATGCTGGTGCAGTTCGGCATCACCGTGCCGGCCACGGCGCGACCTCAGCTCAAGAATGCGGCCGCGGTGACCGTGACGGCCGAGCTTCCGCCGTTCGCCAAGCCGGGGCAGCCCATCGATATCACGGTGTCTTCGATCGGCAATGCCCGCAGTATCCGCGGCGGCGAACTGCTGATGACGCCGCTGCGTGGTGCCGATGGCAACGTCTACGCGATGGCACAAGGCAGCGTGGTCGTTGGCGGCGTCAGTGCGCAGGGCAAGAGTGGTTCCAGCGTGCAGGTGAATATTTCGGCCAGCGGTCGCATTCCCAATGGCGCGACGGTGGAGCGCGGTGTGGCGTCGTCATTCGCCAATAGCGGCGGCGACCTGGTGTTGAACCTCAATACGCCGGATTTCACCACGGCGGCGCATATCGCCGAGGCGGTGAACCGCACTTACGGCGTGGGCACGGCCAGCGCGATCGATGGCGGCTCGGTCAGCGTGCGCGGTCCGGTGGATGCGAGTCAGCGCGTGGCGTGGCTCGGCGCGATTCAGGGTATCGACGTGACGCCAGGCGATGCGCCGGCACGCGTCGTGGTCAATTCGCGTACCGGTACCGTGGTGATCGGCTCGGAAGTTCGCGTGACGCCGGCGGCGGTGGCGCATGGTTCCATCCAGGTCACCATTTCCGAACAACCCTTGGTTAGTCAGCCCGAGCCCTTCAGCAAGGGCCAGACCACCGTGGTGCCTAGCAGTAACGTGCAGGTGAGCGAGGACGGCGGCCATATGTTCAAGTTTGGTCCGGGCGCGAATCTGGACACCATCGTGCGTGCGGTGAACCAGGTAGGCGCCTCGCCCAGCGATCTCATCTCGATCCTGCAGGCGCTCAAGCAGGCCGGCGCGCTGCACGCGGAACTGGTAGTGATCTGATGGCGCTGCCTGGCGACGCCATGAAGAGTGTGAGCACCTGGACCGACCTGTCCGGGTTCTCGGCACTTCGGCAGAGTGCGCAGGCCGACGCCAAATCGGCGCTGCCCGTGGTGGCCAAGCAGTTCGAGTCCATTTTTACGCAGATGATGCTGAAGTCCATGCGCGATGCGAGCGCTGGCGATGGCCTGTTCGACAGCCAGGGCGGCGACGCCTGGCGCGATATGTTCGATCAGCAGTTGTCGATCGAACTGTCGCAGCACGGCAATGGACTGGGCATCGCGCAGATGCTGACGCGCCAACTTGGCGGCATCACCGGTACCCATGGCGCCGACGCTGGCACGGTCGCCGCCGTCGATGACGATTGGCGGCAGCGGCAGCGGCTGCGTTCCGTGGCCGGCGCAGCGCGCGCGGTGGGTTCGCAAGCGCTGAAGTCGCTGCCCAAGGATGCGCAGGACTTTGTGCAGCAACTGGCCCCGTATGCGCAAAAGGCCGCGGACAAGCTCGGCGTGTCGGTACGCGCCGTGCTGGCCCAGGCTGCACTCGAAACCCAGTGGGGCCAGCACATGCCGACGCACGCCGATGGCAACAACAGCAACAACCTGTTTGGCATGAAGGCGGGTGGCAGCTGGGATGGCGCGAAAGTGAGCGTCCCCACGCTGGAATTCGAGGATGGCGTGGCCGTGCGGCGCAATGCCCAGTTCCGCTCCTATGCCAACCCGGCCCAGTCGTTTGACGACTATGCCGAGCTTATTGCCGACAACCCGCGGTACGCCGGTGCCCTCAATCACGGCGACGACGTGGTCGGTTTCGCCCGGGGTCTGGTCAACGGCGGCTATGCCACCGACCCGGCCTACGCGCAAAAAATTGCGACCATCGCCAACAGCCCCGCCATGCGTGATGCGCTCGATGCGCTCAAGAAATTGGCCGGCGGGCCGACTTCCTCCGAGTGAAGTGTCCAGGAATGACTCATGGCTAACCTACTGTCCACCGGTGTCTCGGGGCTCAATGCCGCCCAGGTGGCACTCAACACCATCGGCAACAACATCACCAACGTCAATACGCCGGGGTATAGCCGGCAGTCGGTGCTGCAGTCCGAGAACATCTCCGCACCGGGCGGGCGCTACACGATCGGCAGCGGCGTCAATGTGGACTCGGTGCAACGTGCGTACAGCGACTTCCTCACCAGTGCGGTGTGGAGCAGCAATGCCAGCATGCAGGGCGCGACGGCCTACAACAGCCTCGCCTCCACCTTGAACAGCACGTTGAGCGCGAGCGGCAATCTGCAAACATCACTGGACAGCTTTTACGGCGCCTTCAGTACCGTGGCGAACACACCGGGTGTGGCGTCGAGCCGGCAGTCTCTGCTGGGTAGCGCCACGGCTGCAGTGACTGTGTTCAACACGCTGGGGCAGCAGTTGAGCGCCCAGCAGAGCCAGGTGAATGGCCAGATCAGTGGTACGGTCAACAGCATCAACTCCACGGCCAGCAGCATTGCTGCGCTCAATGCGCAGATCAGCCAGGCCGGAAGCAATCCGCCGAATGACCTGCTCGACCAACGCGATGCCATGATCCAGACGCTGTCGGGCTACGTTGGTGTGTCTGCCGTCAGCGAGTCGAATGGCAGCATCAGTGTGTATGCCTCCAATGGGCAGGCCCTGGTCAGTGGCGACAAGTCCTACGCCCTGTCGACCGGGGGCACGTCGTACGACCCCACGCGCACTGACGTTTTCGACGTTACCGGCACCGATGTCAGCACCAAGCTCAGTGGTGGCAGCTTGGGGGCACTGCTGAACTATCGCAGCAACGTGCTCGACAGCGTGCAGAACCAGCTCGGCCAGTCGGCCGTGGCGCTTGCCAGCAGCGTCAATGCGCAGCAAGCCAAGGGCATGGATCTCAACGGCAAGCAGGGCGGTGCGATTTTCAACATGCCGTCGCCCACCGTGCAGCCGAGCAGCGCCAACAAGGGCGCCGGCAGCGTATCGGCAAGCATCACGGACGTGTCGCAGTTGACCTCGTCCGACTATGTCATGAGCTATGACGGCAGCCAGTGGAATCTGCAGACGACCAGCGGCCAGGCCGTGCCACTGACGACCAATGCTGACGGCACGCTGTCGGCCGCCGGGCTTACCTTCAGCGTGCCTGCCACGGCGCAGGCGGGTGACAGCTTCCAGATTCTGCCGACGCGTCAGGCATCGACCAGCCTGGCGGTGACCATGACCGATCCGAACGGTATTGCGGCGGCGGCACTGCTCACCTCGACGGCAGCCAGTGGCAATACCGGCACGGGCCAGATCGGCTCGGTGACCGTGCAAAACGCCACCAACGCGGCGCTGACCAGTAATGCCACGCTGAGTTTCCCCTCGGCGAGCACCTATCAGGTCACCGACAGCTCGGGCAACGTATTGTCGAGTGGCAGCTATGCCGTGGGTCAGACGATCAGCGCGAATGGCTGGAGCGTGACGCCGTCGGGTGCACCGGCCGCCAACAACAGCTTCACCATCGGACTGAACAGCAATGGCTTGAAGGACACGAGCAACGCGCTATCGCTGGCTGCGCTCGCCAACGTGGGTGTGCTCAGCGGTGGCAGTCAGTCGGTCATCGCGTCCTACGCCCAGCTCACCACGAACATCGGCACCGTGGGTAGCCAGGCGCAGACCAATCTCACGACGCAGACCGCTCTCTACAACCAGGCGGTGTCGTCCCAACAGAGCGTGTCTGGCGTCAACCTCGATGAAGAGGCCGCCAACCTCGTGCGCTACCAGCAGGCCTATCAGGCCTCGGCGCAGGTGATCTCCACCTCGCAAACGATCTTTTCCAGCCTGCTCACTGCCGTCCAGACCGCCTAGGAATAAACGCCATGCGCCTTTCTACCAGCTGGATGTACCAGCAGTCGCTCAGCAACATGCTCAACCAGCAGAGCGCGTTGGCGACGACGCAGAACCAGGTTTCCACGGGTTCGCGCATCAACGTGGCTTCGGACGATCCGGCGGGTGCCGGCCAAGTGGTGAACCTCAATCACATCATCGCGGCGAACTCGCAGTACTCCGACAGCATCAATAGCGCGACGACATCGCTGAACACCGAGGCCAGTACGCTTGGCTCGGTGAACAGCGTGCTGGACAGCGCGCGTACGCTTGCGTTGCAGGCCATCAACGGCACGCTATCCAGTACCGATCGCAACAGCATTGCGAGCCAGCTCAGCCAGATGCGCGACCAGCTGATTCAGCAGGCCAACAGCACCGACAGCAACGGCAATGCGTTGTTCGCGGGCACCAGCAGCGCCACGACGCCGTTTCAGGTAGGCGTGAACGGCACGGTGAGCTATCAGGGCAATGGTGGGCAGCAGCACGCTGCGGTCGGGTCGGGCCTGCAGATCGCCACCAACGATTCGGGCGCCGGGCTTTTCATGAATATTCCCACCGGCAACGGCACCTTCGTGGCGAGCGCAGGCGCCGCCAATACGGGGACGCTCGTGGTGGGAGCGAACAGTGTGACCGATCAGGCCGCCTGGAATGCAGGTGCAGCCACCAGTGGCGGCGGTTATACGATCGCGTTTGGCGCAGGCAATACCTGGACGGCAACCAATGCCACCGGCAATCCCGTGCTCGACAGCAGTGGCAACCCGGTGGGCGGCACCTACCAGGATGGTGGCGCGATTAGCTTCAATGGCATGTCGATTTCCATGAGCGGCACGCCTGCTGCGGGAGATACGGTGTCGGTGCAAGCGGGTGGCCAGCAGGACGTATTCTCCACGCTCAGCAACATGATCAATGCCCTGCAGGGTGGCGGCAGCGATACCCAGCTGACCAATGTGATGAGTCGCCAGGTGGAATCGATCGATCAAGTGCAATCCACGCTGAGTGCGGCGCAAGTCGCGATTGGCGGCCGCCTCGATACGCTGCAGGCGCAGCAGAGCTCCTATCAGGATCTCAATGTCACCTACCAGTCTGCGCTGTCGGATGTGCAGAACGTGGACGCGTACACGGCGATCAGCAATCTTTCACTGCAATCCACGGCGTTGCAGGCATCGCAGCAGGTGTTCGCGCAGATGAAATCGATGAGCTTGTTCAACTACATCAAGTAATAGACGAGACAGATCGCGCTTCAGGCGATGACGAAGGAGGGCTACGAAACGTTGGTTTTTGCGATGAATGCGCTGTGCCGAATCGGCGATCTGGCGCATGGGGAAAGCGAGCTGCATCACGCAATGGCGGCAACTACTCAAGTAATCGCAAGAGGAGTCGAAAAGCTGACCGAGGCGGACGGCATTCCACACAGGGGCCTTGCCGCCGGTAGCTAAAGAGCCAACGAACCGGCCAACGGTTCCGTAGGAGAAATCCATGTCACTCGTAATCAATACCAATATCTCGTCGCTGATGGCGCAGAACAACCTGACCAAGTCGCAGAGTGCCTTGTCTTCGGCCACTCAGCGCTTGTCGTCGGGCCTGAAGATCAACAGCGCAGCCGACAACGCTGCCGGCTTTGCCATTTCGCAGCGCTATACCACGCAGATCGGCGGCCTGAACCAGGCTAGCGCCAACGCCAGCGACGCCATCAACCTGGCCCAGACCGCCGGTTCCGCACTGGACCAGGTCACCGCCAACCTGCAGGCGATTCGCGACCTGGCCGTGCAGTCGGCCAACGGCACCTATACCAGCACCGACCGCGCTTCGATCGATCAGGAAGTGCAGCAGCGCCTGGCGGAAATCACCCGTATCGCCAACCAGACCACGTTCAATGGTTCGAACGTGCTGGACGGCTCGATGAAGACCAAGAGCTTCCAGATCGGCGCCTCCGTCGGTCAGACCATCAGCGTGAGCCTGGGCACCAGCGTGAAGGCCAGTGCCATGGGCCAGGTGGCGGAAGTGAACACGGGCAATATCACCGGCTTCAAGGTGACGGCCGGTTCGCTGACCGTGGGCGGCACCAATGTCGCCGCAGGCACCTACAGCAGCGTGGGCAGCCTGGCGACTGCGATCAATACCGCGGCTGGCAGCGCGGTCGCCTCGGTGGACACCAACGGTGAAATCAAGATCACCGGTGCGGCCGGTGGCACCACCTTCGGTGGCGCTGGCGCGACGGCGCTGGGCTTGCCTGCCACGGTTGCCGCAGCTGCCACGGCGGATACCACCGGTGCCGCAGCCGCTACCTCGGCGTTGCCGAGCTTCGGCGCCGAAGGCCTCAGCATCAACGGCACCGCCATCAGCACCACCGGCGTAACGAGCCTGCAAGGTCTGTCCGATGCGATCAATGCCGCCGGCATCTCGGGCGTCAGCGCCGCCGTGAATGGCAATGGCAATGGCATCAATTTCTACTCGAGCGGCGCGTTGAACGTCACCGATACCGGCGCCAACGTGATCGGCGCCAACGCCACGGACGCCAATACCGGTGCCACCTATACGGCTGCTACGTCGGCGGCCAACGGCGGCTCGCTGGCGACCGGCAACGTGCAGACGGTGGATAGTGCGAACGACCTGATCTCGCGTGTTGACGTGGCCTTGCAGACGGTCAGCAACTTCGCGGCGCAGCTGGGCGCGGTGCAGAACCGCTTCCAGTCCACCATCTCCACGGTGGCGGCGCAGACCACGAACCTGCAGGCCTCGCAGTCGACCATCCGCGACGCGGACTTCGCGGCCGAAACGGCGAACATGAGCAAGGCCAACGTGTTGCAGCAGGCGGGCATCTCGGTGCTGGCCCAGGCCAACTCGAATCCGCAGCAGGTGCTGAAGTTGTTGCAGTAACAGACGCAAGCGACGCCGTGACTCCCTCGGGTCGCGGTGTCGTGCGACCGGCTTTACCGGCGGGCGGTTGGCAAACCCAACCGCCCGCAGTAACGGGAGCCACCAGCAAAGTCCTTGGATGACGAGGATTTCGCCGGGTGCTCGAAACGCTCCACGGTTGCGCGAAAGTCATTCGGTCATCTGGCCGGGCTGGCTCGAACGCACTTCGCGGTCACCGTCCTGGCGACGGTGTGTCTCGATGATGGTCGGAGGATGGCTACGAAACGTTGGCTTTGGCGATGGACGCGCCGCACGTAGAGAAGTTCGGCGCGAGCGCAAGGTGAGATGCATCACGAAGTGGCGTCGAATGGTTCAAGTAATTGCAGCAGAGGCCGAAATGCTCACTGAGGCGGATGGCATTCCACACAGGAAACCTTACCGCCGGCATATACAAAGCCAATAAACCGGTTAACGGTCCCGTAGGAGAAGTCCATGTCTCTCGTTATCAATACCAATATCTCGTCGCTGATGGCGCAGAACAACCTGAGCAAGTCGCAGAGTGCCTTGTCTTCGGCCACTCAGCGCCTGTCGTCGGGCCTGAAGATCAACAGCGCGGCCGACAACGCTGCCGGCTTTGCCATTTCGCAGCGCTATACCACGCAGATCGGTGGCCTGAACCAGGCTAGCGCCAACGCCAGCGACGCCATCAACCTGGCCCAGACCGCCGGTTCCGCACTGGACCAGGTCACCGCCAACCTGCAGGCGATTCGCGACCTGGCCGTGCAGTCGGCCAACGGCACCTATACCAGCACCGACCGCGCTTCGATCGATCAGGAAGTGCAGCAGCGCCTGGCGGAAATTACCCGTATCGCCAACCAGACCACGTTCAATGGTTCGAACGTGCTGGATGGCTCGATGAAGACCAAGAGCTTCCAGATCGGCGCCTCCGTCGGTCAGACCATCAGCGTGAGCCTGGGCACCAGCGTGAAGGCCAGCGCCGTGGGCCAGGTGGCGGAAGTGTCGACGGGCAGCATCAACACCGGCACCGGCTTTACGCTGGCTTCCGGCGCCCTGACGGTGAACGTCGGCGGTGCGGGTGCAGTCAGCGTCGCCGCAGGCACCTACAAGACCGTGTCCAGCCTGGCATCCGCGATCAATACGGCGGCTGGCAGCAATATCGCCGCGGTGGACGCCACCACGGGCGAGCTGAAGGTCACCGGTCCCGCGGGTGGTGTCGTGTTCGGCGGCGCTGCTCAGGCGACCTTGGGCATCACGGCGAACGTCGCCGCTGCAGGCACGGGTGCGTCGACTGCGGCGGTGGCCTCCACCGGCGATCCGTCCAATGAGACCCTCACGATCAACGGCACGAAGGTCAGCCTGGCCGGTGCACAGAGCCTGCAGGACGTGTCCGACGCGATCAATGCGGCGGGTGTCTCGGGCGTCAGCGCCGCGGTGAACGGCAACGGCAACGGCCTGAATTTCTACTCGTCGTCCGCGCTGACCATCAGCGATACCGTGGGCACCACCAACGTGGCCGGCCCCATCATCGCTGCCAACGCGACGGACGTTAACACCGGTGCGGCTTATGTGGCCGGTAACGCGGCCTCCACCGGCGGCTCGCTGGCGACCGGCAACGTGCAGACGGTGGACAGTGCGAACGACCTGATCTCGCGCGTTGACGTGGCCCTGCAGACGGTCAGCAATTTCGCGGCGCAGCTGGGCGCGGTGCAGAACCGCTTCCAGTCCACCATCTCCACGGTGGCGGCGCAGACCACGAACCTGCAGGCCTCGCAGTCGACCATCCGCGACGCAGACTTCGCGGCCGAAACTGCGAACATGAGCAAGGCCAACGTGTTGCAGCAGGCGGGTATCTCGGTGCTGGCCCAGGCCAACTCGAACCCGCAGCAGGTGCTGAAGCTGTTGCAGTAACGGACGCAAGCGACGCCGCGACTCTCCCGGGTCGTGGCGTCGCGCGACCGGCTTTACCGGCGGGCAGTTGGCAAACCCAACCGCCCGCAGTAACGGGAGCCACCGGCAAAGTCCTTGGGTGACGAGGGTTTTGCCGGGGGCTCGGAGCTCCTCGTCGCAAGACGGGGCCTGTTCGGGAAATAGATAAGGCAGTGCGATGACCACGTCCAGCGCCACGTCCGGCAGCAGCTTGAGTTCGCTGCTCAGCCAGCTCACCAGCAACACCAGCACCGGTTCCAGCAGTTCATCCAGTAGCTCTTCCAGCGGTTCGTCCTCAAGCAGCTCGGCTGGCGGCACGATCACCTCGCTGGGTATCGGCTCGGGTCTGGACGTCAATTCCATCGTCACTGCGCTGGTCAATGCACGCCAGGCGGCCCCGCAGCAGCAGATCACGGACCAGACGAACCAGATCAACAGCACTCTGGGCGGACTCAACTCGCTCAGCACGGTGCTGAGCCAGTTGCAGAGCTCGCTGGCAGCGCTGACGTCGATCAACACGTTCAGCAGCTACAACGCCACGCTGACACCGACCGGCGGCAGTGCGAGTATTGGCGCCGCGACCACCATGTCCAGCGCCCAGCCGGGAACGTACACGGTTGCCGTCAGCCAGCTGGCCACCGCGCAGCAACGTGCGAGCGGTACGTTCTCGTCCACGGCTGCTGTCGGCGCCGGGACGCTGAATGTCACCGTCGGTTCGACCACGATGAATATCAGCGTGTCGGCCACCAACAGCTTGTCGGACATCGCTACGGCCATTAATGGTTCGTCGTCAAATCCGGGTGTAACGGCGACGATCATCAATGGCGTGAATGGCCAGCAGTTGATGCTCAGCTCGAGCAAGACCGGTGTCGCCAACGGATTTTCGGTGAGCGCCAACAGTGGCAGCAGCACGGGTCTCCAGTCCCTGGCCACGGCGCTGAATACCGCAGGAAGCAATGAGGCGGTCGATGCCAAGCTGACGATCAACGGTATCGCCGTCGACAGCGCAACGAATGCCGTGTCAGGAGCGATGGATGGAGTGACGCTCAACCTGACCTCCACCGGCACCAACACCTTGACGGTGGCGCGGGACAACACGGCGGCCCAAAGCGCGATCCAGGGTTTCGTCACCGCTTACAATAGCTATGTGAGTACGGCGTCCTCGCTGTCCAGCTACGACAACACCAGTGGATCGGCCGGCGTTTTGCTTGGCGACACCACGTTGACGTCGGTGCAGCGCCAGATCTCCGCGGTGCTGAGCAACGCGGTCAAGGGCAACAGCATCGGTACGTTGGTCAATCTCGGCATCACCCGGCAGGCAGATGGTACGTTGAGCGTCGATTCAACGAAGTTGAATGCCGCTTTGTCCACGAATCCGAGTGCTGTGCAGAACTTGTTCAACGGCACCAACGGCTACGCGACCACGCTTAATACGGCGCTCACTGCTTATACGGCGAGCAATGGCATCATCGGTGCGCGGGTTACCAGCCTCAACGGTCAGTTGACTCAGCTCGGTACCCAGCAAACTGCACTGAATAGCCGCATGGCGACGTATCAGAAACAGCTGCAACAGCAGTACACGGCGCTGGACACCATGATGTCGCAGCTCAACAACACCAGCAGCTACCTGACCACGGCGCTTGCGCAGCTGAACAACTCGAACAGCTCGAAGAACTAAGCCAAGGATAGCGACGATGAGCTACGGATACATGCGCAACGCCAGCGCGGCCTACCAGGACACCAGTGCGCGCGGCAGCGTCGAAGGCGCCGATCGCCACCAGCTGACCACCATGCTGTACGACGGCATGGTCGACCGCATCAATCAGGCACGCGGCGCCATGCGTCGAGGCGATGTTCCCGCCAAGGGTACGCATTTCGCGCGCGCCTTCGCCATCCTGGGCGAGTTGCGTGGCAGCCTCGATCATGAGGCCGGCGGTGCGTTGGCCACGCGTCTGGATTCTCTCTACGACTACATCGCCCGCCGCCTGTTGCAAGCCCAGCTCAACGATGACGAACGGGCGCTGGACGAGGTCATCGACCTGATCAACCCCGTGCGCGATGCGTGGCGTCAAATACGTGACGCCTACCTGGCATCACAGGGCAGCGCTGGTACGGCGGCGTGATGGCTGGCGCGATGGGACCCGGCGACATCCTCGACATAAGCGCGCACATGCTGGCGTCAGCCCGCGCAGGCGCCTGGGATGAGGTGACGGCACAAAGTGCCGAGCGCGATCGATTGCTTCGCCTATTGCCACTAGCAGACGCGTCTGCGTTGGAAACGATGAAGACCTTGTTGGCACACAATGAGGAGGTCAAGACCCTGGTGGCCAAGGCGCGCAATCATCTTGGCGAGGCGCTTGGCCAGCACCAGCATACGCACCGGGCCCTCAACGCCTATCTGCATGCCGCGATCGATTGACGCCGCGTTATTGCGGTTACCCTGGCCGAAGCGCGCATAATTTCCTTCGGCAGGGCAGCAAGCGTTGCCGCCCATGACCCAAACCGATCGAGGGGCACATGCAAGACGATTTCTGGCAGGCGTTTTCCGAGCGAGTCACCTATGAAGATGGCTTGCACGCGAGTTGCGTGGCCTCGTCTTCCCCTATCGGAGACTTGCAGCTGATCGCCTTGCGCGAGCGCAACCTCAACGTGCTCGGCACCCTGGCGGCGTTTGGTGAGCGACGCAGTGATGCCACCGACGACGAGAGCCCGATGGCGCAGGAGATGTTGCGCCTGGACAACAAGCTCAACGTCATGATGGCCATGCTCGATCAGCTGCTGCAGCGAGGCGCCGAGTTGCCGCCCCTCCAGTTCATTCGATTCAACGCGGTCGGTGCCCTGTTGCCGACCACGCTTTGGCCTGCCCGTGCCATGAGTGGATTGTTGAAGCTGCACTTCGACGGGTGCATGGCACTGCCATTGGAGCTTCCGGCACGACTCGTGCAAGAGCGTGATGGCGGTCACGTTTTCGTAGTCTTCGAATTTCTGGGCGACGCGACATGTGACGCACTTGAGCGGCTCGTGTTTCGCCATCACCGACGCAAAGTGGCAGAAAGTCGTCAGGCCTCTGTGTAAGCGCTTTCTTGCGGCCGCTGCCTTATGTGACCGACATCACGTTACGAAAAGTCGGCAGGAAAATTCTTTGACGCAGATCTCAGACGGGTGCCGCTTCAGGTCACTTTTTCTGCGCTCGTCTGCGCGCCAATTGCCTAATGGATTCAGTGGGATGCGGCATGCGTTTGCGCATTCCACATGTCCTTGCGCGCACATGTGACGTAGACCGGCACGACGGCTCACCGGCGGGCGACGAAATTCCGCCCCGTGCTGGCCTTCTTCTTGCTGAATGACTCCTGAGAGCCGTAAGAGCGCGACGTCGGAATATCGACATGCCAGTCGCGCCGTCGAGGGTTAGGGGTCCTACCGATGAAGCAGCACGCACGAGAGTCATACATGGGCAAGTTCGACGTACTGGTGATCGAGTCCGATCACCGCAGGGCGGAGTCAGTCGTTTCGGCTCTTCAATTTCTCGGCTATCGCCCGCAACGTGGTGAAGACTGTGCCGATGTGGAGCAGGCGACCCATGCGTGGCGCGCGGTCTATGTGGGCAATGTCGCCGATGCGGTGGAAGCAGAGCGTCAGTTCGCCTTGCTGGGCGGCGACGCCGGGCATGCGCTGGTACTGCTGGCCGCCGATTCAGAGTGGGCGTCGAGGCTGGCTGCGAATTCATCACCGTTCGCGGCGCGCGTGGGTGTCATCGAATTTCCTCTTCGCTATGAACAGCTTACCGATGCCTTGCGCGGGTCACAGGCGCAGGCCGGTGCTCGTCGCAGCGAGGTGCGTCTGGTCGGCAGCTCGGGTCCCATGGCCAGCGTGAATGCACTGGTTCGCCAGGTGGCGCCGTTCGATTCCAGCGTGTTGGTGCTGGGTGAATCGGGTACCGGCAAGGAGATGGTGGCGCGCAGCATCCATGAGTGTTCGTCCCGTCGCGACAAGCCGTTCGTGGCGATCAATTGCGGCGCGATTCCGGCCGAACTGCTTGAAAGCGAACTGTTTGGCCATGAGAAGGGTGCGTTCACCGGCGCGATCAGCACCCGCAAGGGCCGCTTCGAGATGGCCGAGGGAGGCACCCTGTTCCTCGACGAAATCGGCGACATGAGCCTGCCGATGCAGGTCAAGCTGTTACGCGTACTGCAGGAGCGTGCATTCGAACGCGTCGGCAGCAACCGCACCCAGCGCTGTGACGTCCGTATCATTGCCGCGACCCATCGGAACCTGGAGGCAGCCATTGCCGATGGTCGATTCCGCGAGGATCTGTTCTATCGCCTGAGCGTATTTCCGTTGGAGATGCCGTCGCTGCGCGAGCATTTGGACGATCTGCCGGAGCTGGTGGCCGAGTTCAACCAGCGCCTGTCGCGTCGCGGCCTTTCCGGCGTTCGTTTCAGCGCGGGCGCCATGCATGCGCTGCACGGTTATACGTGGCCGGGCAACGTGCGCGAGCTTTACAACCTGGTGGAACGGCTGTCCATCCTGTACCCGCACAGCGAGGTCCGGGTAAGCGATCTGCCGGAAAAATATCGCGGCCAGCAGATCATCGAGGAAGTGCGTGGCACGGCCTTGCTGTCGCTGATGGTGGGGCAGTCGAGTGTGATGTCCGAGGCGATGACGGTGGTGCCGTCCGACTCGCTGGTGATGTTGCCCGAAGGCGGGCTCGATCTGAAGGACCATCTGGCGGACATCGAAGTGGGCTTGATCCGTCAAGCGCTTGACGTCACCGGTGGCGTCGTCGCGCATGCCGCGAAACTGTTGCGCATGCAGCGCACGACCCTGGTGGAGAAGCTACGCAAGTACGGGTTGCAGCCGAGCTTGCAGGCCTGATGTCACAAGTTTCACGTATGGCACGGCTTGTGCAGTTACAGCTCAGTTTCCCGTCACGCGTTGGAATTCCGTCATGACCCAGATCGACGTCAACAGCCTGCTGTCGCAGATGCGCCAGCTTTCTTCGCAAGCCAATTCACCCGAGCAATCGTTCACTGCAGCGACGCCAGCACAAACTGATTTTTCCAGCCTGTTGAAGCAATCCATTTCATCCGTGGGTGACACGCAGATGGAAGCGGGCCGCATGGCCGCCAGTTTCGAGCGCGGCGAGCCGGGCGCCGATCTCGGTCGCACGATGGTCGCCGTGCAAAAGGCCGATCTCTCGTTGAACACGCTGACCCAAGTGCGCAACAAGCTTGTCGATGCCTACAACAACATCATGAATATGCCGGTCTGACCGGTTCCATGACGCCGCCCTCCCTTCCCCAGAGCACGAGCAGTCTTCATGGCCGATAACGCCCTAGCGACGACCGACGATAAGGCCGGTGCTCGCCTGGATCTCAAGCAGCTTGCCCGCACACCGGCAACGCGTCAGCTGTTGCTGCTTTTCGGTGTGGCGGGCGCGGTCGCGCTGGGCGTGGCCGTGGTGTTGTGGTCGCGCGGTCCGAACTACGGTCTGCTGTATGCCGGCCTCGAACAGAAAGATGCGGCTGCCGTAACGCAGGCGCTGCAGGCTTCCAACACGCCTTACACGCTGGGTCCCGATGGCAATTCGATCATGGTGTCGGCGTCCGATATGGCGGCGATTCGCCTGAAGCTCGCCGCGCAGGGTTTGCCTCAAGGGAGTGCCACCAGTACAGCAGCGCCGGGTGGCGATTCCCCGTTTGGCATGAGCGACCTGGCCGAGCGCACGCGCTACCAGCAGATGCTGGAGACGGACCTGGGCAGCACGATCGCGGGCCTGCAATCGGTGCGTGCAGCAAGAGTGCACCTGGCGCTGCCCAAGCCATCGGCGTTCATCCGCGACAGTCACGAGGCCAGCGCGTCGGTGCTGGTCACGCTGTATCCGGGGCGCCAGCTCGATGCGAGCCAGGTTGCGGCGATCGTGCATCTGGTTGCATCGAGCGTACCCAACCTCGATCCCAAGCAGGTGTCGGTGGTCGACCAGCAAGGCCAGCTGCTGACCAGCACGGATCCAGGCAGCGCCAGTGCGGTGGGCGATACGCGCCTGCGTCTGGCAACGCGCATCGAGAACACCTATGCGCAACGCATCGAAGAACTACTGACGCCGCTGGTCGGGCCAGGCAAGGTGCGTGCGCAGGTCTACGCGGACCTGGATTTCAGCGAGACCGAGAAGGCTACCGAAACTTACGGTCACGATCACCCCGCCTTGCGCAGTGAACAGACCAGCAGCGAGCAGCGCTCGGGCAGCGCCAGCGATGGCGGCATTGCAGGCGCGCTCAGCAATCAACCGCCCAATGCGGTGGCGCAGCCGACGGCCGCGCGCCCAGCGGCGGGCAAGACTCCCGGCAAGGCCGGTGCTACGGCGACGGCGGAACAGTCCAATGGGCCGGGTGAGACGACCAGCAGCGCCACGCGCAACTACGAGCTGGATCGCACCATCAGTCATGTAAGCGATCCGGCCGGCCGGCTTGCCCGGCTCACGGTGGCTGTCGTGGTGGATAACAAGAGCGTGCCAGGCGAGAAGGGCGAGAAGAGCGTGCCGTTCACCCCGCAGGAGCTGGAGCACCTCACCACGCTTGCGCGCAATGCGGTGGGCTACAACGAGGCTCGCGGCGATAACGTCAGCGTGATCAACCAGCCATTCCATCAGGACGTCGCGGGCGATGCCGCGCCGCCGCCGATGGCGTTCTGGGAACGGCCCGGCATGCTCGACCTGATCAAGCAAGGCATCGGCGTGCTGATTGCGCTGCTGGTTGCCTTCGGCTTGCTGCGACCACTACTGCGTGGCCTGAGCCGTGCGCCGGCACCGGGGCAGGGCCTCGCGCTGGCGCAGCAGCCGACGCCGTCGACGATTTCAGTTCGCGTGGACGACGATGACGATAGCGACGACATGGCCCGCCTGGCCGTGTCGCCGGCGATCGCCTACGAACAGCGCATCGGGCTGGCGCGCCGCATGGTCAGCGAAAATCCGAAACAGGTGGCGCAGGTCGTCAAGAACTGGGTGGTCGAAGATGGCGGCTGATGACTCGTACATCACGCCATCGCGCGCCACTGGCTTCGCGTGGCTTCGGAAAGCACCCGCACGGTCGATATGCCGTGGGAACGCCGCGCGCATCGTCGTGGCACATCGACCCGGTAAGGGCACCCCATCAAGCGGGCGGAGCGGACTATGAAGGCAGACTTGCAAATCGGCGGCGCGCAGCGCGCGGCCATCCTGCTGCTCACCCTGGGCGAGCAGGACGCAGCCGAGGTGCTGAAGCACCTCAGTGCGCGTGATGTACAGGCGGTCGGTTCGGCCATGGCCAGCCTCACCAATGTGTCGCGAGAGCAGGTGGAGCAGGTGCTCGCACGACTCAACGACGATATGGGGCGCCACACGTCGCTGGGTGTCGGCACCGAGGAATACATTCGCAAGATCCTGGTCAACGCGCTGGGCGAGAGCAAGGCAGGGGGGCTGATCGACCGCATCCTGCTGGGCCGCTCCAGCAAGGGCCTGGAATCGCTCAAGTGGATGGAGAGCCGTGCCATCGCCGAAATGATCAGCCAGGAGCATCCGCAGATCATCGCGCTGGTGCTGGCCCATCTCGAGCCCGACCAGGCCGCCGAAGTCATCGGCTACCTGCCGCCGCGCGTGCGCAGCGATGCGGTGATGCGCATCGCGACGCTCGATGGCGTGCAGCCGCATGCGCTCAATGAGCTGGACGAGATCATGGAACGCCAGTTCTCCGGCAATACCAAGAAGCTCAAGTCCGCCAGCGTCGGTGGCCTCAAGGCCGCCGCCGAATATTCTCAACGCGATGGAAACCACCCGCGAGAACGAGCTGATGGCGGCCATCCGCACGCATGATTCGAGCCTGGGTGGGCGGATCGAAGAGCTGATGTTCGTGTTCGAGGACCTCGGCGATCTGGACGACCGCAGCATGCAGACGCTGCTGCGCGAAGTGCCGACGGCACGCCTGGTCACCGCACTCAAGGGTGCCGAGCCCGGCGTGCGCGAAAAGATCTTCGCCAACATGTCCAAGCGCGCGGCCGACATGCTGCGCGACGACCTGGAAGTATCCGGTCCGGTGCGCCTGAGCGAGGTCGATTCCGCGCAGAAGGAAGTGCTCGCCATCGCGCGCAAGCTTGCCGATTCGGGTGCGATCAATCTCTCCGGCACGGGTGACGAGTTGGTCGCATGAGCGCCGTCCTCGATCGCGACAACATCATCAGCTTCCAGCGCTGGCTGCCACCCGAGATGGGTGCGCCGCCCGTCGAGGAGGTTGTACCCGCCGAGCCAGTGGTGCAGCCGACCGTGCGCGAACTCGAAGCGCTGGAACAGCAGGCGCGCGATGAGGGTTACGCCGCCGGGCATGCCGAAGGCCTGGCCGCGGCGCGCGATGTGCTGAATGAGCGCATCGCGCGACTCGACAGGATCCTGGAAGCCGCCGCGCGACCACTGCGTTCCATGGATGAACTGGTGGAACTGGAACTGGCACGCCTGGCCATGACCGTGGCGCGCCAGGTCGTAGCGCATGAGTTGCGTACGTCGCCCGACCTGGTGGTCGAAGCCGTGCGCCAGGCCGTGCTGGCCATGCCGGCGGCCACCGCGAAATTGCGTGTGCGCCTGCATCCGGACGATCTTGCCCTGCTGCGCTCGCTCCATGTGGCCGAGCCCGACTGGGTGCTGGTCGCCGACGGCAGCTTGGAGCGCGGCGACTGCATGCTGGAAAGCGAGCGCTCGCGCCTGGATTCACGGGTGGATACACGCATGGCCGCGGTGGTTGACGCCGTGCTCGGCGCCGAGGCGGAAGACATCGACGCCGATGCCGACGAGGTGCGCGGATGAATCCGCCGCTCGACCACTCGCCGGCAAGCTTGTGGCAGGAGCGATTGGCGCGCCGTCGTCAACGTGCGGTCGGTACGCGCACGCTCACGGTCGAAGGTCGCCTGCGCCGGGTGGTCGGGCTGACCCTGGAGGCGGAAGGCTGCGAGGCACCGCTAGGCGCGCGCTGCATGGTCGCCACAGCTGACGGCAACGAACTGGACACCGAGGTTGTCGGCTTTGCCGATGAGCGTCTGTTGCTGATGCCGGTGAGCGAGATGCATGGCGTGCTGCCGAACGCACGGGTGCGTCCGTGCGCACACACCAGCGGTCTGCCCGTCGGCATGGCCCTGCTCGGCCGGGTGATCGGCGCCGATGGTGTACCGCTTGATGGCATGGGGCCGCTCGACGTGGAAGAGCACGCCTCGCTCAAGCGTGAGCCGATCAATCCGATGGCGCGCAAACCCATCGATACGCCCCTGGATACCGGCGTGCGCGCCATCAACGCCTTGCTGAGCGTCGGCCGTGGCCAACGCCTCGGCTTGTTCGCCGGCTCCGGCGTCGGCAAGTCGACCCTGCTTGGCATGATGACGCGCTATACCGATGCCGACGTCGTGGTGGTCGGGCTGATTGGCGAGCGCGGCCGTGAAGTCAAGGAATTCGTCGAGCATACGCTCGGCGTCGAAGGCCGAGCACGTGCCGTCATCGTGGCAGCTCCCGCCGATGCGCCGCCGCTCAAGCGTTTGCGCGGCGCGCAGTACGCGACCGCGATTGCGGAGTGGTTCCGTGACCGTGGCCAGCGCGTACTGCTATTGATGGATTCGATCACGCGCTATGCGCAGGCGCAGCGCGAGATCGCGCTGGCCATCGGTGAACCGCCCGCGACCAAGGGCTATCCGCCGTCGGTGTTCGCCATGCTGCCGGCGCTGGTCGAGCGCGCAGGCAACGACGCCGAGGGCCGCGGTTCGATCACCGCGTTCTATACCGTGCTGACCGAAGGCGACGACTACCGCCACGATCCCATTGCCGATGCCTCGCGCGCGATTCTTGACGGTCATATCGTGCTGTCACGCGATCTGGCCGAAGCGGGTCATTACC
This sequence comes from uncultured Gammaproteobacteria bacterium, assembly GCA_963765335.1. Taxonomy (GTDB): domain Bacteria; phylum Pseudomonadota; class Gammaproteobacteria; order Xanthomonadales; family Rhodanobacteraceae; genus Dyella. The sequence goes on along the minus strand of CAVXWA010000009.1, from coordinate 192,524 downwards.
CCGCCATCGATATCGAGGCGTCGATCAGCCGCGTGATGCCTGCGGTAGTGACACGTGAGCATATGCGCGCGGCACAGCGATTCCGTCAGGTCTATTCGGCGTATCGCCAGCAACGCGACCTGATCGCCGTCGGTGCCTACCAGAAGGGCTCCGATCCCCAGGTCGATCATGCGATCACGATGTGGCCGCGCCTGCGCGATTTCCTGCAGCAAGAGGTGGATGCGCCGATGACACTTGGCGACGCCATCGCCGGACTCGAACGGCTCACCGCCGGCGGCACGCCGTGACATCGCGTGCGAATCGCCTGCAACCCGCTGCCGACCTGGCGCGTGAACGCCAGGAATCGGCCATGCAGCGACTCGCCGAGCAGCAGCAACGCGTCGCCAAGGCCGAGCAACAGCTCGCCGAGCTGCGGCGCTACCGGGAGGAATATGCCGACACGTCGGGTGGCGTCAGCGTGACTGCGCTGCTCAACCGCCGCCAGTTCGTGGAACGCATCGACCAGGTGATCGCCCAGCAGACCACCGAGGTTGCTCGACTGCACCGGCAACTCGACCACGTCCGCAGCCAGTGGCACGACGCACACTCCCGTGAACGCGCGTTGGGCAGCGTGATCGATAGCTATCGCGAGCAAGAGCGCAAGAGCGAGGAGCGCCGCGAGCAAGCCGAGATCGACGAGCGCATGCAGCATCGTCGGCCCACGAGGGGATGGTCATGATGAAGACACAGCGTCCCCATGCTTCTTTGGAGATATTCGCATGACGCCTGCCATTGCCGTGAACGCGACACCGCCCTCCGCGCCGTCTGGACCCGCATCGGCGGGGAACAGCGCATCCGACGGTCACTCGCCCAGTGCCTTCTCGACGCCGCTGCAGCAGGCACGTCAGCAGCAATCGGCACAACGGTCCTCGACGTCGACCCATACGGCCTCGACCGCAAACGCGTCGACGGCTACATCGTCGAGCACGGTATCGACGACCACGTCGACGGTCACCGGCAAGTCGTGGAACCCAGCGGGCGACAACGCCAAGGACGACGGCAAACAGACCACGAGCACCAACCCCAACCCGCCGACCGATGCCGCAGCAGCGATGCTGGCGCTGCTCGGCCAGAGCATCCCGGCCAACGCGGCACCCACGCCAGCAGCTCCGGCGGGTGGTAGTCCCGAGAGTGCGGCGGCGACGGGTGCGGCCGTAACCGCGACGGCTATGCAGGTTTCGGGCATGCCCGGCATGCCGATGTCGGGGGCAGCGCAGGCTTCCGCTCAACCCGATGCCGACGACGCCGTAGACGCACCGAATGCGACAGACGGCCTGAAGGACAACGCGCTGTCCGCCTTACTGGGCGACGCAGATGACGACACCACACCTGCCAGCATGACGGGCACCGATGCCGGCGCGAAGCTCCTCAATGCTTCGCAAGCCACCGCGACCACGTCGTCGCAAGGCGACAAGAGCGACCCGCTCGATGCACTGCGCAACCTGACCACGCCGTTCGGGCAGACGCAGGCATCGGTTCAGGCTGCGGCGACACCCCACGCCCTGACCATGAATGCATCCGCGGGCACACCGTCGTTCGCGCAGGAGCTGGGTCAGCATGTGGCCTGGCTCGGTGGCCAGAACATCAAGGAGGCACGCATCACGCTGCATCCGGAGGATCTCGGGCAGCTCGACGTGAAGGTGAGCGTGCAGCATGACCACGTCGACGTGAGCTTCATCGCGCAACACCCAAACGCCGTGCATGCGGTACAGCAAACGCTGAGTCAGCTCGACTCCATGTTGGCGCACCATGGTCTTACGCTGGGGCAGACGCAGGTGGGGCAGGGCAATAATGGTGGTGGCGGAGGGCAGGGGGCTTCGCCGGGGTCGGCGGCTGCTGGTGATGCAAGGGCCACGGACGATGGGGACGTTGCTCAGGTGGCGGCGCCGGTGGTGCAAGCGCTCGGATTGTTGGATGCGTTTGCTTGAGCTCTAGGTTGTTTGCTTTTGGTTTGATTGCGCAACGGGCGATCTGAGTGCCCGCTTGAGCGCCGAGCCACACGCTCTTACTCCTTCTCCCTTTCGGGGAGAAGGTTGGGATGAGGGGCGGGTGCTCGCCTGTAGCGCGACAACCGAGCGATGTCGCCAGCATGCCGCTTACGCAGCGGGCGTTTCGATCGCCTGCCGGCGCTCGAGTCACTTTTCTTTTGCTGGCCCAAAAGAAAAGTAACCCAAAGAAAACGGCCTCAAGAGCTGGCAGCACACCGTGGGATAGAAGCGCTGGAAGGTTTGCGCGAGCAAATAGCTGGTCGCCCACGGCGAGACACAGCGGCTACACCGCAACGCGCCGGAGCGGTGAGGACTTAAGGCGGGTCTGGCCGACGGTCGAAGCGTTTGCGGTGGCCGCGTGCCTAGATGGCAACCATACCGCCCACGCTTTAAGCCCTCTGCGCCTCGGCGCGTTGCGGTGTAGCCGCTGTGTCTCGCCTTGGGCCGCACCCTATCTGTCTGACCACGCCCGTCAGGCTCGTATCCCGCGCAATGCCATGAGCTTCTTAGGCCATTTTCTTTGGGTTACTTTTCTTTTGGGCCAGCAAAAGAAAAGTGACTCGGCTGCCGGCAGGCAGTCGAAACGCCCGCTGCGTAAGCGGCACCCTAGCGAAACCGCTCAGTTGTCGCGCAACAGCAAGCACCCGCCCCCATCCCAACCTTCTTCCCGCAAGGGATCAGGAGCGAGAGTCCGCGACAACCTTCCGACAACCGTCGCCAACACGTCGCGACCAATCCCCGACGCGCGTCAAGAAAGCGCCGCAAGCACCCTTCGAGATCCCGAAAACCAAGCAATGGCAACGCTTTCCGGCGATGGCATGGCGTTTGCAGACAGTGCATGGGGCGCCTCCCGAAGAGGCGTCGACGCATCGTGACTGATAGGGATTGAGGTTGGCATGGCTCAGAACGAGCAGGGTTTTGAAGCACCGACGGCACCAGCGACCAAGCGTTCGTCGCCGCTGGTCTGGGTGATGGCTGTGGCGGTGCTGGCAATGGCTGGTGTGTGTGCGTACGTGCTGATGGGGCAACGTCATCAAGGGGCGGCGGAAGCCGCTGAGCCCAAGGTGGCTGAGTCCAAGCAGGAGCAGTACTTGCCGCTCGACCCGCCGTTCGTCGTGAACTTCCGTGACGACCAGTCCATGCGTTTCCTCCAGGTCGGCGTCAGCCTGATGTCGCACGACGCGGCGGCGTTGGCGGCGGCGAAGGATGCCGAGCCGGTGATCCGCAACGCGCTGGTGATGCTGTTCAGCAGCCAGGACTACGCAATCCTCAGCGACTCCGCGGGCAAGCAGAAGTTGCAGGCGCAGGCGCTGGCAGCCGTACGCAAGATTGTCGGTGACCGGCTCGGTCGCCCTGGCGTCGAAGCACTGTATTTCACCAGTTTTGTGATGCAGTGACGGGCGGGCGCACAGTCCATGAGTGATCTCCTTTCGCAAGAGGAAATCGACGCCCTCCTTGATGGCGTCGAGGGTGGTGCCGTCGAGACGGGCAACGACGAGCCGTTACCCACCGGTGAAGTCATCACCTACGACTTCACCCAGCAGGATCGCATCGTCCGCGGTCGCCTGCCCACGCTGGAAATGGTCAACGATCGTTTCGCGCGCTTCTTTCGTAGCGCGGTGTTTGGCGTGCTGCGCAAAACCTGCGAAGTGTCGGTGCTCGGCGTGAAGATGATCAAGTTTGCCGAGTACGTGCATGGGCTGGCCGTGCCGAGCAATCTCAACCTGGTGCGGATCAAGCCGCTGCGGGGCACCGCGCTGGTGGTGATGGAGCCGCGCCTGGTCTTCACCGTGATCGACAATTTCTTCGGTGGCGATGGGCGCTTCCACGCGCGCATCGAAGGTCGCGATTTCACCGCCACCGAGAACCGCGTCATCCAGATCATGCTGACCGAGTTGTTTGCGTCGATGGTCGAGGCTTGGGCGCCGGTCCTGCCGTTGCAGTTCGAATATATGAACTCGGAGATCAATCCGCAGTTTGCCAACATCGTCAGCCCCACGGAAACCGTGGTGGTGTCGCGCTTCCACGTCGAGCTGGATGGCGGCGGCGGCGAAATAAACCTCACGTTGCCGTACGCGATGATCGAGCCGATCCGTACGTTGCTCGATGCCGGCGTGCAAAGCGATCGCGTGGATCGCGATGACCGCTGGGCCGAGAACCTGCACGAGGAAGTGCTCGACGCGGAAGTCGAATTGAGTTCGCTGTTGTTGGAGACGCGCATGAATATCGGCGATTTCCTGCGCCTGCGTCCCGGCGACGTCATTCCGGTCCAGGTGCCTGAATTGAGCACCGTCTTCGCCGAAGACGTACCTGTATTTCGTGGCCGTTATGGCCAATCCAACGGCCGCAACGCGGTTCGCTTCCATGCCCCGACCGGCCGTCGCGAGATGCGCTTGTCAACCGAACTTGTCCCGGAGAAGAGCCTCGTATGATCCCGTCCAATGAAGCCGTCGCTGGCGGAACCCAACGCGTCGAATTCGACCCGCTCAACGGCTCCGTGGCCGAAGGCGCTGACGTCAATCTGGACATGATCCTCGATGTGCCGGTGACGCTGGCCATGGAAGTGGGCCGCACGCGCATCAGCATCCGCAACCTGCTGCAGCTCAACCAGGGTTCGGTGGTGGAGCTCGACCGTTCCGCTGGCGAGCCGCTGGACGTTTTTGTGAACGGCACGCTGGTGGCTCACGGTGAGGTGGTGGTGATCAACGAGCGGTTCGGCATTCGCCTTACCGACGTGATCAGCCCGGCTGAACGCGTGCGCAAGCTGCGGTGATCGGCATGCTGCTTGCCCTCGCAACACCGGTAGCGACCGCGCCCGATATCCAGGTGGGCGGCGAGCTGGCCCGTGTGTTGATTAGTCTGCTCGGCATCATCGTCTTGATTTTCGCCGCGGGTTGGATGAGTCGCCGCCTGCAGGCACGCACGTCACCCGGTGGGCGACGGCTGCGCTGCGTGGAATCGATGGCCGTCGGTGCTCGCGATCGACTGCTGATCATCGAAGCCGATGGCAAGCGTCTGCTCGTCGGCGTGGGTCAGGGCGGCATGCGCACCTTGCACGTCTACGAAGGCAGCGCAGCCACGAGCGATGCGCCAGGCCCAAATTCTCCGCACATCGGCTTTGGTGACCTGCTTGCCCGCTGGAAGCGTACGCCATGAAGTCAATGCGCTGGATATTTCTCATCGTGCTGATGTTCGCCCCGATGCTCGCCTGGGCCGCGCCGATTGCACCCATTGCGCCGATTACGCTGGGTTCGCCCGCCGGCATACCGGTCCTCACCGTGCAGAATGCACCGGGCGGCGCTCAGAACTGGACACTGTCGCTCCAGTTGCTGGCACTGATGACCGTGCTGACCGTGTTGCCCGCCGTGTTGTTGATGATGACCTCGTTCACCCGAATCATCGTGGTGTTGGGCTTCTTGCGACAGGCGCTAGGCACGCAGTCCACGCCATCCAATCAGGTATTGCTCGGCCTCGCGCTGTTCCTCACCTTGTTCGTGATGACGCCGGTGCTCAACCACGCTTACGCCGATGGCGTGAAGCCGTACATGGACGGGCAGATGGGCGCGGAGCAGGCAGTGCCCGCGGCGGCGGCTCCTTTCAAACGCTTCATGCTGGATCAGACGCGCGAGGCGGACCTGCAGCTGTTCACGCATTTGGCGAATGAGCAGCCCTACGCCAGCAAGGACGACGTGCCGTTTCGCGTCGCGATGCCGGCCTTCGTCACCAGCGAGCTGAAGACAGCCTTCCAGATGGGCTTCATGCTGTTCGTTCCGTTCCTGATCATCGACCTGGTCGTGGCCAGCGTGCTGATGTCGATGGGCATGATGATGCTCTCGCCGACCATCATCTCGCTGCCCTTCAAGATCATGCTGTTCGTGCTCGTGGACGGTTGGACCTTGCTGCTGGGCACGCTGGCAGGGAGTTTCTACACGTGAGCACGCTCGATGGCTTTTCTCCCTCTCCCCTTCGGGGAGAGGGCCGGGGTGAGGGGCGGGTGCTCGCCAAGACGTCTCAAAACCGTCATTCCGGCGAAGGCCGGAATGACGGTGAGGAGTGCACCGGCGGCTGCAAGTACCTGCCCCTCACCCCAGCCCTCTCTCCCACGGGACTACCTTCGGGTCGTCCAAAGACGACTGCCCATGACGCCTGAATCCGTCATCGAATTCGGCCAGCACGCGCTGTACGTGGCCATGATGATTGCCGCGCCGCTGCTCCTCACCGCGCTTGTCGTGGGTCTGGTCATCGGTGTGGTGCAGGCCGCCACGCAGATCAACGAGATGACCTTGAGCTTCATCCCCAAGGTGATCTCCATGGCGCTGGTCGTGCTGATCGCCGGCCCTTGGATGCTGCGCACGCTCGTACAGTTCACCCGCCAGTTGATCGAAAGCCTGCCGAGTGTGATCAGGTGACGACGGTCGACCTGGCCACCTTGCAGAAGATGCTCGGCTCCGTGATGTGGGCCATGGGGCGTGTCGGTGGCTTGTGCCTGATCGCGCCTTTGTTTGGCGATTCGGTGTCACCCAAGCGCATCCGCCTGGGCGTCATGCTGATGCTGACGATGGTGCTAGCGCCGCTGGCACCTACCCATTTTGATCCGATGGGCGCGGATGGCATCGCGGTGATGATCAACCAGGTGCTGATTGGGGCGGCGATGGGTTTCGTGCTGAAGCTGGCGTTTGAGGCAGTCTCGTTTGGCGGCCAGCTGGTGGCCCAGAGCATGAGCCTTGGTTTTGCCGAATCGGTTGACCCCCGGGGCGGCGGCAGTTCGCCGACCATCAGTCAGTTCTACCTGTTGGTCGTCACCTTGCTCTTTCTGGCCATGGACGGCCATCTCCGCTTGATCGCATTGTTGGCGGACAGTTTCCACACCTTGCCGCCGGGCGAGGCAGGTATCGGCGGCAACGGACTGTACGCGGTGATGGGCTTTGCAGGTCAGCTGTTTGGCGGCGCGGTGCGAGTGGCTTTGCCGGCGATGACCTCGTTGCTTGTAGTCAATATCGGTTTCGCGGCGATCAGCCGCTCGGCGCCGGCGATGAATCTGTTCGCCGTGGGATTTCCTATCACCATAACGCTTGGCTTCCTGGCGTTGTGGCTGTCGATGCACAGCCTTCCCGGCGCGTTCGAGTCGTTGCAGACCAGCGCGTGGTCGCTGATGCACGAACTGGTTGGCGGTTGAGGTAACCGGCCATGTCCGAGAAAGACGATCAGGAACGCACCGAACAACCCTCAGAAAAGCGCCTGCGCGAAGCGCGGGAGAAAGGTGATATCCCGCGCTCGCGCGACCTGTCGGGCGCCGTCGTGGTTCTCGCCGGTGTCGCCACGCTGATGAACGGCGGTGAGCGCTCGATGGAGCACGTGCGACGCATCTACGGCCTGGGTCTCAGCTACGGACGTGATGCGTTGTTCAGCGACGCGCTTCCGACGCGCGTGCTGGCGCTCGCCATGCATGAGGCGATCGACCTGTTTCTTCCGGTTGCACTGGCCACCCTGCTCGCGGCTGTGGCTGCCCCGGTGCTGTTGGGTGGACTCAACTTCAGCGCGCAGGCGCTGGAGCCGAAGTTTGAGCGTCTCGATCCCATCAGCGGTCTGGGCCGCATATTCGCCGTGCGCGGCCTGGTCGAGCTGGCCAAGTCGTTGCTCAAGCTGCTGCTGATCGGCGCCGTCCTGTTGATGGTGTTGAAGAACTGGCAGGCCGAGTTGATGGATACCGGGCGCGGTGAGGTCGGCAGCGGCATGGTGCGCGCGATCGCTCTGCTGGGTCATGCCGCGCTGTTGTTCGGCTCCGTGCTGGCGCTGATAGGCGGCGCCGACGCGCTGTACCAGAAGTTTGATCACAACAAGCGCCTGCGCATGACGCGGCAGGAACTGAAGGACGAGTCGAAGGAAAGCGACGGCAACCCTGAACTGAAGGCGCGCGTTCGCCAGATGCAGTTCCAGATGGCCCGTCGTCGCATGATGCAGGAGTTGCCGAAGGCCGATGTGGTGATCACCAATCCCACGCACTTCGCCGTGGCCCTGCGTTACGACGAGGGGCGCATGGGCGCGCCGCGCGTAATCGCCAAGGGCGTGGACGAGCTGGCGCAGCAGATTCGCCTGGTGGCCAACAGCCATCGCATTCCCATGGTGGAGTCGCCACCGCTGGCACGCGCCTTGTACGCCACGACCCAACTGGATCGCGAGATCCCGTCGTCGCTCTATGTCGCCGTGGCCCAGGTGCTCGCTTACGTCTTTCAGTTGAAGCAGGCCATGTCGCGCGGCGATGAGCCGCCGCAGGCGCCGAAGCCCGATGTCGATCCGGACCTGCTCGGTCCTTACAAATTTTGACGGATACACCTCATGGCCGCAGTCAGCGCACTCGACAACCTCAAATCGCTAGGCCGCCGCGGCGTCGGCGCGCCGGTGATCATGCTCGCCATGCTGGCGATGATGATGTTGCCCTTGCCACCGTTCCTGCTGGATATGCTGTTCAGCTTCAACATCGCGTTGTCTCTGGTGATCCTGCTGGCGGTGATCTACGTGATGCGTCCGCTGGAGTTCGCCGCATTTCCCACGGTGGTGCTGATGGCGACCTTGTTGCGTCTGGCGCTGAACATCGCGTCGACCCGCGTGGTGCTGCTGCATGGACACGACGGCCCCGGCGCGGCGGGCAAGGTGATCGAGGCGTTTGGCGAGTTCGTCATTGGCGGCAATTTTGCGGTGGGCCTGGTGGTGTTCGCCATCCTCACCATCATCAACTTCGTGGTGGTGACCAAGGGTGCGACGCGCGTCTCCGAAGTGACGGCGCGCTTCACCCTGGACGCGATGCCCGGCAAGCAGATGGCGATCGACGCCGACCTCAACGCCGGCCTGCTCAACCAGGAGCAAGCGCGCGATCGTCGCCAGGAAGTGCGCGAGGAAGCGGACTTCTACGGTTCGATGGATGGTGCTTCGAAATTCGTTCGAGGCGATGCCACGGCGGGCATCCTGATCCTGCTCATCAATATTGTCGGCGGCTTTTTCGTGGGCGTGATGCAGCACGGGCTCTCCGCTGCCGATGCCGCCAAGACCTATACCTTGCTCACCATCGGTGATGGTCTGGTGGCGCAGGTGCCAGGGCTGATGTTGTCGATAGCCACGGCGGTCATCGTCACGCGCGTGTCGCGCTCGCAGGACATGGGCAAGCAGCTGATCGGCCAAGTGTTCGGCCAGCCGCGCGCGCTGGCGGTGGCCGGTGTGGTGCTGGGCGTGATGGGGGTGATTCCCGGCATGCCGAATATCGCGTTCCTGCTGTTGGCCGGTACCTGCGGTGGTGCGGCATGGCTGATGGTCAAGCGTGACCGCGAAGCGCGCGCAAAGCTTGATCAGTCCGTCATCGAGGCACCGGCACCGGCGGCGCCGACCGAACGGCTGGAACTGGGCTGGGAGGACGTCGCGAGCGTCGATCCGCTGGGTCTGGAAGTCGGCTATCGGCTGATTCCCCTGGTCGACACGCACCAGGGCGGTGAACTGATGGGACGCATCAAGTCGGTGCGTCGCAAGCTCTCACAGGAACTGGGTTTCCTGGTGCCGCCCGTACATATTCGCGACAACCTGGACCTGGGCCCCAGCACCTATCGCATCACCTTGATGGGTGTGCCGATGGGCGAGGCGGAAGTACACAACGATCGACTGCTCGCGATCAACCCCGGGCGCGTGCAGGAAGGGCTGCAGGGCATCAGCACGCGCGATCCGGCATTCGGGCTGGAAGCGCTGTGGATCGAGCCGGGCCAGCGCGAACAGGCGCAGAGTCTCGGCTACACCGTGGTCGATCCGGCCACGGTCATCGCCACGCATCTTTCGCACATCCTGCAAGGCCACGCGCACGAACTGCTCGGCCATCAGGACGTGCAGCAGCTGCTCGACCGTCTCGCGCAAACCACGCCGAAGCTGGTGGAAGACCTGGTGCCCAAGCGCCTGTCGCTCGGCGTCGTGGTCAAGGTCATGCAGAACCTGCTGGCCGAGCGCGTGCCGATCCGCAATATGCGCAGCATCGTCGAATCCTTGGCGGAGCACGCGGGGCAGAGTCAGGATCCCGGCACTCTTACCGCCGCCGTGCGCGTTGCGCTGGGTCGGCAGATCGTGCAGGAGATCACCGGGCTCGGTACCGAGATCCCCGTTATCACGCTGGCACCGGAACTTGAGCAGATCCTGCTCGGTTCGCTTGCCAATGGCGGCGTAGCGGGCGCCGCGGTGGAACCGGGCCTCGCAGACCGCCTGCAGCAAGGCGTCGCCGAGGCTTCGCGCAAGCAGGAAATGAGCGGCGAGCCGGCCGTCTTGCTGGTCGCGCCGCAGCTTCGCCCATGGCTCGCACGCTTCACGCGGCACGTGGCACAGAACCTGCACGTACTGGCCTACAACGAGGTTCCGGACAACCGCCGAGTGCGATTGGTCCAGGCGCTGGGTCGCTGACGATGGAGACGATGATGAAGCGGGAGTGGGGGATGGGTAGCGGGGACGCACACCTGCAGCGAACGCTCCAACGGTCGTGTGCAGGGCGCCGCGCCACCGACCGGTTTTCGCGCCCCAGCCTCCCGTCCCTCATCTCCCACTTTTGGAGCAAGACATGAAGATCAAACGCTTTGTGGCCGCCGACATGCGACAGGCCATGCGCGAAGTGCGTGAGGATCAGGGGCCCGACGCGGTGATCCTCTCAACGCGCCGGATGGACGAGGGCATCGAGATCATTGCCGCCGTCGATTTCGACGAAGCGCTGGTGCGCGAAGCTGCTCGCCACGGAGCGCCGCTGGTCGTCGAGGAGCGGACGCCGCGTGCCATCGCTGCCGTGCCGTTGGTGGAAGCCGCACCGGCGATGTCGAGCCGAGAAGACAAGGCGGCGACGTCTTCTCGTCGAGACAACGCAGCCGTGTTGACCGCGATTCCCTCGCGTCCGCATGCAGCGCCCTCGGCACCCGTCGAGCCGCCGCCGGCGGCCGCCGCACCGGTGTCGAACGTCGAGCAGGAAACGCCGCTGGTCGATCCGTCGACACCGATCCATCCCCTGCTTGAGCGCGCGGTGCAGGACACCGCACGCGTACGCGCCGAGCTGGGCAGCCTGCGCGATTTGCTGGAGACGCAATTATCCAGCCTCGTGTGGAACGACATGGAGCGCCGCCAGCCCATGCGCGCCCGTGTGCTGCGCGAGATGACACGGCTCGGCATCGAACCCGACGTGGCGCGCCAGCTGGCCGACGATCTGCCGGTGGCAATCAATGCCGAACAAGCGCGTTATCTGCCGCTGGGTATGCTGAGCCGCAGCCTGTCCATTAGTCGGCGCGATCAGTCGGAGCGTACCGGCGTCACTGCCCTGGTGGGCCCCACCGGTGTCGGCAAGACCACCACCATCGCCAAGCTGGCCGCGCGCGCGGTGATGCGTCACGGCGCATCCCAGGTGGCGTTGGTGAGTACGGATCACTATCGCATCGGTGCGGCCGCGCAGCTTGAGCATTACGGCCGCTTGCTCGGCGTGCGCGTGTATCCGGCCTACGATGCGGACAGCCTGCGCCATGTGCTGGATCTCCTGCGCGGTTGCAATACCGTGCTGGTCGATACGGCCGGTGTAGCTGGTGGCGATCCGCGTCTGGCACAACAGTTGGATGTGCTGAGCAATGCGGGCGACCTGCGTGCCTGCCTGGTGCTGGCGGCGAACGCGCAGGCGCCGTCGCTGGACGAAGCGGTGCGCTCCTATCTGCCGCTCAAGCCGCATGCCTGCATCCTGACCAAGCTCGACGAAGCGCCCAGCCTCGGTGGTGCGTTGTCGGTGGTCATCCGTCATCGGCTGCCGATCGACTACATCACCGATGGCCAGCGTGTGCCCGAAGACATCGCCGCTGCCGATGCGCGCGTGCTGGTGTGCCGCGCCGCACAGGTGCTCAAGAACAATGGCGCTTCGGCCTCCGACGACGAGGTCATGGCTGAACGATTTGGCATGGCGGTGGCCAGTGCATGAATAGCATCCTCGCAATGAATCAGGCGATCGGTCTGGAAAGCATGTTGCGCGCTTTGACCGAGCGACAGGGCAAGCCGCCCGCACCCCGGGACCAGGCCTTCGGCCTGGCGAGTCCCGCCACGGGTCGCCGCTGTCGTGCCATCGCGGTCGCAGGTGGCAAGGGCGGTGTGGGCAAGACCACCGTGTCGGTCAACCTGGGCATGGCACTGGCCATGGCCGGGCATGAGGTGATCCTGCTCGACGCGGACATGGGGCTGGCCAATGTCGATGTGCTGCTGGGCCTTACGCCCACGCGTCATATTGGTCACCTGCTCGACGGCAGCTGTGGCATCGAGGATCTGCTGATCACCGGGCCGCGCGGTCTCAAGGTCGTGCCCGCAGGTTCGGGTACGCGGCGCCTGGCCCAGCTCACCAATGGCGAGCACGCGGCGGTGATCCGTGCGTTCGATGATCTGGTGATGCCGCCGGACTACCTGCTGGTGGATACCGCCGCGGGTCTGTCCGACAACGTGGCGATGTTCGCCGCCGCGGCCGACGACGTCGTGCTGGTGGTTTGCGATGAGCCGGCTTCGCTCACCGATGCCTACGCCATGCTCAAGGTTCTCAGCCGCGATTTCGGCGTGCGTCGCTTCCGCATGGTGGCCAACATGGTGCGCAATGCCGGCGAAGCCCGCCAGCTGCACCAGAAACTGGCGCGTGTCACCGATCGCTTCCTCGATGTGGCGCTCGAATTCATGGGCATGGTGCCGCACGACGAACGCCTCAAGCAGGCCATACGCCGGCAGAGTTCGGTGGTGGACCTGTGGCCTTCCAGCCGGTCGGGACAGGCATTCAAGCAATTGGCAGGTGCGGTCGATACATGGAGTGAACCCGAGCGACTGGGGCTGGACCGTATCGCCTTCTTCAGCAGGCAGGCCGCAGCAGCGACGGGGTGGTGAAATGAGTGTGGCTTCCGAATATCTGCAACTGCAAAAGCAGAGTGCCGACGAACTGGTTCGCCTGCACGCGCCACTGGTGCGAAGGATCGCCTATCACCTGATGGGTCGATTGCCGCCGAGTGTGGACGTGAGCGACCTGATTCAGGCCGGCATGATCGGGCTGCTGGAGGCTGCGCGAAATTTCACCACCGGGCGTAACGCCAGCTTCGAAACGTTTGCGGGTATCCGCATTCGTGGCGCCATGCTCGACGAACTGCGGCGCACCGATTGGACCCCCCGATCGGTCCACCGCAAGGTGCGCGAGATGGCCGAAGTGGTGCGCCAGATCGAGATTGAAACCGGCGCGGATGCCGAGGACGCCGAGGTCATGCGGCGACTGGGCATCGGCGCCGAGGAGTACCACCGGGTGCTGGCCGATGCGGCGAGTGCACGGTTGCTCAGCCTCTCCGTGCCGGACGACGGTGATGGCGGTGCAGCGTTCGACGTGGCCGATGCGGACAGCCTGAGTCCGCAGGACAGCGTCGAGCACGATGGCATGCGCCAGTCGCTGATTGACGCGATTGGCAGCCTGCCGGAGCGGGAGCAGTTGGTGATGTCGCTGTATTACGAAGAGGAGTTGAACCTCAAAGAAATCGGCGCAGTACTCGGCGTCACCGAGTCGCGGGTCTGCCAGATCCACGGCCAGGCCATCGTGCGCTTGCGAGCGCGCATGACCGGGTGGCGCGAAAACGATTGAGCGGTACCCCGACATTCCCTGAGGCTTGGCGCACCGGACCGCACGGTGCAAGCGGAGAAAGTGGTTTGGACAAGAATATGAAGATCCTGGTGGTGGACGACTTTTCCACCATGCGGCGCATCGTTCGCAACCTGCTGGTGGAACTGGGCTTCAGCAATACGCTGATCCAGGAAGCCGACGATGGCGAAAACGCGCTCACCATGTTGCGCAACAACGCTTTCGACATGGTGGTGACCGATTGGAACATGCCCAACATGACGGGCATCGACCTGCTGCGCGCGATCCGCGCCGAGCCCGCCCTGAAGGGCATGCCGGTGCTGATGGTCACGGCGGAAAACAATCGCGACCAGATCATCGCTGCCGCCCAGGCGGGTGTGAACGGGTACATCGTCAAGCCGTTCACCGCGGCCACCCTGCAGGAAAAGCTCACCAAGGTCTTCGAACGGCTTGCCGCCACCGGAGCTACGGCATGAACGCACAGGTATCCCTGATGGCAGGCGAGTCGCTGCCGCCGGAACTGCACAACCTGCTCAACAGCGCCGACGGTGCTGCGTTCGAGCAGGCGCTCGACGTACTGGTACGCGAGCGCGAGCAGCGCGTGTTCCGCGCGCTGGGCCTGCTGGCGCGCGACCTGCACGATGCGGTGCGCCGTCTCGGTGGCGACCTCGCCCACGAGGGCGTGCCGGGCAGCGTGGCCGATGCGCGCCAGCACCTGGAAGACGTGCTGGAAATGAGTGCACAGGCAGCGCATCGCACGCTCGATTTCGCCGAGCGCATGCGTCCGCAGGCCGAGTCGTTGGCGGTGAACGCCGACGCTGTGATTGATGGCACGGCAGCGGACGATGTCGCCCACGTGCTCGCCTTGCAGGCGAAGGATTTCTCCACGGCTTGCCGCGATGGTCTGGCCGGTTTCGTGGTGGCCCAGTCGTGGCAGGACCTGTCCGGCCAGCGCATCAAGAAAGTGGTCAACTTCATCGGCAGCGTCGAATCGTCGCTGCTTGAGTTGGTCAGCCTGACCGGTGCGCTTGCCAACGGCGAAGTCGCCACCGGTCCGGTCAAGGTCACCAGCCAGGACGAGGCTGATCGTCTGCTCAGCGAGTTCGGGTTCTGAGCATGGCTCCCGAGCTGGACACCGAGCTGCGCGACACATTCCTGGTGGAAGCCGGGGAGCTGGTGCAGCGCCTGGGCGAACAGCTGATCGGGCTGGAGGCCGCGCCGCGCGATGCCGAGTTGTTGAATGCGGTGTTTCGCGCATTCCACACGGTGAAGGGGGGCGCAGGTTTTCTCGCCGTCGAACCCATGGTGCAGTTGTGCCACCACGCCGAGGATCTGCTCAACGTGGCGCGCAGCGGTCAGCTGTTGATCGATGCCGAACGCATGGACGCGCTGCTGGAAGCGCTCGATCTGCTGAACGACATGCTGGCGGCGTTGGCGGGCGGCAGTACGACGGCCATGCCGCCGCCGAGCCTGCTGAAGCGACTGACGCCGACCCATGCTGCCAGGTCGCCAACGGCACCCAGGCCGGTGGCCACGCCTATCGCGGCTCCTCCTGGCGACGGCACCATCGACGATTCGGAATTTGAAGCGTTGCTGGACAGTCTGTACGGCTCCAGCGGTGCGCCCGGGCTCGTCGAGGCGCCCGCGTCCACCACAAATGGCAGCATCAGTGACGACGAATTCGAAGCGTTGCTGGACAATCTTCACGGCAAGGGCGGCGCGCCGAGCGCGGCGCCAGTGGCTGCCGCGGCGCCCTCCAGCACGATGGCCTCGGGCGCGATCTCGGACGACGAGTTCGAAGCGCTCCTGGACAACCTGCATGGCAAGGGCTCCGCACCCGGAGCCATCGCGGCAAGCCCGGCACCGCTCGCCGTCCCGGCCGCAACACCGAACGCGGCCCCCGCCGCGCGCAGCCCCGCGCCGGCCGTCGAAACGACGGTGCGCGTGGATACCGCGCGTCTCGATGCACTCGTGCACCGCGCGGGCGAACTGGTGCTCGTGCGCAACCGTTTGCTCAGTCTCGCCGCCCGCAACGGCGATGAAGCCCTCGCGCTGGCCGCAAGCGAACTCGATCGCGTTGCCGATGCACTGCAGAACGCCGTGCTCGGCATGCGCATGCAGCCAGTGGGGCGCTTGTTCCAACGCTTCCCACGCATCGTGCGCGATCTTGCGCGCCAACTCGGCAAGGAAGTGGAGCTGGTGCAGGAAGGCGAGAGCACCAATCTCGATCGCAGCCTGGTCGAATCGCTCGCCGATCCGCTGGTCCATCTCATTCGCAATGCGCTCGACCATGGGCTGGAGATGCCCGAGGAGCGCGAGCGCGCCGGCAAGTCACGCAAGGGACACGTCACGCTTTCGGCGAGCCAGCGCGGTGAGCGTATCGTCATCTCCGTGGCCGACGATGGCCGCGGCATGAATCCCGAGATCCTGCGCCGCAAAGCGGTGGAGAAAGGCGTCATCGACGAGGCCCAGGCTGCGCGCCTCACTGAAAACGAATGTTACGAATTGATTTTTCGCCCCGGTTTCAGCACCGCAGCCACGGTGTCCGACATTTCCGGCCGCGGCGTCGGCATGGACGTGGTGAAAACGCGCGTGGCCGAACTTGGTGGCACGCTGCAGGTGCGTTCGCAACTGGGTCGCGGGAGCACGCTGGAGCTGGCCGTGCCGCTGACGCTGGCGATCCAGCGCGTGCTGATGGTGCGCGTCGGTGGACGCCTCCTCGCGTTACCGCTGAGCAATATCGAAGAAGTGTTCGAGCTGTCGCCGGGACAGGACCAGCGACTCGACGGCCGCGTCGTCGCCGCGCATCGCGGTCGCGCACTCGCGCTGGCCGACCTGGCCGGCTGGGTCGGCGTTGAAGGTGCTTCCGGCCGACATGTGGTGGTGCTGCATATTGGCCATCTGCGTCTTGGCTGCCTGGTGCACGAAGTGCTGGGGCGTGAAGACGTCATGGTGAAGCCGCTCGGCCCCCTGTTTGCGGACGTACCCGCCGTGGCCGGTGCCACGGTGACGGGCGACGGCCGTCTTGCCCTGGTCATGGATCTCGCCGGCCTCGCCAGTGGCGATGGCCAACTCCTTCCCTCCCTGCAAGTGACCGCCTGACATGGACCTGGTAAGCCTCATCGGTACGATCCTCGCCTTCGTGGTCATTATCGTCGGCACCATCCTCAAGGGCTCCACCGTCGGTGCGCTGTGGAACCCGGCCGCCTTCGTCATCGTCTTCCTCGGCACCATTGCTGCGTTGCTGGTGCAGAACCAGGGCAAGGCGCTGAAGCAGGCGATGAAGATGTTCTCGATGGTCTACAAGCCGCCGAAGCATCAGCCGTCCGATCTCATCAGCCGCATCGTGGGCTGGAGCGAGATCTCGCGTCGCCAGGGTCTGCTCGGCCTGGAACCGCAGATCGAGTCGGAGGACGACACCTTCGTGCGCAAGGGCCTGCAGCTGCTGGTCGACGGCAGTGAGCCGGATGCGATTCGCGGCGTGCTGGAAGTGGAAGTGGACGCCCGCGAGCACGCCGATCTGGCAGCCGCCAAGGTCTACGAGAACGCCGGTATCTATTCGCCGACCATGGGCATTATCGGCGCGGTGATGGGCTTGATGGCGGTGATGCAGAACCTGGCCGACCCAAGCAAACTCGGCCATGGCATTGCCGCAGCCTTCGTGGCCACCATCTATGGCGTGGCGCTGGCGAACATGTTGATGTTGCCGATCGCCTCACGCCTGAAGGGGCTGGTGCACAAGCAGACGCAGATGCGCGAGATCCTGATCGAGGGTCTGGTGTCCATCGCCGAAGGTGCCAACCCGCGCCAGATCGAGGCGAAGCTGCAGGGCTACTTGCCGTGAACGCTGAGAACCTCTCTTCATATCCCAAGCACCCCGCGCCGGGTCTGTTTCCCCGCATGGCGGCGTCATCACTCGGTTGTGTATTGACATACACGCCCTCGTTCTTCCTTGCCATGCGAGCAAACAGCTCTCGGCCCGGGGCACCTGGGATATGAAGAGAGGCTCTAGAAAGCACCACGAGGATCACGTCAACCACGAGGCATGGGCGATTCCCTATGCCGACCTGATGACGTTGCTGCTCGCGTTCTTCGTCGTGATGTATGCGGTTTCGGTGGTGAACGAAGGCAAGTACCGCGTGATGTCCGAGTCGATCATCGAGGCGTTCAACGGCTCCAGCCATGTGATCGCCGCGATGCCACAGACCCGTGCTCAACCGCACAATGTCGACCCCGCCGTGGCGGCGCCGGCAGGCCAGCCTGGTGCCGCTACCACGCCACTCGCCGTGCCCATTCCGCAGCGACCGGTGCCGATACGTGCGGCGGATCTGCGCGCTGCCCAGCAGCGCGTTTCCGAGCAGAATCTCGAACGCATCCGCGATCAGGTGCAGCGCGCGCTGCAGCCGCTGATCGACAAGCAAATGGTCGTCGTGCGGCGCACCACCACTTGGCTGGAAATCGAAATTCGTACCGACATCCTGTTTCCCAGCGGCGTCGCCAAGTTGTCGACACCAGCGGATGGTGTGCTCAACGAGATCGCCGGCATCCTGCAGCCTTTTACCAATCCCGTGCGCATCGAAGGCTATACGGACGATCAGCCGATCAATACGTCCGTGTTCCCGTCCAACTGGGAACTGTCGGCCGCGCGGGCGGCGAGCGTGGCGCGGCTGTTCTCTGAGCATGGTGTCGATCCGACGCGGCTTGGTATCGTCGGCTGGAGCGAATATCGGCCAAGCGCGGCGAACTCCACCGAAGATGGCCGCAATCACAATCGCCGTGTACTGGTAGTCGTGCTGAGCGATCAGGATGCGCCGAAGCGCCTCTACAACGATGTCGAACACATGGGGCAGTTGGCCGGCGCCGACGAGGTGCCGGCATCGTCCACTTCAATGGCGCCTGCCGCGGCTCCCATCGCTGTCACCGCCGCGCCGGCGCATGCACCGGTATCGAAGATTCAGGTGCTACCCGGTGGCGATCTCCCTGTGAACAAAGTGATGCTGGCGGGGCCCGCCCGTGCTGTGCGTCACGCCGAAGAGGACGCCGCAGCGGCATCCGCGCCAGCGAACGGCACCATCACCGTCACGGCGCAGCGCGCCGCCATGCCGGACCGCGGTCCGTAATCCGCGCGCGGGCTACCGCCCGCCAAGCCAGCGCACACCCAGGAGTCGAAGTCTTGACCGTCGTTGATACGAACGCCATCCACGCCAGCCAACGCGGACTTTCCTTCCGTCTTGGCGAGCAGCTGTACGCCACGCCACTGGCACAGGTGAGCGAAGTGATCCGCGATGGCGAGCTGACGCCCGTGCCGGGGGCGGCATCCGATCTGCTCGGCATCCGGCACCTGCGCGGACGCATTGTGCCCGTGCTCGACGGCCGCCGTCGTCTTGGTCTAGCTGAGGCGGAGCCGGGGAACGAGGCCGACTCGAGGCTGGTGATGCTGGCCTATGGCAGTCATCTGGTAGGTGTGCGCGTGGACGCCGTGGGCGACATGGTGTCACTGGACGCTACGCAGATTGCACCGCCACCGCCGGGTCGCGCGGAGCGTGAGGATGATCCGGTTCATGGTGTGCTGCCGTGGCAGGGCGGCTTTGTCGCGCTGCTGGATGTGCGCAGGTTCTGTCGATTGCCGCTGGCAAGTGAGGCGGCATAAACGCCGCTTTAGGTCCTTGGGCGCTCACTCATGTTCGGGGCAGTCCGGAGCGCGGGCCGCGCATTCAGTCAAAGCGATGCCGGTAGCCAATCTGGAAGCTGTCCGGCAACAGGCTAAGCGTCCACGATGACGGGCGACGGGCGGACCACATGCGGGCGCCGGCGCCGATCGCCGCACCCACCAGCACGTCGCTTCGCCATGACCTTTGTGATCGATGCCGAATGGACCACCCGCCGCCCGCACCCGGTCGGACGCCACCAGGGCCAGGAGAAACAGCGCTGGTCGCAGATGGGGCATGGGGGAAATCCACTACGCGCCGGTCTTGATCCGCCGAATGCAGGGAAACTCAGCTTCGGCACGCTTTCGATGCGATGGTTAGCCCGCGCCATAAGCGTGCAGCCATGGCATAGGGGCGGGATCGTCCAGATCGTGTCCCCGTGCCGCGAATGCGGGCCATCGTTTCCAGGGACGTACCCTCCGCAAAAGAAAGGCCCCTTTTGGGGGCCTGAATCGGCGGTCGGGATCGGCGACCTGACCGCGTATCCAACAGGGGCTGTTGGAGCCTTCAATTCTGCCGTAAGGACGAACTGTGGGATGTCAGTTTTGGACCGCTCGCTGTGTCGTCCTGAAATGATTTCAACGTCAGATTGCCGCAGGACGCCTGTGTCGGCACGGTTCGCTCAATGGCGACACCATCGGATCCTTCGTCACCTGCGGAACGGGGAATATTTCAGACGAGTCTCATTACATCAGCACAAATCTGTGAATAAGGTAGGGGTTACCCGTCGCGGGAGCGTGCTGATGCTGATGCTACTTGCCTTTTCGTTAATTCCAGGCGCGTTCTTTGCCGGCTATTTCGTGGGCAACCTTCGCGAACAGGGGCATCGTCCGGAGTTTCGCTGGCCCGCCGAAGAGCCGCGCCCGGGCACAGATCGTTCCCGTCGGTCGTCGCGTTAGCACAAGGCCAATTCAGGCGGCATGTCCCCGTGCGGACATGCTCAAGAACGATCACAAGGCTGCGGCGGATGCCGTGATGCATCGGTATGCACCGGATCGTGTCTGTTTCCATGCTGCGTCGATGCGCAGACGGCGCTTGTGGATGGAAGCGATCAAGCTGGATTGCGCGCAGTCCGTGGGAACGACCAAGGCTGGCCTATTCCTGATGCTCCGTCGCGTCATACACGCAAGCCAGCACCGATGCCGCCGCCGCATAGAGAATCGCCGGCACGTCCTGCCGCAACCGCAACGAGGCGAGCAGGGCGGCCATCTGTGGATCGTGGTGCAACGGAATGCCGAGAGCGCGCGCGCGCGCAAGCAAGGTCTCCAGCGACTCCGGTGGCAGAACGGGCGGAGACGGTGCGTCCGCAGGTCCGCCTGAGAGGCGCAGACTCACGCGTCGTTTGGCGGGAGGCAATGATGTGCTCATGCCATTGCCTTCAGCAGAATCGCGCTGTGCGGACCGGTTGAATGCGGCAGGCCTTGTTGGCAGCTCAATTGATCGAGGATCAGGCCACAGGCGGAAAGGCGCTGGCGCAGTGGGCCGAATTGATGTTCCAGCCGCTGTACGGTGTCGATGCGCTCTGCCCACAAGCGTACGGCCAAGCGCAAGTCGCGTAGCTGCAGCTCACCTTGCACGGGGCCGAGCCCAGGCAGGTCCAGGGCGAAGCCGAGTACCCAGGAGGTGCCGCCTTCCGCGTCGGTGGCGTACTGCATCTGGATCTGCAGAATGTCGCGGCCGGCTTCGCCTTGCAGCGGAATCTCGATCATCCATGCGGGCACGGTCGTGGCTTCCAGCTGCGCCACTTCCACTCGGGCGAGTGCCGCGTGCACTTCGCCGTGCAGGCGGCCGAGCAGGGCGTCGACGTCGTCGTCGAGCAGTTCCGGCGGCAGCATGACGCGTGGCTGCGCCTGCAATCCGCGTTGCTGCAAGGGCGGTGGTGTTTCGCTGTCGCTTGTTTGCGGGCGGCGTGCGGGCAGGTAGTCGTCGAGCAGACTGGCCAGGCGCAGCAGGGCTCCCTTCCAGTCCTCCTGGCTCAAGCCGGCCATGTCCAGGTGCGCCTGCGCCAGTTCCGATTCGAGGAACAGGCCGCTGCGCTTGATGGCTTCGCTAAGTCCTTCGCCGCGGGTGATCTCTGCTGGCGTGCGCACGCCGTGTTCCAGCAGGGCGAGTGCGGGACGGATATAGGCGGGTAGTTGGCGAAGTGCGGGACGCTGCGCCAGGGCATCGAGCGTGGCGAGCAAGGGCGCGTAGCCATTCTGCTGCGGCAGACGCTCGCGCAGGGCGACCTGGATGGCCGGTTCGGGCGTATGTGGCGCAATGATCTCAAGCAGCGGCTGGGCGCCGAGGGTGAGCACGCGCACCTGGAATTGCGAGGGCAGCTGGCTGCGCGGGGCTTCGGCTTCCACCGCCATCGCGCCGATCTGCAGCACCATCAAGCCATCCGGATTGATCCCCAGCGGCCGTGCGGCGAGCACGGTACCGATGCGCCAGCTCTCCGCGGCACTGCCCGAGGCAGCGCCGGCCCAGGCCAGGGCGGCCAAGCTGGTGGGTTGTATGACCAATCGTAGCTCCTTGCGGCGGGGCGACGTGCGCGCGCCCTTCCGTGCCTTGTACATCGGCGGTTCCGCAGGAAACTTGAGTCAGGTTTTTGTCGCGGTGGTCACCTATTTGCGCGATGCGTTTCGCTAAAGCGATGCCCGCCACGGCCGATAAGCACTCCGAGGACGCCACGGGGCGCAGCGAGAGCAGGTCAATGGGCGAGGCGACAGCACAACGCAAAGGCGAGAGCGGGGCGCGCGTGGTTGCGCTGCCGACAGATTTTCGTCTGGCCGAGCTTGCCACCGTCAAGGCCGAGCTGTTTGAAGCGCTCGACGCGCCGGCGGTGCACATCGATGGCGCTGCCGTGGAACGCGTCGACACCGCTGCGCTGCAGCTGCTGGTGGTATTTCGCCGCGAATCGGCGGCGCGCGGCCAGTCGTCGGCGTGGCACGGCGTCAGCGCGGTCATGCGCGATGCGGTCGGTCTGCTCGGCTTGGCACAGGTACTGGAATTGCCGGCACCCATGCCGGCCTGAAACTGAGGTGGAAGATGGCAAAGATTCTTGCGGTGGACGATTCGGCTTCGATGCGCGGCATGGTGGCCTTCACTCTTCGTGGTGCCGGTCATGACGTGAGCGAGGCCGAGAACGGCCAACTCGCGCTGGATCAGGCTCGTGGCAGTCGCTATGACCTGGTGCTGGCCGACGTGAACATGCCCGTGATGGATGGCCTGAGCATGGTGCGCGAGCTGCGCACGATGCCGGAATACAAGGGCGTACCGATCCTGATGCTGACCACCGAGTCGCATACCGACAAAAAGATGGAAGGCAAGGCCGCCGGCGCCACGGGCTGGCTGGTGAAGCCGTTCGATCCGGAGCAGTTGCTGGCCACCGTCAAACGCGTGCTCGGCTGAGCACGGAGAGTCTCCCTATGAGCAAGGCCGGTCTGGCGCAGTTCCAACAGGTGTTCATCGAGGAGAGCCTGGAGGGGCTCGATACGATGGAGTCGTCGCTGCTTGCGCTGGACGACGGCGGCGACGGGGAGCTGGTACACACCATCTTCCGTGCGGCGCATTCCATCAAGGGTGGTGCGGCGACCTTCGGTTTTCCGGAGATGTCCTCGTTCACCCACGAGGCGGAGTCGCTGCTGGACGAAGTGCGCAGCGGCAAGCGCGCCATCGACGGGTCGATCATTGAGCTGTTGCTGCGCACGGTCGACTGCCTGCGCGGCATGTTCGCCCGTGCACAGGCTGGCGAGTCACTCAATGATGGGGTGGCCGAGGGCCTGCGCAATGAACTGGCCGCGGCCATGGGCCGCGGTGTCGCTGTCGGCGGCGTGCAGGCGCGGCGGGCGGAAGACCAGGCCGATGCCTGGACGGTTCGCTTCCGCCCGCATGCCGGCATGCTCGCCAGCGGCAACGATCCACTGCGTTTGATTCGCGAGCTTGCCGGACTCGGCGAGCTGATCGCCGCGCCTGAACTCGATCGCCTGCCCGCGACCCTCGCCGGGCTCGAACCTTCCGAGTGCCACCTGGGCTGGACCATTACCTTGAATGGCCCGGTAAAGCGTGCCGACATCGCTGCGGTTTTCGACTGGGTGGAAGACGAATGCGATCTCGACATCGCGGCGAAGCACGTCATTGCCAAGTCCGCTGATGCACCCGTAGCGGCGGCCCCCGTCGCCGCGGCGGCGAACGTGGCTGACGCCGGCGCGGCGCGCGCGCAGCGTGAGGCGGGTGTCGAGTCCAGTTCGATCCGTGTGTCGATCGACAAGATCGACGGGCTGATCAACCTGGTCGGTGAGCTGGTCATTACGCAGTCCATGCTCGATACGTTTCGCGGTGAGTACGACGCTACGCGCGTCGCCATGCTCGAGCAGGGACTGGCCCAGCTGGCGCGTCATACGCGCGAGCTGCAAGAAACGGTCATGGGCATCCGCATGTTGCCGATCGCGTCCGTCTTCAATCGCTTCCCGCGCATGGTGCGCGACATCAGCCAGAAGCTGGGCAAGCAGGTGAAGCTGGAACTGGTCGGCGAGCAGACCGAGCTCGACAAGACCGTACTCGAGAAGATCGGCGACCCGATGGTGCACCTGGTGCGCAACGCCATCGACCATGGCCTTGAAACGCCGGACAAGCGTCGCGCTGCGGGCAAGTCCGACATGGGTACGCTCAAGCTCGAGGCCTCCCATCGCGGCGGCAACATCGTCGTGGAAGTGTCCGACGATGGCGCCGGTCTGAACCGTGATGCGATCGTGGCCAAGGCCGTGCAGCGCGGCCTGATCGCCAACGGAGAAGGCCTAAGTGATGAAGCCGTCGCCGATCTGATTTTCCAGCCCGGTTTTTCGACCGCCGCCGTCACCACCGACCTGTCCGGCCGTGGCGTAGGCATGGATGTGGTTCGCCGCAACGTGGCCGACCTCGGTGGCAATGTCACCATCCGCAGCACCCAGGGCAAGGGCAGCGTATTCACCATCACCTTGCCGCTGACGCTGGCGATCATCGACGGCCTCACGGCCGCCGTTGGCGACGAGCGCTACATCGTGCCGCTGGTGTCGATTGTCGAATCGGTGCAGCTCAAGACGGAAGCCGTACGCGGCGTGGCTGGTGGCGAGCTGTTCCGCTTCCGTGGCGAGTACTTGCCGGTGATCCGCCTACACGATGCTTTTGGTTGCGAGAACGCCGTCCGTGCCATCGACGAGGGCCTGATGGTGGTGGTGGAAGGCGACGGCAGCCGCGTCGGCCTGTTCGTCGATGGCTTGATCGGCCAACAGCAGGCCGTGGTGAAGTCGCTTGAGGCCAATTACCGCCGGGTGCAAGGCGTATCGGGCGCCACCATTCTCGCGGATGGCTCGGTTGCCTTGATTGTCGATATCGCGGGACTGTTACGTCTTCAGGGTCGACGCAAGGCGGCCTGATTCAACAGGTGATGGCGGTGCGGGAAGGGCGCCGCCAGGAATGGTGCGAAATTTCGAAGTCGCGACAGGAAGTCGTGGCCGCCGGCTTGCGGGCTGGTGTCGGGCATTGCAGGGAATGAATACGGGCAATCGCATCCCGTTATTTTCCTTCTGAAGGTCGTTTCCCCATGGTTTCCCCAATGAAGTTTCTCGATCGCCTTAGTCTTTCGGCCAAGGTGTGGCTGGTTATCGCCTTCGTGGTCGCCGGTCTGGCCGCGCTCACCGTGATCTCGGCGCTGGATAGCCGACGCCTGCAGATGGAGGCGCGGGTGAACGCCCTCGGCGACGAAGTAAACACCGCGATGTCGGTGCTGAAGAGTTATCACGAGCGCGCCGAGGCCGGCGAATTCAGCGATGCCGAGGCCAGGAAGCGCGCCTTTGCCGAGGTCGCTGCGCTGCACTGGAACAACGGTGCGGGTTATCTCTTCGGATTCGATTCGGACCTGGTGATGCGCCTTCACGGGGCGAGGCCGGCCCTGGTCGGCAAGAATGTCCATGACGATGCCGACGTGAATGGCAAGCACTGGTATCGCGACATGCTGGCGGTGGACCAGCGCGATGGCCACGGCGTCACCGAGTACGTGTTTCCCATGCCGGGCAGCACGGATAACGAGCGCAAGATCAGCTACACCGCCTGGTACAAACCGTGGGATATCCATCTCGGTGCCGGCGCCTACTTCGTCGACATCGATGCGCAGTTCCGCCAGATGCTGGAAGGCAGCCTGCTGCGCGCCTTCCTGGTCGGCTTGCTGGTGATCCTGATCGTCTGGCAATCGATGCGCAGCATTCGCCGCAGTATTGGCGGTGAGCCGGCCTTTGCGCAGGCCATGGCGGCGCGTATTGCGGATGGTGATCTCGGTGGCAAGGATGCCTCGGCGACGTTTATACCTGGCAGCCTGCTTGACGCGTTGCAACGCATGCGCGGCAAGTTGATCGAGATCATGGGCGAAGTGCAGCAGGGCGCGCAGGTCGTATCCACCGCTGCCGAACAGATCACCCGCGGCAACGACGACCTGTCGCATCGCACTCAGGAGCAGGCATCCAGCCTGGAGGAAACCGCCGCGTCGATGGAGGAAATGGCCTCGGTCGTGCGGCAAAGCGCGGACAACGCCGGCCATGCCGACCAATTGGCGCGCAGTGCCCGTGTCCAGGCCGAGCGTGGCGGTGAGGTGGCATTGCGCACGAGCGGCGCCATGCGCGAGATCGAGGCGGCAAGTCGGCAGATCACCGATATCGTGCAGTTGATCGACGAGATCGCCTTCCAGACGAACCTGCTCGCACTCAACGCCGCCGTGGAGGCCGCTCGTGCCGGCGAGCAGGGTCGCGGTTTCGCCGTGGTGGCAAGCGAAGTGCGCAATCTGGCCCAGCGCAGTGCCAGCGCGGCGAAGCAGATCAAGGCGCTGATCGGCGACACCGTCGAGAAGGTGCAGGCCGGCTCGACTTTGGTGGAGGAATCCGGCCAGGTGCTGGCCGGCATCCTGGATAGCGTGAAACGGGTTACCGACATCGTGGCCGAGATCGCGGCGGCCAGCCAGGAGCAGTCGTCCGGCATCGACCAGGTGAATCGCGCGGTGACGCAGATGGACGAGGTGACCCAGCAGAATGCCGCCTTGGTGGAAGAGGCTGCTGCCGCTGCACGTGCCATGCTGGAGCAGGCCAGCGAACTGGATCGACAGATTCGTTACTTCCGCTTGCAGGAAAAGTCCGCCGCCGCTTCCGTGCGGACGCCGGTGTCGCAGGTGGTGCGCGTTGCTGCTGTGAGCACGGGGCGACCGCCGGCAGCGGCGAATGGGTGGGGTGAATTCTGAAGGGATGAGGCGCGTGCCTTTCTTCCTCGTTCCTCCGAACCCCTCAACTGTCATCCCAGCGGCTTTCAACGGCCGAACGGCGGGTCACGCTGGAAGCGATTCACGAGATGGAAGCTGGTCACCCGGTGTCTTCGCTCTGATTTCGCGTTACCGCGACCGGACTCTCCTGCGACCGAAGGGAGTCCCAGTGGGCTGGCGACCCGCCGCCCGTCGCCCGCCTACCGGCGGCTAAGGGCTCCTTCTCCCCTTCGGGGAGAAGGTTGGGATGAGGGGCGGGTGCTCGCGATCACGCTACAGCCAAGCGTTGCCGCCAGGTTGCCGCTTACGCAGCGGGCGTTCCGATCGCCTGCCGGCGCTCTCAGCTCCTTCTCCCCTTTGGGGAGAAGGTTGGGATGAGGGGCGGGCGCTCGCGATCACGCGACAACTCGGCGTTGCCGCCAGGTTGCCGCTTACGCAGCGGGCGTTCCGAACCGCTGCCGCGGTCCGGGTCACTTTTCTTTTGCTGGCCCAAAAGAAAAGTAACCCAAAGAAAATGGCCTTAAGAGCTCATAGCATTACGCGGGATACGAGCCTGACGGGCGTGGCCAGACAGATAGGTTGCGGCCCATGGCCGATACACAGCGGCTACACCGCAACGCGCCGATGCGCAGAGGACTTAAAGCGTGGGCGGTGTGGTGGCCATCAATGCGCGCGGCTACGGCAATCGTTTCGACCTTCGGCCAATCCTACTTTAAGTCCTCACCGCGTCGGCGCGTTGCGGTGTAGCCGCTGTGTATAACCTTGGGTCGCTAACTATCAGATCGAGCAAACCTACCAACGCTTCTATCCCACGGCGTGCTACCAGCTCTAGAGGCCGTTTTCTTTGGGTTACTTTTCTTTTGGGCCAGCAAAAGAAAAGTGACTCGGCTGCCGGCAGGCAGTCGAAACGCCCGCTGCGTAAGCGGCAACCTAGCGACACCGCTCAGTTGTCGCGTAACAGCAAGCACCCGCCCCTTATCCCAGCCTTCTCTCCCACAGGGACTACCTTCGGGTCGCCCCAAGGGGAGAAGGGGTAAGAGCGCGTGGTTCGGCGCTCGAGCAAAAGCGAAAGGTGCTGAGCGACTCTCCGCGCACGACGGACAAAGTTGCTACCAGCCGGCGCTCTCGCGTTGCACCAAAACCCCCTCAAGTTTCCCCATCCCCCGCCGATTCAGATTTCGAACGGGAGCCCAGCAGGTGGCTCCGACGACGAGGCAAACATGTCCGATATCCACCGGAGCGAGGCGCTCCAGTCGCAGTACCTCACCGTCAATCTCGCCCACGAGGAATACGGCGTGGACATCCTCGCCGTCCGCGAAATCCGTGGCTGGACGCCGGTGACGCGCATTCCCCAGGCTCCGCACTACGTGCTTGGCGTGCTCAATCTCCGTGGCGCGATCGTTCCGGTGATCGACATGCGCCTGCGCTTTGGTCTCGCCCGCGAGGACTACAGCGCCACCACGGTCACCGTGATCGTGACCGTCGCCGGACGCAATTTTGGCGTCGTGGTGGACGCCGTGTCCGATGTGCTGGACGTGGCGGACGACGCCATCCGTCCCGTGCCCGACATGGGTACCACCGTGGATACCGAGTATCTCAAGGGATTGACCGCCACCGGCGAGCGCATGGTGCTTCTGCTGGACGTGGACAAGCTGTTGCAGCCGCAGGATGCGCAAATGCTGGAGGCAGCGTTGCCAGCCGCCTCTGATGTCAAAGCCGTGGCCTGACCGTTTTTGCCGGAACTGGATACTCCATGAAGAAGTTCACATTGAAAATCCCCCAGCTCACCGTGCGCGGTCGCCTGCGTCTGGTATTCGGCCTGCTTGGCCTGATGCTTATCGGCGGTGCCGTGATTGGCCTGGGTTCCATGCAGCTGCAGAACAACGGCATGGGTCAGATCTACGACGAAGAGATCGTGCCGACCCAGATCGTCTCGCAGCTCACCGCGCATCAGCTGATGTCGTTCATCCTGCTGGGCGAGTCTGCTTCGCTCGTTGGCAAGGCCGATCAGGTCAAGGTCAAGCTGGCTGACTACGCCAAGCTGCAGGAAGAAATGGAGCCGCTAAGGAAGCAGCTCGCTGCCATCCCGATGAGCGACGCCGTCAAGAAGCACTTCGACGATTGGCGTTCGACCGATGCCGATTACACCGACGCGAAGAGCTCCATGGTCGATGCGCTCAAGGACGGCGATACGGGTGCTCACGACCTGCTGGAAATGCAGGTTCGCCCGCTGATGATGGAGCGCCAGGACGCGCTGGCCAAACTGGTCGATGCGCAGCGCGCCGATGCCAAGCAGATCTACGATGGCCAGGTGTCGCGCTATCACCTGATTCGCGCGGTCAGCATTGTCGCGTTGTCGGCGGGTCTGCTGATCGCCCTGATCATGGCCGTGCTGCTGATGCGGTCGATCCTCACCACGCTCAGCCAGGCGGTGTCGGTTGCGCATGCCATTGCCACGGGTCGCCTGGGTCACGGCATTGCCACCACGAGCAAGGACGAGTTGGGCGAACTGCTCGATGCACTCCGCACGATGGACGAGCGCCTCACCGGTATCGTTGGCGAAGTGCGTCACGGCTCGGGCTCGGTAAGCTCGGCCGCCCAACAGATTGCACGCGGCAACGATGACCTCAGCCAGCGCACGCAGGAACAAGCCTCGAGCCTGGAAGAAACCGCTTCCTCGATGGAGGAGATGACCTCCACCGTCAAGCAGAACGCCGAGAACGCCAGCCACGCCAACCAGCTCGCCAGCGCCACGCGCCGGCAGGCCGAGCACGGTGGCGAAGTGGCCGCGCAAGCCAGTGCGGCGATGCGCGAGATCAACGATTCCAGCCGCAAGATTTCCGACATCGTCAGCCTGATCGACGAGATTGCCTTCCAGACCAACCTGCTGGCACTCAACGCTGCCGTCGAAGCGGCGCGCGCAGGCGAGCAGGGCCGCGGCTTCGCCGTGGTCGCCACGGAAGTGCGCAACCTGGCCCAGCGCAGTGCTGGTGCGGCGAAGGAGATCAAGGGCCTCATCAACGACAGCGCGGAAAAAGTGCGCGTGGGCTCGTCGCTGGTGGACCAGTCGGCCAAGGCTCTGGCCGATATCGTCGACAGCGTGAAGAAGGTGACCGATATCGTGGCGGAAATCGCTGCGGCCAGCCAGGAGCAGTCCGCTGGCATCGATCAGGTGAATCATGCCGTGCTGCAGATGGATGAGATGACCCAGCAGAATGCTGCGCTGGTGGAAGAGGCGGCAGCCGCTGCCCGCGCCATGCAGGAGCAGGCGGGTGAACTGGCGCGTCAGGTCGGCTTCTTCCAGCTGAGCGATGAAGTGGCGACGCCGGCCACTGAAAAGGCACGCGGCCAGACCGTGATGGCCGAAGCCGAGGCGGTATTCGCTGCCGTACGCAACTCGCCCGCCGCATCGGCACGTCCGTCGCGTCCCGCTGAAGCGGCTGATGCTGGTGCCTGGAAGGAGTTCTGAGCATGAGCATGCCCGCCGCGACCGATGGCAACACCGCCGTGGTGGGCATGAATGGCCCGACGCTGGGTGATAGCGAGTTTGGGTTCCTGCGCGCCTTCGTGTACGAGCACTGCGGTATCTCACTGGGCGAGCACAAGCGCCAGCTGGTGCAGGGCAGGTTGCTGCGTCGCCTGCGGGCGTTGAAGCTCAGGAACTTCGAGAGCTACTGCGAGCTGCTGCGTCGCGATCCCCACGGCGAACTCGGGGAACTGGCCAGCGCCATCAGCACTAACGTCACGGCGTTCTTCCGCGAGTCGCATCACTTCGACCTGCTCACTGACGAATTGCTGCCGCGTTGGCTGGCCGAGAAGAAGAACGGCGGCCGGCTGCGCATCTGGTCGGCCGGTTGCGCAACGGGTGAAGAGCCCTACACGCTTGCGATCGTGCTGGCCGAGGCGCTGGAAAAGCACGGCAGCCAAGTGGATGCGAAGATCCTTGCCACCGACCTGTCGCCACAGGCGCTGGAAACCGCGCGCAAGGGTGTCTATGCGATCGAGCGGCTTGAAGGTGTCAGTGCCGAACGACGCCGCCGCTGGTTTTTGCGTGGCGAAGGCGAGTACGACAATTACGCCTGCGTGCATCCGCGTCTGCGCGAGCTGGTCAGCATCCTGCCACTGAATCTGCTGCACGACTGGCCGATGCAAGGTCCGTTCGACGCGATCTTCTGCCGCAACGTGGTGATCTATTTCGACAAGCCGACCAAGCAACGCCTGTTTCAGCGTTACGCCGGCCTGTTGCCCGAAGGTGGCTATCTGTTCCTTGGCCATTCTGAGTCCATGTACGGACTCAACGACAATTTTGACCTAATCGGACGCACGGTCTACCGGAAAAGCAGTGCATGAGCGTCCCCGCAGTGAACCTTCCCATCGGCGCCAGCTACGATCCGGCGCGTGTCCTGCCTGGCTTCGAGCACCTGCGTCGCTTCTGGGACCCGGGACAAGCGTGCATCACCGTCAAGGTGCTGCCCGGCGACTATTACGTGAGCATGCAGGACGAGATGATCTCCACCGTGCTCGGTTCCTGTGTCTCGGCGTGCATTTACGACCGGCAGCGCCATATTGGTGGCATGAACCATTTCATGTTGCCCGAACCGTTGGGTGAGCGCGGCAGTTGGGCCGACACCGTGGGACGCGCGGCGCGCTATGGCAACGATGCGATGGAGCAGTTGATCAACGCCATCCTCAAGGCCGGCGGTCATCGCGCTGACCTTGAGGTCAAGGTGTTTGGCGGCGGCCGGGTGCTCGCCACCATGACCGATATCGGTTCGCGCAATATCGCCTTCGTGAAGCGCTATCTGGAAGCGGAGCGGCTTGCTGTGCGCGCGGAAGACCTCGGCGACGTGCATCCCCGCCATGTGCAGTTCTTCCCCACCACCGGCAAGGCGCGCGTGCGCCAGCTGCGTGGACGCGCCGACGCCGTGCTGGTGGACGGCGAGAAGCAATATCTCAAGCGATTGGCAAATGATCCGATAAAGGGAGATGTGGAGCTGTTCTAGGGATGCTCTGATCTATTCAACGGGGGTGGCATGATGTCCAGAAAGTTTGCAGGAAGTGAGGCGTGGCGCCGCGCAGGCTGGCCGCCTGGGCAAGCCGCGCATCGCGGCCTGCGGACTTTCTGGAGATCACCCGAAGGGCCGGCTCTGTCTGCCCACAGCTCCGCGCCGCGCCGTCTCGACAGGCGGCCAGCCTGCCTTCGCCGACGCGACACGCATCTGCGGGCAGACAGAACCGGTGACACCCCCGTTGAATAGATCAGAGCATCCCTGGCGCCCCTGGCGCAGCGACAGGTTCGCATAGGCTGTATCCGGCTCCCGCACGAGCCAGCAGGCGTGGGTCGCGTCCAGTCCACCCGATCGACGAAGGCGAGACTTAAAAGCGATGGAAAGAGTACGTGTCCTGGTAGTCGATGACTCCGCCTTGGTGCGGAAACTGTTATCGACGATGCTTTCCTGCGATCCGGGTATCGAAGTAGTCGGTACCGCGGCAGACCCATTGATCGCCCGCGAAAAGATCAAGCAGTTAAACCCCGACGTGCTGACGCTGGACGTCGAGATGCCGCGCATGGACGGCATCACCTTCCTCGAAAACCTGATGCGCCTGCGACCGATGCCGGTGGTGATGGTGTCGTCGCTGACCCAGGAAGGCGCCGAAGTGACCCTGCGCGCGTTGGAACTGGGTGCCGTGGATTTCTTCACCAAGCCTGGCAACGACCTGGCCAGCACGTTTGCCGAAGGCGCCCAGGAAATCTGCGCCAAGGTGAAGCTGGCTGCGCTGGCACGGCCGCGCCAACGCACCGCCGTACGCAAGCTTGATGTGCCGCCGCGTCTTTCCGCGGATGCCGTACTGCCACGTGCACAGTCGGCGGGTACGCGTGGCGGCAGTCCGATCATTGCGATAGGCGCATCCACCGGCGGCACCGAGGCGATTCGCGTGGTGCTGGAGGCAATGCCGCCTGATGCACCGCCCATTGTCATCACGCAACATATCCCCGCGGCGTTCAGCGGGCCGTTCGCGGCACGCATGGATTCCTACTCGGCCATGCGCGTCTGCGAAGCGCGCGACGGCCAGCCGATCCAGCAAGGCCATGCGTATATCGCGCCGGGCAGTCAACACCTGCTGGTGATGTGGGACGGCGCCAAACATGTGTGCCGCCTACACAACGGCCCGCCCGTGAATCGGCACAAGCCGAGCGTGGATGTGCTGTTCCGCTCCATGGCCGCCAGCGTGGGCCGGGCAACGGTCGCCGCGTTGCTGACCGGCATGGGCGACGATGGTGCGCGCGGTCTGCACGAGCTGCAGCAGGGCGGCGCTCATACGCTGGTGCAGGACGAAGAGACCTCCGTGGTGTGGGGCATGCCTGGCGCGGCCTGGAAACTCGGCGCGGCCACGGAGAAGTTGCCACTGGACCATATTGCCGCGCGGCTGCTTGCGTTGGCGCATCAACCCATTCAACGCGCCGTTGCAACAGCGCCCTGATCTGTGGATATCCCCATGTACCCCATCCCATCCCTCCTGCGTGTGCGCCCCGTCGTCGGCATGACGACGAGCGCGGTCGCCTTGTTGCTGACCCTGTTATGGCCGTCGGCCTGGCTCGCGCCGGTGCTGATCGTGCTGCTCACGGCAGCCTGGATCATCGAACTGCGCCGTGTCCCGGCGGCCGACGTGCCGGTCATCGAGGCATCGCTGACGCATCACGCGCCGGTACGCGAAGCACTGGAAGAAGTGCGCAGCTCGTTGGTCGATGAGCTTGGCCACGCCACCCGCGAGCTGCATCAGGCGCTGGACCTGCTGCGCGATGCCGTGTCCGAGCTGGGCGGCGGCTTCGATGGCCTGTCGCGCAAGACCGGCATGCAGCAGTCGTTGCTGCGGCAGATCATCGACGCGCAGAACGAAGGCGTGTCGGTGCAGGATTTCGCAGCGCGCACCGGCGACCTGCTGGAGCATTTCGTTGGCATGGTGGTGCAGATGTCCCGCGAAAGCCTGCGCATCGTCTACCGCATCGACGGCATGGCGAAGGAAATGGACGCTGTGTTCGGCCTGTTGAAGAACGTCAACACCATCGCCGAGGAAACCAACCTGTTGGCGCTCAATGCCGCCATTGAGGCTGCGCGTGCGGGCGAGTCCGGCCGTGGCTTCGCAGTGGTCGCAGGCGAGATCCGCAACCTGGCCAGCCATTCCAACCAGTTCAACGAGCAGATCGGAAGCCATGTCGAGCGTGCGCGCACGGCCATGGAGCAGCTGCGTGGGCTGGTCGGCACGATGGCCTCGCAGGACCTCAACGTGGCCCTGTCCGCCAAGGGTGGCATCGACGCCATGATGGCCCACGTCACCGAGAGCGACGCACGTACCAGTGCAGTGGCCGACCAGGTGGTTGAGATCAACCGTGGCCTGGGCTCCGACGTATCCACCACCATCCGCTCGCTGCAGTTTGAGGACATCCTGAGCCAGCTGATCAACCAGACCCGCATGCGCCTGGTCGAGCTGCAGGACATCACCACCGAGTGCACGCGTGATATCGCAGAACTGGCCTGCAGCCCCATCGATGCCGAGCTCCTGGCTCAGCGCGCCGAGCGTGTACGCAGCCGCCTGGCCATCCAGCGTGAGAAAGCCCGTCTGCGCTCTCGCGGCCCGGCACTTCAGAGCTCGATGGATGCCGGCGAGATCGAACTCTTTTAAGGATGCATGCCATGAGCCTCACTGTTCACCACGACTCCGAACACGACTGCGTCACCCTGCAATTGGGCCAGCGCTTCGACTTCAGCGTGCATCGCGACTTTCATGACGCCTGCCTTGGCCATCGGGCCGCGCGCAGTTATGTCATCGACCTTGGCGAAGTCACCAGCATGGACAGCTCCGCACTCGGCATGTTGCTGCTGCTGCGCGAGCACGCCGGTGCCGATCGCGCCGAGATCCGTATCGTGAACGCAGACAGCAGCCTGCGCGGCACCTTGCGCGTGGCTGGCTTCGACAAGCTGTTCTTGCTGCACTAAAAGCCTGCTCAAAGTCTCCGTTGGGCTCACAAGCCCCCCGAGCCTCCCCCTGCGGTCGCATGGGATGACTGGAGAGAGGTGCTTGTGACCACGCCGATCTGGATATGGCGATGCTCCCGGCTCAAGGGCCGGGTGAGTTTTCGTTGGGGGATGCGGCGCCCGATTAGCGCGCAATGGGCTCTCCATTCAGTGGCTGGATTGATCGCCCTATCCCTCGAGCGCTCCCTCTGGAAGCGGAATCAGCATGGCTGAGTATGTGTTGTGCCGAGGCAGCAGGCGTTTCGGTTACGCAGGGATGATCCCAAACGGGGATCAGCAGCGCGTATCACCCGCTTCGGCGAGGTGTGCGCCGTCAGCCATTGCCAGGCTCACGCCATTACGACCGTCGAACTTGGTGCGATACATCGCTTCATCCGCCTGGCGCACCAACTGTTCGAAGCGCGTGCCCGGTCGAGCCACGGCGACGCCAATGCTGGCCGTCACCGGAATGGACTGATCATCGATCCGGGCATGTGAATGGGCGAGGGTGTAGCGCAGCCTTTCCGCAACGTCCATGCCTTGATCTAGAGTGGCTCCGGGCAAGGCGAGCACGAATTCTTCGCCGCCGTAGCGGCTGGCCAGCATATGGGGCCAATGGATGCCGCTGCGCAGGATGGCCGTGACATGGCGAAGTACCGCGTCGCCGACATCATGCCCCCAGCGATCGTTGATCTGCTTGAAGTGATCAAGGTCGAAGATCAACAGCGTGAACGGTTGCCCGCGCTGCTGGCAGCGCGCCAGGCTGGCGCGCCCCTCGGCCACAATAGCGCTGCGATTGAGCAGGCCAGTGAGGCCGTCTGTATGCGCGGCGCGACTCAGGTCCACCATGAGTCGCTCGGTAATCAGCTGTAACAGGGCGAAATAAGATGCCAGCCCGGTCAGGATGCCGACGATATAGGTGGCGGCAACGGGCGTGCCAGCCAGCATGATGTCCTGGCTGGCGCCTCGATCGATAGGCAGAAAAGCCCGCACCAGAAAGAACGCGCCGTTGGTCAACATGATGCCGGCGGCGATGCGGCAACTCGTACGGATGGCCGCTTCGCCGTAACGCAGCAACAAGTAGGCGTACGCGATGTCGAAGACCACCGCCTGCAGGCTGGCAATGACCAGGCGCATGCCCAGATCGGGTGTTACGTACGTCAGCCATGCGCTCATGCTGATATAGACCAGCACGAAACAGGCCGGCCACCGCCAGCGCAACGGCTGGCCCAGATGCTTGGCGATGCCCTTGAGCATGAGTGCGTTTGAAAAAACGATGGCGCCGTTGCCGACCACGATCGAAAGGAAGTCGGGAATACGGTTGCGCAGCCCGATCAGCAGCACCCCCAATGTGGCGATCCACAAGCTCGCCACCCAGATGCGCAGTACGGTTTGGTTGCGCAACACCGTCATGAGCGACGTGAAGCCGATCGAAGCGCCAATGCCCATGAGGAGGCTGACGAAGGTCAGGGTCGGAATGTCCAGATGCATGGCGCTCCCTTCTTCCGCCGGGCCCCTATATCGCAGGGACACGATGGGCCTTGGCCGAGGCCCTCGGATCGACGTCATCGTCGTTGGTCGACAGCGTATCGGCTCACTTTCAAAAAACTTGAACTGCGTCACAAAAAAAAGTGGGCTTGGAGCCTGTTTGGGCGCTAACGCGGGCTACGTGGCGATCCCAAACAGGCTCTCCAACGAAAACCAGGACAAAAAAAGGCCCCTTGCGGGGCCTCAAGCAAAGCAAGGGTGAAGCAGAGCCTTACCAGGTGCGCACGTCGGCAACGCCGACGGTGTAGGACTGCATTTCCGGATCCAGGTGGAACAGGCGGCCGAGATCGAAATCGACCATTTGGCCAGGCGCGATATTGGTGGTGCCGGCCGGCCAGCCCTTCTTGGACTGCAGCACCTTGCCGGAACCGTCCTTGGCTTCGATGGTGATCTGCGCGGCAGCGGCTTCGGCGCAATGGTTTACCAGCTGGCCGGCGAGGCTCAGGCGAGAGCCCATGACCTTCATCTTGAAGTCCTGCACGACGAAGTCGGTCGGGGCGCAGGCGGCATGTGCTGCGAGAGGAGCAAACAGGAACAGGGCGGAAGCGATCAGAGTCTTCATAGGTGGAATCCGTCGATGGGGTCAGGTCGGAATAAGGAACGACATGACAAACATCGGCGGTTCCGCCGGATTCTTTAGCCACCGCTGCCGCTTGCGTTCAGCTTGGCATCGCCAGGCCGGTGTGCTCGATGAACCACAAGCCGGCGAACAGCTTGGGATCGATCGAGTAACCCTCGGCGGCACGCGCGAACAGCCATGTGCCGGCGCCCGTGCGCGGCACCTCGTGCACCACGATGTTCTCGCTCTCATCGCCGCCTCCGGGGCCGACCTTCTGTAGGCCCCGGGCGCGCACGAAGGCGATCATCTCTGTGCTCATGCCCGATGACGACGGCCCTTCGTGGACGAACTCCAGCCGCTCGCAGCGATAACCGGTTTCCTCTTCCAGCTCACGACCGGCAGCGAGCAGCACGTCCTCGTCACCATGCTCGTGCAGGTCACCCACCAGGCCCGCGGGCATCTCGATGGTGTTCTTGAGGATCGACACACGGTACTGCTCCACGAACAGCACGTTGTCATCCGGCGTTACCGCCAGGATGATCACCGCGCCGCCGGGATTGTTGCGCTCGGCGTATTCCCAGCGGCCGCGCTTGCGCAGGCTCAGCCACTTGCCGACGTAGAGGGTTTCCACCGGCGCGTTGGCGTCGTGGGGAATGCTGTGGTCAGGGTGATTCATCGGCTTGGCCGTCAGGCGAAAGGGTGACCGCATGTTGCCGTGCCCATGTGGCAGCTACAACCTCGGCTCGTCACTCCTCTCCCACCGCCACGGCGAGCGGACGCGGCCGGATGCGTACGGCCCATGCCACGCCCATCACCAGCAAAGCGATGCCAGCGAGCGTCAGCGGGCCGGGCAGGCGGCCGCGCAGCAGGAACGCGTAAGTCATCGCGGCCAGCGTTTCGAACACGATCAGCTGTCCCATCAATGCCGTGGGCAGGCGCTGGCTGGCGGCGTTCCAGCACAGCGTGCCCAGCCAGGACGCAAACAAGCCGATCGCCGCCATCAGGCCGATGAACAACCATGGATGGGGGCCGAACGGCATGCCAAACGTGCTCCCACGTGTGCCCATGAACAACCACAGCAGCAGGTAGCCACCCAGTGCGAGCGGCAGTGTGGCGATCCCTTGCGCGGTAGCCCAGGTGCGCGGGCTGCGTTCGGGATGACGACGCAGCCAGTCGGCATTGCGTAGTGGATACCAGGTCCAGCAGGCCACGGCACCCAGGGCGAGCAAGGCGCCGCGTGCGTAGCGGGCGAGGTCGCCTTGGGTGACCCTGCCCAGTGATTCCAACTCGGCCTGATTGACGCACAGGATGCCTGCGCCAATCAGCGCCAGCGATGGCGCCAACATCAGCCATGGCAGCTGTCCGTCACGCCGCGCGTCGCGCAGGTTCGCCGAGATGGCGATGACGACCGGTAGCGTGCCGATGATCATGGTGGGCAACGGGGCGCCGGCCAGCTGAATAGCGCTGGCCAGGCACAGGTAATAGAGCAGGTTGCCGATCGCGGCGAGCTTCAGTGCCTCAAGCCAGTCGGCGCGGCCGAGCTGGCGCAGCGCCATGCGATCCATCCACGCCAGCGGCAGCGCAATCAGGCCGAAAGCGAGATAGCGCCCCACCGACTGCAGCGCCGCCGGATAGTCGGGCAACAGCAGCGGGCTGATGAAGACCAGGCCCCACATGAGGCCGGCGGCGAGGGCATAGAGCGTTCCTGTCCACATGACCGCAGCGTGGCGGCTTGGCATCGCGCTGTCTTGTACGAGCTTGCTGTTGGCCAAGAACCTTAGACAGGCTCTTAGCACGGCCTCTCAGTTCGCCAGCGGCTCGGTCAGCACAGGCTGACGCACGCTCAGCGCCGTACCTGCCGCCGCCACGATGATCGCCACGATGGCCAGCCACTGCAGCAGGCTGAGTTGTTCGTCCAGCAAGGCCACGCCGGCCATCGCCGCGATGGCCGGCTCCAGACTCAACAAGGTGCTGAACGTGCGTGCCGGCAAGCGGGTCAACGCGACCATCTCCAGCGAATACGGCAGGGCCGAGCTGAGCACCGCCACGCCCAGCGCATACGGCAACAGCGCCGGCGACAGCAAGGCGCTGCCGGCATGCGCGATACCAAACGGAATCGCCAGCAAGGCGCCGATCGAGGTGCCCAGCGTCACCGCGTCCGCGCCGTGGGCCGCGCCCGCTTTCTTGCCGAGCACGATATACAGCACCCAGCCCACGCCGGCGGCCAGCGCGTACATCACACCCACGGGATCGAGCGTTTGCATTTGTCCGCGCAGCGGCAGCAACAGGCCGAGCCCTGCCACCACCAGCGCGATCCAGACAAAGTCGACCAGCCGGCGCGAGCCGAACATCGCCAGCGCCAGCGGCCCGGTAAATTCCAGCGCCACCGCGATGCCCAGCGGGATCGTGCGCAGCGACATATAGAAGACCAGATTCATGGCGCCCATCGAGAGGCCGTAACCCCACAGCACGCGCCAATCGCGTGGACTGCCCGAGCGGCGCCACGGCCGCCGCCACAGCAGCAGGATCAGCGCGCTGATCCCCAAGCGAAAGGCGGTAGCGCCCTGGGCGCCGACCTGCGGAAACAGATGCTTCGCCAGCGAGGCGCCAAATTGATACGAGAACATGCTGATCAAGAGCGCGCCGATGGCGAGCGCGAGCGGAGCAACGGTGGAACGTGATGACATGAGCGCAGCCGCGGCGGTGGAACGGTCCGCCCATGATGCCTGCAGGCTCAAACGAAACCCACCATGGTGGCATTCGCGCCGCTGCCATTGCTGACAGCCTGTGGCAGCAATCATGCGTACGACGTGCGAAAGCTTGCGCGCCTAGCGTTCCAACGCCCGCTGGTAGCGCGCTGGCGTAATGCCATAGCGTCGTGCAAAGGCGCGGGTCAGGTGCGCCTGGTCCGTGAGGCCGACGGCGGCGGCGACTTGCGCGGGCGGCTCGCCGTGCGAGAGCTGGCGCTTGGCTTCGGCCAGGCGCAAGGCCATCAGCATCTGCTGCGGGGTCGCGTGATGCTGCGCCTGGAACTGGCGCAGGAAATGAAACGGACTGAGTCCGGCGACTGCAGCCAGCTCGTCGAGTGTGAGTCGACGCGAAAGATGCGCATGCAAGTAATCCAGCACCGGCGCAAAGCGCGCCGAGCGCCCATCCATCGCCGCACGCGGAACGCGCGCGTGACGGCGAAACTGGACCAGCAATTCGAACAGCAGACTATCGAACGCCAGCGGCTCGCGTGCTTGCCAAAGTGCCTCCAGCAAGACGGTGACGCGGCGTGCGCTTGGCAGGTCTTCGCGCACGACGTCGCCAAACCACCAGCCGGGTTCGCCGGTGATTTCCGCGACTACCGATGGCTCGACATAGGCCATCCGGTAATGCCAGCCACCTTCGGTTTCGGCGCGTCCGGTATGCACTTCATCCGGATTCATCATCACCACCGAGTCCGCTGGCGCCAAGTGATCCGCGCCACGGTAGCGAAAGCGTTCCACGCCCGATTCGATCGCGCCCAGGCCGAAACCGTCATGCGTGTGCGGCTCGAACGCATGACGGACGATGTGCGCCCGGTACAGCTCCACGCCAGCGCGATGGGACGGCAACCGGAATTCGGCTGCATCGCTGGTTGCGCTGAAGCGGTCGGGGACGCCTTGCATAAGCCGAATATTACTGCGCGGGCGAATGCCCTGCTGCTTCTTTGCGTCGCCAATCAGCCGATCAAGGCTTTCAACCGCGTGCGCGTAAGCGGGCCAAAGCGCAGGCGCTCGCAAAGGGCATCCATGCTGTCCGCTTCCCCGCGCTGGCGGCGCAAGGTATCGGCATCCGTTGGAACCGGCGCGTCCAGCGCGATCCGGGTGAGACGGCGATAAAGGCGGGCAGCCTCGCCATGCTCGCGCAACTTCTGCGCACAACTGGCCGCGCCACGCAGACGCAGGAAGGGCACTTCGTCCACCCGGTCGAGCAACGCATCCAGGTTGCCGAAATGGGCCAGCAGCGCCGCCGCGGTCTTCGCGCCAATGCCGGGTACACCGGGGATGTTGTCCACCGCGTCGCCACACAGGGCCAGATAGTCGGCGACCTGCTGGGGATGCACGCCAAG
The DNA here is from genome assembly GCA_963765335.1 of uncultured Gammaproteobacteria bacterium. Classification (GTDB taxonomy): domain Bacteria; phylum Pseudomonadota; class Gammaproteobacteria; order Xanthomonadales; family Rhodanobacteraceae; genus Dyella. Next base: position 151,675 of record CAVXWA010000009.1, on the reverse strand, counting down.
CCGTTCGTGTACGCCAGCCGGCCCCCAGCGGGTGCCGCGCGCGTAATCCCACTGCTCGTCGTCGTCGCCCAACAACTGGCCGAAGTCCTTGTCGGCCGACACGATCACGCTGCGGAAGCCAAGGCCGCGCAGGCTCCACAACGCACTGCCGATCAGATCATCGGCTTCATAGGTGTGATCGATCAACACTGGCAAGCCAAGGGCCAGCGCCACGTCGCGACACAGCACGAACTGGCGTTCAAGGTCGGGCGGTGGCAACTCGCGATTGGCCTTGTAGGCAGGGTAGATCGCGTTGCGGAACGACGTGGTCAGCGAAGCATCGAATGCCACCGCGATGTGCTCGGGGCGCACGCGTTCCAGCAGTTCGCAGAGGAAGCGCGTGAAGCCATGCACGGCATTGACCGGGTGACCGTCCGCATCGTGGAACTCGTCCGGCATCGAATGCCAGGCACGGAACACATAGAGACTGCCATCGATCAGATGGGCGGCGGGGCGGCTCACGGCGTCCACGTACTGAGTACATCGGCGAGGGTAGGGCGGTCGCGGTCGGGCACGTCGATCTGCGACGTGCCGATATGGACGAAACCGATCACGTGTTCGTTCTCCGCTAGACCGAGGATGCTGGCTGCTTCGCGATCATACGCCGCCCAACCAGTGAGCCATTGCGCGCCGTAGCCGAGTGCTCCGGCGCCGAGCAGCAAGTTGTAGGCCACGCAGCCAGCGGAGAGCTGCTGTTCGATCACCGGCACCTTGCTGGTGGGATCAAGGCGCGAGATCACCGCCACCACCAAGGGGGCGAAGATATAGCGCGTACGCTCCTTCTCGCGCTTGGATTCCGGCAGGTCCGGATGGAGGCGCAGCGACAACGCCGCCAGGCGCTCGCCCAAAGCAAGCTTGGCCGCGCCTTGCAGCAGGATCAGCCGGTACGGGACCAGCTTGCCGTGGTCCGGCACGCGGATCGCCGCTTCCAGCAGCGCATGCAACTGGGCCTCATCCGGCGCCGGCTCACCGAGCTGGCGTGCGGGGACGGAGTGACGCTGCTGCAACAGGGAAAGGGGATGGGACACGGGGACGTCCGTCAGGGCAAAACGTTCATGCTAATCCGCTCGGCTGACATAGGCGAATGCCAGCCGGTCTTCCTTGTACCCCTAAGCCATGTGTTCAGCCAGCGGTTGCCAACCTAAAAGAGCCTGGCAGCAGGGCTTCCACCGTCGTTTTCTGCACGGCGCCATGCAGATTGCCCAGCCATACGGGCATGTCTTCGTCGCATAGTTCCGCCATGACCTGGCGACAGGCTCCGCATGGACTGATCGGGCCGGGGTATCGCCGATCACCGCCAGCGCCTCGAATTCACCTGGGTGGCAGCCCGCAGCCAAACACGTCCTCGGTGGCTCGCACGACGAGGCATCGGCTAGGATGGCTGGACCTTTCCGCAGGGGATGCACGATGACGATCACCGTGGCTGCATTGCGCGAAACCGCCGCCGGTGAGCGCCGAGTGGCAATCACGCCCGAAGTGGCGAAGAAATTGCGCGGCAAGGGGCTGCGCGTGCTGCTGGAGCACGGCGCCGGCGCGGCAGCGGGTTTCCCGGACGATACGTATGCCGACACCGATTTCGCCGATGCACCCAGCGTGCTCGCGCAGGCTGACGTGTTTGTCTGTGTGCTGCCGCCGGACGATGGCGTGTGGTCGGGATTGCGCGAAGGCAGCATCGTGGTGGGGCAGCTGCGTCCCTACGGTGCCGCTGCGCGCATCGTGGCGATAGGGAAACGCAAGCTCACTGCGTTTTCGCTGGAGCTGTTGCCGCGCACCACGCGTGCCCAGGCCATGGACGTACTCAGCTCGCAGGCGGCGGTGGCGGGCTATCGCGCCATGCTGATCGCAGCCGAAGCCTCGCCGAAGTTCTTTCCCATGCTCACCACCGCGGCCGGCACCATCCGGCCGTCGAAGGTGCTGGTGATCGGTGCCGGTGTGGCAGGCCTGCAGGCCATCGCCACCGCCCGTCGCCTGGGTGCGCAGACCGAGGGTTACGACGTCCGTCCCGAAACCCGCGAGCAGGTGGAGTCGCTAGGCGCCAAATTTCTGGATCTCGGCGTCAGTGCAGCCGGTAGCGGCGGGTACGCCCGCGAGCTGTCGGCGGAGGAACGTGCCGCCCAGCAACAGGCGCTGGCCGAGCATCTCAAGGTCGTGGATGTCATCGTCACCACCGCTGCCGTGCCTGGCCGCCCATCGCCGAAGATCCTTACCACCGCCATGATCGACGGCATGAAGCCAGGTGCCTTGATCGTCGACCTCGCCGCGGAAGGCGGCGGCAACTGCGAACTGACCCAGCCAGGCCAACGTGTGGATCACCGAGGCGTGGTGATCCTCGGCCCGCTGAACCTGCCCGCTGGGGCACCGCTGCACGCGTCGGAAATGTACGCGCGCAACGCCTACAACTTTGTCGAATTGCTGGTGCAGGGCGACACGCTGGCGCCGGACTTCAACGACGAGCTGATCGCCAAGAGCTGCGTGACGCGCAATGGCGAACCGCATTTCCAAGGATAGGATGGTCCAGGGCTAGCAGGCCGTTACCCGCCGGTGAATACGAAAAACCCCGCCATGGCGGGGTTTTTGGTTCAGAACTTCGGCGGGTGCGGCGGCCGGCCGCCACCTCCACCAGGACCATGCCGGGGCGGGGGGGCGTTGCGCATCTCCTCATGCCATTGGCGCAGCAACTGTTCGCGCTGGTCCGGCGGCAACTGCTGGAAATGCTGGAATGCGGCGTGCAGCTGCTCACGCTGCTCGGGAGGCAGTTGCTGGAAGCGCTTGCTGTTCTCGCTGGCCTGTTCCCGCTGCTCGGGCGTCATCTTCTGCCATTGATCGATGCGCTGGCGGATGGCCTGGCGTTGCTCCGGCGGCAGTGTCTTCCACTGCTGGGCACGCTCCAGCATGCGGGCCTGCCGCTGGGGTGGAAGCGAATCCCACTTGTCGGCAAGCGGCGCGAGCACATCGCGCTCAGCGGGCGACAGGCTCTGCCACGAGCGCGGTGCTGGCGGAGGACCTGGTGGCCGCCCCGGCGGTGGCCCAGGCGGTCCAGGCGAAAATAAGTCGCCCGGAGGCGGAGGCGGCACGTTCTGCGCAAAAGCGTATGGGACGGCGCTACCCAGCCAGCAGGCCAGCATCAGCACCATGAAAAGACGGCCTCGACGCATGATCACCGGTTCGCCTGGCTGTCGCCGTTCCTGGCCAGCCATCCGTAGAACTCCATGTTCTGGTACAGCGTGGGATCGGCTGCCGCCGCATCCGGCGGCAAGTCACCATCGACCTCCGCGGTAGGCACAGAAATGGAGCTGGCCGGCGAATTGCCGGCCGGTCCCTGTACCGGGGACGACAGCATCAGCGCCGCAAAAGCGACGGCCGCAAATGCGCCGGCCGGGAGTAGCAGCTGCAGGAGGCGCTGGGACAGCGTCGATCGGTCGGCGTTTTCGATGGCCTTGCGCCGAGCCGCACGCAGTCGATCGGCGGTTGCCGGGTCGATATGTCGCGCGGCCTCGCGATACAGCTCGCGGGCGCGGCGTTCCAGGTGGTTGTCGGGCGCATTCATCGCCAGTCCTCCAGTTGGTCGCGCAGACGTTGCAGTGCACGCGACAGGTGTGTCTTTACGCTCCCTTCCGAACAGCCCATGGCCTGGGCGGTTTCCGCCACGTCCAGGCCCTCCAGCATGCGCAGCATGAATGCTTCGCGCTGGCGCTGAGGCAACAACTTCACCGCTGCCGCCATATCCGCATAGGACTGGGCGTCATGCAGCCTTTCCAACGGCCCGGGGCCGGTGTCGGCGGGTTCCCAAAGCGGTAACTCGTCGCCGTCCTCGTCCTTTCCGCCCAGCCAGCCCACCATGATCGAGCGGACCTTGCGGCGGCGCTGCAGATCGACGATGCGTCGGCGCAAGATGCCCCAGAACAGCGGAGTCCATTCCTGCGCAGGCTTGTCGCTGTAATGCTTGACGAGCCGCAGCATGGCGTCCTGTACCGCATCCAGCGCATCTTCCCGATGGCCCAGGTGGATCTCGGCCATACGAAACGCCCGCCGCTCGACCTGCGCCAGAAACGCATTCATCGAAACCGGCACTGCCCGGGTGTCTTGGGCCAGCAGGTCGGCTTCGAGGGTGGACACGGCACTATTCATGGCGTCATCGTCCGCTTCGCCGGATCGGGCATGCTGAGACTCCATTGGTACGTCTTTGTGCATCAACGCCTGAGGCTCGCGCGGGTTGACCCACGCCCGTATGATGCGGGCATAACGATGTCCTGGCGGGGAGAGGTCATGATCGACGGGTTCCTGGCGCTTTACATCTTCATGCTGGCGGCGTTCACGGGGTACGAGATCATCGCGCGGGTGCCGGTGATTCTCCACACGCCGTTGATGTCGGGTTCGAATTTCATCCACGGCATTGTGCTGGTTGGCGCCATGATTGCGCTAGGGCACGCCGCGACCCCGCTTGAGGTTGCCATTGGTTTTGTCGGCGTATTACTAGGTGCCGGCAACGCAGCCGGCGGTTACGTGGTGACCGAGCGCATGCTGGAAATGTTCAAGTCCAGCAAACCCCTGCCTGGCAAGGAGCCCAAGTGATGGTGTGGCTGCCGATCGTCATCAAGGCCTGCTATTTCCTCGCCGCTCTGCTGTTCATCCTCGGTCTCAAGCGCATGAGCTCACCACGTACCGCACGTGGCGGCATCGTCTGGGCTGGCGTGGGTATGTTGGTGGCAGTCATCGCCACGTTCGCCCTGCCGAACATGCACAACCGGGGGCTGATCGTGACGGCGGTGCTGATCGGCGTGACTGCCGCGTGGTGGTCGGGCCGCCGGGTGGCAATGACGGCGATCCCCCAGATGGTGGCGCTCTATAACGGCATGGGTGGCGGTGCCGCGGCGGCCATCGGCGCATCAGAGCTGTTCAGCTACGCCGGCAGCGCGGTGACCCTGCTCGACGGTGGCCAGTTCACCGCCAACGGGGCAGATACGCCTGGGACGGCCCAATTGACGCTGGCGGTGCTGGGTGCACTGATCGGCTCGGTCAGCTTCTCTGGCTCGCTGATTGCCTTTGCCAAACTGCAGGGCTGGCTGGACAAGCGCTTTGTCTTTCCCGGTCAGCGTGTGGTGAACCTGCTGGTGCTGGCCGGGGCCGCCGTACTCGGCGCCATGCTCGTCGGTGGTCAGCTGACGGCGCCCTTGATCGTGGCGTTCTTCGTGCTGGCGCTGCTGTTCGGCCTGATGATGACCCTGCCGATCGGCGGTGCCGACATGCCGGTGGTCATCTCGCTCTACAACGCCTTTACCGGCTTGGCAGTGGCGTTCGAAGGCTTCGTACTGCAGAACGAGGCGATGATCATCGCCGGCACCGTGGTTGGCGCAGCGGGTACCTTGCTCACCCAGTTGATGGCCAAGGCGATGAATCGCTCGATCGGCAACGTGCTGTTCGGCAGTTTCGGGGCCGCCAGCGCGTCAACGCAGGCCATCGGTGGCAGCCAGAAGCCGATCGAGGCCAGCGATGCGGCGGTGATGATGGCCTATGCCGAGCGCGTGGTGATCGTGCCGGGTTACGGCATGGCCGTGGCGCAGGCCCAGCACAAGGTGTGGGAGTTCGCCAAGCTGTTGATCGAGCGGGGCGTGAAGGTGAAATTCGCCATCCACCCGGTGGCCGGTCGCATGCCCGGCCATATGAACGTGCTGCTGGCCGAGGCCGGCGTGCCGTACGACCTCATCGCCGACATGGACGACATCAATCCCGAATTCCCCAATACCGACGTGGCCCTGGTGATCGGTGCCAACGACGTGGTCAATCCATTGGCCAAGACCGATCCTGCTTCACCGATCTACGGCATGCCGATCCTCGACGTGGGTAACGCCAAGCATGTCATCGTGGTCAAGCGAGGCAAGGGCACTGGATTTGCTGGCATCGAGAACGCGCTGTTCTATGCCGACAACGCGCGCATGCTCTATGGCGACGGTCAGGCCGCGGCGGGCCAATTGGTGGCTGAGCTCAAATCGCTGGAAACGTAGGCGTCCGCGCGCAGGTTCAGCGGTTGGCTTTCTTCTCGCGCGCGGGGCGCAGGGCCGCCGCGGCGGCCACGCCGATGCCGACGACGAACCACAGATTGTCCGTGGGCGCCTGGCCCAACCTGGCGAGTTCCAGCAGCAGGCGAACGCCCGCCGTGCGCATCGCGTCGATCAGGCCCATGCCCATAAGGCCGGCGATGCGGGCAGCCGCCGTCAGCAGGTTGACGTAAATCGCAGCGGTGCCCATGGCCAGTGCCGCCAAGACCGCCGCAGGGAGGCCAGCGGGCCGTACCCAGCTGCGTACCGCCTTGCCCAACAACCAGCCGACCGGCAGGGCCAGCCAGGGTAGGGGGCGCTGCATGTAGAGGGTGGGGACCATCCAGACGGCGCCAGCGGCCAGGCCCAGCATGACGGCGCTAATCAAGGCAAACAAGGCAGAAAACGCGACCCGTGCACTCATGGCTGGGAAAACGAAGGCAGGGTTGCAGACACGGGTTCTACTCTGGCGTAAAACTCTCATCATAGCGCGGCAGGCCCGGCCACAACCCCGGTCCGAGACAGCTGGCGGCACGTATTCCCCTTGAGATCCGGGTCGCCCGGCCTGATCTGTGCAGGCGTGCCCGGTCATCAAGCGGCATAATAGTCAGCTAGGCGCGGCGGCTTGCCGCGCCCATCAGTGAGATTTGGCAGGATCGGCATGAGCGGTTTCAGTCTAAGCAGCGAGCCCTTCACCCTGGAACGTGACTGCCAGGCGGTCATGGTGCCCCAAGGGGAAACGGTAAGCCTGCCGGCCGGCCAGATCGGCTACATCACCCAGGCCCTGGGCGGCAGCTTCACCGTCTACGTGGAAGGCAACCTGTTCCGTATCGCTGGCAACGATGCCGATGCGCTCGGCAAGGAGCCGCCGGCGCCCATCGAGCTGGCGGTAGATGCCACCGATGCCGACGTGGAAATGCTGGTGTGGCAGCAACTGCGCACGGTGTTCGATCCGGAGATCCCGATCAACGTGGTCGAGCTGGGTCTGGTCTACGACGTGACGCTCGAACATCCCGCCTCGGATCAGCGCAAGGTGTACGTGAAGATGACGCTCACTGCACCGGGCTGCGGCATGGGTGACATCCTGGTGGACGATGTGCGCACCAAGCTCGAACTCATCCCCACCGTGGTCGAGGCCGATGTGGATCTGGTGTTCGATCCGCCGTGGAACCATTCGATGATGTCCGACGCGGCAAAACTCGAAACCGGCATGCTTTGACGCCTGCTTGAATCGCCGCGCTGACCGGCAGCGGTCGGTCGTTCTTCCGTGAAGTCGATGCACGCGAGGCGGGACCGTCTCGCGGCGATGGGTCGCGCCTGCAGCAAGGCGTCAGAGCCGTTCGCCTGACCCACATCAAGGCCCCGGTGGTGTGACGAAGCTCAGACTGGCGATCCGAACTTCGATCGTCAGGAGCAGGGCATGTTTCCCGAATTTCGCAGCTTGATCACCGACCTCAAAGGCCAGGACCCCCGCTTTTCCAGACTGTTTCAGCGCCACAACGAACTGGATCAGGAGATCAAGAACATGGAGATGGGGCTCGTCCCCGCCGATGGCCTGGTCATCGAACAGCTCAAGAAGGAAAAGCTGCATCTGAAAGATCAGCTCTACGGCATCCTGCGCAAGGCATCGGTGTCCTGAGCGCGTGGCCTTTCATCCAGCGGCGAGCGCCGCCTCGGGCGACATTTCCCAAGCATCGATCAAGAGGTGATGCGTTTGGTCGTCATCGATCTCCAAACGAACACCCGGCAGCCGATCCGCTGATCGTGGGACGGGGCGCTGTTTGGCTAGGAGCCTGAAACGCAACAGGCCCTGGCATCAAAGCCAGGGCCTGTCATCGGTGATGCAGATGGATCGCCTCAGCCGTTCGATTCTTCGAAGCGATTGGCGTCGCGGTTCTTGCGCACCTTCGCCGGATCCCACACGCGACCGTTCATGGTGATGTAGACGCCGTCGGGCAGTGTCTGCACGGCGGCGACGGCGCAACCGATATTGAATACCGCGTCCGAACCCTGGAAGCGCGCCGGGTTGAGTGCGCCGGTCAACACGATCACCTTGCCCTTGATATGGGCCAGCTCGCGGGCGGTTTCGACCATGGTGTCAGTGCCGTGGGTCACCAGCACATGGCGATGCGGTTGCGCCTCGATGGTGGATCGCACCAGGGCGCGATCCTCGGCCGCCATGTGCAGGCTGTCCTTGCGCAGGATGGGGATCACGTCGAACTGAAACGCTACGCCCAGCTGGCCGAGGATTTCGCCGATCTGCGGCGCACCGATCTTGTAGTCCGACTTGTCGTCGAAGTAGATCTTGTCGATGGTGCCGCCGGTGGTGACGATGGTCAGATGCTGCATGGTCGGAAGTCGCAAGGGGGAGTGGGACGCATTTTAGCTGGTAGCGAGTGCTTTCGCCGGGACGGGCGTAAACCGCGCCCGCACTCCAAAGTGCCGGGTCAATGTGGCCCGAGCAGCAAGGCGGTATCCGTGACGTCGGTGTCGCCGAGACGTACCAGGCCGTGTCCGACGAAACGCCGCAATGCGGCGCCAGCCCGCGCGCCACCGTGAGGCGCCGACCAGGCGTCATGGCGAGCCAGCAATGCCGCAGCGGCGCATCGCGCCAGGGTAAAGGCGAGGCCGCGGGCGCCCGCTTCCAGCGCATGGCGTTGCTGGGCCCGCGCTTCAAGCATGTTCATGGCTGCGTGCATGGCCGAGTGGATCTCGCCTCGCGCACGCGCGTCGATGCTGTCCGCCAGCCAACCTTCGATGGCGATGCGCAGTGCCTCGATGCTGTTGTCGTTCGCCAGAGCGCGCAGGCTGTCCAGCGACAGTACGTTGGTGGTGCCTTCCCAGATGGCATAAACCTGCGCATCGCGTAGCAGCTGTGGCAGGCCCGTATCCTCGATATAACCCGCACCGCCGAAGCACTCCAGGGCTTCGGAGCACAGCTTGACCGCCATCTTGCCGGTCCACAGCTTGGTGAGTGGCGTGAGCAGGCGGAGCAGGGCAGCTTCATGCGGCAGGGCCGCGCCTTGCTCGACACGCCCCAGCAAGTGCGCCACTTCGAAGGTCAGCGCGAAAGCGCCTTCGAATTCGGCCTGCATATCCGCCAGCGTCTGGGCGTGCAGCGGCTGCTCGATCAACGGCCGCCCAAACGCCTGGCGCCGCGTGGCGTAGTCGCGCGCCAGGGTCAGGGCGCGTGCCATGCTCGCCACCGCGCAGATGCCATTCCATGTTCGCGTGACGTTGAGCATCGGTGCGACCTGGCGCACGCCATGGGCCAGTTCGCCCAACGGCCAGGCGGGCAAACCGTCCAGGTGGATTTCCGCGGTGGGTAGTTCGTGCGTGCCGAGTTTGTCCTTGAGCCGGTCGATGATCAGCTGCGGCTTGCGGCGATCGCCGTCCATGGTTTCCACATAGAACAGCGCCAGCGCGCCGGCGCCCATGGTCGCGCCGTCCGGACGCGCAAGCGCGAGCGCCGCTTCGCCCACCACGGCCGAGCTGAACCACTTGCGGCCGTAGAGTCGCCATTGGCCGGTGGCGTCCTGGCGCGCGATGGTCTCGGTGTTGCCCACATCCGAGCCGCCGGTGTTTTCAGTCATCCATTGGCCACTGAGCCAAAAGCTGTCCGCGTCGCGGCTGAGCAGATGCGGCAGGGCGCGCTCCATCAAGGCCTTGTTGCCAGAAGCCTTCAGCGCTGTGGCAGCACCGTCGGTCATCGCCAGCGGGCAGGTATAGAACTCGCTGGCCACGTGATACAGGTACACGCGGGCAAATTCCTCCAGACGCGCGTGCTCGCTGGCATCATGGCCTGACGCGAGCACGGCGTGCGTCGTCGTGATGCCCGGCCCTTCGCGCCATGCATCGGTCAGCTCGATGCGATCGACGCGGTTGCCCCAGGGATCCCATTGGGTGAGTACGGGTTTCCGACGCGCGGTACGGCAGCTGCGCAGCCAGGCCATTTGCGCGTAGTCGCCAAGCGCCTGCAGGTCGGCATTCAATACGGCCCGGCGAGCCGAAGGCAGTGCACGATCGAGCATGCTGCGCAGTCGATGGTCGTCACGATACGGATGCGCAAGTTGCGGCGGATCTTGCAGGAATCCCATGGTCGGCCCTCGACGGATCGGTGTCGTCGAGTATAGGCGCGGGCGTTTCGATCGTCTGCCGGCACGCTGTGCTCCTTCTCCCCCTTTGGGGAGAAGGTTGGGATGAGGGGCGGGTGCTCGCGTTCGCGCGACAACTGAGCGTTGTCACGGGGTTGCCGCTTACGCAGCGGGCGTTCCGAACCGCTGCCGCGGTCCGGGTCACTTTTCTTTTGCTGGCCCAAAAGAAAAGTAACCCAAAGAAAACGGCCTCAAGAGCTGGCAGCACACCGTGGGATAGAAGCGTTGGAAGGTTTGCGCGAGCAAATAGTTGGCTGCCCATGGCGAGACACAGCGGCTACACCGCAACGCGCCGATGCGCAGAGGGCTTAATGCGTGAGCGGCTTGTTGGCCATCTAGGCACACGGTTATCGCAAACGCTTCGACCGTTGGCCGGACCTGTTTTAAGTCCTCACCGCTTTGGCGCGTTGCGGTGTAGCCGCTGTGTCTCGCCATGGGCCGCAACCTATCTGTCTGGCCACGCCCGCCAGGCTCGTATCCCGCGCAATGCTATGAGCCTTTCAGGCCATTTTCTTTGGGTTACTTTTCTTTTGGGCCAGCCAGTACTGTCCGGTTAATCAGAGAATAAAATCAATTGGTTAGCCGACTCGTCCGGTTGAATGTGTAGAGACGACGGCCGCAAGGCGCCTTCCAGCGGGGTTTGCTCGAAAAGCGTCACGCTCAAAATCTGTAGAAGTTCGTAGAGCGAGGCGGAGAGCTGCAGGCGTTTGCGCAGGATGGCGATCAGCACGTACACCGCCACGGCGATCCAGATCTGGGTCTTGACAGCGTTGGACGAGGTGCCAAAGAAGGTCTTGATGTGCAGGTGCTGCTTGATCCACTTGAAGAAGATTTCAATCTGCCAGCGATAGCGATACAACGCGCCGACCGTCGTCGCGGGCAGTGCGAAGTGATTGGTCAGCAAGACGATGGATTGGCCGTCATCGGGATCGCGCACGCGCACACGGCGCAATGGACAAGGGTATTTGTCGCGAGCGATATCGCGCGCCAGCATGACCGTCTGATCGCAGCCGATCAGCGTGGGATCGTTCACCGGGTGGGAATAGCGCCGGTAGACGCGAAGATTCTTCTTGGTGCGCATCAGGAAGAACGCTCCTTCGCAATGGAAGCGATACAAGCGTTCGAAGTCGAGGTAAGCACGATCCATCAGGTAGATGGCCCCGGGCTCGGGCGTGACATCGTCAAGCAGGTGGACGTCGTGCCGGCGGGCCTCGGAAAAATGGATCATCGTGGGGATCGCGCCGCGAATATCGAGCATCGTATGCAGCTTGATGCCGCCCTTGCCGGGGTGCATGGCGCGCGCCCACGGAAACACCGATAGACACAATTCGATCGTGGTTGAGTCGAGCGCATAGGTGGTATGCGCCAGATCGATGGCGAGCGGCTCGTTGACGTAGAGGCGTCGCGCCGTGGCGATAAGGCTCTGCGCGAACTCGGCATAGATGCGCCAGTCGCGCTGCTCATTGGCGTCGGCCAAGGTACTGCGTGCGACGCGTCCGCGAATGCCCAGGTGATACAGCTTGGCCTGGTGAGCGCGCAAACAAATCTCCAGATCGCGCAGGCTCTCCCGTCCGGTGAGCTGGGCGAAGGCCATGCACAGGAACTGATCGAGGCAAGTAAAGCGCTTCACGTAGCGATTGCCGTCGAACTTGGCGACGAGGCGCCGAAACGTATGCATCGGTAGATGCTGCATGAGTTGCGTAAAGACGAACTGGCCTTCGTGCATGACAACGCCCCTCCACAGAGACGCCGCCAGCCTGAGGCTACTGCGCTGAAATCGCTAACACCCGAAAATCGACGCTTAATTACGTCACATCAATGACTTGCACGGGATGATCCGCACTTTCCCCGGACAGTACTGGGGCCAGCAAAAGAAAAGTGACTCGAGCGCCGGCAGGCGATCGAAACGCCCGCTGCGTAAGCGGCAATCTGGCCTCATCGCTCGGTTGTAGCGTGACCGCGAGCACCCGCCCCTGATCCCAACCTTCTCTCCCACAGGGACTACCTTCGGTCGTCAGCGGCAAGCTGGCGGTACTGCGACAAGCGGGCGAGAAACCACTAAATGCCGCCTCGAAGGCGCACAAAGATGACGAGCTGACTCGTTATGCCTTCGGCTTGCGTTTCACGCCCGCACCCAAAGTGCCAATCAACACCAGCGTGAGGAAGATTTCGGTCAGCGCCAACCAGCGTTCGCTGGGCGAACTCCAGGCCTCGGCGATGCCGTGGCAGAAATAGAACAGGCTGAGGATGCCGACCCATAGCAGCGCGCGGCGCACGTCGCGGATGGCGAGCAGCGGCAGCAGCAGCGGTATGACGGTGAGGCCAAGCACTAAAGGCACTGGAATCGTCTGCGCAGGGAACAGCCAGCCGTGCCAAACCAGTTGCAGCACCACCAACGCGGCCCAGGCGACGAGGCCGATGCGATAGGTCGTCGCGATGGGGGCACTCACGCGTCGTCGCCCAGGCGACGCGCCACATCGGCAAGGCGGCGTCCCAGGGCTCGGGCAAGTTCACGCTCGTGATCGGAGATCGCGTTCTCACCCTTCGGGCCGGTGACATGGCTGGCGCCATAGGGCGTACCGCCACTCTGGGTGGAAGTAAGCGCGGGCTCGGTGTAAGGCAGGCCGACGATCAGCATGCCGTGATGGAGTAGGGGCAGCGCCATGGTTAGCAGCGTGGATTCCTGGCCACCGTGCATGGTGCTGGTGGCGGTGAACAGCGCCGCCGGTTTGCCGGCCAGTGCGCCGCTAGCCCATTCGGCGCCGGTGGAATCCAGGAAATACTTGAGTGGTGCCGCCATGTTGCCGAAGCGCGTGGGGCTGCCCAGTGCCAGGCCAACGCAATCGATCAAATCCTGGCGGGTCACGTACGGCGCGCCTTCTTCCGGTTCCGGCGGCTGCGCCAGTTCGGTCACTGGGGCCACCGGCGGTACCTGGCGCAGGCGGGCGCGCATGCCGGGCACTTCTTCCACCCCGCGTGCGATCAGGCGCGCAAGTTGGGCGGTGTGGCCGCTGCGGCTGTAGTAGAGGACCAGGATGTCTTGGCTCATGGTTTGGGCGATGGCGGGATGATCGGTTAGTGTACCGGCCGATCAGGCCCTGTTGTCCGTCGGTTCACGCCCTGCCCATGGGCCCGGCGACATCATGGGTTGCCTCCGATGCCGAACGCCGAGGAAGGAACAAACATGGCCTTGCGCTTCGATCGCGACCGCCTACGCAGCTTCAGCCATTTCGTGTGGCATCGCTTCGTGGACGACAAGTGCTTCGAGACGGCGGGTGCGCTGTCTTATACGACGCTGGTCTCGCTGGTGCCGCTGATCGTTGCTTCGCTGGCGATCTTCGCCGCGTTTCCGGTCTTTGCCGAAGAACGCACCACGCTCATCGAGTTCGTCTTCAGCAACTTCGTGCCGGCCGCGGGCGAGAGAGTGCAGGAATACCTCAACAGCTTTGCCGACAATGCCAGCAAATTGACCGGCATCAGCATCCTGGTGATGTTCTTCAGTGCCTTGTCGATGATGGTGAGCATCGAGGACCGGCTCAATCGCATCTGGCGAGTGCGGCGCGCGCGCGGATGGGGCTCCCGCTTGCTGCTGTATTGGGCGGCGCTCACCCTGGGTCCCGTGCTGGTCGTGGGCGGCCTTATCGTGTCGTCGTACGTCACCGCGCTTCCGCTACTGCACAGTGCGGCGGACGAACTGGGGCTGCGCCAGCGCTTGTTGTCCACGCTGCCTTTCATCGTCACCTTCGTGACGCTGGCGCTACTGTATTTCGTGGTGCCCAATCGCCGGGTGCGCTGGCAAGATGCGCTGATAGGCGCCTTCCTCGGTGCGGTGCTTTTCGAGATCGCACGCTGGGGCTTCGCGCGATTCATCCATCACGCGCAGACCTACCAGCAGATCTATGGCGCGGCCATGGCCGCCATTCCGATCTTCCTGCTGTGGATCTACCTGTCGTGGGTGATCGTGATTCTTTGCGCGTCGATCGCGGCTTCGATCTCGGCGTTCGACTACCAGCCGCCAACGATGTGTCTGTCCGAAGACGCCGCCTTTCTTGGTCTCCTGGTCGTGCTGGGGCATTTTGTGGATGCGCATCGGCAAGGGCGCAAGCTCGAGCCGACCAACATGCGCCTAAGCGAGCCCTATCTGCATGGCGGAATGATCGCCGGATATTTCGATGATCTGCAGCGCGCTGACGTGATCCGTCGCGAGGAAGGCGGAGGATGGCTGCTGAGTCGCAGCCTGGACAATACCGATTTGCTGCGCATCTATGCTCACAGCCATTACCGTCTGCCATTGCGCCCGGCACAGGAAGCGCAGGAGCAGCGCATACGATTGCCGCCGGAATTGATTGCGTTGCTGGATACGGCGGCGCAATCACTCAATGCCACCTTGGGCACGCGGCTCGATCAAGCCTATCCGCCGGCGACACCGGCCACGAACGATTCCGAGGATCTCCGCTCATGAAATGGTTGAAGTCAGTTGTCACACTTGGCGTCGCGCTTGCGCTTGCAGGCTCGGTGCACGCCGCCATGCCCGAGCGACCTTCGATCAAGGTGACCACGCTCGACGGGAAGCCGTTCGACCTGGAAGCGAAACGCGGCAAGTGGGTGATCGTGAATTACTGGGCGACATGGTGCGTGCCCTGCATCAAGGAAATGCCGGATATCTCCCGCTTCGTCAGTGCGCATCCGGACAAGGTTGCCGCCATCGGGTTGGCCTACGAGGACAGCGACAAGGCGGACATCCAGGCCTTTCTGGCCAAGCATCCGGTGAGCTATCCGATTGCCCAGGTCACGCTGGACAAGCCACTGACGGATTTCGACGAGCCGCGTGGACTGCCGACGACCTGGCTGATTGGCCCCGACGGCAAGGTGGCCAAGCGCTTCCTCGGGCCGGTGACCGAAGGCTCGCTCGGTCAGGCCATCGGCATCGGTAAATAGCCCATGGCCGCCGTGCGCTTCCTGGTGAGTGGTCGCGTGCAGGGCGTGTTCTATCGCGCCAGTGCGCGCGAGCAGGCGTTGCTGCTGGGTCTTTCCGGGCATGCCAGGAATCTGCCGGATGGACGCGTGGAAGTGCTTGCGAGTGGATCGGCAGCGGCCATCGAAACGTTTGAACGCTGGCTCTGGCGTGGGCCGGCGGCTGCAAGGGTGGACGCGGTGACGCGTGAAGATTGCGCGGCACCCGACATGAACGGCTTTCACACGGCTTGAGTGACACGCGCCGTGAGGCGAGCTTCACGGCCGGGAGCGGAGACTGCCGCCGGCGCCAAGGTGTCGATTTCAGATTCGCCTGCTCGTCGCATGGACGAAGCGACCGATTTGGACGCTTTGGCGACCCATCGCCTGCACCATCCGCCGAGGAGAGAACGCCATGTCAGCCCGCTTCCAGCGCATCACGCCGTTTCTTTGGTTTGACCGCCAGGCCGAGGAAGCCGCGAACTTCTACGTGTCGGTGTTCGAAAACTCGCGCATCGTCACCACGACGCGATACAACGCCGAGAGCGCGGCGGCATCAGGGTGCCCCGAGGGTTCGCTGATGACCGCGGTCTTTGAACTGGATGGCCAGCAGTTCGTCGCGCTCGACGGTGGCCCGATATTCCGATTCAACGAAGCCGTCTCGCTGGTGGTCAACTGCCATTCGCAGGACGAAGTCGACCACTACTGGAGCAGGCTCTCCCAGGGCGGGGACGAGAAGGCACAGCAATGTGGTTGGCTGAAGGACCGCTATGGCCTTTCGTGGCAGGTGATTCCCGTCGAGATGATCGAGATGTTCAGCCATTCCGACCGCGCCAAGGTCAGCAAGATGACGGACGCGATGATGAAGATGAAGAAGATCGACTTGAGCCTGTTGCGAAAGGCGATGAACTAGAGCGGGCACGCAAGCCTCGTACGCCAGCACTCCGCATCGCGTCGATCAGTCGCCGCAGGTATCCGGCACCCACAAGGCCTTGCTGGTGACATGCTCGGTCTTTGGCTTGCCCTTGAGTTTCGGCAGCTTGACGATGCGAATGGCCTCGTCGTGACGAGGGATCTGCTCGAGCAGATGCCGAATGAGATTGATGCGTCCGCGTTTCTGATCGTTGAAATCGACGACGAACCAGGGCGCGCGAGGGCGGTGCGTGCGCTCGATCATGACGTCACGCAGACGGCCCATCTCGGCGTATTTCTCGCGAGAGGCGAGATCGTTCGGCGAGAGCTTCCAATGCTTGAGCGGATTGGTGGCGCGCTCAGTGAACCGCTCTTCCTGTTCCTGCTGGTCCACCGCCAGCCAATATTTGAGCAGGATGATGCCGTCGTCAGTGAGCAGCTTTTCGAATGCCGGCGCCGCCGCCATGAATGCCTTGTACTGGGCCTTGGTGCAGAAACCCATGGCGGGTTCGACGACGGCGCGGTTGTACCAGCTGCGATCGAACAGCACGACTTCACCCGCGCTGGGCAGGTGCTGCACGTAGCGCTGAAAATACCATTGGCTGGACTCGATCTCGTTCGGCTTGTGCAGGGCGGCTATGCGATAGCCGCCGGTATCCATCGACTCGGTGATGGCCTTGATGGTGCCGCCCTTGCCGGCGGCGTCGCGGCCTTCGAGGATCACCAGCAATCGGCGATTGCTGCGACGCAGCCATTGATTCAGTCCGGCCAGTTCCAGTTGAAGTTCTTCCAGCGCATGACGGTAGAACTTGTCCTTCTTTGGCACGGTCTTGCTCCCGGCTAGAGGTCCAGATCGACCGGTGGGCGACCGATCCGATAGCGCGCACTCATCGCTTGCAGGGCGCGATGGAAATCAGTGGCGAAGCCCTGCATGTCGAACAGCGGGCTCTGCGTGCGCTGCTGGGCCAGATGATGGCGCAGCGTGCTGAGCGCTTCGCGATCATTGCCCAGCTGCGTGGCCATCGCGATAAACGATTCCTCGTCCTCGCAGGCCAGCTCCGGCAGGCCAAGATCCTGCAGCAGGCTGGTGGCGACGCGACCCGCGAACGTGTCTCCCGTGCAGGTAAGTACCGGGCAGCCGGCCCATAGCGCATCGGATGCGGTGGTATGTGCGTTATACGGCAGCGTGTCGAGGAACAAGTCGGCGTGGACGTAGCGCGCCAGGTAATCGGCATGCGGCAGGCGCGACAGGAACACCAGGCGTTCTGGGGCAATGCCAGCTGCCATGGCCGCGGTGCGCAAACGATCGTCCGCCCCTTCCGGGCCGCTCAGCAACCACAGCACACTATCGGGCACCTGCTGCAGGATCACCATCAGGCGAGCGAATGCCGCCTGATTGAGCTTGTAGCTGTTGTTGAAGCAGGCGAACACGGTGCCATGCTCGGGCAGGCCGCAAGCGGCGCGCGACGGCGGCTCAGCGACGACGCGCGTGTTGTCGTTGGGCTGGTAGCAGCGCGGCAGCCGCATGAGTTTCTCGCTGACGTAAGCGCGCGATTCGTTCGGCAGCACGACGGCGTCGGCCAGCAGATAGTCCATCCATGGCGCGCCGGAGGTGCCGGGGAAGGCCAGCCAGTTCACCTGCACCGGCGCGGGGCGCAACGCGAACAGCTCGGCGTTGTTCTTGCCGGCATAGCCGTTGAGGTCGAGCAGGATCTCGATGCCGGCGTCGTGAATGCGCTGTGCCACCTGCGCGTGATTGAGCATCGACACATCGTGCAGCGTGGTGGCGGTGGCCAGGCGACGGCGGATCGGCCCGCCATCGTCCGCGGTGGTGGCAAACAGGTGGAGTTCCAGATCGTCGTCTGGTCAGCGCTTCCAACATCGCGACGATCAACAGGCCGGTGGCGTGCTCGTTGAAGCCGTCGGCGACGAAACCGACCCGCATCGGTTGTTCCGGCGACGGCTTGGCGAACTTGAAATCGAGCTGCTTGCGCAAGGGCGCCATCTGCCGCGCGATCGTGGCCGCGTAGGTGACGGCGCAACGTTGCAGCGTGGCAGCATCTACGTTCTTCGGCCAGCAGGACGAACGGGCTGACCACGGCGTTGTCTGCCGATACGGCTTGCTGCAGGCGTTCGCTCAGTTCGATCGAGGCCGCGCCAGTCGCACAGGCGGCGCCGCACGAACAGCAACTGGCCGAGTGCCGGGCCATCCTTCGGCGCAAGCTGTAGCGCCCTTGCATAGGCCTCGGCTGCCAAGGCTGAGCTGGCCGGCGTCTTCCAGCGCCTGGCCCGCTGCGAACGGATACTGGGCGTTCTGTGGCGCAAGGCTTTCGGCGTGCAGCCAGGCATCGGCGGCTTCGCGCGATTTGCCCTGTACCTGCAACACGCGCCCGCGCAGGTCGAACGCCGCGTCGAATTGGGGGATGATCTCCAGGGCTTCGCCGATATGGCGCAAGGCGGGCTCGATGTTGCCGAGCTCCAGTTCGGCGCCGGCCAGGTTGAGGCGGATGCCGGGGTGGAACGGGGCGCCATGGGTCGCCATGGCATAGGATTCGCGGGCGTGCTGGTAACGGGCAGCGGCCATCAGCGCATTGCCCAAGCCCAGCAGGACGGCGGGGTTGCCAGGGGATAGCCGCAATGCGGCGCGCAGCCGCTCAATGGCGTCGTCGGCATCGCCGTTGGCCAGTTGAACGCTGGCCAGGTTGCATTGCACTTCGATGTTCTGGGGCGCGATCTGTGCGGCCTGTTCGAGCACGCTGAGCGCCTCGGCGGGGCGTTGCAGTTGCAGCAGGGCAATGCCTTGCAGGCGAGCCAGCTCAGCGTCTTCAGGGAATTGCTCGCGCGCCTGAGCGGCCGCGTGCTCGGCATCGGCGAAGGCGCCGAGCTCCAGCTGGTTGACGATTTGCTGTGTCAGCGCCTGGGAAGAGGGGGTGAAGAGATCATTCATCCGCCCACGCTAACGCAGCGAGCCGCGGCTGCCAATCCGGGATTGATCAATTCGTGCTGTTTGGAGCCTGTTTCATGTACCGGCGCGGGCTACGCAGGGCTATGGAGCAGGCTCTCAGCCGGCCGTGAGTGCTTTCAACTCGTCGGCCTGGTGTTCGCGCGTGAGCGTATCCACCAGTTCGTCGAGATCGCCCTGCAGCACCTCGGGCAGCCGGTACAGCGTCAGGTTGATGCGGTGGTCGGTGATGCGACCCTGCGGAAAGTTGTACGTGCGGATGCGCTGGCTGCGATCGCCGGAGCCGACCTGCAGGCGCCGCGATTCGGCCTGCTCGGCGGCCTGCCGGCTGCGCTCGTCGTCCAGCAGACGCGCCTTGAGCAGGCTCAGCGCGCGGGCGCGGTTCTTGTGCTGGCTGCGCTCGTCCTGGCATTCGACGACGATGCCGGTCGGCAGGTGCGTGATGCGGATGGCCGAGTCGGTCTTGTTGACGTGCTGGCCGCCGGCGCCGGAGGCGCGGAACGTGTCGATCTTGAGGTCGGCCGGATTGATCTCGACGTCGTCGATCTCATCCATCTCGGGCAGGATCGCCACCGTGGCGGCCGAGGTGTGGATGCGCCCCTGCGACTCGGTTTCCGGCACGCGCTGCACGCGATGCGTGCCCGACTCGAACTTCAGCCGCGAATACGCGCCCTTGCCCTCGATGCGCGCGACGACTTCCTTGTAGCCGCCGTGTTCGCCGTGGCTTGTCGCTGAGCATTTCGACATGCCAGCCGCGCCGCTCGGCGTAGCGCGCATACATGCGGAACAGATCGCCCGCGAAGATCGCCGCCTCGTCGCCGCCGGTGCCGGCGCGCACTTCGAGGAACAGGTTCGCCTCGTCGCGCGGATCCTTGGGCAGCAGCAGGATCTGCAGCTCGTCGATCGAGCGACAGCAGGCGCGCTTCCAGTCGCCCGATATCGTCTTGCGCCATATCGCGCATTTCGGGATCGTCGAGCATTGCCCGCGTCTCAGCCGAGTTCGCGCTCGGCCTGATCGTGCTCGCGCAGCGACGCCGTCACCGGCTCGAGCTGCGCGTATTCGCGCGACAGCTCGCGAAAGCGGTTGTTGTCGGCGAGCACGTCGGGCTGCGCCAGCAACAGGCCGATCTCCTGATGGCGCTCGGCGAGTGGATTCGAGCTTGCGGCGGATCGATGGGGTCATGGGCAGCGGCGAGTGGGTCGAGGTGAGGACAAGCAAGGGCGCTAATGCCGTGACGCGTCGGATCAGCGCATCTAGCTCGTTTCGCACTCGTCTTCGCCCACTTCCGATTGTTCGCCCAGGCCGTAGAGGCGGCCCGCCGCATGCAGCAGTTCCATGTCGCCACTCAACGCGGCATCGCGCAGACGGGCGCTGGGATGATGCAGCAGCTTGTTGGTGAGCGTATTGGCGAGAAAGGCCAGCGCCTCGTCGGGCGACTTGCCGCGCGCCAGCATGGCACGGGCCTTTTCCAGCACTTCGTCGCGGTAGACTTCGGCGTGCTGGCGCATGTCCACCGCGGGGTTGTGCACGGTGAGTGCCCGACGCCAGGCCATATAGCGCTCGACCTGGAGGTCGATCATGGCGTCGGCCTCGCGGGCAGCGGCTTCGCGCGAGCGGAGGTTGTCGTCGATGACCTGGCGCAGATCGTCGATGCCGTAGAGGAATACATCGCCCAACTCGCCGACCGACGGCTCGATGTCGCGCGGCACGGCGATGTCCACCATGAACATCGGCTTGCGCCGGCGCGTGGCGATCGCCTTCTCCACCATCGCATGCGTCACCACCGGCTGGCGCGCGGCGGTGGAGCTGATGACGATGTCGGCATCGGCAAGATGTTGCGGGAGATCGTGCAGCGAGATGGCATAGCCGCCATGGCGACTGGCCAGTTCCTGCGCGTTCTCCAGCGTGCGGTTGGCGACGATCAGTTTGCGCACGCGCTTGTCCACCAAGTGCCGCGCGGCCAGCTCGATGGTGTCGCCGGCGCCAATCAGCAGTACGCAGGCGTCCCGCAGGTCGGCGAACACCTGTTCGGCCAGACGCACGGCGGTGAAGGCGACCGAGACGGTATGCGCGCCGATTCGCGTGTCGGTGCGTACGCGCTTGGCGACCGCAAACGTGTGTTGCAGCAGGCGTTCCATCGGCGCGCGCAGGGCCTGGGCATCGCGCGCCTGCTGATACGCGTCCTTCACCTGGCCCAGGATCTGCGGCTCACCCAACACCATCGAGTCCAGGCCGGTGGCGACCCGGAACATGTGGCGGACCGCGGCATCTTCATCGTGGCGATACAGGAACTCATCCAACTTGTTCGCAGTCAGCTGATGGTGCCGGCTGAGCCATGCCTGGGGAACGCCTTCAGCTCCTGCCGTGACGCTCACGTAGAGTTCGGTACGGTTGCAGGTGGAGAGGATCATCGCCTCTTCCACACCGGGTTCACGGGCGAGCGCCTGCAGCGCGGCGGCGGTGGCCTCCGCGTCGAATGCCACTTGTTCGCGCAGGGTGACCGGCGCGGTGAGGTGATTGAGCCCGAGGGCGATCAGCGTCATGGTATAGGGCGATTCGAGGCGGGAAGCATCCGGCGGCGTAAACTAGGGTTAGCACCGGCCGTTCTAGAGTAACAGCGGCCGTAACAGACGGATGAGCGGAGAATAGTGTGCTGAGCAGGTGGTCCAAGTTCAAGCAACTGCGGCATTTTGCGGCGACCGGGGTGGTGGTGCTTATGCTGGCCAGCTGCGCCGTGGCGCCTGGCAAGCCCGCCCGCGGCGCGGCCGCCTCCGCGCAGCCGCTGAACCAAATGGTGGTGGCGACGTCCGACGCGGACCACGATCTCGTGGCCCAGCTGATGGCTGGCGAGATGGCGCTGACCCATACCGATCTCAAGGGGGCTTCGGCCGCCTATAGCCGGGCCATGATGCTCTCCAGCGACCCTCGCGTGGCCGAGCAGGCAGCGGCCTTGGCCATTGCGGTGCGAGATGTGCCGGCCGCGGAAACAGCCATCGCGCGCTGGAAGGCCTTGGGCGCCAAGCCAGGACCGCTGGCCCAGGCGCGGGCCGAGCTGGCGCTGTCTCAGGGCAATACGGACGAGGCACAGCGGCAGCTTGAGCTGCTGGTCAGCAGTGGCGACCCGGATGCCTGGCGCCAGTTCGGCCGGGTGCTGCTGGGCAGCCGCGATGCCGCCCAGGCCGCTCAATTGCTGGAGGCAGTGGCTACGCCGCAACGACTGCCGCCCGATCCGCAGGCCTGGCTGGCCATGAGCGAACTCGGCGACAAGCTGGAGCGCCATGCCTATGCGCAGCAGATAGCCGATGCGGCCATGAAGCGCTTCGGTACGGCGGAAACCTACGCCTGGGCCGGCCAGATGAAATTCCGCAACGGCGACAAGGCGGGGGCCAAGCTGCTGTTCGACAAGGCGCTGACCAAGGATCCGAAGAACACCAGGCTACGCCTGGCCTACGCGACCTTGCTTGGGCAGAGCGGCGACGACGCGAGCGCCGCCCGGTTGCTGGATAGCGGTCCGCAGGATGCTGACACCTACGCCTTGCGCGCAGCGCTGGCCGCCCGCAACAACGACACCAAGACGCTGACGCGCCTGTACAACCAGTTGCAGCGTTCGCCCAAGGAGATGCAGCAAAACAGTGCCTATCTCCTGGGCCAGCTCGCCGAAATGCTGGACCACAAACAGGAGGCGCTGAAGTGGTACGGCGAGGTGCCCGATGACGACGAACACGCTTTCGATGCGGATCTGCGCAGCGCCGTGCTGCTGCAGGCCACCGGTCGCAGCGCCGAGGCCCACGGGCAACTGGCGCAGATGCAGACCGACTATCTCGATCAGCCGGCGCTGTTGCGCCGCGCGTACGAGGCGGACGCCGAGTTGTACATGGACGAGCAGCAGTACACGCAGGCTGAGCATGCCTTCAGTCGGGCGCTGCAGGTGATGCCCGATGATCCGTCGTTGCTGTACGGACGGGGCCTGGCCTACGCCGAGGAGGGTCAGGTCGACCAGGCGGTCACGGATTTCCGACGCCTGTTGGAGCTCAAGCCGGACGACACCGACGCCATCAACGCGCTCGGATATACGCTGGCCGATGCCAATCGCGACCTGTCCGAGGCGCAACGGCTGATTGAAACGGCTCGCGCGGCGCGGCCGAACGATCCCGCCATTCAGGACTCCTGGGGCTGGCTGCAATACCGGCTGGGCCATCTGGACCAGGCCGAGACAACCCTGCGCAGCGCCTGGATGGCCAAGAAGGACGCCGATGTCGGCGTGCACCTTGGCGAGGTGCTGTGGAAGCAGGGGCGCCAGGAGGACGCGCGGCGCGTGTTCGACGAAGTGCGTAAGATCGACCCGCAAAGCGCCAACCTCCACAACACTCTCAAGCGCCTCAATCCATGAAGCTTCCGATTCGACTTATGGCGGTGGCGTTGCCGCTGCTGCTCGCTGCCTGCGTCCATCGGGAGCAGGTCCGTCCCGCGCCGCCCAAGGTGGACTATGCCGTCCTGCTCGACCAGCAGCGGGCCCGCGAGCACTTGTTGGCCAATACTGATCACTGGGTCCTGCAGGGCAAGCTCGGCGTGTCCGGTGTGGTTGATGGCAAAAGCCGGGGCGGCAGCGGCACGCTTACCTGGACCCAGAACGGCGACAGCTACCAATTCGAAGTGCATGGTCCGGTGGGCAGCAAGAGCTTCCGCCTCAGCGTGACGCCCGACGGTGCGTTGCTGGAAGGAGTGGAGGGCGGCCCCCGGCGCAGTCCGGATGCGGAATCGCTGGTGCAGAACGTGCTGGGCTGGCATGTGCCGCTGCATGATCTACGCGCCTGGGTGCTGGGTCTGCGCGCGGATAGTGGTCCGGCCGAGCTGAAGTTCGGTGACGATGGGCTGCCGACGCAGTTGACCCAGGATGGCTGGAGCGTCAGCTACCCCGGCTGGGACAGGACGCGCCAACCCGCCGTGCCGACCAAGGTGTTCGCCGATAACCCGCCATACAAGGTGCGGCTGTCGGTGGAGTCGTGGAGCATCCAGTGACAGCGCTTTTCCCTCTCCCCTCCGGGGAGAGGGTAGGGTGAGGGGCCAATCTTGCGATGACGCCAGACCGGAGCCGGCCCTGATAGGAACGCTTCCGCGAGCACCCACCCTTCACCCTCAATCCTCTCTCCCACAGGGACTACCTTGGGGTCGCCCTCAGGGGAGAGGAGGCGATAGCAAAAAGCCCTGCCTATGACCTTCCATATCGAGCGCGCCCGCCCCGACCAGGTTGATGCGCTTTGCGCCATCGAACGCGCCGCGGTGGAGCTGTTCCGTGGCCATCGGGCGTGGCCGTCGTATCGGCGCGTATCGGTGCCACCCGAGGTGTTGCGCGAGGCGATTGCCCGCGGCCTGGTATGGGTGGCGGTGATCGGCTCCGGCGAGCCGGTCGGTTTCGTGTGGCTGGATGCGGAAGAGGGCGGCGATGCGATGGGTATCGCCGAGATGGATGTGTTGCCGTCTCACGGCCAGCGCGGCATCGGTGCCGCCCTGCTGGAGCATGCCTGCGCCTGGGCGAGGGCGGCCGGCTATCACCGGGTCGATCTCGGCACGCTGGCGGACGTGCCGTGGAATGCGCCGTTCTACGCCAAACACGGTTTCGTCGCGGTCGACAAGGACGATCCGCGCTTCGGCTTTGCCCGCGAACGCGATCGCGAAAACGGGTTTCCCGATGACCTGCGCGTGTTCATGAGCCGTCCGTTGGCGCCGCTGGCGCCGGGTGAGTGGTCCGTCTGGCCGGCGCCCGCCAAGCTGAACCTGTTCCTGCGTATCACCGGCCGTCGCGCCGACGGCTATCACGAGTTGCAGACCGTCTTTCGGCTGCTCGACTGGGGCGACGAAATCTCCCTGCGTGTGCGCCACGACGGCGAGGTCCACCGACTCACCGACGTGCCGGAGGTGCCCGCTGACCACGATCTCGTGGTGCGCGCCGCCCGGCTTGTTGCAGCCGCATGCACCGGCTGGCGCTCGGCGCGGATATCGAACTGGTCAAGCGCATCCCCATGGGCGGCGGCCTGGGCGGCGGGAGCTCCGATGCGGCCACCGTCCTGGTGGCCCTGAACTGGCTGTGGGGTGCGGGGCTGGGCGAGGACGAGCTGGCCGACCTGGGCCGCCAGCTGGGTGCGGACGTGCCCGTCTTCGTGCGCGGTCGTTCAGCCTGGGCCGAGGGCGTCGGCGAAAAACTGACGCCGCTGGCCCTTCCGCGGGCCTGGTACGTGGTGCTTGAGCCCCATGAACACGTGCCGACCGCGGCACTTTTTCAAGCGCCTGAATTGACACGAAATGCGCCGCCAGCGACAATTTCATCCTTTGCTTCGGGCGAAACAGTCGAGAACACGTTCACACCCGTAGTCCGCGCGCGTCATCCGCGCGTGGCGGCGGCGCTGGACTGGCTCGGTGGGTTCGGCCGGGCAAGGCTTTCCGGCAGCGGTGCGTGTGTGTTCCTGGAGACGGAGTCCCCGGAGCGTGCCGAAGCCGTAGCGGAACGTTGTCCTCCCCGCTTTACGGCCCATGTGGCCATGGGGGTGAACACGTCCACGCTGCATGTGACCCTGGCGCGCCATCGCGGTGTCGGCAGGGCAGGCAAGTAACAGAAAAATCCAGTGATACTGGGGCGTCGCCAAGCTGGTTAAGGCACGGGATTTTGATTCCCGCATGCGCAGGTTCGAATCCTGCCGCCCCAGCCATTCCACACAATGGCTCAGGTTTAAATAAATGACAGTCGATACGTCCGGCCCGATGCTCTTCACCGGCAATGCGCACCGTGCGCTCGCTGAGGATGTCGCCCAGCGTCTTGGCGTGCCGCTGGGCAAGGCGATGGTCGGTCGCTTCAGCGACGGCGAGACGCAGGTCGAGATCGAAGAGAACGTCCGCCGCCAGGAAGTGTTCGTGATGCAGCCCACGGGCGCGCCGACGGCCGACAACCTCATGGAGCTGCTCGTGCTGGTGGACGCGCTCAAGCGCGCCTCGGCGGCGAGCGTGACCGCGGTGATTCCGTACTTCGGCTACGCGCGCCAGGATCGTCGCCCGCGCTCGGCGCGCGTGCCGATCACGGCGAAGGTCGCGGCGAAGATGATCGGCACCGTCGGTGCCGATCGCGTGCTGACGGTCGACCTGCACGCGGACCAGATCCAGGGCTTCTTCGACATCCCGCTGGACAACGTGTATGCCTCGCCGGTGCTGCTGGCGGACATCTGGCGCGACCACGGCAAGGACGACCTGATCGTGGTCAGTCCGGACGTGGGCGGCGTGGTGCGCGCCCGTGCGATGGCCAAGCGCCTCGACGACGCCGACCTCGCGATCATCGACAAGCGCCGTCCGAGGGCGAACGAGGCGACGGTGATGAACATCATCGGCGACGTCGACGGCAAGACCTGCGTGCTGGTCGACGACATCGTCGACACCGCCGGCACGCTGTGCGCGGCGGCGGCAGCGCTGAAGGAGCGCGGCGCCCGCAAGGTCGTGGCGTACTGCACGCATCCGGTGCTGTCCGGGCCGGCGATCCAGCAATCTCGAAGGCTCGCAGCTCGACGAGCTGGTGGTCACCAACACGATTCCGCTGTGCGGAAGTGGCGAGGACTGCGCCAAGATCCGTCAGCTCTCGGTGGCGGAGCTGCTGGCCGAAACGATCCGCCGCATCGCGTTTGGCGAGTCGGTGAGTTCGCTGTACGTCGATTGAGGGTCGAGGGGCGAGTAGCGAGGGCGTCATGCTCAGGTGGTCCGATTCTGGCGCCTCGCTACTCGTCCCTCATCCTGAAACCCGACTCCCCTGGTCGCGGGGGAGTTCCTGGCTGCCGCGAGGCGGCTTCATTGAACTGAAGGCAATACGAACATGGCAACGACTCATGAAATCAAGGCTCTAAGCCGCGAGGACGAGGGGAAGGGTGCGAGCCGCCGCCTGCGTCACGCCGGCTAGGTGCCGGCGATCGTCTACGGCGGCGGCTCGGCCCGGAGAGCATCCAGATCGAGCACAACAACGTCTGGCTCGCCGCGCAGAACGAGTGGTTCTACTCCTCCATTCTCGACCTGAACCTCGACGGCGACGTGCAGAAGGTGCTGCTGCGCGACATGCAGCGCCATCCGTTCAAGCAGCAGATGCTGCACCTGGACTTCCAGCGCGTCGACGAGAACGAGGCGATCCGCATCCGCGTGCCGCTGCACTTCCTGAATCAGGAGAAGTCGCCGGCCGGCAAGACCTCGGGCGTGGTGATCTCGCACGACCTGAACGACGTCGAAATCTCGTGCCTGCCGAAGGATCTGCCGGAGTTCATCGAAGTCGACCTGGCCGACGTCAAGCTGGGCGACATCGTCCACCTGTCCGAGCTCAAGCTGCCGACGGGCGTCGAGATCGTCGCGCTGCGCCTCGGCGAGGACCACGACACCGCCGTCGTCACCGCCAACACGGTGAAGGAAGAGGTCGAGGCCGCTCCGGCTCGGAAGGCGAGGCTGCCGCCGCACCGGCCGCCCCGGCTCCCAAGAAGTAAGTCGCAGCGGTCCGCACCCGGCGCGGGTGCGGACCGCACGCGAGCTTGCTCGCGTTTTATGGCGGGACTGCGCCTCATCGTCGGCCTCGGTAACCCCGGTGCCGAACATCTCCGAACCCGGCACAACGCCGGGTTCTGGTTTGTTGACGCGCTGGCGCAGGGCAGGGCGAGCGCTTCGGTTTCGACGGCAAGCTGCACGGCGAGACCGCAAGGTCCGCATCGGTGGCACGCCGTCTGGCTGCTGAAGCCGACCACCTACATGAACAAGAGCGGCATCGCCGTCGCGCTCGGCGCTGCGCTACTGGAAGATCGAGCCCGAAAGATGCTGGTCGCGCACGACGAGCTGGACCTGCCGCCCGGCACCGCTGCGCCTCAAGTTCGACGGCGGCCACGGCGGCCAGAACGGTCTGCGCGATATCTTCGCGCATCTCGGTCACGGCAAGTTTCATCGCCTGCGGCTCGGCATCGGTCATCCCGGGCACAAGACAAGGTGACGCCGTGGGTGCTCTGGACGGCCCCGCCGTGAACGGACGAGAATGCGATCCTCGATGGCGTCGCGCGCGCGCTCGACAGTGCTGCCGCTGGTGGTCGACGGGGAGTTCGAAAAGGCGATGCAACGCCTGCATACCGCGGGAGGGGCGAATGGCGATCGTGGCGACGGGAACATGCGCCGGTTCGATGCCGCTGCCTGACCTCGTCGCGCGCGATCTACCACGCTTTCCCACGATCAGTTTCGGAGTCACCATGGGCATCAAATGCGGCATCGTCGGTCTGCCGAACGTCGGCAAGTCGACGCTGTTCAACGCGCTGACCAAGGCGGGCATCGCGGCGGCGAACTATCCCGTTCTGCACGATCGATCCGAACGTCGGCGTCGTGCCGGTGCCCGATCCGCGCCTGCAGGCGCTCGCCGACATCGTGAAGCCGCAGAAAGTCATTCCGACGGCGGTCGAGTTCGTCGACATCGCCGGCCTCGTCGCGGGCGCGTCGAAGGGCGAGGGGCTCGGCAACAAGTTCCTCGCGCACATCCGCGAAGTCGACGCGATCGCTCACGTCGTGCGCTGCTTCGAGAACGCCGACATCGTGCACGTGGCCGGCAAGATCGATCCGATCGCCGACATCGAAACGATCGATACCGAGCTGGCGCTGGCCGATCTCGACTCCGTCGACAAGGCGCTGAACCGCGTCGAGCGTGCGGCCAAGGCGAACGACAAGGAAGCGATGGCGAAGATGCCGGTTCTGCAGAAGCTCGCGACCGGTCTCAACGAAGGCAAGCCGGCGCGCAGCCTCGGCCTCGACGACGAAGAGAAAGCGCTGGTGCGCGATCTGTTCCTGCTCACGCTCAAGCCGCTGATGTACATCGCCAACGTCGCGGAAGACGGCTTCGAGAACAATCCGTATCTCGACAGCGTGCGCGAGCGCGCGAGCAGCGAAGGCGCGGAAGTCGTGCCGGTCTGCGCGGCGATCGAGGAAGAGATCGCGCAGCTCGACGACGCCGACCGCGACGAGTTCCTCGAGCGACATGGGTCTCGACGAGCCGGGCCTCAATCGCGTGATCCGCGCCGGCTACAAGCTGCTCGGCCTGCAGACCTACTTCACCGCGGGCGAGAAGGAAGTGCGCGCCTGGACCGTGCAAGCGCGGCTCACCGCGCCGCAGGCCGCCGGCGTGATCCACACCGACTTCGAGCGCGGCTTCATCCGCGCCGAAACCGTCGCCTACGACGACTTCATCAAGTACAACGGCGAAGCCGGCGCGCGCGACGCAGGCCGTCTGCGCCTGGAAGGCAAGGACTACATCGTCAAGGAAGGCGACGTCCTGCACTTCCGGTTCAACGTCTGACTCATGACTGCCTAGGCGGCGATTCTCTGCCCGAGAGCCATGTGTGGGGCAATCATGGCCTGGTCACTTGAGCGGATCGCCAGCTATTGGAAAAGAGGGCCGCGTGAATCAATCACGCGGCCCTTCAGTTTGACGCTAGTGCTTGTGGGTTAGAACTTGACCGTCACACGAGCCCAGAAGTAGCGGCCCATCAGGTCGAAGTCGCTCGGGTCGGTGTTGGCATTGAGCGTGTTGTTCGCGTACAGCATAGGCGGCTGCTTGTCGAACAGGTTGTTCACGCCGAAGTCCACGCGCGTGTTGATCGGCGCGATGTTGTAGCCGACCGAGGCATCGTTATACATCGTCGAGCCGTCGTGCAGAACGACACCCTCGTCAGGCGCAGACATTGACCCCACAAGCAGGGAAAGTGTCGTAAATCGAACCTGCAGCGCCTCCATTGGTGAAGCCGCTGGTCCAACGCATACGCCACTGGGCACTCCAGCCACCCTGCTGCCAATCCACATAACCTTGTGCGCGCCAGCGCGGGAACAAGCAGACGCCAACGCTGTCTCGGGCAGGCCGCCGACTGCGCGGAGCCGTACGGCAGGAAGCGACCGGCGTTCTCGTACTTGATATTGCCTGCCACGCCCGGCGCGGTTTCCTGGGTGTAGTACTTCAGGTAGGTCGCGTTGACGCCCACGTTGAACTGACCGAAGGAGAACTGCGGCAGCTTGTAGTTGGCCGACCAGTCGATACCGCTGGAGCTGATGCTGCCCAGGTTGCCCGTCGGCTCCACCGTGGAAGCCAGCAGCTGGCCCGCGTTCGCACCACCAGCCTGACGCTGGATGTACTGGCAGTACTGGGTCGAGCCGGCCGCGCAGAGGTTGAGCAGGCTCTGCAAGCCCACGGAGGTGATGGTGTCCTTCAGATTCACGCGCCAGACGTCGAACGTGGTTGACAGGCCCGGCACATACGAGGGGCTGTACACGAAGCCGAAGTCATACGACTTGCCATGCTCCGGCTTGACCGGAAAACCGGCCACGCGGGAAGCCCTGCACGACGGTCGTGCCCTGGTTATTGTTGGCGACCAATTCGTTCACGAACGAACCATCGGTCGGCACATTCTTACAAGCCAGGGCCAGCGGCGAACCCGCCGGCGCACCGGTGTAGCCGGTACACGGATCGGTATGGATCAACGGTGCGTCGGAACCCGAGAAGTAGAGCTCGGACAGCGACGGCGCACGGAACACGTCTTCCATCGTACCGCGCAGCAACAGGTCATCGAACGGCTTGTATTCGATCGCGAACTTGAAGTTGTTCGTGCTGCCGAAGGTCTGGATCTTCGAATAACGGCTGGCGATGGTCAGGTTCAGCGACTGTACGCCCGGCAGACCCGAGAGCAACGGGATGAGCGTTTCCGCGTAGATTTCCTTGGTGCTATAGCCACCCTGCACGGCGCTGAGGCACTGGCTACCCAGGGTGCAGCTACCGGTGGAGGGATCGATCACCAACTGCGGCGCAGGAATGGTGTGCTCGTATTCCTTGCGGTATTCGGCTCCGAGAGCGAGCTGCACCGCACCGGCCGGCAGGCTGAACACTTCGCCGCTGAGGCCCGCATGCCAGGTCTTCTCGATCACGTAAGTGTTGGAGGGAGCCGTAACATTGGCCGCCCTGACCGCCGCGATCGAGCCGGCCGAGTTGATGTCGAACGGGTTGAATTGGCACGCCACCGCGCTGACGCCGGTCGGGCACACGGCCACGCCGTTCGCACCCATGGTGGAGGCACCCGTATACAACTTGCTCTGGTCGACCAGGCCGGCCGTGGTGGTGACGATGCTTTCGTGGCCGTAGTTGAGGCCAACGTCCCAGTTCCAGTTCTTGTCAAAGACGGTGAAATCGCCCTTGAAGCCGGTGTTGATCTGGGCGTCGGTCCTGCCGGTAAAGGCTTCGCGGAAGCCGTTCGAAGTCAAGCGAGAGGCGAACGTGTTGCCGCCCGAGCCGAACTGCACGGAATCTCCGCCAGCTGCGACAGATGCCCTGCTAAACGCATTGAATGCGTTGTTCGCGTCAATGACCGCACCCGTCGAAGAGCTCCCGTACACAGCCGGCGCCAACTGGAAGTTGGCCGAGGTCTTCTGGTAGATCGCGTTCACGTAAGCGGTGACGTGATCGCCGAGGTGGTGGTCACCGTTGAGGAAGCCGCCGGTACGCTCCTGCGGCGTCATGATCAGGTTGACCTTGGCGTAGTTGTAGCGGTCAGAGGTCGTGTAGCAGTGGTAGTTCGCCGTGCTGACGACCTGGCTGTTGCCACCCGGGCTCAGCGCCACTTGCTTGCAGCCGAAGGTGCTCTGGAGGTCGGTCGGCAGCTGGATACGGCCCTGCGGCGAGGAAGACGAGCCGCCCAACAAGACCTGGCTACCCGACAGGCTCAGCGCATTCTTGGAGAACGCGCGGTTAGCCGACTCGACGCCATCCTGCTTGTTGTAGTTCAGGCCGGCCATGATGCTTCCCTTGTCGGACGTCTGTCCGAAAGTGAAGGTATAGCCGCTCTGCTCGCCGTCGTTGCGATCCGACTGACCGACGTTGGCCGAGAACGTGGCACCCTGGTAGTTCTTGCGCAGGATGAAGTTGACCACGCCGCCGATGGCGTCCGAACCGTAGGTCGCCGAGGCGCCAGTCGGCAGCACTTCGATGCGCTCGATCGCGTCGGCCGGAATGGCGTTCGGATCCTTGCTGAGCAGGCGCTGGCCATCGACCAGGATGAGCGTGCGCTTGGAACCCAGGCCACGCAGGTTGATGGATGAACTGCCGGTACCGCCACCGTTGTTGGTCTGCGGATTGACGTTGCCGCCGGTCATGGCCGGCAGCTGCTGGACCAGGTCGCCCAGCGTCTGCTTGCCGGTAGCCTGGATCTGGGCGCGATCGATCGTCACGACCGGGCTGGCAGTCTCCACATCGACGCGGCGAATCAGCGAACCGGTCACAGTGACCGTTTCGAGTGTCTTGCTCTTGGCTTGATCTGACGATGCTTCCTGAGCGAAAGCGGCTGTGCCGCAGGTGCCGGCCGCGAGCATGCCCAGCGAAAGTGCCAGACGCACCGATGCACACAGTTTGTTTTCCCCGAGCTTCATAGACCCCTCTTCCTTAGGTTAGGTTCTGGTTAAGAGGGGCTAGACAGTACGCATGAATTCATCGTCGCGATGTCGGGCATGTCTGAAAGACGCATCAGCCGAATTCACTTCGCTTCGTTGCGCCCTCACACTTTTGCGGGCAACGTCATGCTTTGTGCATGGGTCCCTCAACGGGTTTTGAGTAACGGGCGGCAAGTGAGCGATGGGGTTTGCCGAGATCTCGCAGCGATGACGAACTTGCATCTTCGCCTCGCTCGAGCGGATGACGCTCGAGCGATCGGTGTGCTGGCCCGGCGCGTCACCCGGCGCTGGATCCTTCCCGGCCAACCCGACGAGGTCGCCGCGCTCCTGCTTGCAGGCATGAGCGCAAAGTCGATCCGGCAGAAGATCGACGCCGGTCAGCGCTTTTATCTCGCCTTTGTCGGCGACGCCCTGGCCGGCATCGCCGCCATTCGCGATGACAGTCACGTCTTCCAGCTTTTTGTGGGTACGCGTTACCAGGGGCAGGGCATTGCCAGAAAGCTTTGGCATCGCCTCATGCGTGACAGCATTCGGCGAGCGGGCACGCGCTTCTTTACCTTGAATGCGGCCATCGGGGCCGTGCCGGTTTATCTGAGTCTGGGCTTCGAGCCGAATGCTTCGGCAAAACGGCCGGCGAGCAAGATTGTCAGCGTGCCGATGATTTATCGGGTAGGCGCGGCGCGGCATGCCCGACATCGGGGTTGAGTGCTTGGGTTCCCTATCGCGTCATTCCGTCGCGGGCGCATAATCGCGAGCGATCGACCAGCGTCCATTGGAGTAAGCAACCCATGCCCGGAAAGCAGCACGAAGTCAGTTTCCGTTTCCTGGCCCAGCCGACCGACGTCAATTTCGGTGGCAAGGTGCACGGCGGCATGGTGATGAAGTGGATCGATCAGGCCGGCTATGCCTGCGCGGTGGCCTGGAGTGGGGCTTATTGCGTCACGGCCTCGGTCAGTGGCATCCAGTTCGTGGCGCCCATCCTGATTGGCGACCTGGTCACCGTGCGGGCCCGCCTGATCCATACCGGGCGTTCGAGCATGCACATGGCGGTGGACGTGCTGGCGCGTGACCTGCGCAAGGATGAGCACCATCTGGCGACCAGTTGCGTGATGGTTTTCGTGGCGCTGGATGCGCCGGAAGGCAAGCCGACGCCCGTACCCAGCTGGTTGCCGCGCGACCATAACGAGCAGCGCCTGCAGCAGCAGGCGATGAAGCTGATGGAGCTGTCCAAGGAGATGGAGCAGCTGGTGGATACGCACGCTGCCGAAAGCATCTGAGGGCGGTCGAGGTTTCTTTTGCTCGTCATTCCAGCGAAAGCTGGGCTCCCAACAGCCGAAGGGCTGGTCATCCAGCGCCTTCCATGCTTGGTCGAGGCGCTGGATCCCAGCTTGACCAACCCTTCGGTTGTTGAGAGACGCTGGGATGACGGTCTGGCACGGCCATCCCGGCGCGAGGCCGTGACGCCGGCAAAATTTTCGCGGAAAAACGCTAAAAATCCCGCGGCAGGTGTTGACAGCCAAGGGGCTCATCCACACAATAGCCGTTCTTTGTTGGAGGGATACCCAAGCGGCCAACGGGGGCAGACTGTAAATCTGCTGGCTTACGCCTTCGGTGGTTCGAATCCACCTCCCTCCACCAGACGATTTCCGCGTAAGGCTGTTTCTCCAGGCGGGAGTAGTTCAATGGTAGAACCTCAGCCTTCCAAGCTGATGGTGCGGGTTCGATCCCCGTCTCCCGCTCCATTGAAGTCGTCTTAGGTGTTTTGTTTCGTGCTCATGTAGCTCAGTCGGTAGAGCACTTCCTTGGTAAGGAAGAGGTCGCTGGTTCGATTCCAGTCATGAGCACCATCTCACCGCGGTCCGCGCGGTGTTAGTCTGGCTGACCATTCCAGTTTTCATCATCTGACTCCATCGGGGTTTTAGGCGTATGGCAAAGGGTAAATTCGAACGCACCAAGCCGCACGTCAACGTCGGCACGATTGGTCACGTGGACCACGGCAAGACGACGCTGACGGCTGCGCTGACGAAGGTTGGCGCCGAGCGTTTCGGTGGCGAGTTCAAGGCATACGACGCGATCGACGCGGCGCCGGAAGAGAAGGCTCGTGGTATCACGATCTCGACCGCGCACGTGGAATACGAGTCGCCGAAGCGCCACTACGCGCACGTGGATTGCCCGGGCCACGCGGACTACGTGAAGAACATGATCACGGGTGCCGCGCAGATGGACGGCGCGATCCTGGTGTGCTCGGCCGCTGACGGCCCGATGCCGCAGACCCGCGAGCACATCCTGCTGGCGCGCCAGGTGGGCGTGCCGTACATCGTCGTGTTCCTGAACAAGGCCGACATGGTGGACGACGCCGAGCTGCTCGAGCTGGTCGAGATGGAAGTGCGCGAGCTGCTGTCGAAGTACGACTTCCCGGGCGACGACACGCCGATCATCCACGGTTCGGCGCTGAAGGCGCTGGAAGGTGATCAGAGCGAAATCGGCGTGCCGGCGATCATCAAGCTGGTCGATGCGCTGGACAGCTACATCCCGGAGCCGGTGCGCGTGATCGACAAGCCGTTCCTGATGCCGGTGGAAGACGTGTTCTCGATCTCGGGTCGCGGCACCGTGGTGACCGGTCGTATCGAGCGCGGCATCGTCAAGGTCGGTGACGAAATCGAAATCGTCGGCATCCGTCCGACCCAGAAGACCACCGTGCACGGGCGTGGAAATGTTCCGCAAGCTGCTGGACCAGGGCCAGGCAGGCGACAACGCCGGTCTGCTGCTGCGCGGTACTGAAGCGCGACGACGTGGAGCGTGGCCAGGTGCTGGCCAAGCCGGGCTCGATCACCCCGCACACGGACTTCGAGGCTGAGGTGTACGTGCTGTCGAAGGACGAGGGTGGCCGTCATACGCCGTTCTTCAAGGGCTACCGTCCGCAGTTCTACTTCCGCACGACCGACGTGACGGGCGCGTGCCAGCTGCCGGAAGGCGTGGAGATGGTGATGCCGGGCGACAACGTGAAGATGGTGGTGTCCCTGATCCACCCGATCGCGATGGAAGAAGGCCTGCGCTTTGCGATCCGCGAAGGTGGCCGCACCGTCGGCGCCGGCGTGGTGGCCAAGGTCATCAAGTAAGCTGTAGACTGGGAAGTCGCCCGCTCTGCGGGCTGCAAGGAGTCGAAGGGTGGGGTGGTTACGGCCACTTCATCCTGCGGCGGCGCCAAGGCGCATCCCTGCAGCGGCAAGGCGAGCGACTTCACACATTTTCGATACGCCAGTAGCTCAATTGGCAGAGCAGCGGTCTCCAAAACCGCAGGTTGGGGGTTCGAGTCCCTCCTGGCGTGCCATCTTCCTGAGGATCGACGATGGATGGTGGGTGGCATGATGACCGACAACCGGTCGATGCCCTCTCATCCGATCACTTCGCATGAATACGAAGGCAGAACAGACCAAAGGCGTCAACGCCGTTGATATCGGCAAGCTGGTACTGGCAGCGCTAGTGCTGGCTGCTGGCATTTTTGCCTACTCGTGGTTCGGCAGCGATAGCTCGATCCCGCAGTCGGTACTGATGCTTGGCGTGCTGGCGGCGCTGGTTGTGGCGCTGGCTATTGGTGCCTTCACGGCACCTGGCCGCCGCGTGCGCAGCTTCCTTGGTGAATCGCAGTTCGAACTGCGCAAAGTGGTCTGGCCGACCCGTGATGAGACGCTCAAGACCACCGGCATCATCATGGTCGTGGTTGTCATCTTGTCGCTGCTATTGGGCCTGATCGATCTGATCCTGAAGTCGGTCGTGCTCGACTGGCTGCTCAAGCTGGGTTCGTAGAGGTGATGGCATGAGCAAGCGTTGGTATGTGGTACACGCCTATTCGGGCTTCGAAAACCAGGTGAAGCGTTCGCTCGATGAGCGGATTCGCCGCGCCGGCATGGAAGAGCGCTTCGGCGAAGTGCTGGTGCCGACCGAAGAAGTCATCGAGATGCGCAGCGGCCAGAAGCGCCGCAGCGAGCGCAAGTTCTTCCCCGGTTACGTTCTCGTGCAGATCGAGACGGACACCGAGGGCAAGGCGCCGCGCATCGACGACGAGTGCTGGCATCTGGTCAAGGAAACCCCGAAGGTGATGGGCTTCATCGGCGGCACGGCGGATCGTCCGCTGCCGATTCGCGACAGCGAAGCCGATGCCATCCTGCAGCCGCGTGCGTGAAGGCGTCGAGAAGCCGCGTCCGAAGGTGTTGTTCGAGCCGGGCGAGATGGTGCGCGTCACCGATGGTCCGTTCAACGACTTCAACGGCGTGGTCGAAGAAGTCAATTACGAGAAGAGCCGCCTGCGTGTGGCGGTGCTCATTTTCGGTCGCTCGACCCCGGTCGAGCTGGAGTTCGGTCAGGTCGAGAAGGCCTGATCGACTCCGCGAGCCGGCCCCGGCACGGGGCTTGCTTAAAACTTGATCAGTCTCTAAACTACGCGGTTCACGCCGGAGTCTTTTGGCTCGGCGTGTCCGTGTTTCCAAGGTCCGCAGGGTCGCGGGCCGTCCTCCATCAGGGAACGAATGTACTGCGAGGAGCCGCAAGGCGCTTGAACTCGCGAGGAGAAATTCAATGGCAAAGAAAGTCACAGGTTACATCAAGCTGCAGGTCAAGGCCGGTCAGGCCAACCCGTCGCCGCCGGTGGGTCCTGCCCTCGGTCAGCGCGGCCTGAACATCATGGAATTCTGCAAGGCGTTCAATGCCGCCACGCAGAAGATGGAGCCGGGTCTGCCGATTCCGGTCATCATCACGGCCTATTCCGACCGTAGCTTCACCTTCATCACGAAGACGCCGCCGGCGACCGTCCTGATCAAGAAGGTCACGGGCGTCGCAATCGGGTTCGCCCAAGTCCGAACACCGAGAAGGTCGGCAAGGTCACGCGCAAGCAGCTCGAAGACATTGCAAAGCAGAAGATGCCCGATCTCACGGCTGCTGATCTGGACGCCGCGGTGCGCACCATTGCTGGTAGCGCGCGCAGCATGGGCCTGGTGGTCGGAGGGTTAAGACATGACAAAGCTCAGCAAGCGTTACAAGGCGGCTCAGGCCGCAGTGTCACGCCGGGCAAGACCTATGGCCTGGATGAAGCGCTGAAGCATCGTCAAGGACAACGCGAAGGCGAAGTTCGCCGAATCCGTGGACGTCGCGATCCGCCTCGGCATCGATGCGAAGAAGTCCGACCAGGGCGTGCGCGGTTCCGTCGCTGCTGCCGCACGGCACCGGCAAGACCGTCGCGTCGCCGTGTTCGTGCCGGCCGGCGAGAAGGCCGAGGCCGCCAAGGCCGCCGGCGCCGACGTCGTCGGCATGGACGATCTGGCCGAGCGCATGCAGGCCGGCGATCTCGACTTCGGTCGCGTCATCGCGACGCCGGACGCGATGCGCGTGGTCGGTAAGCTCGGCCAGCTGCTCGGTCCGCGCGGCCTGATGCCGAACCCGAAGGACGGCTCGGTCACCGCCGACGTCGTCACCGCGGTCAAGAACGCCAAGGCGGGCCAGGTCAAGTTCCGCAACGACAAGGCCGGCATCGTCCACTGCACGATCGGCAAGGCGAACTTCGACGTCCCAGCTCGCGGACAACCTGCACGCGCTGGTCAACGACCTGCTGAAGGCGAAGCCGGCGACCGCGAAGGGTCATTTCCTGCAGAAGATTGCCGCTGTCGAGCACGATGGGTGTGGCGTGCTCGTCGATACCTCGTCGCTGACGCTGTCGACCAAGTAAGAATCAAGTCCCGTGCCGGTGACGAACTGGCACGGGCAGTTTTTGAGGGCAGCCCCGGTTGCGAGACCGGTGCCGCCGTCAAAGACCGCAGGCGCGATCAGCGCGCGACGACGACGAGCAGGGAGCTCGCAATGGCAGGGAAACGCCGTCGTCGCAAGCGAGGTCGCTTAATCGGATTCGGAAACGAATCTGGCCTGCGCAGATGGTGCTGCCCCTTCTGGGATCGTTTGAATTGATCTGGAAAGGCCACCAACCGGGACGCAAGATGTCCCCGACGTCAGGGATGGCATCGCTCAGGACCGCAAGCGGCAGGAGCCGTAAGCGGATTGCATTAAGAGGGTGCAATGGCTCTCAATCTCTCGCAGAAGAAAGAAGTCGTCGCCGAACTGGCGAAGTGGCCGCGAAGGCTCACTCCTTGATCGCCGCCGAGTATGCAGGTCACCACGGTCGCTCAGCTGACCGCGATGCGCAAGAAGGCTCGTCGAATCTGGGGTGTTCGTGAAAGTTGTCGAAGAACACGCTCGCTTCGCGCGCCGTGGAAGGTACCGACTTCGAGTGTCGTCAAAGACGCCCTGGTCGGTCCGCTGCTGTATGCCTTCTCGACCGAAGATCCCGGTGCTGCCGGTCGCCTGATCAAGGAATTCGCCAAGGGCAACGACAAGCTGAAGCCGATCCTCGTGTCGGTGGAAGGCAAGTTGCTGCCGGCTGCGCACGTCGACGTGCTGGCCTCGCTGCCGACCCGCGAACAGGCGCTGGCCATGCTGGCCCGCGTGCTGGTGCGAGCCGGCTGCCATGTTTGCCCGCGTCGTCAAGGCTGTGGCCGATCAGCAGGGTGGTGGCGAAGTCGCCGCCGAAGCCCCGGCTGAAGCCGAGCCCGCCTAAGTTCGCTGACTATTCAAATCGAATCAAATTTCAGAGGTAAATCGAAATGTCCCTGACCAACGAACAGATCGTCGACGCCGTCGCC
This sequence comes from uncultured Gammaproteobacteria bacterium, assembly GCA_963765335.1. Lineage (GTDB taxonomy): Bacteria > Pseudomonadota > Gammaproteobacteria > Xanthomonadales > Rhodanobacteraceae > Dyella. Next base: position 112,463 of record CAVXWA010000009.1, on the reverse strand, counting down.
GCCAAGTCGCTCATCGAAGTGATGGACCTGGTGAAGGCGATCGAAGAGAAGTTCGGCGTGTCCGCCGCCGCTCCGGTGGCCATGGCTGCTGCCGGCGCCGGCCGCTGCTGCCGCTCCGGCGCGAAGAGCAGACCGAGTTCACCGTGATCCTGAAGAGCGCCGGCGAGAAGAAGGTCGAAGTGATCAAGGTCGTCCGCGCGATCACGGGCCTGGGCCTGAAGGAAGCGAAGGACCTGGTCGAGCCGGCTCCGGCGTCGTGAAGGAAGCCGCTCAGCAAGGACGACGCTGCGAAGTTCAAGAAGGACCTCGAAGCTGCCGGCGCGACCGTCGAGGTCAAGTGAGGACTGAAGTAATCCGGCGCTCTGGATGCGCGACCGGGATCCAGTGTCGATCTAGCGTCAAGCAAGCCTGGGGGCGTAATGCCCCCGGGCTTCGCCTGTCGCGTCCCGACCGATTCGGGAATCGAGACGAATTATCCGGATTTCGCCGGAATGCAGTTCCAGAGCCTGGGCTGACGCCGGGCTTTGCCGTTTTATCGGGAATCGATGGAATCGGGAATCATCGCACGTTCTCCATTCCCGATTCCGTTTTCGCTTTCCACCCGGTGGTCGCCGGCCGCCATACGCAGCCGAGGTCGCTACCCATCACTACCTACTCCTTCACCGAGAAGAAGCGCATCCGCAAGGATTTCGGCAAGCGTCCGCCGGTACTCGACGTGCCGAACCTGCTCGCCATCCAGACCGATTCCTATCGCGAGTTTCTGCAGGCAGCACGTCGCTCCCAAGCACGCGACGACAAGGGTCTGCACGCCGCGCTGAAGTCGGTCTTTCCGATTGTCAGCTACTCCGGCAACGCCGCGCTTGAGTACGTCGACTATCGCCTGGGCGAGCCGCCGTTCGACGAGCGCGAATGCCGTTCGCGTGGCATGAGCTACGGCGCGCCGCTGCGCGTGACTGTGCGCCTGGTCATCTACGACAAGGACAGCGCCGGCCTCCAAGAAGGCCGTGAAGTACGTGAAGGAGCAAGAGGTCTACATGGGCGAACTGCCGCTCATGACCGACACCGGCACCTTCATCATCAACGGCACCGAGCGCGTCATCGTCTCGCAGCTGCATCGTTCGCCGGGCGTGTTCTTCGATCACGACCGCGGCAAGACGCACAGCTCGGGCAAGCTGCTGTATCTCCGCGCGCGTGATTCCTTACCGCGGCTCGTGGCTCGACTTCGAGTTCGACCCGAAGGACGCGCTGTTCACCCGTATCGACCGTCGCCGCAAGCTGCCGGTGACGGTGCTGCTGCGCGCGCTCGGCTACAACAACGACGAGATGCTCGACATCTTCTTCGAGAAGAACGTGTTCCATCTCGGCAAGAAGGGTGGCGCCGCGCTGGAGCTCGTCGCCGAGCGTCTGCGCGGCGAAACGCTGAACTTCGACCTGCGCATCGGCGACAAGGTGCTCGTCGAGGCCGGCAAGCGCATCACCGCGCGCCACGTGCGCCAGCTGGCCGCCGCGAAGATCACGCGCGCTCGAAGTGCCGGACGAGTATCCGATCGGCCGCATCCTGGCCACGACATCGTCGACAAGCAAGACCGGCGAAGCTGCTGGCCTCGGCGAACGACGAAATCACCGGCGCGCAGCTGGAGAATTTCCGCAAGGCCGGCGTCGACAGTCGTGCCGACGCTGTACGTCAACGACCTCGACCGCGGTGCGTACATCTCGCACACCCTGCGCATCGATAACGACCAAGACGCCGCTCGAAGCGCTGGTCGAAATCTATCGCATGATGCGTCCGGGCGAGCCGCCGACCAAGGACGCTGCGCAGAACCTGTTCTTCAACCTGTTCTTCACGTTCGAGCGCTACGACCTGTCGGGCGTCGGTCGCATGAAGTTCAACCGCCGCGTCGGCCGCAAGGACATCATCGGTCCGGGCGTGCTTTACGACCACAAGTACTTCGGCGAGCGCAACGACGAAGACTCGCAAGAACCTGGTCAAGTAGCTCGGCGTGAGTTCCGACATCCTCGACGTGCTCAAGGTGCTGATCGACATCCGCAACGGTCATGGCACCGTCGACGACATCGATCACCTGGGCAACCGTCGCGTGCGTTCGGTCGGCGAAATGGCCGAGAACGTCTTCCGCATCGGTCTCGTGCGCGTCGAGCGCGCGGTGCGCGAGCGTCTGTCGCTGGCCGAAGTCCGAGGGTCTGACGCCGCAGGATCTGATCAACGCCAAGCCGGTGGCGGCGGCGGTGAAGGAGTTCTTCGGCTCCTCGCAGCTCTCGCAGTTCATGGACCAGAACAACCCGCTGTCGGAAGTGACGCACAAGCGTCGCGTTTCGGCGCTCGGTACCGGGCGGTCTGACCCGCGAGCGCGCCGGCTTCGAAGTGCGCGACGTGCATCCGACCCATTACGGCCGCGTCTGCACCATCGAAACGCCGGAAGGCCCGAACATCGGCCTGATCAACTCGCTCGCCGTGTACGCGCGCACCAATACGTATGGCTTCCTCGAGACGCCGTACCGCAAGGTCGACGACGGCAAGGTCACCAACACAGGTCGAATACCTCTCGGCGATCGAAGAGGGCGAATACGTCATCGCGCAGGCGAACTCGCCGCTACAAGGACGGCGCCTTCGTCGAAGACTTCGTCGTCCTGCCGTTTCCAGCGGCGAATCCGAGCTGCGTCCGGCCGTCCGAAGTCGACTACATGGACGTCTCGCCGATGCAGACGGTGTCGGTCGCGGCGGCGCTGGTGCCGTTCCTCGAGCACGACGACGCGAACCGCGCGCTGATGGGCGCGAACATGCAGCGTCAGGCCGTGCCGACCCTGCGTTCGCAGACCCCGCTGGTCGGCACCGGCATCGAGCGCGCCGTCGCGCGTGACTCGGGCGTCACCGCCGCGGCCAAGCGCGGCGGCGTGATCGACCAGGTCGATGCGGGCCGTATCGTCGTGCGCGTGAACGAGGAAGAGATCGGCGACAATGACGCCGGCGTCGATATCTACACGCTGACCAAGTACACGCGTTCGAACCAGAACACCAACCTGAACCAGCGTCCGCTGGTGAACGTGGGCGACATCGTGGCGAAGGGCGACGTGCTGGCCGACGGTTCGTCGACCGATCTCGGCGAGCTCGCGCTCGGCCAGAACATGCTGGTCGCGTTCATGCCGTGGAACGGCTACAACTTCGAAGACTCGATCCTGCTCTCCGAGCGCGTCGTGCAGGAAGATCGCTACACGACGATCCACATCGAAGAGCTGACCTGCGTCGCGCGCGACACCAAGCTGGGCGCCGGAAGAAATCACCGCCGACATCCCGAACGTGGGCGAGCAGGCGCTGGCGCGTCTGGACGAATCCGGCGTCGTCTACATCGGCGCGGAAGTGAAGGCCGGCGACATCTCGTCGGCAAGGTCACGCCGAAGGGCGAGAGCCAGCTGACGCCGGAAGAGAAGCTGCTGCGTGCGATCTTCGGCGAGAAGGCGTCCGACGTGAAGGACTGCTCGCTGCGCGTTCCGCCGGGCATGGACGGCACCGTCATCGACGTGCACGTGTTCACCCGCGACGGCATCGAGAAGGACAAGCGCGCGAAGCAGATCGAGGAAATGGAAATCAAGCGCATCAGAAGGACTTCGACGACCAGTTCCGCATCCTCGAAAGCGCGATCTACAACCGTATGCGCATCCAGCTCGTCGGCAAGTCCGCGATGAGCGGTCCGGGCGGCCTGAAGAAGGGCGCGGAGATCACCGACGCCTACCTCGACGGCCTGAAGAAGGACGACTGGTTCACGGTCCGCATGAAGGACGAGGACGTCGCCGAGTTCCTCGAGCGCGCGGCAGGATCAGGTCAAGCGTCACAAGGAAGAGTTCGACAAGCGCTTCAAGGACAAGCAGGCCAAGATCACCGCAGGGCGACGATCTCGCTCCGGGCGTGCTCAAGATGGTCAAGGTGTACCTGGCCGTCAAACGCCGCATCCAGCCGGGCGACAAGATGGCCGGTCGTCACGGCAACAAGGGCGTGGTGTCGATGATCGTGCCGGTGGAGGACATGCCGTTCATCCGCCGACGGTACGCCGGTCGACATCGTGCTGAATCCGCTCGGCGTGCCGTCGCGTATGAACATCGGCCAGATTCTCGAAGTCGCATCTGGGCTGGGCCGCGAAGGGCCTGGGCGAGAAGATCCAGAAGCATGCTCGAGGCGCAGCGAGAAGGTCGGCGAGATGCGCAAGTTCCTCGACCAGATCTACAACCACGCAAGGAGCCGGTGCCGGTGCAGCACGTCAACCTGAAGTCGCTGACGGACGACGAAATCTTCGACGCTCGCGACCAACCTGCAGGACGGCGTGCCGATGGCGACGCCGGTGTTCGACGGTGCGCGAGGAGAACGAGATCAAGGCGATGCTGAAGCTGGCTGATCTGCCGGAGTCGGGCCAGACCACGCTGATCGACGGTCGCACCGGCGAGGCGTTCGATCGCCCGGTCACGGTCGGCTACATGCACTGCCTGAAGTTGAACCACCTGGTCGACGACAAGATGCACGCGCGTTCGACCGGTCCGTACTCGCTCGTCACGCAGCAGCCGCTGGGCGGCAAGGCGCAGTTCGGTGGTCAGCGCTTCGGCGAAATGGAAGTCTGGGCACTCGAAGCCTACGGCGCGGCCTACACGCTGCAGGAAATGTTGACGGTGAAGTCCGACGACGTGCAGGGCCGTAACCAGATGTACAAGAACATTGTCGACGGCAACCACGAGATGGCGGCGGGCATGCCGGAATCCTTCAACGTGTTGGTGAAGGAAATCCGCTCGCTCGGATCGATATGGATCTGGAAGAAGTGAAGTGAGTTGAGGCGGAGACGAGGAGCGAGCCTTCGTTCCTCGTTCTCCCGATTCCCGATTCTCCATTACCAATTCCCGATCTTCGGAGACATCCATGAAAGACTTGCTCAATCTGTTCAACCAGCAGCGCACCGTCGCCTCGACTTCGACGCGATCAAGATCGCCCTGGCTTCGCCGGAGCTGATCCGCTCGTGGTCGTACGGCGAGGTGAAGAAGCCGGAAACGATCAACTACCGCACCTTCAAGCCGGAGCGTGACGGCCTGTTCTGCGCCGCCATCTTCGGCCCGATCAAGGACTACGAGTGCCTGTGCGGCAAGTACAAGCGCATGAAGCACCGCGGCGTCGTCTGCGAAAAGTGCGGCACGGAAGTGACGCTGGCCAAGGTGCGCCGCGAGCGCATGGGCCACATCGAGCTCGCTTCGCCGACCGCGCACATCTGGTTCCTCAAGTCGCTGCCGTCGCGCATCGGCTTGATGCTGGACATGACCCTGCGCGACATCGAGCGCATCCTGTACTTCGAAGCCTTCGTCGTGATCGATCCGGGTCTGACCGCGCTCGAGCGCGGCCAGCTGCTCAACGAAGACCAGTACCTGCGAAGCGGTCGAAGAGCACGGCGACGAGTTCGACGCCCGCATGGGTGCCGAGGCCGTCTACGAGCTGCTCAAGTCGATCGACCTCGCCGGGCGAAGTGATTCGCCTGCAGCGAAGAGATCGGCTCGACCAATTCCGAGACCAAGCTCAAGCGCCTCTCCAAGCGCGTCAAGCTGATCGAAGCCTTCCTCGAATCCGGCAACAGTCCGGAGTGGATGGTGCTGACCGTGCTGCCGGTGCTGCCGCCGGACCTGCGTCCGCTGGTGCCGCTGGACGGCGGCCGTTTCGCGACGTCCGATCTGAACGATCTGTACCGCCGCGTCATCAACCGCAACAACCGTCTGAAGTCGTCTGCTCGAACTCAATGCGCCCGACATCATCGTGCGCAACGAGAAGCGCATGCTGCAGGAAGCGGTCGATGCGCTGCTCGACAACGGCCGTCGCGGTCGTGCCATCACCGGCACGAACAAGCGCCCGCTGAAGTCGCTCGCCGACATGATCAAGGGCAAGCAGGGCCGCTTCCGTCAGAACCTGCTCGGCAAGCGCGTCGACTACTCCGGTCGTTCGGTGATCGTGGTCGGTCCGACGCTGAAGTCTGCACCAGTGCGGTCTGCCGAAGAAGATGGCGCTTGAGCTGTTCAAGCCGTTCATCTTCTCCAAGCTGCAGCGCCGTGGCCTGGCCACGACCATCAAGGCGGCGAAGAAGCTGGTCGAGCGCGAAGAAGCGCCGAGGTGTGGGACATCCTCGAAGAGGTGATCCGCGAGCATCCCGTGCTGCTCAACCGTGCGCCGACGCTGCATCGTCTCGGCATCCAGGCGTTCGAGCCGGTGCTGATCGAAGGCAAGGCCATCCAGCTGCATCCGCTCGTCTGTACGGCGTTCAACGCCGACTTCGACGGTGACCAGATGGCCGTGCACGTGCCGCTGTCGATCGAGGCGCAGCTCGAAGCGCGCGCGCTGATGATGTCGTCGAACAACATCCTGTCGCCCGCCAACGGCGAGCCGATCATCGTGCCGACGCAGGACGTCGTGCTCGGCCTGTACTACATGACCCGCGAGCTGGTGAACGTGAAGGGCGAGGGCATGGTGTTCGCGGACATCGCGCGAAGTCCATCGTGCGTACGACAACCGCGTCGTCGAGCTGCACGCCAAGATCAAGGTGCGCATGACCGCGAAGTCGAACATCGACGAGAAGAGGCAACCGCACGCGAGAAGACCTCGATCGTCGACACCACCGTCGGCCGCGCGCTGCTGGCTCGAGATCATGCCGGAAGGCCTGCCGTTCGCGCTGGTCAACACCGAGCTGACCAAGAAGAACATCTCGCGCCTGATCAACGCGTGCTATCGCCGCCTCGGTCTCAAGGACACCGTCGTGTTCGCGCGACCAGCTGATGTACACCGGCTTCCACTACGCGACGCGTGCCGGTATCTCGATCGGCATCGACGACATGAAGATCCCGGCCGAGAAGAAGCCGATCCTCGAAGAGCGCCGAGAAGGACGTGATGGAGATCCAGGAGCAGTACCAGTCGGGTCTCGTCACCGCCGGCGAGCGCTACAACAAGGTGGTCGACATCTGGTCGCGCACGAACGAACTGGTCGCCGAGGCGATGATGCGACGGCATCGGCACCGAGAAGGTCACCGACTGCCGAAGGGCGAGACGGTCGACCAGAAGTCGATGAACTCGCTGTACATCATGGCCGACTCCGGCGCGCGCGGTTCGGCGGCGCAGATTCGTCAGCTGGCCGGCATGCGCGGCCTGATGGCGCGTCCGGACGGCTCGATCATCGAGACGCCGATCAAGGCGAACTTCCGCGAAGGCCTGAACGTGCTGCAGTACTTCAACTCCACCCACGGTGCCCGTAAGGGTCTCGCGGATACGGCGTTGAAGACGGCGAACTCCGGTTACCTCACCCGTCGACTCGTCGACGTGGCGCAGGACGTGGTCGTCACCTCGCATGACTGCGGTACCGAACGACGGCGTCACCATGCAGCCGATCGTCGAAGGCGGCGACGTGGTCGAGCCGTTGCGCGATCGCGTGCTCGGCCGCGTGGTCGCGTCGAGGACGTCTACGCTCCTGGCGACGATGATGAACCGATCGTCACCCGCGACACCCTGCTCGACGAAGCCCTGGTCGAGAAGCTCGACAAGGCCGGCGTGCAGTCGATCAAGGTGCGTTCGCCGATCACCTGCGCCGCCAGCCACGGTGTCTGCGCGCTGTGCTACGGCCGCGATCTGGCGCGTGGCCATCTGGTCAACATGGGCGAAGCCGTCGGCGTCATTGCCGCGCAGTCGATCGGTGAGCCGGGCACCCAGCTGACGATGCGTACGTTCCACATCGGTGGTGCGGCTTCGCGTGCGGCTGCGGTCGACAACGTGCAGGTGAAGACGACCGGCACGCTGAAGTTCAACAACCTCAAGACCGTGCATCACAACGCAGGGTCACCTGGTGGCGGTCTCGCGTTCGGGCGAAGTGTCGCGTCATGGACGTCGCACGGCCGCGAGCGCGAGCGCTACAAGGTGCCGTACGGTGCCACCATCGCGGTGAAGGATGGCGCCGCGGTCAAGGCCGGCCAGACGGTTGCCAACTGGGATCCGCATACCCATCCGATCGTGTCGGAAGTGGCCGGTACCGTGCGCTTCATCGACTTCATCGACGGCATCACCGTGCAGAGCCAGACCGACGAACTGACCGGTCTGGAGTCGGCGGTCGTGACCGATCCGAAGCGCCGTGGTACGGCGGCCAAGGATCTGCGCCCGATCGTGCGTCTGGAAGATGCCAAGGGTCGGCGAGCTGCAAGCTGCCGGGCACCGACGTTCCGGCGCAGTACATCCTGCCGGCCGGCGCGATCGTGTCGATCCAGAACGGTGCGCGAGGTGGGCGTGGGTGACGTGGTGGCACGTATCCCGCAGGAAACCTCCAAGACCCGCGACATCACCGGTGGTCTGCCGCGCGTGGCCGACTTGTTCGAAGCACGCAAGCCGAAGGAACCGGCGATTCTCGCCGAGCGTTCGGGCGTGATCAGCTTCGGCAAGGACACCAAGGGCAAGCAGCGCCTGATCATCAAGGACGTGGACGGCAACGAGCACGAGGAGCTGATTCCGAAGTGGCGTCAGGTCATCGTGTTCGAAGGCGAGCACGTGGAGAAGGGCGAGACCGTGGTCGACGGCGAGCCGAACCCGCACGACATCCTGCGTCTGCTCGGTGTCGAGCCGCTGGCGGCGTACCTGGTCAAGGAAATCCAGGACGTCTACCGTCTGCAGGGCGTGAAGATCAACGACAAGCACATCGAAGCGATCATTCGCCAGATGCTGCGCAAGGTTGAGATTTCCGACCCGGGTGACACGCACTATCTGCGTGGCGAGCAGGTCGAGCGTGTTCGCATCAATGGAAGAAAACGATCGTGCCATCACCCGTGGCGAGCGTCCGGCCGAATATCGAGTCGATCCTGCTGGGTATCACCAAGGCCTCGTTGGCGACGGAATCGTTCATCTCGGCCGCTTCCTTCCAGGAAACGACCCGAGTCTTGACCGAAGCCGCGGTGCGCGGCACGCGTGACACCTTGCGGGGCCTGAAGGAAAACGTTATTGTCGGACGCTCTGATTCCGGCCGGTACGGGTCTGGCGTACCACGCGCAGCGTCATCGCCAGGGCGGTCTGACCGATTCGGAGCTCGAAACTCTCTCCGGTTCCGCTTCATCGGCCTCCGTCGCGGAAGCCACCACCGGTAGCGACATTGGTGTGGAGTAAGCCCTTCGCGGGCTCTACTCGCTGACATACGAAATGAGGCGCAAGGAACGCGCCTCGAGTTCGGGCTATGGAGGGCAGGGCGTCAGCTTGTCTGTGACAAGCTGCCCATGTTAAATTCCCGCTTCTTGGCAGACCGAGCCGGTTCGGTCTGCCTTTATGTTTCTCAGGAACAGCTTCAGATGACGACAGTCAACCAGTTGGTTCGCAAATCCGCGTAGCCCGAAGACGTACAAGAGCGCTTCTCCGGCTTTGCAGAACAGCCCGCAGCGCCGCGGCGTTTGCACGCGCGTATACACGACCACCCCGAAGAAGCCGAACTCGGCGCTGCGTAAGGTCGCCAAGGTGCGCCTGACGAACGGCTTCGAAGTCATCAGCTACATCGGTGGCGAAGGTCACAATCTGCAGGAGCACTCGGTCGTCCTGATCCGCGGCGGTCGCGTCAAGGACCTGCCGGGTGTGCGTTACCACACGGTGCGCGGCAGTCTCGACTGCGCCGGCGTCACCAAGCGCCGCCAGAGCCGTTCGAAGTACGGCGCCAAGCGCCCGAAGAAATTCGTAAGGCCTGAGCTAGAGTTCATGAGCCGGACAAGAAACATGTCGCGTAAAGGTTCACATCCCACCCGCGATCTCTGCCGGATCCCAAGCACGGCAGCCAGCTGATCGCCCGCTTCATCAACATGGTGATGCAGAGCGGCAAGAAGTCGGTCGCTGAAAGCATCGTCTACGGTGCGCTCGAGCCATCTGGGCGAAAAGAACGCCGAGCCGATTCAGCTCGTCGAGAAGGCGCTCGAACAACATCGCTCCGGCGGTCGAAGTCAAGTCCCGCCGCGTCGGTGGTGCTACGTACCAGGTGCCGGTCGAAGTGCGTCCGGCGTCGTCGCATGGCGCTTGCCATGCGCTGGGTCATCGAAGCCGCCCGCAAGCGCGGCGAGACCTCGATGCCGCGCAAGCTGGCCGCCGAGCTGCTCGAGGCTTCCGAAAATCGCGGTGGCGCGATCAAGAAGCGCGAAGAGACGCACCGCATGGCAGAAGCCAACAAGGCCTTCTCGCACTACCGCTGGTAAGCAGTAACGGTCGCTTCCAAGCAAGCACTTTTTAGAGGTTAAGACCGTGGCACGCACCACTCCCATCGAGCGCTACCGCAACTTCGGCATCATGGCTCACATCGATGCCGGCAAGACCACGACCACGGAGCGCATCCTTTTCTACACCGGCGTCAATCACAAGATTGGCGAGGTGCATGACGGTGCGGCAACGATGGACTGGATGGAGCAGGAACAGGAGCGCGGCATCACCATCACGTCGGCGGCGACGACCTGCTTCTGGAACGGCATGGATCGTTCGTTGCCCGCAGCACCGCTTCAACATCATCGACACCCCCGGACACGTCGACTTCACCATCGAAGTCGAGCGCTCGCTTGCGCGTGCTCGACGGTGCGGTGTTCGTGCTGTGCGCCGTCGGCGGTGTGCAGCCGCAGTCCGAGACCGTTTGGCGCCAGGCCAACAAGTACGGCGTGCCGCGTCTTGCGTTCGTCAACAAGATGGACCGCACCGGCGCCGACTTCGACAAGGTCGTCTGCGCAGCTGAAGGCGCGCCTGGGTGCGAACCCGGTCCCGATGCAGGTTCCGATCGGCGCCGAAGACAACTTCGAAGGCGTCGATCGACCTGCTCAAGATGAAGGCGATCATCTGGGACATGGAATCCCAGGGCATGAAGTTCGAGTACCAGGACATTCCGGCGAACCTCGTCGAGAAGGCCACTGAGGCTCGCGGCACCATGGTCGAATCGGCCGCGGAAGCGACCGAAGAGCTGATGAACAAGTACCTGGAAGAGCGGTGACCTCTCCGAGGAAGAGATCATCGGCGGCCTGCGCGCGCGCACGCTGTCGAGCGAGATCATCCCGGTCTTCTGCGGTACCGCGTTCAAGAACAAGGGCGTCCAGGCGATGCTCGACGCCGTGGTCAACCTGTTGCCGTCGCCGATCGATCGTCCGCCGGTCGATGGTATCGACGAGGACGACAAGGAAGCCACGCGCAAGGCCGACGACGCTGCGCCGTTCTCCGCGCTCGCGTTCAAGATCATGACCGATCCGTTCGTTGGCTCGCTGACCTTCTTCCGCGTCTACTCGGGCACGCTCAACGCCGGTGACCAGGTGTACAACCCGGTCAAGTCGAAGAAAGAGCGCATCGGCCGTATCCTGCAGATGCACGCGAACGAGCGTCAGGAACTGAAGGAAGTCCGCGCTGGCGATATCGCCGCAGCGGTCGGCCTGAAGGACGTGACGACCGGCGACACGCTGTGCGCGACAGGATCACATCATCACTCTGGAGCGCATGACGTTCCCGGAGCCGGTGATCTCGATGGCGGTCGAGCCGAAGACCAAGTCCGACCAGGAAAAGATGGGTGTCGCCCTCGGCCGTCTGGCTGCGGAAGATCCGTCGTTCCGCGTGCGTACGGACGAAGAGTCGGGCCAGACGATCATCTCGGGCATGGGCGAGCTTCACCTGGACATCCTGGTGGACCGCATGAGTCGCGAGTTCAACGTCGAGGCCAACGTCGGCAAGCCGCAGGTGGCTTACCGCGAAACCATTCGCTCGTCGGACGTCAAGTCGGACTACAAGCACGCCAAGCAGTCGGGCGGTAAGGGTCAGTACGGTCACGTCGTGATCGAGCTGTCGCCGATGACCGAAGAAGACCGCAAGAGCACGGACGTCAAGAATGACTTCCTGTTCATCAACGACATCACCGGCGGCGTGATCCCGAAGGAATTCATCCCGTCGGTTGAAAAGGGTCTGCGCGAAACCATCACCAGCGGTCCGCTGGCTGGATTCCCGGTAGTGAACGTGAAGGTCAAGCTGGTCTTCGGTTCGTACCACGACGTCGACTCGTCCGAAATGGCGTTCAAGCTCGCCGCATCGATGGCGTTCAAGCAGGGCTTCGCCAAGGCGTCGCCGGTTCTGCTCGAGCCGATCATGAAGGTCGAGGTGGTGACGCCGGAAGACTACGTCGGTGACGTCATGGGCGATCTGAGCCGCCGTCGTGGCCTGCTTCAGGGCCAGGACGACACGCCGTCGGGCAAGACCATCGACGCGATGGTCCCGCTGGGTGAGATGTTCGGTTATGCGACGACGATTCGCTCGCTGACCCAGGGTCGCGCCACCTTCACGATGGAATTCGACCATTACGCTGAAGCGCCGAACAACATCGCTGAGCAGGTCATGAAGAAGGCCTGATAAGGCCTTCCTCCCCACAACTTACCGTTCTTTTCTAGAGGTTTAGAGTCATGGCAAAGGGTAAATTCGAACGCACCAAGCCGCACGTCAACGTCGGCACGATTGGTCACGTGGACCACGGCAAGACGACGCTGACGGCTGCGCTGACGAAGGTTGGCGCCGAGCGTTTCGGTGGCGAGTTCAAGGCATACGACGCGATCGACGCGGCGCCGGAAGAGAAGGCTCGTGGTATCACGATCTCGACCGCGCACGTGGAATACGAGTCGCCGATGCGCCACTACGCGCACGTGGATTGCCCGGGCCATGCTGACTACGTGAAGAACATGATCACGGGTGCCGCGCAGATGGACGGCGCGATCCTGGTGTGCTCGGCCGCTGACGGCCCGATGCCGCAGACCCGCGAACACATCCTGCTGTCGCGCCAGGTGGGCGTGCCGTACATCATCGTGTTCCTGAACAAGGCCGACATGGTGGACGACGCCGAGCTGCTCGAGCTGGTCGAGATGGAAGTGCGCGAGCTGCTGTCGAAGTACGACTTCCCGGGCGACGACACGCCGATCATCCACGGTTCGGCGCTGAAGGCGCTGGAAGGTGATCAGAGCGAAATCGGCGTGCCGGCGATCATCAAGCTGGTGGATGCGCTGGACAGCTACATCCCCGAGCCGGTGCGCGTGATCGACAAGCCGTTCCTGATGCCGGTGGAAGACGTGTTCTCGATCTCGGGCCGCGGCACCGTGGTGACCGGTCGTATCGAGCGCGGCATCATCAAGGTCGGTGACGAAATCGAAATCGTCGGCATCCGTCCGACCCAGAAGACCACCGTCACGGGCGTGGAAATGTTCCGCAAGCTGCTGGACCAGGGCCAGGCAGGCGACAACGCCGGTCTGCTGCTGCGCGGTCTGAAGCGCGACGACGTGGAGCGTGGTCAGGTGCTGTGCCAAGCCGGGCTCGATCACCCCGCACACGGACTTCGAGGCTGAGGTGTACGTGCTGTCGAAGGACGAGGGTGGCCGTCATACGCCGTTCTTCAAGGGCTACCGTCCGCAGTTCTACTTCCGCACGACCGACGTGACTGGCGCGTGCCAGCTGCCGGAAGGCGTGGAGATGGTGATGCCGGGCGACAACATCAAGATGGTGGTGTGCCTGATCCACCCGATCGCGATGGACGAAGGCCTGCGCTTTGCGATCCGCGAAGGTGGCCGCACCGTCGGCGCCGGCGTGGTGGCCAAGGTCATCAAGTAAGTTCGAGTCGCCTCCGCCGGTAGGGTGGAGGCAGCCCGCAAGCCCGCCAACGGCGTGCTTGTGTGGCGAGTTCAGCCGGGGGACGGTTTTAGGGCTTTCCTCTGGCCGAATTTTCAGCTATAGTTAATGGCTTGCTAGTCGACAGCCCCAAAAGCTGATTGACACTACTGCGAAATGAGGCACAGGAAGTGCTTCGAGTTCGCTGGCCTGGATGGCCAACACGCAAGAAGAGCTTGGGTTGCGAAGCGTGATGCTTTGTTGACCTAGGCATTTTGCGCGTTTTATGCTTTTCAGTCTGGGCGGGCCCGTTTAGGGTCTGCCTAGTCTTACAGGTCAATCTTGCGGCACGTAGTCGCTCGTCGCGATTGACTGGTAATGCTGTAGCGACAATGGGTTGTGCGGGGCGGCGAGAAGCCTTCCCGGTTCACAGTTTTTGTTCTTTCGATAACAGGACACGGTTTATGGCGAACCAAAAGATTCGCATTCGGCTGAAGGCATACGATCATCGTCTGATCGACCGTTCGGCCAGCGAAATCGTCGAGACGGCTAAGCGCACTGGGCGCTACGGTTCTCGGTCCGATTCCGCTTCCGACCAAGATCGAGCGCTACACCATTCTGATGTCGCCGCACGTCGACAAAGATGCGCGCGACCAGTACGAGACGCGCGTACGCACAAGCGCGTTTTGGACATCGTCGACCCGAACGACAAGACCGTGGACGCGCTCATGAAGCTCGATCTCGCCGCTGGCGTAGACGTTCAGATCAAGCTCGGCTGAGCGATAGATAGGATACGAAGATGAGTATCGGACTAGTTGGCCGCAAATGCGGCATGAGCCGACGTCTTCACTGAAGATGGACGCTCGATTCCGGTGACGCTGATCGAAGCGACCCCGAATCGCGTCACTCAGGTGAAGACGGTCGAGACCGATGGCTACAACGCTGTGCAGGTCGCGGCGGGCGTCAAGCGCGCCGCGCTGATCAACAAGCCGCTCGCCGGGTCACTACGCGAAGGCGAAGGTTGAGCCGGGTCGTGGCTCTGTGGGAGTTCCGCGTCGATGCCGACGAGATCTCGGCAAGTACGCTGTCGGCGGCGAGATCAAGGCCGATGACGTGTTCCAGGTCGGTCAGAAGGTCGACGTCGCCGGCATCTCGAAGGGCAAGGGCTTCCAGGGCACGATCAAGCGCCACCACTTCACCATGGGTGACGCGACGCACGGTAACTCGCTGTCGCATCGTTCGCCGGGTTCTATCGGTCAGCGCCAGACGCCGGGTCGCGTGTTCCCAGGCAAGAAGATGTCCGGCCACATGGGTGCCGTTAACCGTCCGCAGCAGGGCCTCGAAGTGATCAAGATCGACGCCGAGCGTCATCTGATCGCGATCAAGGGCGCGGTGCCGGGTGCTCCGGGCGGCGACGTCGATCATCCGTCCCGCCGTACGCAAGAAGCTGAGGAGAGACGCCATGGAACTGAATGTCATCGGCGCAACATCGCCTAACAATGCCTCGCTCAACGTGTCGGACGAAGTGTTCGGCGGTGAACTTCAGCGAGGACCTAATCCACCAGGTCGTCGTTGCGTATCGCAAGCGGGTCGTGCCGGTACCAAGTCGCAGAAGTCGCGCTCGGAGATGTCCGGCACGACCAAGAAGTTCAAGAAGCAGAAGGGCGGCGGCGCGCGTCACGGTGACTACCGTGCACCGATCTTTGTCGGTGGTGGCCGCACGTTCGCTGCGCGTCCGCGCAGCTTCGCGCAGAAGGTCAACCGCAAGATGTATCGCGTTGCGCATCCGCTTCGATCCTTTCGGAGCTGATCCGTCAGGATCGTCTGAAGGTCGTCGAGAGCGTTCGGCGTCGAAAGCCCGAAGACCAAGGCGTCTGGTCGCCAAGTTCGCTGAGCTCAAGGTTTCGGGTCGTGTGTTGCTGGTGGCGGAAGACGCCAACGAAGCGACTTTCCTGGCCGCGCGTAACGTGCCGTACGTGCACGTCGTCGACGTGCTGGCGCTCGATCCGGGTCAGCCTGGTCGGTGTCGATCATGTCGTCATGACCGTCGAATCGGTCAAGAAGCATCGAGGAGTGGCTGTCATGAGCAACGAACGCATTCTGAATCGCTGCGTGCGCCGCACATTTCCGAAAAGAGCGCTCGCCTGCCGGAAACAACCAATACGTATTCGTGGTTGCCGCCGAGGCGAACAAGGCCGATGTCAACGCAGCGGTCGAAGAGCTGTTCAGACGTCAAGGTCGCAGCGGTGAACGTCGTCAACACGAAGGGCAAGATCACGTCCGTTCCGTTTTCGCACCGGCGTCGCGCAGGGCAAGCGCAAGGCCTACGTGCGTCTTGCCGAAGGTCAGACGATCGACGTGTCGGCTAAGGCCTGAGCTGAAGCACTCAATGGCATTAATTACTGTCAAAGCCGACCTCCCCAGGACGCCGCGCGATGGTGCAGCGTGCGTCACGCCGGGTCTGCACAAGGGCGCGCCGTACGCGCCGTTGACCGAGGCAGAGACCAACACGGCGGTCGCAACCACTACGGTCGCATCACGACCGGCACAAGGGCGGCGGCTCACAAGCAGCATTACCGCATCATCGACTTCAAGCGCGACAAGGAAGGCATTGCCGCCGCGTCGAGCGCATCGAATACGATCCGAACCGCACCGCGCACATCGCGTTGCTGCTGCTACGTCGACGGCGAACGCCGTTACATCATCGCGCCGAAGGGCTCGAAGACGGCGATCAGCTGATGGCGGGCAGCGACGCGCCGATCAAGACCGGCAACTCGCTGCCGCTGCGCAACATCCCGATCGGCTCGCACGGTGCACTGCATCGAGATGAAGCCGGGCAAGGGCGCGCAGATTGGCGCGTTCCGCCGGTGCTTCGGTCCAGCTGGTCGCGCGCGAGTCGGGCTACGCCACGCTGCGTCTTCGCTCCGGCGAAATGCGCAAGCGTGCCGGTCGAGTGCCGCGCCACGATCGGCGAAGTCGGCAACTGGAGCACAACCTCGAAGAAGCTCGGCAAGGCCGGTGCTTCAAGCGCTGGACGCGGTATTCGCCCGACCGTTCGCGGTGCGGTGATGAACCCGGTCGACCATCCGCACGGCGGTGGCGAAGGCCGGCGACAGGGCAACCCGCATCCGGTGTCCCGTGGGGTACAGCCGAGCAAGGGTTACAAGACGCGCAAGAACAAGCGCACCACAGCAGTTCATCGTGCGCGATCGTCGCAAGCTAATAGGAAACGATTATGGCACGTTCACTGAAGAAAGGTCCGTTCGTCGACCTGCACCTGTGAAGAAGGTGGAAGCCGCCGTTTCCGCCAACAACAAGCGTCCGATCAAGACCTGGTCGCGTCGCTCGATGATCCTGCCGGAGATGGTTGGTCTGACCATCGCCATCCACAACGGCCGTCAGCATGTGCCGGTGCTGGTCAACGAGAACATGGTCGGGCACAAGCTCGGTGAGTTCGCAGTGACCCGCACCTTCAAGGGCCACTGCGGCGACAAGAAGGCCGCGAGGCCGAAGTAGGGAGCGACGATGAAGCCAAAGCGATCCTGCGCAGCGCCCGCATTTCGGCGCAGAAGGCACGCCTGGTCGCCGATCTGGTCCGCGGCCTACGCCGTCGGGCCGGGCCAGCGATGTGCTGCAGTTCAGCGACAAGAAGGCGCGCACCCTGATCAGCAAGGTGCTGCTGTCGGCCGTCGCCAACGCCGAGAACAACCTCGGCGCCGACGTGGACGAGCTTGAAGGTCTCGACGCATCATCGTCGACGAAGGTCCGGCGATGAAGCGCATGCACGCCCGCGCCAAAGGCCGCGGTTCCCGCATCCTGAAGCGCACGAGCCACATCACTGTGGTCGTCGGCAACTGACTGAGGACGTAGACGATGGGTCATAAAGTTCATCCCACCGGTATCCGCCTCGGCATTGCCAAGGACTGGAACTCGAAGTGGTACGCCAACAAGCGCGAATACGCCCAGTACCTCGCGGCCGATCTTAAGGTCCGTGAGATGCTGCGCAAGAAGCTGGCGCAGGCCGGCATTTCGAAGATCCTGATCGAGCGTCCGGCCAAGACCGCGCGCGTGACGATCCACACCGCCCGTCCGGGCGTGGTGATCGGCAAGAAGGGCGAGGACATCGAGAAGCTGCGCAAGGAAGTGACGCGAGATGATGGGCGTTCCGGCGCACATCAACGTCAGCGAAGTGCGCAAGCCCGAGCTCGACGCGCAGCTGGTCGCCGAGTCGATCGCGCAGCAGCTCGAGCGTCGCATCATGTTCCGCCGCGCGATGAAGCGCTGCGGTGCGGCAACGCGATGCGCCTCGGTGCGCTCGGCATCAAGATCAATGTCGCTGGTCGTCTGAACGGCGCTGAGATCGCGCGTTCCGAATGGTAGCCGCGAAGGTCGCGTGCCGCTGCACACGCTGCGCGCCGACATCGACTACGGCTTCGCCGAAGCGAAGACGACCTACGGCATCATCGGCGTCAAGGTGTGGATCTATAAGGGCGAGATCTTCGATCTGCCCGCATCAACCAAGAGTCGAAGGAAGAGCAGTCCCGCCGCGCCGTGAGGGTGGTGAGGGTCGTCGTGATGCGCGTCGCGACGGCGCGAAGGCCGCGCGAGCGGACGGCGAAGTAAGGAGAGTTGCCATGCTGCAACCCAAGCGAACCAAATACCGCAAGAGTTCAGAAGAGCCGCAATCGCGGTCTCGCTTTCGTGCTCCAACATAGTCAGCTTCGGCGAGTACGGCCTGAAGGCGACCACGCACGGCATCTGACCGCGCGTCAGATCGAGGCCGCCCGTCGCTGCATCACGCGCTTCGTCAAGCGCGGCGGCAAGCTCTGGATCCGCGTGTACCCCGACAAGCCGATCACCAAGAAGCCCATCGAAGTTCGCATGGGTAACGGTAAGGGCAACGTCGAGTTCTGGGTAGCGCCGATGCAGCCGGGCCGCATGCTTGTACGAAATCGAAGGCGTCGACCGAGGCCGACGCGCGCGAGGCGTTCCGCCTGGCCGCGGCCAAGCTCTCGGTCCAGACCCAATTCGTCACCCGGACGGTGCTGTGATGGACCTCAAAGATCTAACCACCAAGAATCGGCCGAAGAGCTGAACAAGCATCTGCTGCGAGCTGCGTCAAGAGCAGTTCAACCTGCGCATGCAGAAAGGCACCGGCCAGCTCAACGCAGCCGCACCAGCTGCGCCGCGTTCGGCGCGACATCGCCCGCACGTCAAGTTCGTGCTCGGCGGCAAGAAGTAAGGACGGCCGATATGAGCGACAACCAAAAGCAGACGCGCACCCTCGAAGGCCGCGTCGTCAGCAACAAGATGGACAAGACGGTCACCGTCCTGATCGAGCGCCAGGAACAGCATCCGCTGTATCGGCAAGATCATTCGCCGTTCGACCAAGCTGCATGCGCAGGACGACCTGGGCGCGCAACGAGGGTGACCTCGTCCGCATCGCGGAATGCCGTCCCTTGTCCAAGACCAAGACATCACCGCGTGGTCGAAATCGTCACGCGCGCTGCCGTCTAAGGGAGGGTGCAAACATGATCCAGATGCAAAGCACGCTTTCCGCAGCGGACAACAGCGGCGCACGCGAACTGATGTGCATCAAGGTGCTCGGTGGCTCCAAGCGCCGTTACGCCGGGATCGGTGACGTGATCAAAGTCACCGTGAAAGATGCCATCCCCCGCGGCAAGGTGAAGAAGGGTGAGGTGTACAACGCCGTGGTGGTTCGTACCGCCAAGGGTGTGCGCCGTCCCGATGGCTCGCTGATCCGTTTCGACGGCAATGCAGCGGTCCTCCTCAACAACAAGCTCGAGCCGATCGGCACCCGTATCTTCGGACCGGTCACTCGTGAGCTGCGCAGCGAGAAGTTCATGAAGATCGTCTCTCTCGCACCCGAAGTGCTCTGAGCGGAGATCAGACCATGAACCGTATCCGCAAGGGTGATCAGGTCCTCGTGATCACCGGCAAAAACAAGGGTCAGCGCGGCGACGTGCTGCGCGTCGATGGCGATCGCGTGTTCGTCTCCAACGTGAATCTGATCAAGCGTCACACCAAGCCGAATCCGCAGGCCAACCAGGCCGGCGGCATCGTCGAGCGTGAGGCTTCGATCCATATCTCCAACGTGCAGCTGTTCAACCCCGCCACGAACAAGGGTGAACGCGTAGGTGCCAAGACGCTCTCTGATGGGCGCAAGGTCCGCGTGTTCCGTTCGTCTGGCGAGGTCGTGGACGCGTAAGGAATCAATCATGACGCGCCTTGAAACATTCTATAAAGACCAGGTAGTGCAGAAGCTCACCGAGCGCTTCGGCTACGAGAACGTGATGCAGGTTCCCCGCATCACCAAGATCACGCTGAACATGGGCGTGGGCGAAGCGGCGGGCAACAAGAAAGTGCTCGAGAACGCCGTGGCCGACATGGCCAAGATCGCCGGTCAGAAGCCGATCACGACCAAGGCGCGCGTTTCCGTCGCCTCGTTCAAGATCCGCGACGGCTGGCCGATCGGCTGCAAGGTCACCTTGCGCCGCGCCCAAGATGTACGAGTTCCTCGACCGCCTGATCAACATCTCGCTGCCGCGTACGCGCGACTTCCGTGGTGTGTCCGGTCGCGCCTTCGACGGCCGTGGCAACTACAACTTGGGTGTGAAGGAACAGATCATCTTCCCCGAAATCGAATTCGACGCGATCGACGCGCTGCGTGGCATGGATATCTCCATCACCACCACCGCCAAGAGCGACGAAGAAGCCAAGGCGCTGCTGGAAGCCTTCAGCTTCCCGTTCCGCAACTGATACACGCGAGAGATACCTATGGCAAAGACCTCGATGGTCAACCGCGATATCAAGCGGACCAAGCTCGTCAAGAAGTACGCCGCCAAGCGCGCCGAACTGAAGGCGATCGTGCTGAGCCCGACCGCCTCCTACGAGGAGAAGATGGAAGCCCAGACCAAGCTGCAGAAGCTGCCGCGCGACGCGAGCCCGTCTCGCCAGCGCACCCGCTGCGCGCTGACCGGTCGTCCGCGCGCCGTGTACCAGAAGTTCGGCCTCGGCCGTAACAAGCTGCGCGAAGCCACCATGCGTGGTGACGTTCCTGGCCTGCGCAAGGCCAGCTGGTAAGACCTCAAACTGGGCGATGACGGGCTACGGTCCGTCGTCACTCGATGCAGTGGCGGGCCTGGGCCTGCTGCTGTTGGTGCGATTGACGCACTGATGTTCGCAAAGTCGGAAAAAGCTGCTATAGTCGATGGTCTGCATCAAGCAGACCGGCGATATGCCGGCACACAATTGAATTGATTTCCGGTTTTTCGGATATCGGTGCACTCTGAAGGATGTTTTCATGAGCATGACTGATCCCATCGCCGATCTGTTTACGCGCATCCGCAATGCCCAGCTCACGGGCAAGCCGACCGTAAACATGCCATCGTCGAAGATGAAGGTGGCGATCGCCAACCTTCTCAAGAACGAGGGCTATATCCTCGACGCCAAGACCTCCTCCGAGGAGGGCAAGCCGGTGCTCGAGATCAAGCTCAAGTATTTCGAAGGCCGTCCGGCCATTGAGACCATTAGCCGTATCAGCCGCTCCGGCCTCCGCGTCTATCGCGGCAAGGACGAGTTGCCGAAGGTCCTTGGCGGTCTCGGTATTTCGATCATCTCGACTTCTGCCGGTCTGCTGACCGACGCGCAGGCCCGTTCCAAGGGTCTGGGCGGCGAAGTTATCGGTCTGGTCGCATAAGGAGCCGACGATGTCCCGTGTAGCCAAGAAACCGATTTCCCTGCCGAAGGGCGTGGAGCTCAAGGTCGATGCCAGTGGCATCACCGTCAAGGGCGCCAAGGGCACCCTGTCGACCCACGCGCTTCCGGGCGCTTCCGTGGTCGTCGACAACGGCGTGGCCACGATCCAGCTTGCCGAAGGTGCCGACCACAAGTTCGGCGGTACCCTGCGTGCGCTGGTCGCCAACATGGTCAAGGGTGTTTCCGACGGTTACGAGCGCAAGCTCGAGCTGGTCGGCGTGGGTTACCGTGCCTCGATGGCCGGCAAGTCGCTGAATATCGCCCTGGGCTTCTCCCATCCGGTCGTGTTCGAAGCGCCGGAAGGCATCAGCATCGAAACCCCGACGCAGACCGAAATCCTGATCAAGGGTTCGGACAAGCAGCGCGTGGGTGAGGTGGCTGCCAAGATCCGCTCGTTCCGTCCGCCGGAGCCCTATAAGGGCAAGGGCGTCCGTTACTCGGGCGAGAAGATCACGCTGAAGGAAGCCAAGAAGGCGTAAGTACGCTGTCCCTGCGTGTGAAAGCGGCCATCCATGGCCGCACTACTCACAAAGAGCTGCAATTACTTGCCGATCCGCTTCCAGGAACTATGACTATGAACAAGAACGAATCCCGTCTGCGTCGCGCCAAGTCGACCCGCTCGCATATCCGTACGCTCGGCGTTGCACGTCTGTCGGTGCACCGCACCGGTCAGCACCTGTACGCGCAGGTGTTCGATGCGTCCGGCAAGAACGTGGTGGCTGCTGCCTCCACGGTGCAGAAGTCGGTCGCTGAGGGTCTGAAGGGCACCAAGAACCTTGAGGCGGCTCAGGCCGTTGGCAAGGCGGTGGCCGAGCGCGCGCTGGCTGCTGGTATTGAAGCTGTGGCGTTCGATCGCTCGGGCTTCCGTTACCACGGTCGCATCAAGGCTCTGGCCGATGCGGCTCGCGAAGCCGGCTTGAAGTTCTAAGCCGGTCGGTGTCGAGTGCCGGCAACCGCTGGCACTTGACCCACCTGAAGTACCTACAACTCCAAGCGGCTCAGCCGCAAGCAAAAGTCCCGGTACGCCGGGCACATGGAAAAGAACATGTCTTCTACCGATCGCGAAAATTCAGACGGCCTGCTCGAAAAGCTGATCGCCGTCAACCGCGTGGCCAAGACCGTTAAGGGTGGCCGCCAAATGAGCTTCACCGCGCTGACCGTGGTCGGCGACGGCGAGGGCAAAGTCGGCTTCGGCTATGGCAAGGCGCGTGAAGTGCCGGTCGCCATCTCCAAGGCCATGGAGCGCGCCCGCCGCAACATGGTGAACATCGATCTCAACAACGGTACCCTGTGGTACGCCATCAAGGCCAACCACGGCGCAGCCCGCGTCTTCATGCAGCCGGCTTCCGAAGGTACTGGCGTGATCGCCGGTGGCGCCATGCGCGCTGTGCTGGAAGTGGTCGGTGTGAAGAACGTGCTGGCCAAGGCCGTCGGTTCGCGCAACCCGATCAACCTGGTTCGCGCCACCATCAAGGGCCTGCAGGCCGTTGCCTCGCCGAAGCAGATCGCTGCCAAGCGCGGTAAGACCCTGGAAGAGGTGCTGGGCAATGGCTAAGAACAACGAAACCGCCGCCACCGTGCGCGTGCGCCTGGTCAAGGGGCTGCGCGGTGTGCAGAGCCGTCATCGCCTGAGCGTGAAGGCGCTCGGCCTGAGCAAGCTCAACGATGTCCGTGAATTGAAGGACAGCCCGCAGGTGCGTGGCTTGATCAACACGGTCTACTACCTGGTGCGGGTCGAGGAGTAAGCATCATGCGTCTTAATGACATCAAGCCGGCCGCCGGTTCCCGCAAGACCCGCCTTCGCGTGGGTCGCGGTATCGGTTCGGGCCTGGGCAAGACCGCTGGTCGCGGTCACAAGGGTCAGCACGCTCGTGCGGGCGGTACCCACAAGTACGGTTTCGAAGGCGGTCAGATGCCGCTGCAGCGCCGCCTGCCGAAGGTCGGTTTCCGTTCGCTGAAGAAGGCCGAGAGCCAGGAAGTGTTCCTGTACCAGCTCGCCTCCCTCAAGGCTGACGTGATCGACGCGATCGTCCTGCATCAGGCCGGTCTGATCGACAGCCGCGCGAAGAAGGTCAAGGTCGTCGCCAAGGGCGAAATCGGCCGTGCAGTCAAGCTTTCCGGCGTGCTCGCCACGGCCGGTGCCAAGGCAGCTATCGAAGCTGCCGGCGGCAGCGTGGAGTAATCACGTGGCGTCAGCCCAGGGCACATCGCTCGGATCGCTCGGCAAACTGACGGAACTGCGTCAGCGCATCTTCTTTGTGATTGGTGCGCTGATCGTCTTCCGTCTCGGTTCCTTCATCCCGGTTCCCGGCGTCAACCCGGAAGCCATGACGAACCTCATCGAGCAGGGCGGCGGCCTGATGAACATGTTCAACATGTTCTCGGGTGGCTCGCTGGCACGCTTCTCGGTGTTCGCGCTCGGCGTGGTGCCTTACATCTCTGCATCCATCGTGGTGCAGATGATGGGTTCGGTGATCCCGAGCCTTCAGGCCCTGCGCAAGGAAGGTGAGGCCGGTCGTCGCAAGATGACCACCTACACCCGCTTTGGTACGGTGGGTCTGGCGGCATTCCAGGCGTTCAGCATCGCCATGGCGTTGCAGAAGCAAACCGCTCTGGGTGGCGCGCCGGTGGTGTATACGCCTGGCATGGGTTTCGTCATGTCGTCGGTGGTTGGCCTGACGGCCGGCACGATGTTCCTGATGTGGTTGGGTGAGCAGATCACCGAGCGCGGTATCGGCAACGGCATTTCGCTGCTGATCTTCGCCGGCATCGTCTCCGGCCTGCCCGGTGCGGTGGCCCATACGCTGACCATGGCAAGCAACGGCGAGCTGTCCGTGATCAAGATGATCATGGTGGTGGGCCTGATTCTCGCAGTGACGGCGTTCGTGGTCTTCATGGAGCGCGCCCAGCGGCGCATTACCGTGAACTACGCACGACGCTCCGGCGGGCAGCGGGCCTATATGAACCAGACCTCGCATCTGCCGCTCAAGATCAACATGGCGGGCGTGATTCCGCCGATCTTCGCCTCGAGCTTGCTGCTGTTCCCGGCAACCGCGGCGAGCTGGTTCGGCGCAGGGCATCAGTCGCGCTGGGTGCAGGAACTGACCCAGGCGTTGACCCCGGGCGAGCCCCTGTACGACATCGTCTTCGCGGTGCTGGTGATCACGTTCGCCTTCTTCTACACGGCGATCGTGTTCAACTCGCAGGAGACGGCGGACAATCTCAAGCGCTCCGGCGCGCTGATTCCGGGCATCCGTCCGGGCCGCTCGACGGCGGACTACATCGATAACGTCATGACCCGTCTCACCGGTGTCGGCGCGTTGTACCTGGTGCTGGTCTGTCTGGTTCCATCGTTCATGCAGAAAAGCTTGGCACGTCCCGTTCTACTTCGGCGGCACCTCTCTGCTGATCGTGGTGGTTGTGGTGATGGATTTTACTGCTCAGGTGCAGGCGCACTTGGTCAGTCACCAGTACGAAAGTCTGCTCAAGAAGGCCAATCTCCGCCGCAACTGATGGCTGCTGGGGTGGTAGAGCTTGGTCCGGATCGGAGAGTGGCGGCACCTGAGTGCCGCAGGGCTTTCCTGTTGGGTTAATTAAGGTTAGAATTGCGCGTTTACCGCGCACGAAACGCATCGGAGAAAGTACATCATGGCGCGCATCGCGGGTGTCAATTTGCCGGTCCAGAAGCATGTCTGGGTTGGCCTGCAAAGCATTTATGGGATCGGCCGCAGCCGGGCCAAGAAGGTCTGTGTGGACGCGGGCGTGGTTCCGACCACGCAGATCAAGTCCCTGAGTGAGGGCGAAGTCGAGAAGCTTCGTCACGAAATCGGCAAGTATGTCGTCGAAGGCGATCTTCGTCGCGAAGTGGGTATCGCCATTAAGCGTCTGATGGATCTGGGTTGCTACCGCGGCCTGCGTCATCGTCGTGGTTTGCCGGTGCGCGGCCAGCGCACGCGTACCAACGCACGTACCCGCAAGGGTCCTCGTCGCGCGATCAAGAAGTAACGGATCCCGAATATGGCTAAGCCGGTCAAGACCAAGAAGAAGATCAAGCGCGTTGTCACGGATGCCGTGGCCCACGTGCAAGCCTCCTTCAACAACACCATCGTCACGATCACCGATCGCCAGGGCAACGCCCTGTCGTGGGCGACGGCGGGCGGCGCGGGTTTCCGCGGCTCGCGCAAGTCGACCCCGTTTGCAGCGCAGGTTGCCGCCGAAAAGGCTGGCCGCGCTGCTGGCGACTACGGCGTGAAGACCGTGGAAGTCCGCATCAAGGGCCCCGGCCCGGGCCGCGAGTCGGCCGTGCGTTCGCTGAACGCTCTGGGCTACAAGGTCACTCAACATCATCGACGTCACGCCGATTCCGCACAACGGCTGCCGTCCGCCGAAGAAGCGTCGAGTCTAAGGAGCATACCCATGGCCCGTTATCGTGGAGCTACCTGCAAACTCGCCCGTCGTGAGGGTGCAGATCTCAGCCTGAAGAGTCCGGCTCGCGCCCTCGACTCGAAGTGCAAACTGGAAAACAAGCCCGGCCAGCATGGCGCCAACAAGCGCATGCGCATGTCGGACTATGCGAACCAGCTGCGTGAAAAGCAGAAGGTCAAGCGCATCTACGGTGTGCTCGAGCGTCAGTTCAGCAACTACTACTCCAAGGCGTCGACCCTCAAGGGCAATACGGGTGAGAACCTGCTGCGTCATGCTCGAGAGCCGTCTGGACAACGTCGTCTACCGCATGGGTTTCGCGGTGACGCGTGCCCAGGCCCGCCAGCTGGTCAGCGCACAAGGCTGTCCTGGTCAATGGCAAGAAGGTGAACATTCCTTCCTACCAGGTGCGTCCGGGTGATGCAGTGGCGCTCACCGAGCGTGCGCGTACCCAGCTGCGCGTGCAGGAAGCGGCGACCGTGTTCGCAGACATGGACCTGCGCCCCCAGTGGGTGGAAGTCGACGCCAAGAAGTTCGAGGGCACGTTCAAGTCGATGCCGGACCGCGGTGATCTGCCGTCCGACATCAACGAGAGCCTGATCGTCGAGCTTTACTCGAAGTAATCAACCGGAGCCCTGCATGGCAGTTTCGTCTACTAGCGTGCTGCGGCCTCGCGGCCTCAGCGTCGAGCAACTCGGAGCCAACCGCGCCAAGGTGGTGGTCGAGCCGCTCGAGCGTGGTTTCGGCCACACCCTGGGCAACGCGCTGCGCCGCGTGCTGCTCTCGTCGATCCCTGGCAGTGCCATCGTCGAGGTGGAAATCGATGGCGTGCTGCACGAATACACCACGCTTGAGGGTCTGCAGGAGGACGTGATCGAAGTCCTGCTGAACCTCAAGGACGTGGCTATCCGTCAGCATTCGGGTGACGAAGTCACCCTGACCTTGGCCAAGAAGGGCAAGGGCGTGGTCACCGCCGGCGATATCGCCGTCGACCACTCGGTGGAAATCATCAACCCCGAGCATGTGATCTGCCATCTGACCAAGGACATCGCACTCAACATGCGTTTGAAGGTGCGTCGCGGCGTCGGCTATCAGCCGGCCAGCGCGCGCCAGCACTCCGGACGATGAAGCTCGTCCGATCGGTCGCCTGCAGCTCGACGCGTCGTTCTGCGCCGGTGCTTCGCGTGGCCTACGAAGTCGACGCGCCCGTGTGGAGCAGCGCACCGACCTCGACAAGCTGGTGCTGGATATCGAGACCAACGGCACCATCGATGCGGAAGACGCGGTTCGCAAGGCCGCCGAAATCCTGCAAGATCAGCTGTCGGTGTTCGGTGACTTCTCGCGTCGCGAGAGCGCGACGCGACAAGGCCGAGAAGGGCGGTGTCGATCCGCTGCTGCTGCGTCCGATCGACGATCTGGAGCTCACCGTGCGTTCGGCGAACTGCCTGAAGGCCGAGAGCATCTACTACATCGGCGATCTCGTGCAGAAGACCGAAGTCGAGCTGCTGAAGACGCCGAACCTCGGCAAGAAGTCGCTGACCGAGATCAAGGACGTGCTGGGTGCGTCGTGGTCTGGCCGCTCGGCATGAAGCTCGAAAACTGGCCGCCGCCGGGCTTGTCCCACGGCATGCAGCTGGGCTGATGATTTCGATCGTTCGCGATCGCGATCGGCATTTGCGGCAACTCGCGTCTCGATGCGTTCGCAGCTGCCGCGTGGTCGCAGAACCGTGCGATTTTTCGGTAGCCGCCTTCGTCGCGATCTTCGGCAAGCGTGATGACCCGGATTTCGCGATACGAAAGGCCGCGCCGTCTGCTCAATAACGAGCCCGTTGTAAGAAGGGCTTCATCAGCGGGTAACCGCGGGAAGTCCGGCCTATCGCCGGACTTTTCATAACAATCAGACATAGAGAGTATTGCCATGCGTCACCAGAAATCCGGTCGCAAGCTCAACCGCACGAGCAGCCACCGCGAAGCGATGTTCAAGAACATGGCCGTCGTCGCTGATCAAGCACGAGCTGATCCGCACCACCCTTCCGAAGGCGAAGGAACTCCGTCGCGTCGCCGAGCCGCTGATCACGCTCGCCAAGACCGATGGCGTTGCCAATCGGCGCCTCGCTTTCGCGCGTCTGCGCGACAAGGAAGCCGTCGGCAAGCTGTTCGTCGAGCTCGGTCCGCGTTACCGCGAGCGTCAAGGGCGGCTACCTGCGCATCCTCAAGTGCGGCTTCCGCGTCGGCGACAACGCGCCGATGGCGTACGTCGAGCTGGTCGATCGCCCGCACGTCCAAGAGGCTGCCGAGTAAGCAGCTTCAATAAGTGTTCCATGAAACCCCGGCCGGGTTACCTGCCGGGGTTTTTTGCGTTCCAGGAATAGCATTCTCCTGTAGGAGCGCACCCAGTGCGCGAAAGCCTACGAAGCTAAGCCGCCGAGCCTTTCCCACAAAAGCCGATTCAAGAGGCAAGGTCGCCGCGCCGCGGCCGCGCACTGGGTGCGTTCCTACCGAGGGGCGGGTGCGGCGAATGGAGGCGGTTGGGCAGGGCTGACAGGGGCGGGGCAAGCGGTTAATGTCGATCTTTCGCAACGCAACATGGCTGCCATGAACCCTTTCCGCTGGTCGTTCCGCACTACCTATCTCGTTGGCTTTTTTATCTGCGCAGCGCTGCTCGGCTATGCCCTGTATGCGGAGCACGTGCTGGGCATGATTCCATGCCCCTTGTGCATTTTTCAGCGCATTGCCTTCCTGGTGATGGCGGTATTTTTCCTCATCGGCGGCCTGCACGCGCCGCGCGATGGTGGTCGTTCGGTGTATACCGTGGGAGTGCTGTTGGGCGCTTTCGGTGGCATCGCAACGGCAAGCAGGCATTTATGGTTGCAGACGTTGCCGGCCGACCAGATTCCGTCCTGCGGCCCGAATCTGGGCTACATGGTGGATACGTTCCCGTTCGCCAAAGTGCTAAAGATGGTGTTCACTGGTTCAGGCGAGTGCGCCAAGATCGAGCCCGTATTTGGCCTGCCCATGCCGGCCTGGACGCTTGTCTGGTACGTGCTGTTGGTTTTTGTCGCTATCTACGTGGTTGCGCGTAAGCGCGCCTGACTGGCTGCTCCCTGATGTCTCACGTCATGTCCATTGGCCCTGCATCCATTCAAGTTCCAGCCGGCTGGAGCCCAGGCAGTTGGCAGCAGCGGCAAGCCCTGCAGCAGCCGTTGTATGAGGACGCGGCCGAGCTGGCTCGTGCCACCGGTCTGCTTGTCTCGCTTCCGCCGCTGGTGACGTCGTGGGAGGTGTTGGCGCTCAAGGAGGCCTTGGCGGAAGCACAGGAAGGCCAGCGCTTTGTGCTGCAGGGTGGTGATTGCGCCGAGAGCTTTGCCGATTGCACCAGCCCGATCATCTCCAATCGGCTCAAGGTGCTGCTGCAGATGAGCCTGGTGCTGGTGCATGGCTTGAAAAAGCCGGTACTGCGTGTGGGTCGCTTCGCCGGTCAGTACGCGAAACCACGCTCCACTGATACGGAGACCCGTGACGGCGTGACGCTGCCCAGTTTCCGCGGTGATCTGGTCAACAGCCCGGATTTCACGCCGGAGGCGCGCCGCGCCGACCCGCAACGCCTGATCCAGGCGCATGCGCATTCCGCGCTGACCATGAACTTTGTGCGCGCCCTGATCGACGGCGGTTTCGCCGACCTGCATCACCCCGAATACTGGGACTCGGCCTGGGTCGAGCATTCGCCGCTGGCAGCCGAGTACCGGCGCATGGTGGCGGCGATCGGCGACTCGCTGCGTTTCATGGAAACGCTGGCCGGTCCTATCGCAGGGTTCTCACGCGTCGATTTCTTCACGTCGCACGAAGCGCTGTTGCTGCATTACGAAGAGGCGCTTACGCGTCAGGTGCCGAGGCATCGCGGCTGGTTCAACCTGTCCACCCATTTCCCCTGGATCGGCATGCGCACGGCCGCGCTGGATGGGGCGCACGTGGAGTACTTCCGCGGCATTCGCAACCCGATCGCCGTGAAGGTCGGGCCGTCGGTCACGCCGGCACAGTTGTTGCCGCTGATCGAAGTGCTCAATCCCGACGAAGAGCCGGGCAGGCTCACCCTGATCCATCGCATGGGCACTGCGCAGATTGGCAGCGCCTTGCCGCCATTGCTGGACGCGGTGAAGCGTGAGGGCCGGCGTGTGTTGTGGGTGGCCGATCCCATGCACGGCAATACGGAAACCACCTCGAACGGCTACAAGACGCGCCGTTTTGACAATATCCGCGGCGAGCTGGACCAGGCCTTCGATATCCATGCGGCGGCTGGCACGCGATTGGGTGGCGTGCATCTGGAGTTGACCGGGGAGGACGTGACCGAGTGCATGGGGGGCGCGCGCGATCTGAATGAGGCGGACCTCGACCGTGCCTACAAATCCATGGTCGATCCACGTCTCAACTACGAACAATCGCTGGAGCTGGCCATGCTGATCGTGCGCAAGTCGGTGGGCGTGCGCGGCTGACGCGCCTACGTTGGGGCCTCGACTCACGCCCTCCGTTTCTGGAAAGCCCGGCTGATGCCGGGCTTATCTTTTGCATGGTGTAGCGAGGCGCGCGGCTACGGCTTGATTCGCCGAACGATCAGGTTGGAGCGGCCTCGCGTCAGGGATGAATAACTGATGAATTTGTGATCAAATTCGCGTCAACGCGCGTGATTGGGACGAAGGCTTTAGACGAGTGTCGTCGCGAACCGCACGACATGATCAAACCAGCGACCGGCCTTAGTTGCCGGATGCATCAGCCGGCAGGGCCAGGGCAGCATTTGAAAGACATGGCGACAAAAGGGGGGGGCGCATCGTGGGTGCGCCTGCGCTGGGATGGCTGGATGGGGCATGTGGCCGTAGCCCTGGCCTATGCCGCGTCCTACATGCTTTTGCGCAGCATGTCGGTTTCGCACTGGAACCTGCCCGCCGGTCTGCGCGTGGCCTGTCTGCTGCTCGTGCCGTACCGCTACTGGCCTGCGCTGATCGTTGGCGAAACCATGCCGGTCACCTACCTGGGCTGGAGCAATCAGCAGGATTTCGGCTGGCTCTGGGCTAGCCTGATGTCCATACCGCCCATCCTATTCAGTGCGCCAGCGTTTGCCTGGTGCCGTCGTCGCATGCCGCTTTTCCACACCGATGGCCGGGTCAACATGGCGATGGTGTTGTCGACGATTCTGGTGGGGGCGTTGGTGACGGCACTGGCCAGCACCGCGACGCTGGCGACGATGCAGATGCCACATGGCCAACAGGCGCCAGCGATAACCGCCCGTATCGTGCTCGGGTATTTTCTCGGCGGCTTCATGGGCGCGCTCACGCTGGCGCCCGCTGTGATGGCGTTGCGGCTTTGGCTTCCTGCTGTCAGGACACCGGCGGCATGGCTTGCCGCGCTGCGCGGGCGTTTCTCCAGTGATTGTGTGCTTGGCGTGGTGCCGCCGTTGTTGCTGCTGACGTGGCTGGCGTCCGTGGGTAACGCGGAAACCATGCAGGTGTGCCGCATTGCCATGTTCCTGCCGGTGGCCTGGATGACCCTGCGGCATGGATGGCCCGGTGCCGCAGCGGCCGGCACGCTGGCGAGCGTGGCGGTCCAGCTGACCGAAACGGTGGTGCGCGATCCCTCGGTGATCCAGGCGCAGACGCTGATTGCCTTTGCCATTTCGACCTTGCTCTTGCTCGGCTCACGTCTTGCTCCGCGCGTCGAAGCGGACCAGCACGATACGAGCGACACGGGTGACGCGCTGCGTGGCTTCGAGCTGGCGCAGCAGGGGCTGTACCAGGAAGAGCTGCGCTTGCGGCAGACGGCCGAGGCGCTCGAACGCATCGGTCTGTCGATGCGAGACAGTCAGAAGCGCTTGCTCGATCGGTTGCGTCCCGTGCTGCCGGACAATCTGGAACATATGTATTCCCGGCATGCCGCCATCACGCAGCACGAGATGCATCGGCTCGCCGATGCGCTCTATCCGCGTACCTGGCGGGAGCGTGGCGTTCCGGCGACGTTTCGGGATGGCCCCCTGTTACGGGCTGCGTCGCTGGTGGGCGCCACCTACGAATGTGATCTGGCGGGGAGCGAGCTGGAGCTGCTGGCTCCGGACGTCCATATGATGCTGTATCGCCTGGCGTGCGAAATGATGGTCTATGTGCTCGCCCGCGAGCCGGTCAGGCGAATCCGTCTGCAGATCCGCGGTGGTCAAACGCACGGGCGGCGTTGGGTGGTCATGCGGATGACCTGTGCTCGCGCGGTGCCGGCTCATCGAGGCAAGCCTGCGCTGGAATGGAAGCAGGTGGTTTCGCTGCTAGGCACGAACGGTCAGGGCATGTCGAGCATTCATGATCGCGCGCAGATCTACGGTGGTACGGTTCATCAGCGTGATACGCATGATCAGCTTTGTGTTTCGCTGCTGTTGCACGACGCCTTGCGCGCCGCCCCTTTTGCGTCGCCCGTGATCTCCTTTCAACAGGTGGCATCCGCCTGATTCGGCGATGATTGGCTTGGTCCGGCGCGATGGAATGGGGCGGACAAAGACATGCGGCGCGTCAGGGACAATCCGCTGCGACACGATGTCGCGAACTCCCACTTTGGCCGTATCCGGCGTCGTTCGATATCGGCGGCGATCTATAATCGAGCGGGCCGGCGCTGAGCAGTCCTCGCACAGCGGTGGCTGACTCATTGCACCTGGTGTCTTCGCCAGGATGATCTCCCGGTTAGCGGCGCGGATACGGAATCATCATGAAACGGCTCTCAGCGAAGCTGTGCCAGGCCACGCGTGTCGTCAGCGCATGCATCCTGTATTTCGTCATACGTACGGCGGCGGTACACGCGGACGAGGCGTCGCCTGTGCGCATTCCCGACACGCTTCAGCAGCGCATCGCCGCATGCACGGCTTGCCATGGCGTACACGGTGAGGGCACGCCCGAAAGCGGATTCTTTCCGCGATTGGCAGGCAAGCCGGCCGGCTATCTTGCGCGTCAATTGAAGGATTTCCAGGACGGCCTGCGCAAGTACGGCCCGATGGAATACACGGTGCGCCAACTGAGCCCCGAGTACATGCATGAGATCGCCGAGTACTTCTCCGCGCAAGAAGTCCCGTACAGCCGCTCGCCCATGCCGCCGCTCTCCGCCGATGCGCTCAAGCGCGGCGAGCAGCTGGTGACCCATGGCGACTCCTCGCGCCAAATTCCGCCATGTACCGCTTGCCACGGCAGTCAGCTGACCGGCGTGCAACCGGATATTCCAGGCCTGGTAGGGCTGCCCTATGACTACATCAGTTCCCAGCTTGGTTCGTGGCGCACGAAGACGCGCGCCACGGTGGCACCGGATTGCATGTCGGACATTGCGAACCGTTTGAGCGCGTCGGATATCAGCGCCGTATCCGCCTGGCTGGCGGGACGTGAGCTGCCGGCGGATATGCATGCCCAAGCCGCGGGTTCAGTGACGCCGCCGCTGCATTGCGGCGTGCTTCGCGATAAGGGAGACGGCGCATGAAGCGTATGCGTTTCATCGTCATTGTTATCGTGCTGCTGGCCTTGGTGCTTGTCGGCGGCTGGTTGTTACGTGGTGGCAAGACGCCGCCGGTATCGCAGGCAGCCAGCCAGGTGGATGCCACCACGCTGAAGGATCCCGCGCTCATCGCCAAGGGCAAGTATCTCGCTGCGGCGGGTGATTGCGCGTCATGTCATACCGAGCAGGGCGGTGCGCGCTACGCCGGTGGCCGAGTGCTGGCGACGCCGTTCGGCAACATCCCCGCGCCCAATATCACGCCCGATCGGGAGACTGGCCTGGGCGACTGGAGCTTCGAGGATTTCTGGCAGGCGCTGCATAGCGGCAAGGGGCGTCACGGCGAGCTGCTGTATCCGGCGTTCTCGTACACCTCGTTCACCAAGGTCACCCACGACGATGCATTGGCGATCTTCGCCTACCTGCAATCGCTGGCGCCGGTGCATCAGCCCGCCAAGCCGCTGGGGCTAGGTTTTCCCTACAACGTCCGCAGCAGTCTCAAGGCATGGCGCGCGCTGTATTTCCAGGAGGGTGTGTATCAGCCCGATCCCTCCCAGTCGGAAGCATGGAATCGAGGCGCTTACCTCGTGCAGGGTCTGGGGCACTGCAACGAATGCCATGCGCCACGCGATTCGTTGGGTGGCATGCAGAGCAGCCCCTCGCTGGCCGGCGGGCAGATTCCCACGCTGGACTGGTATGCCCCCGATCTCAGCATGAAGGCCAATGGTGGTCTGAGTGGCTGGAGTGAGCAGGACATCTTCGATCTGCTCAAGAACGGTCAGTCGGCACGCGGCACCGCGTTCGGCCCGATGGCCGAAGTGGTGGCGAAGAGCACGCAGCACATGCATGAAGACGATCTGCGCGCGATCGCTACCTATCTGCAATCGCTGCCGCCGCGTCCGTTGATGCCGGAAGACAAATCCCCGCTCGATACCAAGCCGATCCTTGCCCAGGGGGCGAAGGTGTATGCCGCGCGCTGCGCCGACTGCCATGGCGATAATGGCGAGGGTGTCGCCGGTGTCTATCCACCCCTCAGTGGCAATTCGTCGGTCAACGAGCCGACCGGCATCAACGCGATGCGGGCCGTCCTGCTCGGGGGATTTTCGCCTGTCACAGACGGCAACCCGCGGCCGTACTCGATGCCACCGTTTGCGCAACAGCTCAACGACAGCGATGTGGCTGCCGTGGTTACCTATATCCGCCAGTCATGGTCCAACAAGGCATCGCCGATACTTGAGCGTGACGTGATCAAGTATCGGCACACGCCGATCGATTAGGGCCTGCTCACACTCTCCGCGGGCCACGCGGAGAGTGTGAACCGGCCCTAGGGATGCTCTGATTAACTCTGCGTAGGCGTCACCGGTCCTGTCTGTTCGCAGACCACAGGGGAGTCGGCGAAGGCAGACTGGTGGTCTGTCGAGCCGGCGCACCGAAGGGATGCGGACAGACAGGACCGGCCCCAACGTCTTGAATTCAATGTGATGGGGTGATGTCCAGAAGGCCCGCAGGCGGTGCCGCGCGGCTTGGCAAGACGGCCAGTCTTCCCAGCGCCACGCAACACCGCCTGCGGGCCTTCTGGACATCATCACGCCTGCGCAGAGTTGATCAGAGCATCCCTAGGTGCAGCACCGCATCATGCGGTGCGATGCGCCGCTGGTGTGGCCGGTGTCGCTGCCATGCAGCCGACCCCTATCAGCGCCCGGCTCAGGGCTTCGTCGAGCGGTGTATAGAGGCCGCCGCCAAGAAAGGCTTGCAGCTTGGCATCGTCAAGGCGAATCGGTTCGCGCCACAGGTAGCGCATCTTGCATAGCTCGCGCGTCGTCTCGTTGAAGGGCGATGCCACCCGCGCCAGCCACCAGGGGAAGCGGCCAGCCTTGATACGCGGGTTGCCGGTGGTGCGGCGGATCGCGTCCAGCATGGCGTGACCGTCCAGCCAATAGCCGCCGAAATGGAAGCTTTCGAAGCCACCCAGGCCGGCTTCGCGATCCAGCAATCGCGCCAGGACTTCGCCGACGTCGGGCAGATAGGCCCAGCTGTGACCGACGGCGTAGTCGCCGGGGTAGCTGACTTGTTTGATGGGGGAACCCGCGCGGATCAGCCCTTGGGCGAGCCAGTTGTTGCCTGCGCGTGGCCCGAAGAAATCGCCGCAGCGCAGGATAAGGACACGCACGCCGTGCTCGGTGGCGCCTTTCAGCCGACGCTCCATCTCGGCGCGGATCTCCCCCTTGCGTGTGGGCGGATGCTGGGAGGAGTCTTCGGTAAGGCGCGGGAAAGCGTCCGGCCCGTAGTTATAGATGGTGCCCGGCAACACGATACGCGCCCCGGCAGCACGGGCGGCGGCGATGGTGCTGTCCAGCATCGGCAGCACCAGCTTGTCCCAGCCGCGGTAAGCGGGCGGGTTCACGGCGTGGACGATCACATCCACGCCGTCGGCCGCGCTCAACACATCGTCGGCACGCATGGCATCACCGCTGATCCATTCGACGCCGTCCTTGCCGGATTCCACCGGCGCCGTGCGCACCAGGGCGCGCAGTTTCCAGCCATGCCTCCGCAGCGCCATGCAGGCTTCGCTGCCGATGCCGCCGTTGGCGCCAATGACCAAGGCTGTCCGCTGTGCATTCATGGCCGTGCCCTCAATGAAGTTGGGACCAGCATGCGCGGCCGTCACGTAAAAGAAAATTGCCTAATGGCGAAGATCTGCTATACAAATATGCATGACCAATCCGGATCCCGGCTGGGAGTTGTACCGATCCTTCCTCGCGGTCATGCGCGAGGGCAGCTTGTCGGCCGCCGCCCGGGCGCTGGGTATGACCCAGCCCAGCCTGGGGCGGCATATGCGCGAGCTGGAGTCGGCACTCGGGGTCGGTCTTGTTCGCACGCTCGCCGCAGGGACTGACGCCCACGGATCTGGCGCACGAACTGGTACCCCACGCCCAGGCCATGGCGCGGCATCGGCCGCCATGCGGCGTACCGCCTCGGCAGGGCGGGAAGAGTCAGCGGTGCCGTGCGCATCAGCGCCAGCGAGGTCATCGGTGCCGAGGTGTTGCCAGCGATCCTCACGGCATTTCGCGAGCGGCATCCCGGCATCGTGATCGAGCTGTCCTTGTCGAATCAGCCGGCGGACATCCTGCGGCGCGACGCCGATATCGCCATACGCATGGTGCAGCCCACGCAGGAAGCGCTGGTGGCGCGCCACGTAGGCAGGGTCGAGCTGGGGTTGTTCGCCCATCAGCGCTATCTCGACACCTACGGGCACCCCGACTCGCTCGCCGACCTCGCCAGGCACGCACTGATCGGGTTCGACACCGAAATGCCCTATATCCGCCGAATGAGACCGCAGGGCTTGCCCTATGTCCGAGAGAACTTTGCATGGCGCACCGACAGCGACCTGGCTGCGTTGGCGGCCCTACGGGCAGGATTCGGCATTGCCGTGGCACAGGTCAATCTGGCCCGACGTGACGCACAACTGGTACGACTGTTGTCGACCCAGCTGTCGCTATCCATGGAGACCTGGGTGGTGATGCATGAGGATCTGCGCCAAAGCCTGCGAGTGCGACGGCTGTTTGAGCATCTGGCCGAAGCACTGGGTGACTACGCGCGTTCCTGAGCCGGGTTCACAGGGCACGAAAACCATCGGCCAGTGCCTGCCAAGGCCCGATATCCCAATGCCCGCGTGCTTGTCCGGAAGGCGAAGGCAAGACGTAAAGCCGGGTCTCGTTGATGTGCTCGCGTTGCCAGCCGTAGGCAATCGAGGGGCCGAGCACGGCACGGGCCGCCGCCTTGCTGGTGAAGGCGAGCAGGCGCGGTGCATGGCGTTCGATCTTGGCGCGTAGCGCAAGTACATCGAAGGCGTCGCGCGGCAGCTCGTCGTCGTTGCCCCAATGGTGCTTGGCCAGGTCGGTCAGTCCGATACCCAGCGTCGGCAGCAGCGGGAACTCGGCGGGTGCAAACTGGCGTGGTGTCAGCTGCACGGCATGCAGGGCGCGCCAGAACTGGTTGCCGGGATGAGCGTAATAGGCACCCTCGACGGCCGAGCGGCGACCGGCTGCGGTGCCGCAAAACACCAGCCGCAAACCGGGCTGCAACAGATCGGGAAGCATCGGATGGCGCATCGTCAGCAAGCATAACGGCGGCTGGCTACCGTGGCCTAATGGAACACTGCCCGGTACATGAATCTCCCCATTTTTACGGTATTTGAGAAGCCAGCTAGGGATGACGCCGAAACTGTCGTCGGCGACACGCGACATGCATCGACAGTGTGCGCGTAGTGCCGCTATAAAGATCGTCCATCCAGGGGAGTGCCCGGTGAGCGAAGAAATCCTGATCAACGTGACCCCGCGCGAGACTCGCGTCGGCGTGGTAGAGAACGGCATGTTGCAGGAGGTGCACGTGGAGCGGGCCTCCCGGCGCGGCTACGTGGGCAATGTCTACAAGGGTCGGGTGCAGCGGGTCATGCCTGGCATGCAGGCGGTCTTCGTCGACATCGGGTTGGAGCGCGCTGCCTTCCTGCATGCATCGGACATCCTGAGGCCGGCGCTGCCCATCGCAGCCGATGGCGCCGAATTGTCGGCGGCGGGCAACGGCCAGGTGCCATCGATCAGCGAGCTGGTCCACGAGGGTCAGGAGATCGTGGTGCAGGTGGTGAAGGACCCGATTGGCACCAAGGGCGCCCGGCTTTCCACCCACCTGTCCATTCCCTCGCGCTACCTGGTGCTGCTGCCGCATGCCCGCACGCTGGGTATCTCGGCACGCATCGAGAACGAGGCAGAGCGTCAGCGCCTGAAGGACGTGCTGACGCCGCTGATCGGCGAGGACATCCCTGGCAGTCCTCGGCTCGGCTATATCGTGCGCACCAATGCCGAGGAGCAGACCGCCGAATCGCTGGCCTTCGACGTCACCTACCTGGGCAAGGTCTGGCGCGTAGTGCAGGAAAACATCGTCAAGGCCAAGGTCGGCGAGCGCGTGTACGAGGAACTCTCGTTGCCGCTGCGCAGCCTGCGCGACATGCTCAATGACGACATCGAAAAAGTGCGCGTGGATTCGCGCGAAACCTTCGAAAAGGTCGTCAAGTTCGTGCACAAGTTCATGCCCCACCTCGACGATCGGATGGAGCACTACGCGGGCGAGCGACCGATCTTCGACCTGTACGGCGTGGAAGACGAAATCCAGCGCGCGCTGAAGAAGGAGGTGCCGCTCAAGTCGGGTGGTTACCTGATCGTCGACCAGACCGAGGCGATGACCACCATCGATGTGAACACCGGTGGCTATCTCGGTACGCGAAATCTCGAGGAAACCGTTTACCGCACCAACCTGGAGGCCGCACAGGCAGCGGCGCGCCAGCTGCGACTGCGCAACCTCGGCGGCATCATCATCATCGACTTTATCGACATGACGGACGAA
This sequence comes from uncultured Gammaproteobacteria bacterium, assembly GCA_963765335.1. GTDB lineage: Bacteria > Pseudomonadota > Gammaproteobacteria > Xanthomonadales > Rhodanobacteraceae > Dyella. Next base: position 73,723 of record CAVXWA010000009.1, on the reverse strand, counting down.
GAGCACAAGCGGCAGGTATTGCGCATGCTCGAAAAGGGCCTGGCGCGGGACCATGCCAAGACCACCGTCTATCCGATGTCGGCGCTTGGCCTGGTGGAGATGACGCGCAAGCGCACCACCGAAAGCCTCGAGCGCCAGCTATGCGAACCCTGTCCGGCCTGCAGTGGGCGCGGCACGGTCAAGACGGCCGAAACCGTGACTTACGAGATTTTCCGGGAAATCACCCGGGCGGTTCGCCAGTTCAATACCGAGAAACTGCTGGTCATGGCCAGCCCCAAGGTGGTCGGCCGCATCCTCGAGGAGGAGTCCAGCGCGGTCGCCGAATTGGAAGAGTTCATCTCCAAAAGCATACGCTTTCAGGCCGAAGAGCATTATTCGCAGGAACAGTTCGATGTGGTCCTCCTGTAAGCATCTGATACCGCGCGCGCCGAGGGACTGTCGTGTGGTGAGTCAGCCGTGAGCGCCATCTGGCAAAAACGCCTGCAGCAGGGAGCCCGGCTGTTGAGCTGGGTCGTCGGCGTAGTCGTGATTTCGCTCGCCGTGCTGATGGCCCTCACCCAGCTGTTGCTGCCCGCGTTGGCGAGCCACCCGGAGTGGGTGGCGGCGCGGCTCAGCGCGAAGTTGCAGCGTCCGGTGAGCTTCCAGTCGGTGAAAGGCTATGCGCAACCGTCCGGCCCCTTGTTCGTGGTGCGCGATGTCACCGTGGGGGCTGGCGATGGTGGTGCGCCGCTGCATATTCCGGAAGCGGAACTCAAGCTCGACCTTGGCGGCTGGCTGCTGCCGACGCGGCACCTGGTGAACCTGCGCGCGCGGGGCATGCAACTGGACATGAGCCGCGACGCGGACGGCACCTGGCACATCAACGGCATTGGCCTGGCGGGCGGTCAGGAGCGCCAGAACCCCGCCTTTGGGCAGTTGTCGATTGGCCTGTGGTTGCGTGATACCCGGTTGGAAATCACCGATAACCAGGTCAACAAACACTACACGCTCATTGCCGATCAGCTGCGCCTGAGCCGGCAGGGAGGCCGCGTCCGTGTCGGTGCCCTGCTGCGGCGAGAGGGGGCGCCTGGTCGTTTGCGTGGCGCCGGCAGTTTCAGTCGCGACGGTGCCGACGGAAAAGTGTGGATAAGCGGTACGGATGTCGATCTTCATGCGATGTCCGCGTCGCATCGATCTGGGCGGCTATTCGGTTGAAAGCGGTCAGTGGTTCGTTCGAGAGCTGGCTCGATTGGCGCGATGCGAAGGTGGTGCGCAACCTGACGCGCTTCCATCTCCTGCAACTGTCCGTGCTCAACCCCGATGGCGCCCGGGTCAACGTTCCGGCGTTGGACGGTCTGGCTGAACTGAGATTGGGCGAGGACAGCTACGAGCTACGTTGGGCAGGCGATGACCAGGGGGCGTTGGCTGCGAGCTTCCAGTCCATGAGTACCGACCAGGCACATGTCGACCTGGCGGCGAGAAATCTACAACTGGCGCCGCTCGTGCCATGGCTGGCACTCAAGCCGCAGCTGTCACCCGGCCTTGCGCAATGGGTCGGTGGTGGAAAGCCGCGAGGTGCAGTGACGCAAGCGGTCATGCACTGGAACAAGGCCGAAGGGCTGCAGACGCTCGACGTCGCGTTCAAGGGGCTGGCGATCGACCCAGTCGGCAAGCTGCCTGGCGTGGATGGTTTGCAGGGTGAGCTGCGCGGCGACGCCGAGGCGCTATCGTTGTCGCTACCGGAGCAAGCGACGGTATTGCGTTTCCCGCACTCGTTCCGCGAACCGTTGCTGATGTCGCGTCTCGTTGGTGACGTGGCGTTCTGGCACCAGGACGACGCCTGGCACATCGGCACGGACCCATTCCAGTTCGAAGGCGCTGGTTTCAGTGGAGAGGCGCGCGGCGAAATCGCGTTCCCGGATGCCGGTGGGCGACCCTTCCTCGACATGTATGCGTCACTGAGTCATGCAGATGTCGTGGCGGCCAAGATGTTTTGGCCCATTGACTCGATGTCTCCGGCCGCGATTGAATGGCTCGACAGGGCACTGGTCAGCGGCAAGATTGATCGTGGCGATGTGCTGGTGCGAGGCGATCTTGCCGACTGGCCGTTCCATCACAACGAAGGTCGTTTCGAGGCTCGCGCGATTTTGAGTGATCTGGTCTTCGACTATGGCAAAGATTGGCCGCGCGCCGAAGGCGTGGACGCGATCGCGAATTTCGTCAACGGCGGCTTGCTGGTGGAGGCGAGTGCAGGCGAGTCACTGGGTAACAAGGTCGATCGGGCGGTCGCGCTTATTCCCGAATTGGGCCACACCGTGCTCGATCTCAATGTGAGTGGCAGCGGCACCGGCGCCAGCATGATGGAGTTCGTGAGCAAGAGCCCGATAGGCATCCATCAGGCTGACACCTTGTCCAAGCTCAGCCTGGGTGGCACGGGGACATTCGATTTTCACTTGTCGTTGCCGGTGGCGAGTGCAAAGGACCTTCTGCTTGATGGTCGCGCCCAGCTGAAGGGTGTCGACGTCAATGCGCCCGAGTGGAACCTCAAGCTGGACAAGCTTACGGGACCCGCCACGTTCGACAAGGCGGGCTTCCACGCCGGACCGCTGGATACCAATTTTCATGGCCAGCCATCCAAACTGGACCTTGCGATCGCAGGTGCTACGGGAAAGCCGGAGACGGTACTAGCCGCCAAGTTGAGCGGTCGCTACAGCATGAGTGAGCTGACCCAGGGCTATAGCCAGCTGGATTGGTTGAATCAGCTGGCAGAAGGCCGCAGCGACTTCGCTATTGGTTTCAACATTGCCCATACCAATGGCACGGCCGCCACCACGCAGCAATTGAGCGTCGACTCGTCGCTTGCCGGCATGGCATTGAAATTACCCGTGCCCTTGAAGAAGCCCGCCGACGTTTCGTTGCCCCTGCATGTCGATATGAATCTGCCCACCGCAGGCAGCGAGGTGCAGTTGAGCTTGGGGCAAGTCGTGCGTGCGCGTCTGCGCCTGCCTGAAAATAGCGGCAAGTCATTGGCTGCGACGTTTGCGTTCGGTACTCGCGCACCTGACACCGTGCCCGACCAGGGCGTGCGTGTCCGCGGTCGTGCCGCAAAAATCGACGTGACGGGCTGGGTTCAGTATGCCGCCGCCAGCGGCACGGGCTCAGGTCCGGGCCTCGAAAGCATTGATGTGAACGCCGACCAGGCCCTGGTGTTTGGCCATCCATTTACCGATATGCATTTGCTGGCGAGCTCGCAATCGGGCGGCCTCACGGTCGACGTCGAGAGCGCCGGACTGGCCGGGCGCTTTGGCATTCCGCTGGTCGACCTCAACAAGCGTGGCGTAACGGCGCAACTGCAGCGGCTGTACTGGCCGAAGGATGTCTCGCCGCCTCCTAAGAAGGGCGGTGCGGAACCCGTGGCGACGGCGCAGGCCGTTGTGGCGCCCGCGGCAAATCCTGCGGATACCGGCATCACGCCTTCGGCCTTGCCGCCGTTCCATCTCTGGGTGAGTGATCTGCGTTTCGGTGACTCCAAGTTGGGTGATGCGCGCCTGGAAACCTGGCCGACCGATCGTGGCCTGCACATCGACCAGTTGCGTACGCTTTCCCGCGGTGTGCAGATCAATGGCACGGGTGACTGGAATGGCACGGCCGGCAACAGTCATTCCCAACTGGCTATCGATTTTGCGGCGGACAACCTGGGCGACATGCTGGGTGCCTTCGGCTTCGAGGGGCTGCTCGCAGGCGGCAAGGTGCGTGCAAAGCTGGATGCGAGTTGGCCCGGTGCGCCCTCGGCCATGGACCTGGCCAATATGGAAGGCAAGCTGAGCATCAATATTACGGATGGACGCATGCCTGAAGTGACGCCAGGCGTGGCGCGCCTGTTCGGCCTGATGTCGGTGCTCGATTTGCCGCGCCGACTTTCGTTCAATTTCGGCGACGTGTTTGGCAAAGGCCTCGCTTTCGATGCGATTGCCGGCGACTTCAAGCTGAGCGATGGCAATGCCCATACCGACAATTTGCAGATTCGCAGCCCTGCCGCTGAAATCTCGATCAATGGGCGCACCGGCTTGCGTGCGAAGGACTACGACCTGCAGGTGCTGGCCACCCCGCATGCAGGAAACAGCCTGCCGCTTGTCGGCGTGGTGGTCGGTGGCCCCATCGGTGCGGCAGCTGGTTTTCTCGCGCAGGGCATCCTGGGCAAAGGGCTCAATCACGTGGCCAGTGCACGCTACCAGATCACCGGCAGCTGGGATAAACCTGCGATCACGGTACTCGAAAAGCACGATGCAACGGCAACGCCGGTAACACCGGTGACGCCGCCGATGCTGCCGGGCGTATCGCCGGCGCCGGCAACCAGCAGCGCGCATTGACCGATGCTCAGGCCAAGGGATCGCGCGGCTTGGTGCTGCCGTGGAAAGGAAACATCTGCTGCCGAATGAAGCCATCCGGCATGTAGTCGCCGACCACACCGTAGCTTTCGGGGAATTTCTTCGGCGACTTCACCGCCGTACCGAACAGGTAATCCAGAAAGGCGTAGTGCGCGGCGTAGTTGCGGTCGATGGCTTCATCGTCGGAGGCGTGATGCCAGTGATGAAAGTTGGGCGTCACGATGACGTATTTCAGCGGCCCCCAGCGCAGATGCACGTTGGCGTGATTGAACACGGCCTGGAAGCCCACCACGATGATGTAGGCGTTCATCACAGCCTCGCTGAAGCCGAGTATGTAGAGCGGCGCCAGCACGCATACGCGTGTGGCGATCAACTCGAACATGTGCTGGCGCGAGCCGGCCAGCCAGTCCATCGTCTTGACGCTGTGGTGCACGGAATGGAAGCGCCAGAGGAATGGCACCTCGTGGTAGGCGCGATGCACCCAGTACTGTGCAAGATCCGCGACGAGAATGCACAGCAGCAACTGCGGCACGAAATGAGTGTGCTGCACGAATTGCTGAAAGTCGCTGCGTACCAGCCAGCCGAACAGGTGATGCAGCAGAAAGTTGACCACCAGCAAGGCCAGACCCACGATGAAGTGATTCACCGCGAAATGCTTTAGGTCGGTCTGCCATTCCTTGCGGAAAAGACTCTGGCCCTTGTACAGCGGGAACAGCTTCTCGATCACCACGAACACCAGGGTCGAGCCGAGCAGGTCGAGGATGAACCAATCCAGCCCGATGTAAGGCGTGTGGTCGGGAAAATCGCCTATCGGCACGCGCGATCCGCCCAGCGCGGTGGCCACGATCACCAACGAAAAAGCAACCATGCTCAATCGACGCATGCGGCCCAGGATGATGTTTGCCAGTGACATGCCGCCTGCGACGAGCAGGGCGATCAGCAGCAGCTGGCGCAGCGTGTCTACCGAATACTTGTGGCGCAAATCCGGCGTGGTCAGGTATTCGGGGAAATGGAAGGCGAGCACGCCGAGCAGGCTGAGGAAGCCGAGCGAGAGCGCGATGACGCTGCTGATCTTGCCATGGCCCGGCCTCAGTTCGCCGTCCCGGTGCAGCAGTTCGCGTGTTTCTTCGATGGGCGCCTTGATGGTGCGGTCGATCACCTGCTGGGCCAGCTTGTGCTTTGAAACGTCGCTCATCTCGTAATCCTTCACGTGGGCGCTGGGGGGTCTGGTTGGCGCGCATGGTAGCTGTTTGGCGCGCCCGTCAGCATCGGCAACAGGCTTTAAACAGCGCCAGTCGGCCCCCACTTGCTAGAGTCTGGTCCTTTACACACGGTTGAGATTCCATGGATTCCCTGATCGCGCAGGCTGAACGTCGTTTGCTGGCTCCCGGTGGCCTCGCTGCCAGCGATCTCGACCGCGTGTTCTCCCAGTTGATGGGGCCGTCCATCGATGCTGCCGACCTGTATTTCCAGCATTCGCGCAGCGAGTCCTGGCTGTTGGAGGAGGGCATCGTCAAGGACGGTAGCCATTCGATCGAGCAGGGCGTGGGCGTACGTGCCATCAGCGGTGAGAAGACTGGTTTCGCGTACTCCGATGAGATCGTGTTGCCCCAGCTGCTGGACGCCTCCAAGGCGGCCCGCGCGATTGCCCAGGGCGGCAATGGCGTCGGCAAGCCGCTGGCGCTGAACGGGGCCCGGCAGCTTTATCCGGCCATCGATCCGGTAGAAAGCCTGCCCAATCCGGACAAGATCGCCCTGCTTCGCGAAGTGGACGCTTATGCACGTTCGCGCGATCCGCGCGTGAAGCAGGTGATCGTCAGCCTGGCCGCGACCATGGATACAGTGCTGGTGGCCGCCTCCGACGGCACGCTTGCCGCCGACGTGCGCCCGCTGGTGCGCCTGAATGTGCAAGTGATCGCCGAACAGGGCAGCCGTCGCGAGCAGGGTAGTGCCGGCGGTGGTGGCCGTTATGGCTACCGTGAGCTGATCGACAACGGTCGCGCCATGGCCTTTGCCGATGAAGCCGTGCGCCAGGCCCTGGTGAATCTGGACGCGGTCGACGCTCCCGCGGGCAGCATGCCCGTGGTGCTCGGCCCCGGTTGGCCGGGCGTGCTGCTGCACGAGGCCATCGGCCATGGCCTCGAGGGCGATTTCAATCGCAAGGGCAGCTCGGCGTTCGCCGGTCGCATCGGCCAGCGCGTGGCCGCCCCGGGCGTCACCGTTGTCGACGACGGCACCCTCGCGGGCCGCCGCGGTTCGCTCAGCGTGGACGACGAAGGTACACCCACCGAATGCACCACGCTCATCGAGGACGGCATCCTCAAGGGCTATATGCAGGACAAGCTCAATGCACGGCTGATGGGTGTGGCACCCACGGGCAACGGTCGTCGCGAATCATTCGCCCAGCTGCCGATGCCGCGCATGACCAATACCTACATGCTCGCCGGCCAGCACGATCCGCAGGAGATCATCCGCTCAGTGAAGCGAGGCATCTATGCGGTCAACTTCGGTGGCGGCCAGGTGGACATCACCAATGGCAAGTTCGTGTTCTCGGCCAGCGAGGCTTACCTGATCGAAGATGGCAAGGTGACGCGCCCGGTCAAAGGCGCCACCCTGATCGGCTCCGGTCCGGACGTGCTCACCCGTGTGTCGATGATCGGCAACGACCTGGCGCTGGACGAAGGCGTCGGCGTTTGCGGCAAGGATGGCCAGAGCGTACCGGTGGGCGTCGGGCAGCCGACGTTGAAGGTGGACGCGATGACCGTGGGTGGCACGGCTTCCTGATCCTCGATTGCCTGGCACATGGTGATTGACGGCGGCTTTCCTCGGAGGGCCGCCGTCTTTGTTGGTGCGCCATGCCGGTGTGAAGATGCGCGACGTTTGTTTGCCTTTCGGTGGCGTCCCGCTATGACGCCACCGATGACGCGGTGAAGCGTGGGCGAAGCCAGTCCCTTTTCGTCGTTGGGTCTGGCCTCGGGGCGCACTGAATAGTCGCCAGGTCCGGTCATGCGCCGGTCATATCGATAGAACAAAACCTCATTTCGCTTTGCGTGGCGGCGGGCCGACAGTGTCCGCTGCGGCTCTTCCCGTTGGCCGCCCGGACGTCTGGACGTCCGGTTACTTGCTTTCGGTGAAGGGCGTTGCGATGAACGAAGCGACACGTGTTCTGCCCGGTCAGGCCGGTGCCCAAGGCGTTGCCGCCGAACGTCGCGCGCGGTGGGGCGTCTTTTCCAACGAAGACTGGTGGTCCGCGTGGATCGGCCTGCTGGTGGTCGTGGTGGCCTGGGCACTGTTCGCCCATGGCAGCAGCCTCAAATGGCTGGCGGTGGCGCCGGCGAAGTGGAAGACGCTGGCGGAGGCCTGGCAGGGCGTCGTTTCCCACTGGCCGAACTATCTCGCGCTGTTCGCCGCCTTCGCCTTGTTGTTCGGTACGGGGCTTGCCGTCCTGGGGCATTCGTTGGCGCGTTTTCTGCCCGCCTTTCTGATTCTGTTCGTGGTGTCGTTGTTGATCTTCACCGCATCCGCATGGGTCGAGGCGTCGCGCTACAACCTCGAGGCGCCGCTGCTCGCGCTGGTGCTGGGCCTGCTGGTATCCAACACGGTCAAGCTGCCTGACTGGTTCCAGTCCGGGCTGCGCGTGGAGTTCTACATCAAGGTGGGCATCGTATTGCTGGGCGCCACTTTGCCGCTGACCTTGCTGGTGTGGGCAGGCCCGGTGGCGGTGGGACAGGCGACCATCGTCTCGCTTGCCACCTTCTTCACGATCTTTTTTGCCGGCAAGGCGCTCGGTCTCGACAAGCGCTTTGCCGCGGTACTCGGCGTCGGTGGCGCGGTGTGCGGTGTTTCAGCGGCGATTGCCAGCGGTGGCGCGGTACGTGCGCGCCGTGAAGACACCTCCATGGCCATCACGCTGGTAGTCGTGTGGGCGATCGTGATGATTTTTGCACTGCCGTTTGCATCACGGGCGTTGGGTTTGTCGACCGCCGTGGCGGGTGCGTGGATTGGCACATCCGAGTTCGCGGATGCAGCGGGTGTCGCGGCCGCGCAGGCCTATGGCGATGCGGCGCGCAACGCGGGCGGGGCGATCGCCGGTGCGCCCGATGCCGCCGTGCAGGCGTTCACGCTGATGAAGGTGGTGGGACGCGATATCTGGATCGGCATCTGGGCCTTTACGCTGGCCTGGGTGGCCACCACGCGTTGGAACACCGGCGACGATGGTGTCAAGGCGAAGGCCGACGTACGCGAGATCTGGGCACGCTTTCCAAAGTTCGTGCTTGGTTTCGTGCTCGCTTCGGCGCTGGTGACATGGATTGCCAGTCATTACTCGCTGGTCGATTACCGCAAGGTCGTTACGCCAGACCTGGTGGCGCCGATCAGCACCTTGCGTACCTGGGCCTTCACGTTCTGCTTTCTCAGCATCGGCCTGACCACGCGCCTGCGTTCGCTCAGCGCGACGGGATGGCGGCCGCTGCTCGCATTCACTGCTGGCGTAGTGGTGAATGTGATCATCGGCTATGTGCTGTCGGTGCACGTGTTTGCCGACTACTGGAACGGGCTGGGCGGATGAACGCGCTGCGCCCCGAGCCGCCGCTAGCGGCGCGCTGCGCCAATTGCCGTCATCGGCAGGACGACCGGCAGGCGGTGGAACGCGAGGTGCCGGGTCTGGCTTCGTTGGGTTCGGCGTTTGGCGCCAGCATTGGGGAGAGCCGCTTGTGCGGGGTGCACGATTGCTGGGTGTCGCCGGGGGATGCGTGCGGGCGGTTCACTCCGGTTGGGAATTGAGGTATCGCCGGTCGCGCCTCTACACAAGAGCCGCATGGTAGGAGCGCACCCAGTGCGCGACCAGCGCTGCCTCAGGCCTCGCCGTCTTCCGTCGCCTCGCCATCTGCCAGCTGCTTAAGCAGCTGGAAAATCTCGCGATACGCGCGCGGCGGCTTATTGCCTTCCTGCTCGGCTTTCGCCTGGCGCGCCAGTGAGCGCAGGTGTTGGCGATCGACGTCCGGATGCTGCGTGATCAACTCGCTGATGGCAGCGTCGGCGTCGGCGATAAGGCGATCGCGCATCGCTTCCAGGCGATGCATCGCCGCCGTTTCCTGGCGTTGGCGCTCGCGATTCACGCCGAGCGCGGCACGCACGCCGTCGAAGACTTCCGGGTCGTGACGGCGCATGACTTTTGCCAGGAACGCCAGCTGTCGCTTGTGCGCGATGTGCGCGGTGATGCGGCGCGTCTGCGCGATCTCGCGCTGCACGTCTTCCGGCAGGTCCAGCTTGGCCAGCTTGCTTGGCGGCAGTTCGACCAACTGGTTGGCCAGCGCTAGCACGGCCAGTGCATCGCGCCGCTGCTGCGTGCGGGTAGGGCCGTAGTCGTGATCGGGATCGTCGGTGTAGTTACGGTTCACAGCATGGATTCCAGCTAGTAGGCCCAAAGGCCTTGGCTTTCAGTGCGTGGCGTCGCGGTGGTTGAGCGCATCCGGCTCCGCCTCTTCCAGCGCGAAGCGGGCAATCGGTTCGCCATCCATTTCCACCGTTTCGCAAAACATGGTGGCTGGGCGAACCCATAGGCCGAAATCGCCATAGAGTGCTTGGTAGACCACTACTTCCTCCATCGTCTCGCTGTGCCGGGCCGTACCCAGCACGCGGTAACGCTGGCCCTTGTAGTGACGGTAGATGCCGGCTGTCAGTGACATGGCGTTCTCCGCAGGACGCTCTTTGCATTCGGCCGCGCCACCCCCATGTCTGGGAATTACGCGGGTCGGACCGCGTATTCTACCCGTTACTGAGATGCTCTCCCATCTAATGGATCAGAGCGTCCCCCTCCAGGAAACCCACGCGTGACCGAACTCAGCCCCATCCAGGACCGCAGCCTCGAAGAACTCGATCGACTGGCCCAACTGGCCGAGGACGTGATCCGCCGCGCCCGGGCCGCCGGTGCCAGCCAGGCCGAAGTGGCTGCCAGCATCGACACGGGACTGAGCGTGAACGTGCGGCTGGGCGACGTGGAGACGGTCGAGCACACGCGTGACCGCGGCTTCGGCCTGACGGTCTATTTTGGCCAGCGCAAGGGCTCGGCCAGCACGGCCGATCTCAATCCGGACTCGATCCAGGCCACGCTGGACCAGGCCTGCGCCATTGCCCGCTACACCGAGGAGGACCCGGCCGCCGGCCTGGCCGATGCGGCCCGCATGGCGACGGTATTCCCCGACCTGGACCTGTGGCATCCGTGGCGCATCGACACCGCTGGCGCCATCGCCCTGGGCAAGGACATCGAGGACGCCGGTCGCGCGCATGCGGGCATCACCAATTCCGATGGCGCCGGCGTGCAGATGGGCGAGAGCCTGTCGGTGTATGCGAACTCGCATGGTTTCCTGGGCCGCGAGCGCGGCACGCGGCATTCGCTGTCGCTGTCCCTGATCGCGGGCGACGACGACGGCATGCAGCGGGACTACTGGTACGACAGCGTGCGCTCGGCCGATGACTTCATGAGCGCGCAGGCGCTCGGCGACAAGGCCGCCGAGCGCACGTTGTCGCGCATGGGCGCGCAGCGCCTGTCGACGCGGCAATGCCCGGTGCTGTTCGCGCCGGAGATCGCGCGCGGCCTGATCGGGCATCTGGTGGGCGCGGTCAGCGGCGGCGCCTTGTATCGGCGCGCCAGCTTCCTGCTCGACCATGTCGGCAAGCAGGTGATGCCGTCGTGGCTCAACATCGTGGAGCGACCTTTCCTGATGCGTGGCCAGGGCTCGGGCGTGTTCGACGCGGAAGGCGTGGCGACGCGTGACAGCTCGCTGATCGAGCATGGCGTGCTTTCCCGCTATGTGCTGGGCAGCTATTCGGCGCGCAAGCTGGGGCTGGAATCCACCGGTAACGCGGGCGGCATCCACAATCTGATCGTCGAGCCGGGCCAGGATGACTTCGCCGGCATGCTCAGGCGCCTGGGCACGGGACTGCTGGTGACGGAAGTGATGGGGCAGGGCGTGTCGACCATCACGGGCGACTACTCCCGCGGCGCCGCCGGCTTCTGGGTCGAGAACGGGCAGATCGCCTATCCGGTGGAGGAAATCACCATCGCCGCCAACCTGCGCGACATGTACGCAGGCATCGTGGCGGTGGGTTCGGACGTCGATCCGCGCTCGCATATCCTCACCGGCTCCATCCTGCTGGAGCAGATGACGATCGCTGGCGAATAGCCTGCGAGCCTCTGGGTCGATGACGTAGTCCCCAGTCGGCAAAATCCTGCGTACTTGCTAGGATCGAGCTACCGGTCCTAGAGCCGGTTATAAAAAAATCAGGCTTTTACGACCAGGAGATGCACGCATGAGCGTTCCACCCGAGTCTGTCGTACCGCCACCGTCGAACGGGCCCCCAGTCGTCGCCGTCCGACATGCCCTCGTCCGAAGAGCGGACATGGGCGTTGTTCGCTCATCTGTCGGCCTTGCTGGGTTGCATCGTGACCGGCCACTGGTTTGGCTGGGGTTGCTTCATTGGCCCGCTGATCATCTGGCTGGTGAAGAAGGACTCCATGCCCTTCGTGGACGATCAGGGCAAGGAGGCGCTGAATTTCAACATCACCATTGCCATCGTCGGCATCGCCTTGTTGCTGCTGACCCTGATGACCCTCGGACTGGGCGTGCTGCTGGCCATACCCATTGGCGTGGTGGTCGGTGTGGCGTGGCTGGTGTTCACCATCATCGCGGCGATCCGCGCCAACGAAGGCGTGCGTTACCGCTATCCGTTTACCTTACGCCTGATCAAATAGTCGCCATTCATGATGGACAGAGAGGCAGCCCCTGGGCTGCCTCTCTCGTTTCAGTGCAGCCCCACATAGGTGCGCTTGAAGGTCACCGGCTGCTGCAGCGTCGGTACTTTCCATTCACCGGAGACGATCATCTGCTGGCCATCGGCAGACAGCTGCCAGGTCTGGTCGAGTCGGGTGCCGTCGGCGTATTCGATCGAGAACATGAGACGTCCCGCATCGACGTGGCCCCGCACCATGGCGTTGCCGTTGAGCGATTGCCGCGCCTGGCTGTCGAGCTTGCCGGTCAGCTGGCTGCCGTCATTCAGATGGATCTGGAAGGTCTTCGGGTCCTGCTGCACAAGCAGGACCGAGTCGACCTTCAGCAAGGGCGGCATCGGGTAAGTGGCCGTCGCGATGGGGTCTTTGTCGGAGGTGGGGCTCTTGTTGCCGGGCTGATCGCCACCGCCGTGCCGGCCATGGCCGCCGCCGCCCATGCCGCCACCTCCGGTACCCCCACCGCCCATGCCGCCATGACCCATGCCCCCGCCGCCGTGGCGTCCGCCACCGTTATTGCTGGGTGGTGTCGAGGATGAAGAGGCGGATGCCGGAGCTTGCTGCTCCTTGGCTTCCTGTTCCTTGCGTGCCTCGGTGCGCAGCGATGCGGTGAGCGTGTCAGCCGTGTCGCTGTTGCGGTCGTCCAGCCGCCAGGCGCCGCTGAAATCCGCTGTGGGTGGTGTAGCCGCGCTGGCCAGGCTGGCGATGAGCAGGCTGGCGCATGCGGGCAACAGCAGGAAGCCGCCGCGGCGCGGCAAAACAGCGGAGAAGCAAGGCATGGGGAGTGACAGGTAACGGAGGTATCTGTCAGTAGACGTTTCAGTCGCCGTCAGGTTGACGAAGGTTCGTAGGGCTGCGCGGCCGTAAGGCTCAGCGCTGACGTGCCGCGGCGTAGCGGGCGAGTTCTTCCAGCAGTGCGCCGCGTTCTCCCAGGGGCGCAATGGCGTCCAGCGCATCGGCGGTCAGTCGTGCGAGATGTTCGCGCGATGCATCCATGCCAATGATCGAGGGAAAGGTCGGTTTGTCGGCGGCGGCATCCTTGCCGGCGGTCTTGCCAATGACGGACGACTCGCCCTCCACGTCGAGGATGTCGTCGCGCACCTGGAAGGCGAGCCCCACGGCGTGCGCATAGCGATCGAGCGCCTCAAGCGCGTCGTCGGGTGCCTCCGAGGCCAGGGCCCCGAGGCGGACCGAGGCGCGAATCAGCGCGCCGGTTTTACAGGCGTGCATGTTTTCCAGCTCGTCCAGCGAAAGCCGGCGGCCGACTGCAGCGAGATCCAGGGCCTGGCCGCCTGCCATCCCTTCGGCACCGCAGGCGCGACCGAGCACTCGCAGCATTTCCACGCAACGCGCGGGTGGCACACCCTGGTCCACGTCATGCGCCAGCAGTTCGAACGCCAGCGCCTGCAACGCGTCGCCGGCAAGAATCGCCATGGCTTCACCAAATACGATATGGCAGGTGGGACGTCCACGGCGCAGCGCGTCGTCGTCCATGGCTGGCAGGTCGTCGTGGACCAGCGAATAAGCGTGGATCAGCTCCACGGCGCAGGCGGGGGCATCCAGCCGCGAACCGCCTTCCCCGAACGCATGACCGGCGGCGTAGACCAGTAGCGGACGCAGGCGTTTGCCGCCGCCAAGCACGGCATAGTGCATGGCGCGGTGAAGTTCGACTGGGGAGCTATCTTCCGGCGGCAGCGAGCGAGTCAGCGCCTCGTCGGCGCGCGCGATCAGCGACTTGAGCGTCCGGCCGAGTTCAGAGTTCGGGTTCAAACGGTTCGGCGGTGTTGGGAGCATCGGGATCAAGCAGCAGGCGCACGCGCAGCTCGGCAGTTTCCAGCGCCTGCTGGCAATGGCGATAGAGGCCGATGCCACGTTCGAAAGAGGAGAGAGACTCGTCCAGGCTAAGGTCACCGCCTTCCATACGCGCAACCAGCTGTTCGAGCTCGTCTAGCGAATGTTCGAAGTCAGCGGCGGGAGCCGGAGCGGCGGGAGCGGAAGCGGACTTGGCCATGGCCCGCAAAGCTAACGCAGGGGGCGTGCGGAATCAATGTGCGTAAGGTGTTGCCCGGCCATTTCGTCGGCTATGGCGGCCATGTTGCGACCGCCCGCACAGGCTCGATGGTCTTCAGTACGCGGGTTGCCAGCGCGGGGGCGCGCCGGCAGCGAGAAACAATGTCGCACCACGCTCCGTCAGCCAGCGATCGCCCACGCCAATCAGCTCCTCTCCTGCATACAGCAGCGGGCAGGCCGCACGGCGCCAGGGCGGTATGCCGCTCTGCTGGAACAGATCGCGTAGCTCACGCGTATGGGCATCACCGGCGGGGCGGATGTGTTCACCCCCCTGGCGCAGGCGAACCGTCAACGGCTGCTCGAGCCGTGCAGGTGCTTCCAGCAGCAGGCTTCCGCCATCGGGCAGGGCCAAGGGTTCGCCTAGCCAGGACGCCCGCCAATGCGGATCGACACGCCGCTGCGGCGGTAGCGCCCACAGCCGGCCTTTCCATATATGCAGCTCGGCACCCGCCCAGCGCACACATGGCAGCTGGCCGTCGCGAGCGAGGCATTGCCGTTCGATCTGCTCGCGTTGCGCCGTGGTCGGTGCGGGCAGGCCGCGCGCATGCAGCCAGTCGTCGAGCAGTGGATGGCGCAGGGCCGGCGCCAGCGCCAGCCAGCGGGCAGCATCCAGGCTGCCGGTCACGGTATCGAGCATGTCCGCCTGAACGGCGCGCCAGTGTCGCTCCAAGGTCTCGGTGGCAGAACGGCTCAGGCTCGCGCTATGCGCGATGGACTCCACCGCCTGCGGCCAATGCTGGCTGAGCCGCGGCAGGATCTCGTGGCGGAGAAAATTCCGCGAGAGGCGACTGTCGGCATTGGATGGGTCGTCGATGCACGGAAGCTCGTGTGCGTCGACGTAGTCCCGCAGCAGCTGACGCGGTACATCGAGCAGGGGACGCCATAAGCTTCCCTGTCCCAGCCCACGCGATTCACGCATGCCGCCCAGGCCTTCCGGCCCGGCGCCGCGCAGGAGTTTGAGCAGCACCGTTTCGGCTTGATCGTCGCGATGATGACCCAGCAGCAGATTTTCGTCGCTGGTCAACGACATGGCGAATGCGCGATAGCGCGCATCACGCGCCGCAGCTTCCAGCCCGTAGCCCTGGGCGTGATCGACTTCCACGCGCAACACCAGACACGGCACGCCCCACTCGTTTGCCAGTTGCCGGCAGTGTTCCGACCATTGCCGACTGTCTGGATGCAGGCCGTGGTCGATATGCAAGGCGCGCAAGCCGCGCGCATGGGCTTCGGGAAGCTGGGCGAGCGCGTGGAGCAGGGCGGTGGAATCCGGGCCGCCGCTATACGCCACGCACAATGCACCTTGCGGTTGCCTGCGCAGCGCCTGTTGCAGGATCTCGATCAGCTTACTCACGATTCGGCGATTTCTTCGTCTTGTTGCGCACGTAGATCACCTTGGGTCGACCCTCGCCGGTACTGCGACGATCGATGTCGAATAGGGTGGTCGCTGTGATCAGTTCGCTCAGCTTGTGGTAGCCGTAGCTGCGCGCATCGAAATTGGGGCGTTGCTTGGTGATGATCGAACCCACGCCGCCAAGAGCCGCCCAGCCATCGTCGTCGGACGCGGCTTCCAACGCATTGCGCAGCAGGTTGACCAGGACCGTGTCCTGCTTGAGTTGTGCGGCCGTGCGCGGCTTGAGCGGCTGCTCTTCGTCCGGTTTGGCGACCAGGATGTCGGTGTAGATGAACTTGTCGCAGGCGGCCACGAACGGGTCGGGTGTCTTGCGCTCACCAAAGCCGTAGACGATCAAGCCCGATTCACGGATACGCGCCGCCAGCCGGGTGAAGTCGCTGTCGCTGGAGACGATGCAGAAGCCGTCGAAGACGTCCCGAATACAGCAGGTCCATCGCATCGATGATCATCGCCGAGTCGGTGGCGTTCTTGCCGCTGGTGTAACCGAATTGCTGGATCGGCTGGATGGACTGTTTCAGCAGCTGCTCTTTCCAGCCCTTCAGGTGCGTACTCGTCCAGTCGCCATAGGCGCGCTTGACGTGGGCAGTGCCGTACTTGGCGACCTCGGCCAACAGCGCTTCGGCAATGGCCGGCTGGGCATTGTCGGCATCGATGAGAACGGCAAGCTTGGTGGCATGCTCGTGGGCCATGAAAGCGACTCCTGGCGGGTGTGCGCCGATGGTAACGCTGCGAATGTGATCAGCGTTTGTCGACCTGGAAATTCAGTTCCACCCCGACACCGGCAGGGTCGGTAAGAAACAGCTGCACCTGGCCCCGCGAATCGACGATGTCGACTTGGTACGGAATTTGGGCGTTGTCGAGCCGGGCGCGGGCGGCGGCCAGGTCGTCACAGGCGAACGCGACATGCGAAAGCCAGCCTGTGCGTTGCGGTGAGCCGTCGCCATCGGCGGAAATGCTCAGATGCATCAGCGGCTGTTCGCCGGCATAGAGCCAATGGCCGCGCGAACCGGAGCGAAACGAGGGCCGTGGCCCCTCCTGCAGGCCCACGATGTCGATATAGAAACGACGCAGCCGCTCGATCAGCGCGGCCGGAGCACGCAGGTTGACATGGTCGAGCCCACGTACCCCGGCCAAGGCGGCTTACTCCTGGTAAGCACCGTAGCCGCGCAAGCGCTTGTAGCGCAGGTCGAGCAGGTCCTTCATCGGCAGCGCCTCCAACTCGTCCAGCTGGTTCAGCAGCACGGCCTTGAGGCGCACGGCCATCGAATGCGGATTGCGATGGGCGCCGCCCAGCGGTTCGCGCACCAGCTTGTCGATCAGGCCCAGCTCGAGCAGACGCGGCGCGGTGAGGCCCAGCGCCTCGGCGGCGTCCTTGGCCTTGTCGGCGCTCTTCCACAGGATCGAGGCGCAACCTTCCGGCGAGATCACCGAGTAGGTGGAGTACTGCAACATCACGGTCCGGTCGCCCACACCGATGGCCAGCGCGCCACCTGAACCGCCTTCGCCGATCACGGTGCAGATGATGGGCGTGCGCAGGTCGGCCATTTCCAGCAGGTTGCGGGCGATGGCTTCGCTCTGGCCGCGCTCCTCGGCGCCCACGCCGGGGTAGGCGCCGGGGGTGTCGATCAGGGTCAGCAGGGGCAGGCCGAAGCGCTCGGCCATCTTCATCAGGCGCAGGGCCTTGCGGTAACCCTCGGGGCGCGGCATGCCGAAGTTGCGGCGTACCTTGCCCTTGGTGTCGCGCGCCTTTCTGGTGGCCGATGATCATGACCGGACGGCCATTGATGCGGCCCAGGCCACCGACGATGGCGGCGTCGTCCGCGTAGGCGCGGTCGCCGGCCAGCTCGTGGAATTCCTCGCAGATCACGCTGATGTAGTCCAGCGTGTACGGGCGCGCCGGATGGCGCGACAGCTGGGTCACCTGCCAGGGCGTGAGGTTGCGGAAGATCTCGTTGGTCTTGAGCTTCAGCTTCTCGCGCAGGCGGCCGACTTCCTCATCGATATTGAACGCCTGCCCATGACTGGCGTGGCGAAGCTCTTCAATCTTCGCGTCCAGCTCGGCGATGGGTTGTTCGAAATCGAGGAAGTTAGGGTTCATTCGGTGCAATTCGTAACACGGAAGCGGAGCAGTATACCGATCCGTGGAAAAAGGCGGGAACGGGAGCGTATGGGGTGTCCTCGTCATTCCCGCGAAAGCGGGAATCCAGCGCCTTTAAAGGGGAGAGCTTCGTCATTCTCGCGAAAGCGGGAATCCAGTGCCTTTGCTGTTGGCCTTGGGACAAAACGGTGCCCCCATAAAGGCGCTGGATTCCCGCTTTCGCGGGAATGACGGGGAGGGAGGCCTCACGTTGAGGGAGGCCCCCGGGTTGAGGGGGTCAATCGCCGCGCGGACGGTCGTCGCTCTTCACAATCCGCAATTTGGCCGCCTCGACCCCCGGCACCGCGCGGATGGCGCGCAGCAGTTCGGGGATGGCGTCCACGCGCCACTCTTCACCCAGCTCCAGATCCGCCTGGGCGGCCTGGTTGTGATAACCGTACAGCACGACGCTGGCGCGTCCTCCGCGATAACCCGACAGGGCGCGGCGCAGATCCTCGATGAAACTGGGGCCCACCCCATTCAGCTTCAACCGCAGCAGGCGTGCATAGCGGCGACAGGCATCACCCAGGGACAGGGCACTGCGCGCGCGCAAGGCGAAGCCGCCGCCGGAGAAATCGTCAATGCGCAGGCCGCCTTCAACCACCAGTATCTGGTCGCGGGTGAGTAGCGGCGCCACCTGCTGGTACAGCTCGCCGAAGAAGCTCACCTCGATGATGCCGCTGCCGTCTTCCAGTCGTACGAAGGCGTCGCTCTCGCCGCGCTTGCGCACCGCGGTGACCATGCCGGCCACCGTCCACGGTGTATCCGGCCCCCGGCGGAATCGGTTGTTGTCGCCGTCGTCGTTCTTGCGCGGCTTGGGCGGCTGGTAACGGTCGGCGATCTCACCGAGTGGGCAGGTCGATAGCTGGGCCAGTTCGTCCTTCCAGGGGTCGGTGGGGTGGCCGGACAGGTAGTGGCCGAGCGTGTCGCGCTCGCCCTGCAGTTTCTGCTCTAGCGGCCACTCGGGCACCGTGGGCAGGTCCACCTGCGCGACGGGAGCGGCGCTGAACCCGCTCTTATCCGACATGAAGGCGCCGAACATATCGTTCTGGCCGGACTGCTTGTCGCGCAGGTGCTGCTCCGCCACCTTCATGGCGTTGGGCAGTTGCAGCATCAGGCTGGCGCGCGTAGGTGCCAGCGCGTCGAGCGCGCCGGACAGGATCAAGGCTTCCAGCACGCGGCGGTTGAGCTTGGTCGAATCGACTCTGCGGCAGAAGTCGGCGAGGTCCTTGTACGCGCCGCCACGCTTGCGTTCGTCCGCCATGGCTTCGCAGGCGCCTTGGCCCACGCCCTTGATCGCGCCCAGGCCATAGCGCATCACCTTGGGTTCGACCGCGACAAACATGAACTCGGAGGCGTTCACGTCCGGCGGCAGCACCTTCAGGCCGATCGCCTCGGACTCGGTGATGAAGGTCACTGCCTTGTCGGTGTTGTCCATGTCCGACGAGATCGTCGCCGCCATGAACTCGGCCGGGTAGTGCGCCTTCAGCCACGCCGTCTGATACGACACCAGCGCATAGGCGGCGGCGTGCGACTTGTTGAAGCCGTAGCCGGCGAATTTTTCCATCAAGTCGAAGATGGAATCGGCCTTGTCGCCGCTGAGCCCGTCCTTGGCGGCGCCCTCGCGGAACTTGGCGCGTTCCTTCGCCATTTCCTCGAGTTTCTTCTTGCCCATCGCACGGCGCAGCAGGTCGGCGCCGCCGAGCGAATAACCGCCCACGATCTGCGCCATCTGCATCACCTGCTCCTGATAGACCATGATGCCGTAGGTCTCTTTCAGGATCGGCTCGACGCGGGGGTCGGGGTATTCCACTTGCTCGCGACCGTGCTTGCGCGCCACGAAGCTGGGGATCAGGTCCATCGGGCCGGGGCGATACAGCGCCACCAGCGCGATGATGTCCTCGAAGCGGTCGGGCTTGGCGTCCTTGAGCATGCGCTGCATGCCGGAGGACTCGAGCTGGAATACCGCCACCGTCTGCGCTTTCTTCAACAACTCGTACGGCGCCGGATCGTCCAGCGGCAACGCGGAGATGTCGAGCGCTGCTTCGCCCGTCTGCTCGCGCCGCACGTTGATCGCCTTCACCGCCCAATCGATGATGGTCAGCGTGCGCAGGCCCAGGAAGTCGAACTTCACCAGGCCGACGGCTTCCACGTCGTCCTTGTCGTACTGGGTCACCACGCCGCCGCCGCCCGCTTCGCAGTACAGCGGGGCGAAATCGGTGAGCGGGGTCGGCGCGATCACCACGCCACCGGCATGCTTGCCGGCGTTACGGGTCAGGCTCTCGAGCTTGAGCGCGAGGTCGATCAGCGTTTTCGCTTCCTCGTCCTGCTCGTACAGCTCGCAGAATTCCTTGACCACGCGATCGGGTTCTTTCTTTGCCTTCTCCGAGCGGCCCAACGCGCACGACAAGGTGAGGTCGAGCGGACGTGCCGGGATCAACTTGGCGATGCGGTCGACCTGGTTGTAACCCATGCCGAGCACGCGGCCGGAGTCGCGCAGCACGGCCTTCGCCGCCATCGAACCGTAGGTGATGATCTGGCTGACGTGGTCGCGGCCATACTTGCGCGCGACGTAGTCGATCACTTCGTCGCGGCGATCCATGCAGAAGTCGATGTCGAAGTCGGGCATCGACACGCGTTCGGGATTCAGGAAGCGCTCGAACAGCAGCTCGAACTGCAACGGGTCGAGATCGGTGATCTTCAGCACCCATGCGACCAGCGAGCCCGCACCCGAACCACGGCCCGGACCGACCGGAATACCGTTCTGCTTACCCCAGTTGATGAAGTCCGCCACGATCAGGAAGTAACCGGGGAAGCCCATCTTGATGATGACGTCCAGCTCGCGTTCCAAGCGTGCTTCGTAGTCGGCCAGCGTGCGTCCAGCGGCGAGAGGCGCGACAGCAAGACGCTCCTTCAGGCCCTCGCGCGAAATTTCGCGGATATAGCTGGCCAGGTCGTGGCCTTCCGGCACCGGGAAGTCGGGCAGGTAGTAGGTGCCGAAGCTCAGTTCCAGCGTGCAGCGCCTGGCCAGCTCGATGGTGTTTTCCAGCGCCTCCGGAATATCCGCGAACAGCGCTTCCATCTCGCCTGGCGTTTTGACGTACTGCTGGTCGCTGTAGTCGCGCGGGCGCTTGGGATCGGCCAGCACGCGGCCCTGGTTGATGCACACGCGCGCTTCGTGGGCCTCGAAATCATCCTGCTTGAGAAAACGCACGTCGTTGCTGGCGACTACCGGCAATTCCAGCTCCGCGGCCAGGGCCAATGCGGCGATGTTCCAGTTTTCCTCGCCGTCGCGACCGCAGCGGGTCAGTTCCAGATAAAGGCGATCGGCCATTTGTGTGGCAAACGAGCGTAGCCGCGCGGCGGCAGCCGTCGCGCCTTGATTCACGGCGATGCGGCCCGCCTCGCTCTCGCGTCCCAGCAGGGCGATCAAGCCATGCGTAGCCGCGGGCGTCAGCCAGGCGGCGTCGATCAGCGCGCGGCCGCTGTGCTGGCCTTCGCGCCAGGCGCGCGAGACCAGTCGCGACAGGTTGAGATAGCCGTCGCGGTTCTGGCACAGCAGGGTGAGACGCCAGGGGCGCGGATCGTCCGGCGCGCTGACCCACAGGTCACAGCCACCGATCGGCTTGATGCCGGCCGCGCTGCACGCCTTGTAGAACTTCACCAGCGCGAACATGTTGCTGTCGTCGGTGAGCGCTACCGCAGGCACACCTTCGCGCACGCAAGCCTCGACCAACGCCTTGATGCGGATGGTCGAATCGACCAGCGAGTATTCGCTGTGCAAATGAAGGTGAGCGAAGCGGACGGACATGGCGCGCACGCAGAATGGATGCCCAGCCTAACGTTGCAGGCCGGGGTGGGCAAGAATTGACATCGGCGGGCACGCCGCCTTTCGGCCAGCCATCAGGCTTGCGGCGGTGTGGCGGTCGTCGAGGATGCCGCTGGCGTGGCGGCAGCGGAGGGCGCGGGTGTGTCGAGCAGGTCCTGGATCTCGCCGAGAATGTCGTCGAGCATGTCTTCGCCATAACCCACGTGGATATGGGCAATGCGCCCGTCGCGCCCGATCATCACCATATAGGGCAGGCCGTTGACGTCGTAGGGTTTGGAGATGCGGTTGTCGCCGGCCTCGTAGGTGAGGATCACGTCCAGATCCTTCCAGCGGCGCTGAATCTTGCTGAACGTGTCCAGATCGTCGTCGTGATTGACGCCCACGACCTGCAGATCCGCCGTACCCATCTTCTTCTGGATGGCCGCCAGTATCGGCATTTCCTTCAGGCAGTAGCCGCACCAGGATGCCCAGAAGCTGACGATGACGACCTTGCCACGCAGGGCGCTTATGCGGACCTCGTTACCGTGTCGGTCATGGCCGAGATAGTCCGGGGGCAAGTCGCCCACGCTTGGCTTGGCGTAGGCCGCCGACGAGATCGCCAGCGCCAGCAAAACCAGTGCACGTTTGAACAAGCGTTTCATGGTGGCTCCCCCTGCGCGGCAGGTTACCGCAAACAACGGGGGATTCGGATCGAAAGAGCGTGCCGGCTAAGGGTTGGCTTGTGGCGGTTGCAGGCAACGACGCAGGCTGGCATGGCCCGGAGTTTTATTGTCGCTGCCGTGCTCACCGGTCTGGTCCCCTTTGCGCAGCTTGCGACGGCTGAGCCGGTGGCTACCGCGCTGGCCGCGCATCCGGCATTGGCGTGGCTCAAGTTGCTCACCCAGGTCGGTGCGGTGGCTGGCCTTACGTCGGTGATCCTGGTGATGCACATGGGCCTGGCGCGCATTCTCTACAGCATGGCGGGCGACGGCCTGTTGCCGCGCATGTTCGGCGCCGTCCACACGCGCCATCGAACACCGCATCGCACGACGCTGCTGGTGGGTGTCATTGGCGGACTGCTCGCGGCCGTGTTTCCGCTAAGCCTGCTGGGCGACCCGCTTTCGATGGGTACGTTGCTGGCGTTCTCCACCGTGTGCATCGGCGTACTGATCCTGCGCCGTACGCATCCAAACCTGCCGCGCGGTTTCCGCGTTCCGGCGGCGCCGGTGGTGTGCTCTCTGGGAGTGCTCGTATGTGTGTTCCTGCTCGCGCAAATGAACACGGCGAACTGGATGTTGCTGGCCGGATGGACCGCACTAGGTATGCTGATCTACATCGGCTACGGCTACCGTCACAGTCTGCTGCGCGATCGCGGGTAATCGGCGCGCGGCTCTTGCGACGACGGATCGGTTCCGTCGTCGCCTGCTCTCATCTTTCATGAGATATGAAAAATCTCGTCTCCCGTGGGATTTTCGATGTAGTGGTCGAGACTCGGCACGGTCAATGGGTGCAAGTCATAGTCGACGTGTTGGTACTCAGAGTCGACGATGGCAGTTAGCTCCTCCGGGGTGAGGAGTTTCGTGGCGGTGGAGGTCTCGCGTTCGCCGGGCGCTACGGCGTTTTGCGGGCGGTTGGGAAGCGTCATGACACGACTCCTGCGGTCTAGCGCGTAATGAGTGTCTCAAGGCCGCGTGACAGGCACAAAGCACGCGGGTTGTTCTCGCGTCCATGCTTTGCCGGAAGTGCACCGCGCCGCGGAATCGGGCGTATCGGTTGGGCTGGCGTGGGCTGGTGACATCGGCCCGGTGACTTCGCTTCCTGTATCCGTTGGGATGCAGCGATGGTGGAAAAGGTTGCCTCAAAGAGACCTGCCTCTTGCCAATAGAGAACGGGGTTCTCCGTTAGTTCCCGGCTTTGGCGAAGCCTGGCCGAGAGCCAAGGGTTCCCGTTTTTCGACTGCATTCTAACGCCGCTTCATGCGCGTCGGCGTGGGTCATTGGGCATGTACGGACGATTCAATGTTGGCGTCGTTGATGCTTGTGATGACTGGCTCGGCGCGTTTGATATGGATGGCTAATTCCGTCGCATCGGGCGTTGAGCTGCTTCCTTTTTTAACTGTGCAGGGCAGTCCGCATGCAGTTGCGTAGGCTAGCCAGGCAGGACCCGAGCCCTATATCGGGGGCGCCAGTCCGCGGCGCTTCACGGCATGAGTGACGGTTAGAACAACACGCCTTGGTCCACCAGCAACTTCACCGGTGCGAAGCTGCGGCGGTGATGCGGGCAGGGGCCCAGTCGTTTCAGCGATTCCAGATGCGCTGGCGTCGGATAACCCTTGTGCACGGCGAAGCCGTAGCCGGGATGTTCGCGATCGAGCTCGACCATCCAGCGATCGCGGCTGACCTTGGCGAGAATGGAGGCCGCGCTGATCGCCGGTTCCAACGCATCGCCACCGATGATGGCCCGGCCCGCGCAGGGCAAGTCGCGGGGTAGTGCATTGCCGTCGATCCATGCCTCGTGCGCCGCGGGGGTGAGCCCTGCGAGTGCGCGGCACATGCCGGTCATGGTGGCCTGAAAAATGTTGAGCCGATCAATCTCCTCCGGCATCACCATGACCACGCAGTGCGCCAAGGCCCTGCTGATGATCTGGGGATAGAGCGCCTCGCGCTTTGCTTCGCTCAGCTTCTTGGAGTCATTGAGCCCTTCGATGGGGCGGGCTGGATCGAGAATGACCGCAGCAACCGCCACGGGTCCTGCCAGAGGACCTCGGCCGGCCTCATCGACGCCGGCAATCAGCAAGCCTTCGGCACTGGTGGTGATTTTTCTAGCGGCCACGCGGCGCCTCGATCAGCTCGGCGACCGCATCGGCCGCCAGATCGCCGGCATGGCCATCGAGATCGCCACGCAATGCCAGATGCAGTTGCTCGAAAGCCGCAACGATGGCGCCACGGCGTTCGCTGTCGCGGAACAGTTCCAGCGTCGCGGCGGCAAGCTTGTCGGCGGTGAAATCGTTCTGCATCAGTTCGGGCACGAGCACGGTGTTGTCGCCCATCCCATTGGCACGGGCGAGAATATTGGGCAGGGCATAAACATCGGTCTTGAGCATGTTTAGCGCGCGCGCGATGCGATAGCTCACGGGCGAGACGCGATAGCCCACGACCATAGGACGCTTGGCCAGCATGGCTTCCAACGCCGCTGTGCCTGATGCAAGCAGAACCACATCGGCCGCTAGCATCGCTTCGTGCGCGTGGCCGTCGAGCAGTAGCGGAGCTTCGTCGCCCTGTGCGTCGCCAAGCAAGGCCTTGATGCTGGCTTTGACGCGCTCGTTGGCAGCCGGGATCACGATGCGAAGACCGGGTAGGTGGGTCGCCACCTGGCGTGCGGCGTCGAGGAAGCTACGGCCCAGCTGCGCCACTTCGGAGGCCCGGCTACCTGGCAGCACGGCAAGCACCGGCGCGTTCTGCGACAACTGCAGGAAGGCACGCGCCCCAACACGGTCTGATACGAGCGCAAAACGATCGGCGAGTGGATGGCCAACAAAGCGGGCGTCGATGCCGTGCCGCGCGTAGATCGCTGGTTCCATGGGGAACAGGCACAGCACGCGATCCGCACTGAGCCCGATCTTCTCCGCTCGTTTCTCGCGCCAGGCCCATACCGACGGGCTCACATAATGCACCGTGCGCAGGCCGGCCTGTCGCAGTCGCTTTTCCACACCGAGATTGAAATCCGGTGCGTCGATGCCGACCACAACGGATGGTTTGGCGGCGACCAGTCGCGCCAGGAGTGCTTTGCGCAACCGCAACAGGCGCGGCAGGTGCGACACGACCTCGGCGAAGCCGAATAGGGAGAGTTCCTTGATGTCGTACCAGGACTCGAATCCCACGGCTTGCATGCGCGCGCCACCAATGCCAACGAAACGCGCATCGGGGTAGCGGCGGCGGAGCGCGGCGATGAGGTCGGCACCGAGCTGATCGCCGGAATCTTCACCGGCGATGAGGGCGATGAGTGGGGATTGAGTGGTTGCTTCGATGGCGGCCATGACTCTTACGTCAGCCGCCAGAGCCAGAGCGCGTGCCTGATTTGTTGATATGAGCGGAGCTCATATCAACGCGCCAGTGCTCGCTCGCTGCGATCAAGGAACTCGAGCATGGCGCGCACATCCTCGCTGCCCGAGGACTGTTCTGTCAGTTGCTCGCGCGCATCCGTCAGGCTCAGGCCGGCCATGTAGAGCGTGCGATAGGCGCGCTTGATGGCGGAGATGCGCGGGGCGTCAAAGCCGCGGCGCTTGAGGCCTTCGCTGTTGATGCCGCGGGGACGACCGCGCTGATCGTTGGCCATCGTCACGAAGGGCGGTACGTCGGACCCAACCAGGCAACCCATGCCGATGAACGCATGCGCGCCGATCTTGCAGAACTGATGTGCGCCTGAGAAACCGGCCATGACGACCCAGTCACCGATTTCCACGTGCCCGGCCAGCGCCGAGTAGTTGGAGAACACGGTGTTATTACCGATCTGGCAGTCATGTGCGATATGCACATAGGCCAGCACCCAGTTGTCGTTACCGAGACGCGTAGCGCCGCCACCATCGCCGGTGCCCCGGTTGATGGTGACGAATTCGCGGATCAAGTTACGGTCACCAATGATCAGCTCGGAGTGTTCACCGGCAAATTTCTTGTCTTGCGGTGCACCGCCCAGTGACGCGAACTGGCTGATGCGATTGTCGCGACCGATGCGCGTGGGGCCTTCGATCACTACGTGCGGGCCAACCACCGTGCCGTCACCGATCTGCACATCGGCACCAATGACGCTATAAGCACCAATACTGACGTTGTCGCCGATGACGGCGGAAGGATCGATCTGCGCGGTGGAATGGATCATTTCTCTGACCTCGCGGCACACATCAGTTCGCAGCTGGCCACGACCTTGCCGTCGACAATCGTGCGTGCTTCAAACAGACCCATGCTGCGCAGAAGGCGCTTGAGCGTCACTTCGAGGCGAAGCTGATCGCCCGGCACGACCGGTGCGTTGAAGCGCGCATTGTCGACCTTGACCAGGTAGAACAGCGGGCTACCCGTGTTTCCCTTGAGGCGGCGCGAGATCTGCGTGAGCAGGCCGGCGGTCTGCGCCATGGACTCGACCACGAGCACGCCCGGCATGACCGGGTGGCCAGGGAAGTGCCCTTCAAAGAACGGTTCGTTGATCGTCACGTTCTTGATCGCCACGATGCTTTCGTCGGGCACCATCTCGATCACGCGATCCACCAGCAGAAACGGATAGCGATGAGGCAGCAACTGCTGGATATGCTCCACAGTCACAGGGAGGTGAAAGGGGACGGTGAGGTCACTCATTGTTTTTGTCCTTCTCTAGCGCCGAGATGCGACGCACGTATTCGTCCAGATGCTTGAAGCGGGCTGCATTGCGCCGCCACAGGCGACTCTCCTGTAGCGGAATGCCCGAGGCATATTCACCCGGCTCGCGTATGGAATGTGTAACCAAGCTTTTGGCCGTAATGTTAACCCGGTCGCCAAGCTCCAGATGGCCCAGCACACCGGCGTTGCCACCGATCATGCAGTAGCGTCCGATCTTGGCGCTGCCAGCCACCGCCGCGCATCCTGCCATGGCGGTATGCGCGCCAATGTAGACGTTGTGGGCAATCTGGATCTGGTTGTCCAGGCGGACATCCTCTTCCAGCACCGTATCGTCCAGCGCCCCGCGATCGATGGTGGTATTGGCCCCGATCTCACAGTCATCACCAATGCGTACACCGCCCAACTGGGGCAGCTTGATCCAGTGGTCGCGATCAAAGGCGAGGCCGAAGCCGTCCGAACCGATCACCGCACCCGGATGGACCAGCACGCGTTTGCCCAAGGTGACGCTGGCGACCAGGGTGACCCGCGCCACGAGTCGCGACTGCGCACCCACCGTGCAGTCCGGACCGACGATGCAATGAGGACCCAGAACCACCCCGTCTTCCACCACCGCGTCGTCTTCAATCACGCAGCAGGGGCCAACGCTGGCGGTCGGGGACACGCGTGCGCTGGCTGCAACGACGGCGCTGGGATGGATACCGGGAGGCGCGGCAGGCCGGCGCTCGAACAGCACGGCGATCTTCGCGTAGGACACATAAGGGTCACGCGCGATCAGCGCGGGGACGGGGCTGTCAGCGACGTTTTCCTCGCGCATCACCACGACGCCGGCGTTGGTACCGGTGAGTTGTGCTGCGTACTTGCTGTTGGAGAGGAAGCTCAGCTGGCTGGGGCCGGCGCTGGCCAGCGTGGCGACGCCGTCAATGACGCGCGCACCGTCGCCGCGAAATTCAAGGCCGAACCGCTCGGCGAGTTCGGCCACGGTGATGTGGAAATGGCTCATGCATGGCTCCCTGCAATCGGACCATTGTAGGGCGTCAGGCCCTTCGAGGGGTCCGGAAAAAGAAGGCGCGGCATCGCCGCGCCCCCTTTATGCCTCACTCTTGGGCAATTCAGCGGTTTAGAACTGACTGCCGAAGGTGAACTGGATGCGCTCTTCGTAGTGGCCGTCGTCCGCCTGGGTACGCAGGGGCACCGCGAAGTTGATGATCAGCGGGCCGATCGGCGCCTGCCAGTGCAGCGAGACACCGGTCGACACGCGCAGGGTGCTGGCCGTGAAGCTCGAGTAGGTTGGGTATACGTTGCCGACGTCGACGAACCACGACACGCGTGCGGTGTTGATGTCCTTGAGGAACGGCAGCGGCAGGTACAGCTCGGCCGTGCCCAGCACCTTGAATGCACCGCCGACCGGCTGGGCGTAGCTATAGACGCTGCCGGAACAGGTGCCATCGGGATTCGGCGTGATGGGTATCTGGCGGCTCGGGTTCTTCGGGTCGGCCACGGTGCCTACACACAAGCGGGGACCCAGCGTGTTGTCCTGGAAGCCGCGCACGTCGCGCACACCGCCCGAGTAGTAGTTTTCCCAGAACGGATAGGTGACCTTCTCGCCCGCCGTATAGGTGGTGCCGCCGTCATAGGGGAAAGTCTGCCCGTAGGTCTGGCCGTAACCTAGCTGGCCGTCCAGGTAGAGCACGAAGCCCTTGCCGATCGGCCAGTAGTGGTTGGCTTCGCCGGCGATCTTGTAGTACTGCACGGTAGAGCCGGGCAGGGCGATGTCGGTGGACAGCGAGACCAAGCCGCCGCGGGTTGGCGCCCAGTAACCGTTACGGGTGTCGTGGGTCCAGCCCAGCGTCGCGTCCCAGGTATGGATGGTCTCGTGACCGATCGCGTTCTGGTAGTCGATCAACACCTGCGGCGAGTAGTTCACCGTCTGGGTGATTGGGTTGCCGTTCTGGTCGGTGGTCAGATACTGGTAGCTGAGGTTGATCTTGTTGCTGCTGATGCCCAGGCCGGTGCGTATGTTGTCCGTTTCCGAGATCGGGAAGCTCAGGAAGCTCGAGAACGACTTCACGCTGCTGGTGTAGTTCACGAACGTGGAGTTGGTATTGCCGTAGTTCGACTTGGTGTAGCCGGCGTTATAGCCAATGCCCACGCCGCTGTCGGTGAGGTAGGGGTTGAAGTAGTTCGCGTTGATGCTGGTCGAATAATCGCTGCGCGACGCACCCACCGAGAAGCTGTCACCCGTGCCCAGGAAGTTGTTCTGCGAGACCGACGCGGACAGGATGATGCCCGAGTACTGCGAATAGCCCACGCCGAACATCAGGCTGCCGGCGGACTGTTCTTCCACCTTCACCGTCAGGTCGACCTGGTCGTCCGTGCCCGGCACCAGCGCCTTGTCGATCGTGACCGTCTTGAAATAGCCCAGTCGCTGCAGGCGGATCTTGGAACGGTCGATGGCCGGCTGCGAGAACCAGCTGCCCTCGAGCTGGCGCATTTCGCGGCGCATCACATCGTCTTCCGTGCGCGTATTGCCCTGGAAGTTGATGCGGCGAACATAGACGCGCTTGCCCGGCTCGATGTAGAGCGTCAGATCGACCGTGCGCTTGTCCTTGTCCAGCTTCGGTACCGGCGTCACCTTGGCGAACGCGTAGCCGATGCCTGCAAGAATGTTCTTGATCGCGTTCGAGCTTGCTTCGATCGCCTTGCGGTTGAAGGTGTCGCCCTTCTTGACGTAGACAAGCTGGCGCAGCGAATCCTCGGGCAGGATCAGCTCGCCAAGCAGGTGCACGTCGGAAATGATGTAGATATCGCCTTCCTTGACGCTGGCGGCGATGTACATGGAGCGCTTGTCGGGCGCGATCGTTACCTGCGTGGAGTCGACGCCGAAGTCGGCGTAGCCACGGTCCATGTAGTAGGACTGCAGCTTCTCCAGGTCACCGGAAAGCTTCTCGCGCGAGTACTGGTCGTCCTTGGAATACCAGGATAGCCAGTTCGGCGTATCCGACTCGAAACCCTTGCGGATCTCCTTGTCGGTGAACGCCGTGTTGCCGACGATGTTGATTTCCTTGATCTTGGCAACCTTGCCTTCGCGGATCTCGATGTCGATGGACACGCGGTTGCGATCAAGATTCGTCACGTGCGGTTCGACCGACACGTTGTACTTGCCGCGGTTGTAGTACTGGCGGATCAGTTCCTGCTGCACGCGGTCCAGCGACAGGCGGTCGAACGTCTCGCCTTCGGCCAGGCCGATCTCCTTGAGGCCCTTGCGCAGATCCTCTTCCTTGATGTCCTTGTTGCCGCGCAACGTCAGCTTGGCGATCGAGGGGCGCTCGACCACCTTGATGACCATGATGTCGCCTTCGCGGTCGACCTGGACGTCACTGAAGAACTTGGTCTGGTACAACGCGCGAACGGCACGCTGGGCACCGTCGTTGGTCAGGCGGTCGCCCTTGTTGATGGGCAGGTAGTTGAGCACCGTGCCGGTGGAAATGCGGCTGAGGCCATCGATACGGATGTCGGAAACGACGAACGGGTCGAATGCAAGAGCATTGGCGGACAGGGAGGCAAGCAGGATCAGGGCGGCGATACGCTTCATCGTCGATTCCGTTGGTTTATTCCGATGAGGCGGCCAAGACCGCCCCGATCAATGCGTGAAGCCGGGTAAAACCCAGCCTTGAAAGGGTGCTCGCATCTTCCCCAGATGCGCCGGGTAAACCACCGCGATGCCGTTGAGTCGCGCACGTTGAAGCGCGAATCGTCGGCACGCCATCACCCCCGGGCACTGCACGGCTTTTGCCACTAGCCGAGCGCGTCACGTGGGCAGGATGCGATGGATGTCGTTGTAGAAGGCCAACCCCATTAACGTGAATAGCAGGACCAGGCCGACATACTGGCCGGCCATCATCACACGCTCACTGACAGGGCTGCCCTTGACCAACTCAATAAGGTAATACAGCAGGTAACCGCCGTCCAAGACGGGGATCGGTAGCAGGTTGAGAATCGCAAGACTTAGCGAAACCATGGCCAGGAAGCTGAGGAACCAGCCAGCCCCCATGCTTGCCGATGCGTTCGCGACCTGGGCGATCCCGATGACTCCGGACAGGTTCTTGGTCGACGCCTGGCCGGTCAGCATCTTGCCGATCATGTTGAAGGTGGCGGCCGTGCTGCTCCAGGTGGTCTGCAGCGAAGCGCCCATGGCCTTCAGTGGCCCATAGCGGAGCACGGCCTGCTCCCGTTCGAGCGAAGACACGCCGATCACCCATTTGGGTGGGTGGCCTTCCAGTGACTCCATGCGTGCGGTGATCGACAGCGGCAGCGTCTTGCCGTCGCGCTCGACCATCACGTTCAGGGTTGGCGACTTGGCCGCTTCCTGGGGGATCAGCTCCTGGAAGTCCTCGTAGCCCGCTACGGCATGGCCATTGATGCTGAGGATCCGGTCGCCACTCTTCATGCCCGCCTGCTCGGCCGGCTTGCCGGGGAGAATCGTGGCGGCTACGGGCGGCAACGGCGCCAGCTTCAGGCCCAGCTTGTCCAGGTACTGGCCGATATCCTCGTCCGGCGGGAGCTGGTTAAGCGGCAGCACCAGCTGGCGCTCCGTGCCATCCGCGCCGCGCACCTGGAGCGGCAGCGGGTCGCGACCGAGCATGCCGTTGGCCACGGCGTCCATGGAGTCACTCCAGGTCGCTACCGGCTTGCCGTCGACGCTAAGGATGCGATCGCCAGCGCGAATCCCAGCCTCGGCCGCCAGACTCTGGGGCGCGGCCGTGACGACGGGTGCCATGTCGGGCTTGCCCAGCATGAACATGAGCCAGAACGCGACCACGGTGAAGATCAGATTGAAGCCCGGGCCAGCGGCGACGATGGCGATGCGCTGCCACACCGGCTTGCCGGTGAATTCCTGGCCGGCCAAGGCTGGGTCAACGTCGCCTTCGCGCGCGTCGAGCATCTTCACGTAGCCGCCCAGCGGGATCATGGCCACCTGGTACTCGGTGCCGTCGCGGCCGATTCGCTTCCAGATCGCCTTGCCGAAGCCCACAGAGAAACGCAGCACCTTGACGCCGCAGCGTCGTGCTACCCAGTAGTGGCCAAATTCGTGAAAGGTGACCAGCACGCCGAGCGTGACCAGTAACCAGAACACCGAGCCAAAGAAAGGATTCATCAGTAAGAGCTTATCAGGCTTGTCAGCACACGTTGCGGAGAATGCGTCGGGCGGTGTCACGGGCCGTCCGGTCGCGTTCATTCAGAGACTGGAGATCGACCACGGGTTCGGCCGGCAGTTCCGTAAGTACGCTCTCCACGAGATCGGCGATCGCCAGGAAGGGCAGGCCGCCGGCGAGAAAGGCCTCGACCGCCACTTCGTTTGCGGCGTTGAGAATGGCCGGTGCGTCACCGCCCGCGCGCAGGGCCTGGAAGGCCAGCCCGAGGCAACGGAAGGTGGCGAGGTCAGGCTGCTCGAACGCCAGCGGCACGCAGGATGCGAGGTCGAGCGGGGCCACGCCCGCTGTGATGCGCTCGGGCCAGGCCAGCGCGTGGGCGATGGCGGTGCGCATATCGGGGTTACCCAGTTGCGCAAGCACCGAGCCATCGACGTAATCGACCAGCGAATGCACCAGGCTCTGGGGGTGCACCAGCACCTCGATGGCGTTGGCGGAGGCTCCGAACAGGTGATGCGCCTCGATGACCTCTAGACCCTTATTCATCAGGGTGGCCGAATCGACCGAAATCTTGCGGCCCATGACCCAATTGGGGTGTTTGCAGGCCTGATCCGGCGTTACCCCGGCCAGTTCGGCGCGGGTGCGGCCACGGAAGGGGCCGCCCGAAGCGGTGAGGATCAGGCGACGCACGCCGCTGCGAGCCAGGTCGGGACGACCGCCGGGCAGGCACTGGAAAATCGCGTTGTGCTCGGAATCCACCGGAATCAGCTCGCCGCCACCGGCGGCAAGCGCCTCCAGCAGCAGCGGGCCGGCCATCACGATGGATTCCTTGTTGGCCAGCAGCAGACGTTTGCCAGTCCGCGCGGCCGCAAGGGTGGAGTCGAGGCCGGCTGCGCCGACGATGGCGGCGACCACGGTGTCGCACAGCGTGCCCGACGCGGCAGCCGTGAGGGCGTCATGGCCGCTGGCAATCGCGCAGCGCACGCCCGCCGCGGCCAGGCGTCGCGCCAGTTCGCCCTCCAGGGCGGGATCGGCGATGACGGCCAGCTCGGGCTGGTGCCGGGCGCATAGCTCGGCCAGTGCCGCGACGTTGCTGTGTGCGGTGAGCACGCTGGCGCGGAAGCGATCCGGGTGGCGGGCAATCACGTCGAGTGTGCTGCCACCGATGGAGCCGGTGGCGCCGAGCACGGCGACGTTTCGCAAAACGGAGGTGCTCATAGGCTGAGCAAGAGCATGCCGGCCGCGAACACGGGCATGGCCGCGAAGACGCTGTCGAGACGGTCCAGCATGCCGCCGTGGCCGGGGAACAGGCTGCCGGAATCCTTCACCGCGGCGTGTCGCTTCATCAGGCTTTCCAGCAGGTCGCCGACGATCGATGCGACCACCGTAATGACCGACAGCACGAGCAGGCCAAGCAACTTGCCGTCATGCATGCCCAGCAGCAAGCCGCCACCCAGCGCAACCAGCGCGCCGGCCACCAGGGCGCCATAGGCGCCGGCCCAGGTCTTGCCGGGGCTAATGGTGGGCGCGAGCTTGCGCCGGCCGAACTGGCGGCCGCTGAAATAGGCGCCGATATCCGCGGCCCAGACGATGAACAGGGCGAGCAGGGTCCACCATTGGCCGCGATCGCCCGAGCCATGCACGGATACCACCGCCACCCATGCGGGCACGATCACGAGCAGTCCCGCGCCCAGCTTGATCAGACGGTTTTCGCGGGTGGGCGCGGCAGCGAACGCAAAATGACGCAACCATTGGCCCGTGAGCACCCACCACGCGACGCCGATACCGATCAGCAGCGGCCACCATGCGGTATCGCGCACCCACCAGCACAGGGCCAGCAGCACGGCGGTAAGCATGACGAGCGCGGCGCGTAATGCGGTGCCCTGCACGCCGGAAAGACTGGTCCATTCCCACATGGCGGCGAGAAAGGCGATGGCAACGATGGGGGCAAACAGCCAGTTTGGTGCCAGCAGGATCAGCAGGATCACCAACGGAGCGAGCAGCAGTGCGGTAAGGGTGCGCTGGAGCAGCATGTGGGTCCTTAGAGCCTGTTCAATGTCGCCACGTGGCTCGCGCCGGGAGCAGTTTGCACGCAGACCAAGGAAGAACGAAGGAGTGTACGTCGGTACGCGACTGAGTGATGACGCTGGGCTGGGGGCAAACAGCCCCGGCCCTGCGGGTTGCCCCCTTGAGCCCGCCAGAGCGTGGTGCGAGGCTTGACCTGACCACCAGTCAGGCGCGGCGCCACGCCCCACACTCTGGCGGGCTCAAGGGGACAACGCGGGCTACGTGGCGACATTGAACAGGCTCTCAGGTTAACGCTGGGCAACTTGCTCGCCGGTACGGCCGAAGCGGCGTTCACGGCGTGCATAGTCCTCAATGGCGCTGCGCAGGCAAGCCTGGTCGAAATCGGGCCAGAGGGTATCGGTGAAATGTAGCTCAGCGTAAGCCAGTTGCCACAATAAGAAATTGCTGACGCGGCATTCGCCGCCAGTGCGGATGAAAAGATCGAGCGGCGGCAAATCGGCCAGGCTCATCCCGTGGCCGAGCAGGGCTTCGTCGATCTCGTCGGCGCGTAGTTCGCCGCGCGCTACCGACTCGGCAGCCTTGCGTGCGGCCTGCACGATGTCCCAGCGGCCGCCGTAGTTCATGGCCACATTCAGGTGCAGGGCATCATTGCCGGCCGTTCGCGCCATGGCGGCGGTCATGCGCTGGCGCATGCCGTTGTCGAAGGCGCTGAGGTCGCCGACGAAACGCAGGCGCACCTCGTTGCTGTGCAACTCGTCCACTTCCTTGTCCAGTGCGCGAAGGAACAGCTCCATCAGCGCGCCGACCTCTTCCTGCGGACGCTGCCAGTTCTCGCTGGAGAACGCGAACAGAGTAAGCACCTTGACGCCCTGGCGCAGGCAGCCCTCGACCACATCACGGACCGCCTTGCGTCCAGCGTTATGGCCAAAAGTGCGTGGCCGGTGGCGGAGCTTCGCCCAGCGGCCGTTGCCATCCATCACGATGGCGATGTGGCGCGGTATTCGCGCAGGATCGGCGCTGCTGGTCATAGGACAGGGCAATGGCGCTCAGAGCGCCATCAGCTCCTCTTCCTTGTGCTTCACGACGCTCTCGACGTCCTTGACGAAGCGGTCGGTCAGCTTCTGGATCTCGTCCTCGGCCTTGCGCTCTTCATCTTCGGTGATCAGCTTTTCCTTGAGCAGATCCTTGACCTGCTGCAGGGCATCGCGACGCACATTGCGGATCGCAACCTTCGCATTCTCGCCCTCATGTGCCACGTGCTTGGCGAGCTCCTTGCGGCGCTCCTCCGTCAGCGGTGGCATGTTCAGGCGAATGACGACGCCGGCGGTGGTCGGCGTGATGCCGACATCCGAAGCCATGATGGCTTTTTCGATCGGCGCGATCAGGCTCTTCTCGAACGGCGTGATGATGATGGAGCGCGAGTCGCCCAACGCAATCGTGGCGATCTGGTTCAGCGGCATGTCCGAACCGTAATAGGGCACCTTGATGCCGTCCACCAAGGCGGTACTCGCGCGGCCGGTGCGCAGGCGCATCAGGTCGTGCTTGAGCGAGTCGATGCTCTTGCCCATGCGGGTCTGGGCATCGTTCTTGATGTCGTTAAGCATGGAAATCACCCCGGTATAGCGTGCAAGCCGCTGAGTATAGCAGGGGGTTATCGAGCTCAGGAGCAGGGTTACTGTCGTCCGTACCGTTGCCCGGCTGCCGAGTGTTGGGGCCCTGGGAAGGCCCAACACTGCATCAAATTTCAGCATGCCACGTCGGCATGCCCGCCCAGGAGGTAGGGGACGGTGCGGCGTGGGCATGTTGGGATGAAGGCGAGCCGGGGCGCCGGTCGATTGGCGCGCCTCTAGTTGTTAGATTCGCGGGCTAGAAATTTCTCATTTCAGTGACGAAAGTATCGGGGTCGGATGGCGACACCAAAATGTCATACCCCGCCCGCGTGGGAATGATGACGACCCGGTCGCGACGGGTAATCGCAACAAACGCCTTCGCATTGCCTGTTGTTCTGTGCCAGCCAAGAGAAAGCCCTGGCATTCCAATCCCGTTGATACGTAAGCCGACAAAATAATTCTGGTCTTCCTTGGCGCGAACCCGAATGTTTTGGGTTTCGATTTGATTCATAGGAAGCGAGACCTGATAGAGGCCGCCTCCAACGGTAAGCTCGTCGGGCGTGGCCTTGATTCGAATGGCTGTCGCCTGCCAGCAAAACGCCGCAGAGAGGGCGAGGGCCAAGAGGGCGAGGCTGCCTTCTATGGCTATTCGCTGGGTTTTGCCATCAGTCATGAAAAACGTGAAGACGCCGATGATGATGAGTGGAAGAATTGCGATTGCAAAGAAAATCGACAGAGTTTTTGCACTAAAGGCCTGGAGAGAGATATCAATCACCATTTTCGACTCCAACGCCAGAGACTTTCTCGGCGTAGCAAGTGATGGCGTTAATTGCCATTGGCAAATTGGTGCGAGAGATATTTACGAGATGAAGATTGGATAAAGCCATCAATACCGCTGTCACCTCTTCACGGATCATTATCCGAAGTGTGTAGATTTGGAGACCTTGATCGCCCGCTATTTCCGCCAATCGGAACGCCCTTTGGACATTTCTAAGAGCAACGGGATCAAGCTTGATAAACTGACCCGTGAATGGCGCATAATCTAGCGTGCGTCGATCCCCTCCAACGGTAACGGCGGTCTTCACGGCTGCGCTGATGGTAACTCCAGCTAATATAGCGACAGTCACTGCGATCGCAACCGAGACGTAGAGCGCGGCCAGCAATGCAATGCCAACGGCACACGCGACCATGAAGGAGCAAGCCATTATGGTGGCCCCGCCCTGGGTGCTGAGAAGCTGGCTGACTGCCGCAAGGTCATCTTCAGTCGCTGTGATGCCAGACTTCTTTAGGATGGACATGAAGCTGGCTTGCTGCAGTGGAGAGAGCGAAGTATTTGCGTTAGCATCGATCGCCTCCTTGATGTCCGCGATATTGGTGGAAATAAGCTGCTGAACTCGTAGTTGCAGGACGGATGGTTCGCGAGGTTCGAACAGGCCGGTTGCGGTCAAGTAATTGAAAAGTTGCTGATAGTCGCGACTCTCAATGGCCTTCTTGACGGCGGGATCTGTAAGTCCGACAAGCATTGCAATCGAGCTGTCAATCATCGTTGCATCAGATCCATCCAGCCCGTGCGCAATAAAGTACGATTTTGGAGAAGAAAAGAAAGCCTGTGCTTGCGATGGATCGGTAAGAACAGATTCGATGAGCGACGAAATTCTTGATACCTCTTTGATTTCGAGGCCAGGGAGGCCAGCGTTCGCCAAGGGTAATATGAACTTCTCTGATTCGGCTGAGCCAGATGATGGGTTAATGCTTGCGGGAGTTCCATGAAGTCGAGTCCCTGAGGCGGCAGCAAGCGGGGCGATCAGGCTTATCTGGATGAACTTTCGACGTTTCATGGTTCACGCGCCTCCGTTGCCGTTGCATGGATCAGATGATGGGCATTTGTTGTACCTCGATCACGCAATGCCATGGACACCTGGAAGCGCGTCATCACTTCCGGGATGAATTGCTTATACTGGTCAGCCAGTGCCTTTCGAATCTCGTTGGACTTGTGCATGAGTGAGCACGCTTCGCAAATGTGTACGACGCCTTTTAGATAGGAAGTTGCCTTGTCATTCATTAGCCTTTCAATAATCGAATATGGGCCATCCACGTGAATCCATATTTTCAAGAAGTCATCTGCCTGGCTCGAGTAAAGGCGCTCCATGTTCGTGCCGTTATTTTTTCCGAGGCGCATTTCTGGAATATGCTCAAGCGTGAGGCCGCAGCAAGCCGAAAGATTGTCATGAGGGGTGATGACGGCGGTGCCGAAGATCTGTTTGCAGCCGTTCCGCAGATCTTCAGGTGCAACGGCTTGTTTTCGATCTTCGGCTGTATCTTGGAAGGGCATCCAGGAATTCGACTGCACCGTGATTGAGCCTGACTGAAGGCGGGGTGCGATGAGAGGGTGTTTCAGTATTTGGTCGATCAGTTGCCGATTCGGCCCTTCGTTCTCCACGGTAATAAGGCAAAAAATTCCTAAATCGGAAACTGCCGTGGAGGCGTTAATCACGCTTTCAATGGGAACCCACTCCTGATGGTCTTTGCCGGTGCTAATGTTTAGCTCACAGAGTCCGGCTTGCTTTAAGCTGCGCGCTGTTTCCATCGCCATTCTGACGGATTTCCCCCAATATCCATTGGATACAACGCGCGTTACCAACTCAAGAGAGCTGCAGTAGGCAATGGCCTCAAATAGATCCTCTCTTAATAGCATGGCTTCGCCGCCACTAAAAACGACGACTTTCAATCCCGAGAAGCTAAGCTTTGCTTCCGCTATTCGCGCAATGATCGTCTCTTTATCTAGGCGACCCTTAATGAACGGACTGGATTCAAAGCAGCACTGTTTGCATGCCGCAGTGCACTGATAGGTGCAGAGAATAGTCAGCGTAGTTGGGCTGAGAGCTTTCGGGATGGGCACGTCAATATCCTCGACGAAGATGCCGCAATCCGCGATGAAACAAAGATGACAGATCGCGGTGCCTACACGATCTGATATCTCGCTGATGGGATCGATGTCAATCCTGTGGCGGAGCACAGAAGGCGCTGCTGTGTCGCTTTGGCTTTGCCGCCGAATCCAGTCCTATAGCCATTTAGCAAGCTGACTGGCTGTTATCCTCTGGCATTTTCTATTCGTTACCTTACGAGCGGCATCGATAACTACCGATATGCCGCTGGGGTTAATCTCACGAGCAGGCTGGTGTTAATGAAGGCCCGAACAAGTTGTCAGCCCTTAGAAAGCAGGTCTCCAGTGTGTTCGCCATCATTCGAAGTCACTGGAGATCTGCTTTCGCGGGGATGACAGGCAGTCGCTCATTCAGACCTTCCCGAAATGGCCTGACATGGGGATTGGTCTCGGGCGGGGTTGCTCCTTTACTCCGTATCCACTGACTGAACTTGTGAGTTCAATCTGCGGAAACGAGGGTGCCGATCGCCTCGCCGCCCATGATGCGCATGAGGCTGCCCGGTACCGTCATGTCGTAGATGCGCAGTGGCATGTGATGGTCGCGGCACAGGGCGATGGCCGCAGTATCCATCACCGCCAGCTTGCGTTCGATCACCTCGTCGTAGGTGAGGTGATCGTAGCGGGTGGCATCGG
Organism: uncultured Gammaproteobacteria bacterium; assembly: GCA_963765335.1. Lineage (GTDB taxonomy): Bacteria > Pseudomonadota > Gammaproteobacteria > Xanthomonadales > Rhodanobacteraceae > Dyella. Next base: position 34,413 of record CAVXWA010000009.1, on the reverse strand, counting down.
CGTGATGCGCCGGGTCGGCGGTGTAGACGCCGTCAACCTTGGTGGCCTTCAGTAGCAGGTCCGCGCCAACTTCCACCGCACGCAGTGCGGCGGCCGAGTCGGTGGTGAAGAACGGATTGCCGGTGCCGGCAGCGAACAGCACGATGCGACCCTTTTCGATATGGCGGATCGCGCGACGGCGGATGTAATCCTCGGCGACGTCGTGGATCTGAATGGCGCTCATCACGCGGGCGAAGCCGCCGCGACGCTCGATGGCGTCCTGCATGGCTAGTGCATTCATTACCGTGGCCAGCATCCCCATGTGGTCGCCAGTGACGCGATCCATGCCGGCCGCAGCCAGGCCGGCGCCGCGGAAAATATTGCCGCCACCGATGACGACGCCGATCTGGATGCCGGCCCTCTGCACTTCGATGATTTCGTCGGCGAGGCGGCCGATGACTTTCGGGTCGATGCCGTAGTCGGCCTCGCCCATCAGGGCTTCACCGGAGAGCTTGAGCAGGATACGACGATAGTTAAGCTGAGCGCTCATGGGGTCTCCGGATTGTGTGGGGCAAAACGCACGCATTGTAACGACAGTGACGCGAACGGGTAAGAGTTTTATGCGGGCGCGGGGCGGGAGGTCCGGTCCTGTTCCGAGCTTCGTGTCCGCCCCGGATGTCGAGCAGCGCTCCCCCTGGGGTGGAGGGAGGGTGGGCCAGAAACAGGCATTCATAAAGCAGAAAAGCCGCGGTTTCCCGCGGCTCTCCAGGCCTGACGGCAGCGAGGTCCTTAGACCTGCATCGCCTTCGCCACTTCGGCCAGGTAGTCTTCCTGCACTTTCTCGATGCCTTCGCCGACGACCAGACGGGCCACGGCAACCACATCAGCGCCTTCCTTCTTGAGGGCGTCGCCAACCGTGACATTGGTGTCCAGCACGTACGGCTGGCCGACCAGGGTCACTTCCGAGACGATCTTGTTGATCTTGCCGGAGATGATCTTTTCCAGGATCTCGGCCGGCTTGGCCTTGTCCTTGTCAGTCATCTGGCTCAGCGCGATTTCCTTTTCCTTCGCGATGAACTCGGCCGGGACGTCCTCGGGCTTGATGTGCGGCGGGTTCATGGCCGCCACGTGCATGGCGATGCCCTTGCGCCAGCTCTTCCGAGCCGCCCTTGAGCGCCACGATCACGCCGATGCGGCCGCCGTGCAGGTACGTGGCCAGCGGGCCATCGTTGCGCGACGCGGACCATGCGGCGAACCTGGATGTTCTCGCCGATGGTGGCGATCTGCGTCTTGGTGGCCTCCTCGACCGTGCCGCCGGCCGGGTGGGCGGTGGCTTTCAGCGCGTCGACGTCGGCGGCGCCGGACGTCAGGGCGACGTTGGCGACGGAGTCGGCGAACTCCTTGAAGTTCGGCGCCTTGGCGACGAAATCGGTTTCGCTGTTGACTTCGACCAGCACGGCCTGGCCGTTGGCGTGAGCGGCGGCGATGCGGCCTTCAGCGGCAACGCGGCTGGCCTTCTTGTCGGCCTTGGCCAGGCCTGTCTTGCGCAGGTATTCGACAGCGGCTTCGATGTCGCCGCTGTTCTCGACCAGCGCCTTCTTGCAATCCATCATGCCGGCGCCCGAACGCTCGCGCAGTTCGCTGACCAGTTTTGCGGTAATGGCAGTCATCTGGGTTCCTCAGAATCTTTGATGCGCCCCGACCCTTGCGGGCCGGGGCAGGGCAGGCTTACTCGGCGTCCGGCGCCGACTCGTCGCCACGACCGCGGCCACGGCCGCCATCACGACGCGGCGCACCAGCGCCCTTCTTGGCCGGACCGCGGTTGTCGCGGCGCGGCGGAGCGGCCTTGCGCTCGTCCTTGGCAACCGGGTTGCCTTCCTCGTCCAGCTCGACGAACTCGTCCTGGCGTCGCCCTGGGCGGCAGCCGGCGCAGCGGCCTTGCCTTCCAGGATCGAGTCGGCAGCGGCGCGGGCGTACAGCTGGATGGCGCGGATGGCGTCGTCGTTGCCCGGGATGGCGTAGTCGACCAGTTCCGGGTTGTAGTTGGTGTCGACCACGGCGATGACCGGGATGCCGAGCTTCTTGGCTTCCTGCACGGCGATGTCTTCGTGGCCGATGTCGATGACGAACAGCGCGTCCGGCAGACGGTTCATGTCCTTGATGCCGCCCAGCGAGTTCTCGAGCTTGTCGCGCTCACGGCGACGGGCCAGCACTTCGTGCTTGACCAGCTTCTCGAAGCTGCCGTCGGTTTCAGCGGCTTCCAGCTCCTTGAGGCGGGCGACCGACTGCTTGACCGTGCGGAAGTTGGTCAGCATGCCGCCGAGCCAGCGAGCGGTGACGAAGGGCATGCCAGCGCGTGCGGCTTCCTCGGCCAACGGCTCACGAGCGGAGCGCTTGGTGCCGACGAACAGCACGGTGCCGCGCTTCTGCGCGATAGCCGACAGGAAGTTCATCGCGTCCGTGAACAGCGGCAGCGTCTTTTCGAGATTGATGATGTGGATCTTGCCGCGCGCACCAAAGATGTACGGGGCCATCTTCGGGTTCCAGTAACGGGTCTGGTGACCGAAATGCACGCCAGCTTCGAGCATCTGACGCATGGTGACTTGAGCCATGGTGTAACTCCAATTTCATAAGGGCTTATTGAGCCCGGGGGTTGGGACCTCCACGCATCCCCGACTTCGACCGCGGTCGCCTGTATCTGTGAAGGCAGACCGAGGCACCCCGAAGGCGGTGCCGACGCGTGTGTGGCGTTTGATAGTCCATTCAAGGACTTGGGAGCTTGTGCCGCTTCGCGGTTACAATCTCCCTCGCATTGCGACGTCATGTGGGATCCGACGAAACGGACACATGGGGTCAGCAAAACTTCGAAATTGTAGCCGGTAAGCCGGCGGAGCGGCAAGTCGCCGGCAGGTTCACAGGTTGAACGTTACCGGTTTGACGCCATGTGAGTGGAACTATGGCAGTTACATTGAAAACCCCCGAAGACATCCAGGGCATGCGCGTGGCGGGCCAGCTGGCCGCCGAAGTGCTCGCCATGCTCAAGGAACACGTCAAGCCTGGCGTCACGACCGAGGACCTGGACCGGCTCGCCTACGAGCACATCGTCAATGTGCAAAAGGCGACCCCGGCCAACGTCGGCTACAACGGCTTCCCGAAGACGCTTGTGCACCTCGGTCAACCACGTGATCTGCCACGGCATTCCGAGCTCCGGGCAAGATGCTGAAGGACGGCGACATCGTCAATCTCGACGTCACCGTCATCAAGGACGGCTGGCACGGCGATACCAGCCGCATGTACTTCGTCGGCACGCCGTCGGTGCTGGCCAAGCGCCTGGTCGAGACCACCTACGAGGCGATGATGCAGGGCATCCAGGCCGGTGCGTCCGGGCGCCACGCTCGGCGACATCGGCCACGCCATCCAGAAGCATGCCGAAGCGGCAGGTTTCTCGGTGGTGCGCGAGTACTGCGGCCATGGCATCGGCAAGGTCTATCACGACGAGCCGCAGGTGCTGCACTACGGTCGTCCGAGCACGGGCCTGGAGTTGAAGAAGGGCATGACCTTCACGGTCGAGCCGATGATCAACGCCGGCAAGCCGCAGACGCGAGCAGTTGCCGGATGGCTGGACCGTGGTCACCAAGGATCATTCGCTGTCGGCGCAGTGGGAGCACACCATTGCAGTGACCGACGACGGGTTTGAGATCTTGACGCCCTGGCCGGATGCGCCGTGAGTTGAATGGGGTCGCTTCGGCGGCCCTTTTTTGCTCCCTCTCTCCTTCGGGGAGAGGGCTGGGGTGAGGGGGCACGCCGGCCTTACCGTTTCATTTTCGCTGTCTTATCGTCTTTGCTTTGGCGTTACCGCCGACTAGCGCCCGATTGGCTCCTGGCCGCCTTGCGGCGCTTCCCGCAGGCATTTCGAATCACTGCAACATCAGCCCTCCGTCTCGCCCCCATGCGTGGCAGACTTGCTGCATTGCCACACGCGCACCGAGCCCATGCCTGTCGCCCCGATCGTGTTGCCCCCGTTGCCTCGCCTGCCTGCGGCGGTACCGCGCTCGGGTGTGTCGTCGGATGCGCGCCGCGCACTTCGACAATTGTTGGGTGACGTCGATCGCGCGCTGATCACGGCTTTTCGCGATGATGCCGATGCAAGCGCACTGGCGCGGCGGCGTAGCGAATCAGTGCAGCGCATCGTGGCGCACGTGTGGACCGCATGCCTGGGTGATGTCTCTGGCGCGGCATTGTTTGCCGTCGGTGGCTTTGGCCGCGGCCTGCTGTTTCCCTATTCGGATGTGGACTTGCTCGCGCTGGTAGGGCCGTCGGACCCGGCACGCTTGCGTGCGCTGGAACAGTGCTTCGCCACTTTGTGGGATATCGGATTGAAGGTAGGGCACGCGGTGCGCGATCTGGCGCAATGCCGTGCGCTGGCTGCGAATGACGCGAGCGTATTCACCAGCCTGCTGGATGCGCGGCGACTGGTGGGTGACCCGGCGTTGGAAGAGAGCATCAAGGCCATCACCACCGATCCGGCGCTGTGGCCGCCCGCCGCCTATCTGGCGGTGCGTCTGGCCGAGCGCGATGCACGCCATGCGCGCTACAACGATACGGCTTACAACCTTGAGCCCAACCTCAAGGATGGTCCTGGCGGCCTGCGTACACTCGATGCGCTGCGCTGGCTCGGTCGTCGCCTGGCGCATGCGGACGACTTCGATGACATGGTGGGCGAGGGGCTGCTGGATCCCGCTGAAAAGAATACGCTCGAGCAGGCCGAGGCAACGCTGCGTCGTTACCGTTTTGCCTTGCATCTAGAAGCGGGGCGCGCCGAAGAGCGTCTACTGTTCGATTACCAGCGCGCACTCGCCGCGCGGCTTGGTTTCCAGGACGAGCACGAGAAGAACCTCGGCGTCGAGCAATTCATGCAGGGCTACTACCGCGCCGCCAGCCAGGTGGAGCGGCTAGGCGTGCAGATCGCCGAGCGCTTCGAGGAAATGCTCGAACCGCCAAGCGCAGCGCAGGCGGTCGGCGAGGATTTCATCCGTTACGGCAAGCGCCTTGCAGTGCGCGATCCAGACCTTTTCATGCGCCGGCCCGCTGCCTTGGTGGAAGCCTTTATCGTGCGGCTGGGGGAGCCAGGCATCGCCGGCTTTACGGCAGACACGATGCGCCGCATTCACCAGGCCACCGCGGCGCTGGAACGCTCGCTCGCCGACGATCCGGATGTGCTTGCGGCATTCCTGCGCTTGCTTCGACTGGGGGCTCCCGCAGTCGAGGCGTTGTGGCGCATGAATCGCCATGGCTTGCTTGCAGCCATCCTGCCCGCGTTTGGCACGGTATTCGGCCGCATGCAGTACGACTTGTTCCATGTCTATACGGTGGACGAACACACGCTACGTGTCTTGCGCAACGTAGCCCGTTTCGCCGATCCCACGGCAGCGGCAGAGTTTTCCATCGCCTGCGAAATATGGCCCACGCTACCCCAGCCGGAGACGTTGTTGCTCGCCGCGCTGTTCCACGACATCGCCAAGGGACGAGGTGGCGATCACTCCGTGCTTGGCGAAGAAGAGGCGCTTGCCTTCGGTCGGCGACTCGGTTTGCCCGAAGCCGACACGCTATTGGTCGCATGGCTGGTGCGCTGGCACCTGTTGATGAGCACGACTGCGCAGCGGCAGGATATTACGGATCCGGACGTGGTACAGCGCTTCGCCGAGACTGTCGACACCGGCGAGCGGCTGGATCTGCTCTATCTGCTCACCATCGCCGACATCATCGGCACCAGCCCGAAGTTGTGGAATGGATGGAAGGACCGTCTGCTGGCGGACCTCTATACGGCTACACGTTATGCGCTGCGCAGCGAGGACGTGTTGCCGCCCGATGCCGCGGCGCGGGTGCGTGCCTGCCGCGAACAGGCGTTGGCGCTACTCGAAAGCGAGGGCTTCACTGCCGATGCTTGCCTGCGTGCGTGGCGAGGCTTCCCCGAGTCGAGTTTTCTGCGTCACCGGCCTGAGCAAATTGCCTGGCAGACCGCGGCCGTACTGCAGGCGAAAGGCGCTACGCCGCTGGTGGCGGTTCATCCCCAGTCGATACGCGGTACGACAGAGCTTTTTGTCTACGTGCCCGATCGCGATGGTTTGTTCGCTGCGGTAACGGCGATGCTCGATCGCCTGCATTTGTCGGTCATGGAGGCGCGCATTCTCAGCTCGCCCATGGGTATGGCGCTGGATACCTTCCTGTTGCTCGAGTCGGACACCCAGCAGCCGGCCAGTGCCGAACGCGCGGAAGAATTGAAGCAGCGACTGCATCGTGCGCTGTCCCAGCCGGGGCACGTACATCAGCCGTCGCGGCGGAGCATGTCGCGACACCTCAAGCATTTCCAGGCGGCACCCAAGATCGCGTTCAGCACCGTCGGCGGACGCACGCGTCTGGCGCTGATATGCAGCGATAGGCCCGGCCTGCTGGCGGCGGTGGCGCAGGCGATGACGGATGCCGGCGTACGCGTGCATGACGCGCGCATCGCCACTTTTGGCGAGCGCGTGGAAGACTTCTTCCTGATCACGGATCGCCACGACGCGCCACTCGATGTCGCGCAGCAGGATCGTTTGCTTCACGCGCTCCTTGAAAGGCTGGGCACGGCCAAGCGCGCCTAGCCAGCGTGGCGCGCCAGCCGCGTGAGCGGGACGTGACCAGCGTTCCAGGCCCAGGGAATCCAAGGCCTTTACTCGTTTCTCGAATGCCACGGGGCGGTTAACATGCACCGGTATTCCCTTGCCAGCGAACGCCCATGCAAAGTATCGAAACCCTTATCAACGACGCCTTCGAGCGCCGCAACGAGCTGACCCAGGCTGAGATCGATACGCATCTGCGTCCTGCCGTGGAGCTGGTGATCGACCTGCTGGAGTCCGGCGAGCGCCGGGTCGCCGAGCCCGATGGCAACGGCGCCTGGACCGTGAATCAGTGGATCAAGAAGGCGGTGCTGCTGTACTTCCGCCTCAATGGCAACCGAGTCGTCGATGGCGGCCCTGCGCTGGCGTTCGACAAGGTTCCGCTGCGTTTCGCCCATGGTAACGACGCTGAGCTGCAGGGGCTGGGCGCGCGCGTGGTACCCGGCGCGCTGGTGCGCCGCGGCGCGCATGTGGCCAAGGATGCGGTGCTGATGCCCAGCTACGTGAACATTGGCGCTTATGTGGGTGCCGGCACCATGGTGGACACGTGGGCGACGGTGGGCTCGTGCGCGCAGATCGGTGCGGGCGTGCATCTTTCCGGTGGCGTCGGTATCGGCGGCGTACTGGAGCCGTTGCAGGCCAACCCCACCATCATCGAGGACAACTGCTTCATCGGCGCGCGCTCCGAGGTCGTCGAGGGCGTGATCGTGGAGAAGGGTAGCGTCATCGGCATGGGCGTGTTCCTCGGCCAGTCCACGCGCATCTACAACCGCGCCACCGGCGAGGTCAGCTATGGTCGTGTGCCCGCGGGCAGCGTGGTCGTGGCCGGCAGCCTGCCGTCGAAAGACGGTACGCACAGCCTGTACGCCGCCATCATCGTCAAGCAGGTGGATGAGAAGACGCGCAGCAAGACCGGTATCAACGAACTGTTGCGCTACGGCGAATGATGGCGTCGCCAGTGCCACCGCTGCCCACCGTGGTTCGACGTCGTGCTTACGCACTGGCGTTGCTGGGCGCGGTGCTGCTGGTGCTTGCGTTGGTGCTGCCGCCGGTGGCGCAACCGCAGGACTATCACGATTTCGCGGATAAGCGCGCCTGGCTCGGCATTCCCAACTTTGGCAATGTTGCCTCCAATATCGCGTTCCTGCTGGCCGGGCTGGCTGGGTTGGCGGTCATGCGCACGCCGGCCGTGCGTGCCATGGGCTTGGCGTCGCGGTATGGCTATGAGCTGATGTTCCTGGGGCTCGTGCTTACGGCCTTCGGTTCCAGCTACTACCACTGGGCGCCCTCGGACGCACGGCTGGTGTGGGACCGCCTGCCCATGACGGTGGTCTTCATGCCCTTGCTCGCGGCGACGTTTGCCGAGCGCCTGAACTGGCGCTCGCAGTTGCCCTTGCTGGCGCTGACCCTGCTCGGCATGGCCAGCGTGGTGTACTGGAAATTCAGTGCGAACTTCCTGCCGTACCTGATGGCACAAGCTGGTGCGATCCTGCTGATCCTGCTTGCGCTGGCGTTCCTGCCGACACCCTGGAGCGGGCGTCGATTGATGATCCCCGCACTGGTCTGCTATGCCTTCGCCTTTGTCTGTGAAAGACTCGATGTGCAGATATTCCAGCTGACCGGGGGCACCATCAGCGGACATACCATCAAGCATCTGGGTGCGGCGGCGGCGTTCTATTTCATCTGGCTCATGCTCAAGCAGCAGCGCCTGAAAACGGATTTCAATCGATGACGGTTCTCACGCTTTATGGTCTGCCCCATTGCGATACCTGCAAGAAGGCGCGCAACTGGCTCAATCGATTCGACGTGGAATACATCTTCGTCGACTATCGTGCCCAACCGGTGCCCGCCGAGACGTTGAAAGCGTGGGCACAGCAGTTGGGTGGCTGGGAGAAGCTGGTCAACAAGTCTTCCACCACCTGGCGCAACCTGCTGCCGCAGCGCAAGGACCCCGGCAGTGATCCAGAATGGACGCTGCTACTCAAGGAGTATCCCGCGTTGATCCGCCGTCCCGTCGTGCAGCAAGGCGATGGTTCGGTCAGCGTGGGCTTTACCGATAACGGCTTCAAGAAGCTGCTGGGTAAGTGAGATGAGCAGGCCGCGCTCGCCACGCCACTACCGCAGCAATCTTCGCATCGAGCGCGACAACGCCGCGCTTTACGATCGCCTGGCCGAGCTGGCCAGCGACGAACGACTGCGCCGCGCCTATGGCCGTATTGCCGATGGCGAACGCGCCAATGCGTTGTTTTGGGAAGATCGGCTGAAGCAGATCGGCGCGGAGGTGCCGGCACCGCGTATCGGCGCACGTGTCCATGTACTGACCTGGTTTGCGCGCCGTTTCGGCACCGAGTTCGTGATGCCCACGGTGGTTCGGCTCGAACATGCCGATCATCTGCCCACGCCGGTGGATCGCAGTGGTTTTCGCGATCATTTTCTGGAGCCGCAGGCGCCAACGACACGCAGTGGGCGTCATCGCACGCAAAGCGGCAATACCCTGCGCGCGGCGGTGCTGGGCGCAAACGACGGCCTTGTTTCCAACGGCAGTCTGGTGATGGGCATGGCCGGTGCTGCATCCGGCGACCATGCGATCCTGCTTGCTGGTTTTGCCGGGCTGGTGGCAGGCGCCTGTTCGATGGCGCTGGGCGAGTGGTTGTCGGTAAACAGCTCACGTGAGTTTTACCAGGCGCAGATCTCCGCGCGTGCCGAACGCCTGGCGGTGGCGCCAGAGGATGGCACGCGTAGCCTGGCGGGGATCTATCGCGAGAAAGGCCTGGAGCCAAAGACCGCCGAGGCCTTGGCCGAGCATCTCGCCGAGCGCCCGCGCACCGCGTTGGATACCCTGGTGCGCGAGGATCTTGGCATCGATCCGGAGGAGCTGGGTGGTTCTGCCTACGGCGCGGCCATTTCCTCGTTCTGCCTGTTTGCACTGGGCGCGCTGTTTCCGGTGGCACCTTATCTGTTCCTGAGCGGCCACGCTGCTTTCCTTGCGTGCATCGCCTCGACGATCGTCGGCCTGGCGCTGATCGGCATGGGCACGGCGCTGTTTACTGGCCGGAGCATGTTGTTCTCCATTGCGCGGCAACTGGCCATCACGGTCGCGGCAGCGGGCGTCACCTACGCCGTAGGCCACTTCCTGGGCGTAGCGCTTACCGGATGAAGGGTGCACAGCCTATGATCGCGTGCAGCACGATGCGAGGCCTGCGCGTCGTTTAACTGTTTGAGGGAAAACCATGTCTGCCGTATTCGATCTCACCTGCGAGCTGATTCGTCGTCGGTCGGTAACGCCGGATGATGCCGGTTGCCAGCAGCTGCTGGGCGATCGGTTGGTGGCGGCAGGTTTCCAGGTTGAACATCTGCGCTTTGGCGACGTCGACAACCTGTGGGCCACGCACGGCCGTGGTGGTCCGCTGCTGGTTTTCCTCGGGCATACCGACGTGGTGCCGACTGGACCGGTGGAGCAGTGGGCAAGCGATCCGTTTGACCCGGTCGTGCGCGATGGTTATCTGTATGGACGCGGTGCCGCTGACATGAAGGGCTCGGTGGCCGCGATGACGGTGGCGCTGGAAGCGTTTGTCAAAACGCATCCGGACCATCGTGGCCGCGTTGGGCTGCTGCTCACCAGTGACGAAGAAGGTCCGACCAATCTTGATGGCGTGCGCCGCGTGACGGAGCATTTTCGCAGCACGGGTGAGCGCATCGACTGGTGTGTGGTGGGCGAGCCTTCGTCGAAGGTCCGGCTCGGTGATCTGATTCGTGTCGGGCGCCGCGGCTCGCTGTCGGGCACGCTTACCGTGCGCGGCGTGCAGGGGCATGTGGCTTATCCCGAGAAAGCGAAGAACCCGATTCATGCATTTGCGCCGGCGCTGGCCGAACTCGCTGCCGAGCGTTGGGATGAAGGCAACCAGGATTTCCCGCCCACCTCGTTCCAGGTATCCAACCTCAATGCCGGTACCGGCGCGAACAATGTCATTCCCGGCACGCTTACCGCGCTGATCAATTTTCGCTACAGCACGGCCAGCAGCGCCGCGGACCTGCGCACTCGCACCGAGGCCATGCTCGATAAACATGGCCTGGACTGGCAGATCGAATGGTCGCTCTCCGGTGAGCCGTTTCTCACGCCGCCCGGCGGCGCCGTGCGCGAAGCCGTGGTCGCCGTTTGCCGTGAGTTGTGCGGCATCGAGCCAGAGGAGAGCACGGGCGGTGGTACGTCCGATGGCCGCTTTATCGCGCCACTGGGCGCGGAAGTGGTTGAGCTTGGGCCGGTCAATGCCACCATCCACAAGGTGGACGAATCGGTCGCCGTGGCCGATCTGGAAAAGCTGCCTTCGCTTTATCAGACGGTGTGCGAGCGATTGCTCGGCTGAGAGGCGAGTGCTTGCCATAGCGCTCGGTGGTAGCGCGATCGCGAGCCCCCTCATGCCAACCTTCTCACTACCTTAGGGTCGCCAAAAGGGGAGCGGGAGCGGCCGTCAGGAGAGGTTGTAGCCTTCTCTTCGTGGAGTGCCACGCTGTAATTGTAGGAGCGCACCCAGTGCGCGAAAAGCCAACGGAGCGGCAACGCCGTGGTCGCGCACTGGGTGCGCTCCTACATTCGTCTGCTTGGGTGTGGTCGCAAGATTGGCCCTTCACTCCAACCCTCTCTCCCCCACAGGGACTACCTTCGGGTCACCCGATGGGGAGAAGGAGCACAGCTCGCCCGCTGCGTTCCACGAGAATTTCCTTCTGTCGACGACGCTACGATGCGACCGGCGTCAACGTGAGCGTGTGTTGCTCAGGTCCCGGCAGCAGCGGCGTGGGGCGGCCGTTGAGCCAGTCCTCGTGACCGGCGCCGTGATACGGCGACAGCGGGTTGTCGCTCTGGCCGCCGGGTATGTGCAGGATGCTCTGGGCTTCGTGGCCGGGCATGGCATCCAGGCGTTCCGAGGCGCCGAAGCCGGGTGTGGCGACGCGTGGCATGTTGTTGTCGCCGGGCAGCGGTTCATCGGGCATGTCGAGCATGCGCCCTACCAGGGCAGGCAACGCGCGCGATAGCGGATGGCGTATGGCGGTGCGATTGATCTCGCCCCAGTTGCGTGCGGCAAGGCCGCCAGGCTGCTTGCCGAGCTCATCGATCACCTGATGCGCAGCGGCCTGCAGCAGGGCATTCCAGTTGTCGTACTTGGGGTCGAGCAGATGGGCGGGACGATCGCGCAGGAGTGCCCACACGGCAGCCTCGGCGTCGATCATGCCGGGCCAGCTGAAGTCGTCGTGACGCTGCTTCACGCGTGCCACGAACGGCGCCAGCACGTTTTCCTTCACCTGGTCGCGGAAGGCACGCACCAGGCGGTAGTCGACGCTTTCCGGTGCGGCGCGGCCGGTCCATGTGGCGGTGAGCTGCCGCAACTGCTCCAATTCGGGATCATGCGTGCTGGCCAGCGTGTCTTGCAGCAGGCGTTGCCAGCGGGTGAGCAGCAGCGCGCGGTTGTCCAGCTGCACGTCGAGCAGGTTGCCGGGCGTAAAGCTGTTGCGCGCGCGCAGGTCGTCGCGGATCTGTTGCGCGCGGGCGCCGAGGTCGTGGCCGCCATTGCCGAGCAAGTCGAGCTCGGCACCATCCACCGTGCGGTTATTGGCCGTCCAAAGACGACCGTCGGCGGGATCTTCGATGCGTGGATACTGCGACGGCTCGACCCAGCCCACCCAGCCGGTGTCGGGTGCCGACCAGTCGGCCGGCAACTGCGGATCGAAACCCTTGCGCAGCGGCAGACTGTTGCCGGTGACGGTCCAGCCGATATGGCCGGCGCTGTCGGCCACCAGCAGGTTCTGTGGCGGCATGCCCAGGGTGGGCGCGAGGTCGAGCGCGGCGTGCGCGCTATCCGTGTGCTCCAGTTGCATCACATTGATGTTGTAGCCACGCGGACGATCGCCGATCCAGGCCAGGGCCAACGGGGTGCCATCGGTGTCCATGCCCATGATCGGGCCCCAGCGCGTGTCCTCCACCTTCAGCGTATGGCTCGGCGCGTCCTTGATGCGGATGACTTCGTCGTGCACTTCGATGCTGGCCCAGCCGTCAGGCACCTTGTAGCGGGTCGCGTCGTTCGGGTCGCGCTTCACGCGCACCCAGTCCAGCCAGTCGCCGTAGCTATTGGTGAAACCCCAGGCGACCTGGCCATTGGAACCCACCACCAAAGCGGGCGTGCCGGGCAGGGTGACGCCGCTGGCATCGCGCTGGCCGCCAGGAGCGGTGGTATCGGGGTAGCGCAGACGCGTGCGGAACCAGATGTTGGGTACGCGCAGGCTCAGGTGCATGTCGTTGGCGAGGATGGCCGAGCCGTTCTCGGTAAGGCTACCGGCGACGGCGAAGCTGTTGCTGCCTGGACGCACTTGATCGAGCGCGGGTAGCAGGGCCGCGGTAAGCGCACTATTGTCGCCTTGGGTCGCAGGCTGCATCTGGCGCAGGTCGAAGTACGTCGGGGGCGGGGATCACCGGCGGGCGCGAGAGATCACCCTGCAGCGGCGCTTCCCAGTCCGGATCGGGCGACAGCAGAAAGTCCGCCACCGGCGCGGGCAGTACCGAGCGCAATTCGGCGATATGCAGTTCGCGTTCATTGCGACCATCGCCGTTGAGGTCCAGGTACATCGCGGCGATGACCAGGAAGGAATCTTCCGGGCGCCACGCCTGCGGCTTGACGTCGAGCAAGCAAGTACTCCCACGGCTTCACGTGGAGATCGGCGAGGCCGGCGTTGACACCTGCGGCGTAAAGATCAAGCGTGTGCTTCTGCGCGGCGTCGAGCTGGGCATAGGCGGCTTCGGCCACACTGCGCAGGCGATGGCGGCGGTGGTTGATATCGGTATCCAGCGCCTTGCCGCCCACCAGTTCGGAAAGCTCACCAGCCGGCAGGCGACGCATCAGGTCCATCGCGAAGAAACGTTCCTGCGCATGCACATAGCCCAGTGCATAGCTGAGGTCATCGCGATGCTGTCCTTGCAGGGTGGCCGTGCCCAGCGCATCGCGGCTGATCGACACGGCATCCTTGAGGCCGCTGAGATGCACCTCACCATCGAGCCGCGCGCGGCTGCCGGCAAGCAGGAACCAGCCCGTGGCCAAGAGGCCGATCACCAGGATCAGCAAGGTTCCGATCAAATAACGTAGCCAGCGGAAGCGTCGTGGTTTTGTCATGGCGCGCGTCGGTCGGTCCGTTGGTGAGGGTGGAAGATCAAGACCGACAGCATGGGCACGTCGGCGTCAAAGCGTAGGTTGGGCAAACACCGCAAAAATGCCGGCGTAGGGCTTCACCATAAACGTGGGCGCACCGGCATAGCCTTCGCCATCCACGTAGACCTGCGAAATCGTCCCGTCCAGATACAAGGCATCCCGGCAGCCTAGCTCGTCCTTGAACAGCCGTGCGAACGTGTGGAAATTGACCGGTGCTTCGCTTACCGCAAAGACCACGTTATGCGGCGTCTTGGCACAGACGCCGCTACGCCATTTCAGGCTCGACGAGTCGTCGATGAACTGATCGTTGAGCTTGCCACCGATCACCAGCATCGGGCCGGACTGGCTGGCCCATCGCACGGGCTTGCTGTCGGCCTTGAAATCGGTGCTGGTACGCACGGCGGCATGGCCGTCGGGGTAGATCGCGAACACACCATTGGGCAGCAGCGAGAAGTTGCCCGAGGACGGATTGCCATGGGCGAGATTCAACGGCACCACTGTCTTGCCGTTTTCCACAAACAGGCCCAGCGGCGCGAACTGGCGGTCATAGATGCCTGCATTGGCGGCGAACAGCATGCGCCGGCCATGCGACATGCCCCATTGGCGCAACGTGTTGATGTTGGCGTAGGGCTCACCGCTGTCGGGGTCCTTCCAGTGCAGGCTCAGCGACTCGCGCTTGATGTCGATACTTACCACGCGGAAATTCTGCCCTTCGAACACGCGCTCGCTGCCGTCCACGGCCTGCGTCTGTCGCGCACATCCCGTCACGCTGCCGAGTAGCACCAGCGGTGCGAGCAGCTGCCAGGCCAGGCGGCGATGGAATGGACGTCGGTTCGAGGACGTGAGCATACCCCTGATGGTCGCCGGCCCGGCCCGATTCGTGCAAGGCCTACGCAAGCGAATCATGGGGACAGGCTCTAAACTGACGCTTTCCCAACACCTGGCAGCCCCATGCCTTACATGCCCATCGTCGCCACGCTTGGCTATGTGCTGTCGCCCGATCGACGGCAAGTGCTGATGATCCACCGCAACGCGCGCCAGGACGACCAGCATCTGGGCAAATACAACGGCCTGGGCGGCAAGATGGAAGCGGTTGAGGACATTGCCGCCTGCATGCGCCGCGAGATCCTGGAGGAGGCCGGCATCGTCTGTGAGTCGATGACCATGCGCGGCACGCTCAACTGGCCAGGTTTCGGCAAGCAAGGCGAAGACTGGCTTGGCTTCATCTTCGTCATCGACAGCTTCAGCGGCACGCCGCTGACCAGCAACCCCGAAGGCACGCTGGAGTGGGTGCCGCTCAATCGGCTGATGGAATTACCCATGTGGGAGGGCGACAGGCACTTCCTGCCCCTGGTGTTCGACGATGACCCGCGCCCCTTCCATGGCGTGATGCCTTACAGGGATGGGCGGATGCAGTCGTGGGCGTTCTCGCGGCTGTGAACGCGCTGGCTGGGGTGCTCTGCTCTTTTTCCCTTCGGGTCGCCCGGAGGAGAGATGGCGCCACAGCTCTCCCGAGAGGAGGCGTGGAAAGGGGGCAATGCGGGCTATGGCGCCCGCCGAATCGCCACCACCGCATTGAGGCCGCCGAACGCAAACGAGTTGCTGATTGCCACATTGACCTTCATGGCACGCGCCTCGTTGGGTACGTAATCAAGGTCGCAGGCCGGATCGGGACCCAGGTAATTGAGCGTGGGCGGCACGATGCCGTCACGGATCGCGCCGACGGCCGCGATCAGCTCCAATGCGCCCGCGGCGCCAAGGGCGTGGCCATGCATAGGCTTGGTCGAGGAAACCACCAGTTCGCGCGCGTGTGCGCCAAATACGCGATGGATCGCGCGCGTCTCGGTGCTGTCATTGGCGACGGTGCCGGTGCCGTGCGCGTTGATGTAGTCCACGTCCTCGGGCGCCAGGCCACCATCGCGCAGCGCAAGATTCATCGCCGCGGCGGCACCGATTTCCGAGGGGGCCGCGATATCGCCGGCGTCCGAGCTCATGCCTGTGCCGGCCAGTTCGCACAGAATATTCGCCCCGCGCGCTTGCGCGGCTTCCAGTGTTTCAAGGACATACATGCCGGCGCCTTCGCCCAGCACGAGGCCACGACGGCCAGTGCTAAAGGGGCGGCAGGTATCGGGTGACAGCACGCGCATGGCTTCCCACGCACGCAGCGTGCCCAGCGTGATGCAGGCTTCGGTGCCACCGACGACGGCGGCATCGACCAGGCCGGCGCGGATCATCATCGCGGCCTGGGCGAAGGCGTGGTTGGACGAAGCGCAGGCCGTGGCCACCACGAAGGACGGCCCGGTGATGCCATGCACCATGCTCACCTGGCTGGCCGCCGCGTTCGTCATCAAGCGCACGATGCTCAGCGGGTGGAAGCGGCCCTGATGCTCGCCGTAAAGACGCTCATACATACCGTCGCGCGTGGTCTCGCCACCGACGCCGGTGCCGATTACCACCGCCGTTCGCGCGGCTGCCTCACCCGCGAAACTGATGCCGGACTGGCGGATCGCTTCATTCGCCGCAATCAGCGCGTACTCGCTGAAGGGATCGAGCATGGCACGGCGTGCTTCGTCGAAAAAGTTTGCCGGATCGTAGTTGCTGATCTCGGCGGCAATGCCACCGTTGCGCAACTCACCGGGCTTGATGTGGTGGATGGGGCCGATGCCGGAACGGCCCTCGGTCATCGCCTTCCAGGTGGAAGGCGCGTCGTGGCCGAGTGCGCAGATCGCGCCCATGCCGGTGATGACAATGCGGCGCATGGGTTATTCGCTGGCCGGCTTC
Source organism: uncultured Gammaproteobacteria bacterium (assembly GCA_963765335.1). Classification (GTDB taxonomy): domain Bacteria; phylum Pseudomonadota; class Gammaproteobacteria; order Xanthomonadales; family Rhodanobacteraceae; genus Dyella. The sequence continues at coordinate 17,804 of CAVXWA010000009.1, read as the reverse complement.
TGTGCGAGCTGGCGCTCAATGGCTTCAACGAGGTGGCCGACCGTGCCGTTTTCCAGGTCGGTATCTTCGTTGGGGAGATTGATATTGAAGTGTTCTTCGATATCGAAGATCACCTCGATGGCGTCCAGTGAAGCAATGCCCAGGTCTTTCAAGGTGGATTGCGGGGTGATCGTTGCGATGTCGATCTTCGCCTGCTTTGCGATGATGTCGAACGTGTCCTGCTGAACTGTGCTCATGTGTACTTTCCTGGATTCCATGGCGCCGAGGTTTAGCAGCATCGGATCGATGCCCTTTCCCAAGCCTGACGAACAGTCCGGGTAATGTCCAGAATCCCGACGCGCAAAAATCGGTAAGGCCATCCTGCACAGGGTGCCTTTCGCGAACCTTATGCGGCGCCCCGTCTGCCTGTATGGGAGCAGGGATCGTATGCTATGGGCCTGAGCCCAGCGGAAATGCCGTGTGCAGTACCTTAACCAGCTCGAACCGGACGGGTTGATTGCCCGGTTCGCGGAGCATCCCCCCATCGACTTTCGCGTGCTGGAAGCGGCCGGTACGCCGGCCTTCGTCGCGCCATTCGATCTGCTGACGACGGCCGATGCCGATGTGCGGCAGAAGATCGTGCGCGCGCCTGGCTACGGCTGGTGGGGACGACTGCTGCGCTGGCGTACGGCCTTCGTGGGCACCACGGTGTCCGAGTACGCGTTGTTCCCGCGCGACGCCGATGCCGCGCGCCTGCCGGCCACCTTGCGCGATCAGCTGGGGCGTGACCAGCGGCTGCTCATCGTCAAGGACATCCCGCAGTCCTCGCCCCTGTTCGACGCGGCCAGCGGTGCATGGTGCGAGCGTTTTGCCGAGGCCTGCCAGGCGGCGGGCTTCGTGCTACTGGAAGGGCAGGCATTGGCCTATGTGCCGATCGATTTTGCCAGCGAGGACGAATACCTCGCTCGTCTGTCCTCAGGACGGCGCAAGGACATCCGCCGCAAGCTGCGCAAGCGGGACGAGGTTGCGGTGGACGAGGTTCGCTGCGGCGACACTCTGTTTGCCGATGATGCCGTGGTTGATGCGTACTACGCGCTCTACGAGAACGTCTATGCGCAGAGCGAGATCCATTTCGACAAGCTCAGCCGCGCCTTCTTCGCCGCGGTGCTGCGTGATGCCGCCAACGGCGGGGTGGTGTTCGTCTATCGCCACCAGGGCGAGATGATCGGCTGGAACCTGTGTTTCGCCGTGGATGGCAAGCTGATCGATAAATACGTGGGTTTTGCCTATCCGCAGGCGCGCGAACAGAACCTGTATTTCACCAGCTGGTTCCACAACCTGGCCTGGGCGCGCGAGCAGGGCCTGAGCCATTACGTGGCCGGCTGGACCGATCCGCAAATCAAGGCGTACCTGGGCGCACAATTCACCCTGACCCGGCACGCGATCTACCTGCGCAATCCGCTGTTGCGCATGCTGGCGCGGCGACTGGGACGTTTCTTCGAGAGCGATAGCCAATGGGCGGCCAATGAACAAGCATGAACCGCTGATTCTGGACTTCGATAACTCGGTGGGGCCGATTCCCGGTGCTACCGAGCTGGCGCTGTCGGACTGGCAGGAAGCGATCCGCTTCGGCTGCACGCTGCGCACGTTCAACCGGCTAGGCAAATATCTCGATGCGCGGATGCCTGCCGACCATGGCACGGTGTTGATGGGGTCGGGCGACTATCACCATCTCACCTGGCCGCTGGTACAGCGGCAGCGTTCGCGAGGCCCGTTCCAGCTGGTGGTATTCGACAACCACCCGGACAATATGCGCTTTCCCTGGGGTATCCATTGCGGGTCCTGGGTGCGGCGCGTGGCCATGCTGCCGTTCGTGACGCACGTGCACGTGGTGGGCATCACTTCGGGTGACATCGGCGCCAAGCATGCCTGGGAGAATTACTTGCGCCCCCTGCGAGCCGGCAAGCTCAGCTACTGGTGCATGGACGTGGACGTAAGCTGGGCCCATCGCTGGGGACTCACTGACGCATTCCATCGCTTCGATGATCCCGACGCGCTCACCTGCGCTTTTCTCAAGCAGTTGCGGCAGGCGCCGCAGGCGACCTATCTGTCGATCGACAAGGACGCTTTCAGCGTCGACACCGCGCGCACCAACTGGGACCAGGGCCGGCTGGAAGAGCAGCACGCCATGGCCATCATCGAAGCCTTGCGTGGGCGCATCATCGCCAGTGATATCAATGGCGAAGTGTCGGCCTACCAATACACCACGTGGTGGAAGCGGCTGCTCAGTGGCATGGACGGACAGTCCCCGATTCCGCAGAGCGAACTGGATGCGTGGCAGGCGCAGCAACGCGCGCTCAATACGCGCCTCCTGGCGGCGATTGCCGAAAGCAGTGTGTAACCTTGCATTCGCAAGACTGATCTAGTCATACCCCCGATTCCCTGGGGAGAGAGATAAAGAGCGCCGGCTCAATCCGGCGACGTGCAAAGATGTTGCATCTCATGCAGGCAACCTTCTCGATCAGTCGTCGTGCGCGCATTTTTCTCGTCACCGCCTTTGCGCTGACATGGGTTGCCTGGGGCTCGCTCATTCTTTTGGCGCGTATGCGGGTGACCAGCTACGGCCAGTGGCCTTACATGACGTTGTATGTGCTAGGTGGCCTGGGTCCAACCATCGCCGCCTATGTGGCTGTTTGCCGGACACCCGAGCAGGCGCCGCTGCGCGAGTTCCACCAACGACTGCTGCGCTGGCGCGTCCCATTCGCCTGGTATCCGGTGGCCATTGGCCTGCCCATCGCGCTGGCGTTTGTCGCCGTTGGCACGGCGGCGGCGCTACGCCCTTCCTTGCTGGCTGCCGTATCGATCAAGCCCTGGTACCTATTCCTGTCGCTGTTTCCCATGATGATGGTGGGCGGCGGTCTGGAGGAGCTTGGCTGGCGTGGCGTGGCTCAGGAAGAATGGGGGCGCAGCGTGGGACACGGCAGGGCCGCGCTGTTGATCGGGCCGATCTGGGCCGTTTGGCATCTACCGTTGTTCTTCTTGCCGGGCGTCGCTCAGTACGGTGGCAACTTCGCCCTGTTCCTGCTTGGAGTGATGGGTAACGCACTCATCCTTGGCTGGCTGTATAGCCGTACGCGAAACATTCTTCTATGCATCTTTTTCCATGCCTCGTGGAACACCATGATGACGCTGGGTGTGGCGATTCCGCACGGGCATGGCGTGTCCCTGGTGGGGCCGTGCCTGAGCCTTGGCGTGGGGACGCTGCTGTTTCTCGCGGCTGGACAAAAGCGCGAGCACGCGGCGGCGGCTCAGGGTGAAACGGGTCTGTAGCTGTTAGCGACCGCGCACCGCGCGTTCCAGCTCGCTGCAAATCGCTTCGAACGTGGTGTCGTCCAGCCACGGGCTATTGGTGATGGTGAGCGAGCGCGCGGCGAAGTTGCGCGCATTGGGTAGCGCCGTATCGGGGACGATGTCGCGCAGATAGGCGTAGTCCGGCAGGGCGTGGATAAACAGGCGGCTGACACCGAGCCCGGCGGTCCACAGCGTGCGCAGGGCGTCATCGCGAATGGCTTCGCTGGGCACGGTGAGCAGCAGGAACGGCCACACACCGCGTTGGCCTGGCGCGTCGTCGAAGACACTGACGCCGGGAATCTGCCGCAGGCGCTCAACGCGCCTTAGCGCCTGAGCCCGCGTGACATCGAGAAAGTCGGGCAGGCGTGCCAGCGCGCGGGCGCCGACCGCCTGGCGCCAGTTGCTCACCGTATGCAGCGGAATATCGGGGCCGAAATCATCGCCGACGGCGGCGACAGGATCATGGTCTGCCAGCGCCTTGCGTAACGGGCGGCCATAGGCCAGCGGCAGCAGTGAGGGGCGATAGGCAAGCGTGTAGCCGATCAACTCCAGCGCGCGCTTCCAGTCCATGCTCGCGTCGGGCCGGATGGTCGCCCGGTGGCTTGCGGCAAAGGCATCGCGCATGACCGTATCCCGCGCCAGCAGCAAACCGCCCTCGAACAACGTAAGCCCCTTGCCCACGGCGAGACTGAAGAAGCCGGCATCGCCCAACAGGCCGACGCTGCGTCCGTCCTGGGTGGCGCCCATAGCCTGGGCAGCGTCTTCCAGCACGTAAGCACCCGTCTGATGCGCGACATCCAGCGCTGCATTCACGTCGGCCACGCGGCCAGCCATGTGGGTAGGCACGATCGCCAGCGTCAGCTCGCCGACGACGCCGGCGAGCTGGGCGGTATCCATGTCGAAATGGTTCGGCGCGAGGTCGCACAGCCTTGGCTTGAGACCGGCGCGATGGATGGCCAGCGCGACCAGTGGACAGGTCCATGCAGGCACCACCACTTCGTCACGCTGAGGGCGCAGGCGATGCATGGCGCGCAGTGCCACCACCATCGCGGCCGTGCCGGAGCATTCCAACTGCAGTTGCTCGACACCCAGCCAGTGGGCGACGCGTTCGGCAAACGGCGCGCGACCGGGCAGCAGGTCGGTGAATCGAAGCGGCAGTCCGGCGGTGGGCGGCAGCTCCTGTGGCATATCAGTCGCCCGCGGCGACGCCGAGCGCACCCTTGGCCTCGGTGGGCGCATCGTGTTCTGGATGCGCGCCGCTTTCGGCGAAGGCGAGGCAGAGGATGCCGGCCACAATCACGGCAGCGCCGAGTACACGCGACCAGGTCAGTGGCTCCTGGAACAGCCACGCCGAGAAAATCATCACGCTGACCACTTCCAGATGGGTGACCGCAAACGCAGGCCCGATCGGCGCGTGCTTGAGCAAGGTCATCCAGGTGAAGAAGTTGCCCACATAGCCGATCACCGCGAAGTAGATCCACGGATGGCCAAACACGCGCACGATCCAGGCCCAGTTGGCCTCAGGCGGAAACGCGTGATTGCCGGCGTACTTGAAGCTCAGCTGCACCACGGTGTCGAACAACACCAGGATCGTGAAGCCGAAGAAATAGAAACGTTTCATCTGATCAGCCCCCAGCCAGACCAACGATAGCCACCCCTGCCGTCACCAGCAGAATGCCGGTAACGCGCATGGGAGTGAGCTTCTCGCGGAACAGAATGCGGCCGGCGATCATGATCACGACGATATTGATCGAACCCAGCAGCACGCCTTCGGAGAGGTCGACCAGCGACAGGAAGGCAATCCACACCAGGAACTCGGCCACGTAGGACGTGATGCCGACCCAGATCCACGGACGCGCCAGCATGTAACGCCAGCGCGCGAATCCATCACCCGCCCGTGGATCGCTGGCCGCCGCCTTGAACGCGAGCTGGCCAACGGTATCCAGGGTGACATTGAGCAGCCACAACGTGACGACCAGAGGAGTCACCGTGGCTCCTTAGGCCGCTGCGCGCGCGGCTGGCTCGTAGGAGGCTGCGATCTGGCGGAAGAACTCCGCCGCGCGATCGGTCAGCAAGCGGCGTTCGCGGTCGACCGTGATCATGTGGTAGCTGTCTTCGAGCAGGAGCATCTCCACTGGGCCGGACACCGCGCGCTGCACCAAGTAGGCATTCTCCAGGCTCGCGATATCGTCCTGGGTCGCATGGGCGATCAGGCAAGGCGCAGTGACCTTGGGCAGCTCACGCTTCACCACCGCAGCCATGTTGTACATCTCTGCCAGCGAAGGCCATGGATTGCCGGGCAGGCCGGCAGCGGCGCTGTCACCACCCAGCATGGCCGAGCTGATCTGTGCGCGCAGGCGCTCATCACGAATGCCGTACGGCTCCGCCTCGTGCACCATGCGGTGCTTGCCGATGCCGAACTTGTGCAGAAACGGCAACAGGAACGAGAACTTGCCGAACCACGGAATCGCCCAGCCGTCGTAACGGAACGTGGCGCCGAAAACGCCCACGCCCTTGACCCATTCCGGCCGCTCGGCCGCCAGCTTCAGCGACAGCACGGCCCCCATCGACAGGCCGGCAACAAACAGATGGTCGACTTCGTGGCGGTACTTCTCGGCGGCCGCTTCGACGCTGGCGTACCAGTCTTGCCAGCCGGTTTTCAGCAAATCATCCACATCGCCGCAATGCCCGGCGAGCTGCATGCCGTAGACACTGTAGCCGGCACGGTTGAGCCCCTTGCCGAGCAGGCGCATTTCGGTGGGAGTGCCGGTAAGGCCATGAATAAGCAGCACTCCGCTGCGACCGCCCTCGAGGCGGAACTCGACGTTCTGAATCACTCGGGGGCTCCGGGGCGACGGGCGAAATACGGGAAAAGGCGCGATGCGCACAAGCCATGAATGCAATAAACCATGCCAGCAGTGTGCCGGCCGACCCTTTCCAAGAACTTTCGACCTCCGCAGATCTTAACAAGCGCTCAGCAAGCGCCGTTGGCGCCAGCCAGCCCTGCGTGGGAAACATCGAAATACTCGTCATTCCCGCGAAAGCGGGAATCCAGCGCCTTTCAACCCACTGAACACAAAGGCACTGGATTCCCGCTTTCGCGGGAATGACGGGAAGTAGGACGGTTTTTCGAGGTCCCCGTTGGGTACGGTTGACGCTGTGTCAGCCCCGCTTGAACCGCCGGAACGACAGCTTCAAGGCGGGCCCGGCTCAGTGGCCAAAGTGGCCGGTACTGCCGCCCACGGAGATGCTCACGCCGCCGGTGGGGTGCTCACAGCTGCCCGTGGCCTGGCTGAGAGTGACGCCGCCCGACTGCCAGTTGCCGCTGCCATGGTTGGAGGAAACAACGCCGGTACTGACCGCACCGTGTATCTGCGGCTGGTTGTAGGTGGCGTCGTCGCAGGTGACGACGTTACGGCCCGCCCCCGAATCGCTCAACCTGCTCGTGGTGTCGCCGTAGAAGGTTCCCGGCGGGTCCTTGCTATACGCGCTGGGCGTTGTATTGGCCGGCGCGGTCGAGGCGGGCTGGGTCGAGGCCGTCGCGGTGGAGGTGGATTTCGTATCGGCGGCAGCGGGCGGCGCGGTGGAAGCGCTGGCCGCTGGCACGCCGGCCGGGAGCTTGAGATTCAGCGGCTGGCCGGCGCTCTGTGCCCAGGCCGCGGTGGTCAGCAGGCAGGCAGCGATGAGGCCGGTATATCGGATGATCTTCATGGGGAACTCCGGGGACGTGTTGCAGATAACGCGCAACCGTCGCCGGTGTGCACACGTCATCTTCGATGCTTGGCCGGGCCGCGAAGTTCCCGCCAGCCCCCTCGTCCATGTAGGAGCGCACCCTGTGCGCGAAAAGCCAACGAAGCGGTGACGCCGTAACGCCGGTCGCGCACAGGGTGCGCTCCTACACTGGTTTTGCCTAGCCGGTGGTTTCGATCCGCTCCACGCGCTGCAGTCCGCGCGGCAGCAGGCCACCGCGCGTGGCGCGGTTGCCGCCGTATTCGACGAGATCGGCCCACTTCAGGGTGAGCTTGCGCTGGCCGGCGTAGAGCGTGACTTCGCCCTTGCCCTCGGCGACGACCGCGATGCCCGCGACGCGTTCCTCGCCCGAGGCGAGCTTCGCCTTCGGAATCTCGATCAGCTTGTTGCCCTTGCCCTTGTCGAGCTCGGGCAGTTCGGCGACCGAGAACATCAGCAGATGGCCTGCGGTCGTCACGACGACGATGCGATCGCGCGCGGATCGGCGACTGACCTGCGGGCGCCAGCACGCGCGCGTCGTCGTCCACGTTGATGAGCTGCTTGCCGGCTTTCTTGTTCGCCGGCAGCGCCTCGAAGCGGGTCACGAAGCCGTAGCCGTGGTCGGAGCGAGGACCAGACGCGTGTCGTTGTCGGCGATCGCGAGCGCGTCGAAGCGCGCGCCGGCCGGCGGTGTGAAGCGGCCGGTCAGCGGCTCGCCGTTGCCGCGTGCGGACGGCAGCGTATGCGCGGCGGTCGAATAGCTGCGGCCGGTCGAGTCGATGAACGCGGCACTTGTTGCGTCGTGCGTGCCTTGCGCCGCGAGCAGGAACTTGTCGCCTTCGCGGTAGCTGAGGTCGATCGCGTCGATGTCGTGACCTTTGGCGGCGCGCACCCAGCCTTTCTGGCCGAAAGCACGACCGTGATCGGCTCGCTGGCGACGAGCGCGCTCTCGTCGAGCGCCTGCGCGGCCTCGCGCTCGACCAGCGGCGAGCGGCGCGCGTCGCCGTATTTCTTCGCGTCCTCGCGCAGTTCTTCCTTGATCAGGCGTCTTGAGGCTTGCGCCTTCGACTTCAGCAGCACGTCGATGCGCGCGCGCTCCTCTTCGAGCTCGTCGCGCTCGGCATTGATCTTCATTTCCTCGAGACGCGCGAGCTGGCGCAGGCGTGTTTCGAGGATGTAGTCGGTCTGCTCGTCGCTCAGCTTGAAGCGCTTCATCAGCACCGGTTTCGGCTCGTCCTCGGTGCGGACGATGCGGATCACCTCGTCGAGATTGAGATAGGCGATGCGCAAGCCTTCGAGCAGGTGCAGACGGCGCTCGACCTTGGCCAGGCGGTGCTGCAGGCGGCGGGTCACCGTGTCCTGACGGAAGCGCAGCCACTCGCCGAGGATCTGCTTGAGATTCTTGACCTGCGGCTTGCCGTCGAGGCCGATCATGTTGAGATTGATGCGATAGCTCTTTTCCAGATCGGTCGTCGCGAACAGGTGCTGCATCATCTCGTCGAGATCGACGCGGTTGCGAGCGCGGGAACAGCACGAGCCGCACCGGATTCTCGTGATCGGATTCGTCGCGTAGTCCTCGAGCATCGGCAGTTTCTTCGCGCGCATCTGCGCGGCGATCTGCTGCAGCACCTTCGACGGCGATACCTGGTGCGGCAGCGCGGTGACGACGACGTTGCCGTCTTCCTTGTGTAGATGGCGCGGCAGCGCACCGAGCCGTTGCCGGTCGCGTACATCGCCGCAATCTCGTTGCGCGGCGTGATGATCTCGGCGGCGGTGGGGAAATCGGGGCCTTTGACGTGCTCGCAAAGCTCGGCGATGCTGGCTGTCGGGTCGTCGAGCAGATGGATGCACGCGGTCGCGACTTCGCGCAGGTTGTGCGGCGGAATGTCGGTCGCCATGCCGACCGCGATGCCGGTCGAGCCGTTGAGCAGCACGTGCGGCACGCGCGCCGGCAGCCACGACGGTTCCTGCATGCGTGCCGTCGAAGTTCGGCGTGAAATCGACCGTGCCCTGGTCGAGCTCGGCGAGCAGGAGCTCGGCGATCGGCGTCAGCTTGCGATTCGGTGTAGCGCATCGCCGCGAACGATCTTCGGATCGTCGATCGAGCCGAAATTGCCCTGACCGTCGATCAGCGGATAGCGGTACGAGAACGGCTGCGCCATCAGCACCATCGCTTCGTAGCACGCGCTGTCGCCGTGCGGATGGTATTTGCCGAGCACGTCGCCGACCGTGAGCGCGGACTTCTTGGGCTTGGCGGTCGGGGCGAGTCCGAGCTCGCTCATCGCGTAGATGATGCGCCGCTGCACCGGCTTGAGTCCGTCGCCGACGAACGGCAGGGCGCGGTCGAGCACCACGTACATCGAGTAGTCGAGGTACGCGCGCTCGGCGTATTCCTTGAGCGGGATCTGTTCGAAATTGGATTGCAGATTCATGCAGTTACGTCGATGAGTTGCGCGCGAGGCGGCGCGCTTAACCGGCCGATGGTGCCAGAAATCAGGGGCCGGGGGCGAGCGCGCCGCCGTAAGTCGTTATCCGTAGGAGCGCACCCTGTGCGCGAAAAGCCTGCGTAGCGGCAATGCCGTGATCGCGCACAGGGCGCTCTCTACAGGGATGCGCGCCCTCAGTTCTTCAAAGGTGAGGTTTTCACCCCCAGCTTGCTCAGCTGTACCTGGACGCTGTCCGGTCCGGCCAGGTGGCCAGCGCCTACGGCGATGAAGCTGACGCCAGGTTGCTGCAGGCGTTCGGCGATGAGCTTGGCCCAGGCCTGATTGCGTTCAACGATGAGGCGCTGGTAGAGCAAGGGGTTTTCCTTGCGGATGTCCTCGTCCTCGATGCGCGCGATGGCGGCGGTATCGCCATCGCGCCAGGCGTCGATCAGCTCGCGCAGTTTGGCCGGACCCTCGGCGACTTCCTTGAAGGACTGGCGCAGGAAGTCGAGCTGCATCGCTTCGGGCAGGTCGGCCAGCATGCGAATCTGCTGTTCGGCGGTCTCCAGCCCATCCACCGGCTTGCCTTCCTTCTGCATGCGCGCCTTGAGCAGCTTGTCGACACCCAGGTCCGGGTCCAAGCCGGCCTGGATCAGCGGCGCCATGGTGAGCGTGAGCGCCGCCAGCCATGGCCGCATGGGTTGCAAGGTTTGGGCGCCACCGGGGAGCTTGGCGGTTTCGGCGGCCTGTTCGAGGCTGCGCTGGTCGCTGTCGTCAAGCTTGCTCGACAGAGGCTCGCTGAGATCCATGCCGTGTTGCATCACCAGTGCCTGCATCGACGCGGCGTCGTCATCGATGATCTCGATACTAAGCCGTTGGCTTTCGGCCAGCGCCTGGTCCAACTGGGGCGAGGACCAGTTCGTGTCCGTAGGCAGCAGGTGCACGGTACCGAACAGGTAGACCGTGGCGTGGTCGTTTTTCGCCACCCACAGGCCCGGTGCCGCCATCGCGGTGGTGACAAGCAGCAGACTGAGCAGCAGTGCCGCGCCTAAGTGTTGAAACAGCTTCAAAGCAACTTCCCGGTCGGTGGAATGGCATGATCAGGGGCGGACACACCCTTGCAGCCGCGAGTCTGCGCGTTTTGCCTGCGTATGATGCAGAAAACGCGCGGGCACGTCGAAGCCTGCGTCATCGGGGTACGCGATACCCGCCCGGTACGCCATGCGGGCTCAGCGTGATCTGCCAGAGTTGATTGCGGCGACTGCGGAACACGGCGGTAGACACTGCAAGATAGAAATGCCACATGCGGCGGAAGTGATCATCGTAGTGCGCCGACAGTTGCGGCCACGCCGCGTCGAAATTCGCGCGCCACGCCGTCAGTGTGCGGTCGTAATCGGCACCGAAGTTGTGCCAGTCCTCCACCACGAACAGGCTTCTGGATGGCTTCGGCGACCTGGCCCGCAGCGGGGATCATCGAATTCGGGAAGATGTATTTCTCGATCCACGGATCCGGCCTGGCCGGTGAATGTTGGTGCCGATGGAATGCAGCAGGAACAGTCCGCTGCCGTCGTGGCCGTCCAGGCGAAGGCAGCGGCGGGCGACTTCGAAATACGTGCGGTAGTTGAGTGCGCCGACATGCTCGAACATGCCGATCGAGAAGATCGCGTCGAACGGTTCGTCGATGTCCCGGTAGTCCTGCAGGCGAATGTCGACGGGTAGCCCGGCGCAAAGTTCGCGGGCGAACTCCGCCTGCTCTTGCGAAATCGTGATGCCTACGCCGTGCACGCCGTAGCGTTCGGCGGCGTATTGAGCGCTTCGCCCCAACCGCAACCGATATCCAGCACGCGCTGGCCCGGCTTGAGCTTCAGCTTGCGGCAGATCAGGTCGAGCTTGGCCACCTGGGCGTCGTCAAGGTTGTTTGCCTCGGCCCAATAACCGCATGAATACACCAGGCGCTTGCCCAGCATGGCCCTGAACAGATCGTTGCCAAGGTCGTAATGCGCCTTGGCTACCTCGAATGCGTTGTCGCCGCGCTGCATGTTGATGAAGCGCGCCTTGAGATGGGCGATCAAGGTGTCCAGCGTCTTCAGTCGATGTCCAGCTGCGTGTTGAGCAGATGCGTGAACATGCCGGGGAGATCGTCGGCGTCCCACCAGCCGTCCATATAGCTTTCGCCAAGCCCCAAGGAACCGTGCGCGAAGACGCGGGCATACAGACGATCATCGTGTACTTGCATGTCGGTCGGTGCAGGGCCGTTCATCTGGATGCCTGCGTGTTCGAGCAGACTGGCTGCACGTTGCTTCAGGGATTCCTGGCTCATGCGTACCTCGCTTGAAGGACGACAGTCGTTGCTGGGCGCGGCTTGAAACAGTCCTGGCGGAGACCTGACGCCGATGCTCAGGTCTTGCCCAGCGAGGCAAAGCTTGCGGGAGCGATTGCATACACCACGTCGACGCCGCTCGCCCTGACCGCCTCCAGCAGCATCTGCGCCTGCACCTCGCTGAGCAGGAATTCCACTTTCACGGCCAGGTCGTCGGCCAGCTCGAAAAACTGTTCTTCGCGCAGTACGCCGTGCCGCCCGAAGCCACACATGGCGCGGAACGCCGAGCCTCCGCCGATGCCGCTCTTCTTGGCCCGCTCGAGCAGCCACTCGTACATCAGCACGCCGTCGTGGCGCGCGCGCGTATGGCAGTAGAAGGACATTGCACACCCTGCTGCAAGGTTTCCTGGTTCATGCGTCCTCCGAGGCAGTCTCCGACTAACTGCGCAACAGCGCGCGGGTAAGGGCGATGCCGGTTATCGTCAGTGCGATGGAACCCACCAGATGCACGGCCACGTGACCGCCGAACCATAGGTATTGCTGGCGTAGCAGGAGCGTGGTCGATTCGGCCGAAAACGTTGAAAACGTGGTGAGGCCGCCGAGAAAGCCGGTGGCCAGGAACAGGCGCAGCTCCGGCGGCAGCGTCTGGAAATGGTCGAACAGGCCCAGCACGACGCCCATCATCAAGCCGCCAACGAGATTGGCGGCGAGCGTACCCAAGGGCAGGGTGGGGAAGAGCGGGTTGAGCATCACGCCCAGGCCCCAGCGCAGCCAGCAACCCAATACGCCACCCACGCCTACGGCAATGAATCCGGTGTAGCCCACGTCGTTCGTCTCCCAAGCAAAGTCAAAGGACTTCCGGAAACAGGCACGCGCCTGCGCCCCGGAAGCTCCGGCGGTGCAGGCATCATCAACCCGAAGGTGGTTTGCCCTTCCGCGCGTCATCCTACGTCGAAGCCAGCGCGAGGGCGGGAGGCATGCCATCTCCCCGTGGGGCGTCATGCTAGCCGATGCATGCCCGATCGTCATGATGGCCTCCATGCGTGGGTCGCATCCAACCCGCATGCGCAGGCGTGATTCACGTCAAGGCGTAATTTTCTGCCGGTAATAGTGTTTTCCGCGCCCCTTCAGAGGAAGCCTCGTTATGCACCCGATACTGCATGCCGTCTTATTGGAACCGGTGGGCTGGCTGGCCATCGGCGGCAGCCTCATCATGGTCGGGACGGGCATCGCTGTTGGCCTCTTCGTACGCAGCAAGGTGCGCGAGCAAGAGCGCGAAAAATAGCGTCGGGATTGCCCCGCCGGTCGCTTGTCGGCCGTAGGGCGATGGGCCCCTGCCTTTAGGCCCGTTTTTGGCGCGCCGGCCTGACGCCCAGGGCAAGGGGCTTAACGTGAGGCGCGCCTCGAAACCGCCAATCGTGATGATTCGTGGGGCTTGGGGCGCCGCTATACTCGGCGCTCTCCGCCAGCCGTGCCATGCTCATGACCTCACCCAGCGTCCCAGACGGCGCAGCCTGCCGTGGCTGCTCGCGGGATTGTCGATGATCGGCCCGTTCTCGATCGACGCCGTTTTTCCGGCGTTTCCGTTGATCGGCGCGCGTTTTGGCGTGGACAGCGTGGGCTTGCAGCAGATGATCAGCGTGTATCTGATCACCTATGCGGCGATGAGCCTCTTTCACGGCGCTATTTCCGACGCCATCGGGCGCAAACCGGTGATTGTCGCGGGCATGCTGGTGTATGCGTTGGCGTCGGCCGGTGCCGCGCTTTCCACCTCCTACGGCATGCTGCTGACCTGCCGTGCCCTGCAAGGCATGTGCGCTGGCGCAGGCCTGGTCGTGGGGCGGGCCGTGGTTCGCGACAGCCTGGCGGGGGGCGGCAGCGCAGCAGCTGATGTCGCGCGTGATGATGATCTTCAGCGTGGCGCCGGTGATCGCGCCGATCGTCGGCGCGCAATTGCTGTTCCTCGACGGGTGGCACGGTATTTTCTGGGTACTGATGGGGTTCACCCTGTTGCTGGCCGTGGCCTTGATCCTGTTTCTCGACGAAGTGCCATCCACCCGAAGCCCGGACCCCGTTCCATCCCTACGCTGGTGCGTGGCTATCTGGAATTCGGCCGGGATCGCCAATTCTGGCCACTGCTGATTTCCTGCTCGGTCAATTTCGCCGGGCTGTTTCTGTACATCTCGTCGGCGCCCCGCATCGTCCGGGACCTGTTGCACCTTTCCGCCCAAGGATTTCCGTGGCTGTTCCTGCCGGTGGTGACCGGGCTGGTCATTGGCGCGTGGTTGTCGGGCCGCTTGGCCAGTCGGCGCAGCGTGGCCTTCACGGTGAACCTGGGTTACGGATCCATGCTCGCCGCCTGCGCATTTCATCTGCTTGCCGCGCTGGTGAGTCGCGAACCGACGCTGCCGTGGTCGATGCTGCCCTTGGTTTTGCACGGCGTCGGCAGCAGCTGGCCTTCCCGACCTTGACCCTGTTGTTGCTGGATCGCTTTCCGCACCGGCGCGGCGGTGCTTCGTCGGTGCAGGCATTCGCCAGTCTGCTGCTGTGCGCGTTCGTGGCCGGCGTGATGTCGCCACTGCTCTCCGGCCACATGCTGTATCTGGCCCTCGGGGCGAGTTTGCTCACCCTGATTGGCTGGCTCTCCTGGCGTTGGTATCACTCCATGACGCGGCGCCCAGTGGCGGTGCAGCATATGGGGCCGACGGTGGAGACGGAGTTGCAGACGGAGATCACCGAGCCGCGCTAGGTTTCAGCCGAAGACGGGAGTCCCACCCTCATCCAGCAGTCCCCGCGCGATCAACCAACGTCGCGCATTCGCCGCATCCTGCTCGAACCAGGCCTGCGTCGAGCCGAGCCGGAACGAATAGCCCCAGGCATCCATGTCGGCCATCAGCCGCTCGCGCCCCACGCCGGGCAACTGTCGGCCAGCACGATCTGCAGGTAGCAGGTGGCATCCTCTTCCTCGATCGAATCGGTGGCGTCGGTATGGACGTCCAGACGTCTTTCCGACGCGGCAGCACGATCAGGTGCCCGGCCTCATGCAGCAGCGAATGCACCGGCGTGTCGTCGCGTGCATACACGGTCGTGCCGATGATGCCGGCTTCCTCGTCGCCCCAGAAGCTGCCGGGAATCGGCTCGCCGGGCAGGCACGCGCTGCAACTGCAGGCCAAGACGAGCGAGCAGGGCGAGTGGGCGCATCGAAACCGATCTGCCCAGCCGCATCACGGTGGCGGCGGGGTCGCGGATCGGGAGAGGGTTGGCGATGGGGCATGGCATGCGGGCTCGCCGCGCGGATGGCAGGTCGGGTGCGGCGTGCGAGTGAGGCCGGGCGACGCTGGTCGCCCGGCGACCATGCGGCGATCACCGCCTGGCAACGCTCAGCCCGCTCTTGGCTTCGTTCTTGGCCGCCTGCTTGCCTTCCGGCAAGGTGACCGAGAGCTCGAGGATCTCGTGGCCGCTGTCGCGCTCGACGTTGATGTTGATCGCATCGAGGTCGACGTGGACGTACTTCTTGATCACTTCGAGCAGCTCGTTGCGCAGCAACGGCAGGTAGTCCGGCGCGCCGCGGCTGGAGCGCTCCTGCGCCACGATGATGCGCAGGCGCTCCTTGTGCGACCGTGGCGGTGGCTTCCGGCTTGCGCCTCAGGAAATCAAGAATACCCATCGTGATCAGCCTCCGAACACGCGCTGGAGAAAGCCCTTCCTGGGCGCCGTCGACGAAGCGCAAGGGGCGTTCCTCGCCGAGGATGCGTGCGACGGTGTCGCTGTAGGCCTGGCCGGCGTGCGAGTTGACGTCGAGGATGACCGGGATGCCGCTGTTGGACGCGGCCAGCACGTTCTCCGATTCGGGGATCACGCCGACCACCTCGATGCCGAGGATCTCCTCGACGTCCTTGACGCTCAGCATCTCGCCGATCGCGACGCGCGCCGGGTTGTAGCGGGTCAGCAGCAGGTGCTCCTTGACCGGCCTTCGCCGCGCTCGGCACGCCGCGTCTTGCTGGCGAGCAGGCCGAGGATGCGGTCGGAGTCGCGCACCGAGGAGACTTCCGGATTGACCACCACCACCGCGTGATCGGCGAAGTACATCGCCAGGTGCGCGCCTTTCTCGATGCCGGCGGGCGAGTCGCAGACGATGTAGTCGAAGCCGTCCTCGGCGAGCTCGTCGAGCACCCGCTCGACGCCTTCCTGGGTCAGCGCGTCCTTGTCGCGCGTCTGGGAGGCCGCCAGCACGAACAGGTTGTCGTAGCGCTTGTCCTTGATCAGCGGCTGCTTGCAGCGTGGCTTCGCCGTGGATGACGTTGACGAAGTCGTAGACCACGCGCCGCTCGCAGCCCATGATCAGGTCGAGGTTGCGCAGGCCGACGTCGAAGTCGATCACCGCGACTTTCTTGCCGGGCATGGCGAGGCCGGTGGCAAGCGAGGCGCTGGTGGTCGTCTTGCCGACGCCGCCTTTGCCGGAAGTGACAACGATAATCTCAGCAGTCAAGGGCCCATCTCCGCATGATTGTTCTTGTTGTAGGTAAGATCCACAGCTTGGCGATCATCAATTTTTCGCCATCGAGCCAGCATTGCACGGACTGGCCTTCGAGGTCGTCCGGAATCTGTTCGAACACGCGATATTGCCCGGCGATCGCCACCAGTTCGGCGCGGAAGTCGGACACGAAGATGCGCGCCTTCTCGTCACCCTGGGCGCCGGCCATGGCGCGACCGCGCAGGCCGCCGTAAATGTGGATGTTGCCGTCGGCGATCACCTCGGCGCCGTTGGCGATGGCGCCGGTGACGATCAGGTCGCGATCGCGTGCATAGACCTGCTGGCCCGAACGCACCGAGCCGGCATGGTGCTGGGCACCCTGCACGCTGCCGGGCGCCGGGGCGGCTGGTTGCGGATGGCCTGCAGGGCGTGCGGGTTCCGCCTGGCGGCAGGCGGCGACGGTGGCGCGGGCCGCCGTCGGCCGGCTCGTAGGCGGCGCGGAACTTGGCGATCAGCGGCAGTCCCATGCGTTGGCCAGTGCCTCGGTCTCGCTGGTGCCGTAGGCCAGGCCGACCGGCAGCATGCCGGCGCTGCGCACCGCTTCGAGCAGCGCATCGACGGCGCCGTCGTCGGGCAGGTCGAGCAGGTGGCTCAGGTCCAGCACCACCGCGGCGCGCGCAAACATCTGCGGTGCGGCACGTACGCGGCGCTCCAGTTCGTCGCACAAGGCGGCGGCGTCGACCCGGCGCACGCGCACACAGGCAATGCCGACCTGGCCGAAGCGCAGGTCACAGGCATCGGAGGTATCCATTTTTGCATTCATGGGCGCCGCTCTCCGGCGAGGCGGCGCGGGGTGGTATCATGCATCGAAGGGCGTTCGCGCTCGGCCAGCCAGGGCACATCCGGCAGGCCGCCGTGTCGAGCCAGGTGTCGCGGACATAGGCGTAGCTGGGCAGGTCGCGGGCCAGCAGGCTGACCTGCGGGCCGTCGTCGCCCATGCGCTGCTGGCCGACTTCCTGGAAGCCGTAGGTGCCGTGGAACAGCACCACCACGTCGTTGCGTGGCTCCAGGAATACTTCGCAGGTGAGCAGCGGCACGCGTACTTCGGCGTAGCTGTGCACGTCGCAATAGAAGATGCGGCCCAGGCCGTGACGGCGATAGGCGTTCGCGATCACGATGCGGTCGATGTAGACGAACTGCGGATAGTGCTCGGCGAACCAGCGGTAGTTCGGACTGTCGTAATGGCCGCCTTCGCGCAGCGCGATCAGGAAGCCGGCCAGGTGGCCGTCGATTTCGGCGACGCGGAAATACTCGGCGTGCTCGTAGAAGTAGCGCAACTGGCTGGCGTCGAGGGCGAGGATGGAGCGACCGGCAGCGTTGTTGAGCGCCAGTACGGCATCCAGGTCGTGCTCGCGCACGTCGCGGATGGCAAGGGCCATTCGTTGCTCCGCAATGGTGGATTCGGGGACAAGACCGGTGTTCGGCCCCGCGTGACGGGCGGCATTATGGCACGCGGCGACGGGCC
>CAVXWA010000008.1:0-151497 GCA_963765335.1 uncultured Gammaproteobacteria bacterium | reverse complement strand
CCTCGTATTGCTCCCGCTGACCGGCACCGCCGACCACTTCGTCAGCCAGGCGCCTCTACTTCGACGACCCGGAAGGCAACGGGATCGAGGTCTATGCCGACCGTCCGCGCAGCGAGTGGCATGGCAGACACCGACGGCAGGCTCGGCATCGGCACCGACCACCTGGACTTCGAGCGACTCCTGCGCATTGCAGGCAAGCCCCATGACGAGTTCTCGGGCGGCACCGTGCTTGGTCACATGCACCTGAACGTCGGTGACCTCGACCGCTCGCAGGCTTTCTACGAGTCGGATCGGGCATGGAGCTGATGGCCGAGGGCGGGCGGGTGATGCGATTCATGAGCTGGGACGGCTATCACCACCACCTGGGCATCAACCTGCTCGAGGGCCAGGGCGCCGCGCCCGTCGAACCATCGGTGCGCGGGCTCGGGCCTTCGAGGTGAGGCGGGTGGATGCCGCGCAGAAGGATCCCAACGGGATCGAGGTCATTCCCCTGGCCTGACCCGCGCCACCTCCTTCTGGCACCACGCGTAAAGAGCGTCGTAGAGCGGCGACTCCAGCTGGATCTTGCGGTGGTCGTCAGCGCCGTGAAGGATCGCAAACCCGTGAGCGATTGCCTTGAGGCCGGCCGACTCGGGAGTGATGTCGAGATCCGCGCTGACGTCGGCGCCGTGCACGATCTGCGCCAGCCGGTCGAGCGCGGGATCGTCGCAGGCCGTACTTGAGGATGATCGACTCGAAGCTGCACCGCCCGTCGACGTGGCCCAGCTCGACTCCGCCCACGTCGTAGGGAATGGCCCCGACCCGTTCGGCGATGGCCGTGACGTCACGGGCGCGGGCACGTACAAGGAACTCGGCCTCAGGGTCGATGAACCTCTTGACAAGCCAGGGGCACGCGATCCGGTCGACGCTGGCGTTCTTTCGGGTGACCCATTTCATCAACTAACTCCTTGTCGTTGAAATATCGTCGACTAGGCTATCCTCGGCCGGATGCGCGAGGTGCTCCTCTTCCTCCAGCTTCTGATCGCGATCGCTTTTGGTTGGCTCGCGATCCGGACGGTCATCAGCTGGCTCGAGACACACGGACCGGTGCCACGGCTTCCTTGCGCTTGCCCTCGGCTCTCTCGCCTTCCTCATCCTGATCGCTCCGCTGATGAGCGGATCCGGGCTTGCGTCCCAGGGCCTGACCGACATCGCCCTGGGGCTTTTCCTGATCTCCGGCACGCCGATGCTCATCTTCCGCGACTCGTTCGTGCCGCTGGCGGGCGACATGCGCCGCGCGACCGCCGCCGTCATCGTGACGGTGGGCCTGTTCGCGGCTGCCGTGCAGCTTCCGGGCGATCCGCAGCGGCCGCACAGCCTGGCGCAGATGCTTGCGTTGATCGGCGTGCTTGTCACGTGGTCGATCTGCATCCTCGAGCCGATCGTGCGTTTCTGGCTGGCCGCGAGGGGGCGGCCGGCGGTCGAGGCTGCCCGCCTTCGCGCGCTGAGCCTCGGCTACGCCGGCGTGCTGGCGGTCGTCCTCATCGTCACGTTTGGCGCCGGGCTCGGCGACGTGGCCACGCTGACCACCGACCTTCTCATGCTGGCGGTGGTGCCAGCCCTCTACGTGAGCCTTGCACCGCCCTCCTGGTTGAGGCGCCTCTGGCGGCAGCCGGAAGAAGAGTTGTTTCGCGGCGCCCTGCACGACCTGCTGCTCTACAGCCCGGACACCGTCACCCTGGCGCAGCGCGCGCTGCTGTGGGCGCAGCGGCTTGTGGGCGGGGAAGCCGCGTTCGTCATCGACTCCGACCGCTCGATCCTGGCGGCGCGTGGAATCGCGTTTGAGCAGGCGAAGGCGGTCGCGACGCGCAACGACCTCCTGTCCGTTGTCGCGCAGGGGCCGAATCCGTGGCGCAGGGAAACAGAGTGGTCGTCCCGCTGGACCTTCAACGCGGACGTGGTGCGATCGTGATCGTCTCCGGACCGTTCACGCCGGTCTTCGGCCAGTACGAGGTCGGGCTGCTGCGCGGTTACTCGGTGAGCATCACGGCCGGTCTCAACCGCGTCTCGCTGACCTCGCGGATCGACGATCCTCGAAAAGGCCAAGACCGACTTTCTCAACCTGGCGTCGCATGAGCTTCGCGCCCCGATGACCGTGATCAAGGGGTACCTCACCATGCTCGCGGGCGGCACTCTCGGCGAGATGGCCGGAAAAGGCCGGTTCTCCCGATGCTGGTTGCCAAGTCGGACGAGATCACGTCGATGCTCGAGCAGATGATCGAGGCCTCGCGTCTCGAAGAGGGCCGGCTCGCGCTGAAGAAGCAGCGCACGGACATCGTGGAGGTCACCGAGGCGGCGATCGCCGAGATGCAGCCGCTGCTGGGCGACAGGGGTGACCTGCACTTCGACAAGCCCGCCGACGAGATCTGGAGCGACGTGGATCCGGACCGCTACCAGATCGTGGTCCGCAACCTCATCTCCAACGCGGTCAAGTACTCCCCGGCCGGTTCGAGCGTGAACGTCCGACTGACACCGAACGACCACGTGGCATATCTCGAGGTGAGAGACCATGGAATCGGCATCGCCAAGGAGGACCAGGCACGTCTCTTCACACGCTTCGGCCGCATCGAGACGGGCCACGATGCACATGGCACCGGTCTCGGGCTCTGGCTTTCCAGGGAGATCGCCCGCATGCATGATGGTGACCTGACCGTCGACTCGACGGTCGGCGAAGGAAGCACCTTCACGCTGGAGATGCCGATCGATTCCTAGACTTCGCGTGGACCCCGAGCGGACGTTCGCTCGCGTTTCACTCCGGCCCCCTCGACCTCGCACACGATGGCGCCGCTCGGCCACGGGCCGTCGATGCGCCTGGCGGTGGCGAAGAGGTCTGGCGGGCGACCACGACCCCCTACGGGCCGGCGACGGTGCACCTGGGGCAGCGCGACGGCAGTCGAGGTCGACGCATGGGGCCCCGGCGCGGTTTAGGCGGCGGATCGGCGCCGGCGCTCTGTGGCGAGGGGCGACGATGCGAGCGGTTCCGCCCGCCCACCGCTCGATCGCCGCCTCCACCGCCGCCACCCCGGCATGCGCGTGCCGCGGAGTGAGGCCGTGTTCGAGGCGCTGCTGCCTTCGGTGCTCGGCCAGAAGGTGACGGTCGAGGAGGCGACACACCTCGTACTGGTCCATGGTGTCCGCGCTGGGCGAGATCGCACCCGGGCCGGTGCGCCTGCGCGTGCCTCCGCCGGCGGCGGTCATCGCGCGGCTGCCCTACTGGAAGCTGCACCGGTTCGGCGTCGAAAGGCGCCGGGCCGAGGTGATCATCACCGCTGCGCGGAGCGCGAAGCGCCTCGAGGAGACGGCGGCGATGGAACTGCCGGCGGCGTGGGCGAGGCTGCAGGCCTTCCCGGGCGTGGGGCCCTGGACCGCGGCCAAGGTGGCGCTCGTGGCCCTGGGTGACGCCGACGCGGTGCCCCTGGGCGACTATCACCTCCCGCACATGGTCGGCTTCGCGTTCGACGGCACAGCCCGCTCGACCGACGAGCGCATGCTCGAGCTGCTGGAGCCGTATCGCGGCCACCGCTCGCGCGTGATCCGCCTGCTCATGCTGGCGGGAGTTGCGCGCCCCGCGGTTCGGCCCTCGCGTCGCGCCTCCGCGACTTCGCCCGGTCCTAGCTCAAGCCGACAGCCGGTTCCCAGCTCCTCCTCGGCCTGGCCGACGACCTCGGCCATGCCTTCGGGGTCGAAGATCAGGCGTGCGCCCGCGGCTGCGTACAGCTCGGGAAGCGGACGCGTCGCGCCGAGCGCGAGCGACGCGCGGTACTTCCGGACCGCCTCGGGGCCATCGCGGCGGCTGTTGCTCCAGACCTGGAGCGCGGCCAGCTGCGCGAGCCCGTACTCGATGTAGTAGAACGGCACGCTGAAGAAGTGCGGCTGCTGGTACCAGCGCGCGATGCGCTCGCCGTCCAGGCCGCTCCAGTCGACGGAATCGCCCTCGAACCGCCGGCGTAGCTCCAGCCACTTCCGGTCGCGCGCGCCGCGTCGCGGCCATCGGGATCGGTGTAGATCCACTGCTGGAACGCGTCCACCGAGGCGCAGTGCGGGAAGAACACGATGATGCCCTCGAGCAGGTCGACCGCGATCGCGCGCGTCCTCGGCCTCGGAGTAGAAACCACCGTGCTCCTTGCCGAGGAAGGGCGCGGCGAGCAGCTCCATCGTCATCGAGGCGACCTCCGCCATCTCCGAGCCGGGGTGGCGCTGGAACAGCAGCGGGAGCCGCGCGCCTCGAAGGAGTGGAAGGCGTGGCCGGCCTCGTGGAGCAGCGTGCGCACATCGCCGTCGACGCCGACGGCGTTCATGAAGATGAGCGGCATCTGCCGGAACGCGAGCGTCGGCAGTAACCGCCGGGGCCTTGCCCTTGCGGTTGTCGAGGTCGAGCAGCCCGCGTCCGCCATCCGTCCGAAGTAGCCCTCGAAGTCGGGATCGACGTTGGCGAAGATGCACCGGCGCGGTCGATCAGCACCGAGATGGCGTCGAACGGGTGCAGCGGCGGGCGTCCCTTCGGGTCGGCGGTCTCCCACGGCCGCAGCGTGTCGAGTCCCATCTGGCGGCGCTGCCGCTCGCTCAAGCGGGCGACCGCCGGCAGCACCGCGTCCTCGACGGCCTCGTGGAAGCGCATGCAGTCTTCCGGCGTGTAGTCGAAGCGATTCTTCTCTCCGGTGCGCGTAGTCGCGGAAGTTGTCGAAGCCCGCGTTTCGCGCGACCCGCTGGCGAAGGTCGTACATGCGATCGAAGATGCCGGCCAGCACGCCCGCTGCTGGATGTACGGCTGCGGCGCAGGCGGAACGCGCGCTCGCGGACGTCTCGATCGCGTTGACTCGAGGAAGGGGAGGAGCTGCGCCGGCGTCCTTTCCTCACCCTCCCAGTCGACGGTCATCGCGCCGTTGACCTTCGACCACTCCGTATCGAGCCTGGACAGGCTGCCGTACAGCGGGACGTTGGCCTCGTTGAAGAGCCTGCACCTCGGTTGCGAAATCGTCTCGACCACGGTCTCGAGACCCGGCCGTACGTAGTCGAGCTCGACCAATCGTTCCTGCAGGCGGACGCGCTGCTCGCGGGCGCTCGGCGAGATCTGCGCGCCGAACCGAGCTGGGCGGCCTCGCGGTCGGGGTCCGTCGTGTCGCACGTGTAAGCGAAGCTGGCCAGGGCGCCCGCTTCGACAGAAGCGACTCGAACCGTGACCAGTCCGCCAGCCAGGCCTCGACGTTGGAGCGATCGAGGGGCCGCGCACGCAGCTCCTCGTAAGTACGGGAGGATGTCCTCCCACACTGCATCCTTGAACGCGTCAGGAGACTCAGGAAGAGCAGACACCACCACACCTCACCCCGTTCAGCCCACCGCCGCGACGACTGAGTCATGGTACAGAGGACGCTCGATGGAATCCGCATCACCCACCGTCGCGACTGCCGCGGCGGGTGCGCGCCGCGGCGCTCGAAGCCATCGGCGGGAACGAGATCGCCGGTGAGCTGGCGTGGGATGAGCTGGGCCGGGACGGTATGGCGCCTGGGCGGGAGAAGGGCAACGTCTACGTCAAGCGCGCGGCGGACCTCGCCCCGGAGCGCGACCGCCTCGCGTGGCTCGCCGATCGCTGGCCGGTGCCCGAGGTGATCGGGTTCTTCCGCCGACGGCGACGACTGGCTGGTCACGAGAGAGGTGAGGGCGTGCCGCTCTATGACGCGTCGGTCGGCCTGACGCCGGACCGCATCGCAGAGACTGCTCGGCGAGATCCTGCGCGAATCCTCCATGCGACGGACGCGACCGGCTGCCCGTTCGGCGTGCGCAAGCGAGGCAACGTGCTGATCCACGGCGACTACTGCCTGCCGAACGTGTTCCATTGCCACTACCGCCGACCACAACCAAGGTCGAGGCGTTCGCCATCGATCCGGCGGTGAGCCATGGCTAGCCCTGGACGAACACGGCCTCTATCACCGCCATGACGGCCAGTGGACAGCGGTCGAACCGGTCGAGTCATGGGCAAAGTCGACGCCCACGGCACTCGCGACCGATACCGCCGGTCAGGCCTTGGATCGGTTACCCCGACAACAGACTAGCCGTATTCGACGGCCACTCGGCGCGAGTCTTCACCGCGAACGACGGCCTGCACGTGGGTAACATCACGACGATCAATGCCCCGCGCAAAGACGTGCTGATTGGCGGTGAGCTGGGGCTGGCGCGACTGCGCGCAGGCCATATCGAATCCATGGTCAGCGGCGACGACGACGTCTTCAGCGGCATCACCGGCATTGCCGAGACACCAACAGGAGACCTCTGGCTCAACGCAAGCAAGGGCGTCGTGCGCGTGGACGCTGCGGAGGTGTCCGCAAGCTTCCAGCAACCCGGCTACCGTCCTGGCTATCGTCTGTTCGATTATCGAGACGGCTTGCCAGGCATCGCCGTCCAGGCCGCCATGGTGCCGTCGGCCCTGGTCGATGGCATGCATCGCGTCTGGTTCCTGACCAACCAGGGGCCAGCATGGATCGACCCGGATGACTTGCACACCAATACCCTGCCACCACCGGTGGCGATCCTGGGACTGCAGGCGGACGGCAAGCGCTACGCTCTGGACGAAACGCCACGCCTGCCCAAAGGCACCGACAATCTGCAACTGGAATACACCGCCGCCAGTCTTGCCATTCCCGATCGCGTGCGCTTTCGCTACAAGCTCGACGGTATCGACACCCACTGGCAGGACGCGGGCAGTCGCCGCGTGGCTTTCTATTCGAACCTCGCGCCTGGTCGATACCGGTTTCACGTCATCGCCGCCAATGACGATGGCATCTGGAACACGCAAGGTGCCGAGGCGAGCTTCACCATCGCCCCCTGGTTCTTCCAGACCCCATGGTTCCATGCGCTGTGCCTGCTCGCCGGCATGGGCCTCATCGCGGGATGCTTTGCCTGGCGAACCCGTCTCGCGGCAGAGCGCGTGCACCTGAAATTGATGGAACGCATGAGTGAACGCGAACGCATTGCACGAGACATCCACGACACCTTGCTGCAGGGAGTACAGGGCTTGTTGCTGCGCCTGCAGGTCGTTCTGGCAAGCCTGACACCCGAAGACAAGCGCAGCCACGTGCTCAAGGCCGCCATCGATCAGGCCCGTGACATGGTGATCGAGGGGCGCGGAAAGATCATTGACCTGAGGGGCGATAGTCCGCAGTACACCGAGCTGGTGCAATCGATCCTCGCGGTCGGCGAAAATCTCGCCTCACTGTATCCCGCGACCCGCTTTCACATGACGACCGAAGGCGAGCCGCGCGCCGTTCTTCCCAATGCGTTCGACGAAATCATCGATATCGTCCGCGAAGGTATCCGCAACGCGTTTGTGCACGGCAGCGGAACACGCGTCGACGTTCACGTTGCCTATGACGTGCGTTCGCTGCGCGTCCATGTGACTGACGACGGTGGCGGCATCGACGAGGCAATGATCAGGACTGCATCGGAACTGGGGCACTGGGGTGTCGTCGGCATGCAGGAACGCACGGCAAGACTCGGTGGCCAGCTCAGCTTGCGGCGACGCCACCCCCATGGCACCGAGCTGCTGCTTTGCATTCCCTGCCGCGCGGCTTATCGCCCGGAGAAACGAAAATCCAAATGGCGCCGCCCTTCCGTGACGGCATGAGTCATCGCATGACTCATGCGCATCACGAAAAGATCGGCGCGCACCGAGGCTATTTCGCCTCTTTCTCCATCAGCTTGTCGACCAGGCTGGCCGGCACTTCCTCGTAGTGGTCGAATTCCATGGTGAAGGTGCCGCGTCCGCTGGTCGCCGAGCGCAGGAAGTTGATATAGCCGAACATCTCCGCCAGCGGCACGAAGCCCTGCACGAACGCCTGCGCACCTTTCTGACCCTGGTCGCTGACCGTGCCGCGGCGGCGATTGATGTCGCCGATGACGTCACCGAGGTAGTCGGCTTCGGTCACCACCTCCAGCCTCATGATCGGCTCCAGCAGCTTGGGCTTGCTCACTCGCTGCGCTTCGCGGAAACACGGCGCGGCCGGCGATTTCGAACGCGAGCGCCGAGCGAGTCGACATCGTGGTACTTGCCGTCGATCAGGCGTGCCTTGAAGTCCACCACTTCGTAGCCGGCGACCTGACCTGCGCGACTCGATGTCGATCGCGTGCTCCACCGCCGGGATGAACTCGCGCGGCATGCGACCGCCGACCACTTCGTCGGGAACACTCGACGCCGGTGCCCGACGCGCAGCGGCTCGAACACCATTTTCACTTCGGCGAACTGGCCCGAACCGCCCGACTGCTTCTTGTGCGTGTAGATGTGCTCGACGGTCCTGCCGAAGGCCTCGCGGAAGCTGACCTTGGGCTTGCCCATGTTGGCTTCCACACCCAGTTCGGTGCGCATGCGGTCGATGGTGACTTCCAGGTGCAGCTCGCCCATGCCCTTGAGCACGGTCTCGCCCGTTTCCTTGTCCACTTCGAGTCGCAGCGAAGGATCGGCCTTCACCATCTTGTAAAGCGCGGTGGACAGCTTGTCGACGTCGTTGCGCGTGCTTGGGCTCGACCGACACACTGATCACCGGGTCCGGGAAACGCATGCGCTCAAGCAGGGCCGGATGCGCAGGATCGGACAGCGAATCGCCCGTCTCGGTCTCCTTCATCGACACGAAGGCGCAGATGTCGCCCGCGCGAACCTCGTCGATTTCCTTGGTCGCGTTGGCCTGCACTTCCACGATACGGCCGACGCGCTCCTTCTTGCCGCGGGTGACGTTGAGCAGCGTGTCGCCCTTCTTGATGACGCCCGAATAGATGCGGCAGAAGGTCAGCGTGCCGAACTGGTCGTTGATCACCTTGAACGCGAGTGCGCGCGCCGGCGCGTCGTCGACCACGTCCTGGTCGCCGATGACGTGGCCGTCTTCGTCCACCATGGCAATGCCGCCGTTCTCGCCCGGATACGGCAAGTAGTCGATCACGCCGTCCAGCAGCTGCTGCACGCCCTTGTTCTTGAACGACGAGCCGCAGAACACCGGCACCAGCTTGCCGGACACGCAGCCCTTGCGAATGCAGTGCTTGAGCGTGTCCTGGTCGAACTTCGCCAGTTTCGATCAGCTTCTCGAAGGCCGTCGTCGTCCATGCGCCAGTGCGGTTTCGAGCATTTCCTCGCGCAGCTTCGGCAAGTTGGTCGACCCACTCGTTGTCGGCGACCTCGAGTGAACGTACAGCGCGCCCAGCGATCTCCTCGAGCGGCACGGTATCCCACGGGCTGTCCTTGTCGTCGCCCTTCCAGATGTAGCCCACGCCGGCGACCAGGTCGGCCATGCCGCACGAACTCGTCGTGACTGCCCAGCGGTACCTGGCACAACAGCGCATTGGCGCCCAGGCGCTCGCGGATGCCCTTCACGCAATGGGCGAAGCTGGCGCCGATGCGATCCATCTTGTTGACGTAGCACAGGCGCGGCACGTTGTACTGGTCGGCAAGACGCCAGTTGGTCTCGGTCTGCGGCTCCACGCCGGCCACGCCGTCGAACACCACGACAGCGCCGTCGAGCACGCGCAGGCTTCGGTTCACCTCGATGGTGAAGTCGACGTGCCCGGGCGTGTCGATCATGTTGATCTGGTGTCCCTTCCATTCGGTCGACACGGCCGCCGACTGGATGGTGATGCCGCGCTTACGCTCCTGCTCCAGGTAGTCCGTGGTGGTCGAACCCTTGCCGTCCTTGGTGTCGTGGACGTCGACGATCTGGTGCTTCTTGCCGGTGTAGTAGAGCACGCGCTCAGTCGTGGTGGTCTTGCCAGCATCGATATGCGCAATGATGCCGATGTTGCGATACAACGGAAGTGCTTTGTGTCGTGCCATGGGTCCCGCTCCAAGATTTCCGATACCTATACCAGACCTTCGTTTCCACCCGACCGAGACCGGCTTTCGCCCCGCTCGTCGGCAAGCGGGATATTGGGTCATTCAGGGCTGCCTCAATAGTGCGTGAGGCGTCGGGGCCTGTTCAACATTTCTGCGTAGCCGGGGCCACCTTCACCGAGTCCCAACGAACACTGTGCGATAGCTAGGCATTACCAGACGGGCTCCTTCCATCGCTGGAAATCCGATGCTGGTGGTATCACCTCTGCCCTCGGAGCATAACCATGTCAGACCAGCAGGCCCCACTGAGTCGCGAATTCATCGAGCAGCAGCGCAAGCGTCTCGAAGCGCTGCGTCGCCAGGTTCTTGGGGGCGAAGAAGCAGCCACCGCGTCGCGGCGCGCGTTCCAGGAGGTGCACGGCGACGAGGCCGAAGAGTTCGAGGACGTGGCGCAGGACATGGCGCAGGAGGAAGTCCGCCAGGCCCAGCACGACGTGGACGATCGACGTGTGAGCGATATCGAACGGGCCCTGCAGAAGATTGCCGATGGCACCTACGGCCTCTCCGACATCAGCGGCGAGCCCATTCCCAGGGCGCGGCTGGAAGCCACTCCCGAGGCCATTCTTACCATCGAGGAAGAGCGAAGCCGCGAAGGGAACCGGTAATCGGCAGGACGATTCAAGACGGCGGCACTTGTGCCGGACACGCTCCGCCGCGATATGTGCTCGACGTCATCGCCGAGGAGAAAAAATCAGTGAGTGCCACGACACCGTTCGATCTGTCGCCTCCGTCCCCGCTTCAGTTCGGCCAACTGACGGCATCGCTCACCCAGGACGAACGCGACGTGCTGCTCGAGCATGGCACCGAATCGCCGTTTTGCGGTGTCCTGCTCACGGAAAAACGCCAGGGCCTGTATTGCTGCCGCCTGTGCGGGCTGCCGCTGTTCCTGGGTGGCACGAAGTTTGAAAGCCGCACTGGCTGGCCGAGCTTTACCGCCCCCTTCAACGAGCTACACCTCGCCTATGTGCGCGATGCCAGCTACGGCATGGTTCGCACGGAGATACGCTGCGCTCGCTGCGGTAGCCATCAAGGCCACGTATTCGACGACGGTCCGCCGCCGACCCATCAGCGGTATTGCATCAACTCGGTCTCGCTCGCCTTCGTCGCCGCTACCGATCCCTTGCCCGACAAGCTGGGACGCGGCGTGCCGGAAGGCGTCGTGTGGATGCCCGCGGCCACTTGATCCCAAGCTTGCTCCTTCCTGTCCCAGGGAATAGCCCATGACTCTTCCATCGCGTTATCGACAGCCCGTATGGCTTGCCGCGGGCGTCCGCACGCCGTTTGCAAAGGTGGATGGCGCACTGGCCTCCTACGACGCCATCCAGCTGTCGGTACCGGTGGCGCGTCATATGCTTGACAGCCTTCCCGATGGCGGGCGTCCCGACTTCGCAGTCTGGGGTACGGTGGTGCCCAACCTGACGTGGAGCAATATCGCACGCGAGATCCTGATGGATGCCGGTGCGCCGGCAACCCTCCCGGCGTTCTCCACCATCATGGCTTGTTCGACCAGCATGATCGGCATGATCGAAGCGGCAGGCATGCTCGACGACGACAGCGCGCGGCTTGCGTTGGTCGGCGGCGTCGATAGCCTGAGCCGCATCCAGCTGGGTCTCAACCAGCGGCTCTCCGACAGCATCCGCCATTTTCAGAAGGCGCGATCGCTGGGAGAAAAGGTGTCACAAGTGCTGAGCCTCAAGCTCGGCGACATCAGCCTGTACATACCCGGCATCGTCAATCGCACCAGCGGGCTGAGCATGGGCGAGCACACCGAGATCACCGCGAAAGATTGGCAACTTAAACGCGAGGACCAGGACCAGATCGCCTACGACAGCCATCGCCACGCAGTCGAGGGTTGGAACAGCGGCTTCTTCGATGACCTGGTCATACCGATCGGTGATTTCAAGCGCGACAGCATTCCGCGCGCGGACACGTCGCTGGAAAAGCTGGCGAAACTTCCACCGAGTTTCGACCGCACCAGCGGCCATGGCACGCTGACCGCCGGCAACTCCTCACCCTTGACCGATGGCGCGGCCAGCCTTTGGGTGGCTACACAGCGCGGCCTGGAACGCCTGCCCGAGCATGTGCCACGCGTGCGCCTGGTGGACTGGGAAATCGCAGCGATCGACTTCCGTAGCGAAGGCCTGTTGATGGCTCCGGCCTATGCTATCCCTCGCCTGCTCGCACGCCATGGCCTCCATTACCAGGACATCGGCCTGTGGGAAATCCACGAGGCGTTTGCGGCCCAGGTGCTTGCGCACATCGCGGCCTTGCAAAACCGTGATTTCCTCAGTCGCAAGGCGGGCGTCGATCGCGACTTTGGGGCATTCCCACACGAACGGATGAATCCCCATGGCGGCAGCCTCGCCATCGGTCATCCGTTCGGTGCCACCGGCGCGCGCATCCTCAGTCAAACGGTCAAGGAACTGGCGCAACAACCTCCGGGTACGCGCGCCATCGTCAGCATCTGTGCGGATGGCGGCCAGGGCACGGTGGCTTTGCTGGAGGCCGGCTGATCGGGTGAGCGACAACGGCCGGCTCAGAAATACACCTGGGCCCGCATTTCGAAGATGCGCGGGTTGACTTGCAGGTTGCCGCGATCGCTTTGCGCCCAGATGTAGTTGGCCTGCAGTTTCAGGTGCTCGCCGATGTACCAGTTGGCACCCAAGGTCCAGTCGTGCTCCTTGCCGCCGGTGATGGCGCCATCGTTCAAGTCCAGTTCGCTGTAACGCAGCGCGAGCTCCACCGCGCCCCAGGCATGGGTCGGGCGGATCGCCTGCAGGTCGCGGCCGTTGTAACGGCGATCGGCCACGTTGCCATCGCTGTAGTATCGCGCCTCGCCGGTCAGCGTCCAGGTGGTGAAGACGTAGTAACCGCTGCTCTCGAAGTCGGGCTTGTTGTGATAACGGTCCACTTGGGCCTGCAGGTATTCGCCCTGCACGGACCACGGGCCATCGATCCACAACGCCTCGAAACCCTGGCGCTCGATGCTCTTGCTATAGCTCAGGTTGCCCGAATCGACCAGCCGCACGGGCGACAACCCATCTTCGGGTCGGGCACGCAAGCGAGCCGACGGTGGCACGCTGCTGTCGTCCGCCGAATCCAGCGTTTCCTTGGAGGCAGAGACGCCCAGATGCAACGTGTGCCCCGTCTTGTTGATGGGCACCCAGGCGACGCGGCCGGCCAAGGTCTGGCCGGGATTGTTGCCGTCGAAGTCCTTGTGCCAGAAGTAGTCACCCAGGTTGATCACCCAGTGCGGGCGAATCCAGGCCCAATCCAGACCGGCTCGACGTCCCTCCCAGATGGCCTGGGTTGGCAACGCCGTTTCCATAAACGTGGTTGCCGACGAGCTGGTGACGCCTTCGAAACCCACCGGGGTTTTCGAATAGCCCAGGCGCACATTGCCAAGATCGTCACCCAGAAACCCCTGGGTACGCACGCGGACAAAGGCGTCCGCCCATTGCCTGGCCTGGAAATCGTACTGGGCGATGGCGTCGTAGAGCCCTGGCTTCCGCACAAAAAGGCCGAAGTACTTGCGGCGATTGGTACTCGAGTCTTCGAATCGCCCATCATCGTTGTAGAAGCGGTTGATGTCGTATTGGTACAGCACGGCCAGTCCGAAGTCGGTGCCATCGGACGTGGTGATATGCGTTGGCCAGTTGCTATAGAAGTTGTAGTCATCCGCGAGACCCGCCAAGGGCCACGCCAGCAAAAGCACGACGGCACGACGCATCCAGCGTGCTGACGCGGACGGTGCCAGGGAAAAGACTTGCAGCTTGGTCATGAACTCGCCTCCCAACGAGAACCTTGATGCTGTCCAACACCGACCGTACCCGGAAATGAAAATTGTGCATATGCACATTCCGTTGCCTCACCTGTCTCGATGACACGATTTGGACGTCCATCCAGCATGGTGCGAGCCAGCCCTCCCTATTTCCCGCTGACACATTTCAAGCCGATTCGAACGAATGGCAAGCACGGCCGACATGCACACAGCCGCGTTTAACGCTTGACAACGGGGCCGCTTGCTTGCCGCAAGCCAGCCAAAACCCATGCAGGACGGTCGGTCACGAAAGCTAGACACGCCTGACCGTAAATGTGGCTTGCTGGTTGGAGGAAATCACCATGAAGATCTACCTGATATCGCTGGCTGCCGGTTTACTGGTCGGGGTCGTCTATGGACTGATCCAAGTTCGCTCCCCGGCGCCACCTGTCGTCGCCCTCATAGGGTTGCTTGGCATCCTGCTTGGCGAGCAGGCGGTGCCGATCGCCAAGAAAATCATCCTGGGTGGAGGCGTCACGGCCGCCTACTGTGCCGAGCAACTGCGTGAACAAACATTTGGCCAACTGCCCCAGCACCACCCCAAAGCAGACACCAAACACAGCGAAGACCCGAGCTGATTGGTCCCGAGGCGACGCCCATGGCTACGCACCCCACCCTCATCGTCCACAACGCGCGTATCCATACCGGCGTATCGAGACGCCCGGAAGCGCAGGCACTGGCTGTCAGCGGCCGCCATTTCGCCGCCGTGGGTACCAATGGGCAGATCAAGGCGTTAGCCGGCCCCGCCACGGTGATGATCGATGCCGGTAGGCGACGCGTCATACCGGGCTTGATCGACTCGCATCTGCACGTGATTCGCGGCGGCCTCAACTACAACCTTGAGCTGCGCTGGGATGGCGTCCCTTCGCTCGCCGATGCCATGCGCATGCTCGCCGACCAGGTGGCACGCACGCCGGCCCCTCAGTGGGTGCGCGTCGTGGGCGGTTTCACCGAGCACCAATTTGCCGAACGCCGCCTGCCCAGCCTGGAGGAACTCAACCAGGTGGCACCCGAGACGCCCGTTTTCATCCTGCACCTGTATGACCGCGCGCTGCTCAATGCGGCGGCGCTGCGGGCCTGCGGCTACTCCAAAGACACCCCCGACCCACCCGGTGGCCAGATCGTGCGCGACCACAGCGGTGCGCCGACGGGCCTGTTGCTGGCCACACCGAACGCCGCCCTGCTTTACGCCACCCTCGCCCTGGGCCCCAAACTGCCGTACGAGTACCAGCTCAATTCCACGCGTCATTTCCTACGCGAGCTGAATCGCCTGGGGGTCACCAGCGTGATCGATGCCGGCGGTGGCTTTCAAAACTATCCCGACGACTACCGGGTTATCGAGGAGCTTCACCAGCATCACCAGCTCACCGTCCGCATTGCTTACAACCTGTTCACGCAAAAGCCCGCGGAAGAACTGCAGGACTTCACACACTGGACCAGCAACAACCAGTATGGTCAGGGCGACGAGTTCTACCGTCTCAATGGCGCGGGGGAAATGCTCGCATTCTCCGCCGCCGACTTCGAAGACTTTCGCCAGCCACGCCCCGAGATGCCGCCACGCATGGAGGCCGACCTCGAACAGGTGGTGCGATTGCTCGCCAACCGCGGCTGGCCCTGGCGCATGCACGCCACCTACGACGAAACCATCAGCCGCGCGCTGGATGTCTTCGAGAAAATCGACCGGGAAGTCTCCCTGCAAGGCCTGCCGTGGTTCTTCGATCACGCCGAAACGGTGTCCGACCGCAACCTCGAACGCATCGCCCGGCTGGGCGGTGGCATCGCCATACAACATCGCATGGCGTATCAAGGCGAATACTTCGTCGAGCGCTACGGGGCCCAGGCGGCGGGGCGCACGCCACCATTCAAGCGCATGCTGGAGATGGGCATCCATGTCGGTGCCGGTACCGATGCCACCCGCGTTGCCAGCTATGACCCATGGAACGCGCTCTACTGGCTAACCACCGGAAAGACCTTGGGTGGACTGTCGCTGTATGCAGAAAGCAACCGGGTCGATCGCGCCACGGCTCTCGCGCTGTATACGCGGGCCAATACCTGGTTCTCGGGCGAGCAAGACCTGAAGGGCCAGATCGACATCGAGCAGCTCGCCGACTTCGCCCTGTTATCGCAGGACTATTTCGAAGTCGACGACGAAGCGATCCGGCAGATCGTTTCCGAGCTCACCGTCGTGGATGGCCACATCGTCTACGCCGGTGGCGACTTTGAGCAGCATGATCCGGCGCCACTCGCTGCGATGCCCCATTGGGCGCCGGCGAACTTCGGCAGCCGCTACTGGAAATCGCCGCAAGCCTATGCGCGCGTAAAGCACGCTACGCAGCTGGCTTCCGCCGGTCACGCCGCGCACGGGCCGCTATCGGCCTGCGCGCGCTGGCCTCTCGAATCGCGGCAGCATCCATGGGGCATCTCCGGTTGCACATGTTGGGCCTACTGACCGGTTCCAGCACGGCATCCGGTGGCTCGCCGCTGAGCGGGCGGCGTCCCATGTGGCGACCTTCCTCAAGAACCACCGGGATTCAGGGGCAATCGGAATGCCACCCGACGTGGTAGTTGCGCCCGGAAACATGTTCGACATCATCGAACGTGTTCGTCGATAAGGCGATACGGCAACGCTCCCCTCACCGAGCAACATGACGTCGTCACCAACCACCCTGCATTCCAGGAGAACGTCATGAACCGTTTCCACAACAAAACCATCCTCGTCACCGGCGGCAGCAGCGGCATCGGCCTTGCCACGGCCCAGGCCTACGCCGCCGAAGGCGCTCGCGTCATCGTCACTGGCCGCGATGCGGCCGCACTGGAAGCCGCCCTGGCGATGCTCGGCAGCGGCGCCATCGCCATCCGCAACGATGCCGGCTCAGCTGCCGCCGCCAAGGAACTCGCCAGCACGCTGTCCGCCCAGCACATCAAGCTCGACGCGGTCTTCCTCAACGCGGGCGTGGCAAAGTTTGCGCCACTTGCCGACGTGGACGACGCGCTGTGGGACCTTACCTTCAATACCAATGTGAAAGGTCCGTACTTCCAGGTCCAGGCCCTGGCGCCGCTGCTCAACCCGGGCGCCTCCATCGTCATCAATGGTTCGATCAATGCGCGCATCGGCATGCCTAGCTCGTCGGTCTACGCTGCGAGCAAGGCCGCCGTGATTTCGCTGGCCAAGACGCTGTCAGCCGAGTTGCTGCCGGTCGGCGTGCGCGTCAACGTGGTCAGCCCGGGCCCGGTACACACGCCGATCTACGGCAAGCTGGGCCTCGATCAGGCCACTCTCGAAGCCACCGCCGCCCAGATCCAGGCGCAAGTCCCGCTGGGCCGTTTCGGCCAGCCCGCCGAGATCGCTTCCACCGTGCTGCATCTGTCGGCGCCGGAGTCAGCCTTTATCGTCGGCACCGAAATCATCGCCGACGGTGGCATGAGCCAGCTGTGAGCTTCAGGGCCTGGCCGTGCTTGCGGCCGGGCCATCTCTCCAGGATCACGTCATGCACCCGACGCACCCACCTGCCCCGCGCTGCGTCAACACGCCACCCGTCGGCACCGCCGTGGTCCCGGATAATGGCCCTCTGCCACCGACACGCCATGCTTATCCCATGCAACGCCTTCCGCTCAACGAACCCACCATCGCCGTCCTCGTCGATCGTTTCTACGATGCCGTTCGCGCCGAACCGACGATCGGGCCCGTGTTTAACGCCGCCATTGAAGACTGGAACGCGCACAAACAGCTATTGACCTCGTTCTGGTGTTCCGTCGCGCTGGGAACCGGTACCTATCGTGGCTTTCCCATGGCCGTGCATCGGCAGCATCCCATCAAGGCGATGCACTTCGAGCAATGGCTTGCCTTGTGGCGAGTCACCTGCGCTGAGGTACTGGAGGATTCCGCCGCCACCCGCA
The DNA here is from genome assembly GCA_963765335.1 of uncultured Gammaproteobacteria bacterium. Taxonomy (GTDB): domain Bacteria; phylum Pseudomonadota; class Gammaproteobacteria; order Xanthomonadales; family Rhodanobacteraceae; genus Dyella. The sequence goes on along the minus strand of CAVXWA010000008.1, from coordinate 133,876 downwards.
TGATCGAATACGCCGAGCGCATAGGTCGTAGCCTGCGCTACGGTCTCGGCCTTTCCGGGCGCGAGGGAGCCCGGCCATTCGGCGTCCCCAACGTTAGCGGCTGAGCGCCCGCCGTTAGCGCGGACAATCCATGACCTGATCCGCCTGATTTCCCAACGCCACGCTGGCGATACCAAGCTGCGTGCCCATGGCGGCCTGCAGCACGAACGGTTGATCGATGTGATGCATGTCGACGCCGAGCGCACGGAAGCAACGCAGAGGAATGCCCAGGCGTGTCCACTGCCCGGGCTTCAACTTGCCCAACTGGGCGCCAAGCGCGACATGTCCCCCGCAATCCTTGCCGCACCCCATACCCGCCCAAGCGTCAGCCTTCGGCAGCGCATCCACGCGCAAGGTCACCACCAGCATCGTGTCGCTGGTCGCTTCGCGGTCAAGATCAAGTGGCGCCTTGGCGTGGATCGCGAGACGCGCACCCTCTTTGCTCCAGGCAAACTGCCGCGCATCTTCCTGTGCCTTGTAGTCGACGCCCATCATGCGCAAGCTGCCGTCCGTGGTCACTGAAGTCGCCGCCTCTCCTGCGGAAGCAGCGCCGTCCGCACCCGTCAGCATCAGCGTATAGCCACGAACCGGCTTGCCGTGCTCAAGATAGTTATCCGTAGGAGCCGGCGCTTCGGTGATGCCCGACTCTTCAGGCAGCCTGGGCAGCGCTTGATGATCGGCATAGGTCAGGCCATGGCCCAGGGGGAACAAGGGCGCACCCTGGCCCGACACAGCCGTGCTGGGCCAGGCGTAGGCCAGCCTGCCGCGGAAATCGTTGGCCACGCGGCCATCGCGAGTGCGCAACAGCACATCGGCCACGCCGCCACCCTCGCTGCCCGGTAGCCACGCCGCCACGAACGCATCGGCGGCATTCATCTCGCGATTCACCCATAACGGGCGTCCGCTCAGAAACACCGCGACGACCGGGATGCCATCACCGCGCAAATGACGAATCAACGCAAGATCGCGATCGTCGCCCGGGCGGTACAACAGATTGGGAAGATCGCCCTCGAACTCGGCGTAAGGGTCTTCCCCGAATACCACCACGGCGACGTCCGGCTTGGCCGTGTAGTGCCCGTCCGCCGCGATCTCTGCAACGCCACCAGCCGCCTTGACCTGCTCTGCGATACCCGCGCCGATCGATTGCGCGCCCGGGAAGTCTTCGTTCTTGAAACCGGCGCCCTGCCAGTTCAGCGTCCAGCCACCACTTTGCCGGGAAATATTGTCCGCGCCATTGCCCGCCACCAGGAGATGCTTGCGGGGATCGAGTGGTAGCAGGCCATCGTTGTTTTTCAACAGCACCAGCGACTCGCGCACGGCGCGCCGCGCCAGCGCACGATGCGCGGGACTGCCGACGATGTCAGCCGCCTTGCTCGCCAGAGGCTGCCCCGATGGCAAACCTGCTTCGAACAAACCGGCGCGAATCTTCACGCGCAAGATCCTGGCCACGGCATCATCAACCCGCGCCATCGGAATCACACCCGACTTCACTTCTGCCAGCGTGTGTTCGTAAAGGCCACGCCAACTATCGGGGGCCATCAACATGTCGACACCCGCATTGATGGACGTGGGGCAGTCTTCCTTGGTGCAGCCAGGCACCTGGCCGTGGCCATTCCAATCGCCGACCACGAAGCCCTGGAAGTCCATGCGTCCCTTGAGCACATCGGTGAGAAGCGCCTTGTTGCCATGCATCTTCACCCCGTTCCAGCTCGAGAACGAAGCCATGACGGTCTGCACGCCCGCATCGATGGCCGGCGGATAACCCGCCGCGTGCAGGGTACGCAGCACGGTCTCACTGACTTCGGTATCGCCTTCGTCCTTGCCATTGCTGGTGCCGCCATCGCCAAGAAAATGCTTGGCGGTGGCGACCACATGGGAGCTGTCGAGAAACTGCGAAGTGCCCACTTTGCCTTGCAAACCTTCGACCATGGCGGCGGCATACTCGGCCACCAGTTTCGGATCTTGCGAAAAGCCCTCGTACGCACGCCCCCAACGAAGGTCCTGTGGCACCGCTATGGTGGGGGCAAACGTCCACTGGATGCCGGTAGCGCGTACTTCCGCCGCCGTCGCAGCGCCAATCTCGCGTATCAGCGCGGGATCGTGTGCCGCGCCCAGGGCCGAGTTCTGCGGAAACAGCGTGGCCCCGGTGGTGTCGTTGTGCCCATGCACGGCGTCGATGCCAAACAGCAACGGGATGGCGACATGGCCACCACGGGTATCCATCGATGCGCGGTAGAACTCATCCGAGAGTGCTTTCCACTGCTCGGGCGTGGCAAACCTCTGGCCATGGGGTTTGGAATCGCCACCGGCCAGGATCGAGCCCAGGCGGTATTTGCGCACATCGTCCGGGGTCACGGTGGTGATGTCGGCCTGAATCAGCTGGCCGACCTTATCTTCCACGCTCATCCTCGCCAGCAATGCCGCGACCCGCCTTTCCAAGGTCGCATCCCTGGGAAACGGCCAAGTGGCGCGCGGCCACTGCCCGGGATGCACGGTGGTCGATTCGACAGCGAGTGCCGGGCCAGAACCACAAATTGCGGTGGCCAACGCGGCAGCGACAAGAGACGAGCGGGTATGGGATAGCGACACGGGACGCCCCTTGGCGAACAAGCTGGGTAACCGATGATAAGCGACCATATCGTCCACCGGCGTGCTGGGCGGACCCGCTATGGCGTGGCTGAGCCTGTGCCCACAGCCGCGTCGGGAGCGCGTGCGGTCGAGCCGCGCAGGCACAATGAGAAATCCTGCCAGACCATGCTGCCCACGCCGTCGCGTATGACCCGAAGCAACTGGTCGGCCGCAATGCGTCCCATGTCGCGGCACGGCTGGCGAATCGTCGACAGCGATGGCCAGATCTGCCGCGACATCGGCGTGTCGTCGAAACCGCAGACCGACAGGTCGCGAGGTACGGACAAGCCCGCCTCACTGGAGGCCCAGATCACGCCCGCCGCCATGTCGTCATTCGCGGCAAAGATCGCCGTCGGCGGAGAGCTCAGCCCAAGTAGTTCACGCGCAGCGGCGACACCGGAGTCGAACGTAAAACGGCCCTGCACCACCAGCGACGCGTCGTAGCGAAGCCCGCACTGACCGAGTCCGTCGCGATAGCCGTCGAGCCGCCAGGTTGTTGCGCCGTGATCGGGGTGTCCCGAGATATGCGCGATGCGCTGATGCCCCAGCGAGGACAGGTGGATCACCATCTCGCGTGCGGCTTTGCGTTCGTCCAGCGCCACGCCGACGCCATCGCGATCGCGCGGCGAAATGCTGGCGAACGGTATAGCCCATTCGCGCAAACGGGCCAGCAGGCCCTGGTGGTCGCTGACGGGCGAGGTGAGAATCAGGCCTTCGAGATGGCGCCCACCGACCAGGGTCTCCACGTGCTCGACGAAGTCCGGATCGTTCGCATCGACCGGCTGCATCAGCACGCTGTAGCGCCGAGCGTCGCACGCTTCCAGCACGCCGCTCTGCACCTCCATCATGTAACTGGGCGAGGGGTTGTCGTAAAGCAGCCCAATCAGGAACGAACGATTGGACGCCAGGCTGCGCGCCGAAGGATGCGGCCGGTAGCCCAGCAACTGGACCACCTCCAGAATGCGCGCACGGGTTTTCTCGCTCACATGAGGCTCGTTGTTGAGCACTCGCGAGACGGTCTTGGGCGAGACTCCCGCCACCCGGGCCACGTCCTCGATGCGTGCGCGCATAGTCACCTGAAGTAACGATCACCTAGGACTTGCCGCGTGTCACCGCGGATGAGCCTGAAGACGGCCATGCTACCGCCATGTCCCCCCGGGGGCGGAAGCCAAATCATCCTAGCATGCGCCACGGGGACGACCAGTCAGCCCATCATGGCCGCGCCCGCGTCATCCGCCGGGGCCCGCCTTTTCTGGAAAAATGACGAAATGGCCCAACCTTGGGTCTGCCCCTTAACGTACGGCGCAGGTGATAGATCGTGATTGAGCTGGTCGGTTTCGATGGCGACGACACGCTGTGGCACAGCGAGGGCTACTACCAGTCGGCTAACACCGCATTCGAGAGCATCCTCGGCGAGTATGTCGACCTCGCCAACATGCGGCTGCATGATCGCCTGCTGGCCACCGAGCGGCGCAATCTCAAGCTGTTCGGCTACGGTGCCAAGGGCATGACCTTGTCGATGATCGAATCGGCGATCGAGATCACGGCATCACGCATCAGCGCCGCCGACCTTCATCGCATCATCGAGATCGGCAAGCAGGTGCTGGCTCATCCGGTGGACTTGCTACCCGGCATCCGTGCCGCCGTGGAAACGGTGGCCGCGCATCATCGGGTCGTACTGATCACCAAAGGCGACCTATTCCACCAGGAACAGAAAGTCGCGAGCAGCGGACTGGCTGATCTGTTCCACCGTATCGAGATCGTTTCTGAGAAGGACGATCGCGCCTATCGCCGCGTGCTCGGCGAGTTCGACGTCACGCCCGCACACTTTGCGATGGTCGGCAATTCGCTCCGTTCGGACATCGCACCCGTCGTGCAATTGGGCGGCTGGGGCATCTACATGCCTTATCACGTGACCTGGGCGCACGAGACCGATACCGATTTCGTCGACCACGAATCACGCGTGGTCCAGGTCGAAGCCCCGGGCAGCATTGCCCAGGCGCTAGAGGAGTTGAAGTCCCGTGCTGCCGCCTGACGCCACCACCATCGTCAATGGCACGGAGTCACTCGACCAGGATCGCGCGCGCCTGCGGGATTTCATCGAGACGCATCCGCGCCTGTTCGTGCTGACCGGCGCTGGTTGCAGTACGGACTCCGGCATTCCCGACTACCGCGACACCAATGGCGGCTGGAAGCGGCCTCAACCGGTCACCTACCAAGCCTTCATGGGTGAACGTGCCACGCGCCAGCGCTACTGGGCGCGCAGCCTGGTGGGCTGGCGGCGCTTTGGCCGTGCCCGGCCCAATTCCACTCACCGTGCGCTGGCCCGCCTGGAGCAACAGGGCCGCGTCGCCACCCTGCTCACCCAGAACGTCGACGGCTTGCACCAGGCGGCCGGCCAGAAAAACGTGATCGATTTGCACGGCCGGCTCGATGAAGTCCGCTGCATGGCCTGCGCTCATCGCACGCCACGCGAAGCCTTCCAGCACGAACTGGTGCAGCTCAACCCGGCGTGGGCTCTGCTCGACGCCAACGATGCGCCCGATGGCGATGCGGATCTGGACGGGAGGGATTTCTCCGGTTTCGAGATTCCGCCTTGCCCGAGTTGCGGTGGGATCATGAAGCCCGACGTGGTGTTCTTCGGCGAAAACGTGCCTCGCGATCGTGTTGACGCCGCCATCACCTCGTTGAACGCGTCGGATGCCGTGCTGGTCGTCGGCTCGTCGCTGATGGTGTTTTCCGGATACCGCTTTGTGGCGGCAGCGGCACGGGACGGCAAGCCCATCGCCGCCCTCAACCGCGGGCGCACACGCGCCGATCCCCTGCTTAGCCTCAAGGTCGAACAATCCTGCGCGGAGGCACTCGCCTTCATAGCCTGAGCAGCTTGTCTTGGCCGCTCGCGCATTATGACAATTTGATGCAAAGTAGACGGACTGGTCGGTGGGAATTGCCTCATGATTGCCAGGTTGCAGCATCGAACCACTCCGTCGCGGGCTTCGCGGGCCAGTGCGCGGGCCAAATCGCACGCCACCTCGGAGTTCGAACGCATCCGCCAGAATCTGGACGGCTATCTGGGCAAGGCCGTGGATGCACGCAAGCACCTGCTCGAGCAACCCTACGACGCAAAGCAGCTGCACGCATGGCGCGTCGGCTTGCGGCGCGTTACCGCGACATTGAAAAGCGTGACCCACCTTTCCGATGATGGCCTGGACGATGTCCTAAGCCATCTACGCGCCTGCCGCGAAGCCACCGGCCACTGCCGCGACGTCGACATTCTCGTCCAGGAAACCCTGCCTGCCTTCCTTCGTGAATGCCCTGTCATTCCTCCGCCAGCGGCGGTGATGCAGCAGGCAGTCGCTGAACTCCAGGGCCTGGCGCACGCGCAGGCCATCGCCTCCATGAGAAAGAGCAGCCTGGCGATTCCCGTTCAATCCTGGCGTCACTGGGCAGCCGCCATCGATCCACCGAGCGACCGACGCATTCGGGAAAACGCCGCAGCGGTGATCGACGACCGTTTCAACGCGGTGAAAAAGCGCATTGCCAAGCTCAATGGCGGCAGGAATCGCCTGCATCGCCTGCGCGCAGCCATCAAGAAACTGCGCTACAGCATGGAGTTGTACCAGCACTTGTTTCCCAAGCGCGCGGCAAGCGCCTGGCTCAAACAGCTAACTGACCTGCAAGCCCATCTGGGCCGCGCCCATGATCGCCTGATGGGCCGCGATCTGGTCGCCACACTTCCGCTGGCCGGTAGCGACCAGGACCCGGTCAAGGCATTCCGGCGCTGGGCCAGGAAGTCGGCCTATGACGCGTCCAGCAAGATGACGCAGTCCCTGACCAAACTGGACAAGCTGAGCCACTACTGGCGCAATGCGTCCTAGGGATGCTCTGAATAAGCCTTTGCCCGTCATCCCAGCGGCCCTCAACAGCCGAACGGCTGTTGAGGGCCGCTGGGATGACGGGTTAATCAGGGCATCCCTAACGGCGCGAGCGGAAGAACTCCCGCAGCATGCTGGACGATTCCTCCGCCAGCAGTCCGCCTTCCACGTCCACGCGATGATTGTGGCGATCCGAAACCAGCGTATCGAACACGCTGCCCGCGGCCCCGGTCTTGGGATCGGTAGCGGCATACACCACGCGCCCGATACGGGCATGCACCAGCGCCATCGCACACATCGCACAGGGTTCCAGCGTCACGTAAAGCGTGGCGCCGGGCATGCGGTAATTGGCGAGTTTCTCGCCAGCGGCGCGCAGGGCCATGATCTCGGCGTGCGCGGTCGGGTCGCTCAAGGTGATATTGCGGTTCCAACCCAGGCCAATGATGTCGCCTTCCTGCACCAGCACGGCGCCCACAGGCACCTCGTTCTCGGCGTCGCGCGCATGGGCGGCCAATTGCAGGGCGCGGCGCATATAGCCCTCGTCTTCGGCTGAAAAAAGCGGCGGCGAAAGCAGGGTGTCGTCGGTCATCAGGTCGGAAAAGTCAGGTACGGCCCGCCATTCTATCGCCGACTCGGCATGAGCTTCGCCTTTGGAGCCCGTTCACTATCTCCGTGTGGCCCGCGTTGAGCCCCTGAACAGACTCTTAGCCGGTCCTCGTCATCAAGACAACAAAATCGAGGAAGGCCCGCACCTTGGCCGGCGGGTGATGGCGCGACGGATACAGCGCGTAAAGAGGGAAGCGCTCGTCCGGCCAATCGGGAAAGAGTTCGATAAGCTGCCCATCAGCTAGCCATCGCTCAATTCCAAGAGCCATGACCTGGGCGACGCCGTAGCCAGCCAGGCAGGCGCTGTGCATGGTGCCGCCGTCGTTGACGATCAGCCGGCCCGCCGTCTTTACCACCAGCGTCCGACGCTTGCGGTGGAATTCCCAGGGAAAGGTTCGCCCGGTGGCCGAGTCGCGAAACTCGATGCAGACATGCGAGCCGCCTTCTAGACTTTGCGGCGTACCGGGCCGTCCGTGGCGCCGTAGATAGGACGGCGCCGCCACGGTCAGGATGCGCGTGTCCAGCAGCTTGCGCGCGACCAGCCCCGACATCGGAGGCTCGCCGAAGCGTATGGCCAGGTCGAAACCCTCGGCGACGATGTCACCCAGCTGGTCGCGGGTCACCAGCTCGAGCTCCAAGTCCGGATGCGCATCCAAAAACTCGCCCAACCGCGGACCGAGCATCAGCCGCGAAAAGAGCGGGTCCATGTGGACGCGAAGCCGGCCGCGCACCGCCGTGGCCCCCTGTGCGGCGCTGGCCGCGGCCTCCTCCAGCCCGGCCAGCAGAGGCAGGACCTGGGCATGGAAACGACGGCCCTCGTCGGTGAGTGTCACCGAACGCGTGGTGCGATTGAACAGGCGAATGCCCAGCCTCGCCTCCAGCCTGGCAATCGCTCGGCTGACACCGGGCGGCGACATATCCAGGGCTTCGCCCGCGGCGGCGAAACTGCCGCTGTCAACGACCGCCGCGAACACGCTCATGCCGTTCAACATGCGTTCGTCGAAAGCCATGCATTCGTGCCTTTTTGTCATTTATTAAATGACATTGATGTTATCGCGAAATGAGTAAGTCAGGCGGACAATGCGCCCCATCGCGATATGCATCGCCTTGAGGAGTCACGAAAATGTTTGCCATCATGGGAGTCACTGGACAGGTCGGCGGTCACGTTGCACGCAAGCTGCTCGGCGCCGGCCAACCGGTGCGTACTGTCGTTCGGGATGCCGCCAAGGTACCGCCGTGGCTTGGTCGTGGCTGCGAGACCGCGGTGGCGTCCATCGACGACGTCGACCGCCTGACCGCCGCACTCCATGGTGTCGACGCTGCCTTCCTGATGATTCCTCCGGACTACGATCCGGCACCCGGATTTCCGCGCGTCCACAAGATCATCGACAGCGTTTGCGCCGCCATCGAAGCGGCCCGCCCCGGCAAGGTGGTGTTCCTCTCGAGCGTCGGTGCGCATGTCGAGGAATTCTCCCTGCTCAACAACGCAAGGATGGTCGAGCAGGCCTTGCGCACCCTGCCCGTGCCGACGACGTTTGTTCGCCCCGCCTGGTTTATGGAAAACGCGGCATGGGATGTAGCGGCAGCCCGAAGTGGCATGACGCCCAGCTTCCTCCAGCCGTTGGACCATCCGATTCCGATGGTCGCCACCGCGGATATCGGCCGCACCGTGGCGGACGTTTTGCTTGAGCAATGGGCCGGCTCCCGCGTCTTTGAGCTCGAAGGCCCGCGGCGTTACTCGGCCAACGATATTGCCGCAGGGTTCGCCGCGTCGCTGGGCCATGCCGTTCGCATGGAGCCCGTACCGCGCGACAGCTGGGAGGCACTGTTCCGCGCCCAGGGCATGCAGCATCCTGAGCCACGCATGCGCATGCTGGATGGCTTCAACGAAGGCTGGATCGACTTCGAGCACGGCCAGGACATGTTGCGCAAAGGAGCCGTCACGCTGGACAGCGTATTGCGCGAGCTGGTCGAACGCAGCCACTGAGCAAGGCCTGTCGCCGACACCAGAACCGCAGTGCCCGCGACCCGGCCCCCAATCCTTATCGATAGCGGGAATGTCCATGCCCCTACCGGAAAACCGCACCGCCCTGATCGTCGGAGCCTCGCGCGGCCTGGGTCTCGCCCTGGCCAGCGAATACCTGAAACGCGGCTGGCGCGTGATCGCCACAGTGCGAGGCTCACGGCACACATCCCTGCACGATCTCGCCGCCGCGTCCAAGGGGCGCCTGGAGATCGAGCTGATTGACATCAATGCGCGCGACGACGTCGCCAACCTGCGTCAACGTCTCGACCAACGCCGTCTTGACCTGCTGTTCGTCAACGCCGGCGTTGCCATCGATCCGGACGCTGCAATTGCCAGGGTAAGCACCGAGGATTTCGTCAGCGTGATAGTGACGAATGCGCTAAGCCCGATGCGCGTGATCGAATCCCTCCACGCCCTGGTACCGCCGAGCGGCACGATCGTGGCGATGTCCTCCGACCTCGGCAGCGTGTCCGACAACGTCGATGGTGGGTGGGAGGTCTATCGGGCCAGCAAGGCGGCCCTCAACACGCTGATGCGCAGCTTTGCCGCCCGTCACGCCGGCGACCCGCGCACCCTGTTGCTCATCGCTCCAGGCTGGGTGCGCACGGACATGGGTGGGCCCGAGGCCGACCTATCGATCGAGGAGAGCATTCCCCGCGTGGTCGATACGGTCAGCGCGCAGGCCGGCATCGCCGGCCTGCAGTACCTGGATTACCAGGGCCGTATCGTACCCTGGTAGGTATTTCATCTAAATTAAAGAATATCAAACAGATACAAAACTTTCTTAAGAAACCTCGAAGGCACGGATCTGCCGAACCTCACTCCCACTCAATGGTGGCAGGCGGCTTGCCACTGATGTCATAAACGACACGAGAAACACCGCGCAACTCATTGATAATTCTATTCGAAACCTTGCCAAGGAACTCGTACGGCAAGTGCGCCCAATGCGCGGTCATGAAGTCGATCGTCTCCACCGCGCGCAACGCGATCACCCACTCGTAGGCACGGGCATCGCCGACCACGCCGACCGACTTCACCGGCAGGAACACGGCAAAGGCCTGGCTGATCTTGTCGTACAGATCCCAGCGCACGCAGCTCTTCGATGAAGATGGCGTCCGCACGGGCAGCAGCTCGACGTACTCGCGCTTCACCTCGCCGAGAATGCGCACGCCCAGGCCCGGACCCGGGAACGGATGGCGGTAGACCATCTCGCGCGGCAGGCCGAGCTCGACGCCGATGCGGCGCACTTCGTCCTTGAACAGCTCGCGCAAGCGGCTCGATCAGCTTGAGCTTCATGTGCTCAGGCAGGCCGCCGACGTTGTGATGCGCCTTGATGACATGGGCCTTGCCGGTCTTGCTGCCGGCCGACTCGATCACGTCGGGATAGATGGTGCCCTGCGCCAGCCACTTCACATGGCCGCCGCCCGAGGCTGTGACCTTGGCCGATTCCTCGTCGAAGATCTCGACGAACAGGCGGCCGATGATCTTGCGCTTCGCCTCCGGGTCGGCCACGCCTTCCAGCGCGGCGAAGTAGCGATCGGCTGCATCGACGCGAATCACCTTGACGCCCATGTGCTCGGCCATGGTGGCCATCACCTGGTCGCCTTCCTGCCAGCGCAGCAGGCCGGTATCGACGAACACGCAGGTGAGCTGCTTGCCGATGGCCTGGTGCAGCAGCGCCGCGACCACCGAAGAATCCACGCCGCCGGACAGCCCCAGCAGCACATGATCGTCGCCGACCTGCGCGCGCACGCGCGCGATCTGCGTCCTCGATGATGTGCGCTGCCGTCCACAAGGTCTGGCAGCCGCAAATTTCCGTGACGAAACGCTTGAGCAGTGCATTGCCTTGCTTGGTATGCGTCACTTCCGGGTGGAACTGCACGCCGTACCAGCGCTTGTCCTCGTTGTCCATCACCGCGACCGGAATGCGGTCGGTGGTGCCGGTAATGACGAAGCCCGGCGGCGCCTTGGCGACATGGTCGCCATGACTCATCCACACATCGAGCCGATGGCCGTTGTCGTGGTCGCTCAGGCCGTCGAACAGGCGGCTCTTGGTGACGATGTCGACTTCGGCGTGACCGAACTCGCGCGCGTCGGCCGCCTCGGTCGCGCCGCCGAGCTGCGCGGCCAGAGTCTGCATGCCGTAGCAGATGCCGAGGATGCGGCAGGCCCGCATCGAAAACCTGCTGTGGCGCCGTCGGCGCACCCGGCAACGTGGTCGATTCCGGGCCACCCGAGAGAATGATGCCCTTGGCGCCAAATGCGGCGATCTCAGCCGGGTCGTGGTCCCACGCCCAGATCTCGCAATACACGCCGATCTCGCGCACGCGGCGGGCGATCAGCTGGGTGTACTGCGCGCCGAAATCGAGGATGAGGATTTTGTCGCTATGGATGTCGGTCATGGGATCGGGAGTTAGGGAGAGAGTGTGGTCACTTGCCCGTCATCCCAGCGAAAGCTGGGATCCAGTGACTTTTCGAGGCACCGATTGTTCGATCATTGAGAGTCAACGACACCGGCGTGAGGCGCTTGTCGATAACGGCGCCCCAGCCTGATCCCCCGCCCTCAGGAATTCAGCCGATAGTTCGGCGCTTCCTTCGTGATCTGCGATGTCGTGCGGATGGGCCTCGGTCACGCCAGCACCGGTCACCCTCACGAACTGCGCCTTCTGGCGCACGTCCTCGACGGTGGCCGCACCCCAGGTAACCCATGGACGCGCGCAAGCCACCGATCAGCTGGTGAATGATGTTGCGCAGCGGACCACGGTACGGCACGCGACCTTCGATACCTTCCGGCACCAGCTTGTCGGCGTCCGCCTCGTCCTGGAAATAGCGATCCTTGGAGCCCAGCTGCCATCGCGCCGAGCGAGCCCATGCCGCGGTAGCTCTTGTACGAGCGACCCTGGAACAACTCCACCTCGCCCGGCGATTCCTCGGTGCCGGCGAACATCGAACCGAGCATCACGGTGGACGCACCGGCGGCCAGCGCCTTCGGAATATCGCCCGAGTAACGGATGCCGCCATCGGCGATCAGCGGGATCTCGTCTTTCAGTGCCGTTGCCACCATGTCGATCGAGGTGATCTGCGGCACGCCCACGCCGGCAACCACTCGCGTGGTGCAGATCGAGCCCGGGCCCACGCCAACCTTCACCGCATCCACGCCGGCGCCGAGCAGCGCACGCGCCGCTTCGCCCGTGACGATATTGCCGGCGATGACCTGCACCTGCGAATAGCGCTTCTTCACCCAGCCCGCGCGATCGATGCACGCCCTGCGAATGGCCATGCGCGGTATCGACCACGATCACGTCCACGCCGGCATCGACCAGGGCCGCGACGCGCTGCTCGGTGTCGCCGCCGACGCCAACCGCGGCGCCGACCAGCAGGCGCTCGTGGCGATCCTTGGCGGCGTTCGGGTTGTCGCGGGCCTTCTGGATGTCCTTGACGGTGATCAGTCCGCGCAGCTGGTAGTCGTCGTTGACGACCAGAACCTTTTCGATGCGGAACTTGTGCAGCAACTGCAGCACTTCGTCCTGGCTGGCGCCCTCACGCACCGTCACCAGCTTGTCCTGGCGGGTCATGATGTTGCGCACCGGATCTTCGTGCTTGCGCTCGAAACGCAGGTCGCGGCTGGTGACGATGCCGACCAGCTTCTCGTCCTCGACCACCGGTACGCCGGAGATGTTGTGGGCGCGGGTGAGACGGCAGCACTTCACCGATCGAGGTCTGCGGACCGACCGTGATCGGGGCTGCGAATGACGCCGGCTTCGAACTTCTTCACCAGGCGCACTTCGGCGGCCTGCTGCTCGGCGGTCATGTTCTTGTGGATGATGCCGATGCCGCCGTTCTGGGCCATGGTGATGGCGAGGCGGGCTTCGGTCACCGTATCCATGGCGGCGGACACGATGGGGATGTTCAGGCGGAGATTGCGGGTCAGCCGCGTGGAGGTATCCACGTCGCGCGGCAGAACAACCGAATGGGCCGGAACCAGATAAACGTCGTCGTAGGTGAGAGCCTCGGCGATGATGCGCATGCGAAAAGTCCCGCTGCAAAGATGAAATTATACGCGGAACGCCGCATGCTCGCCAGACACTGCATGAACAGTTTGTTGCCGAAAGTGCGACGATCGCCGCGGCAACGCCGTATCAGCCGCCGTGATGCAAGAGCGCGCGAGCCTCGGCCGCGTCCAAGGTGTTTTCCAGCAGCGTGGCTACCGTCATCGGGCCAACGCCGCCCGGCACCGGGGTAATCCAACTGGCGCGCTGGGCGGCCGGCTTGAATTCCACGTCGCCGACCAGACGGCCATCATCGAGTCGATTGACGCCGACATCGATCACGACCGCGCCAGGCTTGATCCATTCGCCCTTTACCAGGCCCGGCTTGCCCACCGCCACGATCACGATGTCGGCCAGGCGCACATGGCTTTCCAGGTCACGCGTAAAGCGGTGGCAGCAGGTCGTGGTGCAACCGGCGATCAGCAGTTCCAGCACCAGCGGACGACCGACGTGGTTGGAGACACCCACCACGACGGCATGCTGTCCACGCACCGGGCGATCCGTATGCCCCAGCAGGGTCATCACGCCACGCGGCGTGCACGGACGCAGGCCAAAGCGGCGCAAGGCCAGGCGACCGATATTCACCGCCTGAAAACCATCGACGTCCTTGCCCGGATCGATGCGATCCACCAGCGCATCCTCATCGATATGCGCGGGGAGCGGCGACTGCACCAGGATGCCGTGCACCGAGGGGTCGGCATTGAGCCGATCGATCAACGCGAACAGCTCATCCTGCGTGACCGTGGAAGGCAGGTCGTGCTCGAAGGAACGGAAACCCACTTGCTGGCAGGCTTCGCGCTTTTTGCGCACATAGACGGCCGAGGCGGGATCATTGCCAACCAGCACCACAGCAAGACCGGGCTCGGCCTGCCCCTGTGCCTTGCGCTCAGCCACCCGCTGCCCGATGCGATCCAGCAGTTCCTGCGCAATGCGTTTACCGTCGAGGATGCGTGCGGTCATGGTCGGGGGCTGCCTGCAAAGAAACGTATTATCCCGGCTCGACCCTACGCATACAAACGACATCGAATGGCCATCATCAAACGCCTGCCCGCTTCGCTGGAACTTGCAGCGCCCGATCTGCGACTGCGCCCCTGGCAGCCCGGCGATGCCGATGCGTTGTATGAGGCCGCCCGCGAATCCGTTGCATCGGTGGGCCAATGGCTGCCCTGGTGTCACGCCGGCTACGCCTGGGAGGACGCAGTCGCCTGGATCGAGCGCTGCCAGTCCGGTTGGGCGCGCGGCGAACCCTACGCCTTTGGCATTTTCGATACCGAAGGGCGCCTGCTGGGCGGCATCGGCCTCAACCGACTGGATGGTGAGCACCGCAGCGCCAATCTCGGCTATTGGATACGCCAGCAAGAGCAGCGCAAGGGCCTCGCGCCGGCCGCCGTGCGAGCTTTGGCAACGCTCGCCTTCGAAACCCTGGGGCTGATAAGAATCGAGATCGTCGCTGCTGTCGACAACCGGGCCAGTCGACGTACGGCCGAGCGCGCCGGCGCGTATTTCGATGGCATATCCCCCAATCGCATCTGCCATGAAGGCCAGGCCACCGCGACAGCGGTGTATTCATTACTGCCGCCCGATGATGGCAACGAATCGATAGGGCCCGTGCTTGAGGAAGGTCCCTTGCGACTCCGCCCGTTTCGCTCCTGGGACGCCGACGGGCTGCTCGCGTCACTCCACGAATCGATGGACAGCATCGGGCGCTGGCAAGATTGGTGCAGCCCGGACTACACGCTTGAAGACGGCCGTCGCTGGATCGCCAGGAGCCGCCTCGCCTGGCGTGGCGTGGGCGACGAATGCGCGCTGGCCATGGTCGACCGACAGAGCGACGAACTGATCGGCAGCGTCACGCTCAACCATTGGCAGCCCGACTACCGCATGGCGAACCTGGGCTATTGGGTTCGCCAATCCCGCCAGGGCCAGGGCTTGGCGCCTCTGGCGGTGCGCACGCTGGCGCGACATGCGCTCCAGTCAACGGAGTTGCAGCGACTTGAAATCGTGGTGGCTGCGGATAACAGACCAAGCTGCCGAGTGGCCGAGAAGACAGGCGCACGCTTCGAGGGTATCGCCCGCCAGCGACTGACGCTGCACGGGCAGCCACAGGATGCAGCCATGTACTCGCTTATCGCCGCCGATCTTGCCTAAGAGCCTGTTCAAAATCTTTGTGTGATCAGGCGTTGGCGGCACGGTGCGACGCCTTCGGCGGCGTGGCGCCTGCGGTCGAGGGAAGGGTGGGATGAGGGGTGGGTGCGTGCGTTCACGCGACAACCGAGCACCATGGCCAGGTTGCCGCTTACGCAGCGGGCGTTTCGATCGCCTGCCGGCGCTCGAGTCACTTTTCTTTTGCTGGCCCAAAAGAAAAGTAACGGCGGATTCTAGACTCAAGTGCATCACCAAGTCGGATGCCGTTATGGGGAAGCACTACGAGCACTTGAGCGCCGAAGAACGCGGCGTGATCATGAGCATGAAGCTCAACGATGCCAGCGGTCGCGCCATTGCCGCGGCCCTTTGCCGTTCTCCCAGCACGATTGCGCGTGAGCTACGACGCAATGGCTACGTGGGTCCAAGCGTAGCGGGGGCACGAGGGCGCCCGCGGATGGCTGGCGGTTACGATGCGCGGCGGGCCGGGCAACGGGCTCGTCGCCTGCGCCGCCAGCCCAGGGCGACGCCGAAGCTTCGCCAGGACGGTCTGCTGTGGCCCTATGTACGGTCGCGATTGGCGCTGCGCTGGTCACCCGAGCAGATCGCCCGCACACTGCGTTGCCGTCATCCGCATGAATCCCGCCGCCGCGTGTCGCACGAAACGATCTATACCGCCATCTATGCCATGCCGCGCGGCGAGCTTCGTCGCACGCTGGTCGGCCTGCTGCGCCAGGGTCGCCATGCGCGGCGGCGCACCCGGCAAAGCGAGGATCGTCGGGGCAAGCTGCCGGACCTGCCGAGCATTCACCTGCGGCCCCCGGAGGCCAATGAGCGCTTGCTGCCGGGCCATTGGGAAGGTGATCTGATCATGGGCGCCCACAACCGTTCAGCGGTGGGGACCTTAGTGTGCCGCCACAGCCTGTTTGTGATGCTGGTGAAGGTGGAAGACACCACCGCCCATGGCGTGCTGGAAGGTTATTACCGCACGTTCACGCCACTGCCGCCGGACCTACGCAAGACCCTGACCTACGATCAAGGCAAAGAGATGGCGCTGCATCGCCAGCTGAGCGAGCGTACCGGCCTGGCCATCTACTTCGCCGACCCGCATAGCCCATGGCAGCGCGGTATCTGCGAAAACATCAACGGACTGCTGCGGCAGTATCTGCCCAAGGGTGTGGATCTATCGGTGCTCAGCCAGCCCCAGCTGGACGCCATTGCGTGGGAAATGAACACGCGCCCCCGTAAGACGCTGGGGTGGCGCACGCCGGCGGAGGTGTTCTTCGAGCACTACATCAAGGCACGCGATGGACTGGCGCCCGCTGATGCACTTGGAGGTTGAATCCGCCAACCCAAAGTAGTGGCCTGAAGAGCCCATAGCATGGCGCAGGATACGAGCCTGACGGGCGGGGCCAGACAGATAGGTTGCGGCCCACGGCCGATACACAGCGGCTACCCCGCAACGCGCCGATGCGCAGAGGGCTTAAGACGTGGGCGCTAGGGTGGCCATGTGAGCATCGGCATACCGCAAGCGTTTCGACCGTCGACCTAGCCTGCTTTAAGTCCTCACCGCCATGGCGCGTTGCGGTGTAGCCGCTGTGTATCGCCTTGGGTAGCAAACCATCCGATCGCGCAAACCTTCCAACGCTTCTATCTAACGGCGTGCTACCAGCTCTTGAGGCCGTTTTCTTTGGGTTACTTTTCTTTTGGGCCAGCTGTATAGACCGGAGACATGGGTAACAGACGTGCCAGGACATGGGTAACAGTTTAATCCGCGTCGCGCAGGTCAATGACCGTCAAGTGGTGATGGGCAAAATAGAGGTCATAGAGGCCGTCTTGGGCATCGCGTGGTCGTGCCGCGATGCGGTGACCCCGGAGGGCGTTGGAGACCTTGAGGGCGTGGCCATGCAGGTACACCCGGCCATTGGCCAGCACCGTCAAGACCTGATCCTGGGGCGCGTACTCAATGGTCGGCAAGACCTCGGGAAAGGCGCGGGAGCTGGGTCGATAGCGCGCCTGGGGCACCGCCATGGCGATCCCTTCGTGCGGCCGGATCTGGTTGTAGATGGTGCGCCAACGATCCAAGGCGCGTTGCAGGTGCGCCTGATCGGTGAAGGCGGCACCTTGAAGGACCTCTGCCTTGAGGCTGCGATGAAAACGCTCGTCCTTGCCGTTGGTTTGGGGATGCGCCGGTGCGCTGAAGCTGACACCAATCCCCAAGCGGACCAGCCACAAACTCAAGGCCGACAGACCCCGGGAATCGCCGCCGGGACTTCCCCAGGGCGATCCGTTGTCCATGTTCATGCGCAGCGGAAAGCCATACCGACGGAAAGTGTGGGTCAGCGCGGCCTGCACAGTAGCCGCGCGCATATCGGGCACCGCGCGTAGCACCAGGTTGTAGCGAGAGTGGTCATCCAACACCGTGAGCGGATCGCAGCGCCCCGACCCCAGGACCACCGTCCCCTTGAAGTCCATCTGCCACAGCTCATTGGGCGCGGCATGTTCAAAGCGTTGCCATCCTGGCGAGGTTCCCGCGGTGGCGGGGGACAGCAACCCGTGCCGGCGCAGGATGTGGGTGATCGTGCTCGGCGCCGGGACGTCGCGATGGCCGCGGTTGTGCAACACCCGCGCTAGCTTGCGCCCACCCCAGCACGGGTGCTGCTGACGCAAGCGCACCACGGCCTCCTCCATCACCTCATCGGTGCGTGTGGGTGAGGTCCGTGGCTGACGTGAGCGATCGCTCAGCGGCTGGCCCGCCGCCTCACGCTGCAACCATTTATAGGCGGTCTTGCGACTGATGCCAAAACGGCGCGCCAGCTCGCTCAGGCTCACCCCTTGGCCGTGTGCCAAGGCAACAAACTCACTACGAAGAGACATCGGTGTGGCTTCCTTCCAGGGCATGGCCATCGGCACCTCGCTAGCGCCCTGGGGCGATGCCGAGGTGTAACCCATGTCCTGGCACACCTGTTACCTATGTGTCCGGTCTATACAGGGCCAGCAAAAGAAAAGTGACTCGAGCGCCGGCAGGCGATCGAAACGCCCGCTGCGTAAGCGGCAAGCTTGCGATAGCGCTCGACCATCGCGTGACCGCGAGCACCCGCCCCTCATCCCAGCCTTCTCCCCAAAGGGGAGAAGGAGCAGAAGCGAGTAAGCGGAGCGCTCGCTGCGTTCCACCGGGACTTCCTTCGGTCGTAAGCGGAAAGCTGGCGGAAAAGCTCGGTCATCGAGCTATAAGCGGGCTCAGCCGGCCGCCGCACACATCTGCTGGATGTCGTGATAACCCTGGAACGTAGCGTTCGCGCCGCAACCTGGGCAGCCCGGATCTCGCGGCAGCCGCGTCTCGCGAAAGCGCATGGACAGTGCATCGAAACTCAGCAATCGCCCGACCAGCGGCTCGCCGATACCAAGAATCAACTTGAGCGCTTCCGTCGCCTGCAGCAAGCCAACGATGCCGGGCAACACGCCCAACACGCCGGCCTCGCTGCAATTGGGCGCCTCGGCCGCCGACGGCGGCTCCGGGAAGAGGCAGCGATAGCAAGGCGAATCCGCGCGCCTCGGATCGAACACGCTGACCTGGCCCGTGAAACGCTCCACCGCGCCATAAATCATCGGCATCTGCAGCCGCTGGGATGCCGCTGCAATCAGATAACGTGCCGGGAAATTGTCCGCACCATCGATCACCAGATCGTGTCCGGAGAGCAGGCGCTCGACACTATCCGCCTGCAGACGCTCTTCGCGCGTCTCCACATGCACACGCGGGTTCAAAGCTGCCAAGGCGATGCGAGCCGACTCGGCCTTGGCCATGCCAACCCGTGCGTCTGCGTGGATCACCTGTCGATGCAGGTTGGATCGCTCCACCCGATCGTCGTCGATCAGGGTAAGCCGGCCCACACCAGCGGCCGCCAGATACAGGGCCGCTGGCGCACCCAGACCACCCGCGCCCAGCAGCACGACGCTGGCGTGTGAAAGCCTGGCCTGCCCTTCCTCGCCAACCTGCGGGAGACGCAACTGGCGCGCGTAGCGCTCGGCGGCATCGGCATCCAGCGCACCCGTAGCGGTGGGCAAACCCTCGGCCTTCCAGCGGTTATAGCCACCCGCGACGGAAACCACATGGCGGTAACCCAGCCGAAGCAACGCTTCGGCGGCAAGCAACGAACGCTGGCCGCTGCCGCACAAGGCTATAAGCGGGCGCTCTCGGTCCGCCTCGACCTGTTCGATGCGCAGTTCCAGGAAGCCGCGGGACAGCCCGATCGCGCCTACGGGCGTGCCGCTGGCCCGCTCGCCGTCTTCGCGCACATCGATCAGCAGGTCGCCCTGCGCCTGTCTGGCCAGTGCATCGGCCGGGGATATCTCTGGAATGCTGGCTCGCAAGGTGCCCAGCCAGCTATCGCGATGGAGGCTCGTCATCGAACTAGCTTACGGCGGACACCACGCCACTCCAAGCCTCCGTGCCCGGGCGCCCCTCCTGTAGGAGCGCACCCTGTGCGCGATCGCCACGCCACGACGCTACGGTACCGCCGAGATTTCGCGAATAGAACGGTTCAAAACAGCGAATCGCGAAGAGCGGAGACTGGCGAGACCCTTCGCTCTGCGGTCGCGCACAGGGTGCGCTCCTACACAGGGTAGTCACGGCGCGCAGCTGCTTTGCTAGCGCTTCTTCATCTCGCGAATCATGCGCTGGCGCTTGCGCTTCTGGCTATCCGTAAGCACGTTCTTCTTGCCTGCAAACGGGTTCTCGCCATCGCGGAACGAGATGCGGACCGGCGTGCCTTCCAGCTTGTAGCGCTTACGGAAGAAATTCTCCAGATAGCGCCTATACGCCGGAGCGATATGCTTGGTACGGCTACCGTGGATGACGATGGTCGGCGGGTTGGTGCCACCCGGATGCGCGAAGCGCAACTTGGGCGCATGGCCACGAACCAAGGGCGGCTGATAACCCTCGTAAGCCAGCTCCAGCGTTTTGGTGAGCTCGGACGAGGTCAGCTCCTTGGTCGCCGCATGATGAGCCTGCACGACGCCGCGCATCAGTTCACGCAGACCCGAGCCATGCAACGCGGAGATAAACACCGTCTTGGCCCAGTCGACGAATTGCAGGCGACGCTCGAGCGCGCGCTGGCATTGCTCGCGGTCGTAGGCCTCCATACCGTCCCACTTGTTGACCGCGATGACCAACGCCCTGCCCTCGTCCACGGCGTGGCCGATGAGGGTCAGATCCTGGTCGGCCAGGTTTTCGCGCGCGTCGACCAGCACCACGACCACCTGGGCGGCAGCCATGGATTGCAGGGTCTTGATGACACTGAATTTCTCTACCGCTTCTTCGACGCGCGCCTTGCGACGCACGCCCGCGGTGTCGATGAGCGTGTACCGCTTGCCGTCACGTTCCAGCGGCACGCGGATCGGATCGCGCGTGGTACCGGCGACGCTGGAGACGATCAGGCGGTCCTCACCCAGCAGGCGGTTGATCAACGTGGACTTGCCGGCGTTGGGGCGGCCCACGATGGCGACACGAATGCTGCCGGCCTCGCCTGGATCGAGTTCTTCCTCGACCTCGGGCGGCAACAGCCTTTCGGTGGTGGCGACCAGATCTTCCGTGCCTCGGTTGTGCGAGGCGGCCAGCGGCAGCGTATTGGCGATACCGAAGACGGCGAACTCCGCCATCGCGTTTTGCAGATCGAGGCCATCGGTCTTGTTGACCGCGGCGATGATCGGCTTTCCGCTGCGACGCAGCTCAGCAAGAATGGTGCGGTCTTGCGGCAACAGGCCATCGCGCGCATCGACCACGAAGATCAGGACGTTCGCTTCCTCGATGGCGAAGCGCACTTGCTGCGCGGTAAGCGCATCGATGCCCTCTTCCACACCGGAGAGGCCACCCGTATCGACCACCACAAACGGGCGGGTGCCGGTACGGCACACGCCATAGTGGCGGTCACGGGTGACGCCTGGCATATCTGCGACCAAGGCGTCACGGCTGCGCGTCATTGCATTGAATAAGGTCGATTTACCGACGTTGGGGCGACCGACCAGAGCTATGACGGGCAACATGCTTAGACATCCGTTCCGCTATCAGTGTGCGGTCAGACGATAAGCGCCGATGCGGCCCTTCACGTCGACCACGAACACAGTGTCACCCACCACCAGCGGCTGGGCGCGAATAGGTTTCTTGGACAGGCGCTCGCGAGCGGCCAGCGCACCGTCACCGGTCTGCAGCCAATGCACGTAGCCTTCCAGGTCGCCAACCACGACAAAGTCACCCTGCACGGCCGGCCCGGTAAGCCAGCGGTACTTGAGCTTGTCGTTCTTCCACATGTCGGCGCCGCCGCTCTTGTCGAACGCCCACACCTGCGAATCGCCGTCGACGCCATACAGCGCGTTGTTGCTGATATCGAGCGAGGTGAACGTGGAGAACGGACGGCCCCACAACGGACGACCGCTGGGACCATCAACAGCGACCAGGTTGCCATGATAGGCGGCACCGAACAGCGTGCTGCCATCGAGCAGGATGGCGCCATCGGCATCGCTAAGACGATCGATCTCGGTGCGCCCCTCGCCACTGGCGAGCCGCTGCTCCCAAAGCTTGTCGCCGGTGTCCAGGCGCAGCGCGACCAGCTTGCCGTCGTCGCTACCAAAGAACACCACGCCGTTCGCCACCAACAGCGGACCTTCGCCGCGCAGGCTGAGCAGGGGTACGTTGCCCTGGTCGTAGACCCAGCGACGCTCGCCGGTGGCGCGATCGAAGCCGTAGAGACGGCCATCCGCCGTACGCGCAATCACCAGATTGTCGGCAATGGCCGGAGCAGCCACCACCTCGGAATTGACGACGGACTCCCAACGCGGACTGCCGTCCTTCGCGTTGATGCCGTAGACGTGGCCGTCGAGCGTGCCGACGACGAGCAGGTCGCCCGAGACCGTCGGGCCGCCGGCGTAAAGCGCATCCGCACGCTTCTTGTCGCCCCAGCCGAACCAGCCTTGCGTGCGCGAACTCTTGGACCAGAGGGTCTTGCCGCTTGCCGCATCGATCGCGGAAATCTTGCCGTTGGTGCTGGCGACATACAGCACGCCATCAGCAAAGGCCGGGCGCAGACGCACGCCACTCTCGCCAGCGCCTTCGCCCACTGAGTTCGTCCACACGCGGGTGACCTGGACCGTGGGCTTGAAGTCCTTGGCCAGCGGCGTCGGCGGCTGAACGTTTTCCTTCTTGAACGAATGGCAGCCGGCAAGGGCCACCAAGGAGGTCAGCGCAACAAGAAACACACGCTTCATCGCACCGCGCTTCATCACTTCAGGTTTCATGCACCCTGCTTCCCGGCCACGGCCAGATCATCGATTTTCATCTGCACGCTCTGAGGCGCGTTCTCGCCCAACGCCGACTTGGCGGCTTCGTACGCCTTGCGGGCATCGTCTGGACGCCCAAGCTTGACCAGCACATCGCCGCGTAGTTCCTGGGCCGAGCCTTCATAGCTCTTGGGAGGCATGCGATCGAGCGCGGCCAGCGCGTCAGCGCCCTTGCCCTGCGCCAACAACACCTGCGCAATGCGCAATTCCGTAAGAGCCTTCAGCTCGGCATGGTCGGCATGGCTCTCGGCCCAGTTGAGGGACTCGACGGCCTTGTCCAGTTGATTCGCCTGAACCTGGCGCTGCGCGCGATCGCTCACCGCGAACATGGCGTAAGGCGTATCCGTGTAGTCCTTGAGCAACTGCTCGGTCAGCGTGTCCGCGCCCTCGGACTTGCCAGACGACACTGCGGCCTGGATTTGCTGATAGAGGTTGGCGGCTTCGGCCTCATGACCGGCCTTGTGCTTGTTCCACTGCTGCCAGCCAAAGATGCCGACCAGACCGATCGCGATGCCAACGACGATCGACAGGCCATTCTGTCGCAGCCATTGCTGTACGCGTTCGCTCTGTTCGTAATCGTCGTACGCTTCAAATGCCATGCAATCACCCTTGGGAACCGCACATCGAAGGCACTTGCGACGCGCCTAATATGCGGAAAAATAAATCAGCTCGACCAGTCCGCTCGTTGTCGAGCAGACAATGGGCAAGCATAACCGATCCTGTGATCTGCGCGCAGACAGAGCCGATGGCGGTCGCGCAAACCGGCTCAACCCATCCCTATGATCAGGCGCCGGCCGGTTCGGCCTTGCCGTCACGCATCTCGATGCGGAAATGGGCGACATTCGCGCGACGATAGCTGTCCAGCGCCATCGGCTGACCGTCCAGCGTGACCTGCGCGCCGGTGGCGTTGCCGATACGTACTTCCATCGGCTGGTCGCTGTGGTAAGTCTTGGAGCTGCCCGCCGGCAACAAGCCGTATTCGAGACGCGAGCCATCCTTCGTCGTGACCTCGACCCAGCTGGCGGCCTCCAGGCTCAGCACGAGGCTGTGAGCGCCATTGCCGACGGCCGTGGCGGCAGCTGACGGCGCGTGGGGCGCGTCATTGCCAAGATTGGGGAACGGCGCCATCGATGCCATCAGCGGCTGCTGGTCCGACGCCGGAGACGACGTGGCCGGCGCCGGCTGAGCCGCAGGTGCGGAGGCAACGGTACTGGCGTTATTGGCGTCACTTTCTGCCGGAGTGACCACGGGAGCCGCCGCGCTGCTTGTGTTCGCCGGCGCATCGACCTGGGCCACGGGAGCGGCATCAAGCGGAGCCAGATGACTGACATCGCGATCGAGTGTGCCGCGCACGCCGAGCCAGATGGTGGGCACGACGATGGCGGCAGTCAGCACCACATAGGTGGCCGCGCGAGCGTAGTTTTCCAGCAGATAACGTGAATGCGAAATACCGCCGGTGGCGACCAGGGTCGGTTGGCTCGGCCGGATGTGCCGGAGTTCCGCCTTCACCCCGGCTTCGTCTACCCCCAGGTAGCGTGCGTACTTGGTGAGGTAGCCCTCCAGGTAAACCTGGTAGTCGATGCCGCTGTAATCGTTGCCTTCAAGCTGGCGAACCACCCTGGTGGGCAAGCGCAACGCATGCGCGCATGTCTCTACGTCCACGCCGCGCACTTCGCGCGCTGCACGCAGACGACTGCCCAGGCTGCCTTTGATCGCTTCCGACGATGAGTGTTCCGTGTCCATGGTGGCTTCGGGGGTTTCAGTAAGAGGGATGGCTCGGTTGCCGCTGTGGGCCGAATTTGACTGATGGGATGTCATTGGCTTGCAGTTGCGTCGAGGGCGCGCGCCTGCTCCGAATCCGGGAACTGGCTTTGCAGTCGCCTACCATAGTTGAGAGCAGCATCCCTGTTGCCCAACCGGGCTTCAATGTCGTGACCAAGCTTGAGTCCCGCTGCCGTGGGCTGACTCAGCGCATCGAGACGCTGAACAAAGGCCCGGGCACGGAACGCATCACCCTGAAGATAAAGCACATTAGCGAGCTGATACAACGTCTCGCCATTCATCGGATCAATTTGCAGGGCTTTGCGGAAGTCCGTTTCGGCGCCTGCATAGTCCTGCCCGCGCATCAGGCACGTACCGGCGTTGGTCCAGGCCAGCGACGGCGTCTGGTAGAACGGGTCGGCTACAGCCTTCTGGAAGTAGGGAACGGCCTCGGCCGTCTTGCCTTCCTTGTTGCACAGGAACCAGCCTAGATTGTTGTTCGTATCGCCCTTGGTCGGCGCCAGTGATTGTGCCTTGCGGTAATGCAGCTCCGCATTGGGCAGATCGTTGATGCGCTCGTAGAGGACCGCAATGACGGTATGGGCCGGCACGTAGTCCGGGTCGAACTCCAGCGCCTTGTTGAGCTTGACCAAGGCGTCTTGCAGGTTGCCGTTCTGCATGTACTGCTGACCGAGCTCGGTATGGACGCGTGCGCCCTCCTCCTTCTGGTCGGCCTTGGTGGTGCGCGGAATCTTGGTCGACAAACCACCGGCACTGGTAGTCGTCGTCGAGACACAACCCGCCAGCATTACCGCAACACCGGCGCCCAACAAAATCCGATCAAGCCGCATGACTCGCCCCCTCGTCCAGACGCTTTCGAAATTCGGCCTGGCGACGGGTGCGGTCCAATACCTGCCCTTTGAGCTGGCCACAGGCCGCGTCGATGTCATCACCGCGGGTGCGGCGCAACATGGTCAGCACGTCGGCATTGAGCAACTGGGTCTGGAAGGCGCGGATCGTTTCGGCGTCGGAACGCTCGAAACGAGTGCCAGGAAATGGATTGAACGGAATCAGGTTGACCTTGCACGTCGGCATGCGGCGCATCAGCTTGATCAGCTGGCGCGCGTGCTCGGGCTGGTCGTTGACACCCTTCATCAGGGTGTACTCGAACGTGATCGAGGTGCGCGGCCTGCGATCCAGCCAGCGCTGGCAGGACGCCATCAGCTCGGCGATCGGATAGCGCTTGTTGAGCGGCACCAGCTCGGTGCGCAGCTCGTCGTTCGCGCGCATGCAGCGACACGGCCAGCGACACGTCGATGGTCTCCGACAACTTGTCGATCATCGGCACCAGGCCGGCGGTGGACAGCGTGACGCGCTTGATGGCCAGGCCGAAGCCAAGGTCATCGCGCATCAGGCTCATCGCCTTGGTGACGTTGTCGAAATTCAGCAGCGGCTCGCCCATGCCCATCATCACCACATTGGTGATGCGGCGGTTCTGGTGCGTGACGTTGCCGAGATATTTTGCCGCCACCCACATCTGGCCGATGACTTCGGCGGTGGAGAGGTTGCGGTTGAAGCCCTGCGTCGCCGGTGGAGCAGAACGTGCAGTTGAGGCCGCAGCCGACCTGCGAGGACACGCACAGCGTGCCGCGGGTCGGCTCCGGGATATACACCGCCTCGATGGCGTTGCCGCCATCCATGCCGAGCAGCCACTTGTGCGTGCCGTCGACAGCCCCCTTGTCGAACAGGGTCTTCGGCGGACCGACATAGCACGTCGCCTCGAGCTTGGCTCGAAGCGCCTTGCCCACATCGGTCATGTTTTCGAAGTTGTCTTCCAGGCGATGGTAGATCCACTTCATCACCTGCTCGGCGCGATAAGGCTTCTCGCCGAGCTGCGCAAAGAAATCACGCAATCCCTGGCGATCGAAGTCGAGCAGGTTGACCTTCTCGGGCGGATTGACCACTACCTGGTTCACAACGTCATACCTCAGCGCGAAAAGACTTCCGTCTCGGCGAAGAAGTACGCGATCTCGACCTTCGCCGTTTCGGCGGCGTCGGAACCGTGTACTGCGTTCGCGTCGATGGAGTCAGCGAAGTCGGCGCGGATGGTGCCCGGCGCAGCGTCCTTCGGATTGGTGGCACCCATCAGGTCGCGGTGCTTGAGGACCGCGCTGTCACCTTCCAGGGCCTGGATCATCACTGGGCCCGAGATCATGAACTCGACCAGTGCATTGAAGAACGGGCGCTCGCGATGCACGGCGTAGAAGCCTTCGGCTTCCTTGCGCGACAGATGCTTCATCTTGGCGGCAACGATCTTGAGGCCAGCCTTTTCGAAGCGGGCGTAGATTTCACCGATCACGTTCTTGGCAACGGCGTCGGGCTTGATAATGGAAAGGGTGCGCTCCAGCGCCATGGGTCTGCTCCGGGAAAACGGGTATCTGAATGGGCGGGCCGATTATTACCGGCAAATTACGCCAAATCCGGCCTAGATATGCGGATTTAGCTCACGAAAGTTTGACAGATTCTAACTCATACGCAAGCCAGGCGCCCGGCCGGCGACGGGCAGGCCCAACGATCGTTTGACGGCTGCAAATCGACCCGCGTATGCTCAAACGATCGTTTGATTCCTCGTTCAGGCCAACGAACCATGCCCGCATCCAGTGCCCCCCTGCCGACCAAGGACCGCATCCTCGGTGCCGCCGAGGCATTGTTTGCCCGGCACGGCTTCGAAGGCGCCTCGCTGCGCCAGCTGACCGCCGCCGCCGGGGTCAATCTGGCCGCCGTGAACTACCACTTCGGCTCCAAGGACCGCCTGATCGAGGAGGTCTTCCGGCGCCGCCTCGACCAGCTGAACGGACGCCGCATGGCCGCCCTGCAGAAGATCGCCGGTGACCCGGACGCCACCGTCGAGGACCTGCTGGCCGCCTTCATCGCGCCTGCACTGGAGCTTTCCCACGATGGCAGTGGTTCCTTGTTCATGCGCGTGCTGGCCCGGGCCTTCGCCGAGCACGACGACACCCTGCGCAAGTTCTTGTCGGAAAACTACGGCCATGTGATGCGCCAGTTCACCGCTGAATTCGCCCGCCTGCTGCCCCATTTGAGCAAGGAGGAGCTGTATTGGCGCGTCGACCTGGTAACCGGCGCCCTGACCCATGCGATGTCTGGCTTCGGCATGATCCAGCGAAAAAGCGATGTGCCGGAGCATCAGCATCGTGAGCAAACCGCCGCGCACCTGATCCGCTTCGCTGCCGCGGGCCTCAAGTCACCCTGAATTCGTACACCGAGTATCCCCCGGCCGATCACGGCCGCCCGTCCCACCTTTTTGTGTCTCGCATTACGGAGAAGCCAATGACCGCCCCATCTTTACCCAAGGCACCGCTACGTATCCGCAAGGCCGCGGTACTCGGCGCCGGCGTCATGGGCGCGCAGATTGCTGCGCACCTGACCAACGCCGGCGTCGAAACGGTGCTGTTCGATCTTCCTGCCAAAGAAGGTCCCAAGAGCGGCATCGCCCTGAAGGCCATCGCCAATCTGCAGAAGCTCTCGCCTGCCCCGCTGGCGGACAAGAACGTTGCCGCCGCGATCATCCCGGCGAACTACGACGACGATCTGGCGCACCTGAAGGACGTCGACCTGGTGATCGAAGCCATCGCCGAACGGATGGACTGGAAGCTCGATCTCTACAAGAAGATCGCCGCGCACCTGTCCAAGACGGCCGTGATCGCCTCCAACACCTCGGGCCTGTCGATCAATGCGCTGGCCGAAGCGCTGCCGGAAGAGATGCGCCACCGCTTCAGCGGCGTGCACTTCTTCAATCCGCCGCGCTACATGCATCTGGTCGAGCTGATCCCGACCAAGCTCACCGACCCGAATGTGCTTGCAGGCCTTGAGGCCTTCCTCACCACGGCGCTGGGCAAGGGCGTGGTCTACGCCAAGGACACGCCGAACTTCATCGGCAACCGCATCGGCGTGTTCTCGATGCTGGCGACCATGTATCACACCGAGCAGTTCAAGCTCGGCTTCGACACCGTCGACGCGCTGACCGGTCCGGCGGTGGGCCGTCCCAAGAGTGCGACCTACCGCACCGCCGACGTGGTCGGCCTGGACACCATGGCGCACGTGATCAAGACCATGGCCGACACCCTGGCCGATGACCCGTGGCACGAGTACTTCAAGGCGCCGGGGTGGCTGCAGGGCCTGATCGCCAAGGGCGCGCTGGGTCAGAAGACCGGCGCCGGCTTCTATCGCAAGGCCGGCAAGGACATCGTGGTGATCGATGTGGCCAAGCAGGACTATCGCCCGTCCGAGCAGAAGGCGTCGGATGAGGTGTCCGCGATCCTCGCCATCAAGGATCCGGCCGAAAAGTTCGGCAAGCTGCGCGCCTCGGCTGATCCGCAGGCGCAGTTCCTGTGGGCGACGTTCCGCGACCTGTTCCACTACACCGCTTACCACCTGGGCGATATCGCCGACACTGCACGCGATGTCGACTTCGCCATCCGCTGGGGCTATGGCTGGAAGCTCGGTCCGTTCGAGACCTGGCAGGCCGCCGGCTGGCAGCAGGTCACCGGCTGGATCGCCGAAGACATCGCCGCCGGCAAGGCGATGAGCAAGGCGCCGCTGCCCGCCTGGGTCGACCGATGGCCGCACCGGCGTGCACGGCAAGGACGGTTCCTGGTCGGTCGCATCGAGCAGCTACAAGCCGCGCTCGCAGCATCCCGGTCTACCAGCGCCAGCTGTTCCCCGATCCGCTCCTGGGCGAGAAGTTCGACCAGGGCACGACGGTGTGGGAGAACGACGGCGTCCGCCTGTGGACGCTGGGCGACGATGGCGTGGGCATCATCTCGTTCAAGACCAAGATGAACACCGTCAACGACTACGTGCTCGATGGCGTGCAGCAGGCGATCGACATCGCCGAGCAGCAGCTCAAGGCCGTGGTGCTGTGGCAGACCAGCGAGCCGTTCTCGGCCGGCGCCGATCTCAAGGGTGCGCTCGGTCTGCTGCAGGCCGGCAAGTTCGACGACTTCGACAAGATGGTGGCGAACTTCCAGCGCACCAGCATGCGCATCAAGCACTCGCTGGTGCCGGTGGTGGCTGCCGTGCGCGGCCTGGCCCTGGGCGGTGGCTGCGAGTTCCAGATGCATTCGGCTCGCACCGTCGCCGCGCTGGAAAGCTATATCGGCCTGGTCGAGGCCGGCGTGGGCCTGCTGCCGGCGGGCGGTGGCCTGAAGGAGCTGGCCGTGCGTGCAGCCCAGGCCAATCCGGACGATCCGTTCGAAGCACTGAAGAAGGTGTTCGAGACGATTGCCATGGCCAAGGTGTCTGGCAGCGCCATGGAAGCCAAGCAGCTGGGTCTGCTGCGCGATACCGACGTGGTCGTGTTCAACGCTTACGAGCTGTTGTACGTCGCCAAGAAGATCGCGCTGTCGCTGGCCGAAAGCGGCTGGCGTCCGCCGATGCCGGCCCGCGCGATCCCGGCGGCTGGCGATGTCGGCACCGCGACGTTCAAGGCCTCGCTCGCCAATCTGCAGGAGGGCTATTTCGCCTCGCCGCATGACGTGGCCATCGCGGCGCGCATTGCGGACACACTATGCGGCGGCCAGATCGAACGCGGCTCGGCGGTCGACGAGGAATGGCTGCTGACCCTGGAGCGCAAGCACTTCGTGGAGCTGGCGAAGACGGAGAAGACGCAGGCGCGTATCGCTCACACCATGACTACGGGCAAACCGCTGCGTAACTAATTGGCTACAGAGCTCGTCATCCCCGCGAAGGCGGGGATCCAGCGAATTCAAGGCACTGGATTCCCGCCTTCGCGGGAATGACGAGCAAAGAGCCGGAGCTCGCTATGGCTCGTCACTATGCCGTTCGGGTGACGATCAAAAACCTATAGCGTCGCCGCGACCTACGCGCGACGCCACGGAGCAAACCCATGACCAAGCAAGTACAAGACGCCTATATCGTCGCCGCCACCCGCACTCCGGTCGGCAAGGCGCCGCGCGGCGTATTCCGCAACACCCGTCCCGACGACATGCTGGCCCACGTGATCCGCGCCGTCATGGCGCAGGCACCGGGCATCGACCCGCATCGCATCGACGACGCCATCATCGGCTGCGCCATGCCGGAAGCCGAGCAAGGCATGAACGTGGCACGCATCGGCACCCTGCTCGCCGGCCTGCCGTACACCGTGCCCGGCGTCACCATCAACCGCTTCTGCTCCTCCGGCGTGCAGGCCATCGCCATGGCCGCCGACCGCATCCAGCTCGGCCTGGCCGACCTGATGATTGCCGGCGGCACCGAGAGCATGAGCATGGTGCCGATGATGGGCCACAAGATCGCGATGAACCCCGCCATCTTCGCCAACGACGAAGACCGCGCCATCGCCTACGGCATGGGCATCACCGCCGAGAAGGTGGCCGAGCAGTGGAAGGTCACGCGCGAACAGCAGGACGCATTCGCGGTGGAAAGCCATCGTCGCGCACTCGCCGCCATCGCTACCGGTGAGTTCAAGGACGAGATCACGCCGTTCCAGCTCGACGATCACTACCCCGACCTGATCAGCCGCGGCATCAAGACCGATAGCCGCTTGATCGACACCGACGAAGGCCCGCGCGCCGGCACCACGCTGGAAGTGCTGGCCAAGCTGCGCACGGTGTTCCGCAACGACAAGTTCGGCGGCAGCGTGACGGCAGGCAACTCCTCGCAGATGTCCGACGGCGCTGGCGCCCTGCTGCTCGCCAGCGAGCAGGCGATCAAGGACTACAACCTCACCCCGATCGCCCGCTTTGTCGGCTTCTCCGTCGCCGGCGTGAAGCCTGAAGTGATGGGCATCGGACCGAAGGAAGCGATTCCGAAGGCGCTCAAGCAGACTGGCATCCGTCAGGATCAGCTGGACTGGATCGAGCTCAACGAGGCGTTCGCCGCACAGGCTCTCGCCGTGATGGGCGATCTGGGCCTCGACCCGAGCAAGGTCAATCCGCTGGGCGGCGCCATCGCCCTCGGCCATCCGCTCGGCGCCACCGGCGCCATCCGCGCCGCCACGCTGATCCACGGCATGCGCCGTCGCAAGCAGAAGTACGGCATGGTGACCATGTGTATCGGTACGGGCATGGGTGCAGCGGGCGTGTTCGAGGCGCTTTGAATCCCGGCACAACCGCTTGAGATGAAAACGGCGCCGTAGCAATACGGCGCCGTTTTTTTCGTACAAGCCACCGCAAAACCCTGCCAGCAGCAGATTCGATCAATGATGCGCCTTCGATCCATCAATGAAGTCGCTTATCGCGGTGATGGTCGGGCCCGGCGCCTCTTCCATCAGCCAATGGCCCGCATTCGGCACCACCAGCTCCGTGACGTTACTCGCGGCGTTGCGCATCACGGCAGCTTCATTGGCGCCAAAGGATTTCTCGCCACCGATGGCCAGGACCGGCATGGGAAGTTTCGTCGCCATGGCGAGCTTGTTGTCCTCGGCGTCTTTGCGGATCGATCGGAACTGCGCAAATGCCGAGTGCATGGCGCCGGGCTGTGCATAAAGCTCGGCGTAATGCTGACGGGACGCTTCGTCGACCTTGGACGGATCTCCCGCAAACTCGTTCCAGAATCGATCGAGATAGATACGCTCACGCCCTGCCACCAGCCGCTCCATATCGGGCCCGCCGAAATCGAAATGCCATAGCGCCGGCAAGCGAACGATTTGATCCCACGGTGGAATGCCCGGGACCGGTGCATCCATGACGACGAGCTTGTCGGTCTTGTCCGGATAGCGCGCCGCGTAGGCATAGGCGACCATCGTGCCGATGTCATGACCGACGATCACCGCGTGATCGATATGCAACTGGTTCAGCACGGAGCGAATATCCGCTGCCTGAGTCCGCTTGTCGTAACCGTCCTCGGGATGGGAGGACAGGCCCATGCCGCGCAAATCAGGAACCACGACGGTGTGATGGCGCGCCAATACTTCGGCCAGCGGCTCCCACATGTCTCCCGTATCCCCGAAACCATGCAACAGAACCACGGCCGGGCCCTTGCCACCCACGCGTACGTGAAGCGTGGCGCCATCGGTTTGCATGTCCTTGATCTGGAATGAGGGAGGGTAAGGCTTCACGCCCGCCGCCGCGGGCAGGTTGATCGCGAGTACACCTAGCACGCCAAGCAGAAAGCGATACATGATGTTGACCCTTTTGCTGAAAGCGGTGATGCGCACAAGGGCATCGCCAGCCCTGCTGACCTGGCTGGCACGCACCCATGGGCTACTAAGACGAGGCTCCCCGGCGCCGAGGATCATCTGGCGGGTGTCGCGGATACGTGACGGAAAGCCACGCGGACCATGTCCCCGTCCAGACAGAAACCGAGCCGGATTGGACCCGCCCAATTTGGCGCAATCCGATTATTTCTTACACCCTCGCTCCTCCTAAGGTCTGCACATCCCGGGCTTTCCCCTGCCCGCATGACCCACGTTAGGAGGCTCCCCATGTCCCAGGTTTGGCTTATTACCGGTAGCTCGCGCGGTTTTGGTAAAGCGCTGGCCGAGGCGGTACTCGCCGCCGGCCATTTGTTGATTGCTACCGCCCGCAATCCCGCCCAACTCGCGCCGCTGGTAGATCGCTATGGCGATCGCGTACGCGCGGTCGCCCTGGACGTTACCGACGCCGCAGCCTCACACGCTGCAGTGCAGGCAGCGGTGGATGCGTTCGGTCGACTGGATGTGCTGGTCAACAACGCCGGCTATGGCAATCTTGCCTCGGTTGAAGAAGGCGACGACGCCGACTTCCGCGCGCAGCTGGAAACCAACTTTTTCGGCGTGGTGAACGTCACTCGGGCCGCCCTGCCGATACTGCGTAAACAGCGCAGCGGTCACATCATCCAGTTCTCATCCATTGGTGGGCGCATTGGTGTGCCAGGCATGGCTGCCTATCAAGGCGCCAAGTGGGCGGTGGAAGGTTTCTCCGAGGTGCTCGCCAAGGAAGTGGCGGCGTTTGGCATACATGTCACGCTGATCGAGCCAGGCGGCTTCCGTACTGATTGGGCGGGCCCGTCCATGACGGTCTACACGCCCACCGCCGATTCGGGGTACGCACCGATACTCGGCCCGATGATCGGCTTGATGCAGGCCCATGCGGGCCACGAAGCGGGTGATCCAGCCAAGGCGGCGCAGGCCATCCTCACGATCGCGAATGCGCCCAAGCCACCACTGCGTTTGTTGCTGGGTTCCGATGCGGTATTTCTGGCGGAGCAACAGTCCGCAAAGATGGCGGCCGAAGATGCAAAGTGGCGTACGCTCAGTCTGTCGACGGATTTCGACAGCACGCCGGAGGCCATCGAAGAACGCTTCCGCATGCTGCGCTCGCTGGGCTGATAACACGAACAAAGCAGGCCATGTCGTGAGAGTACGAACGTGAGAGCCGACCAGATTCCACTGAGCCGTGGCGCATCCGAACGCCTGACGGCACTTGGACTCGACGTGCCTGCGGTGTTGAAACACGCGGGCTTGCCCAGCGACCTGATGGAGCAAGCCCGCGCCACCGTGACCACGGCGCAGTTCTTCAACCTCTGGCGGTCAACCGAAGCGCTATACAGCGACCCGACCCTTGGCCTGCGCCTTGGCGACGGTACGCGCACCGAGGTCTACGACATCGTATCGCTGGCGGCATTGCATTCGGCAACCCTCGGCGAAGCCCTGCAGAAGTTGGCCCGCTATAAGCGGCTTACCTGTCCGGAAGACATCAGCATCGAGTTGAGTCGCGATGAGGCGGCGGTGAGCATGCGCTGGATGCTTGCGGAAGGTCATGCGCCGCATTTCCTGATCGATGCCGTCTTTGCCTCGAATTTTGCGTTGGCCGAACGAGGTACCGGTCGCAGCATCCGCTTGCGGCGGCTGGAACTCACGCGCAGGCCAATCGCTGCCGATGTGCTGTTCGCATATTTCCATTGCGAGCTGCGCTTCAACGCCGCGCAAGATCGCATCGTGTACGACCGGGCCGATCTCGACCTGCCTTTCATCACCCACGACGAGGATCATCTGGCTGCGCTACTGCCGACCTTGGAAACATCGCTGCACGAGCTTGGTGCGACCACCTCGCTGCGCGACAAAGTGTGGAACGTGCTGGCACGCGGCATGCGCGGTAGTCATCTGCGTATGGCGCAAGTCGCCGACGCCTTGCATCTGAGTCCCCGCACGTTGCAGCGCAAATTGGGCGAGGCCGGCACCAGCTATCAGCAACTGCTGGACCAGGTGCGTCGGCACGTCGCGCGCCGCCTGCTCGACGCCACCGATCTGGATACCGGCGAGATCGCCTTTTTGCTCGGCTTCGAAGAGCTCAATTCCTTCAACCGCGCCTTCCGTCAATGGGAAGGAGAAACGCCCACGCGTTGGCGCTCGGCGGCTGCGGGATAGCCTGAAACGGCGGATCGCAAGAATCGGAGTGTGCGGCTACGCTCCGATCGCTAGATTGGCTCCATGACATTTACGTTGGGAGACGATCAATGATTTCGTTGAAGACAAACGCAAGACAGGCTGAAACCACACGGGACGAACAGCACCGCGCGCGCGCATTGGCGCGCACCGCAGCAGCAACGGAATATCTGGTGTTCGCCATCGGCACATGCTCGCTCGGTACGCTGATGGTTGCTCGCCATGGCGGCGGCATATGCGCCATCCTGCTCGGCGATTCGCGGGCGGACGTGCTGGACGAATTGCAGCAGGGTTATCCGCACGCTGCGATGATCGAGGGCGATCAGCAGTCGAAGCGGCTTCTGCACAAAGTCATTGCATTCATCGAGTCGCCGAAGACAGCCGTCGATCTCCCGCTCGACACGCGCGGAACGAAGTTCCAGCAACGGGTATGGCGCGCGCTGCGGGATGTACCGGCCGGGTCGACGGTAAGTTATGCCGAAGTTGCCCGCTGCATTGGCGCCCCGGGAGCGGCGCGCGCGGTAGCCCAGGCCTGCGCCGCAAATCGCCTGGCCATCATCATCCCCTGTCACCGAGTAGTGCGCAGCGATGGCGGATTGTCAGGCTATCGCTGGGGTGTCGAACGCAAGCGCATGCTGCTGCAGCGGGAGGCCCGCGCATGAGTGCACAGCCACAAACCAGCCTGACTCTCGATGGGCGGGAAAGCATCGCAACACGCATCGAAGCGATCGACTGGGCGCGCGTCACCCAGGATCTGGACGCGCAGGGATGCGCGATGCTGGATGGTTTCTTGTCCGCCAGCGAATGCACGGCGCTTGCCGCGCTGTATGCCCACGACCATCTGTTCCGCAGTCGCGTCGTGATGGGGCGGCACGGCTTTGGTCGCGGCGAATACAAGTACTTTCGCTATCCCCTACCCGAGCTTATCGCCGAGCTGCGCAGGGAAATCTACCCTCGCTTGGTGCCGTTAGCGAATCAATGGAACGAGGCCATGGGGTTCGATGTTCGCTATCCGAAGCGGCATGCCGATTTCCTCGACCGCTGCCACGCCGCCGGCCAGCCACGCCCTACGCCGTTGTTATTGCAATACGGTGCAGGCGACTACAACTGCCTGCATCAGGATGTCTATGGCGAACACGTTTTTTTGCTGCAGATGGCGATCCTGCTTTCCAAACCCGGTCATGATTTCACTGGCGGCGAGTTCGTACTGACCGAGCAGCGTCCGCGCATGCAATCGCGCCCCGAAGTCGTGCCGCTACGCCAAGGCGATGCGGTGATCTTTGCCGTGCATCACCGCCCAGTACAGGGCACGCGAGGCACCTACCGCGTGAACCTGCGCCATGGCGTCAGCCGTGTGCGTTCGGGAAACCGCCACACGCTAGGCGTGATCTTCCACGACGCCCCATAGCGCATGGACCTATCTCATGGGCAACCGCTGGCGGTGGATACGTCTCTCACGTGGATCAAGTCGTGCGGCGAACCACGGTGTGTTCCCAGCAAACGCAATGCGCATCCGTAGACATGGCCGGCTTCACGGCCTCGTCACGGCATGGCTTCGTATATGTCGCGTCAGGGAAAAGGCTAAAGCTCCAGTAACCATTCCTTGGCTGACCATCGACTCAAACTAGCTACTTTTTTAATCAAACGGCCGATTTATGAGTCTGGATAAGGCATTGTGATGAAACAATTGCTGCATCCTACCCGCGCCGTAGCCTTGGGCTTCCTGCTCACCATCATCGTGGGCACGGTTCTACTGATGCTCCCCGTATCACAGGCCAACGGTGAAGCAGCACCCTGGCTGACTGCCTTCTTCACCGCCACCTCAGCCGTTTGCGTGACTGGCCTGGTGGTGGTGGATACCGGCACCTACTGGTCGGCTTTCGGCCAATCGGTCCTCGTAGCCCTGTTCCAGATGGGTGGCTTCGGCATGATGACGGCTGCCACCCTGCTTGGCCTGATGGTCAACCAGTCCTTGCCGCTACGAACGAAATTGATCACACAGGTCGAAACGCGCTCGCTTCGTTTGGGCGACGTCGCCAGCGTGGCCAAGTTGGTGCTGGTGGTAACACTGGTCATGGAGCTTCTATTGGCCGCATGGCTAGCCGTCAGATTGCATCTTGGCTATGAGCTTCGTTGGGGCGACGCGGCATGGAGCGGACTGTTTCATGCTGTCTCTGCATTCAACAACGCCGGCTTTTCCATACATCCGGATAGCTTGATGCGCTACGGTGCCGACGCGCTGGTCCTCGTGCCGATCATGGCCGCGATCGTCACGGGTGGCATCGGATTTCCGGTCCTGTACGACTTGCGGGAAAGAGTCCGTGGCGCTCGCCATGTGTCCTTGCACACCAAGCTCACTCTCCTGGGTACTGGCGTGCTTCTCCTCGGCGGCTTCCTCGCCCTGCTCCTGTTCGAATGGTCGAACCCCAAGACGCTTGGTGCGATGCCTATTCAAGGCAAACTACTTGCGGCTGCCTTTGCCTCGGTGTCCGCGCGAACGGCCGGCTTCAACTCCATCGATATCGGCGCCATGAGCCATGACAGCTGGGCGCTGCACTATTTCCTGATGTTTGTCGGCGGAGGCAGTGCCGGTACGGCGGGCGGTATCAAGATCGGCACGATCGCCATTCTGGCCTTACTGATCATCGCGGAGATTCGTGGTCGCCGCGATAGCGAAGCATTCGGCCGCCGCGTCAGCGTCTCCTCGCAGCGACAGGCCATCACGGTGTTGGCGCTAGGCAGCGTGATGATCTCGCTGGGAACCTTGGTCATTCTACACGTCACCGATCTCCCCACCGATCAGGTCATCTTCGAGGTTATCTCGGCCTTCGGCACGGTGGGACTATCAACGGGAATCACCGCCGATCTTCCCGCACCGGCGCAGCTCATGGTCATTCTGCTGATGTACGTCGGCCGCGTCGGAACGATCACGCTTGCGACATCACTGATGCTGCGCGATCGATACGCGCTCTACCGCCATCCCGAGGAGCATCCCATTGTTGGCTAACTTACTCAAAGAACAGTTTGCCTTTTCCAAAGGCGACAACGTGGTCGTGATCGGCCTGGGGCGCTTTGGCAGCGCCGCAGCCCGATCCCTCATGCAACTTGGCCATGATGTCATGGGCATCGACAAGAACGCCGAGCAGGTTCAAGCCTGGGCCGACCACGTGACGCACGCCGCCCAGGCCGACTCGACCAACGTCAATGTCATGCGTCAGCTGGGTGTCGCCGATTTCCATCATGCTGTCGTGGGCATCGGCACCGACCTTGCCTCGAGCCTGATGACCGTCATGGTGCTGACGGAGCTTGGCATCAAGGACATCTGGGTTCGCGCCTTTACCATGGAGCACGGCCAGATTGCTCAACGCATCGGCGCCCACCATGTCGTCTATCCCGAGGCGGAGATGGCCGAGCGCGTCGCGCACCTCATTACGGGCCGGACGGTGGACTACATCGAGTTCGATGACGGTTTCGCCATCGCCATGATTTACGCGCCACTACCCGTCCACAACCGTTCGCTTGGCGATACCGGCGTTTTCGAGAACGTCGGCGTGACAGTCGTGGGGGTCAAGCACGCCAATGAGGATTTCCAACAAGCCACGCCCGCCGCGGTCATCCTTCCAGGCGATCTTTTGATCGTCTCCGGTCCGACCCAGCAGGTAGCGGAGCTGGCTGGTCGGATGAAGACGTAGATCGATGCCGCGACGCAGCCATCCTCGACGGAACGGTAAAGCCTGGGCCCTGGACTGGCGTTCGACCATGACATACACGGCGATCTCCTCACGATTGAGTGCAGATGCCGCATGCGTCTTCCGAATCGCCGAAAACCTTACATGCCGCTCTAACGCCTGACGACGCGCCGTGGCAAGGACCACAAAAAAAGCGGCCGATGGCCGCTCTTTTTTGTGTTGACCGCGATGCACCGGTCAACGGAATTTGGAGCGGGAAACGAGACTCGAACTCGCGACCCCGACCTTGGCAAGGTCGTGCTCTACCAACTGAGCTATTCCCGCATCGGAGCCGCGCATTGTAATGACTAAACGCGTGGTCGTCAAGCCTCCGTCACACATTCATTCATTCTCGCCGCGCGAGCCGGAACCGGATGCTCGCCACGCAGGATGGGCCAGGCGGCGCGCAGGTAGTACACGCCGGACCAGATGGTGAGGACTGCCGGCGATCACCAGCAGCGTCTCGCCAACGTGGTACAGGCGCAGCGCCTCGGCGTCCTGATCGTGCTGTACGATCAGCACCACCAGCGCCACCATCTGCATCACCGTCTTCAGCTTGCCGATGACGGCCACCTTGACGGTGGCGCGCATACCGATCTCGGCCATCCACTCGCGCAGCGCCGAGACGCTGATCTCACGGCCCACGATCATCGCGGCCGTCACCGCCATCAGGATGCTCGGCCACCCGCCACGATGCGATTCCACCAGCAGGAACAGCGTCACCGCCACCATCAGCTTGTCCGCGACTGGATCCAGGAACGCGCCGAAGGCCGAGGTGAGGTTCATGCGCCGGGCGAGCTAGCCGTCCAGCCAATCGGTGATCGCGGCCAGCAGGAACACGATGGCCGCCGTGATGTTGTGCGCCTGGAAACTGCCGTAGAAGACCACCACCATGACCGGCAATAGCAGCACGCGGAACAAGGTGAGCCGGTTGGCAGGTTGATGCGCATGGAATCCTTTCCGGTGGGTTCTTTCAAGGGCACGACCGCATCAAACCCGGCTAGCCATGGAGCCCAGCATAAATGCGTTCGGCCAGGCCACGATCAATTCCCTTGACCTGCATGAGCTCTTCCACCCCTGCAGCCTCGACGCCCGCGAGGCCGCCGAATGCCTTCAGCAGCGCCGTGCGGCGGTGCGCGCCGATGCCCGGCACTCCTCGAGCACACTACGCTCGCGCGCCTTCTCGCGCCGCTTGCGATGGCCGCTGATCGCGAAACGGTGCGCCTCGTCGCGAACCGCCGCGACCAGATGCGAGGCAGGCGAAGCGGGACCCGGCTGCAGATGTGCGTCCGGAGTCGGCGAGGATCAGGGTTTCATCGCCAGCGCGACGACCGGGCCCTTGGCGACGCCGACGACGTGGAACGCCGGTGACGTTGAGCTCCTTCAGCACATCCAGCGCCTGCGCCACCTGCCCGCTGCCACCGTCGATCAGCAAGACATCCGGACAGGCGCCCTCGCCCTCCGCCACCTGCGCCGATAGCGGCGTACCAGCGCCTGATGCATGGCGGCGTAGTCATCGCCCGGCGTAATGCCGCTGATGTTGAAGCGACGGTAATGCGATTTCTCCGGACCTTCCGGCCGAACACCACGCACGAAGCCACCGTCAGCTCGCCCTGCGTGTGGCTGATGTCGAAGCACTCGAGGCGGCGCGGTGGTTCGTCGAGCTCGAGCAGATTGCGCAGACGCTCAAACGCGCGCACCCAGCGTCTGCCGGCTGGCCAGGCGCGCGGTGAGCGAGGCCTGCGCATTGCGCTCGCGCCAGATCGCAGAAAGCGCGCGCGATCGCCGCGCACGCTCGCCTTGAGTCTCGACCGTGCGCCCGACTGCGCTCGTCAGCAGCTTCGGCCAGCGATCTCCTCCTCCGGCGCATGGCTCGCGATCAGCTCCGCGGCACCGGCCGATCGAGATAGTACTGCGCGATGAACGATCCAGCACATCGGCTGGCTCGGCATCGAGCGGCAAGCGCGGGAAGAAATCGCGCGTGCCGAGGCTGATGCCGTTGCGGAAAGAACAGCACGGTGACGCAAGCGATGCCCGCCTCGATGCGGCAGGCGAGCACGTCCATATCGGCGCTCGCGCCCTGCACGTGATGCTGTGCCTGCAACTGGCGCAGGGCCGCGACCTGGTCGCGCATGGCCGCGGCGCGCTCGAACTCCAGCGCCTTGGCGGCCTGGTCCATCGAACCGGCCAGCTCGTCGATCACCGCGCTGCTGCGTCCTTCGAGGAACATTTCCGCATGGCGCACGTCGTTGCGATAGTCGTCCACGGCTAATCAGCTGCACGCACGGCGCCGTGCAACGACCGATCTGGTGCTGCAGGCAAGGCCGCGAACGGTTCTTGAAATAACTGTCCTCGCACTGCCGCACCTTGAACAGCTTCTGCATCAGGTTGAGGCTTTCGCGCACGGCGAACGTGCTCGGATACGGGCCCGAAATAGCGCCCCGGCATATTGCGTGCACCACGATGAAAAGCGAGTCGCGGATAGTCCTCGCCACCGGAGAGGTAGATATACGGATAGCTCTTGTCGTCGCGCAGCAGGATGTTGTAGCGCGGCTTGAGCGACTTGATCAGCTGCGATTCGAGCAGCAGCGCTTCGCCCTCGGTGCGCGTCAGCGTGATCTCCACGCGGGCGATCTGCGCCACCATGGCAGCGATGCGCGGCTCCATCCTGCGGCTTGAGGAAGTAGCTGCCGACACGTTTCTTCAGATTGCCGGCCTTGCCGACGTACAGCAAGTCGCCATCCGCGTCGAAGTAGCGATAGACGCCAGGCGAAGTCGTGAGGGTCTTGACGAAAGCCTTGCCGTCGAAGGCTTGCGGCGGTGAGGGCTGCATGAGCGAATTCTAGCCGGTTTCAGCCGCCACGCAGTCGCGCGATCAGCCCATCCACGCCTTGCTCGGCCAGCCTCACGGCTTCGCGAAAGCCTTCGGCTTCGCCGAAATAGGGATCAGGAAATTCCAGCGGCGAACGCACACCACTCCAGGGCAGGAACAACTCGGGTCGCGTGCCCTGCGATCGACGCAGCTGCGCGAGTGCCTCCAGGTTGTTGCGATCCATCGCCAGCACCCAGTCATAGCTGAGGAAATCGTCCACGCGCACCTGCCGTGCCCGGTGCAACGAAAGGTCGTATCCCGCTGCCGCTGCCGCCTGCTGCATGCGCGGATCGGCGCCCTTGCCCACGTGCCAGTTGCCCGTGCCACAGGAGGCCAGCGTGACATCCAGCCCGGCCTCGGCACAGCGCCGGCGAGCCACCGCCTCTACCACGGGAGATCGACAAATATTGCCCAGGCAAACGAACAGGACGGAGGTGGACCGGTCTTTCAAGGGCATCAGGACAGTCTCGGATCGCATAGCCCGCTGCCATGCCTGCACGAGTAGCTATGGGCGACCAACCGCCAACACAAGCTCGAGCACCTCGGCGTTGCGCCGCGCCAAGGAGCGCTGCAAGGATGGGTACGCAGGACCGACCATGGGCTGTCTGCCGTTACCGATACTTTTCGTACTAGGCTTCCTGATCGGCAAGGCCGTGGGCGGTTCGAGCGGCGCACTGTGGGGCGCCGGCACGGGACTGGTGCTCGGCCTGTTGCTGGCAGGGCTGTTCATCGCGCTGGTCCGGAGCCGGCGCTGAAAGCACT
Organism: uncultured Gammaproteobacteria bacterium; assembly: GCA_963765335.1. Classification (GTDB taxonomy): domain Bacteria; phylum Pseudomonadota; class Gammaproteobacteria; order Xanthomonadales; family Rhodanobacteraceae; genus Dyella. Next base: position 91,654 of record CAVXWA010000008.1, on the reverse strand, counting down.
CAACCCCGCGCCTGCTCACGACAGGCGCGTTTTGCGGGAATCATTTGATTTTCGCGCTGGACGTGGCGATGCTGTCGAAGTCGCAAGCACCCGGCCTGGGTTCATCGATGCGTTCGGAGGATATGGCCGATGTTTGTTCAAATCGGCGTGCTCATCATTGCAACGAGCCTCGTTCAGCTCGCGATCGGCTTCTTCAACACCTTCCTTTCCCTGCGCTTGACCGCCGAGCATTTCGGCCCTGGATTGAACGGCCTCATACTCAGTGCTTATTTTGCTGGCTTTACGGTCGGTGCGATGCTGAGTGGGCGCTTGATCCGGCGAATCGGGCACATTCGCTCCTACGCCGCCTTCGCCGGCATGGTGGTGGTGGCAACTGCCATTATTCCGCTGCTCGTCCAGCCCCTCGTCTGGATTGTCTGTCGCCTGATCGTCGGCGTCGGCTGCGTCGGGTTGTTCATCACTACGGAGAGTTGGCTAAACGCCAAGACGCGCGCCGAACAGCGGGGCCGCGTGTTCTCCATCTACATGTTCGGTACCTTCGTGGCCCTTGCGATCGGGCAGTTGCTGATCAGCGTGGTGGTCATGGCATCGGCAGCCCCCTTCTTCATCATCATGGGGCTGTTCTCCTTCGCCCTGGTCATCATGAGCACGACGCGAGCGGAGGCACCGGGCCTCGCATCTGAGGGCACCCTGAGCCTGGGCGAGCTCAGCCAGCGGGCGCCCACAGCCGTCATCGGCTGCGCGATCGGCGGCCTGGTCAACAGTGCGTTCTACGCGCTGGTACCGGCGTGGATGCTGGATGAGGGTACCGATCAGTCGACCATTGCGATGTTCATGTTCGTCGCCGTGCTCGGCGGGCTCGCCTTTCAAATCCCCGTCGGCCGGCTTTCCGATCGGGGTGACCGACGCGTCGTGCTGATCGGTCTGGCGCTTGGCTTCGCGATGGTCGCCCTTTTGCTGGTGGTGCTACCTCATGCGTTGGTGATGGTGCTGCCGGCCGCGGCGCTGCTGGGCGGCTTCATGTCCACGCTCTATCCGGTCTGCGTCGCCTATGCGCTGGACCACATGACGACCGATCGCATGGTTGCGGTCAGCGGAAAGCTGATCCTGGTGAATGGCATTGGCTCCGCGCTAGGACCTTTGATCGGTTCAAGCGTCATGGCGCGGATGGGCATCAATGGACTGCTCTACTTCATGGCCGTTTCGACGGCTGTGCTCGCGGCGGTGGTCGCCAGGCGCATTCGGCTGAGGGCGCCTCCCGCCCATGTCGCTCGAACCTTCGGCATTCTCGATCCGATGACCGCGCCGATCCTCCAGGAGCCGGAGGAGAGTCCTCGCGATTCAGCCGCTGCATGAAACTCAGCGCGACTTTTCGTCAGCAGCCTGGGTTTTAAAGCGCTCAGCCGCGCGCCAGCCACTGCTCCGCGCGTTCCAGATCGGCCAAGGTGTCGATGCCTGGCGGAAATGGTTCGGGCGTCAGCCGCACGGCAATGGCATGACCGTGCTCGAGCACGCGCAACTGTTCCAGCGACTCCGCCTGCTCCAACGGCGTACGCGACAGTTGCGCATAGCGCTTGAGGAAGCCCGCGCGATAGGCGTAGATGCCGATATGGCGCAGGAACGGTACCTCGTCCGGCAGTACGTCGCGATCCACGGCAAACGCATCACGCGCCCAGGGCAAGGGCGCACGGCTGAAGAACAAGGCCCGGCCATTCGACGCGCGCACCAGCTTCACCACGTTGGGATCGAACAGTTCGTGTGCCTCCGTGATCGGCGTCGCCAAGGTCGCGACTGGCGCATCATCGTCGGCCAGCGCACGTGCCACCTCGCGGATACCCGCAGCGGGAGCAAACGGTTCGTCGCCTTGCAGGTTCACCACGATGACGTCGTCGGGCCAGCCGTAGTGGACCGCGCACTCGGCCAGGCGGTCGCTACCCGATGCATGATCGCTACGGGTCATGCATACCTCAACGCCCTGCCCGGCCAGGGCATCGGCGATGCGCTGATCGTCCACCGCCACGACCACCTGGGCCGCTCCTGCCTGCAACGCACGTTGCGCCACCCGCACTACCATCGGCACGCCGGCAATCTCGCGCAACGGCTTCGCCGGCAAACGCGTGGAGCCATAGCGGGCGGGAATGGCGACGATGAACGGCAGGGTGTCAGCGGACATGGCGACCTCTAGGTGAGGCTGGAAGCCTAACTGCAAGCGGGAGCGGAGACGAGGGGTGATCTAGATATTCCCCAACCCTCTCCCTGGAGGGGAGCGAGAGAAAGCGTTGATCGCGCAGTCGCCTGGCGACCCCTGTAGGAGCGCACCCAGTGCGCGACCGGATCCGCCGTGATCCGACATCGTCGCTTTGTAGGTTTTTCGCGCACTGGGTGCGCTCCTACAGGGGGTGTTATGGTGGCCCGGCCCTCTCCCCGGAGGGGAGAGGGAGCACAAGGTGTCGTCAGTTCGCGGCGGTCAGGGCAAAGCCGCAGCCGTTGGCCAGTTCGAGAAATCCCGGGAACGATGTGGCGACATTGCTGCAATCGTTGAGGCGGATGGCACCACGGGCGATCAGGCCGGCGACGGCAAAACTCATCGCGATGCGATGATCGCCATGGCTCTCGATGCCGCCGCCGCCGATGGCACCGCCCTCGATGATGGCGCCATCCGGCGTCTCTTCGATTTTCGCACCGATCGCACGCAAGCCGGCAGCCATGGAAGCGATGCGATCCGATTCCTTCACGCGCAATTCGGCGGCGCCGCGTACCACCGTGCGACCCTTCGCAGCGGCGGCGGCGACAAAGAGCACCGGGAACTCGTCGATCATGTCCGGCACCAGCGCTTCCGGCAGCTCAATTCCGTGCAATGGCGCATGGCGCACGACCAGGTCACCGACCGGCTCGCCACCGCTCTCGCGCTGATTCTCGATGCGGATATCGGCGCCCATCAAGCGCAGGGCATGCAGCAAGCCCGTGCGACGCGGATTCAAGCCCACCGCCGGCAGATGCAGTTCGGAACCCGGCACGATGCTGGCCGCTACCAGGAAGAACGCCGCCGAAGAGAAATCCGCGGGCACGTCCACGTCGGTGGCACGCAGCACATGGCCACCAGTCAATTGCGCACGGCCCGGCTCGAAATCGATTGGCCAGCCGAAGGCGGCCAGCATGCGCTCGGTGTAATCGCGTGTCGGATGCGGCTCGATCACCACCGTCTTGCCTTGCGCGTACAAACCGGCAAGCAACAGCGCCGACTTCACCTGGGCACTAGCCACCGGCAGCGTGTATTCGATGCCGTGTAGCGCCTGGCTGCCACGCACCTGCAGCGGCGGCAAGCCATCACGGCTGTCGATCTTCGCGCCCATCAGGGCCAATGGGTCGGTGACGCGGCGCATCGGCCGCTTCGACAGCGACTCGTCGCCTACCAAGGTGCTATCGAAGACCTGCCCCGCAAGGAGACCCGCCAACAAGCGCATGCCCGTGCCGGCATTGCCGCAGTCCAAGGGCTGCGATGCACCACGCAAGCCATGCAGGCCGACGCCATGCACACGACGCTCGCCCTCGGCAGGCGTCTCGATACGCACGCCAAGCTGTTGCAGGACGGCGGCGGTGGCACGCGTGTCCTCACCCTCGAGGAAGCCGCGGATATGCGATGTGCCGTCCGCCAGCGCGCCCAGCATCAGGGCGCGGTGCGATACCGATTTATCGCCAGGGACGCGTACGCTGCCTTGCAGCGCGCGGCCGGCATGACTGATCCAGTCGAGTCGACTCACGATGAACTCTCCGGCAGCCGCTCCGAAGCGACCGCATACATATCAGGGCAAGGCCACCGGGTAGGAGCCGAGTACGCGCACCTTGGCCGCGGCCGAGCCCATTTCCTGCATTGCCGCCTGCATGGGCTCGTCGTGGACATGGCCGGATACGTCGATGAAGAAAGCGTACTGCCACTTGCCCGAATGCGCGGGGCGCGACTCGATGCGATTGAGGCTGAGCCCGTGCTTGGCGAAGGGGCTCAATACGTCATACAACGCGCCCGGCTTGTCGTTTACCGTGATGAGCAAGGATGTACGGTCGTTGCCTGACGGCGGAAACAGCGAGCGGCCAATCACCAGAAAGCGCGTGGTGTTGTCCGCGCGGTCCTCGATGGCCTGGGCCACGGTCTTGAGCCCGTACACGCGGCCCGCGGTTTCGCCGGCAATGGCGCCCGCGTCATCCGCATGACGGGCAAGCCGAGCCGCTTCGGCATTGCTGCTTACCGCGATGCATTCCACGCCCGGCAGGTTGATGCGCAACCAGGTCTTGCACTGCTGCAGCGACTGGGCGTGCGCGTAGACACGCTTGATGTCCTCGAGCTTGCCGCTCAGGGAATGCAAGCACTGATGCACGCGCAACTCGACTTCGCCACAAATGGTGGCGTCAGAGGTGAGAAACATGTCCAGGGTCACCTGGATCATGCCCTGCCCGGAGTTCTCTACCGGCACCACGCCGAAATCGGCATGGCCGGCGGCTACTTCCTGGAATACTTCCTCGATGCTGCCCAGCGGCAGGCCGTAGGCCGCGTGGCCGAAGTGCTTGCGCACCGCCTGCTCGCTGAAAGTGCCTTCTGGCCCCAGGAAACCCACCTTGAGCGGATCTTCCTGTGCCAGGCAGGACGACATGATCTCGCGGAACAGGCGCACCATTTCCGTATCGGACAAGGGGCCGTGGTTGCGATCCACCACCATGCGCAGCACGTGCGCCTCGCGCTCCGGACGGTAATAGTCGATCGCCGAAAGCCCCTCGCCCTTGACGCGCGCCACTTCCTGCGCCCATCCGGCACGCTCCGAGATCAGCTGCTGGATTTGCTGATCGATAGTGTCGATGCGCTCACGCACATCGGAAAGCGAGGATTTCTTGTCGGTCATGTCTTGGCGCTATGGAAGGAAAGATGTCCAAACAGTGGACCAGGGATAGTCCGTGATATGCAGACCCACGCGCAACCGTTTCATCCGTGACGTTTGGCGAAATCGTCCATGAAGTCCACCAGCGTTCGCACAGCCTCCAACGGCACCGCGTTATAGATCGAGGCGCGCATGCCGCCCAGCGCCTTGTGTCCCTTCAGTGCAAGCAGGCCGGCCGCCTCGGATTCCTTGAGGAAATCCGCATCCAGCGCACTGTCGTGCAGGGTGAATGGCACGTTCATGCGCGACCGTGCGGCCAGGTCGATCGGATTGCGGTAAAAACCGCCCGAACCGTCGATGGTGCCGTAGAGAAGTTCTGCCTTGGCGCGATTGCGCTCACGCATGGCGGCCAGGCCGCCCTGCTCCTTCAACCACTGGAAGGTCAGCCCCGCCAGGTACCAGCCCCAGGTATTGGGCGTGTTGAGCATGGAATCGTTCGCCGCATGATCGGCGTAACGGAAGATGCGCGACATGGGCCGGGTGGCTCGCTGCAACAGGTCACGACGGACAATCATCACCACCAGACCCGATGGACCGATGTTCTTCTGGGCGCCGGCATAGATCAGGCCGAAGCGCGATACGTCCAGCGGCTCGGACAGGATATTGGAGGACATGTCCGCCACCAGCGGCACATCGCCCACCTCGGGAACACCGTGAAACTCGACGCCGTGGATGGTTTCGTTGGGCGTGTAGTGCACATAGGCGGCACGCGGATCGAGTTTCCAGGTATCGCGCGGCGGCAGCTGCAGATAATGCTGCTCCTTGCTGCTGCCCGCGAGATTCACCTTCACGTAGGGCGCGGCCTCGCTTACGGCCTTTTCACCCCAATGCCCGGTGACGATGTAGTCGGCACTTTCACCCTCGCTGGCCAGGTTCATCGGAATCTGGCCGAAATGCTGGGTCGCGCCGCCTTGCAGGAACAGCACGGCGTAATCGGCGGGAATCGCGAGCAACTCGCGCAGATCGGCCTCGGCCTGCTGAGCCAGCCCCATGAACAGCTTGCCTCGATGGGAGAGCTCCATCACCGAGGCGCCGCAGCCCTGCCAGTCCAGTAGTTCGCGCTGGGCGCGTTCAAGTACCGCCTGCGGCATCGCCGCCGGGCCTGCGCTGAAATTCCAGAGTCTGCTCACTGACTGACGGCGCCTTCGTGGGAGGAATCGCCGCATTATGCCGCGTCGCAGCAATGCATCGTCAACCGGATCGTCGATGCCTCTGAACGGCCCCGCACTGCGCCTTAGAAGCGCACCAACAAGGCAACCGCGATGCCCAGCGCCAGCACGGCCGCGGTGGCGATCAACCACCATACTTCGCCACGCGGACCGGCATCTTCCTCGGGCAGGTGCTCATGCGGCGGCTCCGGCCTGATGATCTCGGGCTCCAGCTCCAGCCCGGGGGCGTCGACCACGAAACGGTGCATCGCCAGGCCAATCTGGTCGCCTGGACGCAAGGCTGCCTGCGTCACCACCACACCGTTGACGCGCAAGGGATAACGAGCAGATTGCTGGCCCGCCTCGAGCATGAGCTGCCCGTCACGCCAGAAAACGGCTAGAGACGCCGCGTCGCCCTGGGGCAGCTCCAGTGGAAAGCGACCCATGGGCCCCAGCTCCAGCCTGTCCTCCAGCGACAGCACGCGACCCGACAGCGACCCGGCCACAGCACGCAAGGCCACCGTGCAGCGTCCTTCCGCCGGCACCGTCACGGGTGGCTTGTGGGCAGGCTCCTCATCGACCCGCAGCAACATGCGGCAATCGCCAACGCTCAACACATCACCCGCACGCAGCAAGGCCTTCTCGCGCACGGGCCGAGCGTTCACATAGACGCGATTGCCTTGCGGCAAGACCTGCAGCACCCAGCCGCGACGGTCGAGCTGGATGCGCAAATGGTGCTCGCCAGCCTGATGGCCGGCCAGTATCAGATCGTTGTCCGGTGCGCTGCCGACTCGCAAGGCGGGGGCATCCCAGTGGAAATCCTCTCGGGCCGAATTGGAAAACTCGATACGCATCGGTGAACCAGTCGATAGACGGCGGGACTCTAACAGATGCATGCATTCTGTCCGAGCGCATCTGGCTTACCATGGCGCTTTGTCCGTTCGGAGCTTATCCATGCCCAAGATTGACATCCATCGACCGCACCAACTGCCCCTTGCCGAGGCCCGTGCGGTGGTCGACAAGGTTGCCGCGCGCATGCACGAGAAATTTGGCACGGAAGGCCAATGGCAAGGCGATACCCTGCGTTTTTCCCGTCCGGGAGTGGCTGGAAGTATCGCGGTGGCCAGTGACGCCATCCACGTGAAAGCCGAGCTGGGCATGATGCTGGCGCCCCTCAAGGGCATGGTCGAACAGGAGATCCGCCGCAAGCTCGACGAGCACTTCGGCTGATGATTCTTTAACCATTCCAGTTTCCGTGGCATAATCGACCGCTTAAGCGGCCATGACGGCCCGAATCGCACCCACCGGAACGCATGGCCAAAGACGACGTCATTGAAATGGAAGGCACGGTCCAAGAGACCCTGCCCAACACCATGTTCCGCGTGCAGCTGGAGAACGGCCACGTCATTACGGCCCATATCTCCGGGCGCATGCGCAAGCATTACATCCGCATCCTCACCGGCGACAAGGTGAAGGTGGAGATGACCCCATACGACCTGACCAAGGGCCGTATCACCTACCGCATGAAGTAATCGAGCGGCCCGCTGTAGGAGCGCACCCTGTGCGCGATTACGGCGTTATCGGCTACGTAGGGTTTTCGCGCACTGGGTGCGCTCCTACAAAAAAGAAAGGCCGCGCGGTGAGCGCGGCCTTTTTGTGTTGCCGTGGCCAGCGCAGCTGGCCGGTCAGCTCACCACGGCGGGGACGGCCTCTGCCGCCTCGGTGGTGACGACCAGTTCGCCGTCACGCACGTTCAGGCTCACCTTGCCACCCTCCGCCAGCTTGCCGAACAGCAGTTCGTCGGCCAGCGGACGCTTCACCTTCTCCTGGATCACGCGAGCCATCGGGCGCGCGCCCATCTGCGGATCGAAGCCGTGCTCGGCCAGCCAGCGGCGGGCATCGGCGTCGACGTCCAGGCTCACATGCTTCTCCGTGCAGCTGGCATCTCCAGTTCGATCAGGAACTTGTCGACCACGCGCAGGATGTGCTCGAAGTCCAGCGCATTGAACTGGATGATCGCGTCCAGGCGATTGCGGAACTCCGGCGTGAACGAGCGGCGGATCACTTCCATCGCATCCGTCGCAGTGGTTCTGCTCGACGAAGCCGATCGCACGGCGCGAAGCCTGCTGGGCGCCGGCGTTCGTGGTCATCACCACCACGACGTTCTTGAAGTTCGCCTCGCGGCCATTGGTGTCGGTCAGCACGCCGCGGTCCATGATCTGCAGCAGGATGTTGAAGACGTCCGGATGCGCCTTCTCGATCTCATCCAGCAGCAGCACGCATGCGGATGCTTGGTCGACCGCCTCGGTGAGCAGACCGCCCTGGTCGAAGCCGACGTAGCCCGGAGGCGCGCCGATCAGGCGCGACACCGAATGCGCTTCCATGTACTCGGACATGTCGAAGCGGATCAGCTCGATGCCGAGCTGCATCGCCAGCTGGCGCGTGACTTCCGTCTTGCCGACGCCGGTGGGACCGGCCAGCAGGAAGCAGCCGATCGGCTTGGACGGGTCGGCCAGGCCGGAGCGCGCCATCTTGATCGACGCAGCCAGCGCCTCGATGCGCCGGGTCCTGACCGAACACCACCATCTTGAGGTTGCGTTCGAGATTGCGCAGCACATCGCGATCGGAAGCCGACACCTGCTTGGCCGGGATACGCGCCATCTTGGCGACGATGTACTCGATTTCCGGCACGTCGACCTTGCCGGTGCGCTGATCGATCGGCAGCAGGCGCTGGCGCGCGCCGGCTTCGTCGATCACGTCGATGGCCTTGTCCGGCAGCAGACGGTCGGCGATGTGCTTCACCGACAGATCGACGGCGGCCTTCAGTGCCTCGTTGGTGTATTCGACCTTGTGGTGTTCCTCGAAGCGCGACTTGCAGGCCCTTCAGGATCTCGATGCTGTCGGCGATCGGTCGGCTCGACGACGTCGATCTTCTGGAAGCGACGCGCCAGCGCGCGGTCCTTCTCGAAGACGCCGCGGAATTCCTGGAACGTCGTCGAACCGATGCAGCGCAGCTCGCCCGAGGCGAGCATGGGCTTGATCAGGTTGCGACGCATCCATCGTGCCGCCCGACGCGGAACCGGCGCCGATGATGGTGTGGATCTCGTCGATGAACAGGATCGCGCCCGGCTGCTTCTTGAGCTGGCCGATCACCGCCTTCAGGCGCTTCTCGAAATCGCCGCGGTACTTGGTGCCAGCGACCAGCGCGCCAAGATCGAGCGACCAGATCGTGGCAGTTCTTTCAGCACCTCGGGCACGTCGCCGTCCACGATGCGCTTGGCCAGGCCTTCGGCCAGCGCGGTCTTGCCGACGCCGGCTTCGCCGACGTACAGCGGATTGTTCTTGCGGCGGCGGCACAGCACCTGGATCGTGCGCTCGATCTCGTCCTGGCGACCGATCAGCGGATCGATCTTGCCCTGCCAGCGCCAGCTCGTTGAGGTTGCTGGCGTATTCGCTCAGCGGATTGCCGCGCGGCTCGCCGTCTTCGCTCTCGCGCTCGCCACCCGGCATGCTCTGCGACGGCTGCCGTCCTGGCCGATCTTGGCGATGCCGTGCGAGATGTAATTGACGACGTCGAGACGCGTGACTTCCTGCTGGTGCGAGGAAATACACCGCATGCGAATCCTTCTCGCCGAAAATCGCGACCAGCACGTTGGCGCCGGTGACTTCCTTACGGCCGGAAGACTGCACGTGATAGACAGCGCGCTGCAAGACGCGCTGGAAGCCGAGCGTCGGCTGCGTGTCGCGTTCGTCGCTCGTGCGGCAGTACCGGCACGGTCTCGGCGATGATCGCTTCCAGGTCGCGCGTCAGCTTGCGCGAATCCGCGCCGCAGGCGCGCAAGGCACCGCGGCGGCCGACGGTTCTCCGAGCAGCGCGAGCAGCAGGTGCTCGACCGTCATGAACTCATGACGCTGCTCGCGGGCCTCCTTGTAGCACTGGCCGATGGTGAGCTTCGAGATCTTTGCTGAACATCCGGACCTACTCCGCTAAGTGGCAGGCGGCCTGTGCCGCGATGGCTACAAAATTGGGGCCGGTTACAGCTTTTCCATAGTGCACAACAAAGGGTGTTGATGAGCACGTGAATATTCGTTTACCTGGGTCACCTTGGTCTCTGCCACCTCCCGGGTAAAGACGCCGCAAACGCCCTTGCCACGGGTATGCACGTGAAGCATGACCTGCATCGCCCGCTCGCGGTCCAGGCTGAAGAAGGCTGCGAGCACCTCGACCACGAAATCCATCGGCGTGAAGTCGTCGTTCAGCAGCACCACCTGAAACAGGGGTGGACGAGCCACCTCCGGCCTTGAGGTTTCCAGCGCCAGGCCGTGACCGCTGCCTTGTTCGTGTTCGGGTTCGTGAGCCATGGGTTCTACGTGAAATATCCTGGGGAAAAGTATACCGCCGCAGCCCCGATGCCGGCCCGAACTGCTGGACCCGGGGTGCCGTCGCCGGCAGGTTGTCTTCAGGTGATGGCACAATGACTACTTTTCCAGTGCCTTTGCCGGCGCCATATACTCCCCATGGCCGATTCCGCATTCCCCTCCTCCCCGTCCGTCTGGTGCCCGCACGTCACCGTCGCCTGTGTCGTGGCCGATGGCGACCGCTTCCTGATGGTGGAAGAAGAAGTCAACGGCCGTCTTGCCTATAACCAGCCAGCCGGCCATTTGGATGACAAGGAAAGCCTGGTCAGCGCCGCCGTGCGCGAAACCTTGGAAGAAACCGGCTGGACGGTCGAGTTGGAGCATTTGATCGGCATCCATCAATGGCGCAGCACCGAGCACGGTGACGGCGTGGTGCGCTTCAGCTTTGCCGCCCGCGCGCTAGGCCACGACCCAAAGCGTCCGCTCGATGCCGGCATCCTGCGCGCCCTGTGGCTGACCCGGGACGAGATCGTGGCCCTGGGTGACCGCCTGCGCAGCCCGCTGGTGCTGATGAGCATCGATGCTTGGCTGGCGGGGCAACGGCTCCCGCTGACCGCGCTGCACAGCCTGCTGGTTGAGGATCGTTACCCGTGAAGGTGATGCTCGGCATGTCCGGCGGCGTCGATTCCTCGGTGGCCGCCCTGCTGTTGCAACAGGCCGACTGCGAGGTCGACGGCCTGTTCATGCAGAACTGGGAAGAAGACGACCGCGACGGCCCCTGCACGACCGATGCCGACCGCAAGGACGCCGTGGCGGTTTGCGGTCGGCTCGGCATCCCGTTCCACGCGCGCAACTTCGCCGCCGAATACTGGGACGGCGTGTTCGAGCACTTCCTGGCCGAATATCGCGCGGGCCGCACGCCGAACCCGGACGTGCTGTGCAACCGCGAAATCAAGTTCAAGACGTTCCTGGACGAAGCCCGCGCGCTTGGTGCCGACAAGATTGCCACCGGCCACTACGCGCGCGTGGACTTTCACGACGGCAAGTACCGCTTGTTGCGCGCCGTGGACGCCGCCAAGGATCAGACCTACTTTCTGCACGCGCTAGGCCAGCAGCAGCTGGCCGCCACGCTGTTTCCGGTGGGCGAGATCGAGAAGTCGCGAGTGCGCCAGATGGCACTGGATGCGTCGCTACCGACGCACGCGAAAAAGGACTCCACCGGCATCTGCTTTATCGGTGAGCGCGATTTCCGCAGCTTCCTCGGCCCAGTACATTCCCGCCCAGCCCGGCCCCATGCGCACGCCAGAAGGCGAAACCGTGGGCGAACACCACGGCGTCATGTACTACACGCTGGGGCAGCGCAACGGCCTGGGCATCGGTGGGCGCCACGGCGCCAGTGGCGAGGCCTGGTATGTGGTCGGCAAGGATGTGGCCCGGAATATTCTGTATGTGGCACAGGGCGGCGAGAACCACTGGCTGTATTCGAGCCGCCTGCTCACCGAAGTGCCGAGCTGGGTGGCCGGTGAGTCGCCCTGCCGCGCGCTTTCGCTGCACCGCCAAGACACGCTATCGCCAGCAGGATCAAGCGTGCGAAGTCATCGTGCACGGAAACCGCCTGGAAGTGATCTTTGACGAACCCCAGCGTGCGGTTACCCCGGGACAGTCGGTGGTGTTCTATGACGGCGATGCCTGCCTCGGCGGCGCTGTGATCGAGCGCACCGATGCACCGTACGGCGGCTGGAATGATGAATCCGCGTTGTCTCCCCCCATCCCCTGCGAGTCGATCCCCGGTGCTTGAAGCCTTTGCCATGAATGAAGAGCGCGTGCTGGCCCTGGCCGGCCTGTTCCAGGCCACAGGACTTGCCCAGCAGCTTGCCAACGAAGGTCGCTGCGACGAAACCGCCATGGCCTCCAGCATCGGCAGCGTATTTCGCATCGATGCCCCGTCTGTGGTCGGCGTCTACGGCGATGTGTCCGGCGTGCGCCTGGGTCTGCGCCAGCTGATTACCTTGCTCGACGAGAACAACCGCGACGTTGCCATCACCCGCATGGCGTTTACCGTGATCCGGCTGGAACGAAGCCTGTCCCGCCGTTCGGACCTGCTCGACCGATTGCAGCAGGGCATCGTCGCCGCGCAACGCCAAGTGGAACACTTCGGTCCGGAGTCGCCGCAGGTGGTCAGCCGACTGGCCGAGCTCTACGCCAGCACGCTTTCAACACTGAAGCCGCGCGTGATGGTGACGGGAAATCCGCAGCAGCTGCAGCAACCGAACGTAGTGGAGAAGGTGCGCGCCAACCTGCTCGCGGCTGTACGTTCGGCGGTGTTGTGGCGACAGTTGGGTGGGCGCCAGTGGCAGATGCTTTTGTATCGGCGTCAGTGCAGCATGTTGGCGCGGGGGTTGTTGACGGGGTCGACGATCAATAACACGTGATGGTTCGGGGTTTGCGGGGCCGCACCTTATGCGACCACGCTCGTTGATCAACCTCACCGTCATCCCAGCGGCTCTCAACAGCCGAACGGCTGGTCAAGCTGGAGGCGCGTTACAACAGCGAAGCTGGTCATCCAGTGACTTTGGCTTTTCTGCACACCACCGTGACCTGGCTCACCTACGACCGAAGGAAGGCCCTGCGGGACGCAGCGGACGTTTCGAGCGCCTGCTCGAGCGCCGAGCCACGCGCTCTTACTCCTTCTCCCCTTTGGGCGACCCGAAGGTAGTCCCTGTGGGAGAGAAGGCTGGGATGAGGAGCGGGTGCTCGCGGTCACGCCTAAATCGAGCCTTGTGGCAAGGTTGCCGCTTACGACCGAAGGAAGTCCCTGTGGGACGCAGCGGGCGTTCCGAACCGCTGCCGCGGTCCGGGTCACTTTTCTTTTGCTGGCCCAAAATAAAAGTAACCCAAAGTAGTGGCCTCAACAGCTCATAGCATGGCGCGGGATACGAGCCTGGCGGGCGCGGCCAGACAGATAGGTTTCGGCCCATGGCCGATACACAGCCGCTACACCGCAACGCGCCAAAGCGCAGAGGGCTTAAAGCGTCCGCTGCATGGTGGCCATCAAGGCGCGGCAACGCCAACCATTTCGACCGTCGGCCTGTTTTAAGTCCTCACCGCCCTGGCGCGTTGCGGTGTAGCGGCTGTGTATCGCCTTGGGTAGCAAACTGTCCGATCGCGCAAACCTTCCAACGCTTCTATCCCGCGGCGTGCTGCCAGCTCTAGAGGCCGTTTTCTTTGGGTTACTTTTCTTTTGGGCCAGCAAAAGAAAAGTGACTCGAGCGCCGGCAGGCGATCGAAACGCCCGCTGCGTAAGCGGCAACCTGGCGATAACGCTCAGTTGTCGCCCAATAACAGGCACCCGCCCCTCATCCCAGCCTTCTCCCCGCTGGGGAGATGGAGTAAAGCCAGTAGCTCGGCGCTCAAGCAGAGCGAAAAGGCGCTATGCGCCATCACCTACCAACTTCAATCCCGGCCGCTGCTTCGCCAATCGCCGCAACAGCAAAGCGAACGCTTGCAAGTCGCTGCTCCATGGCGAGGCCTCCCGCCAATAAAGCGCGATTTCGCGCCCCGTCGCCTGCCCCTTGATCTTGGACAAAACAATGTCCGGCATCGAAGCAAGGCGATCATGTGCGAGTGCGGGCACCAACGCATAGCCGCCGCGCAGACCAACCAGTGCCGCGAGGCTTTCCAGGCTGACGTCCTGCACATGGCCGCCGCCGAGCACATCATCGGCATGGCTTTCCATCATCAGCGTAGCCTCGCTGGGATCGAGTTGATCGAGTGAGACGCTACGCTTGCTCGCCAACGCATGGTCGGCGCGCAGCATCAGTTCCCACGGCTCGAAAAACAGCGGCCGCATCGCAATACCGCTGACCGGCGTCACGCGCGGCGCCAACACGGCATCCAGCTCACCTTCATTCAAGCGTCGCAGCAATCCACGCGGCTTGCCTTCGGACAGGCTCAATCGCGTGCCCGGGAAATGCTGAGGAAACGGCTCAATCAGATGCGGTAGCAGATAAGGACCCAGCGAAGCCGGCACACCCAGGCGCAACTCGCCACCAAAAGCCACTTCGCCGGCACGGGCCACTTGCTGCAGCAGTTCGGCGGAAGCCAGCACGGCGTCGATTTGTTCCAGCAGGCGCTGCCCGCCGGCTGTGGGCACCACACGTCGCCCACCACGCTCGAACAGCGGTGCACCGAGCGCCTGCTCCACCTTCTGTACCTGATGGGAAAGCCCCGAGGGACTGATGTGCATCGCACGCGCCGCGCTGTTGAAACTGCCGTGGCGGCGTACCGCCTGCACCAGCATCAGGTCGCGCAGTGAGACTACCGATAAGTGGGTGGAAATCATCCGTGCAGCCTGTAGCTTCGTGGCGGCCTGCTGGCCGAGCGTCGTGAAAGCATAAACGACGAAGCCCGGCACAGGGCCGGGCTTCGAACGAGTTTCCTTACAGCACTCAGGCGGTGACGGTATCAGCGACCTGCTGGTAATCGGCGATCTGGTCGAAGTTCATGTAGTGGTAGATCTTGTCGCCATTGGCGTTGACCACGCCCATGTCGGTCATGTACTCGGCCATGGTCGGGATGCGGCCCAGCCTGGAGCAGATCGCGGCCAGCTCGGCCGAGCCCAGGAACACGTTGGAGTTCTTGCCCAGGCGGTTGGGGAAGTTGCGGGTCGAGGTGGAGAACACCGTCGCGCCTTCGCGCACCTGCGCCTGGTTGCCCATGCACAGCGAGCAGCCCGGCATCTCCATGCGCGCGCCGGCGGTGCCGAGCGCGCCGTAGTGGCCTTCCTTGGTCAGCTGCTGCTGGTCCATCTTGGTCGGCGGGGCGACCCACAGCTTGACCGGGATGTCGCGCTTGCCTTCGAGCAGCTTCGACGCCGCGCGGAAGTGGCCGATGTTGGTCATGCACGAGCCGATGAAGACTTCGTCGATCTTGGTGCCGGCCACGTCGGACAGGATCTTGACGTCGTCCGGGTCGTTCGGGCAGGCACAGGATCGGCTCCTGGATGTCGGCCAGGTCGATCTCGATGACTGCGGCGTACTCGGCGTCGGCGTCGGGCTTCAGCAGCTTCGGCTTGGCCAGCCAGGCCTCCATCGCCTTGATGCGGCGCTGCAGGGTGCGCGCGTCGGCGTAGCCGTCGGCGATCATGTTCTTCATCAGCGTGATGTTGCTGGTGATGTACTCGATGATCGGCGCCTTGTTCAGGTGCACCGTGCAGCCGGCGGCGGAACGCTCGGCCGAGGCGTCGGTCAGCTCGAACGCCTGCTCCACCTTGAGGTCGGGCAGGCCCTCGATCTCGAGGATGCGGCCGGAGAAGATGTTCTTCTTGCCCTGCTTGGCGACCGTCAGCAGGCCCTGCTTGATGGCGTAGAGCGGGATCGCGTTGACCAGGTCGCGCAGGGTGACGCCGGGCTGCATCTTGCCCTTGAAGCGCACCAGCACCGACTCGGGCATGTCCAGCGGCATCACGCCGGTGGCGGCGGCGAAGGCGACCAGGCCGGAGCCGGCCGGGAAGCTAGATGCCGATCGGGAAGCGCGTGTGGCTGTCGCCGCCGGTGCCGACGGTGTCGGGCAGCAGCAGGCGGTTGAGCCAGCAGTGGATGACGCCGTCGCCCGGGCGCAGCGCGACGCCGCCGCGGTTGCTGATGAACTCCGGCAGCTCGTGGTGCATCTTCACGTCGACCGGCTTCGGATAGGCCGCGGTGTGGCAGAACGACTGCATCACCAGGTCGGCGCGAGAAGCCCAGGCAGGCCAGGTCCTTCAGCTCGTCGCGGGTCATCGGGCCGGTGGTGTCCTGGCTAGCCGACGGTGGTCATCTTCGGCTCGCAGTAGGTGCCCGGGCGCACGCCCTGGCCTTCCGGCAGACCGCAGGCGCGGCCGACCATCTTCTGCGCCAGCGTGAAGCCCTTGCCCGTGTCGACCGGCTGCTGCGGCAGGCGGAACAGGGTGGACGCCGGCAGGCCCAGGGCCTCGCGCGCCTTGGCGGTGAGGCCACGGCCGATGATCAGCGGGATGCGGCCGCCGGCGCGCACTTCGTCGAACAGCACGTCGCGCTTCACCTTGAACTCGGCGATCACCTCGCCGTTCTTCAGGGCCTTGCCGTCGTACGGACGCAGTTCGACCACGTCGCCCATCTCCATCTGGGACACGTCGACTTCGATCGGCAGCGCGCCGGAGTCTTCCTGCGTGTTGAAGAAGATCGGGGCGATCTTGCCGCCGAGGGTGACGCCGCCGAAGCGCTTGTTCGGCACGAACGGGATGTCCTCGCCGGTGGCCCACAGCACCGTGTTGGTGGCCGACTTGCGGCTGGAACCGGTGCCGACCACGTCGCCGACGTAGGCGACCAGGTGACCCTGCTTCGTCAGGTCCTCGATGAACTGGATCGGGCCGCGCTTGCCGTCTTCTTCCGGCTTGAACGGCGCGCCTCGCGCGTTCTTCAGCATGGCCAGCGAGTGCAGCGGGATGTCCGGACGGCTCCAGGCGTCGGGCGCCGGCGACAGGTCGTCGGTGTTGGTCTCGCCGGTCACCTTGAACACGGTGACGGTGATGCTCTGCGGCACTTCCGGGCGGCCGGTGAACCACTCGGCATCGGCCCAGCTCTGCAGCACGCCCTTGGCATGGGCGTTGCCCTTGTCGGCCTTGTCCTTGACGTCGTGGAAGAAGTCGAACATCAGCAGCGTCTTCTTCAGCGCGTCGGCGGCGATCGCGCCGACCTGCGCATCATCGAGCAGGTCGATCAGCGGCTTGACGTTGTAGCCGCCGAGCATGGTGCCGAGCAGCTCGGTGGCCTTTTCGCGCGTGATCAGCGCGGACGTCTCGGTGCCGTACGCGACCGCCGCCAGGAAGACGCCTTGACCTTGGCGGCATCGTCCACGCCCGCCGGCACGCGATGGGTGATCAGATCGACCAGGAAGGTTTCCTCGCCCGCCGGCGGGGTCTTCAGCAGCTCGATCAGCTCGGCGGTCTGCTGAGCCGATAGCGGCAGCGGCGGAATGCCGAGCGCGGCGCGCTCGGCGACGTGTTGGCGGTAGGCTTTAAGCATGTGATCTCGTCCGATGAACTACGAAAGAGGCAGCGTGCGTCTGTTTGCACAGGCGCTGGGGAGTCGCTGGTGCAAGCCGAATCCGGGTGGCCGCTACCGACCTGCGACAAGGCGCAAAACCTTGTCGCCATGCCGTTTTTTGGCGGCACATAACCTGCTTATTTTGCCAGCCACGGGGCCTTGCCCGCAACGCAAAGCAACGCTTCCGGCAGCGTTCGAAATCTTGCAATGACGCAGTGCTGGAATGGCGCTCGCCAACGCTTGCACACTAAGAAAGCCGGCCCCAGCTGTTCGTTGCCGACGGAGTTAACAGCCCTCCTTGCAATATCCCTCACACTTGCTGTTCTAGGATCACTTGGCTGCGCCATGTGCGCTCGCTCGACTTTCGCAACAGGAGCCCTACCCATGCTGGATTCATTCGCCACCCGCGACACCCTCAATGTCAACGGCAGCTCTTACCAGATCGCCAGTCTGACCAAGCTCGGTCAACGCTTCGACCTCAAGACCCTGCCCTACTCGCTGAAGATCCTGCTGGAAAACCTGTTGCGCCATGAGGACGGCCTCAATGTGACCACGAAGGAAATCGAGGCGGTGGCCAACTGGGATGCCAAGGCCGAGCCCGATACCGAAATCTCTTTCATGCCCGCGCGCGTGGTGCTGCAGGATTTCACCGGCGTGCCCTGCGTGGTCGACCTGGCCGCCATGCGCGACGCCGTGGTGAAGCTGGGCGGCAACGCCAACCAGATCAATCCGCTGGCCCCGGCGGAACTGGTGATCGACCATTCGGTGCAGGTCGACGTTTATGGTTCGGCGTCGGCGCTCGAGCAAAACGTCGAGATCGAATTCCATCGCAACCAGGAACGCTACTCGTTCCTGCGCTGGGGCCAGAAGGCCTTCAACAACTTCAAAGTGGTGCCGCCGCGCACTGGCATCGTGCATCAGGTGAACCTGGAGCATTTGGCCCGTGTGGTGTTCACGGCTGAAAAGGACGGCCAGCCGTGGGCCTACCCGGACACCGTGTTTGGCACGGACTCCCATACGACCATGATCAATGGCATTGGCGTGCTGGGCTGGGGCGTGGGCGGCATCGAAGCGGAGGCGGCCATGTTGGGCCAGCCGTCCTCGATGCTGATTCCCCAGGTGGTCGGCTTCAAGCTCAAGGGCAAGCTGTCCGAAGGCGTGACCGCCACCGACCTGGTGCTCACCGTGACCCAGATGCTGCGCAAGCTGGGTGTGGTCGGCAAGTTCGTCGAGTTCTTCGGCGACGGCCTCAAGCACCTGCCGCTGGCCGATCGCGCCACCATCGCGAACATGGCGCCCGAGTACGGCGCCACCTGTGGCATCTTCCCGGTCGATCAGGAGGCGCTTAACTACATGCGGCTGTCCGGTCGCGATGAAGCGCAGATCACCCTGGTCGAGGCTTATGCCAAGGCCCAGGGCCTGTGGCATGACGAAAGCGCCCACGAGCCGCGTTTCAGCACCACGCTGGAGCTTGACCTCGCCGACGTAAGGCCTTCGCTGGCTGGTCCGAAGCGTCCGCAGGACCGTGTGCTGCTGGAAGGCGTGCAGAAGAGCTTCAAGGATGCCGTCGGTCCGCTGACCGCCAACCGCAAGCCGAAGAATGGCGATACCGCCAACTTCGCCAATGAAGGCGGCGCCACCGCCATCGGCAACCCAGCCAACGACATCACGGATACCGGCGTACGCATCGAGATGCATGGCGAGAGCTTCAAGCTCGGTGACGGCGCGGTAGTCATCGCCGCGATCACCTCGTGCACCAATACGTCCAACCCGGCGGTCATGCTCGGCGCCGGCCTGGTCGCGCAAAAAGGCCGCTGCCAGGGGCCTGAAGGCGCAACCGTGGGTGAAGACTTCGATTGGCCCGGGCTCGCTGGTGGTCACCGATTACCTCGAAAAGACCGGCCTGCTCAAGGAGCTGGAAAAGCTCGGCTTCTATATCGTCGGCTACGGCTGCACCACCTGCATCGGCAACTCCGGCCCGCTGCCGCCCGAGATCAGCCGAGGCGTCGCCGAAGGCGATCTTGCCGTGGCGTCGGTGCTGTCGGGCAACCGCAACTTCGAAGGCCGCGTGCACCCCGAAGTGAAGATGAACTACCTGGCCTCGCCGCCGCTGGTGGTGGCCTACGCGCTGGCCGGCACCGTCGGACATCGACCTGACCAAGGATCCGCTCGGCACGGGCAGCGATGGCAAGCCGGTGTATCTGAAGGACATCTGGCCGACCAACAAGGAAATCTCCGACACCATCGCCGGCGCGATCAATCCGCAGATGTTCGAGAAAAACTATGCGGACGTGTTCAAGGGCGACAGCCGCTGGAACCAGATCGCCTCGCCCGGACGGCGACCTCTTCCGCTGGGACGACTCCACCTACATCAAGAACCCGCCGTACTTCGACGGCATGAGCGCGCAGCCCGGCACCATCGAGGACATCCATGGCGCACGTGTGCTCGGCCTGTTCGGCGACTCGATCACCACCGACCACATCTCGCCGGCCGGTTCGATCAAGAAGGACAGCCCGGCGGGCCGCTTCCTGATTTCCAAGGGTGTGGACCCGAAGGACTTCAACTCCTACGGTTCGCGTCGCGGCAACGACGACGTGATGGTGCGCGGCACCTTCGCCAACATCCGCATCAAGAACCTGATGCTCAACGGTGTCGAAGGCGGCTACACCCTGCACGTACCGTCGGGCGAGCAACTGGCCATCTACGACGCCGCCATGAAGTACAAGGCGGACAAGACCCCGCTGGTGGTGCTGGCCGGCAAGGAATACGGCACCGGTTCATCGCGCGACTGGGCCGCCAAGGGCACCTTGCTGCTGGGCGTGAAGGCGGTGATCGCCGAGAGCTTCGAGCGCATCCACCGCTCCAACCTGGTCGGCATGGGCGTGCTGCCCTGCCAGTTCGAGGACGGCCAGAATGCGCAGTCGCTCGGCCTTACCGGCAAGGAGACGTTCGACATCACCGGCCTCGACGGCGGCGAATCGAAGACCGCCAAGGTCACCGCGACCGCCGCCGATGGCAGCAAGAAGGAGTTCACCGTGAAGGTGCTGCTGCTCACACCGAAGGAACGCGAGTTCTTCCGCCATGGCGGCATCCTGCAGTACGTGCTGCGTCAGCTCGCCAGCAAGAAGGCGGCCTGAGCTTGATGAAAACGCCGCCTTGGGGCGGCGTTTTCTTTTTGGTGTGGACCATGTCCGATCCGGCCTGCCTCATCGTCATCCCAGCGAACGCTGGGATCCAGTGACTTTGTCGTCCCTGCGGAAAAACCCAAGGCGCTGGATCCCAGCGTTCGCTGGGATGTCGAGCGTGGAGGGGTATGCGTTACACCTGCCGCACCCAGCTAGCCGAATAGCACAGCCATTGACGACCCTCGCGACGCCACGCTGTTTCGACTTGATAGACGCCCATCTGCGCCGGAAGCAACTTGCCACCGCTGGTCAGCGTGACGGTAAAGCGCGCGACATAACGCTCACCACGTTGCTCCATCTGGACCGGTCCCGTCAGAGCGTGGATGGTCTCGCCACGAACCGAGGCCACACGCAGCAGTTGGAGAAGGTCGCTGCGCGCCAACGCGCCAGCATTTCCGTCGAAGTCCTCGCTGAGCACATCGCCAAGCGCCGATGCATGGGCGGTTTCGGCAGCATTCGCCGCCGCTTCAATGCCTTGCCGGATAAGTACCTCGTCAGGGCTGTGTCGGCAGCCGACCAGCAAGCCCAAAACAACCACGCAAGACAGCAGTTTCGAGCACATTTTTCTCATCGACGGCATCCGGAAGTCTCGCTGCAACGCGGCTTGCTGCTATACGCGGGCGTATGCTCCAATGCCTCGTCGACATCATGCCCCACCCGCGCCATCGTCACCAACGGGCCGGTCAATACAGGAGCTTTGGATCCAACATGAGTATCGAGCGTCCGTGGCTGGCCCATTACCCGGAAGGCGTCCCCGCGCAAATCGACGTCAATCAGTACACCTCCGTGGCAGCGGTGCTCGAAGAGGCGTTCGAACGGTTTAGTCACCGTCCTGCGTTCTCCAATTTCGGCAAGCAGATCACCTACGCTCAGGTCGATGAGATGAGCCGCCAGTTCGCCGGCTACCTCACTGGCGAGCTCAAACTGAGCAAGGGCGATCGCATCGCGATCATGTTGCCCAATGTTTTGCAGTACCCGATCGTCCTGTTCGGCGCACTGCGCGCAGGCCTCGTGGTGGTCAACACCAATCCCATGTACACCGCCCGCGAAGTCAAACACCAGCTTGAGGATGCCGGCGCCAAGGCCATCGTCGTCCTCGACAACTTCGCAGCCACCCTGCAACAGGTCGTCGCCGAGACCGCAGTGAAGCACATCGTCACCACCGGCATCGGCGACCTGCTGGGCCTCAAGGGCGTGCTGATCAACTTCGCGCTCAAGCACGTCAAGAAGATGGTGTCGCCATTCCAGCTGCCGCACGCGGTGCGTTTCGGTGATGCACTGTCGCGCGGTGCCCGTCATGCCATGCCCAAGGTGGAGCTGACGCACGACGACATCGCGTTCCTGCAATACACGGGCGGCACCACCGGCGTGGCCAAGGGCGCGATGCTCACGCACGGCAATATGGTTGCCAACATGCTGCAGGCTGACGCGTGGATCGGTAACAACGTCAAGCAGGGCGAGGAAGTGATCATCACGGCCCTGCCGCTGTATCACATCTTCTCACTCACCGCGAACGGCCTGGTCTTCGTGCGCCTTGGCGGCTTGAACTGGCTGGTTACCAATCCGCGCGACATGCCCGCTTTCGTCAAGGAGCTCAAGCAGTCTGGCTTCACCGCACTCACTGGAGTCAACACGCTATTCAACGGCCTGCTCAATACCCCGGGCTTTGCCGAGCTGGATTTCTCGCGCTTGCGCCTAAGCCTTGGTGGCGGCATGGCCGTACAACGCGCCGTGGCGGAACGCTGGAAAAAAGTCACCGGCTGCACCCTGGCCGAGGCTTATGGCCTTACCGAGACTTCGCCCGCGGTATGCATCAACCCGCTCGATCTGAAGGCATACAACTCCTCGATCGGCCTGCCGATACCGTCCACGGATGTCGCCATCTGGTCTGAAGAAGGCCAGCCGCTAGCGCAGGGCGAAGTGGGCGAACTGATGGTGAGTGGCCCGCAGGTGATGAAGGGCTACTGGCAACGCCAGGACGAAACCGCCAAGGTCCTTACACCTGATGGCTGGCTGCATACCGGCGACATCGCCCGGATGGACGAAAACGGCTACTTCTATATCGTTGATCGCAAGAAGGACATGATTCTGGTGTCCGGCTTCAACGTGTATCCGAATGAGGTCGAGGACATCGTCATGCAGCACCCGGGCGTTGCCGAGGTGGCGGCTGTCGGCGTTCCCGACGAGCATTCCGGCGAGGTGGTCAAACTGTTCGTGGTGCGCAAGGACCCGAACCTCACCGTCGAGGAGCTAAAGCAGTTCTGCCGGGAGAATCTCACCGGATACAAGCGCCCCAAGATCATCGAGTTCCGCGACTCGCTGCCCAAGAGCAACGTGGGCAAGATCCTGCGTCGCGAACTGCGTGACGAAAAGCAGCCTGCTGCTGCGCACAGCTGACCTTCAGCGACGGCTGGAAAGCAAACGCCCGCCATTCGGCGGGCGTTTTCATTTGGGAGCATCCGCCAGGGGCTCACTCTTCGTTCCACAACTCCAGGATGTCGGCATAGCCGCCCAGCAAGTTCCACAACGGCACCTGCTTGTCCTCGGGGATGCGCGTATAGGCAAATCCCAGATGGCGTTCCGACACCCGCGCCACCTGCGCCTCCAGATGGATATGCAGGTCGTGGCCGAAGATCATGTCCAGGATCCAGCTTTGGCCGATCTCGCCATGCCAGCCGAGCGGCCGACGCAGCAAGACCCCAGTCGCGGAGATGTCCACCAGTTCGGTCGGATGCGATTCGTCGACACGGCTCATCAGTACCGTGGTTTCGATACGCATGCGCGCCGGTCGCAACTGCTCCGGATCGGAGCCGTTCCTGGCGTTGTCTTCCGCTCTGCTCATACTTGGTGTCCTCTCCCCGCACCACGCGCATCGTGGTGCTATCACGTTCTTCCTGAAAGCACTCCACCATGCCGATGTGGAGCGTTCCGCTACAACTTCAATCCTGCTTGCGCGCCCGCAACACCCCGGCACGCACCAGGCTGCCCGAACCGAAACGTAAATTGACGCGATCCTGCACCTCGTCCGTCACGCGCCCTTTCGGCGTCGCGTTGAACATGTCGCCCTGCCGCTGCTCCCCAAAGCCGGAAAGGCTGACACCCAGAAGGCGCAGGCGCGGTCGCGATTGCGTCTTCCACCAAACATCTAGCAAGCGTCGTGCCACACCATAGATCTCGCTGGCAGACGCACTCGTTGCATGCAACTGCGCCTGGCGAGTATGTGTGACAAACGGTGGCTCACGTAGTTTCAGCGTGACCGTGCGCCCTTGCAGCCCGCGCAGCCGCGCACGCGCGGCAATACGCTCGCACTGCCGCAGCAACCACGATTCGGCCAGCAGCTTATCCGTCAAATCGGTATCAAAGGTGTGTTCGGAGCCCATGGATTGTTCGACTTGCTCTGGCTCGACGCAACGCTCATCCTCCCCCCGCGCCAGCGCCTGCAGCGATGCGGCCTGACGCCCCAGCGCACCGGCAAGACGCGCCGTGTCACATGCTGCCAATTCACCGATGGTACGGATACCCAGGCGATGGAGTGTCTGTTCGGTCACACGACCGACAGTCCACAAACGCCCCACCGGTAACGGTGCGAGCTCGGACGCGGCCCGGTCGAAAGAAATGCCGTGCAAGCCGTCGGGTTTGGACAGTTCACTCGCCAGCTTGGCGAGCAACTTATTGGGCCCCATGCCCACGGAAGCCACCAACTGGGTGCGCTCCAGGATCGCGCCCTTGATGCGACGCGCGATCACCTCGATCGGTCCCAACAGCCGCAGGCTGGCGCTCACGTCAAGAAACGCCTCGTCCAGCGACAGCCCTTCGACCATCGGCGTCACCTCGTGGAAGATCTCGAAGATCTGATCCGAGATAGCCTCATAACGGTCCAGACGAGGCCGCAGATAGTAGCGCATCAGGGCACAACCGCCGCGCCTGCGCCGTGGGCATGGCCGAACGCACGCCAAAACGGCGCGCTTCATAACTGCAGGTGGACACAACCCCACGCGGCCCCAAGCCGCCGACGATCACCGGCAAGCCGCGCAGCTCCGGACGGTCGAGCTGCTCCACCGCCGCATAGAAGGCGTCCATATCAACATGAATGATTGCGCGTGGGGTCGTCGGCATGACGTGCTATTTTGACGCTAGGCGGGCCAGACGTGTACTGGACTTGCCGGCTTACAGCGGCTAATCTTGGTCTCGCAAAGGTCCACGGGTGCGCCGCACGATCGGCCAAGATCGACCGCAACGGCCCCCATCCCGATGCACTCAGCCGACCGATTGGGAGCCAATGACGCGGGTTTCGTCACGTTTTGGCTTGCGTCTTTGCCGTGATTCTTACGCGCCAGAGTCGCTCAAAGGTCGTTCACGGTCAGCCTGGTCGAAACGCGAATGGCGCGATTTCATCATGCATGCCCGTGACGGTGACGCGAGGCGCACCGGCTAGGCATCGCGCAAGTTAGCTTCAAAGGATTGCCAGCCAGTGGCCGCGATCCGAGCGGGGACATTCGTCGAACGAATGCCGATGGGACAGAACGTTTCCTATAACGTGTTGAATGCAACGCAAGCCGTCATGGGCGGCCCAACGACATGTATTGATGAGTACTGAGCCAACCGAGCCTCAGGCGGTCACAGCGCCGCAAGACGCGTTTGCGTCGGTACCGCAACAGCAGGAAATGCCGCTGGCCATCGTGCGCGGCGAACCGATGTTGCAGATGCCGCAGGATCTGTACATCCCGCCGGATGCGCTCGAGGTCATTCTCGAGGCGTTCGAAGGGCCGCTGGATCTTTTGCTCTATCTGATCCGCCGGCAGAACCTGGACATTCTCGACATCCCGGTCGCCGAGATCACCCGGCAGTACATCGACTACATCGAGATGATGCGCGACGTGATGCGCCTGGAGCTGGCCGCCGAGTACCTGGTGATGGCGGCCATCCTGGCCGAGATCAAATCGCGGCTGCTGCTGCCGCGGCCGCCGGCCGAGGAAGGCCTGGAGGAAGACCCTCGCGCCGAGCTGGTCCGGCGGCTGCAGGAGTACGAGCGCTTCAAGCGGGCTGCGGAGGACATCGACGCCCTGCCCCGCATGGAGCGCGATTTCGCGCCGGCCCACGCCGATGTGGGCGAGCGCAACGTGATCAAGCTGCCGCCGCCGCTCGATCTCAAGGAAATGCTGCTGGCGCTGAAGGACGTGATGCACCGCGCCGAGCTGTTCGGGCACCACGCCATCAAGCGCGAGGCGCTAAGTGTCCGCCAGCGCATGGGCGAACTGCTGGCTCGGCTGGACGACCACGCCTTCCAGCGCTTCGAGACACTGTTCGACGTGAGCGAGGGACGCCTGGGCGTGGTGGTGACCTTCCTGGCCATGCTGGAGCTGGCCAAGGAGATGCTGGTGGAGATCGTGCAGGAAGAAGCGCTGGCGCCGATTTACGTAAGAGCCAAGATGGGACGCGCCGAGGAGCCCGTCGAAGACATCGCCGACGAACCGGCAGCCGCTGCCGAATAGGCGGCAGGCCATCCGCCGGCACCCCATGAATCCGCATCCGACCTGAGAGCCATGCTCTAAATGCAGATCGAGCAACTCAAACCCATTATCGAGGCGGCGCTGCTGGCGACGACGCAGCCCATGACCATCCCCCAGCTGCTGGAGCTGTTCGGCGAGGAGGACGAGGTCGGTCGCGACGAGGTGGCCAAGGCGCTGGAAGCGCTGGCTGAAGACTGCGCCGGCCGCGGCGTGGAACTGCAAGAGGTCGGCTTCCGGCTTCCGCTACCAGGTCCGCCAGGACATGCATCAGTGGCTCTCGAAGATGTGGACGGAACGGCCGAGCCGCTATTCGCGCGCCTTGCTGGAAACGCTGGCCTTGATCGCGTACCGCCAGCCGATCACCCGCCCGGAGATCGAACAGATCCGTGGCGTCGTGGTGTCCTCCAGCATCATCAAGACCATGGAAGAGCGCGAATGGATCCGCGTGGTCGGCTACCGGGACGTTCCCGGCAAGCCCGCGCTGTTCGGCACCACCCGTGCTTTTCTCGATTACTTCAATCTGAAATCGCTGGACGAGCTGCCGCCGCTTTCGGAAATCCGCGATATGGAAGACCCGCAGATGCGGATCGACCAGAACCCGCTCCCCGCCCGCATCGTGCGCGACCTGCCGATCGATCCGGACGAAGAAAACGAACCCCTGGTCGTAGCCGGCGAAGACGTCGAAGCCATCAGCGACGAAACTTCCGAACCCATGGATAGCGACCTGGCCCAGAAGCCCGCCGTTATCGAAGCACCTTTCGAAGAACAAGCGCTGACCGTTGAAGTTGCCAGCGCACCATCCGAACCCGGCGCTGCCACGCACGCCGTATCACCGACAGACACTGCCGACGAGGCAGCGACCCGCGCGGACGCCGACCACGGCGACGCCACGCAAGACACCGAGGAGTACCGCGCATGACTGCGCCGCAAAAATCCGTTTTGACCCTTAAGCGCACCCCGCGCGAAGACGCCGCCCCCGCTCTTGAAGAGCGCCTGCACAAGGTGCTCGCCAACGCCGGCCTCGGCTCGCGTCGCATGCTCGAGCAGCGCATCCAGGCCGGCGAAGTCGAAGTCAACGGCGCGCCCGCCACCATTGGCGCCGGCGTACACGCCGGCGACCGCGTCGTGCTGGACGGCAAGCAGTTCGTCGTCGCCACCGACAACCGTGACGAGACCGAAGTGCTGGTCTATCACAAGCCCGAAGGCGTGGTGACCACGCGCGAGGATCCCGAAGGCCGCCCCACCGTGTTCGAACAGCTGCCGCGCCTGAAGGGTGCGCGCTGGGTCGCCGTCGGCCGTCTGGACATCAACACCACCGGCCTGCTGCTGCTCACCACCGATGGCGAGCTGGCCAACGCGCTGATGCACCCCAAGAGCGGGCTTGAGCGCGAATACCTCTGCCGCGTCCACGGCGAAGTGCCTGACGAAATGATCGAGAAGCTCAAGGCTGGCGTCGAGCTGGAAGACGGCCCCGCACGTTTCGACGAGATCGCCGTGATCAGCCGCGGCGGCAGCCATAGCTGGTTCCGCGTGGTGATCCGCGAAGGCCGCAACCGCGAAGTGCGTCGCCTGTGGGATTCCCAGGGTTTGCTGGTCAGCCGCCTCAAGCGCATCCGCTACGGCAGCATCGAACTGCCGCGCACGCTACGCCGCGGTGATTGCGAAGCGCTCGGCGAGGAGTCGGTCAAGGAGCTGCGCAAGACCACGGGTCTGGGTGCACCGCAACCGGTTCTCACCTTGAGCCCGGTGCTGCACCAGCGCCGCGCGCCGCGCAATGTCACCGAGTACCGCCCCGAGCGTGGCGCCACCGGCGGCTACAGCTCCGGCTATCAGGACGAGGCGCGCGAACTGCGCGCCTACGATCGTATTCGCGAGGAACCCGCCCGCGGCAAGCAGCGTCGTCGGCCGGGTGGCAAGGAAGTGGACGGCAACGTCGCGCGCCCCGAACGCTCGGGCAATACCATGCAGCGCAACAAGAGCAGGCGTGGCGTCGCCCCGGGTCAGGAGCTGCCGTCTGTGCGCACCTGGTTCGCGGGCGAGAGTCGTGAAGGTGGCCGCAGCGGCGGCCCGGCCGGCCCAGGTGCAGGCGCCGGCAACCGTCGCGGCCCTGGCGGCCCTGGCGGCGGCAAGCCGTTCGGCGCCCGTTCGGCCGAAGGCGGCAACAAGCCCTACGGTGGACGCCCCGCTGAAGGCGGCAGGTCGTTTGGTGGTGGTGGTGGCGGTCGCGGCACGGCCGAGGGGCGCGGAAACAGCCCTTACAGCGGCGGTGGCGCTGGCAACACCGGCGGCAATCGCGGCGGCAAGCCGGGTGGCCGTCCCGCCCAGGGACAAGGCGGCCGACCGCAATCGCGCGGCGGTAGTCGTCCCCAGGGTGGTGGCGGTGGCGGCCCGCGTCCGCATGGCGGTGGCGGTGGCGGTGGACGTCCGCACGGCGGTGGCGGTGGCAATCGCGGCGGTAACCGCAGCGGCAACCGCTGAGCCAACGCCGAACCATGACGGTACGCATCTACCACAACCATCGCTGCTCGAAATCGCGCGCAACCTTGGCGCTACTCGAGGCGCAAGGCCAGGTGTGCGAGGTGATCAACTACCTCGACACGCCGCCCAGCCCAGCCGAGCTGACGCAATTGCTGGACATGCTCGGCATGACGCCGCGTGACTTGATGCGCAAGGGTGAGCCGGAATACAGCGAGCTGAGTCTGGACGACCCCTCGCTCGATGACACGACGCTTATTGCGGCGCTGGCCAGTCACCCGCGGCTGATCGAGCGCCCCATCGTGGTTGCCAACGGCAAAGCTGCCATGGGCCGTCCACCGGAAACCGTGCTGGCGATTCTCTAGAACGAGAACCAACGAAGGCCGCCCCCTCGGCGGCCTTCGTGCCTTCTCCCCTGTTTCGCCCGCTCGATGCAGATGCTAGGTCGCATCGCGACGCAGCACCATTCCACAAGCGCTCTATGGCGGACGTCAGATGGAGGCGCGTGACGGGTCTTTCAGATTGCGTCAAGCGTGAAGCGATCGGCATCCATCCATGCAGGGAAACGTTCGCGATGCGCGAGCAGCGGCGCAGGATCGACCGTGACCGTCACGACCTGCTCTTGTGATCCGAGCTCGACCAGCGGCTCGCCGACAGGATCGATCACCGCGCTATCACCCGCATAAGGCAGCTCGTTGCCATCGACGCCCACGCGATTAAGGCCAACGACGTAGCTCAGGTTCTCGATCGCACGTGCGCGCAACAACGTGCGCCAGGGCTGCCGACGCGACGCTGGCCAGTTCGCCACGAACAGTGCAAGGTCGTAGTCCATGCCGCCGGTTGCCTCGGCGCGGCGACCATTGCGCAGCCATACGGGAAAACGCAGGTCGTAGCAAACCTGCGGCAGGATGCGCCAGCCTTTGAGTTCGACGATGAGCCGCTCGCTGCCGCCGCCATAACGCGTATGCTCGCCCGACATGCGAAACAGGTGGCGCTTGTCGTACTGCGCATAGCTGCCGTCCGGGCGCGCCCAGATCAGACGGTTGTAGACCGTGTCGTCCTCGCGGATGGCGAGACTGCCGCACAACACCGCGTCGACCTCGGACGCCAACGCACGCATCCACGCCACACCTTCGCCCGCCATCGTCTCGGCACTGGCGCGGGTGTCATTGCTGAAGCCGGACATAAACGTTTCCGGCAGCACGACAAGATCGGTCTGTCCTGCTACTCGCCGCACCAGTTCGCCGTAATAGGCGCGATTGGCCGGCGCATCATGCCAACGCGTCGCGCCCTGCACCAGGCTTACTCTCAAAGTTTGCATAGGCGCTCCGCGGCCGCTTCCATGGTGGCATCGCTCTTGGCAAAGCACAGGCGCAGCAGATGCGTGCCCGGCGCAACGTCATGGAACGGCGTCAGCGGAATCGCCGCCACGCCGCCGTCCTTCACCAGCCACTCGCTAAATGCGATGTCGTCCTGATTGCTGATGGCCGAGTAGTCCACCAACTGAAAATAGCCACCCGGCACGTCGAGCAGCTTCAGCCGCGACGGCTTGATCAGTTCGCGGAAGCGGTCGCGCTTGGCCTGGTAGAACGCCGGCAGCTCCAGGTAATGCTCGGGCGAACTTGCCATGAATTCCGCAAACGCAAGCTGGGCCGGATGAAACGTGCAGAACGTGAGGTATTGATGCACCTTGCGGAACTCCGCCGACAGCGCCTTGGGCGCCACCGCGTAGCCCAGTTTCCAACCGGTGCAGTGATAGGTCTTGCCGAACGACGACACCACGAAGCTGCGCTCGGCCAGTTCCGGATGACGCAACACACTCTCATGCTGGGCGCCGTCGTACACGATGTGTTCGTACACTTCGTCCGATAGCACCACGATCTCGGTGTTGCGCACGATAGACGCAAGCTCTTCCAGATCGGCAGACGACAGCACCGCACCGCGTCGGGTTGTGCGGGCTGTTGATCAGGATCATGCGCGTCTTGGGCGTCACCGCATCACGCACGCGCTGCCAGTCGACCGCGAAGGTCGGCGCGACCAGCGGGATATGCACGGCACGTGCGCCCTGCAGCTCGATCGCCGGCTCGTAGCTGTCGTAGGCCGGATCGAACACGATCACTTCGTCGCCCGCCCGCACGACCGCGGCAATCGCGGCGAACAGCGCCTCGGTGGCGCCCGACGTCACGGTGACGTCGCTATCGGCACTGATCTTGCGACCGTACATGCGCTCGGTCTTGAGCGCGATCTGTTCGCGCAGCGTCGGCAGGCCGATGCCCGGCGCATATTGATTGCGGCCTTCGCTCATGGCCGCGGGTAATGCGCGTCGCGCAGCGGCTGCGGCGGTTCGAAATCCGGGAATCCTTGCCCAAGGTTGACGGCCTTGTGCTCCATCGCCAGCTGGCTCATGACGCTGAAGATGGTAGTCCCCACTTTCGGAAGCTTGGTATCGATATGCATGATTCGGATGTCTGGATGGCTAAATGAGATGCTAGCACGCAGCACGGCGCGCGCTTAGTTACGGAATTAGAGGAACTTGCTGCATTCCTCGTGATTGCGGCGCACGGCATCGGGCAATTGTTCGGCCAGGAAATCGACGAACGCGCGCACGCCGGGCAGCAAGCCGCGGCGGCTGGGATAAACGAAATGCATGGTGCCCTGTGGCACGCTCCATTCGGGCAGCACCACTTCCAGCTCGCCGCGCGATACCGCCGGTCCGCACACGAACTCGGGCAGCAGGGTGACACCGATGCCGCGCTTCGCACTCGCCAGCAGCGCGGCGAAATCGCCACAGATCAGGCGCGGCTGGATGTCGACCACGACGCGCTCACCGTGTGCATCGAGCAGCTCCCAGCTCTGCGCGCCCTCGTGCTCGTTCATGGTCAGGGCCGGTATACCGGACAAGTCCGCGGGAACCTGCGGACGACCGTGCCGCTTGAGCAGGTCGGGGCTCGCCACCAGCAACACGCGCGACTGACCAAACGTGCGCATGACCAGCGTCGCGTCGGTATCCAGCTTGCTGCGCACGCGGATCGCCACGTCGAAGCCTTCGCCGATCACATCGACGCGACGGTCAGTGGCTTGCAGGCGTACCTGCATCTTGGGGTGTTGCGCCAGGAAATCCGGCAGGACATGCGCCAGCACCGACTGCACCAGCGAGACCGGGCAGCTCACGCGCACCACGCCACGCGGTTCGGCGCGCAACTCGTCGACCGCGTCCTGGGCTGCCCTCGCCTCTTCCAGCACGGCGCGGCAGTGGCCATAGAAGCGCTCGCCGACTTCGGTTACCGCGAAACGGCGCGTCGTCCGTTGCAGCAGGCGCACGCCCAGGCGTTCTTCCAGCTGCGCAATGCGCTTGCTCAGCCGCGATTTGGGGATGCCCAAGGCCCGGCCGGCGGAGGAGAAACCGCCGTGTTCGACCACGGCCGCGAAGAAGTACAGGTCGTTGAGGTCGTGCAGGGCGCCATCCAACACCGTCATCACCGTTTCCTTGATGGAACAATACGTTCGATTTTACCGGACTTATCAGCGAATTGTCGCGAATGTACCTTAGCTCGGTCGCCGGAAGACCCGGCCCGTCACTGAGGAAACACCATGAAACTGTTGCATCTCGACGCCAGCGCCCTGGGTAGCCACTCTGTTTCACGTGGTCTGACCGCCGCCATCGTAGCCGAACTCACCCGCAGCCAGCCCGGCACGGAAGTGACCTACCACGACCTGGTGGCCCACCCGCTGTCGCACTGGACCCCGGTCTCCGACGCCAGCGATCCGAGCGCCGTGCTCGGCGCCCAGATGATGGACGACTTCCTCGCCGCCGACGTGGTGGTCATCGGTGCGCCGATGTACAACTTCTCGATCCCCAGCCAGCTCAAGGCCTGGATCGATCGCATCGCGGTGGCCGGCAAGACGTTCCGCTACGGCCCGAACGGTCCGGAAGGCCTGGCGGGCGGCAAGCGCGTGATCATCGCCTCGAGCCGCGGTGGCATCTATAGCGAAGGCAGCGCCGCTGCGCCGTTCGACTTCCAGGAAACCTACCTGCGTGCCGTGTTCGGCTTCCTCGGCGTCACCGACATCGAGTTCGTGCGCGCCGAAGGCGTGGCGATCAGCGATGACAACAAGGCTGAATCGTTGAAGTCGGCTCACGCCTCGATCGGTGTGGTTGCCCGCAAGGCGGCTTAAGACGCTACCTCCTCTCCCCTCCGAGGGAGAGGGAGAAAGCGCAGGTAACGCTAGGTGACCCCTGTAGGAGCGCACCCAGTGCGCGACCGGGTTCGCGGCGATCCCGCATCGTCGCCTTGTAGGCTTTTCGCGCACTGGGTGCGCTCCTACATGGGGTCTTGTGGTGCGCCTTCCCTCTCCCCGGAGGGGAGAGGGAAACGACAAGCAAACGCCGCGCGTCACTGCGCGGCGTTGGTCTTTTCCGCTTTATAGACCGCCTTGCCATCCACCCAGGTGCTCAACGGTTTCAGATCGGCAAGCTGCCGTGACGATACCGTCATCGGGTCACCGTCCAGCAAAACAAAGTCCGCGCGCATGCCCGGCTTGAGCATGCCCACGTCGTTTTCCATATAGCCCGCATAGGCTGCCCCGCGGGTAAAGCCGGCCAGTGCTTCAATTCGACTGACGCGTTGATCCGGCAGCCAGCCACCGGGCGGCTGCCCTTTGAGATCCTGGCGGGTCACGGCCGCATAGATGCCCAGCATCGGGTTGACGTGCTCCACGGGGAAGTCGGAGCCGAACGCCAGCGGCACGTTCGCATGGATGAAACGCTGCCATGCGTAGGCGCCTTTCAGCCGTTCGGCACCCAGACGCTGCTCGGCCCACGGCATGTCCGAGGTGGCATGGGTCGGTTGCATCGAGGCGATGAGCCGCAGTTGCGCGAAACGCGGGATATCGTCGAGCGCCACGATCTGGGCATGCTCGACGCGCCAGCGATGATCGCTTTTCGCATCGTCACCCAGCACCGCCTGGTAGGTATCGAGCACCATGCGGTTGCCACGGTCGCCGATGGCATGCGTCGCCACCTGGACATGGCAGCGATGTGCCTTGTCGACGGCGGTGCGATAAGCATCGGGCGACGTCACCAGGATGCCGCGGTTGCCGTGATCGTCGTTGTAGTCGTCCAACAACGCCGCGCCACGACTACCCAACGCACCATCCATGTAAAGCTTCACGGTGCGCATCTGCAAACGCCCGCCGGCATCCGCCCAATGACCGCCTTGCGTGCAGAGCCAGTCGAGTGCGGCATGGTTGCCGTCGGCCATCTCGTAGAGACGCAGCGGAATTTCGTTCGCCGCGGCCATTTCCTGTAGCACCTTGAAATCATCGAGGCTGACGCCGGGATCATGCACGCCAGTCAAACCGGCCGCCACGGCGTCCGCGAATGCGGCCTTGTAGGCGTCGCGGGTCTGCGCGTGAGTCAACGGCGGCATCGCGTCGCCAACCAGGTGCTGCGCGCCATCCACCAGCACGCCGCTGGCTTTCTGGCCTACGCGCAGAATGCGACCGCCTTCGGGCTGCCAGTCGCCATCGAGCGATTTCGTCGCCCGCTTCATCGCCACGGCATTGACCCAGACGGCATGGCCATCGATGCGTTCCAGATAGACCGGTCGATCGGGAAAGAGCCCGTCCAGATCCGCCGCCGTTGGGAACTGTTTGCCAGCCCAGTGGTTCTGGTCCCAACCACGCCCGACCAGCCAGGCGTCCTTGGGCAACTTGGCTGCAAAAGACTTAAGGCGATCCAGTATCTGCGCCTTGGAACTCGTGCCCACCAGATCCACCTGGATGTGCGTCATGCCGAGGCCCAGCATGTGACCATGCGCGTCAATCAGACCCGGGATGACCGTGGCCCCTTTCGCGTCGACCTTGCCAGCGTCGGGATAGCGCGTCTGCAGGTCAGTCGCGTCACCCACGGCAAGCAGGCGGCCATCACTTCCCCAGGCTAGCGCGGTGGCTTCAGGCTGCGCGGGGTCCATGGTGTGAATGTGCGCGTTGACCAGCAACGTGGTCGCCTGCAGCGGCAGGGCGGCCAACGCCAGCAAGGCGACGGAGGAGCAACGAAGCGACAAGCGCATGGGTAGGTTCCCTGAGGAGACGTAGGCGACTTTGCCTAGCCCATGCGATTCAGACAAGCGGCCGTGCAGCAACGAGCCAGCATCAGGGCCCCCCGGCCCCGGCCACCGACATGCCGGCGGCTACAGGGCTTCGATATGCCGCAACAACAGACGCGGACTCTCGCGCCCCTGCCAGTCGTTGATCACCAGCTCGTAGACCGCGCGCAACGACACCGGCGGCGGAGAGCCCTCGTAGGCGTTGAACATCACCGCGTCATGCACCGAACCGTCACGCGGGTCGCGCAGACTCAAGCGCAAATGCCGCTCGCCCATCAAGCGCCAGCTCGCGCATTCGAACACGTTGTCGAAGACGGGTTCGGGAAACGCCTGGCCCCATGGGCCCGCAGCACGCAGCTGATGCGCCAGCTCCAGCGTGGCCGCTCCTGGCGGCAACTCGCCATCGGAAAGCTGCACAGCCTGAAGATGGTCCTGGTCCAGCCATTCGCGCGCAATGGCGTCAAACGCTGCGGCGAAGCGCGGGTAATCGGCTGCTTTGAGGCTCAAGCCGGCAGCCATCGCATGCCCGCCAAAGCGCTCGATAAGGCCTGGATGACGCGCATCAATCATCGCCAGCGCGTCGCGTATGTGGAAACCGGCGATGGATCGCGCCGAACCACGCAGCTCGTCGGCAGCATCCTCGCTGGCCGGCGCAAAGGCGATCACGGGCCGGTGCAGACGCTCTTTCAGTTTTGATGCCACGAGGCCGACCACGCCGGCGTGCCAACTCGGCTCGAACAGTGCCACGCCAACCGCATCGGTGTCGGCGGCGCGTGCCACCATGACCTCGGCCTCGGCCACCATCGTCGCCTGCAGCTCACGGCGTTCCTGATTGATGGAACTGAGCAACTCCGCATAGTGGCGAGCCTGTGACACATCGTCGGTGAGTAGACACTCAACGCCCAGCCGCATGTCTTCCAGCCGGCCAGCGGCATTCAAGCGCGGCCCGATGGCATAGCCCAGATCACTGGCGCAAAGCGTTGCCAGGCTGCGCTTGCTTGCTTCCACCAGGGCAACCACGCCCACGCAAGCGCGACCGCTACGAATACGCTTGAGGCCGGCTTCGACCAGGACGCGATTATTGAAATCCAGCGGCACCAGATCCGCCACGGTGCCTACGGCGACCAGATCGAGCAGCACCGAAAGATCGGGTTCGTTCCCGGACGCGAAGTCGCCTTGCCCGCGCAATGCCGCGCGCAAGGCGAGCAACAGATAGAACATCACTCCCACGCCGGCGAGTGCCTTGCTGGGAAATTCATCGCCAGCCAGATTGGGATTGACCATGGCGTCGGCGGCCGGCAACTGCTCGCCCGGCAGGTGATGATCCGTCACGATGACGCGGATACCTTGCTCTCGCGCGATCGCTACACCGGCCAAGCTCGCCACACCGTTGTCCACGGTGACGATCAACTGCGGCTTGGGCTGCAACGATTCGACCAGCGCCGGACTGAGTCCGTAACCGTGAATGAAGCGATTCGGCACGGCGTAGTGGACGTGGCGCGCGCCCAGCATGCGCAAGCCGCGGACCGCCACTGCCGTACCCGTGGCACCGTCGCAGTCGTAATCGCCGGCGATGAGGATCGACCAGTCGCCACGAATCGCTTCGATCAACAGCGTCACCGCCTGCTCAAGACCACCCAGCTGCTGCGGGTCGAGTAGGCGCGCCAGGCGATATTCGGCGTGTTCCGGGCACAGCACACCGCGCGCAGCGTAAACCTGTTGCAGCACCGGATGGACGGCCGCACTCCATCCATGAGGCACACCCCGCGGCACGCGTCGACGCAAGCTGACCATTCTCATTTGCCACTCCCACGCCAGAAGCGCATGCGGTGCCAGGGACGATGTAACCAACGCTCACCGCTGGCGAAGCTGAGTTGCAAGGGTTGACGTTGCGCGAGTGCCTGCACGCTTGGCCACCAGGTCGTGGCAAAATCATCCATCGGCAGATCCTGCAGATCGATCATCCAGCCCGGTGAAGCTGCTTCGACGCTCGAAGCCGAACGCGCGACCACGGCAACGCCGGCACGCTTGGCCAGTGCACCAAGCAATACGTCATCGCCAATGACACCGGCCAGCTTGGTACGCACGACATCGGGCAATCGCCCGCCGCCCCACAGCCACAGGCTGTTGATCGGCGGCATGCCGCGCGTACGGCGCTCTGCATTGAGCGGGTGTTGATGCAACAGCACCTGCACTTCATTGATCAGCACGCGCCATCGACGTCCGTCCGCACCTTGCGGCAGATGTTCGAACAAGTCTTCGCCCAGTGCCTGTTCGGGAGCGGCGAACGCCGGCAACGGCGCATCGGTCGGCAGGCGCAGGTGCCAATGATCCGCCGATGAAACTTCGAGAATCATTCCTGCATCGCCGAAGACAGGCTTCAATGGCCTGGCGAATGCCTGCGCCTCTTCCATGCTCAACTGCATCTGCCCGCAGGCAAGCAGGCGTACGCCATTGAGATCCGGCTGCACCCAGGCAGGATCGGCGCACAGCCAGTTGGCGTCGGCCGCATCGCCGGCCATCAGTTCACGCGTCAGGGCGGCTGCCGGCAGACCACCGGAAACCACGAAGCGCCCGGCAAGTCCCGCGAGATAGCCCTTGGCGCCGGGCTCCAGGCCATCCGCTTTGCGCAACAGCGCATGCACGGGATGCTGCGGATCGAAACGCCCCAGGTCGGGCAGCCACAGTTCCAGCGGATTCGGCCCGGGACTATTCATGCACTGACTCACGCCTCCAACTGTTCGTACAGCTTCAGCCACTCGCCTTCCAGCGTTTCCTTCTCACCGCGCAACTCCGCCTGGCGCTGGCTCAGGCGCATCATCTCCGACGTCGGCCCGTTGTAAGTTGCCGGATCGGCTAATTTGGCTTCCAGCGTGCCCAGCTCGCCTTCGATGGTGGCCACGCGCGTCTCGATCTTCTTGACGCGCTGGCGCGCCACCTTTTCGAGCTCGCGCTGGGCGGTGGCGCGTTGGCGAATCTCTTCCGGTGACTCGACCCGAGCCGACGGCTTCGCCTCGGCTTCCTTCTTCTTGTTCTTCTTGGTGGTAGCGCCACGACTGCGCAACCAGCGCGCGTAGTCGTCCAGGTCGCCATCGAAGCCTTCCGCCGCACCATCGGCCACGCGCCAGAAGCTGTCGCAGACCAGGCCCAGCAAATGGCGATCATGCGACACCAGTACCAGCGCACCATCGAAGTCCGCCAGCGCATCGGCCAGCGCTTCGCGCATGTCCAGGTCGAGATGGTTGGTGGGCTCGTCGAGCAGCAGGAGGTTAGGCTTGTCCCAGGCGATCAGTGCCAGCGCCAGTCGCGCGCGCTCGCCGCCAGAGAAGCCATCGACCGATTCGAACGCGCGATCGCCCGCGAAATTCCAGGTGCCCAGGAAATCACGGATCGCCTGCGCACCCACACCGGGCGCCTTGTCCTGCAGATGATCGAACGGCGAGGAGCCCTCCTCGAGGCTTTCGACCGTGTGCTGGGCGAAGTAGCCGATCTTCAGATCCTTGTGCGCCTTGCGCTCGCCAGCGAGCGGTTCAAGTTCACCGACCAGGGTCTTCACCAGGGTGGATTTACCCGCGCCGTTCGGACCCAGCAGACCGATGCGCTCGCCCGCTTCAAGCCGGAATCGTACGTTGTGCAGGATCGCGGTCGGCGGCGCGCCGTCCTCGCCGGGATAGCCGGCCTCGATTTCTTCCAGCTGCAACATCGAGTCGGGCAAGCGATCGGGTACGGCGAACTGAAAGCGGAACTGCCGCTCCGCTCGCACCGCCTCAGTGCCGGCCAGTTTCTCCAGTCGCTTGACGCGCGACTGTGCCTGCTTGGCCTTGCTCGCCTTGGCCTTGAAGCGATCCACGAACGATTGCAGGTGCGCACGCTCGGCCTGCTCGCGCTCATGGGCAATCTGCTGCTGGCGCAACTGCTCGGCACGCAGACGTTCGAAGGCGCTGTAGTTGCCCGTGTAGAGCTTGGCGCTGCCATCGTTCAAATGCAGCGTGTGGGTGATGACACCGTCGAGGAACTCGCGATCATGAGAGATGACCAGCAGAGTGCCCTGATAACGACGCAGCCACTCCTCCAGCCACAGCACGGCATCGAGATCGAGATGGTTGGTGGGCTCGTCGAGCAGCAGCAGCTCGGACGGCGCCATCAAGGCGCGTGCCAGGTTCAGACGCACACGCCAGCCACCGGAGAACTCCTGCACCGGCGTCTCATGCGTATCCGCGGAAAAACCGAGGCCATGCAGGAGGCGGCCAGCCCGCGCGCGCGCGTCGTAACCGTTTAATTCCTCGATGCGATGGTGCGCCCGGGCCATGGCTTCGGTGTCGCCTCGCGCATCGGCGTCGAGTTCGTCGCGCAGGGCGATCGCCAGTTCCTCGTCGCCGCCCATCACATATTCGATGGCCGGATCGGGCAGCGCGGGGGTTTCCTGCGCCACCGAAGCCAAGCGCAGCTTGGACGGGATATCCAGGTCGCCGGTATCGGCATCGACCTGGCCTTGTAGCGCGGCGAACAGGCTGGACTTGCCGCAACCGTTGCGGCCCACCACACCAAGCCGCCAGCCACTCTGGATCACCAGATCGATATCGGAAAGCAGCAACCGGCTGCCACGGCGGAGGGCGAAGCGACGAAAGGAAATCATAAAGAGAGCTTATCCGGACCGGGCGTCCTGCCGCCCGCAGCCGCCCATCATACCGGGAGCGAATGCCCACCCCATCGCATTCGTCGCAGATTCGCATGGAATAGCCCGGATACTTCTGCTACAACGACGCGGCATCGCCTTGCGCGGAGAGGGGACCCGTGAACACGTACGGAATCAGCAAGTTCAGCATCAGCCTGTCCATGACCGTGTTGCTGGCCGCGGCCGGCGCATCGACGCCTGTCCAGGCCGGACAGGACAGCCTGCTCGTCAATCGCGTGCAGCAGGAACAGGGCATGAACCTGCCCACCCGCGGCATGACCATGGCCCAGGTCGAACAGAAGTTCGGCGCCCCGCAGCGCAAGCTTGAACCGCGCGGCGGCAGCAACCCTCGGCAGCCGGTGATCAACCGCTGGGACTACTCGAATTTCATCGTATATTTCGAGCAGAACCACGTGATCCACGCGGTGCTCAATACACCGGCGGGCAACAATACCAATCCAGCCTCGGTCAAGTGATCGCTGGATTCAGACAGCGCGGCCCTTGGTGACACGGGCCGCGCTGTCGTTTCTGTGGCCCTGAGCGCGCACTCTTTCAAGGTTTTTAGTCAACCCTTGGCTGGTCGGCATGGCGCCGAAGCTTGCCGCGTACTGCCGGGGGGAGTCCCTCAAGGGGCGATCGTCTATAGCGCAACAACTAAGCGTTATCGCCAGCTTGCCGCCACGCTAAGTTGTCGCGCTATGGCGAGCACCCGCCCCTCATCCCAGCCTTCTCCCCGCAGGGGAGAAGGAGCCACAACCGCCGGCAGGCGGTCGGAACGCCCGCTGCGTCCCACAGGGACAAGCTTCGGGTCGCCCAGGGAGGAGAAGGACGCGGCAGCATCGACTACAATTCGCATCCCGCGCGGCCCGCCCCCCCTTGGCCAGTCGCCATCCCCGATGCAAGAGAACGACTCGATGACTGACCATAGCCTTCGTCTACCGGCGGAATGGGAGCCGCAATCGGCCGTGCTGATCGCCTGGCCGCATGCGGACACCGACTGGGCACAACGCCTGGCCGAAGTGGAGACGACGTATGTGGCGCTGGCCGCCGCGGTCACCCGTTTCCAGCCGCTGGTCATCGTGGTCGCGGATAACGAACTGCGCATCCGTGTGCAATCGCTGTTGACCGGAGAAGGCGTGGACCTGTCGCAGATCCGCTTCGTGGAACAGCCGTACGATGACACGTGGCTGCGCGATTCGGGCCCGATTACGCTGAAAACCGACGACGGCAAGTTCCAGCTCACCGATTTCCGTTTCACCGGCTGGGGCGGCAAGCACGATGCCGAACAGGATGACGCGCTGATCGCGGGCCTGGTGCATGAAGGTGTGTTCGGCAAGGCGGCGCACAAGCGCATCGATTGGGCGCTGGAAGGCGGCGGTATTGAAAGTGACGGCGTGGGAACGGTGCTGACCACCTGGCGTTGCCTGGTCCAGCGACATCCGGACCAGTCTCGCGAAGAGATGAGTCGGATCCTCAGTGACAGCCTGCACGCCCGGCGCGTGCTGTGGCTCGATTACGGCTATCTCGAAGGCGACGATACGGACGCCCATATCGATACGCTCGCCCGTTTCGCCCCCGGCGACGGCATCGTGTATCAGGCCTGCGACGACGCCAGCGATCCGCACCACGACGAACTCAAGCGCATGGGCGAGGAGCTGGCGGCGCTGCGTACGCCGGAGGGTCGCCCGTACCAGCTTTATCCCCTGCCCTGGGCGCGCCCGATCCTCGACGAGGGTCGCCGCCTTGCTGCGTCGTATGCGAACTACCTGATCGTCAACGGCGCCGTGCTGGTGCCCGCCTATGGCGACGTGGTCGACGATGAAGCTGCGCGCATCATCGGCGAAGCGCACCCGGGCCGTGACATCGTGCAGGTGCCCTGCCGCCCGTTGATCTGGCAGAACGGCAGCCTGCAC
This sequence comes from uncultured Gammaproteobacteria bacterium, assembly GCA_963765335.1. Lineage (GTDB taxonomy): Bacteria > Pseudomonadota > Gammaproteobacteria > Xanthomonadales > Rhodanobacteraceae > Dyella. The sequence continues at coordinate 50,292 of CAVXWA010000008.1, read as the reverse complement.
TGCATCACCATGCAGCTGCCGGCTGGTATCGTCTGATCAAAAAAAAGCCAGCGGCAAGTGCTGGAAACCGGCGCCGGACATGCCCATATGACAGGGCTACCTCTACCGGCACGAACGGTGTCGACAGGCTGTATCCACTAGAATGCGCGGTCTGCCTTTGCCGGCAGGCCCTCCATTAGGCAGCACGCCGGAAGCACGCCCATGACTCGCAAGACCTTGAAAGTTGCCCTGTTGCAGGAAACCCACCGCGGCAGCCGCGACGCGAATCTCGACGCCATTGAAGCTGGCCTGCGTCAGGCCGCGACGGCGGGCGCCGAATTGGTGCTGCTACAGGAACTGCACAACGGTCCGTACTTCTGTCAGCACGAGTCGGTGGATGAATTCGACCTGGCCGAAACCATTCCTGGTCACAGCACCGCACGCATTGGCAAGCTGGCCGAAGAGCTGAAGCTGGTCGTGGTCGCCTCGCTGTTCGAGAAGCGCGCGACCGGGCTTTATCACAACACGGCCGTCGTGTTCGACCGTTCGGCGGCGATCGCGGGCAAGTACCGCAAGATGCATATTCCGGACGATCCGGCGTTCTACGAGAAGTTCTACTTCACGCCGGGCGACCTGGGTTTCGACCCCATCGATACCTCGGTCGGTCGTCTCGGCGTGCTGGTGTGCTGGGACCAGTGGTATCCGGAAGCCGCGCGCCTGATGGCGCTGGCCGGCGCCGACCTGCTGCTTTATCCCACCGCCATCGGCTGGGATCCCCAGGACGATCAGGCAGAGAAGGATCGCCAGCGCGAAGCCTGGGTCACCGTGCAGCGTGGCCATGCCGTGGCCAACGGCCTGCCGCTGCTGTCGTGCAACCGCACCGGTTACGAGGCCGATGCCTCGGGCGTGGGTCGCGGCATCCAGTTCTGGGGCAACAGCTTCGTGGCCGGTCCGCAGGGTGAATTCCTGGCCCAGGCGGGCACGGACCAGCGCGAATTGCTGGTGGTGGACGTGGACATGGCTCGCAGCGAGCACGTGCGCCGTATCTGGCCGTTCCTGCGCGACCGCCGCATCGATGCGTATAGTGACTTGCTCAAGCGATTCCGCGACTGACGCCGATTCGCTGATCGCCCTCCGGCGGCATGGCTTGTGCCATGCCCCGGCCAACCCCATGCAGGGAGTCCCCCTGCCAGATCGACGCCGCGCATGACAGTGACCGATATCGCCGACTCCCTCCCGCCCGTGCTGCGCGACCAGCCCATCGAGCGGGTCACCCGGGACGGTGTGGCATACGTCGTACTGGGCACCGCGCACGTCTCGCGCGCCAGCGTCGAGGCGGTCGATGCCCTGCTCGCCCATGAGACTTTCGACGCCGTCGCGGTGGAGTTGTGTGATAGCCGCGCCCAGGGCATGCGCGATCCCGATGCATTCAAGCAAATGGATCTGTTCCAGGTGATTCGCCAGGGCAAGGCCGGCATGGTCGCCGCCAGCCTGGTGTTGTCCTCGTTCCAGAAGCGCCTGGCCGAGCAGTACGGCATCCAGCCGGGCGCCGAGATGAAGGCTGCGATGGACGGCGCCGATCAGCGCGCGCTGCCGCTGTGGCTGGTGGATCGCGAGGTCGGCACCACCTTGCGCCGCGCCTGGCATAGCGTCGGTTTCTGGCAACGCTTTGGCCTGCTCGGTGGCTTGATCGCCAGCGTGTTCGAACGCGAAGCGATCGAGGAAACCGAAATCGAGAAGCTCAAGCAGGGCGACATGCTGGAGAGCGCCTTCAGCGAATTCGCCAGCGAATCGGCGCCGCTGTTCCGCAGCCTGATTGCCGAACGTGATGCCTATATGGCCGCCCGTTTGCGCGAGCAGTCGACGCGCGCAGGCTTTGGCGAAGGGCGACGCGTGCTCGTTGTGATCGGCGCGGGCCATCTCGAAGGGCCTTGTGCGAGCTGCTTCGCTCGCAGAAGGGCGATCCCGCCGCGGAAGCCGCCGAACTGCGCCAGCACGCCGCGCAAGTCACGCTGGCCGAAGTGGGTTGCGCTCGGACTGGTCTTGGCCGTGTTCGCCGCCATCGGCTTCGCCTTCCATCGCGACACGGCGCTGGGCGCGGCGGCGCTGCGCGACTGGGTACTGCTCACCGGTGGCTTCGCCGTTGCTCGGCGCGGTCATCGCGGGAGCTCACCCACTAAGCATGCTTTCGGCGTTTATTGCTGCGCCGATCAAACCATTCCGGCCCGGCATTCCTTCAGGCGGTATCAGCGCCATGGTGGAAGCCTGGGTTCGTCGTCCGCGCGTGGCCGACTTCGAGACCTTGCGCGACGACATCGGCCACTGGCGCGGCTGGTGGAAGAACCGCGTCGCGCGCACGCTGCTCAATTTCTTCCTGGTCAGCCTCGGCACCATCGTCGGTGAGTACATCGCAGGTATTCATATCCTGAAGAGCTTGCTCTAGGCGAATCCGCACATCACGGCGACATCCCGGCAAACGCTGGGATGTCGCAGGCCCGAACTTCGAAAGACTCGTCATTCCCGCGGCTCTCAACAGCCGAAGGGCTGGTCAAGCGGGAATCCAGTGCCTTTGTGTTCAGTGGGTTGAAAGTCGCTGGATTCCCGCTTTCGCGGGAATGACGGCAAAAAGCACGGCTTTTCGAGGTCCCCTGGTGCGGTGCCGGGGTGAGGCAGTTACGAATCAGTGCTTGTTCAAGGACTGATCCAGCACGTCGAGCAATTCCTCGTTCTTGTCGAGACCGTGCTCCCAATACATCACGCCGCCCAGTCCCTTCGATTTGACGAAGGCCGCCTTGGCACGCAGCGACTGCGGATCTTCGTAGCTGACAAAGCTGCGCGTGGCGGCATTCCATAGATACGGGGCCTGCGCCTGGGCATCCCAGTAGCGCACGTAGCCATGCTTGTCGATGTAATCAGCGACCAGCGCGCGCCATGACGGATCACCCGCATACTTGGTGTACTTCTGATACAGCCCGTTGTCTTGGGGATTCACGCCCGTGAATGCGCGCCCGTAGAAGGCAGCGCCAAGGTTCAGCTTCTTCGCCGGTACCCCGGCCGCCAGAAACTGTTCGACCGCCTTGTCGCCAGCACGATCATCCGCAGGTGCCAGTTTGGACAGATGCAGCCCGGCGTGATGCCCCGTCGTGGGCGTCAGGCTGTTGTGGAAGTCGTACGTCATCAAATTGATCCAGTCCAGCGAACGCGACACGCGCTCCAACTCGATGCCCTGCACGAACTCGCCATCCGCTGCGGCAATCGACAATAGGTAATGGCGGCCGCCGTGTGCATCACCGAGCTTGTCCAGGCGGGCGCGCAAGGTTTCCAGCAGCAAGCTGAAATTGCGCTTGTCCTCGGGGCGATGGCCGATGCCGGCGCCAGGCAGCGTCGGGATATTCCCAGTCGAGATCGATGCCGTCGACATCGTATTTGTCGATCAGCGTGGCGGCACTGTCGGCCATGTGCTGACGCGAGGCTTCCGTGAGAGCCGTATCGGAGAAATGGTCCGCGCCCCAGCCGCCGATGGACACGATGATCTTCAGGTCGGGATTGACTTTGCGCAGGCCCACCAAGGTGGCCAGCGTCTGCTCGACGATAGGGCTGGGAAACACGACATTGCCCTTGGGGTCGAGCTGCGCGAAGGCATAGTTGATGACGTCGAGCTTGTCGGCACTCACCTGTGGCAAAGGCTTGGCATCCATCACATAACCGACGATGCGGTAATGCGTCGGCGATTGCGCGGCTGAAGCGAACGCAGCAAATCCGCCAACCAGACCGGCCAGGAGTACCTGCAACACCGCCTTCTTCCAGCACGGCCGACGACCTTGTAACCCACCCTTCCACTGCGACATTCAAGCTCCCCTTCAGTCTGCCTATCGAACGGCCTTACCGTGCGTCCCCGTGCACGACTGCACGATTGTCGCGCTCCAATTTGATCAAGATCAGTGGCTTGCGACATGTTGTCCGTTTGTGAATGCAACCACTATACTTTTGCGACTTTTCACCATGGACCCGCCGGACTCGTGGGAATGATCTCGATGACTCGATTGCAACTGCTTGGCCTCTCCGTGGCCGCAGCTTTTCTCGCCACTGCCAGCGTGCATGCCGAGGGTGACAAGGCTGCCGGACGCAAATTGATCTACACCTGCAACGGTTGCCACGGCGTGCCGGGTTACTCGAATGCCTATCCGAACTACCCGGTGCCGCGCATTGCAGGACAGAACCAGCAGTACATCGTCAACGCGCTCCACGAGTACCGGGCTGGCGAACGCAGCCATCCGACGATGACGGCGCAGGCGCAGAGTCTGTCCGACAAGGACATCGACGATATCGCCGCCTATCTTTCCAGCCTAGCCAAGTAAGCCAAGGACCTCTACCGCATGAAACGTGCGCTTACCCTGCTTTCATTCGGCGCCGTCCTGGCGTTCGCTTCCACCCAGCTGCTGGCTGCCGCCAACATCGAGAACGGCAAGCAAAAGGCTGCCGTCTGTTTCGCCTGCCATGGCGCCGACGGCAATGCGGTCGACCCGCAGTACCCGCGCCTGGCTGGCCAGTACAACGAGTACATCCAGCAGGCGCTGCGCGAGTACAAGACCGGTCAGCGCAGCAACCCGATCATGAAGGGCTTTGTCGCCACGCTGTCGGACCAGGACATCGAGGACATCGCCGCGTTCTTTTCCAGCCAGCCGACCAAGCTCGACACGCTGGAAGGTCACATCCAGGGCGACAAGTAGTCGCGCTTGCGGCCCCTGCATGAGCCATGAAGAGGCCCGCGCGATGCGGGCCTTCTTTGTTGGGCGGATGCCAGCCTCGTCGATCAGCCGAGTGCCGACTGCCCCTCGTGCTTTTTGTAGTACGGGTTGCTGCCGCCACTGTGGTCGGTAGCATCGCGGACTTCGGTGATCTCCGGCACGCGCTCGCGCAGCGTCTTTTCGACCCCATGCTTCAGGGTGACGTCGACCATGCCGCAACCATGGCAGCCACCACCGAACTGCAGCACCACCACGCCGTCGGCGTCGACCTCGAGCAGGCTCACGCGCCCCCCGTGCGAGGCGATCTTCGGATTCACTTCGGCTTCGAGCACATAGCGCACGCGTTCGATCAGCCCGGCTTCCTGCCCCGGAATCTCGCCCTTGATCCGCGGTGCGCGGATATTGAGCTGGCCACCCGTGGCATTCGGCTCGAAATCGATGCTCGCGCCTTCCAGCCAGGCGGCGCTGTCGCCAGCGACATGGAACTCGAAGCCATCGCAAACGATGGTCCATTCCTGTCCGGTCAACTCGTCGGGCTCGGCAAATTCCAGCTCGCAATTGGCCGCCGGCGTACCCGGCGCGGTAACGCGAAGGCGGATGCTCAATCCATCAATGCCCTGCTGGGAGAGCAATCGCAGGAAATGCCGCTGTGCGCGTTCTGAAATGTCGATCATGTCTACTCCAGCCAAAACGTCGACCCTGCCGGTCGAAACAGCACCATTTTAGTCCTATTTCGCTTTTACCGCTCGCTTTTGACTTTTGTCCAGCAAGCTTCGACGCTTGTGCTTTTCATCTCACCCACGGAACGACTGCCATGAGCACCAACACTCTCGCCAGCCAGCACTGCACGCCTCGCAAGGGCAAGGAACACGCACTGGACCAGGCCAAGGTGACCGACTTGCTGGCCCAGCTGCCCGGTTGGCAGGTCGTGGCCGACGGCAAGGCCATCGTGAAGGACTTCAAGTTCCGCGACTTCCACCACACGCTGGGCTTCATCAATGCGGTGGGTTTCATGGCCAACCAGGAAGACCATCACCCGGATCTTGAGGCTGGCTACGGCCACTGCCAGATTTTGTGGTCAACCCATGACGTCGGCGGCCTGTCGCTCAACGACTTCATCTGTGCCGCCCGCGTCGAGGCTCTGCTCGAGCATTGAGCACGCTGCGCGCCACGCACCGCGTTATCGCCATGGCCTGCTTCGGCGTGGCGGTCGTGCTGCTGCTCTGGGGCATGGCCGCCCTGTCCGCCTGGGTAACACGCGAACACCTGGCTGAGCATGCGCGGCAGGAGCTGGCGACGCTGCGCAGTGGCCAGCCATTGTGGCAATGGCACCTGCGTGGGCCCCGCGACCTGGTCGCGCAACGGGTATTCGGCAACGCGGATATCGCGCAGACTCCAAACGGCCTTCGCGTCACCAGTCGTGACGGCTCGACCTTCGATCTGGGCCTGCCCGTGGCAGGACCGGTCGATCTGGCGCACTGGCCGCTGCTCCACCTGCAATTGCGAAGCGACGCCGAAGGTTCGCTGGGCCTGGTCTACCAGGCGAGTGAGTTCAGCACGGCATGCATGGCCAATGACGTCGGTCGCATTCCACCGCATGGGAGCGAACTGGTTATCGACCTGCGCAGTCTCAGCTGGCACTCAGACGCCGGAAGTCCCTGCGGGCCTCCCGATGTCGTTACGTATTTGCTGCGTCTACGTCCCCAATTGCCGGCGCACGCGGTGCTGCAGATCGGCAATGTCGACTTGCAGGCGGCCCAACCTGCCTCACTGCCTGCCTCGATCGGTGCCGACATCGCCGACATCCGGCTGCCTTCAGCCCTGGCCGTGGCCCAGGCTGGCGTGGCGGCCTCGTCAGCGCAGTACGCGGGACGGAGCGCCCCATTGGTCCGTCTGCCGGCTGGCATTTCCGCCGAAACCATGTTGTCGCTGCGCGATCTGGTGAAACGACACTGGCCGGGCGCGCTGGTGCTCCCGTTCGGGCGGTCCTTTGCGGCTACCGACGACGCCGCGTCCTTGCCAGGATGGCTGGACTGGGGTGTCTGTGCCGCGTACCTGGTCGCTCTCATGTGGATCGCCCTGCGCCAGAACCCGCAGGTCGCCCGCCCCTGGCTGGAGGTAGCCGCGATCGCAGCCGGCCCACTGTGGCTGATCGCCGGCCTGCGCTGGGGCACCCAGCTCTCGATTCCCGGCGTCACCGCCTTCGTCGCAGCCCTGGTCTTTGCCGCCCAAAGCGATTGGCGCCGCCGCCCGGTGTGGTGGCGCTGGATGGGACGAAACTGGGCCGACTGGCTCTGGCCGCTCGTCCCACTTTTGGTGACGGCCGCTCTCATGTGGGTCGATGGCCATGGGCTGGTTCACCTCGAACCACGGCACATGCTGGCTTACCTCGGCTGGGCGCTATTGCAGCAATGGGCCATGCTGGCCGTGGTCATGGGGCGCTTGCGACTCACATCGATGCCGCCACCCGTCATCATCCTGATCACGGCCACGCTGTTCGGCCTGCTGCACACGCCCAACGGGTCGTTGATGCAACTCTGCTTCGCGGCTGAATTATGGTGGGCGTGGCGTTTTCTGAAGTCGCCTTGTCTCGTCCCGATCGCCGTTGCCCATGCCACCTGCGCCCTGCTGGTTGAGAGCGGGCTGACCGGTCACATGCTGCGCTCACTTGGGGTCAGTGCGCGCTTTTTCCTGTAGGTATTCCTGTACGCGGCGGATTCTTTTTCCTTTTACAGCAAGGACATCCAGGAAATCCTTCAAGTCATCTGGCAGCGGGGCGGAGAACCCGTAGGAGCGCCCGTCCAGCTCGAAGCTCATGTGGGCTGCATGCAGGAATAGGCGATTCAGACCCAAGTCCTTGAATTTCTTGTTCATTTCCTTATCGCCGTACTTCGGATCGCCGGCAAGCGGGTGGCCGACGTGGGCGGCATGCACGCGAATCTGGTGGGTTCGCCCGGTGCCCAGGGTCGCCTGCATCAGGCGAGCGGCCGGATACTGCTCCATTTCGCGGAAAAAAGTGAGCGATGGCTTGCCGTTATCGGCCACTCTTACCATCCGTTCTCCGCCCTGGAGCACCGACTTGATCAACGGCGCGTTGACGTCGAACTTCGCCTTGGAGGGGTGGCCCACCATCAGGCAGAGGTATTGCTTGGTCACCGTACCCTCGCGAATCGCCGCCTGCAGCCCAACGAGACCCGCGCGCGTTTTGGCGAACACGAGCACACCGCTGGTATCGCGATCGAGTCGATGCACCAGCTCCAGATGCTCGGTCGGACGGGCGGATCGCAGCAGCTCGATGGCACCATGGCTGACGCCGCTGCCGCCATGACTGGCAATGCCTGCCGGCTTGTCGATGGCCAGGAAGTGCTTGTCTTCGAAGATGACCGCGTCGGCGACGGAGGCCACCATGGCGGGCGCAGGCCCCTTTACGGCGACCTTCTCGGCGGTCCGCACCGGCGGGATGCGCAACATATCTCCCGCCGCGAGACGCGTATCGGGTTTAGCGCGCTTGCCGTTCACGCGCACCTGACCGGTGCGCAGAATTCGGTAGATCATGCTCTTGGGTACACCCTTGAGCAGGGTCATAAGCGCATTGTCGATACGCTGACCGTCCCGCTCGGGTCCGATCTCGACTTGACGCACACCGTGAGGTGCGTCGGGGGAAGTTGCCGTCTGCATTGAAAAAAACCTGACGAAATAGGATACTCGGCCGGCGTTATGTCCCCTCCTGCCGAAGTTCGGATGGAAACGGGGCGCCCGCCCGCGACGTCGGCGAGGATAGCGCCGGTCGCCTGTACGGCAGCCGGTCGTTGCTCCCTTTCATCGTAACGGTTCGGGCTGTCGTTTGTCCGGTTCCATGGGGTTCCGGGGCGACGAACGCACTGCCACGAATCACCCCGGCACCGGAAACGATGCCGTCATTTTGCCGCTTAACCGCAGCGGCGCGATCCCCGGCAGGCCGCCGAAGTTACGGCGCCACCGCGGCACGCGACGCGCGGCAAGCTGAGGAAAAACTACAATGAAACGTATGCTGATCAACGCAACTCAGCGTGAAGAGTTGCGTGTGGCCATCGTCGATGGCCAGACCCTTTACGATCTCGACATCGAAATCCCTTCCCGCGAACAGAAAAAGGCCAATATCTACAAAGGCCGCATCACGCGCGTTGAACCGTCTCTCGAAGCCTGTTTCATCGACTACGGCGCCGAACGCCACGGCTTCCTCCCGCTGAAAGAAATCGCCCGCGAGTACTTCACGCAGGGCCTCGATCCCAACAAATCCAACATCCGTGACCTTCTGAAGGAAGGCCAGGAAGTGGTCGTGCAGGTCGAGAAGGAAGAGCGCGGCAACAAGGGCGCGGCTCTCACCACCTTCATCAGCCTGGCTGGCCGCTACATGGTGCTGATGCCGAACAACCCGAAGGCCGGTGGCGTCTCACGCCGGATCGAAGGTGAAGATCGGCAGGCACTGAAGGAGGCGCTGGAGCACCTGACCGTTCCCGACGAAGTCGGCCTCATCGTGCGTACCGCCGGCATGGGCCGCGACGCCGAAGAGCTGCAGTGGGATCTGGACTACCTCCTCCAGCTGTGGAAGGCGATCTCCGAACGCCGCCAGCGCCCAGAAGGCGCCGTTCCTGATCTACCAGGAATCGAAGCTGATCATCCGCGCCCTGCGCGACTACCTGCGCAACGACATCGGCGAGATCCTCATCGACGAGGAGTCGCTGTATCAACGATGCGCGCGAGTTCATGCAGCAGGTCATGCCGAATACCCTGCGCAAGCTCAAGCTGTACCGGGACGACACCCCGCTGTTCTCGCGCTACCAGATCGAGACGCAGATCGAGAACGCGTTCGACCGCCAGGTGCGCCTGCCGTCCGGCGGCTCCATCGTCATCGACCAGACCGAAGCGCTGACCGCCATCGACATCAACTCGTCGAAGGCCACCAAGGGCAGCGACATCGAGGAAACCGCGTTCAACACCAACTGCGAAGCGGCGGTCGAAATCGCGCGCCAGTTGCGCATCCGCGACGCCGGCGGCCTGATCGTCATCGACTTCATCGACATGGACAGCCCCAAGCACCAGCGCGAAGTGGAGGAGCGTCTCAAGGACGCGCTGAAGCTGGACCGCGCCCGCGTGCAGATCGGACGCATTTCGCGCTTCGGCCTGCTGGAGATGTCGCGCCAGCGCCTGCGCCCGTCGTCTGGGCGAAGCGACCCAGATCGTCTGCCCGCGCTGCGAAGGCCACGGCCACATCCGCGGCGTGGAATCGCTGGCGCTGTCGACCCTGCGACTGATCGAAGAGCACGCCATGAAGGACAACACCGGCCAGGTGCTGGTGCAGGTGCCGCCTGCCGTTGCGAACTTCATGCTCAACGAGAAGCGCGCCAGCGTGGTTGAGATCGAGCTGCGCAACAAGGTGCACGTGGTGATCGTGGCTGACGACAAGCTCGAAACGCCGCATATCGAGATCCAGCGCATCCGCGAAGTGGACATGGGCGAGCACAGCAAGCCCAGCTACGAGCGCCTCACCGCGGTTGAGCCCTCGGCCCTGCCAAAGATGGGCCAGGCGCTGGGCAGCGGCGAGCAACCGGCCGTCAGTGGCATCGTTCCGTCGACACCGGCTCCGGTTCGCGAGGAGACGGCGGTGGCGCCCGCGCCGCAGGGCCAGCCAGCGCGCCAAGCCGCTTCTGCGCCGGCACCCACCGGCGGCGTGATCTCGCGCCTGCTCGGCTGGTTCCGCAGCGGGGCCGCGCCGGCTGCGCCGGCCGCGGCCGCCAAGACCGAGCCCACACCGGCCAACGCCCGCGCCAATCGCCGCGATGAGCGCGGTCGCCAGGCTCAGGGCGGCCAGCCGGGTACTCGCCAGCAGCAACAGCGTCGCGATCAGCAGCCGCAGCAGCCAGGCCAGAAAGGCCAGCAGCAGGCCAAGGGCAATCGCCAGCGTGGCAACGACCAGGCCCAGCAGCCGCGCCAACAGCAAGGTCAGAGCCAGACGGCCAAGCAGGAGCCGCGCCAGCAGCAGCAAAAGGCAGCTGTTGACGCAACCAGCAGCCAGGCCCAGCCTGAGCGCAAGCAGCCGCGGCAGGAGCAGCGTCCGCCGCGTGCGCAGCAGCCAGCGGCCGCAACGCAGCCGTCGCAGCCCGCCCCGGCCAACGAGCAGCGTCTGGTAGCCGCACCGGCCGCCGAAGCCGCCAAGGAAGCAGCAGCCGCCAAGCCGGTGGCCGAGGCCATCACGAATACCGAACTGAGCAATGAGGATAGTCCCGAGACCGAGGGCAGCCAGTCACGTCGCCGTCGCGGTCGTCGCGGTGGCCGTCGCCGCCGTCGCCATGAGGACGCCGCACAGGCCGGCGCGCTGCCCCAGGACGGCGCCGAGGACGGATTCGATCTGGACGACGAGGATCGTAGTCAGGATGCGGCGGCCCCCACCGCGATGGCTCGCCCATCGGTAGTAACGGCGCCGGTCGCGTCCATGGCTGCCGCCGTGGCCGCTGCGACGGTGGCTTCAGTGGAAATGGCCGAGCCGTCGGTCCGACCCGCCCCCCTGGCTGAAACCGTCACCGCGACATCGAGTCCGGCCGCCCAGCCGGAACATGCACACGAACCCGTGCTGAGCGCCGTGGCGCCGGCGTCCTTCAATCTGCCGACGCTGCCGCCGATTCCGGAAGTACTGGCTGAGAAAGTCGACGCGGAAATCGTCAAGGTCGAAGCGCCTGCCGTCGAGCCGGTGACGACGATCACACCGGTTGCCGTCGCGGCGGCTCGTGTGACGGTGACCGACGAAGTCGCCGAAGCGCCGACGCCGACGACGGTCACGCCCGACGTCGAAGCGACCGTTGTACACGCTCACGTCGCCAGCGCACCGGCCGTTGAGCCCGAACCGACGGTGGCGAGCACGAGCATCGATTTCCACACCCATTTGGAAACCGCGGCTCGGATCGACGAACCGAGCCGGCAAGCGACCCCCGACAGCGTGACCGTGCAACCCGAATCGCACGCCGCGATCGAACCCGCAGCACCGATCGCGCCAGCGCAGGGTGACCTGCTGACTCATGCCGAAACTCCGCTTGCCGCCGTCGTCCCCGCAAAGGAAGAGTCCGCAACGGGCGAGGACGCTGACACGGTGAAGAAGGACGCTTCGCACGGCTGACCACCGCGTCGTCTCCATGTCCCACAAAAAAAGCCGGACTTGAGTCCGGCTTTTTTTGTGGGACATGCCCGGCTTGATAAATCAGGCTAGCTGCCGACCTGGTTGTTATGCGTGTCGAGCAGGCCATGAATGGTCATCAAGTGCGCCAGGCTGATCACGTGGTCCACTTGCAGCTTTTCCATCAGACGCTGCTTATAGGTGGAGACGGTCTTGGGGCTCAGATTCAATTGCTCGCCGATCGTGGTGAGTGGCTTGCCACGTACCAGCATCATCGCTACCTCGAGCTCACGGCTGGACAAGGCGTCGAACGGCGAGCCCTCGCCGTCGAGAGTTGCCAGCGCCAGCTGTTGCGCCACCGTCGGCGCCAGGTAACGACGACCACTGGCCACCTGACGCACGGCTTCCAGCAGTTCCTCGGCAGCGCAACCCTTGGTCAGATAACCAAGCGCACCGGCGTCGAGCAGACGCTTCGGGAAGCGCGCATCGTCCACCACGGTCACGATAATGATGTGGGTCGGCAACTTGGAGCGCGCAACGCGCTCGGTGAGCTCGATGCCACTCATGCCAGGCATGTGCACGTCGACCAGGGCAATGTCTGGGGCCTTGGCGCGAATCAAGCGCAAGCCCTCCTCGGCCGTGCCCGCTTCGCCGCTGATGATGATGTCCGGCTGCTGCTGCAGGATCATCCTGAATCCCGTGCGCACCAACTCGTGATCGTCGATCAAAACTACCTTGATCACCGGGTTCCCTCCGTGGGTTGAGTATTCGAACATAGGCCGCGATATGGCTTTGCGCAAGCCACTAGCGCGGCCACGAAGCTAATTCCCGATCATCACCTACGCTGCGACGGCAAATTCGCCTACAACGACTTTCGTCGGGGCGTCCGGAGATGCCCTGCCTCGGGCAAGTGACCATGCCATAGATCGGTCGGATGCGGTCGCTGACTTACGGTATAAGCGTTCCTGAGAGGGGCGCTTACTCCACTCCCGTCGCCCAGTTCCTGAGGCCAGCTTCATCAAGGTCGAAATCCTCGACATTCACGGCTATGGCTTGACCATCCCCATCGGTCCATCGCTGCTCGCCGACGCGCCGAAAGACACCTGTGATGGATGCGCCCTGCGCAATCACGCAATCACCCGCACAGGTGCCGACGACATAGCCCTCGGCCAGCTCGGCCGCGACGCGGTCATCGTAGGGTCCAAGAAACCTCACCACTGACATGGCTACTCCCGCCACTGAGATCGGGCAGACATCGTACGCGGTGCTCGGGGCAACTGCACACTGCCAGCTAGTTAGGCGGAGCCGCCAGAAAGCATGCCCCTCTATCGGGCGCTCAGTGGCGACCGTGGTGGCCGGAGATCCAGGTCAAGATCGCACCAGCAAGGCGCGATGTCGGGCGGCCCCTGGCGAAGCCTTTCGGCACCGTCAAGTCGACCTCGGCGCTCACGCTTTCCTTGAGGCAATGCAGTGTGATGCCTTTGACGATGGCTCGGTCGGGCTCACTCGCATACTCGGCCAGCCATGCGTACTCCGTGCCGTCAGCCATGATGCAGTTGCCGCCAATGGTCGCCATACGAGGCTCCTTTGCCTACTAGCGCGCACAGGCTAACCACCCCATATGGCAGACTCTCAATCATTTCCTTACGCCTCGTTGACATTCGGCGCGACGCCCCCACCCGAGCCGACAGCCATCTTCGTCCTGGCTCGCTACCGCTGACTGAGTGGCTTGTTCGTCGATGCAGCTCGCGACTACTCAAAGACAGGCTCGAGCCGTATCCCGGTACGCCCTCATGGCAAGAATCTCGATGCGTTCGTGAAGCACCACGTCAGCGCCATTCGCCCTGCTCCGTACGACGAGAAGCTCGTCGATGCCGGCCGTGGGGTCGGGAACGATCACCCGGTATCCATCCGCGGCTTCCACGGCGTGCGCTGCGGGCGCGATCTTGACCCAATGAGCGACGACACACATGGCGTACATCTTGTCGGTCTTCGTGGTGCTGGCCTGAAAAGTCGGTGCTTGTTCTTCAAGGCTGCTGGCCGTGGCGCAGCCGACCAGCGTCACCGCCGCGAAGACTGCTATTCCCATACGCATGGTGGACGTCCTTGGAAGACCACTTGGTGCCCGGAGCGGGGGTCGAACTGGAGTAAGGCGAGCTTTATGCTACAAGGTTAGCAACTGCAAGGATGGCAAAACGTACTCACAACCTTACTCACAGTTGGATTGGGCTACCCATGTTGGACTTGAATTGTCTTCGACCATGTAGGCTCCTGGTCATCATTCTCGAACACATCGATGCGTAACGATTTGGCCAAGCTCCCGACCCTCAAGCCCTGAACAGCCAGTCCCGGTCCTTCAGCATCCAAACTCTGTCGCCACGCGTCGGTATAGCGCCCAGGCTTCGAATCCCAGAGCGCATTTGATGCCGATAGCCGGAAAGTGATGATCTCCCCAGGGTTCACCGCCGCGCCCTGTTCAATGGTCTCAATCGCCAGGTCAACGCGAATTGACTGGCCGGCGCCAAGTTCAACGCAAAGGCAATAGTGCTCCCCCTCGTCAAGACTGGTAGCTACGACCACCTTATTGGCCAGCGAAAGGATGTTCTTTCGATTTCGATGGTTAGCCGGATACGTCAGCCGGTCGAGTTCGATGGCCCTGGCAATCGAGGATGCTGCGCTACCTAGTGCCGCGTCGGGTTCGCTCTGGAAACGGTCCCAGTCGAAATCCACTGGGTTAATTCCTGCCAAGTCAGACAACGTTTGGACCTTACCTCCTCGTGGTTGCACGATGAAGGTCCGATGCATTCCATGAACGCCCGCAAAGTAGCCCGCCTCAAGAACCACGTTGAGACGTGGCGCCATGATTTTTGTGTCCCGGGTCTCCATTACGTCATCCGGACCGAAAACAAAGATTCCGTAGGAATGGCCGCGTACGGCGTCGGCGATTGACTCGAAGACGCCACGCGCAGGTGTGAATACGTCCTGGCTCCAAATCGTGACGTGGTGAGTGTGATCCAACTGGCGCTGTAGGGCCTTTGAAATGTCCAGGCTCTCAACGGAGGACCCAATAAAGACGCGTTGCTTCCTTGCCATTTCCCTCACCTCGCCCTGAATTTCGACGAGGCCGATGATTGCACAGGGCCTGTGCGAAACGCTCGTTTGAGAACGGTACCTGACTCGAAATCAGGCGTACGTGTAAGCGTACCGTGGGTTCGAATCCCACCCTCTCCGCCAAGAATCAAGGCCTTGCATCGCTGCGAGGCCTTTTTTTTGCCCGCATTTTGGAGTCACCGTAAAAATCACCGTAAAAATGGTGGCTGCTCCATGGGCAATGTGCATTCGGATATGCTCCGCAACAGCATCAGTGTCCAGTTTGAGACTGGATCGATGTAGGAGCCCCGTAGCCGGGTGCTCTGGGGTGGCTTAGCGGCTGCTCAATGGGGCATGAACCACTCGCCCCTGATCGACGGTCAAAACGTCGCCGCCGGACGCAAATAGGGCGAGGCCGAACAGATGGTTGTCGGCCAAAACGTCATCACCGAGACGATAAAAGGGCGCGACCGAATCAGGGTTAGGGAAGTGGGGGGTGCTTCGAACTGCGAGACGCGGTCGCGAACGCGCAACGCACGTCGTAGCAACGCGACGATAAATAAAGAAGACCGAGCCATCTAACGATGCCTCGGGCCGGCCTGAGGTATCCCATGACGGAGTTCCCGCCATGATCGACCTCAGTTTCAGGTTGAAAGTAGACCTGCGCAAGTTGGGAAAGCTGTTGCTTCCCATCTTGCTCTACTTCATCCGCTGAGCTTTACCCCGCCGGAGTGCAGCGCTCCGGCGGCCTTGATCCTCCAACAGACTGTATTGCGGAATGCTCCATGCCACGGTGCGTTCATTGGGTCCCGCAGCGCTCCAGGCCACCTACCAACCGTAAGAGTTGACCTACGAACGGCGGGGTCAAGTAGTGCTGCCGCTACGCCGCCAGCTTGTGTTCGTAGTACGGCCGGGCCCGGTCATCCAGAATGGCGTACAGCGCTTCTAAGTTGATCGGATCGGGACTGAGCCACGCATCAACGTGCTCTGGCTTAATTGGGACGATGCAGCGGTCATGGCCGGCGGCGGCCACCTCGGGTGGCGGCTCATCAGTGATCGCGGCAAACGAGAACAGATCGGTGCCGTGATCGGCGCCCGGTGACATGTTCCAGAGGCAGGCGACCAGCATTTCCTGGGGCGGCTGCGGGTCGAACTCCAGCACCACGTTCTCTTCCTTCTCCCCCGGAGCCAGCTCCCTGCCCTCCATCTTGTGGCGGGAGACATTCTCATAGAACCGGGTCACGATCATGATGCCGTGCCGGTGGCCGAACATCTTGCCCCAGGCCTTTTCGAGCTTGTCCCGGCGTGCGTTGTATGTGCCTGGGTATTTGCGTTCGGTGATCTCGTCCCAGCCTGGCAGTCGGCATTGATAGCGCATAGGGACGACAATCCGCTGGCCGTCCTTCTCGATCATCACCGGCGCATAGATACCCGGGTAGATGCGCGAGTCGCGGTCCTTGGGTTCCTTACGAGTGAGGTCGCCCAGGTTGCGCTGCGCGCGGCTGATCTTGTCAGTGGCGATGCGCTTGTCGTTGGACGCGGTCTTGGTGGGCTTGGGCCCTGCCAAAACGGCCTCGGCCCTTTCCAGACGCGCAGATTGAGCGTCGATCTCCACCTGGTAGGCGTCGGCCTGCTCCCGGTCGCCCTCGGCTACGATCTTGGCCAGATTGAACCCGCCGTCGCCTCGCGGCTTTCGAAACGCCTCGCGCATCGCCTTGGGGATTTTCACCCACTCGCCGTCCTTGCGCTTCTCCCAGAACAGCTCGGTGAATCGCTTGATGCTGATGATCGCGCCCCACTCACGGACGAACTTGTCGTAATCGGCTTCGATCTGGGCGGAGTAGCACATGATCGGTACTCGGCGGCTATGCTGGCCCCCAGCATACCGCCGCTAAATGCGACGATCCTGTGGATGCTGCCAGAGGGGAATGGTCTGCCAGTGCGCCCTTCCCCAGCGCTCAACGTGCGCCACGGCCTTCTCACGACTCGGGTAGGGGAAGTAGGTGATCGGTTCCCTGAGGCCCCGACCCTTGGGGCTGAAGTTAACGTACCACTGCCCCTGGAGGGAGCAGCTGACCGAGGCGAAGATGACCGAGCGGACCGGGCTGGAGATAGTCGCCAGCCAGTGATCGAGCGGAGTCCCGCTCATCTTCACCTGCTCCCAGTTGATGACGACCGGCTCGCTCATGCCGGCGAGGGTACCCCGGCGCGGTCTCAGGGAGTGCGAAGTAATGGAACTTGCTATCCTCGCAATTACCGCAATGCGCACGGCTAAGTCGGCCTGATGAATTCATCGGCGGCGTACGACCGGGCAATCATCAACTCAATGCAAAGGGCATGATCGAATGGACTCGAAGCGCAAACCTCGCGGTGACGTGTACCCGTGGAGCCCATCCCTAGTGCTTTGGCTGAATGTCGCTGCCCTCGCGGTGTTGACAGCAATTGCCGGTGGCGTCCTGTGGACGCTTAACACCGGTATAAGCTGGGTGTTTGACTATTTCGCCTGACGCCCTCAACGCGCAGGCACAAAAAAAGCCCCGACCGCTAGGGCCGGGGCTGCGTCCATCAAGGCTTTAGTCGGCAACCGGCGTTACGCTGGTACTGGTACAAGCTCATCGGCCGGGTACAGCCTCCAAAGGTGTTCGGGCGTAACTCGAGTCATTGACTCAGGCCGGAACAGCGGTGCGCCTCCTTGCGCAAATGCCCACGCCACCAGCTCCGAACAGAACCACTTCCCGGTTTCTTGCCAGTCGCGATGCAGCCCTAGCCCGAGCACGCCCGTGTAATCGTATGGCTTGCCGATCTGGCTGCGTGCCGCCGCTATGACGGCCTGCGGATTGCCGCAAGGCAGCTCGACAACCTCCCAGGTCGTGTCGAGCGCCTGCCGCTGCGCAAGAGGCGTGACAACTACGCCTTCCAGCGCAACCGCCTCGATCACGTCGTTGCCGTCGATGACGGCAACGTGCGACCACTTAGACCAACTGCCGGCGCGGATTGCCCAACTCAAAGGATTGTGCGGATTCGTGCAAAACAGAAGGCTAAGGGTATTCATGCGGAGGCTACCGCCTGGATCTGCGCGATAGCCGCCAATGCCGCCGACTGTGCAGCTATCGTCGTGACTGCTGCCGTTACAGCCGACTTGCCGAGAAGGCGAGCCGATCGAATTGCAGTCAAAGCACCCTCCCACTGCGTCGCCGTTGTCAGCACGCTCTGCGCCGCCGCCTGCGCGGTGATATTCGACGCCGTAGCCCAGCATTGAATGGTCGCCGGCACGGTGCCGCTGTAGCCGGCCGCCTGATACGCGAGCGCGTCGGCCTTTGCCTGCTGATACTCAGCCAGCCGGCCGGGCGAGGGTCCGCCGATGGCGATATAGACCTGATCCGCCGTCGCATCGATCTGAGCGCATAGCTGCGGCTGAATCGCCGCAAGCTGCTGAGCGGCAGTGAGCGCAACCGGAGCGACTAGCGCGCCGCCCGAAACGGTATAGCCGGAAGTCGTTAGGCACTCCATCCACTGAGCGTCAGTGATGGCAATCGTGTTTGCTCCAACCGGAGCCGGGCTATCCTCAGTGTCATAGAAGGCGACGATCGCGCCTGCTGCATTGTACGCTGCTAGTTTCTGTCCCATGATTAGTTTCCGATTGCAATGTAAGCGTATGAGCCAGCGCCTGTTGAGCTGCTAGCAGTAAAGCCCGTCTTTGACGTTGCTGTATAGCTAAGGCTGGTGGTCAGGCCGGCTGCTCCGTAATTGCCTGTTGAAATTGCAAGCACGTTGTTAGGAAATGCAATCGGGAACGTATTGGCAATGCCAGTTGAAGAGAAGTTTGACGGCCCCCATTGGATGATTAGGCCATTAGGAAGCTTCGTGTATCCGCTAGCGGCAATTGAGTTCGCGAACTGGCCGAGATTTACCGCCTGACCTGCTTGCGTGCCGGTGGCAACCTGTAGCGCACCGCCCGTTGACTCAAGCAGAACCCATGACGCGAGCGCAGCGTTCCATTCGACCTCAACGAAGCCGTTGGCGACGATTTCATTACCCTGCAGCGCGGTGTGCGCTGCACCCAGAATGGGCTTGGCACCTAACCCGTTGAGGTTAAGTGTGCTCGCTCCGGTGTTGGCGTGGGTCGCCTGAAAGCTGACAACAAGGCCGGCAACTAGCGCCGCCGGCGGAAGCGCCAGCGTGACGACATAGGCATTGGCAGTGCCCGTATCTGGCGCGTAGTTAATCTGACAGGACTGAATGGCCAAGGCGATCTGGTTGAACAGATTCTTGGTGAGCGTACCCCCAGCCGCCTTGACGACATTCGCCAGTTCGGCCTGGACGGCATTGAGCCATTCAGCAGGAACAATCGTGGCTGCCACGCCGCCGGCGGGGCTGCCGTCCGTAAAAAAACCCGGAGCTCCGGGAGCCGTACTCGCGGGTTGCGTTGCCGCAGCCGTGGAATTGTCGATCTGATACATAGCGCCTCAGGAGTAGTGGAATTGGAGAACGGTGTGCGCAGGGGCCGCGGCCTGCAGTTCGCATTGAAGGACCGCGTTACCCCACGTCCCAAGTGCTTCACCGGCCGTTGATTGCCCGGCGAGGAATCGCGTTACGGTATTGAGGGGCGCATTGATCGCCCAGGCGAAGAACCAGTCCGGGCCACCGAGCTGCTGTCCCGCTCTGCTTTGGCCGCACCGGAATGGTGCGTACTGAGTGATCGTCACCTGATAACCAAGTGACGCAGCAAAGCCGATGAAATACGGTATCGACTGACCACCCGTGGCGGTCAGGCGCGCAACGATTTGCTGTCGCTGCTGTATGAGTGTCGGAGCCGGACCAGCACACGGATCCGGAAGACCGAGCGTCTCCTGCCATTCCGGAATCAGGTCCAGCGCTGTCGAGGGGAATGCGTCTGCAAGCAGGTTGATCGCCGCTTGCGTGTTACGAGCATACGAGGGCGCAAAGCAGGCGATCGTCTGGTCTTGTACGGACCCTGGTTCCCGACTCCAAGCGCGTCCACGGGGCATAAGCGCCCACATCGCGCCCTGGAAGTCGGATGCTGAGTAAACGGTCGCGGTCATGGGTTGTAGGTGACCGTTCCGCGCACCGGAAGCTGGCCGGTGGCATTGGGAATATTGCCGCTGGGCGAATTGATCACGAAGCCCGGCGTGCCGGCGATGGCCGCGATCGCCGACTCAATCGACGACAGCTCGACTGACGTACCGGCCTTAGGGCTTCCCTGCTCAAGAAAGACGCTGTCGATTGCCGCATTGATCGCCGCTTGAACGGAGCTGGAAGGCGTGCCGATGCCACTGAAGACGATATTGATCGTATTGGGCGCGGGGGCACACACATACACGAGCGCCGTGGCCGGCTGTTCGTTGATGAGAGCGTTGGCGACGTTGAGCTGATCACCGGTCGCCACCGTTCCTCTGGGAATACCGCCGGGGCCCGGGTCGTACTGGGACACACCATTCGTGCCAACGGGGAAGCCGTTGTTTCCTGCCTCGGCACTATCCAGCATCACGTAGACAACGACGGTCCCGGTACCGAAGCCGTTCGGCGCACACCAGGCGCGAGTGACACCAGGGACCGCGAGAGCCCACTGGACGTAGTCCGTTACGGCGCCACCTTGAGGTGTCTGCTGATACGCCAGCAACATGCGGGTGCGTAGCGAATCATCCAGCTCGACATCCGCGCCGCCGGTGAATGCTGTGGCTGCCGTGCCACTGGATTGAACACCGGCGATAGGCGCTTGAAGGGAGACAATGGTGCTCGCTGCCGCGTTGCCGGCAGCGCCCTGCCCGGTCGGATTGTTCACGGGGTCGATAGGAGGTAGCACTGCAATAGCAGGGACGGTTACCTGGCCACCCGAGCCGACTGTTCCCGCGGCGGTCGTCTCGTAGACGTAGCCGTCGCCGCGCGCCAGCAGCGTGCCGGACGGAATGGACGTGCCCAGCTGCCCAAGGAAGGTAACTGTGCCGGAGGCCGCCCTCGCTGGTTCCCGGAAGATGTTCCGAAGAGCCGCCCACGCCTCCAGCCATTCATCAGTTGCCGTGTATGGCGTCGCCTGCTTGGCGATGTAGTCCAGGTACCCGTAGTGCTCATGGGACATGCCCGCCTGGACGGTGCCCAAGATATTGAGGTTTGCGAATCGGAGCAGACCGTCGGCGCCCTTGATCCCCGAAGAGATGTCGGCCGCAACCTGGCTGCGAAGCACCGAAAGCGTAGGACGCTGATACGGCATCGAGGGGTCCCTGAAAAGCAAAGAGCCGCCCAATGGCGGCCCTAGTCACTCGAGGTGCACGTGGTGATCAGATCAGTCGATCTGAGCCCATGCCCAATTGAAGGCCACCGACAGCTGCGTGCCATCGGGCCTCTGAAGAACAAGTTGGGTGGCGAGCATGTTTGGCTGAACGATGCTCGGTGTCACCGTGATCGAGCTGACAACGCCGTCATCGACCATCCACTGCAACGCTTCGGTGATGAAGCCCTTGGCCTTGGCTGGTATCTGGGCCGTTAGCTTTTCCCGCCCCAGCAACCACAGGCGCGACCCGATGCTGTAGTCCTCATCCAGGTCGCCCCACCACCCGCGGCGATCATCCGACCCATCCGGGATCAGATCCGAAGGGTTCGCAAGGCGATCTGTGAAGAGGCTGATATAGACGGCAGTGCTGAGATCACCGCCACTCTGGAGATCAGCGCCAGCCACGACCCAGTCCCCACGCGAGAGGGAAGCGTTCCAAACAGTCGTGATGTCGCTCATTGCGGCGGACTCGGTGGGCTTGTAGAGCTAGGAGAATGGCCATGCTCGTTATAGATCACGCGATCCGCAGCCATGCTCCGCTTTTTGTCCGTGATGTCACCGGTCGCGACGATATTCCCGTTCACCTGCAGCGTCGGCGTATTGATGACGACCTCTGTCGAAGCGTTCACGGTGAGAGTACTGGCATTGTTCACTGTGACCGGTGTCCCCTTGGCGTCGATCACAATGCCGCCTTCGGATAGGTAGATCTCCTTGCCCCATAGGTCGTAGAGCATCGATTCGCCCTCGACGAGGTTGGTTGGGCGACTTGCCTGATGCCCTGTCGCGATGACGACGCCGCTGGACCGGTCACCTCCAACGAAGAGAACAACGACGTCTGAACCTACTGGCGGCCGAGACGCGTGCCCAAACTCGCCAAGGCGAGGGGTAGCGTCCCGCGTTTCAAGGGCACCCATGACCAATTGCAGGAGCTGGGCCGTCTTACTGTCGTTGCTGGTCGTCACTCGGCCTCGACCGACGGTCAGCTGGACCCTTCGCCAGAGGCGCATGATGGCGTTCTGATCAGCGCTCATTGGAATGGGCCGTTGAATTCCGCAAAGGTCGGCTGAAGCAAGATGGGCTCTGGCTTGAATGCATCCGGCGGCATCAACACGATCGTCGCCGTCGTGCCGTTATCTTCCGTGCGCGCGTAGGTCACCTGGCCAATGGCCAGCTCGGTCGTTCCGAGCTTCAACGCTGGAAGATCCACCGGCGCCAGTGTGTTCGGAGCCCATAGCGTCCCCGCAGAGTCTCGCCAGCTATCGCAGACGATCGTCACGACCTGCGAATGGCCGGCGCGCCGAGCCATTTCCCACAGTGCTCGCTGTTGCGCGATCTGATTTCCGCCACCGCCGGCCTCAGCGATGAGAACCAGACCACGGTGCCGCGATACATTGGGGTCGCTTACGTTCGCAAGGAGGTTCCCGCCCTCACCGAGGTCCGTGAAGACGTCGACTGCTTGGAGGAATGCCTGGTAGTTGCTGTACCGCTGGTCGGCCGAGTATTCGACCGACGCGGAGATGACATTCTGTCCCTGGACAAACCCGCTCGCCGCCTTGACTGTGGCCAGCTGCGCCAGCAGCAGGTTGCCGTTCGGCTGGTCGTATGCCAGGAGCGCCGAATATCGACAGATCCGCTCGATCACCTCGAAAGCGGACTCGCCGAGCATCAGGTTGAACTGAGGG
This sequence comes from uncultured Gammaproteobacteria bacterium, assembly GCA_963765335.1. Lineage (GTDB taxonomy): Bacteria > Pseudomonadota > Gammaproteobacteria > Xanthomonadales > Rhodanobacteraceae > Dyella. Next base: position 27,357 of record CAVXWA010000008.1, on the reverse strand, counting down.
ATAACCGGCAACCCGCTCACTGTGCAATCGACGCCGATTCCATACACCGCGGCCAACTTCTGCGCGATGCCGAGCGCGGTTGAACCGCTGATCTGGCCACCCGGCCACTCGGCGGCGCAATCGACCAGGTCACAGCATTTCGACCGGCCCATGACACGGATGCTGTGCTCATCAGCGCTGAGGCTCGGAATGAACCGATCAACATAGCCAGTGATGACCACGTCCTGGCCGATGCTGACCACCACCGGCGCACCAGGCTGCGTGATGACGGCATCGAGCTCGCCCGGATAGAGCTCCGTCATCCCGATACTGAAATCGGATGGCAGGCGCTCTATGCCGCGAGTAACCCGGATGTCCGTCCAGCCGGAAATGGCCTGACCGTTGATGGTCAGGGTGAGATCGTCTTGTTCCATGCTCAGGTGGCCAGGGCGCGAAAACTGGTCGGCATGAAGCCTGGATGCACTGGGTTCGCCTCCGACACCAGCTCATCAGAACGGCTCGCGTCCTGGTAGATGCGTTGCGCCAGCACGAGTGACGGTAGCGGCGACCGAAATTGGAATGCCTTCAGCGGCGCCAGCGTCGCACCATTGCGCGTAAGGGTCTGAACGACGCACTGCCGAAGCGTGCGAAGGGCCGAATAGCTTGAGTCGTCGCCTGCGTCGCCAGCAATCAGGATCTCGTCGTCGATATACCCAGTGACGGTGTCCATGAGGTTTGCGGCATCGTCGTACGAGCTTGGCGCGTATGCGGCCACTGCCTGCGCAATGGCCGCGATCGCCGCGCGCCGCACAATGGCGCTTGTAGCTTGTTGGGCGACCAACATCGCAGCCGCAACCTGCCCGCCACCGACAATGGGCGTGGGCGAATAGGTGGCCAGCTTGCCCAGGCGATTGATCGCGTCACCAGGGTTGCCGATTGCCCCTGCAAGGGTCGCTACGGATGCTTGCGCTGTCGCCGCGAACGTCGACACCGACGCAGCATCAATGCCAGCAGCCGCCTGATTGAAGGCTGCTGATGCGCTATCAACCGCGGCGCGTTGCTCAGCGCCCTGCGCGGTCAGCGATGCGATCGTCCAGGGACCCACGCCGGAGGTCGACTGCCCGTTCGCGAAGGCAGAGCTGACGTTCGCGTTCGAGTAGCGGCCAAAGTTGCCAGTCAGCAGACTGCCCAAGTTGGCCAAGCTCGTCGCGTCGCGGGAAATCTGCCCCGCGATGACGGCAAAGTCGGCAGCCACGCCAACTACAGCGCCTACGACCGACTTGCCGACGCTGATCACGCCGTTGACGATGCCAAGGCCAAGATTGATCGACGCCGTCATGTCGTTGACGAAGTCGAGTGCGGCTGACACTCCGAGCGCATTGGCCAGATCGCTCAGCAGGCTTCCCGAAGCCTGTGTGATCGACGGGAATACGCGGTCGCCCGACTCGATGAACGTGAAGTTCAACTCGAAGTAGCGACCGGCATCCGAGCGCTCGGAGACAGCCAGCCCCCCGTCGGGGATACTCACAGTGAGCTGGCCAAGGGTTGGGTGGACCAAGATGCCCGGCCCGGCCGTCTCAGCTGCAGCGATCATCGCTTCGCGCTGCGCGATTACGCTGCCGCCGCCGTATACCACGCTGTTCTCGACCAGGAATCCGACAAGCCGGATGCGCCGAGTCGCTCGACCAAGATCTTCGACATAGGGCTTGTCTCGCCCCGGATACTCATGGGGCACGACGCGGCGGCCAAAACGGCCCTCGCCGCCGTGCACACCGAATGGCAACCCGCGGAACGATGCCTGCTGAAGTTCATCGCTCCAACTCATGCAATCGCTCCTACACCCGAGTATCCAATGCGCGTGCTCGCCGTCACACTGCCGTCAGTCGATTTCACTTTCGCCTGCGTACCTGGCGGGGCATTCGGAAGTGTCACTTCCACGTGGACGCGGCCGTTGACCTGCGATGCGCCAGCGGAATCGGCATTGGGAGAACCCGCCGCATATGGACCTGCGGGGGCCGATGCCGGCGTCGCGCCATCACCGCCATTCATCCACGAGGCTGCGAGATAAGCCCGCCGGCTCGCTTCGCCAGCGGCATCCGCCGGTCGCTCGTAGAGGCTGGACACGATAGCGCCAGCCTGATCAGCGGAGGTCGCACCACGCAAGGCCGAGCCAGCGTTTTGCTCATTGCCCTTCGTCAATTCGTATTGAACGAAGCCGAGCTGATCGAGCAACGAGGATCCGCGGATGCTGTGCCCAGACCACTGCTCGAATGCCTTCTGCCGATCGGCATGCCACTGGCCGACGCCGAAAGCTGCCCCGTTGTCTCCACTCGCGTTCGGATTGAGGGAGCTTTCGGTGGCAAGGTTGGCTGCAATGCCGGCCGCTTGGGCCTGAGTCCAACCCTGCCTCTGGAAATAATCCATGACCCGCTTGCGCAGGCCTGTATCGATCTTGGAGGACGCGACGCCCGCCTGATATTTCCCGTAGAGGTCCTTCTGCTCCGAGTCGCTCTGCCAGAAGTGGCCGTTCGCCGCCTTCCATGCATCGAAACTCATGCCGCCGCCCCCGGAAGGGTCACCATATGGCTTAGCTGCGGCGAACGGATGCGCGAACTGGTCTTTCAGGTAGTCCAAGCCGCTCGAAAAGTGCTGTTTGGTGTCCCTGATATGGTCGAAAACGGAGGCGATGTCCTTGGCCGCTTCGCCGATGTCCTTGAGGCTATCTTTGACACCTACCAGGAACTGCGACGCATTGTTTCCGATCTCTTTCCAGTCGATTCCCTGGATGTATTCTGCAACTCGCTTCACGACTCCAGCCACGTCCTGGCTGATCAGCTCGCGGTTGTTGGCTACCCACGTGGCCAGGCCATCAACGAACGGCTGAAGGGCCGGCATGGCCTTGTCCATAACCGATTGCCCGAGCCCCTCCACCGCCATCTTCATGCCGGAGATGCTCAGCGCGAAGGCATCGGCATTGTGGATGTCTTCGGGGGAAGACACGTAGCCCAGCCGCTTCTGAAGGGCAGCATAGCGCGCGATACCAGCCTCGCCTTGGCGCAGGACTGGCAGCATCGCACTGACACCCAACTGATTCGCGAGCAGCGCCTGGGCGTAGGGGTTGTTGCGCAGCTGCGGGCTCGTCATCACCTTGGCGATCGCCGTCATTTCTCCGACAACATCCCACGCGCCATCCTTGGTGCGCTTGAGACCGACGCCCACGCGATTCAAGAGCATGAGGGCGCCTTGGTTGCGCCCCCATCGCGCGTCCTGCATCACCGTGCCCAACGACTCCAGACTTGAAGTCACCGAGTCGGCCGATATGCCGGCCAGGGCGCCAATCCCCTGCATCTGCTGCAGCTTCGTGGTCGTGATGCCGATGCCCTGGGCAGCGTACGTCGTGGCCCGGCCAAAGTTGGCCCAACGATCCACCAGCACGGTCATGCCAGCCAGCGTAGCTACGCCCGTGATTGCGGCCAGCGGAGTGGCCATCGACGTCAGCGATCGCGCTGTTTTGATGCTGACGCCACCAATGGCAGAGATGCCCCGACCAATGGCGGGGAGGTGAAGCTCCTTCCCAAGCGACCGGAAGGACTTGCCCACGTCCTTGAACGGGCGCGCCATCCGGTCAAAGGCGTCGTTGACCTTTCGTACGGTCGCCGTCGCCTTGTCGGTCGCGGAGATGACGATGTTGAATGTATTAGCCATCGCCCTTCATCCTCGATGCTTGCTCGTTCCACCAGCTCAGCTCACGTAACGTCAGGGACCAGGCTTCGCGCGGTCCCCAGCGGTAAAACCGGGTGAGCTGAGCGATTAGCCCTGGCCAGCCTCTGCCGTCACTTCCCCACTGGCGTAGAAAGCGCCGAAAAAATCGCTTGCTTCCATGAGGTCGCGCTGCGAGAACTTCTCCACGACAGATCGCGGGATCTTGGCGATCAGGCTCACCAGGGTGATGTTCTGGCCAACAGTCGTTCCGGCGGCTTGGGCCTTCTCCAGCTCACCAGCGGATGGCTCGCGGAGCTCGATCTCCGAATAGGTGATCGCTGTCTGGTCCTTGCCGATGGTGATCGGCTTGCGCAGGGTGATGGTCTTTTCTTCGACGAGCATGATCAGTTCTCCGAGACGGACCCCTGAGGGCCTTCCCATTTGACTTCGATGGTGGCGTCGGTGGACTTGGAGGTCTGTGCTTCGACCGTCCACATGTTTCGCCCGATGATGGTTTTTCCGTTGGCCAGCTCAGCCACGACGGTGACGTCGGTCATGGCGTTGAGGGAGGCCACGCTCAAGCCGCCCGAGTCGCGCAACGTGCAAGAGATGTGCGGCGCAATCGGCTTCTCGCTGTAGCCATGCACCGTGTCCTGGCCCGTCAACGTCTCGCGAGTGACCAGTGAAGGGTTGTATTCGAAGTCGCCAGCGAGCATGTACGTCTGTCCGTCGACGGACAGGTACGCGGTGCCGGCAAGGCGATTGGTATTGCTGCCCATGTGCGGTCTCCAGGCAATAAAAAAGCCGCCCGAAGGCGGCTTGGCTTAGGTCGAGGGCGCTTGCCCGAAGGGCTTAGAGGCGGAACTGCGCCAGCAGCGCGAATACGCGGAGCTGGTTGATCAGCGTTCCCGGCCACAGCACGTCGACGCGATTCGGATTGGTCGTGTTCTGCTGCACGATGAGCGCCTGGGCGAATGCATCGCTGTTTTGCACATAGCCCTGGTATTCCAGGCTCTGGTATTCAGCGATCAGGTCCGCCTTGATGATCGACGGAGTGACGATGGCTGCACCGGGAGCAAAGCGCGTGCCGTCGGCGGCCAATTTCATGCGGGCGTACTTGCTGGTGACGATGCCGGCGAGATCGCGCAGCACGAACATCAGCAGGAACATGGTCTCGATCTCCAGATAACTGGAGTCGGCCTGCCCGAACCCGTTCTTCTGGTACGTCGTGATGACGTTTTCCAGCGCGACCGTGCCATCCTGGGCAACGGTGAAAGTGGAAATGCCGTCGAACAGCAACGTATTGCGCTCGCCGAGAGTGAAGCGCGACTGCACTGGCGGGGCCAGCACCGTGCTCAGCTTCAGCGTCTGCGCGGGCCGACCCGGGTCAGCGCGACAGGCGACGGCGAACGTACCGGTAAAGTCGGCCGCCCAAACCCAGTTCGGACTCGGGGAGTCATTGAAGCCTAGGACCGATTCATGCTGGTTGTTGCGCGCGAGGCCGAAGGTGGTCTGGCTGGCCAGCGTGCCTCGATTGGCGGCGAACACGTGGCCATACACCTGCTCTGCCCAGCTCCAGCGACCGGTCTGGTCGTTGAGGAGCGCCTGCAGGGCGTTGAGCGAGGCCGTGTCGGTGTATGGGCAAACGATGAAGTCGAACGGCATATCGGCGAGATTGCCGAGAGCAGTCGTCAGCGTCGGGTTGGTCGCGCCACTGGCCATCGCCGTGATCGTCGCCGTGATGCCGGTGGGGGTCACTTGGCCGCCTGCCGATCCCAGGTAGTTCAGGCGCAGATCAATGTCATTGCCTGCCAGACCCTTGTTGATCGCAGTGACCGTGACCGTACCGGTAGCCGCAGCGGCCGTGACTGGCAGGGTCGGATTGGCTGCGTTGATTGCAGCGGCCAGCGCGGTCGCAAGCGTGGTCGGCGTATCGGTCAGGCCGACCGGAATGCTCACCAGCTGACCGGCGACATAGAGGCTGACGGCGCCGGTCGCCGTCGGCGTGCCGGTGAACACGACCGATCCAGTTGCAGCCGTTGCGCCGGCAGCATCCGACAGCGGCAAGTACCAAACTTCGCCGAAGCTGTCGGAGTTCTTGTAGGCGGCCGTCATCAGCGCCAGCATCGAACCTGGGCCGCCCTGCACGGCTGCGTCGGCAGCGCCCTGGCTGATGATCGGGACGTTGGGAACCGCCTGACCGGCCGAGGTGATCTGGCCAATGATCAGCGCGCGCTGCGTCTGCTGATTCGTGTTCGCCTGCGAGTTGTCGACTTCCGCGAAGAAGAGCGGGACACGCAGGCCCTGGGGAATGCTGTTGAACGGAACGGTGCTCATTCGTCACTGCTCCCATTGTTCGCACCTGGAACGGTGCGGACGGCAGTCGGAGGCTGGGTCACCACGTCGCCATCGGCGATGCGGCGGTTCCAGTACTGATCGTGCTCGCTGACCTCTCGCCCGGTATCGGGCAACAGGTCCTTCTTCACCGGGTCTCTGATGCTCAGACCGGGTGCGGGATAAACCACCATGGGTGCGCTCCTACTGCGGGAGTTGAATATCGAGCCCGCCCTCGGCACGACCATCCGGCCCGCTGGTTCGCGGAGCCGGCGTCACTGATGCCGGGAACGGTGGATTGGGATACGTGCCGTTTGGATCGGTCACGTTGGTCAGATCGGCATCGAGGGTGAGTTCCTCGATCGGCGTTCCGACGATGGGGTAGAAGTCTTCGGGGCCCTGGTAGAACTCCATGCCGATGTCGATGCACAGCTCGCCGAAGGTCTTACCGCTCTCACTATTCACTTCCATCTCGGCGTGAGTGAAAGGGAACTGCTGCAACAAAGACATGATGGCCGGGTTGTTAATCACGGCCATTTCGATTTGTTGCTTCAACGTTTCGAGCGCTTGCTCGACCTCATATGAAGCCTGGTCGTTTGCTTTCGCGAATTTTTCCAGGCGGGCCACGATCCGAATAGTCGACGTGACCTTGTATTGCGGGGCGCCGTTAGGTCCAAGCGATTCCCGCTCTTCCTTGGGCGGCTTGAAATACAGGATCGGCAACCCGGAGGCCGTAACGGTTGGCCACGAGCGCACGCTGAAGACGTTTTGCATGGCGTCGGTCGCACCGGTGACCGCAATGACGGTCAGGTCACGCAATTGCGCTGTCGTGGTCACGGCAACCCCGTATCGCTCAGCATCAATTTCGCCCAACCGTGGCCGTCGGGCCGGACGTCGTTGATGAGGAAGAGCTTGCCTACTGAAAGAACACGCACCTGGTCGCCCTGCACCGGCGCCGCGGCGAACTGAGCCAAGCGAACGCCAATTACGGGCATGGTCGAATTGGCCGACAACGGATCGATTTGGTCGACCTCCTTGTAGGCCGCATCGAACACGCCCGTGATTGCCAGCGCGCCGCCGGCGGCCGGCAAATACGTCGCCGGCTCGCCGAAAACGGACTGGGTAGGCCCAAGAACGCACTTGTCCCAGTCGATGCCCATCAGGCGAGCGTGACCCGAGGACCGGCAGAGGCGGTGACATGCGGACCTGTCCGCGCCCCCAGCACCTCCTCGCCCTTGGGGGCGAGAAAGCCAAGCGAACGGAGGCGCTTCAGATCAGCAACGTCGACCTGAGCTGTCTGGCCAGGCATGCGCAGCTGGCCAGTAGCATCGGTCACGGAACGGCCTGCGGCGACGACGGCTTCCACGGTCTTGGCGGCCGTCGCCGGAGCGACAGCGGCCATTACGGCGTGACCGTCGGCGGGCAAACCGTCGCCGCGAACGAAGCGTTCACACGGCTCGGGATCACCAGCGGCGAACTCTGCATAAGCAGGATGCGCTGGGCCGGGTCGTGCTCAACCCATGTCTTCGGAGCGTATGCCAGCGAGGCATAGTTGAAGGCAGGGTCAAGGATTTGGCCGAAGGCGCGAGTTCCCATCATTTGCTGACCGCACATCAGGATCGTGCCGTCGACCAGCATCGGCTGCTCAACGCCATCGTCGTCGATGAACCAGTCGTTGTAGAGCCACAGGTCATACTGACCCCAGCGGCCCTTGTAGACCGCGCCCGGCGCGATCTGCGCGGCCGGGTTGATGACGTTTCCGCCCTCGCTCAGCTTCGGGTAGTAGATGGCCCCCTTGACTACAGGGTCCGCGATGAAGCCTTCCCACGAGCTGGTCGTAAATACGATGTCCGACAACTGAGCGCCAGACAGACGCAGGGTGTTGTGCTGCCACTTCTCGATGTTCTGGGTGGGAGACGCATTGCCCGCGGCAATGTTCGCCGCCGTCCACTGTGCAGTGCCAGTGAGGCTCGTCGTCAGCGACGAATCGCGACCAAAATCGATCACTTCGGTCGGAAAGCCTTCACCAGCGACCGTCAGCTTTCCCGACTGCAGAGTCTGCGCGGCCATCCACTCCAGGCGACGATCGAGCATGTCGATCTGGTCCGCCATTTCGAAGTTGATATTGGCCATCTCGCGCTCGGCGCCCGACAGGTCACCACCACCAATACGCTCGCCAATCTGGCGCATCACGGGCTTCCGCAGATCGGGAGCGCGCTTGTCCTTGATGTAGGGCGGCTTGTAGATGTTGGTCTGATAGCTGCGCTGCTGCACTAGCTTGCCCTGAACCAGCGGGCTGACGAACGGCGACATGCGGCGCAGGCCGACGTCGATATCGATCGCCACGAACTCGGTGTCGCTGAGCTTGATGTTGGGGAAGAAGCGGTCGAGCAAGAACTTCTGGGCGCGCTTGAGGGTGGGCACCACTTCGATCAAGTCGGTGGTGCTGAAGGGGAACGAACTGGTGGAAGTCATCTAGCCTCTCCGAAGGTTATGGTCTGACGCCGGCGCATAAAAAAAGCCCCGCAAAAGCGGGGCTTCGTTTGTCGACGGGTGCGCTGTGGGTTACGGGGCGCTGTTGTTGGACGGCGCGGCGGCGGACACCGAACTCTTGGCGAAGATGCCGTAGGGACGCAGCGCGGAGACAAGGGCCGGCAGCGACCAGGAGGTGTCGAAGATCAGCGCGGAGGCATTGAACTCGCCGGCCAGGTAGCCGCCAGCAGTCACCGGGGCTATGGATGCGTCCGAGTCGTCAGCGAGCACGGCTACGGGCGTCTGGCTGCCGTCTCCAGCAGTCTTCACGCACTTGATGTAGACACCAACCGCGTCGGATACGGTGATCGCGAACGAGTCGCCTGCCACGAACGCAGTGCCGCCGGCAGTAAGAGTGAACGCAATGCCGCCGCCAGAGAACAGGCTGCCCACGGTCGCGTTGCCGAGGCTATTCCCTTCCGGGTCGGTGACCGCAAACAAGGTCGCGCTGGTCGCTAGGGCGTTGTACGTACCGACCAAATAGCCAGACGTGATGTTCAACGAACCGATCGTGCCGTTGCCGGTGTTGGCACCCGGCGCAGCTTCGATCGGATTGGCCGTGGTCTGACCCAGCACCGTGCCACGCTTGAGCGTACCGGCGCCGAGAATGATCGGCTGTGAAACGAGGTTGCGGGCATCGGCGATAAGCTGATCCGGCGTATAGATCTGCGCCTGGATGCCCGGCTGCTGGACGTTGTCGCCGATGAGCGAAGGCGTGAGGGACATGATGGTCTCCTGGAATGAAAGGGTTTAAAGCGCCGGGGTTACTTGCCGTGAGCCGTCTCGCCGCGCGCCTTGGCGCCAGCGGCGACGATTGCGGCAGCAACCTTGCTCATGCCTGCAGGAGCGTCAGGCGCGTCGTCGGCGCCCGCGCTCGGTACGCTGACGTGGCTCATGCGTTCATTTAGGCGGGAGCCACGCGGCGCGGAGCCAACTGCGGCTGTAGTGAGCACCGCAATGGCCTCCGAACGGGACATCGTGGTGGTGAAGGCAAGCGAAGCGGCTACGTCAGGACGCGAACCGGCCGCTGCGCATGAGAAGATGGCCTTGCAGCGAGCGCGCTCGCGACGGCGGGCGTTTGCGGCAGCACTGTTGCTACGCATTTCCTCGTCGCTGTCGTCGTCCTCGGCATCGGCGCCGTCATCGTCTTCCTCGGCGCGCTTGGCCTTTTTGGCCTTCTTACCCTTTTTGCCGTCGCGGTCTTCTTCCTCGTCCTTGTCATCCTCGGCATCGCGGTCATCTTCTTCCGCGCGCTCGTCCTTTTCTTCATCGTCCCGCTCGTCCTTGTCGTCATCTTCCGCGCGGCGAGCGCCCTTCTTAGCGTCGTCGTCGTCCTCAGCACGCTTGGCCTTTTTGCCCTTCTTCTCCTCGTCTTCCTTATCGGCACGAGGACCAAGGCCCAGCAGATGTGCAAAAGCCGCCGTAGCACCGGCGGCGCGGGTGTTCTTACTCATGTGGATTTGCTCCGTAAAGGGTTAGGCCAGCTCGGCAACGAGTGCCCGAAACGCGGCATCAGGCGCCGCCACTTCATCCGCGAGTCCTTTTTCAACGCCGGAGGCGCCGAGGTAGGTCACGGCTTGGGTATCGCGCACCGTGCTGGCCGCGACATTCCGATTACGGGCGACGGTCGATACGAACAGCTCGCCCATGGTGTTGATGTCCGCCTGGAAGCGTTCGAACGCTTCATCGGACAGAGGAATCTCAGAATGGCCGTCCGCCTTCCGGTCGCCATAGGTGATAAAGGTCACCTTGACGCCGGCCGTGGACAGCGCCTTAGAAAAATCGACATGCATGCAGATGACGCCGATGGAACCAACGCCACCGGTACGCGGCACCCAGATCTTGTCGGCAGCGCTCGCGATCGCGTATGCCGCCGAATATGCGGACTCGGTCAGGATGCTGTGAATCGGCTTCTCGCCGCGGGCCTCATAGATCATGTCGACTAGGTCGAAGCAACCGGCGACCTCGCCGCCCGGCGAGTCGATGTCCAGCATGATGGCCTTGACCTGGTCATCGGACATCGCCGCTGCGAAAGCCTGACGGATGCCGTCATAACCGGTCATACCAGAATACGGACGCAGAGTTCCGCGTTTCTGAACAAGCGTGCCTTGGATCGGAATCCGGGCCACAGGACCTATCAGATCAAATCCCTTGTCCCGGTTTTCGCGACTGTCGTAGCCGTCGTCATCGTCGTCGAGGTAGAAGGCCTGCGGCTGAATCGCTCGGCCATCCACGTACGACATGTGCGTAATGCCAAGGCGCTCGGCTAGCGCCGCCATGATCACTTCCGCCTTGTCGCGGTGGATCGCCAGCGGACGGTTGAACAGGCGCTGCGCCAGGTGCTCGAACTGCATCAGGTAGCCTCCGGCTTCTTCGCCACTTCACTGGCCGGCGTATAGCCGGGAACCTGCATCCCCGCCCATGTTGGGACTGGAATGCCGAGCGCTGTGAACTTCTCGATCTCGCGCGCGCGCTGGTCTAGAACCTCTTCCCAATCGAGGTCCTGCTCCATGCATTCGATCTGGAGCGTCGACAAACCCGCATCCATCCCGAGCACTGCCCCCTGCTTTTCGGCCACAGGGTCAATCCAGCCGCGGGCCGGTCCCATCCATTCCGCACGGCTATACATGGCGCGACACTCAGCGAACTCAGGAGCACCGCGGGGCATGGGGTAGTCGTCGACGTCCATCGACTCTTCGAGCCAGCAGCTGACCACGGGCTGGGCGAATCCGTGGCTGAAATCGGCCTGCCGACGCTTGAGCGTCTTGAAGGCTTCCAGGAGCGCACCACGCGCGGAGCTGTAGTTCGTATCCGACCAGTCATGGCTCATCTGCTGAGCAGATAGGCCGGTCGCCGCCGCAAAATTCCGTAGGAACGTTTTCTCAAACTGAGAGAAGTTGGAGTTGGGTCGCTCGGCCTTGACTGTACCGATCTTCTCGCCGGGGAACAGGGTCGGGATCTTTATCTCTCCAAGCATCGTCCGACGCTCGTTGTGGAAGTCCTGACGCTGCGTTTGGTAGGAGCTCATGTCGACGCTGTCACCAACCGCCTGCTCCATCAGCTGCGAATCGAACGGGCTTTCGAGGTACGCGCCGAACATGGAATTGATGACCGCAGCATCAAGCTCTACGGAATCCATCTTCGCCAGCATCTTCATGCGCTGAAGGATTGGCGTAAAAATGCCCGCGCCCCCTCGATGCTGCGAGGCACGGTCATGGTCGAAGTCGTGCACGATGATCGGGCGACCCCACGACGTTTCGCGCGGAATCGAGTCCCAACGCACGCTATCGGCGGCGGCCCACCAATCGCCCTGGTGAGCTCTGCGTATCCAGTAGCCAACGGCCGCCCCGTGCTCGTCTACTTCTACGCCACCACGCTGCGACATCTGGTCGAAACGTTGCTGTGGATTCGACAGGCGATCAGGGTCGATGAGCTGGATGGATGTGGCATAGCGAGCACGGCCATAGCCGACGCGCTCCGGAATCCACATCACCTGAGCCAGTGAATCGCCATCGACCAGTTTGTGGCGGAATGCAAGCCGCATGATTTGCGGAACGGTCAGCGACCGCTGCGCGTCACAGTATTTGTTTGGATCGGAAGCCCAGGTACGGTAGTGCGCCTCGGCGACCCTTCCAAACTCGTGCGCCCACGTTGCATCGAACGCCTTGTTTCCGGTATAGGCGGCCAGTGCCCGGTAATCGGGACGGAATAGCGGCCGGTACCGGCCACCGATCGCGTTGTCCAGAATGCGGGTGACCGCGCCGGACGCCCAGCCGTCATTCCTAACCAGATCGCGCACTCGCGCAACGATCCGGTCTCGGTACATATTGAGCTCGCCGTCGGGCGAGTACAGATATGGCCGCCAGGCAGCGACATGCTGTCCATGAATGTCGGCCGCGTCGTATGGTGCATTGCCGCCCGGAGCGAGCATCCGCGATCGATTCGGCGTGAGCGGCTGACCCCTGGCGTCCAGGATCACCGGCACGTTGTTAGAGCGATCGGTCATCAGCGGAAGAGCGGACGCATGGGTTGCCGGGGACGGGCGACCACGCCCAACTGAGCCTGGAGCAACTGGATCACCGCGGCGAGCTGGGCAATGTTTGCCCGCGTATACGTCACCGATTTCGTTCCGTCGCCCTGGGTATAGCTGTAGCTCTCTCCCTTGGCGCCAGTCGAAAGATCAATATACGCCTGCTGCGCATTGGCCAGATCCTGCTGAAGCTGGGCAGTCGGCCGCCCAGCCAGCAAGCTAGTTGCCGGGTTGAATGGAATGCAGCGCATGCGGTTTCTCCGGCTCAGGCGAGCCGCGATGTGATGGATTTATTCGTCGACGCTTGCCGCGTCACCGTCGGTCCAATGGTCGGACGCGGAATTGCTGTGCCCTCTTCCGTACTAGCTGGAGTGTCGAGCTCCGATGCAACGGCTGGAATGCTGATGACGGCGATATCTTCAGCACGCTTGTTGAGCTTCAGTCCGAAATGCAACAAGCCGCATAGCGCGGCATATCCATAGACGCGGCAGTCGAGCGCCTCGTTGGCCCGGCCTGGTCGCAGTTCCCAGACCCGATAGCGCTGCCCTGCTTTCACCACCAGCACTGACCGCTCTGCGGTGAGCTGGCCGAAATAGTTCAGATCCCGATCCGTCGGGAAGTGCATGTAGCCGGGTCCGGCGACGTCTTTCGCCAGTCGACTAGAGATGGTGTCCTTGGCCGCGTTCACGCCGATGATCACCGGCCGATACGCCTTCTTGTTGCGACTCGTCGGCCGCGAGGTCGGCCACACCGGCGAGCGGCGACCGCTTCGTGCCGATTCGCCCTTCACCGCCCATATGCGCCGGCCAATGCGCGCCTTGCAGAAGTCGTAGACCGCCTGCGTGTGATGGCCGCCAGAGTCGACGCAGGCGGCCATGACCTCGAAGCCGCGACCGTCGGCGCGCTGCCAACGCCGCTGCAAGTACATATCGAGCTGCACCTGGACCTTCGGGTCCGAGAACTCGCCGTCGATGACGTGATAGGCAATCGACCAGGACTCTTCGTTCCTGCCCCACCCGATTACCTCGATCTCGACGCGGTAGTCCTGGACGTCGACACCGACTGTTACGACGGCAACGCCGTCTGGCACATCAGCACCCCAGACCTCGCAGCGACCGGCGAGCGCCTCGAGCTGGATCTCTTTTCCGGAGTGCCTGCGATATGGCAGGCCCAGCTGCGTATTCCAGAACGCCTGCTTTCTTGTCTTCGTCGTCTTTTGCGGCCAGCCATTTGCGGGCGATGTCGGCCGGTTTGTCCTTGGACCAAGGGCTATACAGCTTGCTTGCCTGGAACCCGGCGTGATCGTTCTCGACCGCCATCCGTCCGCAGTCCGGACAAACGGATCGATAGACCGCAAATCGATCGCTGACCCACCAGGACCAGATCCGGTCGATCGCACCGTCATACCTAGCCTTCCACTCTTCCTCGTAGGCCTCGAGCGGCACATGCCGCTGGCCGCAGCAGGTAAAGGGGCGCGTCTGATGCCACCTCACGGTGGCGAGTGACCTCAGACGCTCGCCCTCCGACCACATGCAAGCGCAATGCTCGCAGAAAATCCGCGCACTCTTGGTCTGGTGGTCACCACCTTCTTTGTCCCACTCGACATGCTTGAAGAAATCGAGGAACTGCCGGTGTCTGCAATGCGGGCAACTTACCGATGCTCGCCTCTGATCCGACTCGCCGTAGCTGTCAGCAATTCGACTCTCATCCTCAACCGTCGGCGAGCACGCGCGCACTGATAGCCAGTTAGCGCCGAAGCTTGCCGTTCGCTCCTCGGCGAGGGCGATGGGATCACCCTCTCGAGTGATCGGATATTTGTCGACCTCGTCGGCTAGCAACACCCTGATCGGGCGGCGAGCCAAGTTGTCAGGACTGCCGGCGCCAGCGAGCGCGAGGAACCCGCCCGGGAAAGCCTTGAACAGCAGCGTCTCGTCCGAGGCACGCGTGCGCCCAGTTCCCACCAGCTCTCGCAGCACGGGGGTGACCCGAAGCAGCGGAGTGATGCGCTCCTTGGAGAACTGCTCCGCCGCATCCTCTTTCGGCTGCAGCAGCAGCATCGGGCAAGGGTCAAGGTGCGCGAAGTACCCGAACACGTTTTCCAACAACGCCGTCTTCAACAGCTGCGTGCTCACCATCACGGTGATGACATGTACGCCTGGCTCGGTCACTGCGAGCATCGGCCCGCGCGCCACCTCGACCGTACTGGTCTCCCAATTGCCGGATGTACTGCCGGCCTCCTTAGCCAACTTGCGATACCGATCGGCCCAGGCGGGAACACTGATGCGTGGCGGCGGGGTCCACCCCCGACGCCACGCCAGCTTCAAGCGGCCAGCCTTACTCGTTCGCGAATTGGACGTCAGGCTCGCCGAGCAGCTCGACGTGCTTGTGGACATGGGCGGTGAGCACCTCGGTTACCTTGTCGGCCTCCAGCCCCAGGTCCGCCGCGATCAGGGGGCCGACACGCGCCGGCCAATTCAACCAGGCATCTCGCGATGACCTGGAAGCTTCGAAGAGCTCGCGCTCTGCGACCTCCAGGTCGACTAGCTGGCCTGACTTCTCTTCGTACTCGAGCTGCCGCAGCAGTGCGAGGTAGTTTTCTTTGCGCTCGACGGCCTGCCCGTAAGTGAGCATGACGACGGCGCCCGATTCGATCAGGCGCTCGGCCTCTGCCGCGAGCGATTCGTCGTCTGGCTGCTCGCCGGCGGAGTGGTCAGTGCGTACAGGTGTGCGCACTTGTACGCGCGTGTGCGCACCGGTGTGCGCACCGTCCGGGGGCTGTTCGGCCTCGCCGACATTGCCCTTCCGCCAGGCCGTTCCTACCAACGATGGCGAAATGGTTCCGTCATCGTAAGTCGTTAAGCGGCCTTGATTTACAGCGCGACGGACGAGACCTTCAGAGCATTCTTCGCGACGTGCGAATTCCCGCTTGGAGATGCCATCGTTCATCGTTGGAAACGATCAATCAACATGGGTGCGTACACCTTTTGCACCCCATAGCTGGTGACTCATCGCGGCGCGCAATGCCCACGATGTCAGAAGGCTCAGGAGGGACCCATTGACAGGGGGGGTCTCCAGAGATGCGATGATGGTGACCCCTTCCCTACTGCCGTGCAGACGCCATAGCCTTGGCCATGGCCGCACTGAACACCGCAGCGAATCGTGCGTTGACCAGCGCTTGAGCGCCGCTCCGATAGTTGAGGCGCTTGTTTACTGGGAGCGCATCACCGAAACGAATCAGTAGTTTGAGACTCGCTCGCTTGCCGCGCTTCGCAGGGATGCGTTGCCATACGCCATTCACTTCGCCGTGCGACGTCTTCACCGGACCGATGAACACATCGCTTCGCGCCTTCAGTCGTTGAAGGGTCGATCTTGTCAGCTGACCGTATTGGTCAAGCCGGATGTTCTTTGGATTGAGCAGCGCACGGCCCGGGAGCTCGTGCTCACCACCGGTCTCGTAGGGAAGCAGATACTTCGCAGCAATCGGCTTCACGTAGACCCTGGCTGCCAGGTTGTCCTTGCGGGCGCCCTGGACACCAATCGACTTCACCGTGAAAGGCTTTGGCTTCTTGAAGGTCGCGGCGATGTTCGCCGACTCGGCGACTGCCACTTCCTTCGCCAGCATCGTCAGGGCCGTCGCTGTGGCGAAGCCGAGTTGCTTATACGCCAGGGCGGACAGGCTCTTGCTGACCGCCTTGACGTTTGACCTAACCGATACGTCGATGGGCATGAGGACGCCTAATGCTGCTTCGTCCTTTGCCTCCGGCGCTTGATGTCGGCAATGCCATCAAGCGCTACCATCGCGAGTATCCCTGTGGCCGACAGAACGAATAACACGGCGAAGATGACCTGCGCCGCGTCCACGATCAGGCTGCCGGAGCAGCGGGCGCAGCAGAAGTGGCCTTCTTGAACAAGCCATTGGCATTGAAGATGGCGACCGCTGCATTGATCAGCGGAGTCAGTACGCCACTGAGGCTGGAGACGGTCGCGATGTCTGCGCCCGCGGCGGCCAGGAACGTATTCACCTTCTGCTCGGCGGCCTGGAGCTTGGCGCTGCCAGTGACGCCCGGCACGGTTGCCAGGGAAGCTTCAACGCTCTGCACCGCCTGATCGATCAGGGAGAACGCGTTCGGCACAAGGGAAAGAAGGGTGAAAACGGCGGATAGGCTCATGACTGACTCCGATGCGTTATTGGATGACGCCACGGCGACGGAGGTCGTCGAGGCAGGAAGCGGTTCCGCGACGCTTGATTGCGTTGCGCTGGAAGACACCGGCGGAGCCGATGGCCCAGAGGTGTTGCTCAGCGATGTACTGCTTGGCGAGACGGAGCTCGGCAATGGCACTGAGATAGTCGGGCGGGTCGATGTCGAAGCCGAGCCCAGCAGGCGCAGCCGGATAGAGGCCAAGAGGTTCGAAAGGCTCATGTTCACCGCAGCTCACGATTGGCTTGGGTAATGGCGGCATTGACGTCGTCGGATTGCTTTTGCAGCCCGGCAGAGCCACCAGCATCAGCCCGAGCAGCAGCGATAGCCTTTTCATTGCGTTCCCTCGCCTGCTCGACACGTTCGTCGGTTTGATCGCGGATGACGCCGCTGTTCGCTTCAGCCGCGGCTTGATCTTGCGCGGCCTTCACTGCCTTAGCCGCGTCTCGCCCTTTCAGCCAGCGGCCGAAGAGCAGGTCAAACAGGTCGGCCAGCAGACTGCCGATGATCTCCATGCGAGCGTCTCCATGAAACGAAACGGAGGACGAATGGCGTGCCCACAGGAATCGCCACTCCGATATGAAGCGATAGCGCCCACCAGTGCACGGCATACCCGTGAAAATTGGCGAAGAGCTGCCCGAACGCTCCCACGGCCAGCAATGCAAAAACGACTGACCGGACAGGCTGGTCGCGCAGATGTACGACGCGAACCACGTCCAGCGAGCACGCGAGAATCACCGCAAGTGCGATGACGTCCGCGATCAACGGAATCATCATTTAGAGCCTCCATCCCCCTGTGTGGGCGGAGTCCCTGGCAAACCGAGCAGGCGGCTGAGCACGCTGCGGAAGAAGCCGGGCGACAGAACAGCTTTGACGGCCGGCACGATGTTCATGCCCACCAGTCCAATCAC
The DNA here is from genome assembly GCA_963765335.1 of uncultured Gammaproteobacteria bacterium. GTDB lineage: Bacteria > Pseudomonadota > Gammaproteobacteria > Xanthomonadales > Rhodanobacteraceae > Dyella. Next base: position 9,670 of record CAVXWA010000008.1, on the reverse strand, counting down.
GAAGGCGATACCGAGATTGAGCTCGGCCGGGATCGCAAACACTTTGACGGCGCTGGGCGTCAGGTAGTTGGCACATAGAGCGCCAGCAACGACAGCCATCAGCGCCTGTGGATACGTCAGGGAGCGCAGATTCGACAGCGACACAACGCCACCCGCGAAGCCAGCGATCATCGGCCCCAGCTTGAGCCCGAGAGTGGTGGTGACGGGCTCGGTCATGCCAATTTGCCTCCTGCGGCGACGAATGCGGCCTGCAGCGTCGAGAGCGAGTTCTCTCGCTGCCCGTAGCCAGCCCCGGGCAGGCTTGCCCAAATATTTGCGACGGCATCGATCGCCTGCGCCAGCTGACCAGCTGCCACCAAGCCCAAGGCGCGCTGCTCTTTGATCTGTTGTATCGCGACCAGGTCCTGACTCAACGGACTGAAATCAGGAAGACTGAGCTTGGACTGATAGGCCGACCAATAACGATAGAGAAGCTGATACCGACCAGCTGCAGTCGAATCCGTCGACCGGTTGTAGACGTTTGGGTGCGTTGCATAGCTGCTGAACAGCAAGGGGCGACCAGGCGTCGAACCGACGATGACGCGGTAGCCGCTATCCGTCTGGGCATTGGCCAGCAACGCCGCGCCAATCTCGGAGAGCGCCAGCATGTCCAGGAACGCACACACGTTCGCGCCACCGGCTTGTTGGGCAGTGATGCGAGACATCTCATTCCATCTATTGGAGCGAACCGAGGGCCTCGAACCCTCAACCCTCAGCTTGGAAGGCTGACGCTCTACCAATTGAGCTAGGTTCGCGATGTTGATGCTACGACCGGACGTCCCCCGCAGGGCTTACCCGGCATATCCACCTAGGGGCGCGCAGCAAAGTCGTTGGTGATTACTTCCCTTGTGGGCGCTTGTCCAAGCCCTTCTCGGCCAACAGTGCCTCAAGGTCATCGGCGTGCAGACAGTCACACATGCAGGCAATGCTGACGGGCCCACCCAAGGTGGAGGCGATGTAGCCATTGCAGTAATCGTTGCCCGGGGTGGCGTCATAGAGCACGCCAACAGCAGCAATCTTGCCGCCGTTGAGAAGGACGATCTTGTCGCCGTTCTTTGCCTCACGGCCGTCGCGGTAGTGCATGGTGAACTCCAGGCAATAAAAAAGCCCCGCCAGATGGCAGGGCTTTGGATGATGTGTTCGCTTTAGTGGTAGGAAGCGGCAGAACCATTGTAGCCAGCAAAATCGTACTCCACGAGTACGATTTTTGCCTTTACGCCGCAGCGGACTCAAGAGCCTTGCTCGCCTTCCTCAGCGCATCGGTGCAGTGGTCCATCAGCCACGCGTATGGCGCGTCCCAGCGCTGGCGGTAATTGGCTTCAGTGATGCCTAGCGCTTCGGCCCTGTCCGTATTGGTCATGCTGACCATGCCGCTCTCATCGCACCTGGTGCATTTGGCGGCGCCGGTCCGGGTGTGCACAGATCCACGCCCCTCGCACTGTGGGCAGCGTCTGGGGTGGATCACTTCGTTGAGAACCGCCTGTGGCAGCAGCCCATAGGCGCCCTGCGGATGGCGGAAGTCGTTCTCCACCTGGTTGATGCTGGGCCATCGGTCGGCGTGGGCGGCCGAATAAAGCTTCTGGGCGCGGCGCAGCGATTCGCGCCCGTCACTGGTCGCGATCGCCAGCATCGCATCCAGCATCAGCGATTCCCGGCGTGACCACTCGCTAAGGAGCGCCGTGTTCAGGCGATTGAGTGCGTGGTGTTCGATGGATGAACGGCTGTCCGGCCACCAGGCCAGGCATAGAAGCTCGCGCCCTATCCCGCCAGGTACCATACCCAGCGCGCCAGCGATGTCCGAGGATGTCAGCTCCGGCACGCCACCAGTGCCGATGTCGAAGCGCACGTTCTTCGGGTGCATGCGCGCCAGCAGGTATGCGGGATGAGTCATAGAGTTCCCCTGGAGTTGTCGATACTGGTTTGGCGTGTGGTGATGGTCAGTTCTACAACCCGCATGTCGCGGCGGTGTGGCTGGCGAATTCGAAGGACGCGGAGCAGCGCCCGGGCTGCTTCCGCGCTTTCACAGACCTCGGCCAGGGTGACGTAGCCCTCGGCGTCAGCCAGCCCCCAGGCTCTCTGTCGCTGTCCGTCTGGCTTCAATTGCATGCAATCACCCTCAGCTCGATCAGTTGGTCTTGGAGCGCCAGCAGCGAGTCGTCGTTGCCGTAGCGCTCACGGAATGCTTTGGCTTGCAGCTGGTAGCTCGGCCCACGGGCTGCCAGCGCTTGCCGTTCGTTCATGCCCGCCGGCGGAACGCCGCGGTGATGCCACCGGCAAATGCCGATCGTGTATCGATGGCCGCGGCGCTTATGGCCATGCCTGCCCGTCTGCGTGAGGTGGTGTACCTCGGGCGTTGGTGGCCGCAACCCGCCCATCAAACAAGCGAGGCAGCCAATGGCCTTGATGTGCTCGAAGCGCATCGCCTCTTCCATGGAGGGCTTCTCGGTGCTTCGCCCCTGCTTCATCCGCTTGCCGCTTGGCTTGATGGCAACGGCGCGTAGCTGCTTCCTGGGCGGTAGCAGGCGAGCGGATGCCGTGATGGATGCAACGCCAGCGCGCTTGGGCGAGATCCGGTTCATCGGCGACTTACGGAGGAGTGCTGTGCGCTTCATGCAGGTTCCTTTTCAGGCCCTGCGCTTTCCAGCGCCTGGGTGAGCTGGTCGCGCAGGCGCCGCGCCGTCTCCTCATCGAGGAATCTGAAGCCAGCGCCGACGTACACAGCTATCCGACCGTCTGCCTCGCGAACTGCCAGCGGCCTAAGGGGGATCCGGCTGTCACTCACCGGTCACCTCCACTCGCCCAGCGGATGACAATCAGGCAGGCGACGATGACCACAATGGCCAGGATGGCTGCCAGGCGCTGCGTGAACTTCGTCGGGCGCTGCTCATCGTCCCAGCGCCTCTGGCAGTGCTCGCAGCCATATTGCATCGCTTCGTCCGCCTTGAGCTGACGCTGACGCGGTAGGTGGGGAGTCATGCCGCCGCCTTGCGCGATGAGCGCCATTCGTCATCGAACGGCAAGCCCTCGGCTTGTAGCTCGGCGATGATCTCCCGGCCTAGCGCCACAGCCTCGTCATGCGGCAGCGTGAAGTCTTTGATCCCTGACCAGCCCTTGCGCTCGACGATCAGTCCTGCCGCGTACAGCTTGCGTAGGTGAGCCAGCGCGGTGCGCGTTGTGCATCCAGCCACCTTGGCGTAGTCCCACGAGTGCAGACCCGTTAGGTGCAGCGTATGGGCATTCGGCTCTCGGGCGCTGATGGTCTTGTCGCCGCCGACGTAGTTGTGCTGGTACGCCCAACGCGAGGCGCTTTTACACGCGGCGACCGCTGCTGTGTGCGCTGCGGAAAGATCCAGTGTGCTCACAACGCACCTCCATCTACGTAGGCCTTCCATACTTGGAGGGCGGCTTCGGCGCCGCGGCAGATGAATGCCGCATAGCCCTCGTCCTGCGATTCGGTGATCCATTCGCGCTGGACGGCGGACGCCGAGCCTGTCGGCGACTTCATCTCGATGTAAAGGCCGTGGTGACCGGCGCGCGCCACGCTACAGAAGATGTCCGACACGCCCGGCGTCACGCCTTCGGCCTTCAGCCGCCCAGCCTCACGCTTGGTACGGCTACCGCCATTCGGGATGGCGAACGTGCGGCGAGCGGCGACTTCGTACGCCTGGTCGACCCGCGCCAGCTCACGAATCTGGATGAAGAAGGTCACCTGCTCCACGTGCTCGGGATCGCGCCGGGGAGCTTTCGGGGCGCGGGGAGCGGCCGGGAGGACCGGGGCTGATTTCCGGGTCGCATTGAGCCGCGCTCGCAACGCCGGCGGCATGGCTTCCTCGCTGTGGAACCGCAATCCATTACCCACGGCGAAACCTCAGCAGCTCATGGCCGGCCAGCTTCTCCGCGCGCGCCAGCGCGACGCCCACCAGGACCGGATAGACGCCCTCCTCGACCAGCTGATCGACGGCCTTCTTCATCCAGGCCTCGTCCTGTTTGCACGTGGGGCACATGGGCCTCGACACGCCACGCTCCACTTTCACCTTCGTGAAGTACGGCTGGTCGTGGGCCAAGCAATAGGTTGGGCGCTCCCGATTAGATGCATACCGCCCGCGGCCTTCCTGACTGGCGCGATATTCGCGACGGCTAAGCCGCATGGACATTCCCCTGGCTCAGCTCTTTCAATCGGCTGCGGAGATCCGCGGCGGCCGCTTCAGGTGAGAAGCGGCGTCCTTCCTCCCTCCGGTACCGGCCCACCAGGCTCTCGATATGCCGGTCCATGGCGAAGGCGTAATCCTTGTGATGGTGCAGCGCCACTGCCCCTTCATGGTTCGCGCCGACGAAGACGGCGACCTCGCCATGCTCGAGCAGGATCTCGCCGATCACCCGCGCCAGCGCGGCGGCGTTTGTCTGCGTGACCTTTCCGAGCTCCACCATGCCACCGGTGACCAGCGAATAGACGCGCGGTGGCGCACCTACACGATCGTCCTTCGCAATGCGCGCGCTCTTGATCAACCCATCGGCGCGCAACTGGTTGAGCACCCTACGGACTGGCCCCTCAGAGAGACCAAGGGCCTTTTCCAACTGGTTGGCCGTCATCGATTCGAGACTCAAAACCTGCAGGACGCGTTCAGCACTTCTCAGCACAGCGCCCCCTGCTTGCGGGCACGGAAGCTCGGCCAGTTGAACGGGATGACCGTGCCGCACTCGCGGAAGCGGTCCATCACGCGTTCGCCCAGGAACTGCTCGAGCTGCTCCTTGGTCAGGTTCGATATCAGCACGATCGGCTTGTTGGCCTGGTAGCGCGTGTTGAAGATTTCGAACAGAACCTGCAGCTCGTACTCGGTACCGCGCCCCACGCCGATCTCGTCGACGATCAACAGGTCCGGCTCCATCAGGTCGCGGATCACTTGGCGCTCGGTGCGCTTGGAGCCGTCGCGATAGGTCTCCTTCACCAGGCCGATGATCTCCGGCACCGTGCCGAAGACGACCGTGCCCAGGTGCTCGCCCATCACAGCGTTGCCGATGGCGCAGGCCAGGTGCGTCTTGCCGGTGCCGCACGAGCCCGTAAACACCAGCGAGCCACCCTTCAGGCGCTGGTCGGCCCAGGTGCGCACGTAGGTCTCACAGATGGCCTTGGCGTATTTCTCGCCCGGGAACTCTGTGACGTAGTCGCCAATGGCGGCCGTCGAGTACTTCTCGGGGATAGCCGCCGCGGAGGTCAGCCCTTTCAGCTTTTGCATGCGCACCAGCTGCTCGGAGCGACGCTTGCGCGCGGTTGCCTGGGTCTCTGCTGCCCGCGCGCAGGCAGGGCAGCCCATCACCACAGGATCAAGGCCGAGCGGCATCTCGATGCACTTGGCCTCGTACGAGCCGTGCTCGGCACACTCGCGCATGGTCGTCTGCTCAGCCAAGGGCGGCAACGGCATCGCGGAATTCGACTGGGAGTTGCTCGACTGGAGTTCCGACATAGTGGGTGTCCTGGAAGTTGTCCGTGATCGAAGGTTTGCCGCTCGTCTGCTGACGAGTGGTATTGACCGCGTCGGTGCGGCGACCGCGCAGTGTCGCGATGAGGAAATTCAGGTTCGGCGCCTTGCCGCCCTTCCGGCCGGCGAGCTCGGCGGCGGTGTCCGCCAGATCCTGCTCGGTGAACCCTTCCCGGAGGATCTCGAAGAGCTCAACGCGGCTCGGGTGGACGTCGGTCATACCCATGTCCCGGAGCCTCTTTGCACACCGAGCGCGCGCGGTCGTCTCGCTCGCGCTTACCTCAGTCTCCACACTCGTAGTGGAGTTACCTATCTGTTCTTCTCTTCTCTTCTCTTCTCTGGTCACGCAATCCGTACCGCTGCTGTCACGCCCTGTGCGTGACATGTCCGGTACGTCTTCCGTGACAGATGCCCGCTTCTTCTGCTGGCGATTGGTCGCCAAACCGCGCTGCTTCGCGGTTTCGCCGTTATGGCGGTCGAAGTTCGGAAACGAGATGCCGGCTTCCGTGAAATCGAGCCAGCCCACTTTGACCATCGCCGACGCGAAGCCGTCACAGCACATGCGCTTGTCGATCCATCTTTCTGTCACGCCGCATGCGTGACCATCGCGTGACTGACGGTCAGCCCATGACCATAGGTTGTGCAGGCGGCCGACGATGGAGAACTCGTCCAGGCCGAGGATCTCAGCCATGCCGATGACGGCCGGATCCTCATCGAGGTCGCCGCGCATCTTGATCCACACTGAGGCCATTACAGGCTCCTCGGACTGGTTCGACAGACGCGCCAGCCAACGTGCGCCCACCAGCCGCGTCCGATAGATCGAAACGCAGGCTTGATCAAGCTGAGTTGGTCAACGATTGGGATGGCACGCATGTCAGCGCCTACTTCTTTCCGGAAAAGTGGGAGGGGTCAGTTCGGTCTAGCTCACGCAAACAACGGGCGGCGTCTTCCATCGTGAGTCCCGCGCGTCCAGCGAATTCGCGGCACGCTGCCTCGAACGCGACCTGCTCAGGTGACTTTCCCAGCAACGAGGCCGCGGTAATCAGACGCCCGTAGGCCTCATCGCTACCAAGCTCCATCGCAGAAAGACGGCCGTGGAAACGGTCTTCAGAACTCATGCGGGCCGGCGCTACGCTTCTCTCCGAGTTCTTCGAGAATTTTCTGGACACCCATGTTGATCAGTTCACGCTTCAGCTCGCCCCAGCGCCTTCCCGCCAGCACGGCGGCCTTTTGGCCCCGGCGTCGTTCGATGTCATTGAGCGCAACCTTCTCGTCTTGCCTTCGAAGCTGCGGATCCGCGTATGCCATGTTCAATTCCTTTGAGCTGCTATCTGAAAGTGATCGCGAAACAGGCGGCTCAGCCCTGCAAAGCCGAAGAGGTCAAAACAACTTCAGTTGCCTCGGCCGCCTCTCGCGAGACGGCCGAGCTTCGGCGCGGCAATGGGTGCTCCGGGGCGCTCCCAAAAACATCGGGGCGCAGGTCGTAACGGGTCACGGGAGCCGCGCTAAGCGCCTCACTGGTCTCGCCACGATCCTTGGCGGCCTGGATCTCAGCCTTGACTGCCTCCTCGATCGCCTTGCAGCGCCCAGGCGGCACGACGCCGGTGCGGAGCCAACGACTGACCTCTTGGGGATATGCCCCAACGGCCCGGGCGAACTGAGCTTTGAAGCGGAAGAAACCAACGGCGCGAGTGATTGCGTTCATGCCGCTATGGTAAACACATTGTTTAGTGTGGAGTCAACACATTGTTCATTGCGAACAGTTCGGAACTCAACAAACATCAACAAATGGTTTATGCCCATGCCTCAGATAACTCACTCCTCGAGAGGTTCGAGCTCCTGCTCGGGCTACTCGGCATCGAGCGCGCTGACTTCGCTCGGCTCGATGGCGTCTCCCAGCAGCACGTCAACACCTGGCTCAAGCGACAGAAGATTGGCGCAGCAGGCATTGCTCACCTACGGGAACTCGCTCGCCAGAAGAGTGTTGAGGGGTTCACCGAGGACTGGCTCAATCATGGGATCGGCCCAGAGCCGAAGCGCGTTGCTGTGGCTGGCGACTCGCCGGGAAGCCACGCCTATGCCCTGCCCCAAGCCGGTCTCGGCGCAGCCCCATACGTCCGCTTCGAATACCTCAAGGGCTACTCTAAAGAACGCGCTGCAGCGGTCGATATCCCTCAGGTCCTACTCGCCAACATGGGCGAGCTTCTATCGCCAAACGTCCGGGCATTCATCTGCCCTGGCGATACAATGCGGGGCGTCGTCGAGAAAGGGGATCTGGTGTTCGTCGATACCGCGGCGCAGAGCGTCGTGGCGGACGGCATCTACGTCTACAAGCTAGCTGGCATAGCGCAGATCAGGCGCTTCCAGATACGCGGACAGGGGATTCTCCGGCTCCAAGGCACGCACTCCTATGAGGACTCGCTTGAGCTCACAGGGTCGGAGATTGATGGGTTAGAAATAGGCGGGCGCGTTGTAGGGAAAGTAGGCTTTTCGGCAATTTAAAGCCTTCCCAACGCACGCTGCGCATCAATCGGACAGACCATGCGCACTTTTGGCGTGAAGGGACTTTTGCTGGTTGTTGGTTATGCAGTGCTGTATCTGGTCCTACGCGAGGCATCCGTTAGCCACTGGCTGCTGCCGGCTGGCCTTCGCTTCGCGGCACTGCTCTTTCTACCGTATCGCTTCTGGCCCGTAGTCATCGCGGGCGACTTGCTCGGGTCCACTTACTACAGGGCGGACAGGGCATCGGAATTCGGGGCAGCCTGGTTTATCACTGCCCTCATAGGACCCATCGTCTCGTCGGCACTCCCCGTGCTCGTCCTGCGATTTCTGCGCCTGGGCACCGATTTCACCAAGCTCGCGCGCTCGGTGGTAAGCATGCTGATCGGCGGAATCGGGGCGGCAGTGCTGTCAGCCGCTTTCGGGATCCTGGCCATGCGCCTGATCCACTACAGCGCGGCTGTCCCTCCCCTTCCGGAAAGCTGGGCCCACTTCTTCGCTGTCTTCACGATCGGCGACTACCTCGGCATCCTGGTAATAGCGCCAGCGATGTTGAGCTACCAGATCTATCAGCGGGCTCGCCACGTCATCGACAGCGACATGGAAAGGTCAGCATCGACCGGATACGGCTGGTTTATGGCCCTATCCATAGCCTTCCTCCTTGTCATGGCGACAATGGCCACCAGCAGCCACACCGGGGAAATGCGGCAGCTGGCACGCGTGGCAATGTTCTTTCCCGTGGTCGTGATGACCTATCGGCACGGCTGGCTCGGTGCCGTTCCAACAGTCCTCTTGGGGAACATCGCGCTTCAGGCCACGATGCAGCACGAGCGGGCTCCAGACCTCGTTGATGTGCAGTTCCTGATGACAATGGTCGGGAGCGCCATGCTTTTGCTGGGCGCCACCGTCACCGAGTTCCAGGTGAGGACTCGTCTCCTGACGCGGCAAAGCACTGCGCATCTAAAACTTGCCCGGGCGAACTTGCAATGGGGTGAGATGCGCGCCAGCCACAGTGCTGCAATCCTCGAATCGGCCTATGCCGTCTTCGATTGCCCCGATCGGGAGGATCGTGTTGATCTCCCCACGTCGTCGGCCTCCGAGAAGGCACGCATGCGCTGGGTCCAGGCAGGCAGCGCACGAAGGGACTTACAGCAACACATCGAAACACTGCGCATGGGCGACGTACACAGCAAGGGGCTCCGCATGGCCCTCCTGACCGGGCCGATAGCCACGACGCTGGAGGCAGCCGGTGTGTCACTCGCTGTGCGCGTGAGTGGGGAAGTTCGCGTGCTACCGGCCGACATGCACGTGCTCGCGTACCGTCTCATCCATGATTTCGTTATGCGCCTAACCCGAGACCATCGCTCGCGAAAAGTCCGGGTCAGGCTCATGGTCGGGCGGGATCATCGACAGTCGCTGGCGATCGTTGTGAAAGTGAAGCCAGGTGATCACTCGGCCTCAAGCATCCCGATCCCGAACTACACGACATTCGATATTCGAAGCATCGCTCAGACCTATCACGGCATCTTTCACGATCGATCGCGGCGCCGCCAACCAACGCTCTCGCTATTGCTTCGGAGCGACTAGTTAACCCGAGTGCATTCGGCCGGATCGCTGCAAGTCGATGTCGTGACGACTGGCGGTGAAAGCAATGG
>CAVXWA010000007.1:0-9915 GCA_963765335.1 uncultured Gammaproteobacteria bacterium | reverse complement strand
TACGGACGGGGCCTGGCCTACGCCGAGGAGGGTCAGGTCGACCAGGCGGTCACGGATTTCCGACGCCTGTTGGAGCTCAAGCCGGACGACACCGACGCCATCAACGCGCTCGGATATACGCTGGCCGATGCCAATCGCGACCTGTCCGAGGCGCAACGGCTGATTGAAACGGCTCGCGCGGCGCGGCCGAACGATCCCGCCATTCAGGACTCCTGGGGCTGGCTGCAATACCGGCTGGGCCATCCGGACCAGGCCGAGACAACCCTGCGCAGCGCCTGGATGGCCAAGAAGGACGCCGATGTCGGCGTGCACCTTGGCGAGGTGCTGTGGAAGCAGGGGCGCCAGGAGGACGCGCGGCGCGTGTTCGACGAAGTGCGTAAGATCGACCCGCAAAGCGCCAACCTCCACAACACTCTCAAGCGCCTCAATCCATGAAGCTTCCGATTCGACTTATGGCGGTGGCGTTGCCGCTGCTGCTCGCTGCCTGCGTCCATCGGGAGCAGGTCCGTCCCGCGCCGCCCAAGGTGGACTATGCCGTCCTGCTCGACCAGCAGCGGGCCCGCGAGCACTTGTTGGCCAATACTGATCACTGGGTCCTGCAGGGCAAGCTCGGCGTGTCCGGTGTGGTTGATGGCAAAAGCCGGGGCGGCAGCGGCACGCTTACCTGGACCCAGAACGGCGACAGCTACCAATTCGAAGTGCATGGTCCGGTGGGCAGCAAGAGCTTCCGCCTCAGCGTGACGCCCGACGGCGCGTTGCTGGAAGGAGTGGAGGGCGGCCCCCGGCGCAGTCCGGATGCGGAATCGCTGGTGCAGAACGTGCTGGGCTGGCATGTGCCGCTGCATGATCTACGCGCCTGGGTGCTGGGTCTGCGCGCGGATAGTGGTCCGGCCGAGCTGAAGTTCGGTGACGATGGGCTGCCGACGCAGTTGACCCAGGATGGCTGGAGCGTCAGCTACCCCGGCTGGGACAGGACGCGCCAACCCGCCGTGCCGACCAAGGTGTTCGCCGATAACCCGCCATACAAGGTGCGGCTGTCGGTGGAGTCGTGGAGCATCCAGTGACAGCGCTTTTCCCTCTCCCCTCCGGGGAGAGGGTAGGGTGAGGGGCCAATCTTGCGATGACGCCAGACCGGAGCCGGCCCTGATAGGAACGCTTCCGCGAGCACCCATCCTTCACCCTCAATCCTCTCTCCCACAGGGACTACCTTGGGGTCGCCCTCAGGGGAGAGGAGGCGATAGCAAAAAGCCCTGCCTATGACCTTCCATATCGAGCGCGCCCGCCCCGACCAGGTTGATGCGCTTTGTGCTATCGAACGCGCCGCGGTGGAGCTGTTCCGTGGCCATCGGGCGTGGCCGTCGTATCGGCGCGTATCGGTGCCACCCGAGGTGTTGCGCGAGGCGATTGCCCGCGGCCTGGTATGGGTGGCGGTGATCGGCTCCGGCGAGCCGGTCGGTTTCGTGTGGCTGGATGCGGAAGAGGGCGGCGATGCGATGGGTATTGCCGAGATGGATGTGTTGCCCTCTCACGGCCAGCGCGGCATCGGTGCTGCCCTGCTGGAGCATGCTTGCGCCTGGGCGAGGGCGGCCGGCTATCACCGGGTCGATCTCGGCACACTGGCGGATGTGCCCTGGAATGCTCCGTTCTACGCAAAACACGGATTCGCCGCGGTCGACAAGGATGATCCGCGGTTCGGCTTTGCCCGTGAACGCGATCGCGAAAACGGGTTTCCCGATGACTTGCGCGTGTTCATGAGCCGTCCGCTGGCGCCGCTGGCGCCGGGTGAATGGTCCGTCTGGCCGGCTCCCGCCAAGCTGAACCTGTTTCTTCGTATCACCGGCCGTCGCGCCGATGGCTATCACGAGTTGCAGACGGTCTTTCGTCTGCTTGACTGGGGCGACGAAATCTCCCTGCGCATGCGTCGCGACGGCGAGGTCCACCGGCTCACCGACGTGCCGGAGGTGCCCCCGGACAACGACCTCGTGGTGCGCGCCGCCCGCTTGTTGCAGCCGCATGCACCGGCCGGCGCGGGTGCGGATATCGAACTGGTCAAGCGCATTCCCATGGGCGGCGGCCTGGGCGGCGGAAGCTCCGACGCGGCCACCGTCCTGGTAGCCTTGAACTGGCTGTGGGGTGCGGGGCTGGGCGAGGACGAGCTGGCCGACCTGGGCCGCCAGCTGGGCGCGGACGTGCCCGTCTTCGTGCGCGGTCGTTCAGCTTGGGCCGAAGGCGTCGGCGAAAAACTGACCCCGCTAACCCTGCCGCAGCGTTGGTATGTGGTGCTTGAGCCCCATGAACACGTGCCCACGGCAGCACTTTTTCAAGCGCCTGAATTGACACGAAATGCGCCGCCAGCGACAATTTCATCCTTTGCTTCGGGCGAAACAGTCGAGAACACGTTCACCCCCGTAGTCCGCGCGCGACATCCGCGCGTGGCAGCGGCGCTGGACTGGCTCGGTGGGTTCGGCCGGGCAAGGCTTTCCGGCAGCGGTGCGTGTGTGTTCCTGGAGACGGAGTCCCCGGAGCGTGCCGAAGCCGTAGCGGAACGTTGTCCTCCCCGCTTTACGGCCCATGTGGCCATGGGGGTGAACACGTCTACGCTGCATGTGACCCTGGCGCGCCATCGCGGTGTCGGCAGGGCAGGCAAGTAACAGAAAAATCCAGTGATACTGGGGCGTCGCCAAGCTGGTTAAGGCACGGGATTTTGATTCCCGCATGCGCAGGTTCGAATCCTGCCGCCCCAGCCATTCCACACAATGGCTCAGGTTTAAATAAATGACAGTCGATACGTCCGGCCCGATGCTCTTCACCGGCAATGCGCACCGTGCGCTCGCTGAGGATGTCGCCCAGCGTCTTGGCGTGCCCCTGGGCAAGGCGCTGGTCGGTCGCTTCAGCGACGGCGAGTCGCAGGTGGAGATCGAAGAGAACGTCCGCCGCCAGGAAGTGTTCGTGCTCCAGCCCACCGGGGCGCCGAGTGCTGAAAACCTGTTCGAGCTGCTGGTGCTGGTGGACGCGCTCAAGCGCGCCTCGGCTGCCAGCGTGACCGCGGTGATGCCGTACTTCGGCTACGCCCGTCAGGATCGTCGCCCGCGCTCGGCGCGCGTGCCGATCACGGCGAAGCTGGCGGCGCGCATGATCGGCACCGCGGGTGTGGATCGCGTACTGACGGTGGACCTGCACGCCGACCAGATCCAGGGCTTCTTCGACATCCCGGTGGACAACGTGTATGCCTCGCCGGTGCTGTTGGCGGACATCTGGCGCAACCACAGCATGGACGACCTGATCGTGGTCAGTCCGGACGTGGGTGGCGTCGTGCGCGCCCGTGCGATGGCCAAGCGCCTCGACGATGCCGACCTGGCCATCATCGACAAGCGTCGTCCGAAGGCGAATGTGGCCACGGTGATGAACATCATCGGCGACGTCGACGGCAAGACCTGCGTGCTGGTGGACGACATCGTCGACACCGCCGGTACGCTTTGTGCGGCAGCGGCAGCTCTGAAGGAGCGCGGCGCCCGCAAGGTGGTGGCGTACTGCGTGCATCCGGTGCTGTCCGGCGCGGCCATCAGCAATATCGAAGGCTCCCAGCTCGACCAGCTGGTGGTTACCAACACTTTGCCGCTGCGCCCGGAAGTGCAGGCCTGCGCCAAGATCCGTCAGCTCTCGGTCGCCGAGCTGCTGGCCGAAACGATCCGCCGCATCGCCTTTGGCGAGTCGGTGAGTTCGCTGTACGTCGATTGAGTTTCGGGTGGCGGGCGTTTTTGTCCGTCACCGTTTTATGACTCCTCTGGTCGCGGGGGAGTCACCTGGGCTGCCGCGAGGCGGCTTCTTTAAACTGAAGGCAATACTGAAATGGCCACGACTCATGAAATCAAGGCTCTAAGCCGTAAGGACGAGGGGAAAGGTGCGAGCCGCCGCCTGCGTCACACCGGCTTCGTGCCTGCTGTTGTCTACGGTGCCGGTTCGGCTCCGGAGAGCATCCAGATCGAGCACAACACCATCCTGCTCGCCGCCAAGCACGAGTGGTTCTTCTCCTCCGTGCTCGACCTGAACGTCGACGGCAAGGTGCAGAAGGTGCTGGTGCGTGACTGGCAGAAGCATCCGTTCAAGATGCAGATGCTGCACATGGACTTCCTGCGCGTCGACGAGAACGCCGCCATCCGCATCAGCGTGCCGCTGCACTTCCTGAACCAGGAGAAGTCGCCGGCCGCCAAGACCTCGGGCGTGGTGATCTCGCACAACCTGACCGAAGTGGAAATCTCCTGCCTGCCGAAGGATCTGCCGGAGTTCATCGAACTCGACCTGACCGACGTCAAGCCGGGCGACATCATCCACCTGTCGGAGCTCAAGCTGCCGAAGGGTGTGGAGATCGTCGCGCTGCACCTGGGTGCCGACCATGACACCGCCGTCGTCACCGCCAACACGGTGAAGGAAGAGGTTGAGGCCGCTCCGGCTGAAGGTGAGGCTGCCGCCGCACCGGCCGCCCCGGCTCCCAAGAAGTAAGTCGCAGCGGTCCGCACCCGGCACGGGTGCGGACCGCACGCGATCTTGCTCCGTTTTATGGCGGGACTGCGCCTCATTGTCGGACTGGGTAACCCCGGTGCCGACTATCTCCGAACCCGGCACAACGCCGGGTTCTGGTTTGTTGACGCCCTGGCCTCAGGGCAGGGCGAGCGCTTCGGTTTCGACGGCAAGCTGCATGGCGAGACCTGCAAGGTCCGCATTGCTGGCTCGCCGGTATGGCTGCTCAAGCCCTCCACCTTCATGAACAAGAGTGGCATCGCCGTCGTCTCGGCGCTGCGCTACTACAAGATCGAGCCGGAAGAATGCCTGGTCGCTCACGATGAGCTGGACCTCGATCCCGGCACCGTGCGCCTGAAGTTCGACGGCGGCCACGGCGGCCAGAACGGCCTGCGCGACATCGTGGCGCATCTCGGTCACGCGAAATTTCATCGCCTGCGGGTTGGCATTGGCCATCCCGGCCACAAAGACAAAGTAACGCCTTGGGTGCTTGGTCGCCCGTCCGCTGAAGGACGAGGATGCGATCGTCGACGGCATCGCGCGCGCGCTCGACGTGCTGCCGCTTGCGGTCGACGGCCAGTTTGACAAGGCCATGCAACACCTACATACCCCGGGAGGGGTGAATGGCGAACGCGGCAACGGGAACAAGGCGCCCGGCTGAAGCCGCTGCCTGATCTCGTCCGCTGCGCGACCTACCACCTTTCCCCAGCTTTCAGTTTCCCGGAGTCCCCATGGGCATCAAATGCGGCATCGTCGGTCTGCCTAACGTCGGCAAGTCCACCCTGTTCAACGCGCTGACCAAGGCGGGTATCGCTGCGGCCAATTTCCCGTTCTGCACGATCGAGCCGAACGTGGGCGTCGTGCCCGTGCCGGATCCGCGCCTGCAGGCGCTGTCGGACATCGTCAATCCGCAGAAAGTGGTGCCGACGGCAGTGGAATTCGTCGATATCGCCGGTCTCGTAGCGGGCGCATCGAAGGGTGAGGGTCTCGGCAACAAGTTCCTCGCGCACATCCGCGAGGTGGATGCCATCGCTCACGTCGTGCGCTGCTTCGAACACGGCGACATCGTGCACGTTGCCGGTAAGGTTGACCCGATCGCCGATATCGAAACCATCGATACCGAGCTGGCGCTGGCCGATCTGGACTCCGTCGAAAAGGCGCTTAACCGTGCCGAGCGCGCGGCCAAGGCCAACGACAAGGAAGCGCAGGCCAAAAAGCCGGTACTGCAGAAGCTCGCCATCGGCCTCAATGAAGGCAAGTCGGCGCGCAGCCTGGGTCTGGACGAGGAAGAGAAGGCGCTGGTGCGCGACTTGTTCCTGCTCACGCTCAAGCCGCTGATGTACATCGCCAACGTGCGCGAAGACGGCTTCGAGAACAACCACCATCTCGATGCCGTGCGTGAGCGCGCGATCATCGAAGGTGCTGAAGTGGTGCCGGTGTGCGCGGCTATCGAGGAAGAGATGGCGCAGCTCGACGACGCCGACCGCGACGAATTCCTCAAGGACCTGGGCCTCGACGAGCCAGGCCTTAACCGCGTGATTCGTGCCGGCTACAAGCTGCTTAACCTGCAGACCTACTTCACCGCGGGCGTGAAGGAAGTACGCGCCTGGACGATCAAGCGCGGCTTCACCGCACCACAGGCCGCCGGCGTTATCCATACCGATTTCGAGCGCGGCTTCATCCGCTCCGAAACCGTCTCCTACGACGACTTCATTCAATACAAGGGCGAGGCCGGCGCCGCCGCGGCAGGCCGTTTGCGCAAGGAAGGCAAGGACTACATCGTCAAGGACGGCGACGTGCTGCACTTCCTGTTCAACGTCTGACTCATGACTGCCTAGGCGGCGATTCTCTGCCCGAGAGCCATGTGTGGGGCAATCATGGCCTGGTCACTTGAGCGGATCGCCAGCTATTGGAAAAAAAGAGGGCCGCGTGAATCAATCACGCGGCCCTTCAAGTTTGACGCTAGTGCTTGTGGGTTAGAACTTGACCGTCACACGAGCCCAGAAGTAGCGGCCCATCAGGTCGAAGTCGCTCGGGTCGGTGTTGGCATTGAGCGTGTTGTTCGCGTACAGCATAGGCGGCTGCTTGTCGAACAGGTTGTTCACGCCGAAGTCCACGCGCGTGTTGATCGGCGCGATGTTGTAGCCGACCGAGGCATCGTTATACATCGTCGAGCCGTAGTGCAGAACGACACCCTCGTCGCAGACATTGACCCCACAAGCAGGGAAAGTGTCGTAAATCGAACCTGCAGCGCCTCCATTGGTGAAGCCGCTGGTCCAACGCATACGCCACTGGGCACTCCAGCCACCCTGCTGCCAATCCACATAACCTTGTGCGCGCCAGCGCGGGAACAAGCAGACGCCAACGCTGTCTGGGCAGGCCGCCGACTGCGCGGAGCCGTACGGCAGGAAGCGACCGGCGTTCTCGTACTTGATATTGCCTGCCACGCCCGGCGCGGTTTCCTGGGTGTAGTACTTCAGGTAGGTCGCGTTGACGCCCACGTTGAACTGACCGAAGGAGAACTGCGGCAGCTTGTAGTTGGCCGACCAGTCGATACCGCTGGAGCTGATGCTGCCCAGGTTGCCCGTCGGCTCCACCGTGGAAGCCAGCAGCTGGCCCGCGTTCGCACCACCAGCCTGACGCTGGATGTACTGGCAGTACTGGGTCGAGCCGGCCGCGCAGAGGTTGAGCAGGCTCTGCAAGCCCACGGAGGTGATGGTGTCCTTCAGATTCACGCGCCAGACGTCGAACGTGGTTGACAGGCCCGGCACATACGAGGGGCTGTACACGAAGCCGAAGTCATACGACTTGCCATGCTCCGGCTTGACCGGAAAACCGGCCACGCGGGAACCCTGCACGACGGTCGTGCCCTGGTTATTGTTGGCGACCAATTCGTTCACGAACGAACCATCGGTCGGCACATTCTTACAAGCCAGGGCCAGCGGCGAACCCGCCGGCGCACCGGTGTAGCCGGTACACGGATCGGTATGGATCAACGGTGCGTCGGAACCCGAGAAGTAGAGCTCGGACAGCGACGGCGCACGGAACACGTCTTCCATCGTACCGCGCAGCAACAGGTCATCGAACGGCTTGTATTCGATCGCGAACTTGAAGTTGTTCGTGCTGCCGAAGGTCTGGATCTTCGAATAACGGCTGGCGATGGTCAGGTTCAGCGACTGTACGCCCGGCAGACCCGAGAGCAACGGGATGAGCGTTTCCGCGTAGATTTCCTTGGTGCTATAGCCACCCTGCACGGCGCTGAGGCACTGGCTACCCAGGGTGCAGCTACCGGTGGAGGGATCGATCACCAACTGCGGCGCAGGAATGGTGTGCTCGTATTCCTTGCGGTATTCGGCTCCGAGAGCGAGCTGCACCGCACCGGCCGGCAGGCTGAACACTTCGCCGCTGAGGCCCGCATGCCAGGTCTTCTCGATCACGTAAGTGTTGGAGGGAGCCGTAACATTGGCCGCCCTGACCGCCGCGATCGAGCCGGCCGAGTTGATGTCGAACGGGTTGAATTGGCACGCCACCGCGCTGACGCCGGTCGGGCACACGGCCACGCCGTTCGCACCCATGGTGGAGGCACCCGTATACAACTTGCTCTGGTCGACCAGGCCGGCCGTGGTGGTGACGATGCTTTCGTGGCCGTAGTTGAGGCCAACGTCCCAGTTCCAGTTCTTGTCAAAGACGGTGAAATCGCCCTTGAAGCCGGTGTTGATCTGGGCGTCGGTCCTGCCGGTAAAGGCTTCGCGGAAGCCGTTCGAAGTCAAGCGAGAGGCGAACGTGTTGCCGCCCGAGCCGAACTGCACGGAATCTCCGCCAGCTGCGACAGATGCCCTGCTAAACGCATTGAATGCGTTGTTCGCGTCAATGACCGCACCCGTCGAAGAGCTCCCGTACACAGCCGGCGCCAACTGGAAGTTGGCCGAGGTCTTCTGGTAGATCGCGTTCACGTAAGCGGTGACGTGATCGCCGAGGTGGTGGTCACCGTTGAGGAAGCCGCCGGTACGCTCCTGCGGCGTCATGATCAGGTTGACCTTGGCGTAGTTGTAGCGGTCAGAGGTCGTGTAGCAGTGGTAGTTCGCCGTGCTGACGACCTGGCTGTTGCCACCCGGGCTCAGCGCCACTTGCTTGCAGCCGAAGGTGCTCTGGAGGTCGGTCGGCAGCTGGATACGGCCCTGCGGCGAGGAAGACGAGCCGCCCAACAAGACCTGGCTACCCGACAGGCTCAGCGCATTCTTGGAGAACGCGCGGTTAGCCGACTCGACGCCGTCCTGCTTGTTGTAGTTCAGGCCGGCCATGATGCTTCCCTTGTCAGACGTCTGTCCGAAAGTGAAGGTATAGCCGCTCTGCTCGCCGTCGTTGCGATCCGACTGACCGACGTTGGCCGAGAACGTGGCACCCTGGTAGTTCTTGCGCAGGATGAAGTTGACCACGCCGCCGATGGCGTCCGAACCGTAGGTCGCCGAGGCGCCAGTCGGCAGCACTTCGATGCGCTCGATCGCGTCGGCCGGAATGGCGTTCGGATCCTTGCTGAGCAGGCGCTGGCCATCGACCAGGATGAGCGTGCGCTTGGAACCCAGGCCACGCAGGTTGATGGATGAGCTGCCGGTACCGCCACCGTTGTTGGTCTGCGGGTTGACGTTGCCGCCGGTCATGGCCGGCAGCTGCTGGACCAGGTCGCCCAGCGTCTGCTTGCCGGTAGCCTGGATCTGGGCGCGATCGATCGTCACGACCGGGCTGGCAGTCTCCACATCGACGCGGCGAATCAGCGAACCGGTCACAGTGACCGGTTCGAGTGTCTTGCTCTTGGCTTGATCTGACGATGCTTCCTGAGCGAAAGCGGCTGTGCCGCAGGTGCCGGCCGCGAGCATGCCCAGCGAAAGCGCCAGACGCACCGATGCACACAGTTTGTTTTCCCCGAGCTTCATAGTCCCCTCTTCCTTCGGTTAGGTTCTGGTTAAGAGGGGCTAGACAGTACGCATGAATTCATCGTCGCGATGTCGGGCATGTCTGAAAGACGCATCAGCCGAATTCACTTCGCTTCGTTGCGCCCTCACACTTTTGCGGGCAACGTCATGCTTTGTGCATGGGTCCCTCAACGGGTTTTGAGTAACGGGCGGCAAGTGAGCGATGGGGTTTGCCGAGATCTCGCAGCGATGACGAACTTGCATCTTCGCCTCGCTCGAGCGGATGACGCTCGAGCGATCGGTGTGCTGGCCCGGCGCGTCACCCGGCGCTGGATCCTTCCCGGCCAACCCGACGAGGTCGCCGCGCTCCTGCTTGCAGGCATGAGCGCAAAGTCGATCCGGCAGAAGATCGACGCCGGTCAGCGCTTTTATCTCGCCTTTGTCGGCGACGCCCTGGCCGGCGTCGCCGCCATTCGCGATGACAGCC
>CAVXWA010000006.1:0-414944 GCA_963765335.1 uncultured Gammaproteobacteria bacterium | reverse complement strand
GGGCTATCACCGGCTATGGCCGGCCTTTCCAAACCGTTCGGCTAAAACACTAAAGACTTTTGGGCTAGTCCGCGTTCGCTCGTCGCTACTAGCGGAATCTCGGTTGATTTCTTTTCCTCCAGGTACTGAGATATTTCAGTTCCCCGGGTTCGCCTCTGCATCGCTATATATTCACCATGCAGATACTCCTTGCGGAGTGGGTTTCCCCATTCGGACATCGCCGGATCAATGCTTGTTGCCAGCTCCCCGGCGCTTTTCGCAGGCTGCCACGTCCTTCATCGCCTCTGACCGCCAAGGCATCCACCGTATACGCTTATTCGCTTGACCATATAACCCCAAGTCGCCTCGGGGCTGGAATAGCACATCCCTTACGAGGGGATGCCCATCCATGCCAAACAACGATTCGCCTAATTGCCTCTTCGACACATCTCAATTCGGTTTCGAACCAAGACGCTTGTCACTCGTTTACAGTTTTTCAAAGAACACAAGAACGGTCACAATGCCGCCTCGTTTCTAAATCTTTATGTGTGCGCTGCCTTCATTTCACGTCCGGTCACCAAATGGTGGAGCCAGTCAGGATCGAACCGACGACCCCCTGCTTGCAAAGCAGGTGCTCTCCCAGCTGAGCTATGGCCCCAAGTGATTTGGTGGTGGGTCTGGGAGGACTCGAACCACCGGCCTCACCCTTATCAGGGGTGCGCTCTAACCACCTGAGCTACAGACCCGGGAACCTTCATGTCCCAACAAACAGAATCGCTCGTCGACGTCACCGTCGGAGCGCGCTTTGTTGAAACCATTGTCGTCGTGAAATTAAGGGCAGGTGTCTTGTGTGGACGTCTTGCAGCAGCGAAAGCTGCCTATCTCTAAAGGAGGTGATCCAGCCGCACCTTCCGATACGGCTACCTTGTTACGACTTCACCCCAGTCATGAACCACTCCGTGGTCGTCGTCCCCCTTGCGGTTAGACTAACGGCTTCTGGAGCAACTCACTCCCATGGTGTGACGGGCGGTGTGTACAAGGCCCGGGAACGTATTCACCGCGGCATATGCTGATCCGCGATTACTAGCGATTCCGACTTCACGGAGTCGAGTTGCAGACTTCGATCCGGACTGGGATCGGCTTTCTGGGATTGGCTCCACCTCGCGGCTATTGCAACCCTCTGTACCGACCATTGTAGTACGTGTGTAGCCCTGGCCGTAAGGGCCATGATGACTTGACGTCATCCCCACCTTCCTCCGGTTTGTCACCGGCAGTCTCCTTAGAGTTCCCACCATTACGTGCTGGCAACTAAGGACAAGGGTTGCGCTCGTTGCGGGACTTAACCCAACATCTCACGACACGAGCTGACGACAGCCATGCAGCACCTGTGTTCTGGTTCCCGAAGGCACTCCCGCATCTCTGCAGGATTCCAGACATGTCAAGGCCAGGTAAGGTTCTTCGCGTTGCATCGAATTAAACCACATACTCCACCGCTTGTGCGGGCCCCCGTCAATTCCTTTGAGTTTCAGTCTTGCGACCGTACTCCCCAGGCGGCGAACTTAACGCGTTAGCTTCGACACTGATCTCCGAGTTGAGACCAACATCCAGTTCGCATCGTTTAGGGCGTGGACTACCAGGGTATCTAATCCTGTTTGCTCCCCACGCTTTCGTGCCTCAGCGTCAGTGTTGATCCAGATGGCCGCCTTCGCCACTGATGTTCCTCCCGATCTCTACGCATTTCACCGCTACACCGGGAATTCCACCATCCTCTATCACACTCTAGCGAGCCAGTATCCATCGCCATTCCCAGGTTGAGCCCGGGGATTTCACGACAGACTTAACTCACCGCCTACGCACGCTTTACGCCCAGTAATTCCGATTAACGCTTGCACCCTTCGTATTACCGCGGCTGCTGGCACGAAGTTAGCCGGTGCTTATTCCTCAGGTACCGTCAGTTCCGCCGAGTATTAATCGACAGCGTTTCGCTCCTGATAAAAGTGCTTTACAACCCGAAGGCCTTCTTCACACACGCGGCATTGCTGGATCAGGCTTGCGCCCATTGTCCAATATTCCCCACTGCTGCCTCCCGTAGGAGTCTGGACCGTGTCTCAGTTCCAGTGTGGCTGATCATCCTCTCAGACCAGCTATCGATCGTCGCCTTGGTAGGCCATTACCCTACCAACTAGCTAATCGAACATCGGTTCGTCCAACCGCGCGAGGCCCGAAGGTCCCCCGCTTTCTCCCGTAGGACGTATGCGGTATTAGCGTAAGTTTCCCTACGTTATCCCCCACGTTTGGGTAGATCCCGATGCATTACTCACCCGTCCGCCACTCGCCACCCACAGTATTGCTACTGCTGTGCTGCCGTTCGACTTGCATGTGTTAGGCATGCCGCCAGCGTTCAATCTGAGCCAGGATCAAACTCTTCACTTAAGTTTTCGACCGCATCCCCACCCGAAGGCAGGAAATTGATCTATCTTTCTGAAGGGGTTGTCCCAACGTAAAACGTCATTGCTGACTTTATGTTGGACCCTTGCATTACTTTGGACAGTCATTCCGTCCACTGCAAGGCGTCCACACAAGTCACCTGCGCACACTGTCAAAGATCTCAATCACTTGCGAACCGTTGCCGTTTTCGCGCCGGAACATTTCGTTCCGAGTGAGCCGCTCATCTTACATCGTTTTTCCTGTCCGTCAACATCTTCAGCGAAATATTTTTTGCTGTCGGGTTGTGGTGGAAACCGTCCAACGAAGAGCGTCTCGTTGGCAGGAGCGGAATAATAGCGCCCATCCGCAGGTCTGGGAAGGGGTATGACCACATTTTTTTCACTGCGATGACAATCGCGGCCGCCGCTACACTCGCGAACACTTCTCCGAAACGAGCCCACACAACAATGAAACGACTGCTCGCGCCTCTTTTAATGGTCTTTGCCACCGGCGCGTTCGCTGCGCCCCAGCCGAACGCGCCAGCCGTGCAGCTGCACGGAAAGCGGTTTACGACAGAATTCGCTACCAATAATGCGAGCCGTGAGCATGGCCTGATGATGCGCACGGAGCTTGCGGCCGATCACAGCATGCTGTTTGTGTTCCCTGAGGACGACAAGCGCTGGTTCTGGATGAAGAACACGCTTATCCCGCTCGACATCCTGTACTTCGATGGCAACCGGAAACTGGTGTCGGTGCAGCCGAACGTGCCGCCGTGCAAGGCCGATCCCTGCCTTAGTTATCCGAGTGACCTGCCGGCCCGCTACGTACTGGAGCTGGCGGGCGGCACGGCAGCAAGGATCGGCGTCCAGATCGGTGATGAGCTGACGATTGAGGGGACGGTCGGCCCCGTGCAGTAAGCGGTGGCCGATAAATCGTGCCGGCAAGGGACGCCGACATGATAGGGAACGAGCATGGGGCGCAGATGTTCCAGGGCGTCCCAGTCGTCTTCAAAAGGTATGAACTGTTGCATGGTGCTGCTCCTGCCTAATGCGCACCGTTTTGTGCTGCGCAGGAGCATTTAAGCAAACGGCCCGGTCCGTACGATGACGGAATCGGGCCGTTTGTGGGCAGCGCAGAGAGCGAAATCAGTCGATTTCAATCATCTCGAAGTCTTCCTTGGTCGCGCCGCAGTCCGGGCACGTCCAAGTATCGGGTACGTCGGCCCAGCGCGTGCCGGGCTCGATGCCCTCGTCAGGCAGGCCCAGGGCTTCGTCATAGATGAAGCCGCAGACAACACACATCCATTTGCGCAGGGTGCCAGTTTCGTTGGAGCTCTGATTCATCGCTGAACTGCTTGTTATGGAGAATAAGAGGCGCATTCTCGCAACTCCCCTGCCGATGCGAAAGCGTATGGCACCTCTTGGAGCCTGTTCACTATCTCTGCGTAGCCCGCGTTGAGCCCGTGTGCCCGCCAGGGAGCGGTGCGTGGCGAAGCGCCTGACTGTGGCGGTCAGGTCGAGCCGCGCGCCGGTTCCTGGCGGGCACACGGGCTCAACCCTGCGGGCCGGGTCTGTTTGCCCGCACGCCAGCGTCATCACTCGGTCGTGTACCGACGTACACTCCCTCGCTCTTCCTTGGCCTGCGCGCAAACAGCTCCCGGCGCGGGCCACGCAGAGATAGTGAACAGGCTCCTAAGTACTGGATTGAACCCGATGCATGCTCGACTCCGGGGCCGCGGCCTCTATGTGATTACCGACGGCCCCCGTCCCGACCTACTGGATGTGGTGGCCCAGGCGCTCGCGGGCGGTGCCCGGCTGGTGCAGTACCGCGACAAGACGGTGGATGGCACGCGGCGGCTGGCCGAAGCTCGCGCTATCCAGGCGCTATGCGCCAGCAGTGGCGTTCCGATGATCGTCAACGACGATATTGAGCTGGCCCGGGCCGCGGGCGCCGACGGGGTGCACCTGGGCGAAGACGACGGCGACGTCGTGGCCGCACGCGGCGCGCTGGGGCAGCAGGCCATCATTGGCGTGTCCTGTTACGACTCGCTTGAGCGAGCGCGTTCGCTCGCCGCTGCGGGCGCCGACTATGTCGCCTTTGGCGCCTTCTTCCCCTCCCCGACCAAGCCAAACGCAGGGCGTGCCTCGCCTGAGCTGCTGCGAGAGAGCGCCGCGCTGGGGGTGCCTCGGGTGGCGATCGGCGGCATCACCCCGGACAATGGCCGATCCCTGATCGATGCCGGCGCCGACTATCTGGCGGTGATTTCGGCCGTATTCGGCGCTGCGGACGTGCGCGGCGCGGCCGCACGCTTCGCGCAACTTTTCCCTTCGCTTTGAGACTTTTTCGATGACCACCAACCACGAACTCTTCCAACGCGCGCAGCAACTGATGCCGGGCGGCGTGAACTCGCCGGTGCGCGCTTTCAAGTCGGTGGGCGGCGAACCGTTCTTTACCGCACGCGCGGACGGCGCCTATCTGTGGGACGTCGAAGGCAAACGCTATATCGACTATGTCGGGTCCTGGGGTCCGATGATCGTGGGCCACAACCACCCGCACGTGCGCGAGGCGGTGGAACGCGCGGTGAAGAATGGCTTGTCCTACGGCACGCCCTGCCCCGCGGAAGTAACCATGGCCGAGATGATTACGCGCCTGGTGCCCTCGATCGACATGGTGCGCATGGTCAACTCCGGCACCGAGGCGACGATGTCGGCCATCCGCGTCGCCCGTGGCGCGACCGGGCGCAACAAGATCGTGAAGTTCGAAGGCTGCTACCACGGCCATGGCGACAGCTTTCTGGTGAAGGCGGGTTCGGGCGCGCTGACTTTTGGCGTACCCACCTCGCCCGGCGTACCCAAGGCGAATGCCGACCTCACGCTGACGCTGGCCTATAACGATCTGGATGCGGCGCGCGCGCTGTTCGATGAGTACGGCAGCGATATCGCTGGCCTGATCATCGAGCCGGTCGCCGGCAACATGAACTGCATTCCGCCGAAAGAAGGTTACCTGCAAGGCCTGCGCGAGCTGTGCACGAAACACGGCGTGCTATTGATCTTCGACGAAGTGATGACCGGTTTCCGTGTAGCGCTGGGCGGTGCGCAGGCGCATTACGGCGTGACGCCTGACCTCACCACGTTCGGCAAGATCATCGGCGGCGGCATGCCGGTGGGCGCCTATGGCGGTCGTCGCGAACTGATGCAGCAGGTGGCC
The DNA here is from genome assembly GCA_963765335.1 of uncultured Gammaproteobacteria bacterium. Classification (GTDB taxonomy): domain Bacteria; phylum Pseudomonadota; class Gammaproteobacteria; order Xanthomonadales; family Rhodanobacteraceae; genus Dyella. Next base: position 409,331 of record CAVXWA010000006.1, on the reverse strand, counting down.
CCAGCAGGCCCGATTTATCAGGCGGGCACGCTGTCGGGCAACCCGGTCGCCATGGCAGCTGGCCTGGCCATGCTCGAGTTGATCCAGGCCCCGGGCTTTTATGACCAGCTTGCCGCCCGCACGCGCCTGCTCACGGACGGATTGCAGGCCGTCGCCGACGGTGAGGGGCTTGCCTTCAGCAGCAACCGCGTCGGCGGCATGTTTGGCCTGTTCTTCACCCGCGAAAAGGTGGACACCTACGCCCAGGCTACCGCTGCGGATACGGCCCTGTTCAACCGCTTCTTTCACGGGATGTTGGAGCGCGGCGTGTACCTGGCACCTTCGGCATTTGAAGCCGGCTTTGTTTCCAGTGCGCATACCGAGCAGGACATCGCCGATACGCTGGACGCAGCACGCGCAGCGATGCGTTCTGCCCGCGCCGGGTAAGCCGCCGTACAAAGCGCGCTGCACACCATCCGATTCGAATGACGTGCAGCGCGCTCATATGTAACTAGAGGTAAGCCCGGGATGCGCCGCGTGGCATGCCTGAAGGGACACGCCGGCGTTATGCTGCGTTCCAACGCGCGTAACGGACCCCACACGCATGAGCCAGCCGAAGCCGCTTCAGAGTGAGCCTTCCGTCGCTCCCGCCACCCAGAGCGGATGGCGTGCCCGCTGGTTTCACATCATCTTCGACCATGACGACGCATCGGGACGCCTGTTCGACCTCGTGCTTATCGTGGCCATCCTGTCGAGCATCCTGGTCGCCATGCTCGACACGGTGGTCGACCTGTCTGAGCGGTTCGAGACCGCGTTCTATGTACTGGAATGGATCTTCACGATCGCATTCACTCTGGAATATGTGATGCGCCTTGCCGTGGTTGCCCGGCCGCGCCGCTACGCGCTGAGTTTCTTCGGCATCATCGACCTGTTGACCGTGCTGCCGACCTATCTCAGCCTGATCGTCATCGGCAGCCAATACCTGCTGGTGATCCGGGCGGTGCGTATCCTGCGCATCTTTCGCATTTTAAAGATGACGCGCTACGTCGGTGAAGCCGACCTGCTTTGGTCCGCACTGGTACGTGGACGCCACAAGATCCTGATCTTCGTCAGCACCATCCTGACCCTGGTGTTGATCTTCGGTGCGCTGATGTATCTGGTCGAAGGGCCGCAGCACGGCTTCACCAGCATTCCCCGTGCGATGTACTGGGCCATCGTGACCCTGACGACGGTGGGCTATGGCGATATCACGCCGCACACCGTGCTGGGCCAGGTGCTCACTTCGCTGATCATGCTGGTGGGCTACAGCATCATTGCCGTGCCCACCGGCATCTTTGCAGCGGAACTGGCCGCTGGCATCCGCGAAGCCCGCCAACAGGTGGCGTGCCCGGGCTGTCAGCTTGAAGATCACCATGCCGATGCGCGGTACTGCCGTCGCTGCGGGGCCGAGCTGACTCGCGCACCGCCTTAGCGCGGCTCTCAGGTCGCCAAGTAGGAACGCAGGGCGGCTTCCAGGCGCTGCAGACCTTCGGCGATATCGGCGTCACTGATATTCAGTGCCGGCACGAAGCGCAGCACGTCCGGCCCTGCCTGCAGCAGCAGCAAACCGTGCGCAGCGGCATGATCGAGCACGGCCCCCGCCTTGCCCTTGTGCGCATCCTTCAACACCGCGCCGAGCATCAGGCCACGGCCGCGTACTTCGTCGAACAGGTCCAGCGATGCGTTGATGCGCGCCAAGCCATCGCGCAGCGCCTGCGATTGGTGCTGCACATTGCCCAGCACTTCCGCCGATGACAGCTTGCGCAGCGCTACCCGCGCCACCGCCGCGGCCAGCGGGTTGCCGCCAAAGGTGGTGCCGTGTGCGCCGAACTGCATGGTCTCGGCCACCTTGGGGCCCACCAGCATGGCGCCGATCGGGAAGCCACAACCGAGCGCCTTGGCCAGGGTCACGATGTCCGGGGTCGCCTGATCCTGCACGTAGGCGAACAGCGAACCGGTACGGCCCATGCCGCACTGGATTTCGTCCAGGACCATGAGCGCGCCGTACTGGTCGCATAGCTCGCGCACACGCTCGATAAAGCCCGGCGCGGCTGGCAGCACGCCGCCCTCGCCCTGCACCGGCTCCAGCATGACGGCCGCCACGTCACCCTGGGCGAAGGCGGTTTCAAGCGCGCCCACGTCATTGAAGTCGAGATAGCGGAAGCCGCCCGGCAGCGGCTCATAGCCTTCCTGGTACTTCGGCTGCGCGGTAGCGGTGACGGCGGCGAGGGTGCGTCCATGGAACGAACCACGGAAGGTGACGATGACGCGCTTGTCAGCCTCACGGCCCTGCGACGACGCCCATTTGCGCACGAGCTTGATCGCGGCTTCATTCGCTTCGGTGCCGGAGTTGCAAAGGAATACGCGCTCGGCAAAGCCAGATGCGGCCACCAGCTCTTCGGCCAGGTGCAGCGGCGGCTCGCTGTAGAACACATTGCTGGTGTGCCACAGCTTGTGCGCCTGGGTGGTGAGCGCTTCCAGCAGATCGGGATCCTGATGGCCCAAGGCGTTCACCGCGATGCCGGCACCGAAATCGACATACTCGCGTCCCTCGGTGTCCCACACGCGCGCGCCCTTGCCGTGATCCAGCACCACATCGCGCGGTCGATACACCGGCAGCCAGTAGCGCTTGCCGAGATCGATCAGGGACTGGGCGGAAGGGTCTTGCGAATGCATGTCGTACTCCGGGCGTCGTCGGTGGGACGGCGCCATGGCAGGGTTGGAATGGGGATGGGGGCAACGCCGCAAGCCTGGTGCGGCGCACCACGCATCGTAAGCCCTGTGCCAGGCGATTGCACGGCATCGGCGCGCCCCGCGAAGAGTGTTAACCACACCCGCAACTTGTATCACCAGGGTTACACCTGCACAAAAAGCGCTTAACCGTGCGGCTCACAAGCCGTTACACCGGCATCCGGCCGATGCCGGTGTAACGCCATCAACACGGCATTCAAGCGGCATGGAAGCGGACTGGGCGCAGCAAACCGCACCGTTGGTGCGTTTGCCGACATTGGCACGCCACTTGCTCTCTTTCACTCGTACAGGCGGGAAGGGGGAAGGGCCAGCTGCGACAACGCACCGACCACCGTGGCAGGGAAATCCACGGCGGCGGATTGGCAACGCCTTTGGGAGGCCCAGGGCAACGTCGGCGCGAGCCTCGCAGCTGGCAATGGTCGTCCTTTCCATCCCGTCATCAACGGCCACACCCTAGTAACGCGTGGTCGCATCGAAATTCCGCCGAGAGGCGGTCATGTGGGCGGTAACCCGGCAACCCCTGTGGCCGGGGCACCAATGGAAGCCCCCGGTCCGACCCCTGCGGGCCGGGGGCCTTCCTCTTCTGAGGCTATGAGGTGAGCGGCGGGTGCTTGTAGTGACTCGGCTGGGTTGGCGCCGAACCAGCCATGCTTTCGCGAGCGCCCGCCGCTCACCTCCCAGAGGAAGGACCATATCCGTGCCGCACTTACTCCCGCCCCTGCTCGCAGGGCCCAATTAGCGTCAATTCGCAACGGGAGCGTGCTGGTGTAGGAGCGCACCCTGTGCGCGACCGACGCTGGCCCCTGCTCCCATCGTTGCTGCTAGCGGGTCACCTACGCGGTACGTTGGCGATGGTTATGGGTACCGGGGGTTGCCGATCGCGCACAGGGTGCGCTCCTACATTTTGGGGCGCGCGGGAAGTCGCTGGGCGCTACTCAGCGCAGCTCGTCGAGCGCGAGCTGGTGCTTCTTGCACAAGCGATAGATGGTGACTCGCGACACCTTGAGTCGGCGCGCACATTCGCTCACGTTGAAGCGGCTTTCTCGCAGGCAGGCCATGACCGCATCGCGCTCGGCGGCAACGCGCGTGCTGCCGAGGCTGGAATGCGCCGCCCGTTTTATCAGCACATCGGACAGATCCAGGTCGTCCACGCCAATCAAGGCATCCTCGGCGACCACAGCGGCGCGCTGCACCCGATTGAGCAGTTCGCGTACATTGCCCGGCCACGCGAAATCGAGCATGGCCCGCCGCGCAGCGGCGCTGAAGGAGCGTGCACGGCTGGCATGTTGCTCGCGGAACGCATCGAGAAAACGCTGCGCCAGCGTCACCACGTCATCTTCGCGTTCGCGCAGTGCGGGCATGCGCAGGCGCAACACGTTGAGTCGGTAGTACAGATCCTCACGGAAGCGCCCTTGCTCGACGGCCTTTTCCAGATCCACATGGGTGGCGGCCAGCACGCGCACGTCCAGCTTGATCAACTGGCTGCTGCCTACGCGCTCCAGCGTGCCTTCCTGCAGGAAACGCAGGACACTCGTCTGCGCGTCGAGCGGCAGATCGCCGACCTCATCGAGAAACACCGTGCCGCCTGCCGCGGTCTCGAAGTGGCCGATGCGGCGTGCGTTGGCTCCGGTGAAGGCGCCACGCTCGTGTCCAAACAGCTCCGACTGCACCAGGTTGGGCGGCAACGCTCCGCAATTGATGGCTGCAAACGGCCGGTCGGCACGCGCCGAAAGACCATGCAGCGCGCGCGCAGCGACTTCCTTGCCGGTGCCCGTCTCGCCGGTGATAAGCACCGGCAGTTCCACTGGCGCATATTTGCGAATGCTCGCCACTACCGTGCAGATGGCGGCGCTGCGCCCGGTCACGCCGATGTCGCTGGGCTCGGCGACCAGTGGCTGGTCACCACCGATCCGCGCCAGCGACTCCAGCAGGCGATCGAGGTCCACCGGCGTGGTGAAGTACTCGATGCTGGCCTCGAGGACGCGATCGATCAGTGGGTCGTGGGTTGGCATGTCGGGCGCAATAAGCGCCACCCATGGCAGCCACGGATGATCGGCCATGAGCTGGGCCATGGCCTGGTCTGACTCGGAGTCGCCGTGGCGCAGATCCGCCAGCGCAACCACCGTGTCGTTGTTGCGCATGCCGACACCGCTCTGCGTGCCGGCATCGGCCACGCGGATGATCCATCCTGCCTTCGCCAGGCCAGCGCGTTCCTCGCTGGCAGGCTGCCCAAACCAGACGACACAACGCCTGGCTTCCTCCCTCAAAACAGCCATGGCTCCCTCCCCCTCCCCTATAAGGGTCACAGGTTTCGGCCGGACGTAGCCAAGTCATTGGCTAGCCCCGGTTACCACGTCCGCCGCAGAACTTACGCCGCGACCGATGGAAATATGTGATGTGCGTCACACAATATACAACTATGCGCAAGACAGTCACCTGACAAATGGCGCATATCCGTCGAACGGAAGCCTAAGGTCGGACGATTAGCTAAGACCTATGGCCTAGGAGTTTTCGCGGAAACACCACGTGCGCACGGAAACGTCGAGATACCGCAAGGCGCGTGATAGGAATGACACGACGACGTCGATCAGGCATCGGGCCGGACCGGCACCGTCAATGGGTCACCATACACCCGTGTTGGGCATCGAAGCCCAAGGCTCCTGCGGTTGCAGCTGCCCATCCTGCAGCAATTCGATGGAAATGAGGTCGGGCGAGCGCACAAAGGCCATGTGGCCGTCACGCGGAGGACGGTTGATGATGTAGCCCATCGACTGCAGGCGGGCGCAGGTGGCGTAGAGGTCGTCCACGCGGAACGCCAGGTGGCCAAAGTTGCGCGCACTGCCGTAATCCTCGGTGGAGCCCCAGTTATAGGTGAGCTCGACTTCGGCCTCCGGCGTTTCCGGCGCGGCCAGGAAAATCAGCGTGTACTTGCCGGCCGGGTTCTCCATCCGGCGGTTTTCCTTCAAGCCCAGCCCTTCACAGAAGAAGCGCAGGCTGGCGTCGATATCTCGGATACGGATCATCGTATGCAGGTATTTCATGAAGCACTCCGTGGCGCGGGGGAAGCGCCGTCAGACGGTAGCGACAAGCGAATGCGCTCGGCCATGCGATCAAGCGCATCGCGTGGCGTGTGCGCGGGCAAGCCGTGGGGATAGACGCGCAGCAGGCCATCGGCGACGCGACGCGGCTGGACGTGCAGGTGGAAATGCGCCACTTCCTGGCCGCCGGCGTGGCCGTTGGATTGCCATAGATTAAGGCCAGGCGAAGCGAACACGATACGCAAGGCATGCGCGACGCGCACGCCCAACTGCATCACTTCACCAGCGAGTGCGGGCTCGATCGCGTAGATGTCCTCGACGTGCTGGCGTGGCACCACCAGCACGTGTCCAGGCACCGCCTGGCGCAGATCGAGAAAAGCCAATGCGACATCCGTTTCCGCGACGACGCTCGCTTCCAACTGGCCTGCCGCGATGGCGCAGAACGGACACGCCACGACCATCAGTCCAGAAACAGGTCGGGCAGCAGCGACTGCGTGGAATCCATCGCGTAGGGCGATAGATCCGTGATACCCGCCTCGCGCAGCACGTCCTCGTCGATCAGAAAGTTGCCCGCGAATCCCGCGGCGGGACGGGTAAGCACCGCGTGCGCGGCGTCGGCCACGATGGCCGGCTTGCGGCAACGTTCCAGCGGCACACCGGCAATCATGTTGAGCGCATCGGTGGCGATGATGGTACGCGGCCACAGTGCATTGACCGCCACGCCCTTGGCGCCAAACTCACCGGCCAGGCCCAGCGTGACAAAGCTCATGCCCATCTTGGCCAGCGTATAGCCGGTATGCGGCGCCCACCACTTGGGGTTGAGCGACGGCGGCGGCGCCAGCGTGAGGATGTGCGGATTGGCCGCCTTGAGCAGATGCGGCAGACACACCTGTGCGCACAGAAAGCTGCCTCGCGCATTGACCTGCTGCATCAGATCGAAGCGCTTCATCGGCGTGTCGAGCGCGCCGGCCAGCCAGATCGCACTGGCGTTGTTGACCAGGATATCGATGCCGCCGAACGCCTCCACCGTGGCCGCCACGGCGGCCTGCACTTCGGCTTCTTCGCGGATGTCGCACTTGATCGGCAAGGCCTTGCCGCCGGCCGCCTTGATCTCCGCCGCCGCGCTATGGATGGTGCCCGGCAACTTGGGGTTGGGCACGCTGCTCTTCGCCGCGATGGCGATGTTGGCGCCGTCACGCGCAGCGCGCAGCGCGATTGCCAGGCCAATCCCACGCGACGCACCGGTGATGAACAAGGTCTTGCCTGCCAGACTGCCCATAAGCTGCGTCTCCGCCAAAAAGAGAAAGAGTGTAGAACGTCAGGTCGTGATCGCCACGCGAGCGTTCACGACTTCGATGATCAAGCCTTCTGGGATCAAGCCCTCTGGAAGCGCGGCAGGATATCGCGCAGCTCGCCGAGCCGCCGCACGGGGTCGGTCAATTCCAGCATGCGCTGGCGCTCGTCGTCGTGCAGTGGCAGCAGTTCCGCCAATCGAAAACCAAGCCAGCTGGCGTCGTCGTACAGATGACGCGGCGCATGCCGCCAATGGGGCGCCATGGTCTCGATCAGGCGCTCCAGGATGGATTGCAGCAGCGCAAACTCCACCGGGACCATGTGAGCCGACTCGTCCGCCCACACATCGACTTCACCGCGCACCAAACCGTTGGAACGCACGCGTGTCCTGGCCACGCGAAACCGCTCACCACCCTCCGCGAGAATCCCCAGCAGGCCATCTTCGCGATTGTGGAAGTCGCTAATCCGAGCCAAAGTGCCAACGGCAGCCGGCATCGCTGGCTCACCCACCTCGTGCCCTTGCAGGATCAAACACACACCAAACGGGCTGCCCGTGCGCGCGCACTCGCGCACCATGTCCAGGTAGCGTGGCTCGAAGATGCGCAGCTGCAACTGGCCCCCGGGATAGAGCACGGTGCCGAGGGGAAACAACGGCAGGTCGATGAGATGGGTTTGGGCCGCCATGGAGGGGAAGTTTAGCGGGTTGGGCACGGACTCTCTTCCTCTCCCCTTTGGGGAGAGGATCGAGGTGAGGGGTGGGTGCTCGCGGAAGCATGGCCACGATAAAGGCAGCATTTCTCAGCGCTTTCGCGAGCACCCGCCCCTCATCCCAACCTTCTCCCCAAAGGGGAGAAGGAGCAAGCGCCGCTATGCCTTGAGCGCTTCCACGAAGCGCTTGGGCGCGCCTTCGAAACCGCCGTTGGACATGAATACCACGTGGTCGCCCGGCCGCACTTCACTACGCAGTGCGTTGATCAGCGCATCCACCGTCGGCACGGCGCTGCCGCGACCGTTCAAGGCGTCGGTAACGCGCCCTGCATCCCACGCCAGTTCAGGGCGATGCAGGAATACCACTGCATCAGCATCGGCCAGCGAAGGTGCCAGTGCTTCCGCATGAGCACCCAGGCGCATTGAATTGGAGCGCGGCTCCAGCGCCACCAGGATACGCGACGCCCCAACTTTGGCACGTAGTCCAGCCAACGTAGTGGCAATCGCCGTGGGGTGGTGCGCGAAGTCGTCGTAGACGCGCACATCGCCCACTTCGCCTACGACTTCCATCCGTCGCTTGACGCTCTCGAAACTGGCGAACGCGGGCAGTAAGGCACGTGGATCAGCGCCGGCAGCCGTCGCAGCGGCCAACGCGGCGAGTGCATTCATCACACTGTGGTTGCCCAGCAGCGACCAGCGCACATCACCGATCAACTCACCGTCGTGGCGCACGGCGAAGGCCGAGCCATCGGCGGCGAGCAATGCTGCCTGCCAGTTACCTTTGCCAATGCCGAAGGTTTCCACCGGCGTCCAGCAGCCCATCGCCAGCACTTCGGACAAATGCCGGTCGTGCGCGTTGACGATCAGTCGACCATTGCCTGGCACCGTGCGTACCAGGTGATGGAACTGGCGCTGGATGGCGGCCACGTCCGGGAAGATATCGGCGTGGTCGTATTCGAGATTGTTGAGGATCGCGATGCGCGGACGGTAGTGCACGAACTTCGAACGCTTGTCGAAGAAGGCGCTGTCGTATTCGTCCGCCTCGATCACGAACGGCTTGCCGCTACCGACGCGGGCGGAGACATCGAAATTGCCGGGCACGCCGCCAATCAGGAAGCCGGGCGCCATCCCTACGCTTTCCAGCAGATGCGCCAGCAAGCTGGTGGTAGTCGTCTTGCCATGCGTGCCGGCCACGGCCAGCACTTCGCGGCCCTGCAGCAACGTGTCGCCCAGCCATTGCGGGCCGGAGATGTAGCGCAGCTGCGCGTCCAGCATGTATTCCACCGCCGGGTTGCCGCGCACCATCGCGTTACCGACCACGACGAGATCCGGCGCCGGCTTGAGATAGTCGGCCTGGTAGCCGTCCATCAAGCGGATACCGAGCGACTCCAGCTGGGTGCTCATGGGTGGATAGACGTTGGCGTCGGAGCCTTCGACGGTGAGCCCAAGCTCGCGAGCCAGCGCGGCGACGCCGCCCATGAAGGTGCCGCAGATGCCGAGGATATGCAGACGCATGTGTAACCTGTTCGCTGGAACCTGAGGGCGGCGAAGCGATGACCCGCCCCGAAAAACATCGGGCCGCCTTTCGGCGGCCCTGAATATCAGACGTTGGCGGCCGATTTGCTGGACAGTGCGCGCTTGACGCGCGCCGTGACCTCGTCGAGTTCGCCCACGCCGTCGACCACTTGCAGCTTGCCGCGGCGGGCGAAGAAATCCGCCACCGGTGCGGTCTGCTCGGCGTAGATCTGCAGGCGGTCGCGTACCACTTCCGGATCGTCGTCGTGACGGTGCTCCGCCTTGAAGCGGATTTCGCAGCGGCCAATGATCACTTCGTTAGGCACGTCGAGCTTCACGACGGCGTCCAGCGGCTGGCCGATCTTGGCCAGCAGGTGATCCAGCGCGTCGGCCTGGGCCAGGTTGCGCGGATAGCCGTCGAGGATGAATCCGTTGTTGACGTCGGCCTGGGACAGACGCTCTTCCAGCATGCCGAGCAGGATGTCGTCGGACACCAGCTTGCCGGCATTCATCACTTCCTTGGCTTTCAGGCCCTGCGGCGTGCCAGCCGCCACCGCCGCGCGAAGCATGTCGCCGGTCGAGATGTGCGGTACGCCGAGTTCCACCTTCAGCCGTGCGGCCTGGGTGCCTTTGCCCGAGCCGGGCGGACCGAGTAGGACGAGTCGCATAATGCTCCAAGGTATCCACGAGCTACCGCACGCTGCGGCACCCGTCGGATTCAAGATAGTGGCCTGCAAATTAGCTTCTGCGGCGTGTTCCGTCAAACGAGCACCGCCGACATTTCACGGCAAGTCATTGTTGCAAAACGGATACCTGACGACACACGATAGTCATAAAAGACGCACCGAAGGCCGACGACCGGCCCGATATCCCGACCGACGAAAGGATCTGCCGTGTCAATTCCCCGGATTCATATCGTGACGCTTGGCGTGAGCGACCTTGCACGCTCCCGGCGCTTTTACGAAACGCTGGGCTGGAAGGTGTCGTCCGCCAGCAATGAGGGCATCGTCTTCCTGAAAGGCGGCGCGGGCGTCCTGGCCCTCTATGGCCGCCAAGCTCTGGCGGAAGATGCCCAGGTCGAAGATCAACCCAGTGGATTCGCCGCGATCTCACTCGCGCGCAATGCCAGCTCCAAGGCCGAGGTGGATGAATGGTTCAATGCCGCGGTAAGCGCCGGCGCCACGGCCATCAAGTCGCCACAAGAAGTCTTCTGGGGTGGTTATTCCGGCTATATCGCGGATCCAGACGGTCACTTGTGGGAGTTCGCTTTCAATCCGTACTTCGTGTTTGATGAGCAGGGCAACCTCGCCCTACCGGACTGATACACCCATGACAAAGTCGACGTCACAACCCTCGGGTCGCCTGCTTTATGCCCAGTCCGGCGGCGTCACCGCCGTGATCAACGCCACGGCCGCGGGCGTGATCGAGACCGCGCGCGCCAAGGGTGTGAAGGTCTATGCGGCGCGCAACGGCATTCTCGGTGCGCTGCGCGAGGATCTGATCGATACGTCCAAGGAGTCCAAGGCCGCCATCACCGCGCTGCGCCATACGCCAGGCGGCGCGTTCGGGTCCTGCCGCTACAAACTGAAGTCGCTGGAAGCGAACCGCGCCGAGTATGCGCGCCTGATCGATGTATTCCGGGCACATGACATCCGCTGGTTTCTCTACAACGGTGGCAACGATTCGGCCGATACGGCGCTGAAGATCTCCCAGCTCGGCAAGGCCATGGGCTACGACATTCGCTGCATCGGCGTGCCCAAGACGGTGGACAACGATCTTGCCGTGACCGACTGCTGCCCGGGCTTCGGTTCGGTGGCGAAATACACCGCGGTATCCACGCTGGAAGCCAGCCTCGATGTCGCTTCGATGGCCGACACGTCGACCAAGGTTTTTATCCTCGAAGTGATGGGTCGCCATGCCGGCTGGATCGCCGCCGCTGCAGGCCTGGCCGGCGAAGGCGCCGACGCACCGCCGCACCTCATCCTGTTCCCGGAGCGCGTGTTCGACGAGGCCGCCTTCCTGGCCAAGGTGAAGGCCACGGTGGAACGCGTGGGCTGGTGCACCGTGGTCGCCTCGGAAGGTATTCGCAATGCCCAAGGCCAGTTCCTTGCGGAAGCTGGCACGCGCGATGCGTTCGGCCATAGCCAGCTGGGCGGCGTGGCACCGGTGCTGGCCGCGCTGGTGAAGGAAAAGCTCGGTTACAAGTATCACTGGGCGCTGCCCGACTACCTGCAGCGCTCGGCTCGTCACCTCGCCTCGAAGACCGACGCCGATCAGGCCTACGCCGTTGGCAAGGCCGCCGTTGACTACGCGCTGGCCGGCATGAATGCCGTGATGCCGGTGATTGTGCGTACCAGTGACGCGCCTTACCGCTGGAAAATCGAAGCCGCACCGCTGCTGAAGATCGCCAATCGCGAAAAGAAGATGCCCGCAGGTTTTCTCACCCGCGACGGCTTCGGCATTACGGCGGCAGCGCGGCGCTATCTCGCGCCGTTGATTCAGGGCGAAGCACCGTTGCCATACGGCAAGGATGGCCTGCCGACGTACGTGACGCTCAGGAACAAGGCCATCCCACGCAAGCTGCCCTTGTTCAAGGCGTGAGAAAGCGGGTCATGCTCACGCGGTAATCCGCGTAGTCCTGGATGGTGTTATGGCCCGCATCGGGTACGACTTGTTGTGCGGGCGCTTGGGGAAAGGCGGCGGCGAGCGCCGCCGTGCGCTCGGCAGGAATGATTTCGTCCTGCCCCGCGCGTATCAGCAAGACCGGGGCATGAATGGCGGCCGCGTGACGCCACGATTCAAATCGCTCGCGCATCAAGGCGTTTACCGGCACCCATGGGTAGTAAGACGCAGCCACACGCACCAGGCTGTCGAACGGCGTCACCAGCACCAGCCGCTCGACCGGCCGCTGCGCTGCCAACTGGACCGCCACGCCGCTGCCCAGGCTGCGGCCAATCACCGCGACCGACGCATGCTGCGGCGCCACCTGATCAAACAAGGCGACTGCATCCGCCACCAGCGCTGATTCGGTCGGCACACCCTCGCTGGCGCCATAGCCGCGATAGGGCAGCAGATAAATCGTCCGATCGGGAAACCACGACGCAAGATCGGTGCGCGCGTCCTCGACACGCTCAGCGTTCCCACCGAAGTACAGCAGCGCCCGGCGCTGCCCCGGATTCATCACCCATCCATGCAAGGTGACGCCATCGCGGGTCAGCGCGAAGTCCGGACCCTGCTTGACCAGCCATGTCGCCTCCGGGTGATAGACCAGCTGACGCTGCCCCAGGTACAGCGATAGGCAGAGCGCGCCATAGAGCAGCGCGGCAAGCAATACACACACGGCCATCACCCGCAGGAACATCGCCCCCTCCCTCGTGCATGAACTACCAGCAGGCTCTCAATCCACGCCTTTCACGCGGATGCATCGCTCGTGAATGAGCGATAGCTGAAAGCTCTCACGTCCTTCGCAGGAAATCACCCTCCGCGTTCAGATACGAATTTCTACGATGGCCTTGCCTGACCAACGCCCGTGGCGTCGGCTGGCCTACCGAGGAGGATGCGATGAAGGCCCTTTCCAGCGTGTTCCTAGCCCTGTCCCTGCTCGTGAGCAGTGGCGCCGTCTTGGCCAATCAGGACCAGGACGACCATGGACACGACCGCGGGCACGGATACGCCGATCGCCATGATCGCGATGACCACCACGATCGCGACGACCGTCGTGACCGGGACGACCACGACGACCGTCATCGCGGCGGCGATTGGGACCACCATGGGGACGACCGCCGCTACTACGACGTTCGCTATGAACGCGCTGATCGCTACTACGCCGGTCCGCGCCGCTGGGAACGCGGCGTCCGCTATGACGGGCCCATGTATATCGTGAACGACTACGTCGATTACCGGCTGGCTCCGCCGCCGTATGGCTACCGCTGGGTGCGCGACGACCGTAACTACGTGCTCGTGTCGATCGGCGACAACATGATCCTGGACGTAGCTATCCGCTGATCGCCCCGTCGGCTGTCCCCCGGGCGATGCCCTGAGGCATCGCCCATTTTGTGACCGCGGCCCAGCATGCGCTGCGACGCACAACACGACTGTCGTCAACCTCTGCCTATACTCCCCAGGACCGCCCGCAAAGGGCGGTCGCCGTGTCGGGCTGCCGGAGGCGGTCCCGATGTAGGTATTACCACTCATGGGGAGGCTCCGATGCTGCAGCAGTATGGCTTGTGGATCGTGCTGGCATGTGCGGTCTTGGCAGTTCTGTATGGCGCGCTGTCGGTGCGCTGGGTCCTGGCGCAATCACCGGGTAATGCGCGCATGCAGGAGATCGCCGCGGCGATCCAGGAGGGTGCGAAGGCGTATCTCAACCGCCAATACACCACCATCGGCGGCGTCGGCGTCGTGCTGTTCCTGATCATCGGTTTCGCGCTGGACTGGGGTACCGCCGATCGGCTTCGCGGTGGGCGCCATCCTGTCCGGCGCTACCGGCTATATCGGCATGAACGTTTCGGTCCGCGCCAATGTGCGCACCGCCGAAGCTGCCCGAAGCGGGCTCGCTGCGGCACTGAATGTGGCGTTCCGCGGCGGCGCCATCACCGGCATGCTGGTGGTTGGCCTGGCCCTGCTCGGCGTCACCGGGTATTACCTCGTGCTGCGCTACCTGGGCTACGAGACCATGCACGCGCTGCACGCGCTGGTCGGCCTGGCCTTCGGCTCGTCGCTGATCTCGATCTTCGCGCGCCTGGGCGGCGGCATCTTCACCAAGGGCGCCGACGTCGGCGCGGACCTGGTCGGCAAGGTGGAAGCCGGCATTCCGGAAGACGACCCGCGCAACCCGGCGGTGATCGCGGACAACGTGGGCGACAACGTCGGCGATTGCGCCGGCATGGCAGCCGACCTGTTCGAAACCTATGCGGTGACCCTGATCGCCACCATGCTGCTGGGCGGCGTCATGGCCGAACAGACGGGCAGCAATGGCGTGCTGTTCCCGCTGCTGCTGGGTGGCGTCTCCATCGTGGCCTCGATCATCGGCACGTTCTTCGTGAAGGCGCCGCGGCCCCAAGATCATGAACGCGCTGTACGCCGGCGTCGCGGTGTCGGCGGTACTTGCCGCGATCGCGTTCTGGCCGATCACGAGCCAGTTGATGGCCGATTCGGCCTACGGCGTGGGGCATATCTACGGCTGCGCCCTGATCGGCCTGGTGCTGACCGGCGCCATGGTGGTGATCACCGAGTACTACACGGCCACCGAGTACGGCCCGGTGCAGCACGTGGCCAAGGCATCCACCACCGGCCACGGCACCAACATCATTGCCGGCCTGGGCGTCTCGATGAAGTCGACCGCGTTGCCGGTACTTGCCGTGTGTGCCGCGATCTGGGGCTCCTACACGCTGGCGGGCCTCTACGGCATCGCCATCGCAGCCACCGCCATGCTGAGCATGACCGGCATGATCGTGGCACTGGATGCGTACGGTCCGATCACCGACAACGCGGGCGGCATCGCCGAAATGGCGGATCTACCGCCGGAAGTGCGCGGCATCACCGATCCGCTCGACGCCGTGGGCAATACCACCAAGGCGGTGACCAAGGGTTACGCGATCGGCTCCGCCGGTCTCGCCGCGCTGGTGCTGTTTGCGGACTACACGCATAACCTCCAGCAGCATCTCAACGTCACCGATTTCCGCTTCGACCTCTCCAATCACTACGTGATCATTGGCCTGCTGATCGGCGGCCTGATCCCCTACCTGTTTGGTGCGATGGCGATGGAAGCCGTGGGCCGTGCGGCCGGTGCGGTGGTGGAGGAAGTGCGCCGCCAGTTCCGCGACATCCCCGGCATCATGCAGGGCACCGCCAAGCCGGATTACTCGCGCGCGGTCGACATGCTGACCAAGTCGGCGATCAAGGAAATGCTGGTGCCGTCGTTGTTGCCGGTGCTGGTGCCGGTCCTGGTGCTGTTCGGCTTCAAGTGGCTGGGTGGCGTAGAAGCGGGCGCGCAGGCGCTGGGCGGTGTGCTGATCGGCACCATCGTCACCGGCCTGTTCGTGGCGATCTCCATGACCACCGGCGGCGGTGCATGGGACAACGCGAAGAAGTACATCGAGGACGGCCACTTCGGCGGCAAGGGTTCGGAGGCGCACAAGGCCGCCGTCACCGGCGACACCGTGGGCGATCCGTACAAGGACACGGCCGGACCGGCGGTGAATCCGCTGATCAAGATCATCAATATCGTGGCCCTGTTACTCATACCGCTGCTGTAACCACAACGCGCCCGGTTGCCTCATCAGCAATCGGGCGAATCCGCACGGCACGTTTGCCCCCTCTCCCCGCCGGGGAGAGGGTTGGCGTGAGGGGTCACGCTGGCCTCAGTCCTGCTTTTGCAACGCTAGTCGATACAAAGAGCTCGCTTTTAGCCCATGTCCCGCGAGCACCCGCCCCTCACCCTAACCCTCTCCCCAGAGGGGAGAGGGAACCACTGCGGCGCCCTGACTTTGGTCATGCGCAGGCGTTGCACCTGGCCCTCAGGCTCCGACGTCCCACCAAGAACCGACACGGAAACCCGTATGAGATCCAACACATCGCTCTGGCTGGCACTGGCGCTGGGCCTCACACTAGGCGGCATGACGCACGCAACTGACCAAGCCATGCCGGCCACTCCGGCAAGTAATGATCCCAACCTGTGGCTCGAAGACATCGACGGCACCAAGCAGCTCGATTGGGTCAAGCAGCAGAACGCCGAGACCGATAAGCAAATACGCCGACAACGCCGAGTTCAAGCAACTCGATGCGCGCCTCCTCGAAGTGCTCGATTCGAACGAGCGCATTCCGATGGCGAGCAAGATCGGCGACCACTTCTACAACTTCTGGCGTGACAAGGATCACCCCAAGGGTCTGTGGCGGCGTACCACGCTGGACGAATACCGCAAGGACCAGCCGGCATGGGAGACCGTGATCGATCTCGACGCCCTGGCCAAAACCGAGCAGGAGAACTGGGTATGGCACGGCGCGCAGTGTCTGAAGCCTGATTACCAGCGCTGCCTGATCTCGCTGTCGCGCGGCGGCGCCGATGCCGATGTAGTGCGCGAATTCGACCTGCCCGGCAAACAGTTCGTCAAAGGCGGTTTCGAACTGCCCGAGGCCAAGAGCCGCGTCGCCTGGATCGACCAGGACCATCTTTACGTCGCCACCGACTTCGGCCCCGGCTCGATGACCGCCTCCAGCTATCCGCGCATCGTCAAGGCATGGAAGCGCGGCACGCCGCTGTCCAGCGCGAGCACCGTGTACGAAGCCGGGCACGATGACATGAGTGTTTCGGCGGCACGCGACAACACGCCCGGTTTCGAGCGTGATTTCGTCGTCCGCCAAATCGCCTTCTACGACAGCGAGACGTTTGTACGCGGCAAGGACGGCAGGCTCACCAAGATCGACGTGCCGACCGACGCGAACACCGACGTGCATCGCGAGTGGCTGCTGATCGAACCACGCAGCGACTGGAGTGTCGGCGGCAAGACGTACAAGTCCGGCTCGCTGCTGGCGGCCCGCTTTGACGACTATATGGCCGGCAAGCGCGATCTCACCGTGCTGTTCGAGCCCAGCGACACGACTGCTTTGGACGGCTATTCGTGGACGCGCCATCAATTGATTCTCAACGTGATGGACAACGTGGTGAACAAGCTGGAGGTATTGACGCCGCAGGCAGGCGACTGGAAGCGCGAAAGCCTCGGCGGCGCGCCCACGCTCTCGACCATCGCTGCGGCCGGCGTGGACGAAGACGCCAGCGACGATTACTTCCTCACCGTCACCGGCTTCCTGCAGCCGACCACGCTGTACTACGGCACGCTGGGCAAGGGCGCAGCTCAGGCCATCAAGCACAGCCCGAGCTTCTTCGACGCATCGAAGTACCAGGTCAATCAGCACTTCGCCACGTCCAAGGACGGCACCCGCGTGCCCTACTTCGAAATTGCGCCGAAGAACCTCAAGGCCGACGGCAGCAATCCCACCCTGCAGTACGGCTACGGCGGCTTCGAGATTTCACTGCAGCCCAACTACAGCGGCAACATCGGCCGCGCGTGGCTGGAACAGGGTGGTGTCTATGTGATCGCCAATATCCGTGGCGGCGGCGAGTATGGCCCGCGCTGGCATAAGGCAGCGTTGAAGGCGAACCGCCTGCGCGCCTACGAGGACTTCGCGGCCGTGTCCCAGGACCTGTTCGCACGCAAGATCACGTCGCCAAAGCACCTGGGCGCGATGGGCGGCAGCAATGGCGGCCTGCTGATGGGCAATATGCTCACGCTGTATCCGCAGCTGTATGGCGCCATCGTCAGCCAGGTGGCCCTGCTCGACATGCAGCGCTACACCCACCTGTCGGCCGGTGCCTCGTGGATTGCCGAGTACGGCGACCCGGACAAGCCGGCAGAGTGGTCGTGGATCAAGACCTTCTCGCCGTACGCGAACGCGAAGGCGGGCCAGAAGTATCCGCCGGCGCTGTTCACCACGTCCACGCGCGACGACCGCGTGGGTCCGGTGCACGCCCGCAAGATGTACGCGAAGCTGGACCAGCTGGGCTATGACACCAGCTTCTACGAGAACATCGAAGGAGGCCACGGTGCCGCCGCGGACAACAAGCAATCCGCCTTCATGAATGCGCTTGGCTACACCTACTCTGGGAGCACGTGAAGTAACCGGGCTTCACCACGTAAGATGAGAGGGCCGGTCGATGCCGGCTCTCTCTCGATACGGCATGAAAGACCACACGATTCGCCCTGAGCTGCGCGGGTGGATTCTCACCACCACCCGCGACGGACACAGCACCAACGACGTATTGCAGCTGATGAAAGGTGCTGGCTATGGCGGCGAGCAAAGCCGGCACATCATCGCTCGCGTGCTGAATATCCCGGTAGCCACGCTCACCGCCAGCACCGACAAACGCCCAGGCAGCCGACGCACGCGCCACCCAGCGCCACCGCTGCAAATGATCGGCGACCACCCCGTCCGCGTGACACTCAGCGTTGAGACGCCGACCATTCGGGTGCTTGAAGGGCTGCTTTCCGATGAGGAATGCGACGAGCTCATTGAGCAGTCCAAGCCTCGATTGCAGCGCTCGCTCACCGTCGATGTGGATGGCCGGCACCAGACGGACGAACGACGCACCAGCCTGGGCATGTTCTTCCGCAATGGCGAAACACCGCTGGTCCAGCGTATCGAACAGCGCATTGCCAGCCTGCTGGACATGCCCACGGAGCACGGTGAAGGGCTACAGATCCTGCACTACCTGCCGGGCCAGGAATACGAGCCGCACTACGACTGGTTCGACCCGGGCCAGCCCGGTTTCGAGGCGGTCACAGCGAAAGGCGGCCAGCGCATCGCCAGCGTGATCATGTACCTCAATACACCGGAGGGCGATGGAGGCACCCATTTCCCGTCCGTGGGACTCACCGTTACGGCCATGCGCGGCTCAGCCGTCTATTTCGCCTATGAAACGGGCGATGAAGCCTCATTGCACGCCGGCCTGCCGGTAACCCGCGGCGAAAAGTGGATCGCCACCAAGTGGCTGCGGGAGCGGCCTTTTCGGCCCTGACGGGAGCGGGTCTGGGCTCCCTGGCGCCAGGAAATCTGAACTCGAGCAAGGCGAGGGCGCGCCCAGCTGCTGCGATGCACCACCTTTTGCCGTATCCTTTTGGGTCTTTGTTTTTGACCAAGCCTTAAGGACACCCCATGGGTCTGCACCTCGTCTCCGCCGGCCGCAAGGTTCCGGACGAAATCAACGTCATCATCGAAATCCCCAAGGACGCCGAGCCCGTCAAGTACGAGGTGGAGAAGGAAAGCGGCGCGATCTTCGTCGACCGCATCCTGTCCACGCCGATGCGCTATCCGTGCAACTACGGCTATGTGCCGGGCACGCTGGGCGGCGACGGTGACCCGCTGGACGCGCTGGTGATTCTGCCGTTGCCGCTGGTGCCAGGCGCCGTGATTCGCTGCCATCCGGTCGGCATGCTCAAGATGACCGACGAGGCCGGCAGCGACGAGAAGCTGGTGGTCGTTCCGGTGGAGAAGATCTTCGCGGGTTACGCCCACATCAAGGACATCGGTTCCGTTTCCGGCCACTGGCTGGAGCGCATCGGCCACTTCTTCGAGCACTACAAGGATCTCGAGAAGGGCAAGTGGGTCAAGCTCGAGGGCTGGGTCGGCGCCGATGAGGCCAAGGCCGAAATCCTGGCCGGCATCGACCGCTACCAGGCTGACAAGAAGGGCTGACGGCGGTTAATGAAAGCGCGTCGCCTCATGGGCGGCGCGTTTTTTTATGCCTGGTAGCCGCGAGGCAACTGGCACGGCCGCTCATGGGGGCTTCGCGCGGATGTGCTTGCTTGTGCGCTACTTGACACGGGCGGCGCGGAACCCACAGCCGCGGGTTCGAACGCAGCCGGCGCCGTCACCCACCACCACATCAGCACGCATACCACCAGCACGCCAATGGCCAGCGTGATCAGCACCTTACGCAAGATAGCGTGGTTCGACCGGGCAACATGGTCTGGTGTCGACATGAGCGACTCCCGAGAGCGGCAATGCTGCCTATAACGCCGCAGGCGGATTGCGGCTGACCGGTCTGGTTGACTCTTGCCGGATTTCTTCTTTCGCGGTCGCGGCCTCCGTTTTGGCTGGCCGGGCAAGCGCCGAAACCGTGGAGTGATGCCTGCGAAACGCAGGTGAACGCCAGTGACCGGCGTTCACCCTCCAACCGAACCGCAACCGCTTCCGTGCGGTGCGCTCCTACATCAAGACTGGCGTGATCAGGCCTTGTGATAGACCTCGGCGCCCTGGGCGAGGAATTCGGCCGACTTCTCGGCCATGCCCTCTTCCAATGCCTCGATTTCGCCCGTGCCGTGCTCGGCCGCGTAGTCACGCACGTCCTGGGTGATCTTCATCGAGCAGAACTTCGGACCGCACATCGAGCAGAAGTGGGCGCTCTTGTGCGCATCCTTCGGCAGCGTCTCGTCGTGGAACTCCTTGGCCTTCTCCGGATCCAGACCGAGATTGAACTGGTCGTCCCAGCGGAATTCGAAACGCGCCTTGCTCAGCGCGTTGTCACGCACCTGTGCACCCGGATGGCCCTTAGCCAGATCCGCCGCGTGGGCGGCGATCTTGTAGGCGATGATGCCGTCGCGCACGTCCTGCTTGTTCGGCAGGCCCAGGTGCTCCTTCGGCGTCACGTAGCAGAGCATGGCGGTGCCGAACCAGCCGATCATCGCCGCGCCGATGGCGCTGGTGATGTGGTCGTAGCCCGGTGCGATATCGGTGGTCAGCGGCCCCAGCGTGTAGAACGGCGCTTCGCCACACTTCTCCAGCTGGCGGTCCATGTTCTCCTTGATCAGGTGCATCGGCACATGGCCGGGGCCCTCGATCATCACCTGCACATCGTGCTTCCAGGCGATTTGGGTGAGCTCACCGAGCGTATCGAGCTCGCCAAACTGGGCCGCGTCGTTCGCGTCGGCAATGCAGCCCGGACGCAAGCCATCGCCGAGGCTGAAGGACACGTCGTATGCCTTCATGATCTCGCAGATGTCTTCGAAATGCGTGTAGAGGAAATTTTCCTTGTGATGCGCCAGGCACCACTTGGCCATGATTGAACCGCCGCGCGACACGATGCCGGTCACGCGCTTGGCCGTGAGCGGCACGAAGCGCAGCAGCACGCCGGCATGGATGGTGAAGTAATCCACGCCCTGCTCGGCCTGCTCGATCAGCGTGTCGCGGTAGATTTCCCAGGTGAGGTTCTCGGCAACGCCATCGACCTTTTCCAGCGCCTGGTAGATCGGCACTGTACCGATTGGCACCGGCGAGTTGCGGATGATCCACTCGCGCGTCTCGTGGATGTGCTTGCCGGTGGACAGATCCATCACGTTGTCCGCGCCCCAGCGGATCGACCACACCAGCTTTTCCACTTCTTCGGCGATACCCGACGACACGGCCGAATTGCCGATGTTCGCGTTGATCTTGGTGAGGAAGTTGCGGCCGATGATCATCGGCTCGCTTTCCGGGTGGTTGATATTGGCCGGGATGATGGCGCGGCCACGGGCTACTTCGTCACGCACGAATTCCGGCGTGATCAGCTTGGGCAGCGCGGCACCGAAGGATTGACCGGGGTGCTGCTTGAGCAGTGCACTGCCGTGCAGGGCCTCGATCTTCTGGTTCTCGCGGATGGCGATGTATTCCATCTCCGGCGTGATGATGCCGCGGCGCGCGTAATGCATCTGGGTCACGTTGGCGCCGGCCTTGGCGCGATGCGGCGCCCGGATGCCGGTGAAGCGGAACGCATCGAGCTTGGCGTCCGCGGCGCGCTGGCGTCCAAAGGCCGAACTAAGACCAGTGAGCTGCTCGGTGTCGGCGCGCTCAGCGATCCAGGCGGCACGCAACGGCGGCAGGCCGGCGGCGAGATCGACCTGATAGTCGGGGTCGGTGTACGGGCCCGAGGTGTCGTAAACGGTGATCGGCGGATTCACCTCGCCACCAAACAAGGTCTGCGTCTGCGCCTGCTCGATTTCGCGCAGCGATACGCGCAGATCGGCACGGCTGCCCTGCACGTGGATCTTGCGCGAACCCGGAATCGGGCGCGTCACGGCTTCGGAGAGTTCCTGCGCAGCGCGCGCGAGGTCGGTGGGCAGAGCGTTCATCAGCATTCGTCCAGTGGCTAGGCAGTGTCCGCGTAGGGACGCGCTTTGTTGAGGAGTCCGCACATGGAGGTGCGGGTTGTTGCGAAGGGATTCGCAGACAAGCAACGAAGCGACGGCGCCAGTCGCACGATGACGCTCGTGCGGCGAAGCTCCCTACAGCGGTACTAGCCGCATCAGGTTCGAAGGGACTCTCTCAGCCGACTGCTGCCGGCACCCCCGCTTCCAAGGTGCTATTTGAGCACGAAGCGGGGTTCGTCGCGAGGGTGGCTGCCACGAGCAGCCATGAACGACCGTACGGAAGGGGCTAAATCAGTGCTTCAGATAAGCCCGCAGGAACATGTCCACGCCATCACGGGCGGTCTGTTCCAGCTCGGCGGCGTAGGAGAAAGCGCATTCCTCGCAGCCGAACATGCGGCGAAGCAGCATCTCACCCTTGATCAGGGAGATGAACTGGCCCGCGGCACGTGCCACGTTGGCGATATCCAGCTTGTCGTCGTCAACGGCCTGTTGCAGCAGGCGTTTCATCAAACCAAGCGTGCGGTCCGGGCCTTCCTCCCACAGCAGCTTGCCGTAGCGGGGGTTGCCCTGGCGGCAGTCGCTGAGGATGGCGCGGAAGGTGCCAACGTTCTGAACGTCGCAATCCAGCCTCACGTGATGCAGCGCGATGCGCTCCAACGTCTCGCGGACATCCTCGTTCGGGTCGTATTGGTAGGTGTCTTCCGGCATCAGGTCCTGGATGCGCGCGCGAATGACTTCGCGGAACAGGTTGTCCTTGTCGCCGAAATGACTGTAGACCGTGAGCTTGGACACGCCCGCCTCGGCCGCCACCGCGTCCATACTGGTACCAGCAAACGCATTGCGGATAAACAGGGCCTTGGCTGCTTCGAGGATCGCCGCACGCTTCTCCATGTCCTTGGGACGACCGGGTCCCTGAGGCTTGGTTTGCGGGATCGTGCTCATGGCAACACCTTCATGACTGGCTTCACAAATGGATAACGCCGGTTTAGTATACGCGACGGTTTAGTTATTTTCCATGGCCACGATACACGGCTTACCCCATGACCACCACTATCGCAGAACTTTCCCTCAGCAAGGTATATCGCCATGCCCAGCGTACGCTGGCCACCTGGCTGGAGCGCGGCGAAATCGGCGCTCGCCAGGGGGCCTTTGCGGTGCGTGCCGCGCTGGTAGGCCTCGATGCCACCGAGCGTAGCCGTTTGGCGCGCTGGCTGGCCTGGCTTGCCGTCGCTGCCCGCAGCCGCGGAGACGCTTCGCCGGAGGGTCGCATCCAGCGTCTTGACGCGTCCTTGCATCAGGCCGTGCTAGATGCTCTGGCTCGACTACCCGCCGGTATGCTTGAAGTGACCTCGCATAGACATCGTCGAAGCGCATAGTGTCCGCGGACACCGCGCCACACATGACTTCCGTCAACCAAGCGCGATGACTTCCGGCACTTCGTAGCCACTGGGCCAGGCCGCAGGCTTTGCACATTGTCGGAAGATGGCTAAGCGCTTATCCTTTTTAGCCTTTTTTTCGATCCGCATAGGATGTCAGCAAGATGGCGATGAACTTCGAACAGGCGCGACAGAACATGGTGGAAAACCAGGTGCGCCCCTGGGAGGTGCTCGATGGGCGCGTGCTCGACGTACTCAGCAGCGTGCGCCGCGAGGATTTCGTCGCCGTCGAGCATCGCAAGCTGGCGTTCGCCGATCTCTGCCTGCCGCTCGGCCATGGCGAAGTGATGATGAAGCCGGTGGTCGAAGGCCGCGTGCTGCAGGCGCTGGAACTGACGCCCACCGACCAAGTGCTGGAGATCGGCACGGGTTCGGGCTTTCTTACCGCTTGCCTGGCGAAGCTCTCGGCTGGGGTCACCAGCCTGGACATCCATGCCGATTTCATTGCCGCCGCTGGCGAACGCCTCGCCCACGCAGGCATTGCCAATGTAAAGCTGGAGGTGGGTGAAGCCATCACGGCATGGCATCCCGAAGGCTTGTTCGATGCGTTGGTGGTGACCGGCGCGGTGTACCAGATTCCGCAGCGTTTCCTGTCGTGGCTCAAGCCTGGCGGCCGTTTGCTGGTCGTGCGTGGCGAGTCGCCGGTGCAGCAGGTGCTGCTGCTTACCCACGAAGGTAACGGCCGCTACCGCGAAGAAGTGCTGTTCGAGACCGATCTGCCGTACTTGAAGCATGCGGAGCCACCGCGCCGCTTCGTATTCTGAATCTGCTGATCCCGTTCCCATACATGAGGCAACCCATGCGCTTGAAGCTTCTGACCCTCGCCCTGGCCCTGTCGGCGTTCCCGCTGGCCGGCCACAGCGAGGACTTGCTGGATGCATACCGAGAAGCACGCACCAATGACCCGGTGCTGTCACAAGCGGATGCCACGCGTCTCGCCGTCGGTGAAGGTGTCACCCAGGCCCGCGCAGTGATGCTGCCCCAGCTCAACGGCGCCTACTCGTTCAACCAACAGCCGACTGGCTCGGCTGCAACGAGCGGCGTCCTGGCGGGTTCCGACCATTCGCGCTCGCGCGAGCTTTCCGCCACCCTGCAGCAATCCGTCATCGATCTCAGCCAATGGGCCAACCTGTCGGCGGCCCGCTCGACGGCTTCCGCGCAGGACGCCACCTATGAGGCTGCGATGCAGGACCTGTATGTGCGCGTCACCACGGCCTACTTCGGTGTACTGACCAGTCAGGATGCACTGGTGTTCGCCAAGGCGAACGAAGACGCTTTCAAGGAAGCCTACGAGCAGGCGGACCAGCGCTTCAAGGTGGGTCTCTCGGCGGTCACCGACGTCTACCAGGCCAAGTCGAACTACGAGCTGGCCAAGGCGCAGACGATCGCCGCTCAGAACACGCTGAACGATGCGCGCGAAGCGCTTACCCAGATCACCGGCAAGCCGGCCGGCGAATTGAAGAAGCTGCGCGAAGATCTCCCGATGACCCCGCCCAACCCGGCTGAACCGGACCAGTGGGTGAAGGCGGCACTGCAATCCAATGCCACCATCCTGGCCAGCCAGTACTCCGTGGAATCGGCCGAGCACAGTATCAATGCGGCCCGTGCCGGCCACCTGCCGACAGTGAACGCCTCGGTGTCGCGCGGCAAGACCACCTCTTGGCTGGAGAACGGCAGCTATTCCGACCTCAGCGGCAGTCGCGCCAATGGCAACTACGGCACCACGATTGGTCTTACCGTGAACGTTCCGATCTTCTCGGGCGGCGCCACGCAGTCACGCGTACGCCAGTCGATCTACCAGCGTGACGAAGCCCAGGACTCGCTGGAGTCGACCCGCCGTGCAGTTGTTCGCGACACGCTCAACTTCTATCGCTCGGTGATCGCTGGCATCAGCCAGGTGCAGGCCAACAAGGCCTCGGTGGAATCGGGCCAGAAGGCACTGGAAGCCACTCGCGCCGGCTTTGACGTCGGCACGCAGACCATGCTGAACGTGCTCAATGCGATCCAGACCCTCACCCAGGCCGAGAACAGTTACTCGCAGTCACGCCATGCCTTGGTGCTGGATCAGCTGCAACTCAAGCAATCGGCAGGCTCGATCGACCTGAAGGATATGGAGATGGTCAACGCGATGCTGCAGTAACGCGCAGCGACCCGCGTAATGCTCCACGGAAACGACAAGGCCGGGCATGTCCCGGCCTTGTCGTTTCTGCAAGCAACGACGGGACCGCTATTCCCGCAACAGGCCGTCGATCATCCCCATCACGCGCTTCACAGCCCCGCGCTCGCTGTCGAACACCGCGCGCGCCGCCTCGCCCATGCGATCAAGAGCGGTTCGATCACTTAGCAGTCGCACGACTTCCGATGCCAGCTCCTCGACACTGTTGACGCGCGCGGCTCCGCCTTCCTGGATCAGGGTGAGGGTGATTTCCTGGAAGTTGAACGTATGTGGTCCCACCAGCACCGGCGTGGCAAGCGCTGCCGGCTCGAGCACGTTGTGGCCGCCGATGGGCACGAGACTGCCGCCAACAAACGCGAGATCCGCCGCGGCATAGAACGGCATCAATTCGCCCATCGCATCGATCACGAAAACCTGGTGTGCCGTCGATGGAACCTGGTCTGCACTGCGCGTGCCGACGCTCAGGCCCAGGCTGCGGGCGGCGCTTTCGACCAGCTTGAAACGTTCCGGATGGCGCGGCGCGATCAGCAACAGGGCATCGGGCAAGCGCTTGAGCACCTCAAGGTGCGCCTCTAGCACCTGCAACTCTTCAACCTCATGCGTGCTGCCGGCAATCCATGCGGGGCGAAGCTGCCCCCATTGAAGACGCAGCTCCTGACCGTGGCGTTCAGCATCGTAAGGCACGGGCATGTCGAACTTCATGTTGCCCGCCACGACGAGCTTGTCGGGGTCCGCGCCGAGCAGGCGATAACGCTCCGCATCCGTGCGCGACTGCGCGGCAATCAGGCGAACGCATCGGAGTGCTCGTCGCACGAGGCTGCCCATCGGCCGATATCCCCGCAGGGAACGTTCCGACAGGCGCGCATTGGCGATCATCAAGGGAATGCCACGCCGCCGGCAGGTGAGGTAGAGATTCGGCCAGATTTCGGTTTCCACGATGATGGCCATGCGCGGTCGCACGTGGCGCAGGAAGCGTGTCACGGCGAACGGCAGGTCGTACGGCAGGTAGACGTGGAACACGCTGTCGCCGAACAGCTGGCGAACACGCTCGGAGCCTGTGGGCGTCACGGTGGTGACGACCAGCGGTGCGTCCGGATAGCGCCCGCGCAAGGCCTTGATCAACGGTTCGGCCGCATTGACTTCGCCCACGGAGACCGCGTGCACCCACAGGCTCTCCCTGACGCGCGGCCCCTGAAAAAACCCGAAGCGTTCACGCCATCGCTTGTGGTAGTCACCGTAGCGCACGCCGCGCTTCAACAGACGCAACATGATCAGCGGCGTCACCAGGTACATGACGAGGGTATAGAGGAAGCGCAACGGGAAGCCCTTGAATCCGGTGCGCCAGTATATCGGCTCGGCACGACGGCCCGACTGTCGCCATGGGTCAGCCTTCTCCCATGATGCGCATTGCTCGCCACGTTTTGGGTTGTTCCTTACAATGCCGGCGATGCCAGGCATGCCCCGCCCCCCGTTTACCCGCTCCCTGCTCGCACCGCTGCAATGGCCAGCGTGGCTGGGCGTCGGCGCGATCTGGGCCATTGCCCATCTGCCGCGTCCGCTGCTGATGGGACTCGGCCGACTGCTGGGCGCACTCGTGCAACGCGTACCTTCGCCGCGCCGGCACATCGCGGAGGCGAATATCGCCCTGTGCTTCCCCGAGCTTTCAAAGGCCGAACAGGCTGCGCTGGTGAATGCACACCTTCGGGATATCGGCCTGATGATGATGGAGTTCGCACTCGGCTGGATGGGTAGCGAACGTGCGATCTCCCGCGTGCCCGTCACCATCGAGGGGCTGGAACATCTGGAAACCGCTCGCGCCCAGGGCAAGGGCGTCTTGCTGGTTGGCGGCCACTTCTCGCACCTGGAACTTTGCGCGCGGCTGGTCTCGCAACGCATCCGCATCTCGGGCATGTATCGCAAGATGGATTCGCGCGTCTTTGAATGGGCCGTGCTGCGCGCGCGCCTCGACTACGCCGAGGCCATGTTCGACAAGGACGATATCCGCGGCACCGTCAAGCATCTGCGCAACGGCGGCACGCTTTGGTACGCGCCCGACCAGGACATGCGCAGCAAGGACAATGCGTTCGTGCCGTTCTTCGGCGTACCAGCGGCAACGATCACCGCCACCCATCATCTCGCACGCATGTCCGGCGCCGCCGTGATTCCCTTCTATCATCGACGCCTGCCCGGCAATGCCGGCTATGTCCTGCGACTCGGTGCGCCGCTGGAACACTTCCCCAGCGCCGATGCGCTCGACGACACGGCCCGCATCAACGTCTGCATCGAGGCCATGGTGCGCGCTGCGCCCGAGCAATACCTGTGGGTCCACAAGCGTTTCAAGACGCGACCTGAAGGCTATCCGCCGATCTATTGATCCTGGTGACGCTGCGCCGTCACGAGATGCTTCGTCGCGAACTCTCGCGGCACGCCTTCCGCCTTGCGCGACCCGCTATGGGCGCGGCCTCAGGCCACCTGAGCCGCAACAGCACTTGCCTCGCTGTTCTTGGATACGAGGTCCCCGACGGTCACGATGACCGCCGGGGACGTTGAGCCTGATCGGCTTAATGCACGTTGACGAACGACTTCCAGGCGTTAAACAGGTTCTGGGCGTCGACCGAACCCAGGCCTGAGGCAAAGCTCCACCCCGCTTGCGCGGCGTAGGCTTCGGTGGCGTTCGTGTATTTGTTGACGTTGGTCGACGTCAGCCCCACCTGCAGCGGCCCAAGATACGAATTGGGAAGCGTGCCGTAGAAGTAGCAATCGGGCGTGACAACGGCAGGCAATTGCTGGACACACTGGGTCGCAATGCTTCCGCGTGTAATGTTGTGGAAGACGCACTTGCCAGTACCCTTGGTTCCGTTATCGGCACTGCAGGCGGCAAGGCTGGCCGGCGGTGCTCCCTTGGCCCCACCGTACTCGTCGGCGGCCAACGCATAAAGCGTGGGGGCCGCGTTGCCCTGGTTGGGCGACAGTCCCTTGGCCGCCAGTCCTTGATCAATCAGTGCCTGGATACCCGCAAACATCGGCGACGAAAGCGAGGTACCACCGCTGAGCGCGATCAGGCCGGTGAAGCCGGGCTGGCAGGGGTAATACGACGTGCACACGATGACCCAGGTGTCGCCGCCATAGGAACCGGCGAACAGGGAGACGTCCGGCACATCACGCGACTGGTCCTTGGCCGCGTTATGCACCTGCCGCTGCCATGCCGGCTTGCTATCCACCGACGACGGGCCACCACTGCCCGATTCGGACGTCAGGTAATAGCCGTAAGGATCGAACGCCAGATACTCCTTGCAATAAGCCAACGAGCTGGCGAATCCCAGTGACTTGGCCGCGACCTCATTGCCGCAGGACTGGTTCCAGGGAATCTCCGGCACATAGGACAGCGCGGAGCCGTATACCGAGTTGTAGGTCGAGGCGAAGTACTTCTTGGTGGTGCCATCGAGCACGTCCGCCGTATCGGTACCGCCGACGACCGTATCGTTCGGCGAGGTGCCAAACGCGTTCGCATCAATGCCGACGTCATTGATGATGAAGCCGTTGAAGCTCGGGTTGGAACCCGAGTCGCCGCTCGATACGAAGACCGAAATACCCTCGGCATCGGCCTGCGCCCACATGAGGTCGATGGCGGTCTTGCTGGCCGCATCCGTAAAGCCCTCGCCATAGCCGTAACTCGCACTGATGACGTTGGGCCGGTTGCTGCCGTTGATCAGGTTCGTGGCAGCGGTGAAAACACCGCCGAAGAAGTTGTTGGAGTTGGAATCATCGCAACTGGCCACCCAGATGTTCGCGCCGGGCGCCATGGCGGTTGACCACTCCGCATCGAGCAGGGTTTCGCCATCGTCCTCACCGGGGAAGGCAATGGTGGGATCGATGCAATTGGTGAAGCCCGTGGCCTGCGGCTGGAACTGCGTAAACGTTCCGCCATAGCTGCCGAGGCTGAATTGGCTGACAAAGTTGGTCCAATCCGCGGGCACCATTGAGTTGTCTTCGACTACCGCAATGGTGATGCCCGTGCCGGTCAACCCGCTGCTGCGCAGTTTATCAACGCCGTAGATCTTGGCCATGTCGTAGGGAACGAGGCCGCGTGCGCCGTTGGTGAAGTTGATTGCAAAGGGATTCGGCTTGGCCGCCGCCGAACCCGCGGGCTGCTGGATCACGAACTTGTGCGTGGATGCGTTGTACTGCCCCACCTTCGTGGCCACATGCTGCGGCTGCGGGTGAATATCGTTGAGACCAGCGACACCTACCACCACGTCTTTCAACGCCGTCGGGACGCTAATGTCGCTCGCATTGGCGATGTGACTCGTCTTGTTGAGCGCGTACCGGTTGATCGTCGTGTGGAAGGCTTGCTTGACCTGGCCGGCATTACCGCTGAAGTCGATCTGCAACTTGTTGGGGTACACGCCATGGACCGTGAACCCCTGCGACCGCAGCCACGCCGTGGCAGCGGCGATGTCGGCATCGGCAACGCCAAACTTTTCACCGAACTGTTCCGGCGTTATCCACTGGTGAAACTTGGCCGAGCTGGGATCGTGCTGGGCGGCAATGAGCGAGTCGAGTGCGGACTGCCGCAATGCGCTGCGCTGAAGCACCAGGTGCATGTGATTCATCTGCAGGCTGTCGGCTACGCTCTGCGTAGGCTTTGCGTTGTCCACCACGGCGAGATGACTTCGCTGCAGCGGCGACACGACTTTGTTGTTGATCGTCTGCGTTACCCGCGGCGCTTCTGTCGTATTGATATCCGCCAACGCCGCTGTCTGCGAAGTCGATGACTGTGCGGACGCCATGATGGGTAGTCCCCCAAGGGCGAGGGCTACGGCGGCGCACAGGTACTGGTGCTCGTTTCTCATGCAATGTCTCCTGGAGATATTCCATCGAAAACAGGCTAGGCCCCCTGTGATGAAATCGTCCCGCCAGCAAAGACCGAGTAAGTGCGTGACCTCCTTTCCGATGCACGTGGTTGAGAAAAACGAAACGGCGCATCACGCGGCCGCATGGACGGCGTGTTCAATTCGCCTTCGAAAAACGCACCCTAAAACTTTCTCTTGAAGCGAAAAGGCAGCCCCTGACGCCTGTTCGCGATAGCGCACCCCAACCCGCCGGAGTCTAGAAACTGCGGGGCCGCCACCGCAACGGCAACAGCAGGCGCAACTTGACGGCACCATCACACGTCTTCGGAAAGCCCGGAAAACACCGGGAAAACGAGCCTTTTCCGTGCGAACTGCCATTCCACGCGCAGGGCCCGCATGCGCAAAATCTTTCGCCGGAGGCGCTGCTCACGACCCCCTATGCCTGACGCCGGCACGCCCTGCATGCAAAGCAAGTAATTTCGTCGCAGCAAGGAATTGCCTTGCCTGTAGCGATTTTCTAAATGATCGCTGAACAGCGGGGCTCGATGGACGTCGATGAATGTCGTAAGCGCCGACGGGGATCACACCCTGCAAGCTTCAGTGAAGATGTTTACGCGCCGCCTGCTCACGCGCCTCGTGCAGCTTCGCGTATTTGAGGAAAGCGTAGAACGCGCCGGTCACGCTGGCGATGAAACCCGCCCAGCCGTCGAGGAAATAGCGCTTGCCGATGTATTGGCGCAGGAAGAAGAACGGCGGGTAGAACACGATGCGCAGACCGGTGAAGTGCTGCTGCTTGCGCAGCTTATGAGCCACCATTCCACTGGTATAGCGATTGATCTTTTCCACCCGCGTGGCGATGTCACCATCGCCATCGTTGACGAAATCCGCTCGACGTAGCGTCTTGACCGGACCGAGCACTTCGACCGCCGCATGCACCTCGACATCGTTCATGCCACCACGTCGGCGATCGAAGAGACGCAGATGGCCGTTGCCCCAGCTCCAGCGATGCTGCACGGTCCGGAACATGCGCTCACGACGCGGCAGGCGGAAACCCGCATAGCGTGGTGCAACCAGTACAAGCTCGATGACTTCGCGCGTGCCTTGCGAGAGGATCTCATCGGCGTCTAGGTTGAGTATCCAGTCGTGGCCGGCCATGTCATAGGCACGCTGCTTTTGCGGGCAATAGTCATCGAACGGGTGAACGGCTACGCGTGCACCATGTTGCCTGGCGATGGCTACGGTGCCATCGGTGGAACCGGAATCCAGCACCAAGATCTCTTCCGCCCAGTCGACCTGGCGCAGGCAGTCATCCAGCGTATCGTCATTGTTGTAGGTGATGACCACCACCGAAAGTGGCTCGCCCGTCATGCATGCCCACCTGCACGCAGTACGCCCGGCTGCACGTACAGCGCTGCGCACCACAAGCCCAGCAGCCAGGCAAACAGCAATCCCCACCAGGCGGAATAGAAAGCCAGATGCGTGTTGAGCGGAAACAGCATGACGCCAAGCGCCAGCGTCACCGGGAATGCCCGCGTGCGCGCCGCCGCGCCAACGCGTCGCCACGCCACCACAGCCATACCCATGGCAGCCAGCCACAGCAACAAGCCGAGCATGCCGGTTTCGGTAAGGACTTCGAGAACCCACTGATGCGCGTGGCATGCACCCTCGCCCGCGCCGCAGGCCTCCTCGGACATCACAAAATGATCACTGGCAGGCGCGAATTGGGGATAGGCAAAACGGTACGCGCGGACGCCCACGCCATTGATCGGGTGCGCCTTGAACATCTCCACGCTGGTTCGCCAGATATCCAGACGCCCGCTGAGGGCCGCATCCATGGATTGATCGGAACCATGGAACGCTTGCAACGTGCGCTCCATGCGGACTTGGAAACGGTCCGAGGTCTTCCAGGCCAGGCCGCCAGCGAACGCGAGCAACCCCATGGCGAGGGCGACGATGGCTAGAAAGCGCAGCGGCGTCCGGGAAAGGTGCCAGGCAAACCCCACCGCCACCAGGGCGTAGCACAGCCACGACGCACGTGAACCTGACAAAAGCACAGGCCCAAGGAGCAACAAGAAGGCCACCAGCAGCCCTTTGCGTCCCCCCTGCCGACAAGCAGCCCACAGCACGAACGGCGACAGCACCGCCAGCGTGGGGCCTAGCTTGAGATTGGCGGCGCCAAAGATGCCCGAGATACGCTCGGCATTGGCATGCCCACCCAGGCTCCACCCCGTCAGCGCCTGCGCCCAGGCATCCAGCGCCCAAACGCCTACGACGCAGGCGACAGCCATATAGAGTGCGTCGAGCTTCTCTTCGCGGCGGATCGCAAAACAGGCATACAGGCCTAACGGCACGTAGCGAAGCAAGGACGCCACCGTCAACCAGCTCTTGCCCGGCGCCAGCGAATCGACCGCCGACAACAAGGCAGCGCCCACATAGGCACCTAGCAGCCACAAAAGAAGCCTTGCTCCCGCATGCTCACGCAACGCGGAAGGATGGCGGACAAACAGCAGGATGACGCCGACCAGACAGAGGAAGGTACCCAGCTCCGAGCTGCGTCCAACCGGCAGCAGGGCGATCACCAACCAGAACGGCAGCAGGGGCGAGCGCAGGGCGGCCTTGAGTGAAACGGCGAATGAACTCATGCGGACGTCAGGTGATCATGGCTCACGCATTGTAGGTGAGCCACGTACCGCAACGATCAGGCGGTCAGTTCGTCGTAAAGCGCCAGCGTGGCCTGCTGCATGTCGGTGAGCCGGTAGCTTTGCAGCATCGGGATGGGGGGTGCTACGCGCAGCAACTCGGCGGCACGCTCGACCAGTCGCTCCCGATCGGCCACCGGAACCCGGC
The DNA here is from genome assembly GCA_963765335.1 of uncultured Gammaproteobacteria bacterium. Lineage (GTDB taxonomy): Bacteria > Pseudomonadota > Gammaproteobacteria > Xanthomonadales > Rhodanobacteraceae > Dyella. Next base: position 376,016 of record CAVXWA010000006.1, on the reverse strand, counting down.
CCGCGGGATACAGCTCGGCCAGCAACTCGCCGACGCCGCCATGCGCGTAACCCAGCACCGGGCGGCACAGCGATAGCGCCTCGATCACGGTGCGCCCGAACGATTCGGGCTTGTTGGAGAGTTGCAGCACCAGCGACGAGATCGCATAGATGTCGCGCACATCGCTGCGCGGCGGGGTCAGCACGACCTGGGACTCCAGGCCACGGGCGCGGATCAGGCTGCGCAGTTCATCGACATAGGCATCACGGCCGGGCTCGATGACGCCAAGCAGCAACAGGCGCGCGTCAATACCGCGACGCTTCAGTTCACCCAGCAGCTCGACGGCATCGTGGTGTCCCTTCAGCCGCGTGCCGCGACCCGGCAAGGTCAGCAGCGGTGCGCCGGCGAGCGCCGGGAACTCGGCGAAAAAGGCTTTCCGCCACATGTCGTCGGGGCGATGTCCGTACGGAAAGGCATCCGGATCGATGCCACGAGGAATCACTCGCACCCGCGCCGGCTCCAGCCACGGGTAGTGACTGAGCATGAAGTCTCGCAAGGTCTGCGACACCGCGATCACCCGCTCGCCACGCAGCAGGATGGCGCTATAGCGTCCCGGCGAATTGAGCCCGTGGACGGTAGTCACGAAATGGGGTTTCGGCTTGAGGCCCTTGATGGCCCACCAGGTCATCCACGCCGGCAGACGCGAGCGGGCATGCACGATATCGGGCTTGAGCTCGCGCAAGACCCGCCGGAGCTCACCCATTTTCATGAGCGTACTCAACGACTTGCGACCAACATCCAGGACGACGTGACGGCTACCTTCGGCTTCCAGCTGCTGCACCATGCGGCCGCCCGCCGAGATCACGACGGACTGGTGGCCGGCCTTGACCAGGGCCCGCGCGATTTCCAGCGCAGAACGCTCCGCCCCGCCGGAATCGAGGCCGGGGATCAGCTGAACGACGGTCAGTGACCTGGCTGGGGTGGCGACTGCTGACATGATTTGTTCAAAAGGTGCCTTCATCCTTGATAGGCAAGCAGCAATCGTGCCTAAAGCCGCTCTCGCGAGGATTTATGGATCCGATCAGGGCGGATGGATTAGTCCCGCAGGACGTAATGTGCGCCGCAATAAGGACATGTGGACTCGCCACCGTCCTCAACGACGGGCAGATAGACCTTCGGATGGGAATCCCAGAGCGCCATACCGGGCATCGGACAGGAAAGCGGAAGGTCCGCGCGCGTCACTTCATAACGATTTTCGGCATTCGCCGGGATCAATGCGGCAGCCGCAGGGGAACGCGACATGGGGGAAAACTCCATCAAGGCACCGGGTCCGCCATGTTAACAGGCCTCCCTGGTGAACATGGCGCCTGTTCACGATCCCCGCACGCCCCACGCTCGCCGAAGGGCATAGTCCATGCGACGAATGGGAGCCAATCTACGACAGGTTGAGAATCAAGCGGACCGCTGTCCGGCCTGCGCCAAGGCAGCCGAAACCCAGCTCGGTCCAAGGGCTGGGCCGATGTCTTCGGCGGATCTCTCCACCCGCCTGCCGATGACCCGCTCGGGGCACCGCCAATTGACCCCCTGCTAAGCAAGGATTGTCATGGACCTCGGAAATCTGTTCGCCCGGATCAAAGCCATCCTGACCACGCCGCAAACCGAGTGGCCGGTGATTGCCGGCGAGCCGGCCACGGTGAGTGGGCTGTATCGCAACTACATCCTGATCGTGGCGGCGCTGCCGGTGGTCGCCCACTTCATTCGCCACAGCCTGATCGGCTACGGCGGCTGGGGCATGCATCTGCATACGCCTGTCGGCATGGGCCTGCTCGGCATGGTCGTGTACTACCTGCTGACCCTGGCGCTGACCTATGTTGTCGCCCTGATCATCGATGCGCTGGCGCCTACGTTTGGCGGCCAGAAAGATCCGGTGCAAGCCCTCAAGACGGTGGCCTACGCGTGGACGGCCGGCTGGGTCGGCGGCCTCGCGGTGATCATTCCGTGGCTGGGCTGGCTGGTCGCGCTGGCGAGCCTGATCTATGGCATCTACCTGCTCTACCTGGGCTTGCCGCATACCATGCGCTGCCCCGCGGACAGGGCGGCTGGCTATACCGCCGTTATCGTCATCATCACCATCGTGCTGAGTTGGATCGTCGGCTTGATCGTGGCGGGTTTGATCGGAACCGCGGCGCTTACCGGTGGCAGGATGGGCAGCATGCAATTCGGTGGCGATACCCGCCATGCCGCGTCCGCGGCAACCAGCGCGGCCGCCGATCAGGCCAGCAAGGCACTCGCGGCCGCGCAGAAACCGGTCGACAACCACGTGCAGTCATTGCCGACCGACACCATCAAAACCTTCCTGCCCGACACACTGGCCGGCATGAAGCGGGAAAATCTGTCTGCCGAGCGCAACAGCACGGTGGGCATGCAGGTCACCTCAGCCCATGCCAACTACAGCGATGACCATGGCCACCGCGTGCAGCTGGACGTGGGCGATACGGGCAGCATGCGGGGCATGATGGCGGCCGCCAGCACGCTGGCACCGGACTCCGAGCAACAGACCGAGCACGGCTACGAGAAGACCTATACCAACCAGGGGCGCCTGATCCACGAGGCCTGGAACAACGACACCCACAGCGGCGAATACGGCGTCATCGTGGCCCAACGTTTCGCGGTCAAGGCCAGTGGCAATGCGGAGAACATCGACCAGTTGAAGCAGATGGTGAACGGGGTCGATCTGGACAAGCTCGAATCGCTCAAGAACGAAGGCACGACGGCGAACTGATCGGAGCAGGGACCCGCGCGCAGCACCTAACAAAAAGCCCGCGCCGTCTCCGGCGCGGGCTCTGCGTCGATTGCAGCGCTTACTTTGCTGCGACGGCCTTCGGCACCGAAGCCTCGGTGGTGATGCGGACCTGGATCTCGTCGCTGACGTTCGGCACGTAGGCGCCCACGCCGAAATCCGAACGCTTCAGGGTGGTCGTGGCGTCAAAGCCCACGGTCAGCACCTTCATCATCGGATGCATGCCGCTCTTGTTGAGCGTGGCGTCGAGCACCACCGGCTTGGTCACGCCGTGAACGGTCAGGTCGCCCGTGACCTTGTACTTGTTGCCGCCTGCCGACTCGACCTTGGTGCTCTTGAAGGTCACCGCCGCGAACTTGTCGGCGTCGAAGAAATCCGGCTTCTTCAGGTGCTCGTCGAGTGCACTGACGTGCGTGTCGAGGTTGGCCAGCGGCAAGGTCACGTCGACCGACGACTTGGCCGGATCCTTTTCATCGAACACGATCGTGCCCTCGCCGAGGCCAAGATTGGCGGTCGGGTTGGAGAAGCCGAAGTGGTTCCAGCTAAAAAGCACCTGGGTGTGGCCCGGGTCCATCTTGTAGGTCACCGGAGCGGCCTGTGCGGTGACGGCTGCGCCGATCAGGCCAGCAAGAACGAGATAACGGAAAGCACGCATGAATCTGATCTCCAAAGGGGTTGGGAAATACACTTAATCGACAGCTAGCACGAGGTACTCAGACGATCCGGCAGGCTTCGTCGAAAGAAAGTCGAGGACTGCGCGGGAACAGGTCTCGGCTGGCATCGCCGTAGCCGATGTTGATCAGGAAATTGGCGCGGATCGTCGTGCCCGCGAAGAACGCCGCGTCCACGCCGGCAGCGTCGAAGCCGGACATCGGGCCGCAATCGAGGCCGAGCGCGCGCGCCGCGATGATCACGTAGGCGCCTTGCAACGTAGCGTTGCGGAAGGCCGTGACGTCGATCAGCGGCTGGTTATCCACGAACCAGCTGCGCGCGTCGGCATGCGGAAACAGTTGCGGCAGCTTTTCGTAGAACGCGTGGTCGGTGGCCACGATCGCGGTGACCGGCGCAGCCATGGTCTTGGCCCGATTGCCTTCGGACAGGAACGGCGAGAGCTTTTCCTTCGCTTCCTTCGACTTCATGAAGATCAGCCGCATGGGCGATGAGTTCGCGCTGGTCGGCCCGAACTTGGCAAGCTCATACAGCTCGTGCAGCTGAGCGTCGCTGACGTCTTTCGGCAGCCAGGCATTGAACGTCCGGGCGTTGCGGAACAACTGGTCGAGGGCGGCCTCGGAAAGCATCTCGCTCATGGGTATCCTTGTGATCGTGGCGCGCCATGGTGGGCGCAACAGTTCACAGTGTAAGGGCGGGCGCGAGCAAACAGGACCCTGGCGAATGGAACGTACTGTGCCGTTTCGAGAAACAATGTCCCGGATGTCGCCCGCATGCTGAAGCTGTTTGGTGTCTGCTGGGTGATCACCGACCGCGCGGCCGGAAACCAGCGACAGGCTCTGGCGCTCGCGCAAGCGCTCGACATGCCCATCCAGCACCTGCAGCTCGAACCTCGCGCGCCCTGGTCCTGGCTGGCACCCCGCCTGGGTCTTGGCGCGATCCTCGCCCTCTCCGAGACCCAACGGCGGCAGTTCGCGCCACCCTGGCCCACCATCGCCATCGGCTGCGGACGGATGGCGGCACTGTATACGCGCCTGCTGCGGCCCACGAGCCATGGCCACTGCTACACGGTGCAGATTCTTGATCCGCGCATGGCCCCTTCGCACTGGGACACCGTCATCGCCCCGCAACACGACGGACTGGAAGGGCCCAATGTGTTGCATCCGCTGGGGTCGCTCCATCCCATCGATGATGCCTGGCTTGAGGACGCGCGCGAGGCCAACCCCGCATTCGTCGATCTGCCGCGCCCGCGTGTCGGCGTTCTGCTTGGCGGGCCGCGCAAGGGTATCGCCCTCGATGCTGCCTACGTCGAAGAACTGGCGGCGAAACTGCTGGAGCGCCAGCGCGCCGAAGGCGGCAGCTTGCTGGTGCTGGGGTCACGGCGCACGCCGCCAGCGCTCGTCGAGGTGCTGCGCAACCGCCTCGCTGGCGTGCCCGGTCTGTTCTGGGCCGGCCCGGACGATGGCAGCAATCCCTATCCGAGTGTGCTCGGCTGGGCCGACCGCCTCGTGGTCACGCCCGACTCGGTCAACATGCTTTCCGAAGCCTGCGCCGTTGGCTGCCCCGTGCATACCCTGGTCACCTCGCCACTGCCAGCGAAGCTCGAACGCTTTCATCGCGCACTGCGCGACGCCGGACGCCTGCATTCGCTCGACACCGTAGCCGCACCACCGCAACAACCCCTACGCGAAACCAAGGCCATCGCCGCCACGCTGCGCAAACGCATCGCGGCGCGCCAGCTACCACCATCAACCACCTGACGCCAAGCGCAGCGCTGACGCCTTCAGAACCTGAACCCCAGTTCCAAGGTGACGGCGCTTGCGCCGGTGCACAGTCGATCCAGTTCGGCATCGCGCAGCGCAATGCGCGAACGCAAATCGAGCGTGCAGGCAAGCGCGCGATGCAGCAGTTCGGCATGGGCTTCGGCGAACATCCCGGCCTGGCGTCCGTCGAGCAGGCCTGCATTACGGCACGCTTCGATCAGGCCTGCATTGGCCGTGATGTTGAGTAGAGACGGATGTTCGGCCGCATGCGCCAACACCAGTCCCTGCAGCGCAAATTCGATATCGAGCAGACCGCCCGGGCCTTGCTTGAGATCAAGTTGCAGGGCATCGGAACGATCCCGCTCCGCACGCCAGCGTTGGCGCATGCTGCTCACTTCCTGCAACACCGCGGCACGATCCCGCGGCGCGGCGAGGACGTCGCGCCGCACTGCCGCCAGCTCGGCGTGGAGCACAGCATCTCCTGCCACGGGCCGCGCCCGCAGCAGGGCCTGATGCTCCCATGTCCACGCGCGACTCTTCTGGTACCCGGTGAACGACTCCAGGCTGCTTACCAGCAAACCTTTGGAGCCGTCCGGACGAAGGCGTGTGTCCACTTCATACAGACGCCCCGCGCGCGTGAGCACGGTCAGCCAGTTCATCACTCTTTGCGCCAGCCGCTGGTACCAGCGCGAACCTTCCAGGGGGCGCGCGCCATCGCTCATCAGGTGCGCACGCTTGCCGTCATAGACGAACACCAGATCGAGATCGGAAGCGAAGCCGAGTTCCTCGCCCCCCAGGCTACCGTAACCGAGTACGGCGAAACCCGTCCCCTCGCCCGCCAGGCGGCCGTGTTGCGCGACCAGCTCACGTTCGGCCAGCGCGGTGACCGCCAACACGATGGATTCGGCCAGCACCGCCAACCGCCGCGCCGTGGCCACGGCATCGGCGCGTCCGTCGTTGAAGGCCAGGCCGAGGCGAAACGCGACACTCGCCTTGAATTCGTTGAGACGTTCAAGTTCCGCTTCGGCCTCGCGTTCGTCCAGGGTGGCAAGCACGCGGATGATTTCGGCGCCGATGTCCGCGCGCTTGAGCGGCAGCTGATCGATGCGCGGGTCGAGCACATCGTCCAGCAACAGCGGCTGGGCGATCACGCGCTCGGCAAGAAAAGCGCTCTCGGCGAACAACCGGGCAAGCCGCAGACGCGCCGCGGGCTGTTCCTCCAGCAACGCCAGGTAGGAAGAACGACGCGCCACCGCCTGCACCAGGCGGCACAAGCGGAGCAGACACGGTGCCGGCGCGGCGCTGTCGCGCGCGACGGCCAGCAGTTGGGGCATGAGGCGGTCGAGTTGCTCGCGCGAACGCTGTGACATGGCGCGCACCGATGCCGCTTGCGACAGCTTGTGCACGGCCTCGGCCACCTCGGCGCCGGGCGCGAAACCCGAGGCCTCCATCGCAGCCGCGTCGAGCGTCTCCGCACAGGCCTGCTGCCACAGCGCCACATCCGCCACCGGCGCGCTGGCCGTGCGGCCACCTTGCGGCATCAGCACTTCGGCGAATTCTTCGCTGACATGTGCGCGATGCTGGGCCAGCTGCAGCTCCAGCTCTTCCCAGCAGGCATGCCCGAGTCCCCGCGCAATGCGCTCACGGCTCAAGGCATCCTCGGGAATATCGTGCGTTTGTGCATCACGCAACATCTGTACGCGATTTTCTACCCGACGCAGGAAGATGTACGCCTCGCGCAATGCCCGCGCGCGGGCCATGCTGATGTGTCCGCGCGCCTCGCAAGCAGCGAGTGCGGGCAGCAGGCCTCGCACCCGCAGGCTGGGCTCGCGTCCGCCGCGAATCAGCTGTACCAACTGCACGACGAACTCGATTTCACGGATACCGCCCGGCCCCAGCTTGAGATTGTCGGCGAGATCCTTGCGCGCCACCTCGGCGTCGATCAGCGCCTTCATCTCGCGCAAGCCAGCGAACGCGGTGTAGTCGAGATACTTGCGATAGACGAACGGCCGCAACAGCTCCTGCAACTGCTTGCCACCATGGCGATCGCCCGCCACCGGGCGCGCCTTGATCCAGGCATAGCGCTCCCAGTCGCGCCCTTCGCTCTGGTAGTACTGCTCCATGGCCGAGAATGGCAGCGCCAGCCGTCCCGCGTTGCCGAAGGGCCGCAGGCGCAAATCGACGCGAGCACAGATGCCATCCATCGTCGGTTCGTTGAGCAGGCGCACGAGCTGGCGTGCCAGCCGCACGAAGTACTCGCTATTGTCGAGCGAGCGGGCACCGTCGCTTTGCCCGCTATGCGGATAGGCCAGCACCAGGTCGATATCGGACGAGAAGTTCAGCTCACTGCCACCGAGCTTGCCGAAGCCGACGACCACCATGCGCTGAAGCACACCATCGTGGCTTCGGCTATGGCCGTAGCGCGCCGCCATGGCGCGTTCCGACCAGCTGAGTGAGGCGCCCAGCAACGCCTCGTAGAGCACGCTGGTAGCGGACAGTGTCTCGGGCAATTCGTCCAGGCCATTGACGTCGCGAAACACCAGCCGCAACGCTTCCGCATGGCGAAAGCGACGCAGCTCCATGAGGCAGGTGGCCTCGTCGTCAGTCAGCTTCAGCGCGTCGATGCGCGCACTGGCATCACTACTTGAGCGCAGTCGCTCCAGACCTTGCGGCGCCAGCAGTTGCGGCTGGCGGAACCAGGTATCGAACGCAAAATCGCTGGCCAGCAGGGTTCGCCGGATGCGCTCGGCGACACCGGCGTCATCGTGCAATGGCACACCCATGGTGCGGCAGCGGGCAGCCAGTTCGGCGTAGCGATCATCGATCAGCGCTCGTAGCGCGGGAGATTCCAGGGCAGGCATCGGCGCATTGTGCCGTAGTAGCGCGCTGGCTGCCGACAGCCCGGCCAGAGGGCCGCCCGCGCCAAGCGGCACAGGTCGTGACCGGGCAGCCCTGCATCCGTGCGCCTGCGATGGCTTTTGTGGGTTGATTCCTACGCAAGCAGCCGGCCCCTGCGCTGCATGATTCGTTCATATCCAAGCCGTTACATTCCAATGTCCGAGCCATGACAGCCATCAGCAGGACGCCGTGACCATGTCAGCGACTCCGCCCGCGCCATCTGCGCGCACCGTTTGTTTTCGCCTGGCCGTGCCAGCCCTGCTGGCCGTGGTGTTCACGCTGCTGACCGGTCTCGTCGACGGTGGCGCCGGAGTGAGCCCCGCGCAAGCGCTGAACCAACCCACCTTCCTGCTCGCCAACGCACTGCCCGGGCTGCTGCTGGCGGCGTTGTTGCTCGTGCTCAGCCGACGCGCGCTGCTTTCGTTCGGCCTCGCCTTCCTCTTGCAGATGCTGGTGTACGGCATCAACCGCTTGAAGGTGATCCATCTGAGCACGCCGCTGATGCCGGCCGACTTCCACATGGTCGGGCAGTTGCGGCGTGGCGGGCTGTCGTTGCTGGGGAGCTATCTGCCGGCTGGTCCCTGGCCCTATCTGTGTGCGATCGGCGCGGTCGTCGTGATGGTGATCGCGTGGCGCATGGAGCCGCCGCTGTTCGCGCGACGCACACGCGGCAAGCGGCTGCTGTCGGGCCTCACCCTGCTTGCCTTGCTCACGACGTTGTTCGCCGGCATGCCGGGCTGGGTGAGGATCTACGGGGGCGAGCACTTATGGCTTGAACCGTGGTCCGCTTCGGCGACTGCCGAGCATTCGGGCCTGGTCAGCTCGTTGCTGATGTTTCACCTGCAGCAGGGCCATGTCCGCAAGCAGCCCGACGCCAGCGCCGCGCAGAAGCTGATCCAACGTTCCGATGTCGCCTTGCGTACGCGCCTGAAGGCAGCTTCGCAGAATCAGGGTGAAGCGCCGGATATTGTCGTCGTACAAAGCGAATCGTTCTTCGATCCTTCCATCATGAAGGGTTATGAAAATACCGACCTCATACCCAACCTTCGGCGACTCGCCGCACAGGGCGAGAGTGGCCCCCTGCACGTTCCCACCTTTGGCGGCGGCACCATCCGTACCGAGTTCGAGGTACTGACCGGGCTGTCGCTGCGCTACTTCGACGACCTGCAATTTCCCTATCTCCAGATGAACAACAAGGTCGTGCCAAGTATGGTGCGCACACTGCGCGCCCACGGCTACGAAACGATCGCGTTGCATGGCAATGATCCAGGCTTCTGGAACCGCCATACGGCGTTCCGCGCCATCGGCTTCGACCGCTTCGTATCGCGCGGGGCGTTTCCCGCCGATGCCGCCATGGATGGCCAGTACATGGCCGACAGCGCCATGACCGACGCGATCATGGCCCAGCTCAAGGACGCCGGTCCACCGCAATTCCTGTTCGCCATCAGCATCGAGGCGCACGGGCCTTACGACGTCACGCCCGCGGACGTCGCCGCGCGCGACGCCATTGCCGTGCCGGAAAATGTCACCGGTCAGAACCGGCGGGAACTGCAGAACTACCTGTACCACCTGCGGCATGCCGACCGCGAGCTTGGCCGACTGGCTGACCTGCTCGCCGCACGCGAACGCCCCGCCCTGCTGTTGTTCTATGGCGATCACCTGCCCGCCCTCACGGACACCTACCGCGACACCGGCTTCGTCGATGGCCAGGGCATGCTGAGCCAGGCCAGCACATGGCTGCTCGTCAACCCGCGCAACCCGAAACCGGCGATGCCACAGGCGCTGGCAGCGTGGATGCTGCCGGGTCGACTGCTGGACCAGGCGGGCATCCGCGACGATGCCTACTTCGCGCTTACCCAGGTCATCGCCCCGCAACTGGCGGCGCTGACGCAAGCCCCAGGCGCCACGCCACCGGATGCGGAGAGTGCCAGCAAGGCGGCCGACGAGGACATGGCGAACGTCGCCCTGCTGCGCTTCAAGGGCAAACTGGGTCCGATGCTGCCCAAGGCCGAACTGCAGACGGCCGATGTCGTCGACATCGAATCTGGCATGCCGACCGAGTCAGCCGACGCGGTGGGTGCGCAACAATGATCGGCGGTCGACGTTTGGACGTCCATACATTTGAGCCTGGCGGCCGATCTTCAAGCTTTTCAAGTGGTCCACGGCACATGACTGAAGCGACGCAAAGCGAAAATTCATCGAACTGTCTGCTTGCTTAAGCCGCCCTGTTTCGTTCAGGTTAGGTAAGGCGAGCAGCGTCTAGCGTTGATCCCAGCCCCGAAGCAACGTCTTCGACGGCACATCCCCATTGGAGGTTTACCTCATGCGTAAGACCATGCTTGCCGCCCTGCTCGTCACCGCTGCTTCCGTCCTGACCGTGCCGGCTTTTGCCCAGACCACCGCCGCCGCGACCAAGACCGAAGCCAGCACGACCGCCGGCGCGACAGCGCAGGACACTGCCAAGACGGCCGATCAGACCGCCACCAAGGCAGCGGACACGGCCACTCACGCCAGCCACAAAGCCACCAAGCAGCACACCAGCCACAAGGCCAAGGCGGCTGCCGGCGACGCCACCACGACGGAGGCCGGCGCCAAGACCAGCGGCGAATAATCTTCTCCGCTTGATCAAGCCAAAAGCCCCGGGGGCAACTCCCGGGGCTTTTCTTATGGCGCGCGGAACATCACTGCAGCGCACGCAACGGCTCCTTTGCTAGCGCGCTGAGGCAGCGCCCTCTTAGAAGTCGTAGCTGCCCGTCAGCAGGAATGTTCGCCGGGTGCGTACCGGCACAAAGGTTTCGTCGAAATCGTCCGCGTAAAGACGCCGCGCAAGCAGATTCTTCAGCCCCAGCGTCACGCGCCAGCGATCGGCGCGATACGCCACATTGGCGCCCACTTCGGCCTGACCTGGTATGGAGAAAAGGGTCACGCCATCCAGGCTCTGGCCCAGCGAATGACTGCGTGCGAGCACGCCGCCGGCGACACCCCAGCCGTGCAAGGTCGCTCCCTGAAACCAGTAGCTGGCCCACAGGTTGAAGCGCTGGCGCGGCGCGCCGGTCGCCGCCGTACCATCGTGATTGCTGATCTGCGCGAACGTGTAGCTGCTGCTGATATCCAGCCCCGGCGCGACCTGTCCTGCAAATTCCATCTCCGCACCCCGATTGGTCTGGCCGGGTCCCAGCTCGGCGAAGTTGGGCGGTTGCGGCGATACCAGCACGTAGCTGTGGTCGAGCATGATGCGATACAGCGATAGGGTGAGTCGTGCACGCTGGTCGAACAGATTGAACTTGGCACCCGCCTCCAGCTGGCGCGACAGCGCCGGCACCAGCGGACGGCCGTTTTCGCCGAGGAAGGAAACCGGCTCGAAGCCGCTGGCCATGCTGCTGTAGAGCGCGGCATCCGGGGTGAGCTTGTAAACCAGCCCGACATTGGGCACCCACTTCGTGCGGCGCGGATTCCATGGATTGCCCTCCGGGTCTACGGTCGAGACCTCGTATGTCGCACGGCGCACGGCGGCGAGCACGTCCCACTGCTCGCCGAGCGCGATCTGGTCCTGCAGGAACAAGCCGCTGTCGATCGACCACGGCGTACCGCTGAGCGGGAGGTTGTCAGCCGGCTGGATCACCGACGCTACCGAGGGCAGCGGGGCACTGGTGAACAAGTTGTACTGCGCGCCGTCGTACGCATGTAGAAAATCGTCACTGTGACCAATGCGCGACCGGGAGTAGTCGAAACCCACCGTGACCGTATGCGTCACCCGCCCCACGCCGAACACGCCAACGAGATCGTTCTGCAGCGAGTAGTAGGCATCGTGGTAGCGGTACGCCTCCGCAAACGCGTCGGCATTTCCATTCGGTGCGGGGTTGTACAGCGTCCAACTCTGCTGGTCGTTTCGATGCTGTACGTACTGGCCACGACTGCGCCACGCCCAGGTATCGCCCAGTTGCTGGTCGAGCAGGTAATAGAGCCGGTCCGACTGGTAACTGGCGTAGTCACTCTTGCTGCCGGTCAACAGGCCGAATGGCGAGGCGGACGACAAACTGCCGTTCAACAACACCAGGTGATCGGGAATCGGCAGGCGATTGTCGATTCGCTGCACACCGACGACCAGCTGGGTGGTGTTGCCGCGCCAGCCGATCGACGGCGCGATGTACGCATTGCGCCGATGGCGATAACCCTGCGGCGAGCGGTCGGCATACTCGCCGGACACCACGAGCCGATAAGTCAGTCCCGGAGTGCTGCCGAGCGGGCCGGCCAGATCCAGTCCAGCCTGCGTCTCGCCCTGCTCGCCCAGCGAATAACTGATCTGGCGCACCGGCTCGCCTTGCGGCTGTTTGGTCGTGATGTTGACCAGGCCGCCGACATTGCCACCCGTGGTATCGCCCAGTATCGACTGCGGCCCCTTCAGCACTTCTACCCGCTGCACACCGATAAGCGGCGGATAGTCGCCCGATCCGGCGATGCTGTTGGGCATGCCGTCGGTCAGGCCATTGCCGGTATAGAAGCCGCGAATCTGGAACAGCGGCAAACCATCCGAACCTTCGATGGACTGCACCCCCGCGACGTTGCGGACCGCATCGGCCACGGTAAGGATCTGCTGCGAATCGATCAGCTCGCGCGTGACCACGCTGATCGATTGCGGCACGTCGATGAGGTACGCATCGCTGCGTGTTGCCATGCTGCTGAGCTCGGCCATGAAACCCACATCGCGATCAACCATCGCATCGCTGCGTACGGGTGCCAGCTCCTTTACCTGGGAACGATCAGCGGCTTGCGTTGGCGATGCCACGGCGCGTGGCCTCACCACCACCGTGCCGGCATCGGTGAACTCATAATTCAGGCCGGTGCCCTCTAACAGGCGCGGCAATGCGGCTTCGACTGAAAAGCTGCCACTCAAACCGGGCGAACGAAAACCGGCGATGGTGCCGCCAGCGGTAAGTACCTGCACATTGGCCTGCTTGCCGAAAGCGATCAGCGCAGCAGCCAGCGACTGCGCGGGGATGGCAAAATCCATGCGCGTGTCGGCGGGCATCGTATGCGCTACCGCCATCACGGCGCTGGGCGCCAGCATCGTCATCGCCATGGCGACGCTGCTGTAGAAAAGCAGCTGCGCACGCACCGTCATGGTCTCCGCTTCTCCCTAAGCGAAAACAGGCAGTGTGACATGCGTCCGGGATTTTTTGGCAGCGTGTCGACGCTATGAACGATTACTGTCTTTGACCTTGCGGGGCGCGATGCAAACGTCGTGATTGCATCTCACGAAACCCGCCATCGTCGAGCGAATGCAGTCGACAGCAGCGTGCTCACGCTGTCGCCCTAGCGATTGCTGCTGGATCCCGCGTCGGACAGAATCGTCTGCCCGCCTGCATCGCGCACCTTGACGGGAAGCACCTGCGGCAGCGCATGCAGCCAATCGTCAATGGCATCGGTCTTCACCGTGCCGGTGAATGTCAGCGACTCGAGATGCGCATCCGCAATACGCACCGGCTGCGTACGGTAGCGGTTGATGTTGCCGACCACGACAGCCAGCGATTCGTTGTCGAATTCCAGTCGGTCGCTGCGCCAGGCCGTGGCGCGCGCCAGGTCCGTACTCGACACACTCAAGGCGGCGCGGCCCGGATCGTAGGACACCCTTTGCCCCGCCACGGCCTCCAGGCCATCCCCTGTCGGATCGGCACGATTGAAGATGCGTACGCGCCCTTCCGTCACGGCAATGGTTATGTGATCGCCAGTACGCCGCACATCGAATGCCGTACCGACGTCGTGGATCGCCAGCTTGCCAGCATTCACCACAAAGGGGCGCTGCGCGTTGTGCGCGACCTGGAAGAAGGCCTCCCCTTGCGCCAGCTCCACCTGGCGATGATCCCGGCTGAATTGAGCGGTGAGCCTGGTCGCGCCACCCAGCGTCACGGTCGTGCCATCGACCAGGGTGATATCGCGCCTGGCGGCTACCTCGCTGCTATAGACCCGTGGCGCCAATTCAGTGCCGCGAAGGCTCCACGCGACATAGCCACTCATCAGCACCATGCCCACCACCGCCGCTGCAGCCGCCATCGGCAGCCAGCGTCGGCGCACAGCCTCGACCGGCGAGAATTCGGCGACGAGTTGCGCACGCGTCACCTCGCCCAGCGCGCTGAGTCGCTCGGCCAGTTCCGCGATCCGTTCGAAGGCGCGCAGATGGCTGACGTCGGCCGACGTCCACGCCAACCACTGTTCTATGGTCTGCTCGGCGGCAGCGGGATCGCGCAGACGAACCCACCAATCCGCGGCGGCGTGCATGGTCTGCTCGTTGAGAGTATCGGCCATCATGGCATCTCCAGTTCGTCCGCCCGCGCCCGGCAATGCGACAGGGCGTTGGCAACGTGATAGCGCACCATGCGCTCGCTGATCTTCATGGCTCGCGCGATAACGCCGATGTCGCACCCGTCGATGACATGCAAGACGAACGCGCGGCTGGTCTTGGGCGGCAGCTCGCGCAACGCCTTATGCAGGCCGTGCAACTGCTCGGTGGCCGCGGCGTGGCGTTCGGGAATGGGCGCGAGATGCACGTCCTCGCTCGGTGGCTCAATCGCTTGGTCGTTGCGTACCTTGCGCATGCGCAGGCGATCGACCGCCAGGTTCGATGCAGTCCGGAACAAATAGGCGCGCAGCGAATCCACCTGCTCGGGGTGTTCGAGCGTGAACATGCGGATATACGCCTCCTGCGCGACTTCCTGCGCATCGGCGAGCGAATTGAGGCGGCATTGCAGGAACGCGACCAAGGCACGGTTGTGATCACGAAACAGCGCGGCGATCTGCGCGGCGTGGGCAGGCACCACAGTACTCTCGCCACGGCTTGCTTCGGATTTGACTAGCTTGTCCACGCTGCTTCCCGAAGTACGCCTGGAAGGGACGGTTTGGATTCTAGCGTGGCGACGGCAACGGGCGCGTCGAAGCGCTGCGGCGCCTCACCCAGGGCATCACCCAACATCTGCTCGGCCTGCCAGCGCAATTCAGCGCGGCGACGGTAAAGGGCGCGGTGTTTGCTCGGCACCTCGGACTCGATCCGGTGGGGCAGCGTCGAAGGCATCAGGAACCAACCCCCACGCGCCTGCACACCGCCCTGCTCCCGCCAAAACGCATCGTAGTCCGCGTGAAACTGGCGGCGGCCACGCAACGGATGTCCGGCGTTGCCAACCGCCAGAATGCGGCGGACGCCGCATCGCGCCGCAAAGGCATAGGCCAGTGTCAGCACGAGTTGCTTGGGACGCATGCCATGCATATTGCGGGTCAACTCACGCACCCGTTCGCGGGCGTGCTCGCCATCTGGACCCTGGAGGCAACCGATCGCAAGGGTCGACTCGTCGTCGATGATGGTCATGACCAGACGATAGAGCGGCTGGCCATGCATCTCGCTGAGCTCGATGCACAGCTCGCCCTCGCAACCCTTGAAGACGGGTGGCCGCAGATGCAGCGCCAGCTGGCTGCCGTCCTTCAACGTCAATTGGCCCAGCGTGGCCCGCCCGCGAACATAGATGTCGTCAAACAACTTCGCCGGCAACCGATGCAACATGTGGCGGTAATGGCATTGCAGACTGCGCAGGCGCGTCGCACGATGCCAATGTCGGTTGATGAAGCGATGCAGATGGCGCTCCAGCAGGCGCGGGTCACATGTCACGCAGGCCCGCATGAGTGGATGCGCTTCGGCGAATGACAGGAAGCGCTGATGTTGGCGCGGCAGGGACGAGGCTCGCACCAGGTACTTCGCGGCCATCACGGTGCGCTGGAACGCGCTGCCTACCCAGTCGCTGCGATTACGCAGCGAACCCAGCCACAACGCGAGATTGACGAGGCCATCCCTGGCTTCCGGCTCCTTCAACGGCACCGTCACCCGCGGGCGCGACGCAACCGCGACCACGCGCAGCTCCCGCTCCAGCGCTTGCTGCGCCGCCAAGGCGCAACCGCTGGCCGCGAAAACCAGGTCCGCATCCAAGCTGTCATTCCCTGACAAAAGATTCCGTTGGTCCATGGCGCGCGATCTGCGTAGTGGCTGTGACCTCTCTACGACGTGCGGGGAGTTGAAAACGGAAATGGATCGGCGAAAAAAATTCGCCATAAAAGAAAACCCCGCACAAGGCGGGGTTTTCTCATCGTGCTTGCTTGAGGGCCGGACTTAGAAGTCCATGCCGCCCATGCCGCCCATGCCACCGCCCGGCGCGCCGTGCGAATGACCTTCGTCCTTCTTCGGCACTTCGGTCACGGCCGCTTCGGTCGTGATGATGGAACCTGCCACCGAGGCCGCGAACTGCAGGGCCGAACGGGTCACCTTGGTCGGGTCCAGGATGCCGAAGGCAATCATGTCGCCGAACTCGCCGGTAGCCGCGTTGTAACCGAAGTTACCGTTGCCTTCCTTCACCTTGTTGAGGATGACGGACGGCTCATCGCCGGCATTGGCGACGATGGCGCGCAACGGGGCTTCCAGGGCACGACGGGTGATGGCGATGCCCAGGTCCTGATCGGCATTGTGACCCTTCAGGCCTTCGAGGGCCTTCAGCGAACGGATCAGCGCCACGCCGCCGCCCGGTACCACGCCTTCTTCCACGGCAGCGCGGGTAGCGTGCAGGGCGTCTTCGACGCGAGCCTTCTTTTCCTTCATTTCGACTTCGGTCGCGGCGCCAACCTTGATGACGGCCACGCCGCCGGCCAGCTTGGCCACGCGCTCCTGCAGCTTCTCGCGGTCGTAGTCCGAAGAAGTCTCTTCGATCTGCGCCTTGATCTGGCCGATGCGCGACTGGATGCGCTCAGCTTCGCCGGCGCCGTCGATGATCGTGGTGTTTTCCTTGGTGATCACGACGCGCTTGGCACGGCCCAGATCGGTGATCGTGGCCTTCTCAAGAGCCAGACCCACTTCCTCGGAGATAACCACGCCATTGGTGAGGATGGCGATGTCTTCCAGGATGGCCTTGCGACGGTCGCCGAAGCCCGGCGCCTTCACGGCGGCAACCTTGACGATGCCACGGATGGTGTTGACGACGAGGGTGGCCAGGGCTTCGCCCTCGACTTCCTCGGCCACGATCAGCAGCGGCTTGCCAGCCTTGGCAACGGCTTCCAGCACCGGCAGCAGCTCACGGACGTTGGAGACCTTCTTGTCGTGGATGAGGATGAACGGGTCGTCCAGCTCAACCTGCTGCGACTGCTGGTTGTTGATGAAGTACGGCGACAGGTAGCCGCGATCGAACTGCATGCCTTCGACGACGTCGAGCTCGTTCTCGAGACCCGAGCCTTCCTCGACGGTGATCACGCCTTCCTTGCCGACCTTCTTCATCGCGGTGGCGATGATGTCGCCGATGTTGGTATCGGAGTTGGCCGAGATGGTGCCGACCTGGGCAATCGCCTTGTCGTCAGCGGTCGGGTTGGAGAGCTTCTTGAGCTCGCCCACGGCGGCGGACACGGCCTGGTCGATACCGCGCTTCAGGTCCATCGGGTTCATGCCGGCGGCCACAGCCTTGAGGCCTTCCTGGATGAACGCCTGGGCCAGCACGGTCGCCGTGGTGGTGCCGTCGCCGGCGACGTCGGAAGTCTTGGAAGCGGCTTCCTTGACGATCTGGGCGCCGATGTTCTCGTACTTGTCGGCCAGTTCGATTTCCTTGGCCACGGACACGCCGTCCTTGGTCACGGTGGGGGCGCCGTAGCTCTTCTCGATCACCACGTTGCGGCCCTTCGGACCCAGGGTGACCTTGACCGCATTGGCCAGGGTGTTCACACCCTTGAGCATGCGCGCGCGTACGTCTTCGCCGAAGCGGACTTCTTTAGCTGCCATAAAATTTTTGCCTCAAAAATTTTGAATAAGAGTGGGAAAGCTCGCGACAGGGTGGCTACAGAGCGCGGCTATCGCGCTAGCACCCCGCCAAACCGGATCAGCCTTCGATCACGGCCACAATGTCGTCTTCCTTCAGGAAGACCAGCTCTTCGCCGTCGATCTTGATTTCCTGGCCGGCGTACTTGCCGAACAGCACCACGTCGCCTTCCTTCAGCGACATCGGGCGCACGTTGCCGTCTTCCAGGATGCGGCCGGTGCCGGCAGCGATGACCTTGCCGCGGGTCGGCTTTTCGGTGGCGCTGTCGGGAATGACGATACCGCCAGCGGAGACGCGCTCTTCTTCGAGACGCTTGACGATGACGCGATCGTGCAGCGGACGCAGTTTGCTCATGGGTGGGCTCCAGCTTGGTTGGATGGGTTGAACAATTGGGGACCCCGGAGCGGCGCCCGTGAAGGCGATTGTTAGCACTCCCCGGAGGTGAGTGCCAATTCTAACGACGCAAAGCCCCCATGCAAGAGGCGCCGGTCCGGTGGCTGACTCTTCCAATGGGGGGGAGGGGGTGGCCTTTCAAGGGCGGCGGCCTCCGCCCCATCGACACAAACCCCGGGAGCAACGACGATGACGGCCTCAAGCACCCTCAGGGCCATCGACCGCCGTGACCGACGAGCTGACGCTACGCAAGGACATCGTCGCCCAGGGGGCGAAGCTGGCCGCATCCGGCCTGAGCCAGGGCACCTCGGGCAACCTCAGCATCCGTTGCGGCGCCGGTTTCCTGATCACCCCGAGCGGCGCGCCTTATGAGGAGATCGCCCCGGAAGACGTCGTCCTGGTCGACATGGATGGCCACTGGGATCAACGGCTACGCCCATCGAGCGAGTGGCGGTTCCACCGCGACATCTATGCCGCGCGAGCCGATGTCCAGGCCGTGGTCCACGTCCACCCGCCCTACAGCACGGCACTGGCCATGTGCCGGGTGGATATCCCGGCGGCCCACTACATGATCGCGGTGGGTGGCGGGGATTCGATCCGCTGCGCGGACTACCACACCTACGGCACCCAGGCTCTCTCTGATGCGGTCGTCCGGGCGCTGGACGGGCGTTTAGCCTGCCTGATGGCCAACCACGGCATGATTGCCACCGGCGCCACCATGGCGCAGGCGATGTGGCGGGCTATCGAGGTCGAAACCCTGGCCAGGCAATACGCCCTGGCGCTACAGGTCGGCAAGCCGGTGATGCTGACCAAGGATGAGGTCACCCAGGTGCTGGAAAAATTCGGCCACTACGGCCTGATGGCGCCGAGACCGTGATGTCCGACCCCGTCCTGCTCTGCTACTGCACCTGCCCCGACACCGCCAGCGCGCAAACCCTGGCCGATGCCTTGGTGGGCGAAGGCCTGGCGGCCTGCGTGAACCAACTGCCCGGCGTCCGCTCGACCTATCGATGGCAGGGCAAGGTCATGACGGAGAGCGAGGTATTGCTGCTGATCAAGACCACCGAAACCCGCTTCGCGGCCCTCAAGGAGCGGTTGTTGGCCCTGCATCCGTATGAAGTGCCTGAACTGATCGCCGTGCCGGTAGCGCAAGGTCACGCCGCTTATCTGGATTGGGTACGCACGAGCGTGGGCTGACCAGAAAGTCGTGCGCCAGCGCCGGTCGGCTCAGTGAAGGCAGCCAGTGCGGTCGCGTCGGACGTGTTCGGTCACCCTCCCTGCCGGCTCCCTCGTGCGATCGCTTCAGCCTTCTGCAGAACTTCATCTGCCGGTGTTTGCATGACCGGGATGCGGATAGGTATATCCGGAGTCACGCCCTTGGCGCTGAGATCGCCGTTGGGCCGAACTATGCTTGCCTTGGGATAGCCAACGGATAGTCCGGTATGGGGCAGCTTGAACTGCTCCATGGCGCCGTAGGTCGTCGCCATATCGGACGTGGCTTCGCCCAGCACGACGCCAAACTTGTAGTCCTGCACGAGCGCGGCGACGGCCACGGCGTTCGAATAGGAGTGCCGGTCGACCAGCACGAACACCTTGCCGGTGAAGCGCCGACCTTCACGAGGATAGGCAAGCGGAATATCGAAGTCGACGACATCACCGACCTTGGATCGCGCATAGATCTGCGCAAACTTGCGCGAGATGGGGCCCGCCGCTTCTGCGTCGTTGGCAATGCGATCCGCATTGGCGGCGGTGGATTCCTCACTGACCCTTATTTTGAACTGCGAGGCGAATCGAAAAGGGCGGGTCGCAAACCAGGACACCAGGACATCGCTGAAAAGATTGTCTCCGCCGGGATTGCCACGCAAATCGATAATGAGACTATCCGCATGAGCATCCAGGAAACCCTCGAACGAGCGATCGATGAACTGCTGGAATGCCGAAACATCCCAACTCTCGGCCTCGGTCTTCGCCTCCACGTTATAAAACGGCCCTGGCCGGAGATATGCCACGTGGTCGTCAAGCATCTTCGCCGCGCGTAGAGGCGCTTCGAGATCCAGGGACGGTGGCTGCCGTGCGCGAGACGCTTCCATCTGTGCGCTGGTACGCGCCGGTACGCGCACGCTTTGCGGTTCCGATCCGTCACGCTTGATCACCACATCGAACCCGGCGACGGGACCGAGCTCGATCCATAAGTAAATCGCAAAGTCGTACTCCATCAGGGAGTCCGCCATGTAGCATGTCTCGGCCGAGACATGCTGCTCCGTGCGCTTCAGCCAATGCTGGATGCTCTGCCCGTCAATACTCGCAATTTCGTCTCCCGGCTTGATCGCGTCCACATCGCTGAGGTTCGCGCCCACATAGACGCGCCCATCCACGACGCGAATCTCAAGCGGAAACCCCTTGCCGCCACCCGCGCGGTACTTGCGCCAATCGGAGGCCGGCGAGTCGATACGGGTATGGCCCATATGCACGTCGGCGGCAAAAAGTTCGAACTGGGTTTTCGCCTGAAGCAGGGTCAGGGGCTGATTCAATTGCGCGTACAACTGCCTGTAGCGCTGATCCAGCGCTTGCTTGGAGGTAAATGCGTACAGGTCGACGTGCGCCAACTGAAGTCCGCGGTACATGTGCTCGAAATCAGCACGAAGCTGTGCGGGCGTGTATAGCCGATCCTTGTCGGCGGCGTGATCGGCTGCCTGGCCGGCCTGCTGGGCCGAAACCCCGCCCCCCACAGTCAACAAGCCTACGAGAAGCGCTTCCAGCCATCCCCTTCGCATATCGGCCTGCCTTTTCATCGTCGATAGGCGGACATATTATGTAGGCACCTACATATATTCAACGGCAAAAGCGAGATTCCACCCATGACTGATGCCACATCCAGCTTCGGGCCAGCAGCCATCGGCGCACGGCTGCGGCGACTTTCGGAAGTCATCGACGAGGATGCGGGAAGAATTTATGTCGAACTCGGCATCGACTTTCAGCAACGCTGGGTGGGCATCCTGGAACAACTGGCCCTGCACGGTTCGTTATCCGTCAGCGAATTGGCAAGCTATCTCGGCATTCGTCATTCGTCGGTAAGCCAAACGCGTCGCTCGCTCGAGGAGTCCGGCCTGGTGAGCTCAGACGTCGACCCGGCCGATGCCCGTAGTCGCCGGCTCCGCCTATCACCGCTTGGCAAGAAACTGGTCCGTCGCCTGGAACCGCTCTGGGAAGCGCTCAACGCGATCTCGATTGAACTCAATGCCGAAGCCGGCAATGTCGTCGAAGCCCTTGATCGGCTGGATCGCGCCCTGCAGAAAGCGTCCATTTACGAACGCATGCGACAGAGACTTTCTCCCGAACCCACGGTGGTTACGCCGAAAAAATCAGCTCGTCCACCAGGGCCCAAGAGGCCCCGGGTCGTGGTTTGAGATCAGCTCGCTGGGATCGAACGCTGGCGATTCCCATCGCCTGGGCGGCAAGACGTACGTTCGACCAAAAGCGACGAGCGCCCCCGCGCGGACGCTATTCAGTCTCGACGCGCAACAGGTGAGCCCGGCTTACATTGCCACGCGCGCGGGCATGGAATTTCCATGTCTGGCCAGGTTCCAGGTCGTGCACCTCGTCAACCGCGCGCCCAATCGCACGCCCCTTCGCATCGAACAGCCGAAAGCTGACGCGGGTGGCGTGGATCCGCGCCCGGCCCACGTTGGTCAACGTCCCCACCACCTTGTTGCGGCCAGGTGTCACGTCGCGTTCCACGCGATACGAGCCGACCTGCACGGCGTGTCTCAGTGGCTTACTCGAAGCTGCGGCCGTCGCGCTTGTCGCCAAGCCGATGCCGAACAGCATCAGCGCGACCCGACCAAGATCCTTCCAGCGCCGTGAGCGCCGCGCATGGGATTCCAACGTCTTACCTTCCACCAAACCTCCAGATACCGGCACGCTACGCTGCGGCCGATTTTTGATCGCAGCACGGGGCAGCGCAGCCCAAATTCTCGCGCGAGAGCTGCCCTGATGGAAGCCACGGCCAGGGCGCGGACAGGGGCGCCTTGATCTATCGCCATGCACGGCGTGGCACAAACGCCAGCACCAGCCAGGCCGTCAACGCCATCAGGCTGAGCCACGCGAACCAGTCACCCCAGCGCGCATACAGCGTGCGCGTATCGCGTAGCGGCAGATCGCCTATCACGTCGGCGTCGTGCTCTTCGCTGGAAGCCTCGGCCACGACACGACCGCGGTCATCACTCAAGGTCAGGCGGCCGGAGCGGGCCGCCCGTGCGATGGCGAAGCCGCTTTCCACACCGCGCATGATCGCCATGCGGCTGTGCAGCCAGCCGTCGATGCTGAAATCCCACGCGGGCACCAGCAGCAGTTGCGCATGGCGGGCTGCATAGGCGCGGCCGATATCGTGGAAATCCATGTCCTTGCACACCGCCAGTCCGATCCGTGGCGTGCCAGCAAGCAGGGTGTAGCTGTCGCCTGGCGTGTAATGGCGTTCAAAACCGGGGATCAAATGACGCTTGTTGTACGTAGCCGGCGCCGTGGCGCTGGATGGGAGCACCATCAGCATGTTGCGCTCAGCGCGTGGATCGCCTTTGAAATCGATGCCGACGCCCACGGTTACCGCGTGCTGCCTCGCCAGCGCCGCGAAGGCCGGCACGGTCGACGCGGACGTGGCGAAAGCTGTCTCCGGGATCAGGACGGCCTGGGCGCCAGCATTCGCTAGCCGACTGATCGCATCGACGTAGCGCGCTTCCAGCGCCTGGCCATCCGCATCGCCCAACGCGGGTCGGATCGGCTTCTCCAGCGAGACCAGGCCGATGCGCATCGTCGCCACGACCGGCGCCTGCAAGCGCCAGTTGCCGTAGGCGACGCTGGCGACAATCAACAGGGCGGCCGTCGCGGCCACCGGAATGCGGTCACGCTTCGCGGCCTGCGGTGCCAGCTGGATGGCGATGGCGGCCGGCAGCAGCAACACGAGGAAGCTGATGCCCCAGATGCCCGCGATCGCGGCCAGCTGGATGACTGGAAGGGCATTCATCTGCGTATAGGCGAGACTGCCGAACGTGCCATGCGGCGACGTCAGGCTGTTGATGTATTCGGCGGCGACCCATGCCGTTGGCAGCGCCAAGGCCGCCGCCAGGTGACGGCCACGCAGGAGCAAGCGCCGGAACAACAGCACGCATAACATCATCACCAGGCCGGGCATGGCGATGATGTACACGATGATCGGCATCGGCAGGCCGATATACGCGTGCAAATAAGTCCACTGATTGAATCCGCCGATCGCAAACGCCACCGAGGCAGCCAACGCTGCCCAGGGCGCGCGAACCCGGGGGGCAAGCCATAGCACCGGCAAGGGCGCCAGCCAGGTCAACCACCAAACCGGTTGTACGCCGCTGCCGAACCACCAGCCCAGCGCAGTCAGTGCCGTCGCCGCCAACCAGGTCAGTGACGCGAAACGATCAGGCCTTGATGCCATCGAACAACCTCCCCAGCGATTTTAGGTAGAAGGCACGAAACTGCACTTCGTCGTAACTGAAGCGCCCGGCGCGATAGAGGGCGATCAAGCCGTGTTGCTGTGCCCATATGGCCATCGCGACGTCGTGCGGGTCGTCCTGCTTCAACAGACCCTGGGCCATGCCTTCAACCACGGCATGGAGCACGACATTGAAGGTAGGTGAATGGCCGGCGCGAAAGTCCTCGGGAAAACGTCGCGCATCATCACGACGCACTGAAAAGGCGTGGTCGAACAGATGCGGATGCGCCAGCGCGTAGTCCAGATAGGGCTCCGCCAGCGCCATCAGTCGCTTCCACACATCTGGATTCCGGCTGCGGCGCGTTTCCCACTCATGCGCGACGGCATTGAAGCTGTCGTCGGAGAGCCGCTTCAGCAGCGCATCGCGGGTGGGAAAGTGACGATAAATCGCCATCGGCGTGATGCCCACCGCCTCGGCGACGCGGCGCATGGTCACGGCGTCGGCGCCGTCGCGATCGAACAGCGTGTGCGCGGCCCGGAGGATTTTCTCGGCGGTGGTCAGGCGAGTCATGTATACATTGTATACTTAACGGCGACGGCTACGCAATGTCCCACACGGACGGACGGTCTTTCATCACAAATGCCGCGCAAGACAGCGACGGTCCATTCGTTAATGTCACATGCCTTGGCCAGCACCCCGAACAGGGTCATCCGGCATGACGGAAAGTCTTGGCCACGGCCCCATGACCAGGCTCACGCGTCCCGATGTGCATTAAGCAACCGACCTAGCAGACGCGTCGCCTCCTCGATCAGCGCCACAGGCATCATGCCCAGGCCGAAGACCAAGCCGCTGGGTGCGCTGTTGCCAATCGCGTAATCCTGCAGCGATTCGATCCGCAGCCCCTGCTCCGCCGCGCGACCGATCAGTGCGTCGATCCCGATGGGTGCGGACAGCGTCGTGGCCAGGTGCAGCCCCGCGTCGGATACCAGTGGCTGGAGCAGATTGCCCGCATGGCGAGACAACGCATCGAGCAAGGTGTTGCGACGTTCGCTGTAGATACGCCGCATCTTGCGCACGTGCCTAGCGAGATGACCTTCGGCTATGAACAAGGCCAGCGTGTCCTGCGCGAGCACATCGCTATGCCAATCACTCAACTGACGCGCGCGAGCCAGGGCCGCCATCGCCCACGGCGGCGTTACCAGGTAGCCAAGGCGTAACGCAGGAAACAGACTCTTGGAGAAAGTGCCCACGTAGAACACCACGCCATCGCGATCGAGCGTCTGCAAGGCGTCGAGCGGACGACCGCCGTAGCGGAATTCGCCGTCGTAATCGTCCTCGATCACGACCGCACCATACTGTCGCGCAAACGCCAACAGCGCCAGGCGACGCGCAGGCGACATCACCATGCCCAGCGGGAACTGGTGCGAGGGCGTCACATAGATCACGCGCGCATCGACGGGAATGCGTTCCACCACAAGACCTTCGGCATCGACCGGCACCGGCACCACGCTGGCGCCCGCCGCCTCGAACGCCGCGCGCACCGGTGGATAGCCCGGGTCTTCCACGGCCACCACGGTGCGTCCTGGCATGACCAGGACGCGCGCCAGTAAATCGAACGCCTGCTGCGCACCGTTGGTCACGACGATGTCGTCCGCGCCGCAGGCCACGGCGCGCGTAAACGAGATATGGCCGGCGATGGCGGCGCGCAGCGACAGGCGTCCTTCGGCCGCGTCGTAGATGGCTGGCGTGCGCGACAGCGTGCGCAGCGCCCGCGCGGACAGGCGCCGCCAGATAGCGAACGGAAAGCGCGATGCATCAGGCAGGCCCACGCGCAGGTCGTAACGTGCCGGCGTCACTGCGCTGATCGGCATCGGCAGGGTCGCCTCGCGCCAACGCGGATGTAGCCGCGAATCACCGCCAGCCGTCCGTGCACGAGATGGCGTGGTGCGGCCGCTCAATATGTCGGCGACGACGTAGCTCGCACCTTGCCGCGCCGAGACGTAGCCCTCACTGAGCAGACGGTCATAGGCGGATACCACGGTGTTGCGCGACACTCCCAGCGAACCTGCCAGCGCGCGCGTCGAAGGCAAAGCCTGACCGCCCCGTAGTCGCCCATCCAGGATTGCCGTACGCAACTGCCCGTGCAGCGCCTGCAAGCGGCCGCGCGCCGGAAGCTCGAGGGAGAAAGCCAAAAGCTGATCCATGGCGGGCTCGCCGTGCTGTATGACTGGACCTAAAGATTTCTCCTTATCTGGATCTTTTTCAAGACCAGTGCCCCATCGACACTATGCCATCGCCCGTTCCAGCCACCAGCAGGAGTCCCGTCATGATCGAGCTGTACTTTGCCGCCACGCCGAACGGCCTCAAGCTCAAGCTGTTCCTGGAGGAAGCCGGGCTGCCGTACTTCGTCACGCCGGTGAATATCGGCAAGGGCGAGCAGTTCAAGCCCGAATTCCTGGCCATTTCGCCGAACAACAAGATTCCTGCCATCGTCGACCACGCCCCGGCGGGCGGCGGCGCGCCGATCACCTTGTTCGAGTCGGGCGCAATCATGCTTTACCTGGCCGAGAAAGCCGGCCGGCTGATCCCCACCGATACCCGGGGCCGCGCCGAGGTGTTGCAGTGGCTGTTTTGGCAGATGGCCGGGCTGGGGCCGATGGCTGGGCAGATCGGGCACTTCAATGTGTATGCGCCGGAGAAGGTGCCCTATGCGATCGACCGCTATACCCGTGAAACCGCCCGCCTCTATGGCGTGCTGAACCAGCGCCTGGCCGATCGCCCGTTTATCGCGGGTGACTTCTCCATCGCCGATATCGCCTGCTACCCGTGGATCGTGCCGCATGAGGCGCACGGGCAGACGCTGTCGGATTTCCCGCACCTGGAACGCTGGTTCGTCGCGATGTCGCAGCGGCCGGCCACCCTGCGCACCTATGAGGGTGTGGCCAACGTCTACGCCGCGCGCCAGCGCGACATTTCCGATGAGGAACGCCGCGTGCTGTTCGGCCAGGGCGGAAACCCTGGCGCCCGTTGAGTGTCTGTGCTGGGCGCGACGGCAGCCGCAAAGACTGCTGACAGATTCCGTCACTACCCTGAATTAGTTTTGCAGCACGCACCCATGAGTCCCCTTCCATGAAGAAATCCGACCTCGCCGCCCTGCTCTTGCTCGGCGCCATCTGGGGCGCGTCATTCCTGTTCATGCGCATGGGCGCCGACCAGTTCGGCGGCATGGCGCTGGCGGGCATGCGTGCCATCGGCGCGGCGGTGTGCTCGATGCCGCTGTTGCTGTCGCGCCGGCGACTGGCTGAGATGCGCACGCATTGGCGCCCGATTGCCGTCGTGGGCCTGGCCAATTCTGCCTTGCCGTTCGTGCTGTTCTCGTACGCCGCACAGAGTCTCCCGGCGGGCGTCTCGGCGATTTCCGATGCCATCGCACCCCTGCTCGTGGCCGCCTCCGGCTGGATGTGGCTAGGTGAGCGGCTCGACGCCACGCGCGCCAGCGGCCTGGTGATCGGCCTGACTGGTGTGGTTTGGCTGGTCGCGGGTACCGTCGGTTTCGAGCACAGCGGCGGGTCGTCCGGCTGGGCGATGGCTGCCTGTGTCGGCGCCAATGTCTGCTACACGTTCGGCGCTCACTACAGCCAGCGACGCCTGCGCGGCGTGGCTCCGCTGTCGGTAGCGACGGGTAGCCAGGTCGCCGCGGCCGCGTTGTTGCTGCCCTTCACCATCTGGCTGTGGCCGGCGAAGATGCCGGACGCCCAGGCCTGGTTGGCGATGGTCGGTCTCGCCGCCGTCTGCACCTCGATCGCTTACGTGTTGTTTTACCGGCTGATGGCGCGCATCGGCGCCACCAAGTCGATGGCCGTGCTGTACCTGATTCCGGTATTCGGCGTGCTGTGGGGGCTGATCTTCCTGCACGAACCGGTGACCGCAGCCATGGCGGGCGGCTGCACCATCATCCTGCTCGGCGTGGCGCTGACCACCGGGCTGGTGCGATTTCGCTCCATCGCGGCCAAGGTCGCGGCCGTAAAAGAGGCCTGAACAACGGCTTCCAGCCAGCTGAGCCATAATCGCGCTTCGCCTGCGCCCCCACGCAGGCTCCTCCTAGCTGGAGCTGCAATGCGTCCGATCCGCCCCGGCCACGTGGCCGCTCGATTCTCTGCCCTGCTCTGTCTTTGGCTTGCCCTCTGCCTAAGCGCCTTGCCCGCCTTTGCGCAGGACGATACCGATGGCCTGCTGCCGGTAACCGAGGCGTACAAGCTGAGCGCCGATACCTCGACCCCGGGTGTGGTGAAGCTGCATTGGACCATCGCGCCCGATTACTACCTCTACCGCGGTCGCATGAAGTTCAAGGGTGGCGATGGGGTAACGCTGAGCGAGGCGCAGCTGCCCGACGGCGAGAAGCATCACGACGAATACTTGGGCGACGTGGAGACGTATCACCACGGCATCGACGCCACCGTGCCCTACACCCTCGCTGCCGGTGTCAGCCGGCTCAAGTTGAGCGTGCAGTACCAGGGCTGCCACGAGGTCGACCCGAAGATCTGCTATCCGCCGAACACCGAACACCTGGATCTGGCACTGCCGGCAGGCCCCGTTGCCTCCACCGGCGCGGGCGACTCCCTTGGTACGGCATTGAGCAAGCTGGGGACTGGCAGCAAGGCCGCCCCCGCCGGCATGGACAGCGCCCCGCTGCCCGCCGAACAGGCATTCCAGTTTGAAGCCCTCGCCAAGGACCGCCAGCACCTGCTGCTGCGCTGGACCATGCCCAAGGGTTATTACCTGTATCGCGACCAGACGGCGCTGCGACTGAAAGATGCCAATGGCCTGACCCTGGCCACGCCTGAGTGGCCAGTCGGCGTGATGCACAACGACCCGCATTTCGGCCAGACCACGGTGTATTTCGACCAGGTCGAGCTGCCGGTGACGATCCAGGGCGATACCTCGGGTCGCCAGACGCTGGCGTTGGAAGCGAGCTTCCAGGGCTGTCAGGACGGTGGGCTGTGCTATCCAATGATGACGCGCGCACTCAGCGTCGATCTCGGCAGCGCGACGCCAACCACCGGCACGGCAGCCGAACCGGCGCCGGAGATGCCGCCGGCCGCCCCGGCACTCGAAGTAAGCCTGTTCACCGCCCTGCTGCTCGCCCTCGGTGGCGGCCTGGTGCTGAACCTGATGCCTTGTGTGTTGCCGGTGCTGTCGATCAAGGCGGTGGGTTTGCTGGAAAGCGGCGAGAACCCGGCGAGAGTGCGTAAACATGCACTCTTCTATACCGCCGGCGTGCTGAGCAGCTTCATGCTGATCGGTATTGCCATCGTGGCCTTGCGTTCGGCCGGCCACGCGCTGGGCTGGGGCGCGCAGTTGCAGCAACCCCTCGTGGTGGGCGTGCTCGCCTGCGTGATGCTGGCGGTCGGCCTGTCGATGTCGGGCGTGGTGCAGTTCGGCACCTCGCTGGGCAATGTGGGCAATTCACTGGCATCGCGTTCAGGCCCCGCAGGCGACTTTTTCACCGGCGTACTCGCCGTGGCGGTGGCCAGCCCCTGCACGGCTCCGCTCATGGGTAGCGCGCTGGCCTATGCGTTTGCCGCGCCGATGCTCAACGCCTTGCTGGTCTTCTTCGTCCTGGGCATCGGTTTGGCGCTGCCCTTCCTGCTGATTGGTTTCGTGCCCGCACTGGGCCGACTGCTGCCGCGGCCGGGCGCATGGATGGAAACGCTCAAGCAGGTGCTTGCCTTCCCGATGTATCTCACCGCCGTGTGGCTGGTGTGGGTGCTGGCGCACCAGCGTGGCGCCGATGCCGTGGGCCTGGTGTTGGTCGCCGGCGTGCTGCTGGCGATGACGCTGTGGTGGTTCGAGCGCAGCCGTTCACACGGCGCGCTGTCGCGCGCATGCGTTGCGCTGTTGGCGTTGGCCACCCTGGTGCCGCTGTATTACCTGGCCCATGTACCCGCACCGACCGCGGCCGCCGTGGCCGAGGACGGCGTGGTGGCCTACAGCCCTGAAAAGCTCGCCGAGCTGCGCAAGGCCGGCACGCCGGTGTTCGTGGACATGACGGCCGACTGGTGCGTGACCTGCAAGGCCAACGAGCACGCCGTGCTCGATACCGACGCCTTCCGCGACCTGCTCAAGCGCACCGGCGCGGTTTATATGAAGGGCGACTGGACCGACGTGAATCCGACCATCGCCGCCTTCCTGCAGCAGTACCACTCGCCGGGCGTACCTCTTTATGTGGTGTTCCCGAAAGACGGCGGTGATGGCAAGAAACTCCCCACCGTGCTGACCTCCTCGCTGGTCGAAACCGCCCTGACCAAGGCGGCGGGAACGCCGGTGGCCGCCACCCCATGATGCTGAGTCGCAGCAACTGGACCATTCTTGCTCTTGCCGTGCTGGTCGCCGCGGCGGGCGGCTGGATGCAGCGCGCCAGCCAGCGCGCGCACATCCCTGCCGGCGTGCAGGTGGCCGAAAACGGTGACATCGCGCCCGACCTTACCCTGGCCGATCTGGACGGCAAGCCGCATCGCCTGGCGGACTACCGTGGTCGCCGGGTGCTGTTGAACCTCTGGGCGACCTGGTGCGGCCCATGCCTGGAGGAGCTGCCTGCCCTGGTCAAAGCCCAGGCCAACGTCGGCGAAAAAGGGGCGATCGTCGTCGGCATTGCCATGGACGATCCCGAGCACGTGCGCGCCTTCCTGGCCAACCATCCGCTGAACTATCCGGTCCTGATGGGCCGGCTCGACAGCCCCAGCACCTCGCTACAGTTAGGCAACGTCGGCGAACTACTGCCTTACAGCGTGCTTTTGGATGAAAACGGCCGCGTGCTGGCCAGCCGCCGGGGCGCCCTGGACATGGCGCAGCTGCAGCAATGGCTGAAGCCAGCCGCGCTCTGATGCGGTTTCGCCCCACCATACGTCTGCGCACGGCTTAACGTTAACTTCTCCTTCAAACATCGCCGATCTGCGCCGAACTGGACAACATTGGCGAGGGCGCGCACACTCCGCGCCGGAAGCCGGCCCAGCCGGTTCGACCCAAGGGTATTGGCGTGGCGAAGATCCTGGTCCTGCACGGGCCCAATCTCAATCTGCTGGGCGTGCGCGAGCCGGAGATCTACGGCCGCGAGACCCTGGCCGATATCGACGCCCTGCTGGCATCACGCGCACAGGCCGCCGGCCATACCCTCGTCTCGCTGCAATCCAACGCCGAGCATGGCCTGATCGACCGTATCCATCAGGCGCGCCTGGATGGCACGGCAATCATCCTGATCAACCCGGGCGCCTTCACCCATACCAGCATCGCCTTGCGCGATGCGCTGGCGGGCGTGGCGATCCCATTTATCGAGCTGCACCTGTCCAACGTGCATGCGCGCGAGTCCTTCCGCCAGCACTCGTATCTCTCGGACATCGCCGTTGGCGTGATCTGCGGCTTCGGCGCGGACAGCTACCGGCTGGCATTGGATGCCGCCCTGCATCGGCTCGACCGGGCTGCGGCATCCTCCGCAGCCTGATTCACGGCCACCGGCCACCCATTCCACATCCGGCCGCCACTGGCGGCACTCACGAAAAGGTTTGAACAATGGACCTGCGCAAGATCAAGAAGCTCATCGACCTGCTTGAGGAATCCAACCTCGCGGAACTTGAGATCAAGGAAGGCGAGGAAGTCGTCCGTCTTTCGCGCGTGCCCAAGGGCACCGTGACCGTCGCTCCGGCGCCGGTAATGGCCGCCGCGCCCGCACCTGCCGCCGCCCCGGTCGCACCGGTGGCCGACGCCGCCCCGGCGGTCGCCGCGCTGCCGGCAGGCCACGTCATCAAGGCACCGATGGTCGGCACTTTTTATGCGTCCGCCACCCCGGGCGCACCGGCGTTCGTCAAGATTGGCCAGCAGGTGAAGGCCGGCGAGACGATCGGCATCATCGAGGCGATGAAGATGTTCAACCAGATCGAGGCCGAAGTCTCCGGCACCGTGCAGGCCATCCTGGTCGAGAACGGCCAGCCGGTCGAATTCGACGAACCGATGTTCGTGATTGCCTGACATGAAGCTCGAAAAAGTCGTCATCGCCAACCGCGGCGAAATCGCCCTGCGAGTGCTGCGCGCCTGCCACAGTCTTGGCATCAAGACCGTCGCCGTGCACTCCACCGTGGATCGCAACCTGAAGCATGTCGGCCTGGCCGACGAGTCGGTCTGCATCGGCCCCGGCCCCTCAACCGACAGCTACCTCAATATCCCGCGCATCATCGCCGCGGCGGAGATCACCGACGCCCAGGCCATCCACCCGGGTTACGGCTTTCTCTCCGAGCGCGCCGACTTCGCCGAACAGGTGGAACAGAGCGGCTTCATCTTCATCGGCCCGACCGCTGACGTGATCCGCCTGATGGGCGACAAGGTCGAGGCGATCCGCGCCATGAAGGCCGCCGGCGTGCCGTGCGTGCCCGGCTCGGGCGGCCCGCTCGGCGACAACGTCGACGAAAACATGCGCATCGCGCGCGAGATCGGCTACCCCGTGATCATCAAGGCCTCCGGCGGCGGCGGTGGTCGTGGCATGCGCGTCGTGCGCACCGAGGCACATCTGGGCAACGCCATCACCATGACCAAGCAGGAGGCCAAGGCGGCCTTCGGCAACGATCAGGTGTACATGGAGAAGTTCCTTGAGAACCCGCGCCACATCGAAATCCAGGTGCTGGCCGATGGCCAGGGCAACGCCATCCATCTCGGTGAACGCGACTGCTCCATGCAGCGTCGTCACCAGAAGGTGGTGGAAGAAGCCCCCGCGCCGGGCATCACGCCGGCACTGCGCGAGCAGATCGGCAAGGTATGCGTGGAAGCCTGCCTGCGCATCGGTTATCGCGGCGCCGGCACGTTCGAATTCCTGTTCGAGGATGGCCACTTCTACTTCATCGAGATGAACACCCGTATCCAGGTGGAGCATCCGGTGACCGAGCTGATCACCGGCATCGACCTGGTGCGCGAGCAGTTGCTGATCGCCGGTGGCGAGAAGCTCACGATCCGCCAGGAAGACATCCAGATCCACGGCCACGCGATCGAATGCCGCATCAACGCCGAAGATCCGGATTCCTTCCTGCCTTCGCCGGGCACGGTGAAGCGCTTCGAGGCACCCGGTGGCCCGGGCGTGCGCGTGGACACGCATTTGTACGATGGCTACCGCATTCCGCCGAATTACGATTCGATGATCGGCAAGCTGATCGTGCACGGTCCGGATCGCGAAACCGCCATTGCGCGTATGCGCCTGGCGCTCGCCGAGACGGTGATCGAAGGCGTGAAATGCAATATCCCGCTGCAGCAGCGCATCATGGCCGACGTCGGCTTCCAGCAGGGTGGACAGAACATCCACTATCTGGAAAAGCGCATGGCCGAGCAGAAAGAAAAGGCTGCTGGCGGTCATTGATTGAACGCCGCATGAGCGATAATGGCGGGCCGCCACAGCGACCCGCCAGACCTCGCCGAACCTCATGCTACTCACCCTGCACAAAGCCATCGCGGCCATCACCGACGCCTTCGACGACGGTGATGGCTGGGATCGTTACGCGTGGGTTTACCTCCGCGGCGAGATCACCGAACCCGCGTGCCGCCTCTACCTCTCGCATGTGGCGGACGAGGACGACTCGCTGATCGACGACAACGGCGAGGCCATGCCCGCCTTCGCTGCCAAGCATCGCCTGCGGCATTTCCTCGAAGCGGCGGATTTCGCCGAGGTGCTGTTCGTGCAGCGGCGTCGAGAGCCACGCTCGGGCGTCACCGACTTCGCCGCCGCGCTGGATTATTACCGCCGTCACGATGCGTTCCTCGGCGTGCCGTCACCGCCCCTGTAGGAGCGCACCCAGTGCGCGATCACAGCGTTACCGCTTCGTAGGCTTTTCACTCGGGCCATCCTTGGCCCTCGCTCCGTGAGTAGCTTGCGCTGTGCAAACCGGCAGTCCTGCCGGTTTGTCGCGCACTGGGTGCGCTCCTACACACAGCATGCCCGCAGGGAGGCGACAGGTCCCTACCAGTCACCGCCAATTGGGCGACAATGCGAGTTTTCCGCAGGACCCTCCGCCCATGCCCTGGCTTGAACTCTCGCTCACCGTCCGTGCCGAACAGCAGCCTCGCGTAGAAGAGGCGCTGGACGATATCGGCGCGCTGTCCATCACGCTGCAGGACGCGGATGCGGAAACGCCGGACGAGCAGGCGATCTTTGAGCCGGGCGTGGGCGAGCTGCCGCTGTGGCCGACGATCACGCTCAATGCGTTGTTCGAAGCAGAAACCGATCGCCGCGGCCTGAGCGAGGCGCTGAGCGAACTGCTGCCGTGGCTGGAACCGGACCATATGCAGTTCCGCGACGTCGCCGACGAGGACTGGGAGCGCGCATGGATGGACCAGTTCAAGCCGATGGCCTTCGGTCGCCGGCTATGGATCTATCCGTGGAATATCGAACCGCCCGCCGACGATGACATCGTGGTCGTACGGCTGGACCCGGGCCTGGCCTTCGGCAGTGGCACGCACCCCACCACGGCGCTCTGCCTGGCCTGGCTGGATGGGCAAGATCTTGCTGGCAAGACCGTGACCGACTTCGGCTGTGGCTCGGGCATCCTCGCCATCGCCGCACTCAAGCTCGGCGCCGCCAGCGCCATCGGCGTGGACAACGATCCGCAGGCGCTTACGGCTTCAGCCGACAATGCGGAGCGCAACGAGGTCGCCGACCGTCTCGCCCTATTCCTGCCGGACGAACTCGAGGCGGATCCTTCCGACATCTTCATCGCCAATATCCTCGCCGGCCCGCTGGGCGAACTGGCACCCACCTTCGCCAAGGCTGCCAAGCCCGGTGCCCCGTTCGCCATCTCCGGCATCCTCAAGGGCCAGGAAGACGAGCTGTTGCAGCGCTACGCCGAGTGGTTCGACGAACTGCGCGTCGACACGCAGGAAGACTGGGTACGCATCAGCGGCCGACGCGCAAGGACGCGCTAGTGCAGCAGATGCCGGGCCTGAGAGGTCCATTGAAAGGCCACGCCTTTTCCCGTCATTCCCGCGAAAGCGGGAATCCAGTGCCTTTGCGTTCGGCGGGTTGAAAGTCGCTGGATTCCCGCTTTCGCGGGAATGACGGTTTTTTTGAAGTCCCCTGAGAGGCTGATCGCGATCTCCGTTTCACCGCGGATGATTTGTTGCCGCCGCTGCACTAGGCTTGCCACAGTTCGATAGAGCGGCCTGCATGTACGCCCAATGTCCCGAATGCCTGACCGTGTTCTCTTTGAATACGGAAACGCTTGCGCAGGCGCGAGGCTTGGTCGTGTGCGGTCATTGCGAGACCGAATTCGATGCGCTGGTCAGCCTCAGCGATCAGTTGCCGCCTGAACCCTTCCAGCTTTTGTCACCCCGCACGCAGGCGGCGTCGCCTCGGCTGGATCTGGCGGTTTACCGCCCGCGTCCCGATACGCCGGCCATTGCCGAAGCCAAGGCCGAAGCGCGCGACGACATCGAGGACTTCAGCAACCTGGTCATTGCACCCCGCTTTGCGCGCGGCAAGGAACGTAACGGGCGACGCTGGCCATGGGTAACGGCCTGCGTCCTGCTGTTATCCGCCCTCGGCGCACAAATCGCCTGGGCCAAGCGTGACGTCTTGATCAGCGACCCGACGATCGGGGCGATGCTGCGGCAAGCCTGCAACAACATGGGATGCCAACTGCCGCTGGTTCAGGACACGTCACAATTGAACCTGCTCGCCCGCGACGTTCAGGCACACCCCTCGGTACCGGGCGCCCTGTTGATTACCGCCAACCTGCGCAACGACGCCACGTTTGCCCAACCCTACCCCGTCGTGGCCATCACGCTGTCCGACGTCAATGGCAAACGCCTTGCCATGCGCCGCTTGCGTGCCGCCGAATACCTTGGCGACTTGGCCACGCTGCAACGCGGACTGGCGCCGGGCGCCAGCACGGCCATCGTGCTTGAAGTGGAAGATCCCGACGGCAAGGCCGTGGCGTTCGAATTCGGCTTCGAATAGCCGTCCAATCTGCACATCCACCCGCCTTGCCGGCGGGGGCGCGCGGCATCCATTCGCTCACTACGTGCCTAGCACACACTCCGTCTAGGTGCTGCCGAAATTGTCCATAGGACAAATGCCGATGTCATAAAGTCCCACCGTTAGTTCGATGCAAGGGACTTAAATTTATCGACACACACGGGTAAACTCGCTCCTTCGTCTTGTGCTGCACCCGGCGTTCCATGCGAGCCGCCGCCCGCGGTATTGCC
This sequence comes from uncultured Gammaproteobacteria bacterium, assembly GCA_963765335.1. Lineage (GTDB taxonomy): Bacteria > Pseudomonadota > Gammaproteobacteria > Xanthomonadales > Rhodanobacteraceae > Dyella. Next base: position 339,988 of record CAVXWA010000006.1, on the reverse strand, counting down.
ATACAACAATTGCAGTGGCCAACGCAGCCGCCGCATTAGAACGTGAGGGGAAATGCCAGTGAACGCCGTCAGACTGCCTGCTAGCGAGTCCCCTAAGGAGACTTCGTCGCAGAGCGCATTGAGCGAATGCGTCAGTCGCACCGTCCGCCGCTATCTTGCCGACATCGGCGATACCCAATGCGACGAGGGTCTGCACGCGCTCGTGATTCGCGAAGTCGAAGGTCCCCTCCTGCGCGAAGTACTGGCCTGGCACGACGGCAACCAGAGTCGCGCCGCCGCCGTGCTTGGTATCAATCGCGCCACGCTGCGCAAGAAGCTGGCCGCCCACGGCCTGCTGTAAGCCTCGCGAAGCCATCGCGACTCAGCCCTGCAAGCCCATCGCGTTCGGGACGCTAAGCGCCGAACCGCTCGTCATTTAGCCATCCATCCGGGTCAAAGCCGCGCTTTCCGCCGGTTAGGGCCCAGCCCGCTATAATGCTCGGCTCTCCCGCTCTGGAAGCCGCCATGTCCGCCCCTGCCGTTACCCCCATCCGCCGTGCGCTGCTCAGCGTTTCGGACAAGACTGGACTGATTGCCTTGGGTCAACGGCTGCACAAGGCCGGCGTCGAGCTGCTTTCCACGGGTGGTAGCGCCAAGGCGCTGCGCGATGCCGGCATCCCGGTCAAGGACGTCAGCGACGTCACCGGTTTCCCGGAGATCATGGACGGTCGCGTCAAGACGCTGCACCCGAAAGTCCATGGCGGCCTGCTCGGCCGTCGCGGCACGGACGACGCGGTGATGACCGAGCTGGGCATCGCGCCGATCGACCTGCTCGTACTCAACCTCTATCCGTTCGAGCAGACGGTGGCCAAGCCTGATTGCACGCTGGAAGACGCGATCGAGAACATCGATATCGGCGGCCCGGCCATGCTGCGTTCCGCCGCCAAGAACTGGAACGACGTCGGCGTGCTGACGTCGCCCGACCAGTACGAGGATGCACTGGCGGAAATCGAGGCAAGCGGCGGCCTTGCCCGCGCCACGCGCTTCAAGCTTGCCGTCGCCGCGTTCAATCGCGTATCGAACTATGACGGCGCCATCAGCGACTACCTGTCCGCGCTGCAGCTCAACGATGGCTACGACGCCATTGCCGGCCATGACACTTTCCCGGCCCAGGCCAATGGCCGCTTCGTGAAGATGATGGATTTGCGCTACGGCGAGAACCCGCATCAGCAGGCCGCGTTCTACCGCGACATGTATCCGCATCCGGGCACGCTGGCCACGTTCCGCCAGCTACAGGGCAAGGAGCTGTCGTTCAACAACATCGCCGACTCCGATGCCGCTTGGGAGTGCGTACGCAGCTTCACCAAGCCGGCCTGCGTGATCGTCAAGCATGCCAATCCCTGCGGCGTCGCCGTGAGCCTGGAGGGTGTCGGCCGCGCCTACGATCTCGCCTACCAGACCGATCCCACCTCGGCCTTTGGCGGCATCATCGCCTTCAACCGCGTGGTGGACGCCACCACGGCACGCGCCATCGTCGAACGCCAGTTCGTGGAAGTGGTGCTGGCACCGGGCTATGAGGACGAGGCACTCAAGGTCTTCGCCAAGAAGACCAACGTGCGCGTGCTCGAGATTCCGCCGCCGGCCGATGGCGACCTGGCCAAGCCGCACCCGGGCAACGATACGCGCCGCGTCGGTTCCGGCCTGCTGATCCAGACCGCCGACCGCGCCATGGTTACCGCCGACGATCTGAAGATCGTCACCAAGCGCGCACCGACGCCCACCGAGATCGACGACCTGATCTTCGCGTGGAAAGTAGCCAAGTACGTCAAGAGCAACGCCATCGTCTACGCCCGCGGTCGCCAGACCATCGGCATCGGCGCCGGCCAGATGAGCCGCGTGTACAGCGCGAAGATCGCCGGCATCAAGGCGGCCGACGAAAAGCTGGAAGTGCGTGGCTCGGTGATGGCCTCCGACGCGTTCTTCCCGTTCCGCGACGGCATCGATGCCGCCGCTGCCGCCGGTATTCGCGCCGTGATCCAGCCGGGTGGCTCGATGCGCGATGCGGAAGTGATTGCCGCCGCGGACGAGCACGATATGGCGATGGTGTTTACTGGGATTCGCCACTTCCGTCATTGATGGAAGGGTGTGTTTCTTCGTCGACGATTAGCGCAACGCACTGCTCGAGCCTGGCGCTTTTGACCTGTGGGGCCCCTGTGCGGCGGTGAGGGGCGGACGATCAGGCCCCGAAGGGGGCATCGGCATGGATGCCGATGCCTTTTCGTCAGGGCAGGATGCCCTGTCGAAAAGCCCGGCCGGCCCTCACGGACTTGCCGAGCTTCGCTCGGCAAGTGCCAAGCGGGGTGCCCTTCTCTTTGGTTACTTTCTCTTGGGCAAGCAAGAGAAAGTAACCCGGCCTCCGGCAGGAGGGCGGAAGCCCGCCGCAGGCGAGCCCGCTTGCGGCAACACTAGATCTGAGGCGAAAGTCACTGGATGACTCGCTACGCTCGCCCCTTCGGGGCCGCCCTACGGGCGTTCTGCGCACTAAAAAGAGCGAAAGGCACTGGATCCCCGCGTTCGCGGGGATGACGGTGAGGGAGCTGGTGGGCGCTCTGAGCGTATCGCCAGGGCTATACGAGCTAACGCCGAAGCGTCACTGCCCCCACACCCGGCGGATGACAAACCAAAGGCTCAAGCGCGCGTAGCGCCATCCGCCTCCATGTCCAGTTCAATCCTCCGCGCCCGCTCTGCATAACGCCGCGCCAGCACCGCGCAAGTCATCAGCTGGATCTGATGAAACAACATGATCGGCAACACGATCGCGCCCAGCGGATGCCCTGCGAACAACACCTTCGCCATCGGCACGCCGCTGGCCAGGCTCTTCTTCGAACCACAGAACACAATGGTGATTTCGTCCTCACGGCCAAAGCCCAGCGCGCGCGAACCATAACGCGTCACCAGCAATGCGATCGCGAGCAGTACCGCGTTGACTACCAACAGTCCACCAAGCACCGGCAGCGGCATCTGCTTCCACAGGCCTTGCAGCACCGCCACACTGAACGCCGTGTACACCACCAACAGGATCGAACCCTGGTCCACATAGGCGAGCAGCGCTCGATTGCGGCTTACCCACCGACCGATCCAACGCTGTGCCACCTGGCCCGCCACAAAGGGCACGAGCAACTGCAGCACGATACCGCCTACGGCATCCCAGCTCATGCCGCCCTGCCCGTGCGATTCCAGCATCACGCCCACCAGCAGTGGCGTGATGAAGATGCCAAGCAAGCTGGAAGCGGATGCAGCACAGATCGCGGCCGGAATATTGCCGCGCGCCATCGAGGTGAATGCGATGGACGACTGCACCGTGGAAGGCAGCGTGCACAGGAACAGCACGCCCAGGTACAGCGACGGCGTCACCAGCGGCGACAGCACCGGGCGCAACAGCAGGCCAAGCACTGGAAACAGCACGAACGTGCTGGCGAGCACCGTGAGGTGCAGGCGCCAGTGGGTCATGCCAGCCACCACCGCCTCGCGCGACAGCTTGGCGCCATGCAAAAAGAACAGCAGTGCAATGGCCAGGTCGGTAAGCACCTCGAACGCACTGGCCACGTGGCCGCGACAAGGCAGCAGACTGGCCAGGGTGACCGTGACCACCAGGGCGCAGGTGAAGCGATCGGGAAGGAAGCGACTCAGTGACATGACCGGAAACAGGGTTACGTGAGAGGACGCTATTGGAACGCCGCCCCATTCATTAATCAATTCGTATTATCTGATTCATTGATATCATTGCGTTATGAATATCACCCTGCGCCAGCTTCGTGTATTCCTCGCCGTGGCCCAGCAGCAGCATTTCCGGCGCGCGGCGGAGAGCCTGCACCTGAGCCAGCCAGCCGTGAGCCGGCATGTGGCTGAACTGGAGGCGGAGCTGGGCCTGAAGCTGTTCGACCGGAACACACGGGAAGTGGTGCCCACGGATGCGGGGCGCTATCTGGAGAACGCGATCAGCCGCGTGCTCGACGAGTTGGAAGGCGTGCTCAGTCATGTCCACTCGGAAAGCGAGCGACGGCACGGCAAGGTGCACGTGGCATCCGTGCCCACCTTGTCGGCCGGCTTGATGCCGCAATGCATTGCCGACTGCAGCCGACGCTATCCCGATCTCACTATCCAGCTGCACGACGAGGCGCAAATGATGGTGCTGGACAGCGTGCGAGGCGGCGAAGTGGATTTTGGCCTCGCCATCGATCCGCCCGCGAGCGGGGAATTCGATAGCGAACTGATTCTGCGCGACGCCTTCGTCCTGGTATGCCGACCCGACCATCCGTTGGCGCAGTTGGAGCGGGTCCCGTGGCGCAAGCTGCGCGGTCAGCGGCTGGTGCTGCTCGACTATTCCTCCGGCAGCCGTCGACTGATCGATCACGCACTCGCAAGCCGCGGCATCGAGGTCGACATCGTGCAGCAGACCGGCCATACCCTCACGGCGTTTCGCATGGTGGAGGCGGGTCTCGGCATCAGCGTCAGCCCGGCATTGTCGCCCGCGCCAGACACCTTGGTGATGCGTCCACTGACGCCGACAGAACATCGCAACATCGTGCTGCTGAAGCGGCGCCAGCGCTCCCTGTCGCCGCTCGCTGCACTGGTGTGGGAACGACTGCGCGCACTCGCTGATGCGTGGCCGGCAACCCCTGCCGAGTAACGCTCACGCGAGCTTGAATGCACCAAGTCTAGCCTGGAGGCTACGACACCATCGGGCCAGACGATGCGCTACGAACTGTTCTACTGGACGGGTATCCAGGGTCGCGGCGAATTCGTGCGCCTGGCCTTGGAAGATGCTGGTGCTATCTATGTCGATGTGGCACGCGACCAGGGGGATGGCGTCATGACGAGGTTTCTCGGTGGCGAACAACCGTGTGCGCTGCCGTTCGCTCCACCCTTTCTGCAGGCAGGCAAGCTGGTGATTGCGCAAACGCCGAACATCCTCGCTTTTCTTGCCCCGCGGCACGGCCTGGTGCCCTCATCGGTAGCCAGCAAGTGTTTTGCGCTGCAGCTGCAGCTCACCATCGCCGACATGGTTGCGGAAGTGCACGACACGCACCATCCGATTGCGATGGATCAGTACTTCGAGGATCAGAGGATCGAGGCGCGCAAACGCGCGGAAGCGTTTCGTACCCAGCGGCTGCCGAAATTCATCGACTACTTCGAGCAGGTGCTGGCACGCGGTGACGGGCACCATGCCGTGGGTCGAAACCACTCGTATGTGGATTTATCCCTGTTCCAGCTGATGGCGGGGTTGGACTACGCCTTTCCCCTCGCGATGAAGCGACTTCGTCGACACACCTCGCGTCTACGTTTACTGAGCGAGCGTGTCGCCGCGAGACCTCGGCTTGCCACGTATCTCGCCTCGCCGCGACGCGTACCGTTCAACGAGGACGGCATCTTCCGCCACTATGCGGAGCTGGATGATGCTTAGGGCCTGTTCAAAGTCGCTGCGTCATCAAAAGCACCCCTCCCCAACCCTCCCCTGCGACCGAAGGGAGTCCCTCTTTCGGGACAAGCAGGGGAGGGAGTATGCGCGGGCATGCTTTTGTCTCCTCCCCCTGCCTGCAGGGGGAGGCTGGGAGGGGGTGCTTGTGGCTGTTACGGAGATTTTGAACAGGGTCTAAGGGACGCCGGATCAGAACACGGCAATGACGATGGCGCCGGCAACGATCAAGCCGCCACCGATCACCAGTGACCAACTCAACTGCTCGCCGAGCAAAAGCACGCCAAGCACGATGGCGATGGCCACGCTGAGCTTGTCGATGGGCGCCACCTTGCTCACCGGCCCCAATTGCAACGCACGGTAGTAGCAAAGCCATGAGAAGCCGGTGGCGATGCCCGAGAGGACCAGGAAGACCCAGCTGCTGGTCGGCAGCCCGGTGGGGCGAGCCCATTCGTTGCGTAGACTGAGGATGCCGGCCGTCACCAGCAGGATGACGATGGTGCGGATGAAGGTGGCGAGATTCGAATTGATCCCCGCCACACCCAGCTTGCCAAACAGCGCCGTCAACGCGGCGAAGAACGCCGACCCCAGTGCGAAGAGCAGCCAGCTCTCCCGCAGGTTCACGGCCGGCCCACCGCGTGATGCGTCATGAACCGGCGTCCATCGATGCCAGCAGGTGGCTCATTGGCCGCCGTTGTCCTGATCCTCGGCGGACTTGCTCTTGCCCCACTCCAGCACCTTGTACATCACCGGCTTCACCGGCTCGCCGCCCGCATTGGTCCAGGCGCCCTTCTGGTCGACGGTGTAAGTCTGCGAGATGCCATTCTTCGGCGTCACCACCACCATGTAGAGCTGGCCGCTGCGGCGGTACTCCTGGATGGTGTCGTCACCTTGCTTGCGCACGGTCACTTGCGGCGGCGCCTGGCCGGTGGCGTCGCGCGGCTCCTGCATCGCCGGCAGGGCGGGCTGGCCCGAGCGAGCGGCTGCACTGTTCGACGCGGCCTGCGCCTGCTGGGCCGGCTGCGCGGTCTGTGCCGCGGATGCCGGTGTCGGTGCGGGAGGTGCTACGGCCTTCACGCCCGGATCATTCATGCCCGGCGGCGGCGGTGCGGGCGGGAAGCCTGCGGTCTGGGCGAACGCTTGGGATGCGACCGCGGCGCCAAGAACGATGAACAACGCGACAGGTTTCATGATGACGGCCTCCTGATGAAACCAAAGCATAGCAGTGCGTGGCGATGCGGCTCGTGAACCGCAAGGACGATAAATGCCCCACCCCGGAACCCGGCACCGCAGGCCGCCACTCCTCACATGCGACAATCCCGGCATGGCCAAGCTCATTCTTATCGACGGTTCATCCTACCTCTATCGCGCCTTCCATGCGCTGCCGCCGCTGACCAACTCGCAGGGCGAGCCCACCGGCGCGCTGTTCGGCGTGGTCAACATGCTGCGCGCGACGTTGAAGGCCAAACCCGACCACGTCGCGTTCGTCAGCGATGCGCCGGGGCCGACCTTCCGCGACGAGCTCTACGACGAGTACAAGGCCAATCGCCCACCGATGCCGGACGACCTGCGCGCGCAGGTCGACCCCATGCTCGCGATCGTCAGCGCGCTCGGCTTCCCGATCCTGCGCGTCGAGCGGCGTCGAAGCGGACGACGTGATCGGCACGCTCGACCGAGCAGGCGCATGCGCAAGGCATCGACGTCGAGATCTCGACCGGCGACAAGGACCTCGCGCAGCTCGTGCGACCCGGCGTCACCCTGGTCAACACCATGACCAACACGACGATCGACAGCGCGGGCGTGATCGAAAAATTCGGCGTGCAGCCGGCGCAAATCGTCGACTTCCTCGCGCTGATCGGCGACACCGTCGACAACATGCCGGGCGTACGAGAAGTGCGGCCCGAAGACCGCCGCGAAATGGCTGGCCGAATACGGCACGCTCGACCAGCTCATCGCGAACGCGGACAAGATCGGCGGCAAGATCGGCGAGAACCTGCGTCGCGGCGCTGCCGCAACTGCCGCTGTCGCGCGAGCTCGTGACGATCAAGACCGATGTGCCGCTCGATGTGACGGTGACGGATCTCGCCCTGCGCGAACGCCACCTGGAGCAGCTGCGCGCGTTGTTTACAGCGCTACGAGTTCAAGGCCGCGTTGAAGGAGCTCGACACGAAGCCGGCTCCGCAGTTGTCGGAGCGCACCCTGTGCGCGACCCGGGCTCGGCGGTCGCCACCGAAGAGCATCGCGCACAGGGTGCGCTCCTACAGGAGCGCCGGACCATCGAATCTGGCGATGGAAGGTCAATACGAACTGGTGACGACGCAGGCTCAGTTCGATCGCTGGCTCGCAAAGATCGCCACCGCACCGCTGATCGCGTTCGATACCGAGACCACCTCGATCGACGCGATGCAGGCCGATATCGTCGGCCTCAGCCTGTCCGTGGAGCCGGGCAATGCCTCTTACGTGCCGCTCACCCACGATTACCCGGGCGCACCCGCGCAGCTGCCGCGCGATGAGGTACTGGCCGCATTGAAGCCGTTCCTCGAAGATCCCACCCGGCCGAAGCTCGGCCAGCACGCGAAGTACGACATCAACATCCTGTCGCACTACGGCATTGCCGTGCAGGGGCTCACGCACGACTCGATGCTCGAATCGTACGTACTGAACTCGACCGCCACGCGGCACGACATGGATTCGCTGGCGCGGAAGTACCTTGGCTACGAAACGATTAAGTACGAGCAGGTCGCCGGCAAGGGCGCCAAGCAGATCTCGTTCTCCCAGGTCGACCTGGATACGGCGTGCCGCTACGCCGCCGAAGATGCCGACGTCACGCTGCGCCTGCATCACGCACTGTGGCCAAAACTGGAGAGCATCCCCGCCCTGCGCGCGGTCTACGAGAATATCGAGATTCCGCTCGTACCCGTGCTCGCCGCGATGGAGCAGCGCGGCGTGCTGATCGACGTGAACGAGCTGCGCAAGCAAAGCCAGCAGTTGGGCAAGCGCATGCTTGAACTGCAGCGGGAAGCCTGGAAGAACGCCGGCCGCGAGTTCAATCTCGACTCGCCCAAGCAGTTGCAGGCCATCCTGTTCGACGAACTCGGCCTGCCGGCCAAACTGAAGACACCGACGGGCCAGCCGTCGACGAATGAAGAAGCGCTGGACGCCATCGCCGACGACCACCCGCTGCCACGCCTGATTCTCGACTACCGCGGCCTGGCCAAGCTGCGCTCGACCTATACCGACAAGCTGGCCGAGATGGTCAATCCGCGCACGGGTCGCGTGCATACGAGCTACCACCAGGGCGCGGTGGCGACGGGGCGTATCTCCTCGTCCGATCCGAACCTGCAGAACATCCCGATGCGCACCGAGGAAGGTCGGCGCATCCGCCAGGCGTTCGTGGCGCCGGAAGGCTGGGTGGTGCTGGCGGCTGACTATTCGCAGATCGAGTTGCGCATCATGGCCCACCTCTCCGGCGACGAAGGGCTGCTCAAGGCCTTCCATGAAGGTGGCGACGTGCATCGCGCCACGGCCGCCGAAGTGTTCGGCCTCAAGCCCGAAGAAGTCAGCGCCAACCAGCGCCGTGCCGCCAAGGCCATCAACTTCGGCCTGATGTACGGCATGAGCGCGTTCGGCCTGGCCCGTCAGCTCGGCGTGGATCGCGGCGAAGCCAGCGACTACATGGCGCGCTACTTCTCGCGCTATCCGGGCGTGCGAGCCTTTATGGACGCCACCCGCGAGCAGGCGCACCGCGACGGCTATGTGCAGACCCTGTTCGGCCGCCGGCTGTATCTGGAGAACCTCACCTCGCGCAACCAGGCCCTGCGCGCCGGTGCCGAACGCGCCGCCGTCAACGCTCCCATGCAGGGCACCGCCGCCGACATCATCAAGCGCGCCATGCTTGCCGTGCACGCCTGGCTGCAGCAGCGCGACGATGCCCACATGCTGATGCAGGTGCACGACGAACTGGTCTTCGAAGTGCGCAAGGACGCGGTCGAGGCGGTGCGCGCGGGCGTCATCGAGCGCATGTCGGGGGCGGCGGAACTCTCCGTGCCCCTGCTGGTGGAAGCGGGCGTGGGCGCCAACTGGGACGAGGCGCACTGAGCGCCTGTTCAACGTCCCGCGCCGTCCCAGCTTTCGCTGCGACGACGCGGGAGGCGAAGTGTTTGATTTTCGTCAAATGAATCGTCGCTAACTAAAACTGACCTGGTGAGTGCAACTTTTGCCGCGTGGCGCGTTCTTAGTACTCGGATGCACGCAACGGCGTCCACCGGCTCAGACCACCTCCCTGGATGAGCCACCCGGTAAGCGAACCTCTCCCCTGGGTTTCGCTTCCACCCCGGCCCCGAGGATTCCCCCCTAATCCTCGGGGCTTTTTTTGCCCGGGCTAAGCGCTTGTCTAAAGTCTCCGCGCGGCGCGCGGGAACGACGTAAAGCAGCTAGGATGCCGCGAACAACTCGTCTGGCCACAGGGAGCTCGGCCGGCATTGCCTCAAGGGTTACGGCCGCGTGCAGATCAAGGGAAAAGTCACCTCGTTCGATATTGCCCACCTGACTGGCGTCTCCCAGTCGACGGTGTCGCGCGCGCTGCGTGGCAGTCCGCTGGTGAACGAGGAAACGCGCCGACGCATCCAGGCGGCGGTGGACCAGCTCAACTACAAGGTCGACAAGAACGCTTCCAGCTTGCGCGCCAAACATACCGGCACGTTGGCCTTGCTGTTGTTCGAGGACCCGACGGCAGATGATTCGCATATCAACCCGTTCTTCCTGTCCATGCTTGGCTCGATCACCCGCGCCAGTGCGCAGCGCGGTTACGACCTGCTGATCTCGTTCCAGCAGTTTTCGCGCGACTGGCATGCGGACTACGCGGACAGCAAGAAGGCCGACGGCATCATCCTGCTTGGCTACGGCGACTATCTCGCCACCCGCGACAAGCTGCAGAAACTGGTGGACCAGGGTACGTGCTGCGTGCGCTGGGGTGCGGTGCTGCACGACCAGCCGGATGTATCGGTGGGTTGCGACAACGTCAGCGGTGGCCATGCGGTGACCGCCCATCTCATCGAACAAGGCTGTCGACGCATCGCTTTTCTTGGCGATGCCTCCAGTCATTATCCGGAATTCTTCGATCGCTACCGCGGCCACGTGAGGGCGCTTGGCGATGCGGGGCTGGAAGCCGAGCCCCTGCTCCAGGTGAACGCCGAGAGCACCGAACGCTCGGGCTACGACGCGCTCGAGAAGCTGCTCAGTCACGGTGTCAGTTTCGATGCCGTGTTCGCCGCCAGCGACCTGATCGCCATCGGCGCCATGCGTGCGCTTGCCGATCACGGATTGAAAGTGCCGGACGATGTGGCACTGGCTGGTTTCGACGACATCACCATGGCCAGCTTCGTCAATCCGCCCTTGACCACGGTGCTGCAGGACACCAAGCAGGCGGGCGAGATCCTGGTCGACAACCTGCTGCGACTGATCCGGGGCGAACCAGCGGAGAGCGCGATGCTGCCGGCGCGGTTGATCGTGCGCCGGTCCAGCTTGCGGCAGGGCTAAAGCACCTGCTCCTGTAGGAGCGCACCCAGTGCGCGACAATCCGGCAGGACTGCCGGATTGCACAGTGCCAGCTGCCCGAAGGGCGAGGGCCAAGGATGGCCCGAGTGAAAAGCCAACGGAGCGGTGACGCCGTGATCGCGCACTGGGTGCGCTCCTACCTAGGGATGCTCTGATCAACTCTGCACAGGCGTCACCGATCCTGTCTGTTCGCAGACCACAGGGGCGTCGGCGAAGGCAGACTGGCCGTCTGTCGAGCCGGCGCACCGAAGGGATGCGGACAGACAGGACCGGCCCCAACGTGTTCAATTCAAAGTTGATGGGGTGATGTCCAGAAGGCCCGCAGGCAGTGCCGCGCGGCTTGGCAAGACGGCCAGTCTTCCCGGCGCCACGCCACACCGCCTGCGGGCCTTCTGGACATCATGACGCCTGCGCAGAGTTGATCAGAGTATCCCTAGCCTGCGCCGGGATGGCCTCGTTCGTTCATCAGCCGGGTGAGCTCCGTGACGAAGTCCGCACGCGTCGCCACGGCATCCAGCAGATAGACCTGCACATCGTGCGCGCCCACCGTGGCGTGCAGCGCTCCGCCAGCGGTCACTTCGACGTTACGACCGCCCAGAGCGGCCTTCCACGTGCCTGGCTGCACATAGTCCGCAATATCGAACGACGCAGGTGCATCGCCCTTGTTGAGCAGAACCAGCGCGATCTGGTGTTCGTTGCCCTTCTGATAGACGCGATAGAACGCCGCCTGGTCGCCCTTGAACTGCACCGGCAACATCAAGCCCTTCTGCAATGCCGGTGTGCGGGCGCGTAGCTGGGCGATGCGCACCAGCTGCTGGTAGATGCGGCTTTTCGGCGCCGCATCGATGCGCTCCTGACCGAAGTAATTGCGATTGCCCTGGTGCTCCGCCCGCCCGCGCATGAAGCCGACTTCCGAGCCGTAATAGACCGCCGGAATGCCGCGCGCGGTGAACAGCCAGTTGTGCGCGTCGATAAAACCGTCGTCGGTGGCGTTGAGGCGTGCCATGTCGTGGTTGTCGTAGAACGTCACCACTTCGTACGGATTCGCATACGGACCATTGCGCAGGTACAGTCGCTCGGCAACGCGTGCGTAATCACTATGCGGGTGCTCGAACACTTCGGCGACGCGTTGGCGCAGCGGAAAATCCAGCACGCTGATGCCACCGTTACGCGGCCAGGTGTACTGGCCGATATTGTCCGGGTTGTAGTCGAACGCTTCGCCAAACATGAAGAAACCGGGATGCCTGGCACGGATGCGCGTGGCGAACTGTTTCCAGAACGCGGTCGACATATGGCTGATGGTGTCGATGCGGAATGCATCCGCACCCTGGTCCGCCCATTGCAGATACGCGCCGACGAAATAATCCAGCACCGCCGGATTCTCATCGTTGTTGTTGGACAACTGCGCCAGGTCGTCGTACGCGTGATAGAACCGATGCAAGGGATTGCGCACCGGATCGAGATCCGACGGCGCAAGGTTTTGGTGGTCGGCAATCAGCTTGCCGTCCTTGTCGAAGATCTGCCCGAACATCGGCTGCGCCACCGGCATGCTGAACGATGGTGAGCCATGATTGGCGACGATATCGAGTACGGTCTTCAGCCCTTGCGTACGCATCTTCTGCGTGAACTGGGCGAAGTCCAGATCCTTGCTGGGCAGGTGTTCGTCAAGCTTGTAGAAGTTGACGCCCCAATAGCCGTGATAGCCCGCCTTGCCGCGGTCCGCCAGAGAGGCGCCCCAGGTCACCGGGTCGCCGCCGGTAAATGCCTCGTCGGGGTTATCCACGATCGGCGTGATCCACACCGCGCCAAAACCCATGCCGCGGATATAACCGGCGTTATCGAGCACGCCTTTGAAGTCGCCGCCGAGATAGCCGATGTTGTCGGTCTCGCCGTTCGGCCCCTGGACGGGAATGTCGAACGTAGGGTGTGCACCGCCCTGATCGCGGTGATCGTTGGACGGATCGCCGTTGACGAAGCGATCGGTCATCACGAAGTAGATCGCCTGGGAGGCGAACGGTAGATCGGTGCCGTAGAAATCCTTGGGTGCTTCGTCGGCGCAAGCGGCAGCACCGCCGAGCATGGCGAGCGAAAGACCGATGACGGCGGAGGCAATGGGTGAGCGGATGGGCATGGCGTCAATGGCGTCCTGTGCTGGCGGAAGCAGCGGAGAGCTCGAGCGCGGGCTCACTCACGCGCAGCGTGAACAACCCGGCAATCATCAGGCTGGCGCCGCCCATGGCCAGTGCCCAGATGGGCTGCCCGTGGAAGAACAGGCGCAACAGCAGGCCGAGCACGCTGGCCGCCAGTAGCTGCGGTATCACGATGAAGAAATTGAAGATGCCCATGTACACGCCCATCTTCGCGGCCGGCAGGTTGTCCGACAGCAACGCGTACGGCAACGACAGAATGGATGCCCAGGCGAAGCCCACGCCCACCATGGACAGCAACAGCCAGTGCGGATCGCGAATCAGCAGGAACGAAAGCAGCCCCGCGCCGCCGAGCCACAGATTCACCAGATGGCTCAAGCGCAGGCCCCAGCGGCGCACCATCCAGGGGATGGCGATAGCGGCCACGGCGGCGAAACCGTTATAGGCGGCAAACAGCACGCCCACCCAGTTGGCACCGTCGTTGTAAGCCGCCGAATGCGTATCGGTGCTGCCGAAATGCACGGCGGTGACCGCGGCCGTGGTGTAGATCCATAGCGAGAACAGCGCGAACCAGGAGAAGAACTGCACCCAGGCCAGGCGACGCATCGGCGCGGGCATGCCGTACAGGTCGCCCGTCACCTGCCGCAGCATGCCTTGACTGCGCGTGGCCGAGAGCCAGGCGAACAAGGCGCCGAACGCCGTGAAGCCACCGGCGAGCAGATAAAGCTCCTTCTCCAGTGCGAAGTAGCGAATCGCAGCCAGCAACGCCACGCCGATGCCCAGCAGCACCAGGCCGACGCGCCAGGCGCCGGACACGTCGGTCGCGTGCGTTTCCACGACGTTGTCGGCGAACGACTCCAACTGCTCCGACGGATATTCGCGCGTGGACAACACCGTCCATAGCACGGACGCCAGCAACACGGCGCCGCCAAGGTAGAACGCGTATTTCACCGTATCCGGAATGCCGCCTGTCCCCGCCACGTTGCTGATGCCGACCTTGGCGAGCAGCCACGGCAGCAGCGACGCGATCACCGAGCCCACGCCGATGAAGAAACTCTGCATCGCATAGCCGAGCGGGCGCTGCCGTGGCGGCAACTGGTCGCCGACGAACGCGCGAAACGGCTCCATCGAGATATTGATCGACGCATCCATGACCCACAGCAGCCCGGCTGCCACCCACAGCGCCGGTGAGTTCGGCATGACCAGCAGGGCCAGCGTGGTGAGCACCGCACCGAGCAGGAAATACGGCCGGCGCCGACCCAGTCGGGTCCAGGTGCGGTCTGACAGATACCCCACAATCGGCTGCACGATCAGGCCGGTAAGCGGCGCGGCGATCCACAGCGCGGGAATATCGGCCACATCAGCGCCCAGCGTCTGGAAGATGCGGCTGACATTCGCGTTCTGCAGCGCAAAGCCGAACTGGATGCCAAGAAAACCGAAGCACATGTTCCAGATCTGCCAGAACGACAATTCGGGCTTGCGCTTCATGGTGTCGGGTTTCCATTGGCCACGGGCGCGATCAGCAGCCCTTCGATAGTGGCGTCGTTCACGGGACCATCGACCCCGCCCTGTCCGCCGGTGTAGTGCGCGTTGTGGCGCAGAAAACTCATATTGAACCCCTGCTCCAGGCTGAAGTGACATCGCGCGCCGGCACTCGCCGTGAATGTTGCTGAGGTGGAACGCTGCACGCCATCGCTATGCGGCATCACCAACGGGAAGCGCTGCGGTGCGGCGCCATCGCAACGTATGTCGAGCAGCTTCACCCCAGCCGTGATGCCCGTATTGATCGGGCCATGGTCGTTGCCATAGGCGAGTGAAACACGGAACTTGCCGGTCGTCGTTGCCTGCCATTCCCGCGGCCAGGCGCTGTCGACATGGATCTCCGGGCCCTTGCAGGTTTCCGCGCTCGGCAGCGACTCCAGCCCGTCCTTGCCGAGAGTCGCAACCTGAAGACACTGCATGGATGCAGGCGTGGGCAAGGTGGTCTTGCCATCCACCACGCCATGACGCCGGCCATCGACGTACAGCACGGCCTTGTCGGCAAGCGTGACTTGCCGGCCCTGCGGCGTTTCGACCACGACCGGAGCAGCAGGCGTGGCCGGAGCGAACAGCGGTGCATCCATGCGCAATGGCGCAGCACCCGATGCGATCGCGGTCAGTTCCACCACCGTTTCGTCACCGTCACGACGCTGCGATTTGGCCACCAGCAGATCGCCATGCAGCTTTTCCGGGCGCACCAGGGTGATGCGTTGGCCTGCCAGGTCGAGACTGATCTGCTTATTCTCTCCAAACAGCTGCGGCAGCCAAGACACCGGCAGCTTCGGCGCGATGCTGCCATCGTCGCCAAGGCCAAATACACCGCCAATAACCATGTCGAGATAACCGGCCACCGACCACAACTGGCGTGGCGAGTCCACCACGGGGCCACTCAGTGCACCGTCTTCGACGTGCACGGACTGGGTGGCCAGCTCGAAGTTCTCCATGTTGGATGCCGACAACGCCGCGCCGCGCAACAACGAATCCATCTCATGGGCGATGCGCGGTGCATCGTTGACGCTGCGCGCGGCGCGCAACGCATACGCACTGACAAACGGCCAGATGGCCCGGTTGTGGTAGACCGGCTGTTCGGCGCGCTCAGGCCAGATCACCGGACTGCCCGACGACCAGGCCGGATAGTTCGCCAACGCCAGCCGTGCGCGCTTCGGATCGGCCACGCCGCTGGTAATCGCCAGCGACAGGCCGAGCAGGTCATACGCCTCCATCGGCATGCCACCGGCGCCGACGTAACTCATGTACATGCCGCGATCGGCACGCCAGAAATGCGCGTTGATCGCGCGCTTCAGCGCGTCGGCCTGGGCGCGATACGCGGACGCCAGGGCATCGTGCCGCTGTTCGGCCAAGCCGGCTGCCAACTGCAAGGCCTGGTAATGCAGCACATTAGTGGACAACGCGTAGGACTCGGCGATGAAGCGCACGTCTTTCGCGGTCCAATCGGGGTAGCTCTGCTCGCGCCAGTCGAGGAACGAGGTTTCGCCGCGATAGAGGCCGAGCTGCTCGTCGAAGACATAGAGGCGGTCCTGTGCCAGCGTATCGGTTAGCGCCCGCCAGGTTTCATCTGCAAACACGGGGTCGTCCAGCAGATGCCGTGCGCCAAGGAACCACACCACGCGATCGGTACTGATCGGCCAGCTGCCGCCCGAGCCCGTGTCCTGCATCACGTAAAGCCCCTGGGGCATGGACGGCTCGCGCACCTCGGACAACTTGAAGCGCAGCGACTGCCGCGAACGCGCCGGATCGATGCGCCATAAGGCAAGATCCACGGCATAGGACAGATCGCGCGTCCATACGTAATGCCACTTCTCGCCGGTCTCGAAGCAATCGCAGTTGATCGACTCACCGCGGTCAAAAGCGCTGTCGCGGATCGCCGCCACCGAGTCCTGGCGCAAATCCTCCTGAGCCATCGCAAACAGCCCGTCGAACAACGGGCTGGCGGTATGCACGGTGAGCCTCTGCGCCGGAATATGGCGCTCGCCCTGCGGCGAGCGCAGCAGGTAGCTGCCATCAGGGGCCGTGCTCATGTTCGCCGTCTTGCCCTGCCAGCTCACACTGGCACGGGTATCGCCAGCTGCGACGGCATCGGCATGGGCGAGACCGGCCCATAGCAGCGCTGCGCAGGCGAGCGTCCATGCGGTGCGGTGGCCCAACAGAGAGATCTTACGCAGGCTCATGGCTGGTTAGCGGTGGGAGTAAGTTGCACATGGCGGTCTGCGCCCGCTGCGATCTTCACATAGGTGACTTCGCCGTAGCGATCCTTGCCGCGCGCCCAGCCTTCGCCGGGTGCGTCACGCAAGGCTTCCACGCCATCGAAGCGGGGCAAGACCTGCCCGCCATTCTTCACAGCAGCTGCCACTTCGCCGTGAAAGGCAAGCACGAATTGACGCAATGCCGGCGGGTAGGCGCCAGACGGAGCGGCCGCGTGGAATGTCACCATGCCGTCCTGGCGCTGGACCGACAGCGGCTGCAGAAAGTAATCGCCCTTCTCGTAGCCATAGGTGTTGCCGTCGTCGTCGTAGTACTCGAAGCGCGTCTCGTCGTCGGCAGGGAACACGTCGACGTCGAGCGAGGTCACCGGCTTTTCGTCGACGTAGTCCATCGGCGCTTGTTGCGGGATGATCGCGCCGTCGCGAATGAACAGCGGGATGTCGCTCCAACCCTTGGCATCGACCGCTATGGTGACGTTCTTGCCACCCTCGTAGACCTTGCCGTCCGCGTACCCGATCCAGCGGCCCTTGGGCAAGGTCAGCTGCTTGATGGTCTGGCCCTGCTCGACGACAGGCGACACCAGCAGGTAGTCGCCAAACATCCAGGCATCGATGCGATCGCGCTGCGCGGGGTCATTCGGATAGGCGAACTGCAGCGGTCGCACCAGGCCTACACCGTGTACGTGGTTCTGGTATTCGTAGGCGTAGATGTAGGGAATCAGCGCGTAGCGCAGTCGGATCGCATCCGTTGCCGCCTTCTCGGCCACCGGGCCATAGACCCATGGCTGGCGCTTCTGGCCAAAATCGCCGTGCACACGGAACATTGGTGTGAACGCACCGAACTCGATCCAGCGCGCGTAATTCTCGTCGCTGGGGCGGGGCGCCTTGAAGCCACCACCATCCATGCCCCAATGCATCGCGCCGACGTCGAACGCCGCCAGCATGCGCTGGCGTTGCGCCGCCATGCTGGCGAAGCCGCTCTGGATATCGCCCGACCACACGCCATAGGCGTAGCGCTGCGAACCGAGGTAGAAGTTGCGGTTGACCGACCACACCCGCCGTGCACTATGGGCACGCTGGCCGTCATACAGCGCGCGCTGCATATTGAGGAACTGGGTGTCGACGCCGCTATCGTCCGCCTCGTCGTTCCACCAGCCCACGATGCCGGTGTCATAGGAGTGCTTGAGCGCATCGTTGAAGAACCAGGCACGCGCCGCCGGGTTGTCGAAGTTGATATCGCGCACGGTCTTGTGCGAGAAGTAGTCCGGTGTCGGCTTTGACTGGGCCAGCCAGTAGCCGTGTTCGGTCGCCTCGCGACCTTCGACGGTGTCCACGTGCACGCGTGGCTTCATGATGCCGGTCATGTGCATGCCGCGACGATCCATCGCCTGCTTCAGCGTGCCATCGGGACCGCCGGGAAACGAGTCGGTGTTCCAGCGAAACTCGCCGTTATCCTCGCCCCAGGCCTTCCAGTCGAAGTCGAAGGTGAAGTTGTCGATGGGAATGTGCTTGGCGCGATAGGTGTCCACCAGCGCCAGTGCTTCCTTCTGGTCGATGCCCCATTGGCTGTTGGTGAAGCCCATCGCCCACTTCGGGAACATCGGTGCCGCGCCGCTCAACTGGCGCAACCCGGCGAAGAGTTCTGCCGGCTGGCCGGCAAGAAGATAGAGCGTGCGCACGGGCCGCTCCTGCGCATCCTGCACACGCGGCACTAGCGCGTCCTTGCGCGTCGCATGCTCGGCACGAATGCCAATCGTTGTATCCGACAGATCGAAGCGTGCCGGTTCGGCGTCGGCAAGCACGCCGTAGCCGGCACTGCTCCATACCAGCGGTGCGCCGGTGTGGCCTTGATTGCCTGCCGCCGCCACCTGCTTGCCGTGGCGCAGCAAATCGCCGGTCGCCGCATCGAACGCATTCAGGCCGCCGATGCCGTATTGCGGATCACCCTTGGCATGGCGCAGCGACCAGCGACCCTCAGTGGCGTGCGAGAGATCCGCCGCCAGCAACAGGCGACCCGCGCGATCCTCCATGCGCAATTCGGCGCGGCGAGGATTCCAGCGCAGCGTCACCTGATCCGAACGCAACACCTGCTCGTCGCCTTGCTGCTCAAGCGTCGCCGTCATGGCAGCGAAACTGGCCTGCGGATCGATCACCGGCGTCGCCGGTGCCGGGCCGGCATCGGCGACGCGCAGCTGGACGATGCCCGGCGCGAGCAGACGCAACTCCAGCTTGCCGCGCGGCAAGGCGAGAGAGAGACGATCGGTCGTCACCGCAGCATGGCTTTCGGCGCCCAGCGCAGGCGTGCCTGCGATGGCGGCGAGCAAGGCCAAGGCGAGCAGGCGAGTGCGCATCAGCGCAGTACCACGGTGCTGTAGGCGGGGAGCCTCAAGCCTTCACCCGCCAGCGAAACATCGGGCTTGCTCTTCAGCAGCACGGCGACGTCCTTGGGGAGCACATGCTTAGCCGGCTTCCATGTTGAGGCCTTGCTGGACAGGTTATGCACGACCAACACACGCTGCGCGCCATCCTGGCGCCAATAGGCGAGCAGGCGCGGATTACCGGTAGCCTGCACCTGCAGGTCGCCATCGCGCAGCGCACTGACCTGGCTGCGCCAGCTGATCAGCATGCGGTAGAAATTGAGCATCGAGTCGGGATCGTCCTGCTCGGCCTGTACCGACACCGCTTCGCCTTGGTTGACACTCGTTGGCTTCCAACGCGATTCGCCCTGCCCCTCCTGCGCATCCTGCGCTCGGGGCACTCGTCCATCCATGGACATCGCCGCCTGGCGCTGCCAGCGCATCGGCTCGCGCAGGTTCGGATCAGGCTTGCGGCCTTCCATGCCCAGTTCCTCGCCGTAGTAGATATACGGCCGACCCGGCAGCGTCAGCAGCATCGCCGCGGCCATGCGCATGCGCTGGCTATCGCCGTCGAGGCTGCTCATCACGCGTTCCTGATCGTGGTTGGACAGGAAGGTGGAATCGATAAACGGCACGTCGGCACTACGATAGGCCGCGTAAGTCTCTTCAAGCAGCTGGTCGAGCTTGCCAACGCGTTCGCTCTTCGCGCTGCGGATCAGTTGCGCGGCCAGCGGAAAGTCGAAGATCGAGCCCAGCGGCTTCAGATACGGCGCCAGTTGCTTGGGCGACTCCGCCGTCACCTCGCCGACCAGGGTGACGTGCGGATTCACTGTCGCCATGGCGTTATGGAATTCCGTCCACCAGGCGACGTTCTTGGCGACGATTTCGGGATCGTGCTCGCGCGACTTGAAGTCGTCGTAGATATGCTTGGCCGCATCCAGGCGGAAGCCATCGACGCCCTTCGACAGCCAGAACTGCCCAACCTTGATCATCTCCGCGCGCACGGCGGGATTGTCGTAGTTGAGGTCCGGCATGCCGCCCCCGAAATCGCCCAGATAATACGTGTCGCCCTGTTTGTGCCAGATCTTGCCACCGGCCGCGCTTTGCGCGTTGAGGTCCGGGTGTGCACCGGCCCAGGTGAACCAGTCGTGGTGCGGATCGGCCGGATCGAGGGCGGCGAGGAACCAGGGATGCTGCTGGCTGGTGTGGTTGATCACCATGTCCATGGTCACGGCGATGCCGCGCTTATGCGCCTCATCGAGCAGGTGCTGGAAGTCCTGCATGCTGCCGTACTCAGGATTGATCCCGTAGTAGTCGGTGATGTCGTAGCCGTGATAGCTGGGCGCGTTGTTGATCGGCATCAGCCAGATGCCGCTGATGCCTAGCGACTTCAGGTAATCGAGCTTGGCGGTGACGCCATTGAGGTCACCGATGCCATCGCCGTTGGTGTCGTACCAGGCGCGGACGAAGATTTCGTAATAAACGCCGGAGGCAGGAGCCGTCGCGGCGGGCGCCGGTGGCGCATCGGTCGCATGCGCGACGAGGGTGGTGCTGACGGCCGAACCACAGGCCATCGCAAACAGAAAAGCGAGAGGGGTGAATAAGCGATACCGCGACATGCCTTGCTCCATTCGAGGGCCGCAGGCCATCGACGGATCGGTTCGCGGACGCGGGCATCGCCGGGGCCGGTAACCGCCACGTCAGGCCTCGCGGTGTGCCGGTGCCTTGCATCCTTGCGGTAGCAAAGCCCCTAAAGCATCGCGCCGGCGCTCCTTGCGGAGGCGCCGGCGCGATCTTGGATTACAGCTTCAGGTTGAGACCCAGGTAGCTGGTACGACCGAAGTACTGGATCGTGCCGGTCTGCTGGGGATTGCCGCCGAAGAACGTACGTGTCGGCTCGTTGCTCATGTTGAGCATCTGGTAGACCACGCTCAACTCCTTGGTGATGTTGTACGACGCCTGGAAGTCGTACACCGTCTCGGCAGCGAAGGTCACCAACTGGTTGCTCACCGCGATCTGCGAATCCGACAGGAACGACGAACGGTAGTTGCCGGACAAACGAGCCGAGAACGGACCGTAGTCATAGAACACTGCCGCACTGGCGACACGCTTCGACAGGCCCGGCAGACCGACGTAGGTGGTCGGACCACCCAGGTTGGTCGGGTTGCTCACCGTGCTCGAGGTCAAGGCAAAGTTTGCCTGCACACCGAGGCCAGCCCAGATACCCGGCAGGAACTTGTTCTTCGAAGCTGCGAGCTCAAGACCACGAACGTTGCCGCCCTCGGCGTTGTACGCCGTCTGGAACTGGCCATTCAGGTACGGCTTGCCGGTGGTCGGATCGGTCGGCACAGGGATGCCGGCCGCGGCGAAGTCGTAGTTGTCGTAGGTAACGCTCTGGATGAACGACTGGATGTGCTTGTAGAACACACCCGCAGTGACCGCACCCGACGAATCGTCAAAGTAGTGCTCGTAGCCCAGGTCGTACTGGGTCGCGCGCAACGGGTTCAGCAACGGACTGGTACCGCCCCACACGTTGTACTGACCGTTGGACACCCACGAACCGGCACCCGCCAGCATCTTGTCGATCGGCGGACGCGACAACACCTTGGCCACCGAGAAACGCATCTGATCGTCGTCGGTCAGGTGATAGATCAGGTTCATCGACGGCAGCCAGTCGGTATAGGTCTTGCCGACGGTGAGCGGGGCATAGTCGGTGCTGATCACGCCGTAACCGTCGGCGATCGGTACACCGGCGCCATTGCCCACCTGCTGCAGACCGGTGCTGTACTGCGACTGGTGCGATACACGTACACCGGCATTGCCGGTCAGCTCATGACCGAACACCTGGGCATCGATATCGGCCATGAAGAACAGGTCGCGAGTCTTTTCGTCAACCGAGCCGCTCTGGATTTCCGACCAGCTGTTGTTCCAGTCCTTCACCGGCGTGGCCGTGATGCCATGCGCAGCAAGGATGGCCGCACCATTGAGCTGCATGAAGCACGGGAAGCCGGAGAAATTGCCCTTCCAGCAGGTCAGCGAGGCGTCGCTGCTGGGGATGGTCAGCGGCGGCTGGCCAGCCACCGGCGACGTGTTCCACTCCGAGCCGTAGACGTAGACTTCGCGATCGGCGGCATAGTCGTGATTATTGATGTAGACGCCCGCTTCCAGCCCCGACAGCCACGAGCTGTTGGGCAGGTCGTACTTCACGCTGGTGCGGAAGGCCTTCATCTTGTCGTGATAGATGTACGGATACACACCGTAGCGCGACAAGCCCAAGTCGTTTAGGTTGGTATAGATGCCCGGGTTGGCGAACGACGCCGTACCGATCTGGCGACCGGCCAGGGCATAGGTCACCGACTGCGGCATCAGCTGCGGGTTGGCGGTGCCCAGGCCGTTATACGGATCAGCGGTGGTATCGACGTTGATCTCGTTGCTCGACGCGCGCGACATCGACGCATCGGCCTCGACATGCCAGCGATCATGATCCCACTTCGCGTTCAGGCCACCGGAGAACACATACGTGGTCGCGGAGTAGTTGTCGGCCGTGGTCTCGTTGGAGAACTGGTCGCCACCGACGCCCGGCGGATTGCTGCTCACCGTGCCACCGATCATGGTGCCGAGCGAGCTGAACACCGGGTTGGTGATGGTTGCGTTGTTGCCGTAGAAGTTCTGCGAGCGGAAACCGTAACCGAACGAGCTGTTGTTGAACTTCGAGAAGAAGCCGTCGCCGGTGACCTGCAGTTCGTCGGTGGGCTTCCACACGATCGTCGTCAGGTAACCCGTGCGACGCTCGGTGCCGCCGTTCTGCTGCAGCTGGATGCCTTGCGTCAGATAGCCCTGCTGCGACGGCGTGACCTGGTAAAGCGCGCCATCGGAGGCCTCACCCACGAACTGCTCCGCCACGTGCGGCTGGTACAGCTGCGCGACGCCGATGCCAACGCCGAGCGTGTTGTCGAGGAACTTGCCCTGGTAGGCCACGCTCAGGCGATAGCCGAGCGCGTTGGCGCCGGCGACGTCATGCGCCTGGCCGTTGTAGCTGCCGCGTGCGTCGACGTTGAGCGTCTGGTCCTGGGGAGCGTTCAGCGGGTTCGCCGTCTGCAGCGCGATGGTGCCGCCCACGCCGCCGGTGACCAGCGAAGCCTGCGAGGACTTGTACACCGTGGCCATGTTGATCAGCTCGGACGGGTACTGGTCGAAGTTGATGTAGTTGCTGCCGCTGGTCGACGGCTGCTCGCGACCGTCGAGCGTGGTCTGGATGAAGTTGCCGGAAAGGCCGCGGATATTGATCTGCGATGCCTGACCTGCAATGCGCTCGGCCGAAACGCCCGGCAAACGCGTCAACGCGTCCGCAATCGACTGGTCGGGAAGACCGCCGATGTCGGCCGAGGTGATGACGTTCTGGATGGTGTCAGCGTAGCGCTGGTAGTCGATCGACCGCTCCATGCCCTGGTTGAAACCGGTCACCGTGATGGTGGACAGGCTCTTGGCCAGCTGCTGGTCTTCAGTCTGCTTGGACTGGTCAGTCGACTTGTTGTCCTTCTTGCTCTGGTCGGTCTGCTGCGCAGACGCGGGCGTGGCCTGATCGTTGGCTGCGCCCGTATTGGCAGCGGAACCACCAGCCGTCGCACCCGTATCAACCGGCGCTGCTTGAATGCCGGCGGTAAAACAAAGGCCGGACGCCAGCGCCAGGGCCAGCACATTACGTTTCAATATCACCGTCTTCCCCTCCCACGGGTTTGCACTTGCTTGTTATGTAGTTGCCGCAACAGTCCCCACAGACTGATGCGGGCTACGCGCCAGTGCATGCCGATGCTCGGAGGGCCCAGTCGCGTGGCGGCCATGGTAGGGCTGCGCCAAAACGCGAACAGGTCTATGCATACGTATTCATTACCGCGTTTTTTTGTGCACCTTTGACAAAATGATAACGGTTGCAGGTTCGTGCAGCAGCATCTTTTCGCGCACGCTCCATGCCACGTCCAGCTGCCTCGCGTGCCCTATCTGTGCGGCTTTCCGCGCGCTCAGGCGTCGTGATACGCGCAATTTTTTTCGGCGCGCGGAGATCCGTCCAAGGCCTGCTGCGCCGCAATATCGTGCTTTTCTGAATACGTATGCAGTCAAATCATTGCGTCGCCGCTCTGCGTTTAAGCTGCCCCCGCGCTTCGAGCTGGCCACGGGTCTTCGCGACGCGGGCATTGGGCGGAAATATCGGGAATGCGACATGAGTGATGCACCGTGGTGGCGAGGGGCCGTCACCTATCAAATCTATCCACGCAGTTTCATGGACACCAACGGCGATGGCGTAGGTGACCTGCCGGGCATCATCGACAAGCTCGATTACGTTGCCGGGCTTGGCGTGGACGCGATCTGGATCGCGCCGTTCTTCCGCTCGCCGATGGCGGATTTCGGCTACGACATCGCGGACTATCGCGACGTCGACCCGCTGTTCGGCACGCTGGCCGATTTCGATCTACTGCTGGCCAAGGCGCACAAGCTGGGCCTGAAGGTGATGATCGACCAGGTACTCAGCCATACCTCGGCCGAGCACGCCTGGTTCAAGGAAAGCCGCGAAAGCCGCGACAACCCGAAGGCCGACTGGTACGTCTGGGCCGACGCGAAGGACGACGGCACGCCGCCCAACAACTGGCTGTCGCTGTTCGGCGGCTGCGCCTGGCAGTGGGAACCGCGCCGCGGCCAGTACTACCTGCACAACTTCCTGACCTCGCAGCCCGACCTCAACTTCTACAACCCGGATGTGCGCCAGTCGGTGCTCGACAACGTGCAGTTCTGGCTGGACAAGGGCGTGGATGGCCTGCGCCTCGACGCGATCAACTTCTGCTACCACGACCGCGAGCTGCGCGATAACCCGCCCAAGCCCGCCGACAAGCGCGTGGGTCGCGGCTTCAGCCCGGACAACCCGTACGCGTTCCAGTACCACTACTACAACAACACGCGACCGGAGAACCTCGCGTTCCTCGAAGACTTGCGCGCGTTGATGGATCGCTACCAGGACGTCGCTGCAATCGGCGAAATTTCCTCGGAGGATTCGCTGGCGACCACCGCCGAATACACCAGCGGTCGTCGCCTGCATATGGGCTACAGCTTCGAGCTGCTCACCAACGACTTCAGCGCGGCGTACATCCGCAATACGGTGCAGAACCTCGAATCGCAGATGCTCGAAGGCTGGCCGTGCTGGGCCATCTCCAATCACGACGTGGAGCGCGTGCTCAGTCGTTGGGGCAATGGCGACGCGTCGGTGCGCCTGGCCAATATGCTGAGCGCGATGGTCTGCTCGCTGCGCGGTTCGGTGTGCGTGTATCAGGGCGAGGAACTCGGCCTGACGGAAGCGGACGTGCCCTACGAAGCCCTGCAAGATCCCTACGGCATCACCTTCTGGCCCACCTTCAAGGGTCGCGACGGCTGCCGCACGCCGATCCCCTGGAACGACGGCATCAACGCCGGTTTCAGCGTCGGCGAACCGTGGCTACCGGTACCGGCCGAGCATCGCGCGCTGGCCGTGGCACTGCAGGACGCCGCGCCACACTCCGCGCTCAACGGCTTCCGCGCGTTCATGGCGTGGCGCAAGTCGCAGCCGGCCTTGCGTTGGGGCGATATCCGCTTCCTGGATACGCCTGAGCCGGTACTGGCCTTCACGCGCCGTCATGGCAACGACACCGTGCTCGCTGCCTTCAATCTGTCCCACGAAGCGGTCGAAACATCGCTATCGGGCGTGGCTTCGGCAACGCCGATCAACGGTCACGGCCTCGCGCATGGTGACCTGATCGACGGGCGGCTCCGCCTTCCCGGCCACGGTGCCTTGTTCGCCCGCATCGGCTGAACCGTATCGCTTTTCCCCATCGACGGCGGCCTCTATCGTGCCGCCGTCGACTTTTCCCTTGGACGCGTCCCTCCTATGATCGAAGCCTCATCACATAGGAGGCTTCCATGCGCGCAGTGCTGATCGTTTTCGGCCTTATCCTGCTCGCCGCGGGTATCTGGGTCCTGCTCGGCCATGGCAGCTACCAGCAGACCGACACGCTGGTGCAGATTGGGTCGGCCAAGATTACCGCCACGCACGACAAGGCGATTTCGCCATCGGTGGGTATCGCCGGTATCGTGGCGGGCGCCGCGCTGGCGTTGATCGGATTCCTGCGCAAAGGCTGAATCGTACCTACCCGTCAGTCCGGCGTTGACATCGAACACGACGGCTCCCCGGTCATACTCGCGGGATCGCATTGATGGGAACCGGACGATGAGCAGGCCAGCACGCGCCGCGTGGAAACGCGCCCCTATTCGCCTCCGGCTGCTCGCGTTCCTGACGCTCTGCGTGATTTCGCTGCAAGTCGCCGCACAAGCGCAGATCCAGATCACCCCTATCCCGGAGCAAAAACGCGCCACGGCGATGCCGCTGGGCGCAAACGAGTTGACCCCGTCCGACGCCGCATCCTGGCTCGACCCGTTGATGGCCGATGCGCTGAAGCGCGCACCCATCACCGGTGCGGTGGTGGTCGTCGTCAAGGACGGCAACATCTTGCTGTCCAAGGGTTACGGCTATGCCGACGCGTCGGCGAAGAAAGCGGTCGACCCCGCGACGACGCTGTTCCGCGCGGGCTCCCTCTCCACGCTTTTCACCTCGACGGCGGTGATGCAACTGGTGGAGCAGGGCAAGCTCGACCTCGATGCCGACGTCAATCGCTATCTCGACTTCAACATCCCGCCGCGCGACGGCAAGCCCGTGACGCTGCGCGAGTTGATGACGCATACCGCCGGGTTCGAGGACGTGGTGAAAGACCTGTATGTACCTGACGTTTCGTCGCTCATCAGCAACGAGTCATGGCTGAAGCGCTGGGTGCCGGCGCGCATCTACCCAGCCGGTGAGGTTGCCGCGTATTCGAACTATGGCGCCGCGCTGGCCGGCTATATCGTGCAGCGCGTCGCGCGGGAGCCGTTCGAGACCTACGTCGAACAACGCATCTTCCATCCATTGGGCATGTCGCACGCGACCTTTCGACAACCACTGCCGCCTTCGCTGCAGGCCGACATGGCCGACAGCGCCCCCCCGCCTGGGCTGATTTCGGCCGTTCCGGCGGGCGCCTTATCGATCAGCGGCGACGATATGGCGCGCTTCATGATCGCCCACCTGCAGGACGGCCGAGTCGGCGAAGCGCAGCTGCTTCGTGCGGAAACTGCCCAGCAGATGCACAGCTACTCGCGCCCCAGCGTTCCTGGGCTGCGCCCCATGGGGCTTGGCTTCTATCACCTGGATCGTAACGGCCAGGACATCCTCGGCCAGAACAGCGATACGCGATTCTTTCACAGTGCGTTGGCGCTGTTCGGCCAGCAGCATGTCGGGGTGTTCGTTGCTGTCGATGGCGACGACGACAGCGGGCTGCGGCGTCATCTGCTGAACGGTTTTGCCGATCGCTATTTCCCGCCGCTGCCACAGATCAAGCAACCCACGATGGCGACTTCGCGCGCGCATGGCGCCCTTTTGGTGGGCCGCTATCTGAGCAGCAAGGTTTCCCAAAGCAACTTCCGCGCGTTGCGCAATCTGCTCACGCAGATGGAAGTCGACATGGCGCCGGACGGCACGCTACGCACCCCGGGTTTCGATCATCTCGTTGGCCCGGCGCACTGGCGTGAAGTGAAGCCGTTCCTATGGCTCGACGACGCCAGTGGCAGCCATCTCGGCGCCGATGTAAAGGATGGCAAGGTCCGCTGGATATCCATCGACGAACTCGCACCCACGCAGGTCTTCCTCCCGCTGCCAGCCTGGCTGTCGCCCGCGCGAATGCAGCCGCTACTGGGAGGAACACTTGCTGTCTTCCTGCTGGCCGCGTTCTCATGGCCTGTTGCCGTGCTGTTGCGCCGTATTCGGGGCAAACCCGTGGCGTTGTCGGACTCGGCCGGCCGCTGGTATAGACTGAGTTGCGTCACTGCCGTCCTGCAGTGGCTGTTTGCTGTCGGCTGGTGGCTCATGTTGCCGCGACTTGAGACGGGTACCTCGCAGCTCGACACCCGCCTGCGCCTGCTGCAGCTCATCGGCCTGCTGGCCTGTCTCGGCACGATCGCCGTCGCCATGAATGCCTGGCATGCGTGGCGTGAGGCCGGTGGCTGGTGGCGCAAGTTGGGCAGCCTGGTGTTGTTGCTGGCCTGCTTGGTTGCCGTGTGGTTTACGTTCTCGCAGCACCTGCTGAGCCTGCACCTTTACTACTAGCATCCACGTCCAACTCCCCGTCATTCCGGCGAACGCCGGACAAGCGCGAAGCGCGCAGAACGCCCGTGGGGCAGCCCCAAAGGGGCGAGCGCAGCGAGTCATCCAACGCCTTTCGCCGCGTGCAAAGTCACTGGATCCCGGCGTTCGCCGGGATGACGGGGAGGTCTTGTTCAGGCGCTTCCCGAATGTCGGCCCAGTGGCAAAGAACCTTCCCTTGACCACCCCGGTACAATGCGTCGGATGGATGTCTCGCACCTGATCGACAAGCTCAACGACGCACAGCGCGAAGCCGTCTGCGCCCCACCCGGCCATTACCTCGTGCTCGCGGGCGCCGGTTCCGGCAAGACCCGCGTGCTCACGCACCGTATCGGCTGGCTCACACAGGTCGAGCAGGTGCCGCCATGGGCGATCCTTGCCGTCACCTTTACCAACAAGGCCGCGGGCGAGATGCGTGCGCGCCTGGATCAACTGATCCCTGGCGGTACGCAAGGTCTCACCGTGGGCACCTTCCACGGCATCGCCCATCGCCTGTTGCGCCGTCACTGGCGCGAAGCGGGGCTACCCGAGGGTTTCCAGATTCTCGATGCGGACGATCAGCAGCGCATCATCAAGCGCGTGATCACCGGTCTCGGGCTCGACGAGTCGCGCTTCCCGCCGCGTCAGGCCACCTGGCAGATCAATAGCTGGAAGGACGAGGGCAAACGCCCGGACAACGTCGAGCATCGCGATCATCCGATGACGCGCACCCTGGTGCAGATCTACCAGGCCTACGAGGATGCCTGCCGCCGCGCCGGCCTGGTCGATTTTGCCGAGCTGCTGCTGCGCGCGCACGAACTGTGGCTGCGTGACCCGCAGGTGCTCGAGCACTACCGCGAGCGCTGGCGCTATCTGCTGATCGACGAATTCCAGGACACCAACTCGCTGCAGTACGCGTGGATCCGCGTACTCGCCGGTAACACCGGCCAGGTCTTCGTGGTCGGCGACGACGACCAGGCCATCTACGGCTGGCGTGGCGCCAAGGTGGAAAACGTGCAGCAATTCCTGCGCGATTTCCCCGGTTCGAAGACGATCAAGCTGGAGCAGAACTATCGTTCGACCTCGACCATTCTGAAGGCCGCCAACAGCGTGATCGCGCGCAATGGCGGCCGCCTCGGCAAACAGCTGTGGACCGATGGCGGCGAAGGCGAGCGCATTGCCCTGTATGCGGCCTACAACGAACAGGACGAGGCCCGCTTCGTGGTCGAGCGCATCCGCGAGTACATCGCCGAACACGGCGATGCGCGTGATTGCGCCATCCTGTATCGCTCGAATGCGCAGTCGCGCAACTTCGAAGAACAGCTGATGCAACGCGATATCCGCTTCCGCGTCTACGGTGGCCAGCGCTTTTTCGACCGCGCGGAAATCAAGGACGCGCTGGCCTACCTGCGCATGTCGTCCAACCGCCATGACGATGCGGCGTTCGAGCGTGCAGTGAACACGCCGACCGCGCGGCATCGGCGACCGCACGCTCGACGTGTTGCGTCGACGGGCTCGCACTGAAAACAGTTCGATGTGGGAAGCCACACTCGGCGAACTCAGCAGCGGCCATGAGCTGGCTGGCCGCGCGAAGAATGCAGTCAAGGCTTTCCTCGTGCTGATCGACGACATGGCGCGCGCTTTCGCCGGCACTGGCGTGGGCGATGCCTTGGCGCTCGCCGAACAGATCGATCACGCCATCACCCAGACCGGCCTGCGCGACTTCTACGAGAAGGACAGCCGCGGCAACGCCGAATCACGCGTGGAGAACCTGGACGAACTGGTCAACGTGGCCAGTCGTTTCGAGCTCACCCAGGACGATATCGATGCCGGCTTGAGCGAACTGTCCGCCTTCCTCTCGCATGCCGCGCTGGAGGCCGGCGAGGGCCAGGGCGAAGCCTGGGATGACTGCGTGCAGCTGATGACACTGCATTCGGCCAAGGGCCTGGAGTTTCCGATTGTGTTCCTGGTTGGCATGGAGGAAGGCTTGTTCCCCAGCCAGCGTTCGGTGGAAGACGAAGGCCGCCTGGAGGAAGAACGCCGCCTCGCCTACGTGGGCATTACTCGCGCGCGCGAACGGCTGTTCATTACCCATGCCGAATCACGCCGCATGCATGGCACCGAGATGCTGGCGCGGCCTTCGCGCTTTCTCTCCGAGATTCCCCCGGAGCTGATCGACGAAGTGCGTCCGCGCGTGCAGGTGAGTCGCCCGCTGTACGGCGCACGACCCGGCGCGGCGTCCAGCTCGCTGCAGGAAAGCATGCCGCTGCAACTGGGCCAGCGCGTCAGCCATCCCAGCTTCGGCGAAGGTGTAGTCGTTAGCGCGGAAGGCAGCGGCGCGCATACACGTATCCAGGTGAATTTCTCCAGCACCGGCAGCAAGTGGCTGGTCTACGCCTATGCCAACCTGACGCCGGTGTAGCCACCTAAGGCCTGTTCACGGCAAGGAGTGATCATGAGCGACAACCTGTCCTTGCGC
Source organism: uncultured Gammaproteobacteria bacterium (assembly GCA_963765335.1). Classification (GTDB taxonomy): domain Bacteria; phylum Pseudomonadota; class Gammaproteobacteria; order Xanthomonadales; family Rhodanobacteraceae; genus Dyella. Next base: position 309,004 of record CAVXWA010000006.1, on the reverse strand, counting down.
GAAAATCTGCGCCAACTGCTTGGCTTTCAGGAAGGCATGGCGACGATCTATCGTCGCCTGCCGTGGACACACCGCACCGTGCAAGGCCTGTGGCTGGCGCTGCTCGCGCTGGTCGCGGCGAGTTCGGCCTATGGCCTGGGCCTGCTCTTGCATACCCAACAGGCGTTCTGGGCTGCCTTGACCAGCATTGCGGTGACCCAGCAGAACTATCTCGATACCCGCGCCTCGTCGCGCGACCAGATCATCGGCGCCCTGGTCGGTGGCGTCGCGGGCCTGGGCGCCACCTTGATCGGCGGCGAAACCTATCTGGCCTACGCCGTTGCCATCGTGGTTGCCATCACCGCTTGCTGGTTGTTCGGCGTCGGCAGCGCCGGGCGGCTCAGCGGCAGTACCACGACCATCGTGATGCTGGTGCCGCATACCGGAACGTTCTGGATCATCGCGCTCACGCGCATCGGCGAAGTGGCGCTCGGCATCGCTTGTGCCCTGCTAGTCGTGGGCATCGGCGAGCGCCTGCAGGCCCGCTGGATGCGTCCGGTCGAACCCAGGGACGGCATGGAGTAATTCGCTGGGAGCCTAAGAGTCAGGCCTTTCAACATCCTTGGAAAAACGACCGCCATTGAGAAGATAGGCTGTACCCAACGATGAAGCCAGCGTGCCGCTTAGGACCGAAGGAAGCCTTTGGGGGACGCGACGGGCGTTTCGATCGCCGACTCTTCCGCTTCTGCCCCTTCTCCCCTTCGGGCGACCCGAAGTAATCCCTGTGGGAGAAAAGGTTGGAATGAGGGGGCGAGTGCCTGCGATCACGCTATAACCGAGCGATGTGGCCAGCTTGCCGCTTACGCAGCGGGCGTTCCGAACCGCTGCCGCGGTCCGGGTCACTTTTCTTTTGCTGGCCCAAAATAAAAGTAACCCAAAGAAAATGGCCTAAAAGGCTCATGGCATTCCGCGGAATACGAGCCTGAAGGGCGTGGCCAGACAGATAGGTTGCGGCCCATGGCTAGACACAGCGGCTACACCGCAACGCGCCGGAGCGCAGAGGGCTTAAGGCATGGGTGGTGGGGTGACCATGTGAGCATCGGGATACCGCAGGCGTTTCGACCGTCGACCGAGCCCGCCTTAAGTCCTCACCGCATCGGCGCGTTGCGGTGTAGCCGCTGTGTCTCGCCTTGGGCAGCCAACTATTTACTCGCGCAAACCTTCCAACGCTTCTATCCCACGGCGTGCTGCCAGCTCTTGAGGCCGTTTTCTTTGGGTTACTTTTCTTTTTGGGCCAGCAAAAGAAAAGTGACTCGAGCGCCGGCAGGCGATCGAAACGCCCGCTGCGTAAGCGGCACGCTGGCGATACCGCTCGGCTGTCGCGTGATCGCAAGCACCCGCCCCCTCATCCCAACCTTCTCCCGCAAAGGGAGAAGGAGCAGAAGCCGAAGACTCGGCGTTCGAGTAGGCGGCGTTACTCGCGCAAGCGCGGCACACCGTGCTCGCTGCGTTCTTCCACGGCGATGGGACGCGTGTCCAACCTGGTGGAGCGTCCATCCTGCGGTAGTGGCTCGATGGATTCACCGCGCGCCAGCGCCAACGCATTGCGATAGCAACGCTGGGCCAGCGCTGCATCGTCCTGGCCGGCATGGACATCGCCAAGCGCTTCCCAGGCGGCACTCGTCGGCGACAGCGCGAGCGAACGTTCGAGGAACTGCGTGGCCTTGCCCCATAGCTTCAGTCGCGCGCACATGCGACCGAGCGTGAGCAATAGCGCGGCATCGTTGGGATGGGCGTCCAGCCAGGACTCGGCCCGGCGCAAGCGAGCTTCCAGGTCGTCGCCACCCAACGCACCGTAGGTTTCGATCAGCAGCGACGACCATTCACGACGCAGCGCCGATTCCACTTCGTCCATGGCCGGCAAGACCATGCCGAACCCGGCCGCGCGACGCGCATACGCGTCGATCGCCGCAGGCACCCGGCGCTGTGCCTTGGGCAGCTGTGACCACAAGGTATTGAGCGCTGCGGCATCGGGCGCCGCGCGCAGGGAGGCGGCGAGCACCTGTCCTTCGAGCGCTGCAAAAGCGCGGATGCCAAACGCACCGCCCTTCTGCAGCGGCTCCAACGTCTGGCGCGCACGCCGCGTGTCGCCGCTGGCCAGCGATGCCAGCGCCAGCTCGCGCCAACCACCCGGAGTGAGATTGCCGTTGTCCGCCTCGGGCGCCAGCAAGTTGACTGCTTCCGCCGCCTTGCCTTCGCGTCGAAGCACGCGGGCCCGCAACACACGGGCGGCACGAGGTGCGACCTGGCCCGCCTCGTCCAGCGTGGCGAAGGCGCGACTGTTCTCGCCGCGGCGGGACGCGGCCTCGGCGGCGGCGAGCAGGGCGGGTGCACGCAAGGCGCCCAGCCGTGAGGCACGATGCAGATCGCGCTCGGCATCGCCGTGGCGGCCTTCCATCAGAGCAATGAGACCTTCACGCATGCGTTGGCGGCTGATGCGGCGATGCCGGCGCGAAAACGCGCCGAACGGCCAGCGCAGCAGGAACCACAACGCACTCAGTAATCCCCACGCCACCAGCAACATGACAACCGCCGCGACGGCCGTGGTTTCCGCCTGCCAGCCGCGCAGCTGCACCATCACGTAGCCTGGGTCTTCCGCCACCCAATGCCAGCCGAACGCAGCGAGCGCTGCCAGGATCACCAGCAGCAAGATCCAGCGCCACAACTTCATGGCTTGGCCCCGGCCGGTGCGCTATTGCTGCTGGCCGGCTTGAGCGCATGTACCGAGCGCAGGTTGCGCAATTCGCTCAGCGCGGCGCCCAGCTGCACCGGCGTGGTCGGCTGTTGCGTGATCAAGGTCGCCAGCTGCTCGCGTACTTGTTTCACGGCGGGTGACTTCTCGTCGAACTGGGCGGCGATACCCGCATCGGCTCGCTTGAGCGCAGCAATATAGGCATCATGATCGGAAGCGAGCAGCGCCGCCTGTGCCTGTGCCAGATCGATCCCCGCCAGCTCGCGCGCAAATCGCGCGTCCGCCACCGACAACGGCGCACCGCTGGTTCGCTGTACTTTCACGACGTTATTAAGCGCCGAGACGATGCGTACCCAGCTTCCACTCGTTGAACTCGAAGCGGGGGTGTCCAGTGGCCGCAGCGGCAGGTCGATCATCGCTGCGCGCAGGCTGGTCAATGTCGCCAGCGATGCGCTCACGCTGACGGGCTGACTCTTCGCCAGCGCTTCGCGCTCGGCAGCGATGCTTTGCCGCAAACCGGAAAACGCGCCATCGTCCACCGCCGCAAGCGTCTGGTCGGCAATCGCATAGGCCGTCACCGCGCCCTGCGCGTCGTGGAACAACTCGTAACGCTCCTTCGCCATGCGCAACAGCGACTCGGTCTCGTCGAGCAGCATGGCGTCATGGGCCGATAGCGTCTTTTCCGAGAGCTTGGTCACCGCATCTTCGAGATTGCGCGTGCGCTCGGCCTGGCCCAGCAATTCCTCGCGCAGCGAACGATTGACCTGGTCCGCATCGCCGAGACGCTGGCGTAGCAAGTTACGATCGCTATTGCTTGCCGTGACCGCGCTTTCCAGGCTGTCCAAGCGCTGCTTCATGCCGCTCAACGCTTCACTGCCCGCCGCACGGCCCTGCTCCTGCTGCCACTGCCGCCAACCGACGTAGCCGGCACCGCCCACCGCCGCCAGCGACAGCAGCAGGGCGACCGCGAGTGTGCCGCCGCCGCGGCGCGCGGGAGCCGTTGAGCGCGTGGCGCGGGAGGATGAGGATGGCGCGGCAGGGCCTGCGGACGCGCTGTTGCTGGGAATGGAGTCGTCTTGGCTCATGCGCGACATGCTAACAGCCTGGGGTGGGGGACTCGAATCAAGCGTTCGTGAAGGAGTGAGGGGATTTCGACGCACGGCGTGTCGTCGATCGGTAAGCTCGTCGCCCTGGCAAAGCCTCGCAAGGCACGCATAGAACCCTTATCGCGCCGCCGCCATCAACAAATCCGCCCCCATCGCCGACGCGGCAACCACCACTCGCTTGAACCCCGCCTCGCGGGCAGCCTCTGCCAACCGCTCACTACTGACCACCGCAATCGCGCCGCTCAGCGCCGCATAAGCCGCCACCGGCAACCCATCGCGCAAACACCCCAGCGCCTCGGCACTCGACAACAGCACGCGCGCGTCGGCTGGCAAGGCCGCAACCGTCCCGAGCTGGCGCCTCTGCCAGCGAGGCGCCGCACGCCGGTACACATGAACCTCGCGCAATTGCGCACCCCGCGCCGCCAATTCGCTTCGGAGCACACCGCGGCCACCCGCCGCACCGATTAGGGCCACACGCTTGCCCCGCAATTCAGCGAGGGCCGGATGATCCAGCAGCCCCTCGCTGTCCTGCCGCTGCACCGGCGCCCGTGGCTCACTCACGCCATGCGAACGCAACGCGCGCGCGGTTCCCTGTCCCACCGCCAGCACCGTCGCATGCGTACGCAATGGCGCCAGACGCGTGGCAAAGCGCACGGCAGCGGGACTGGTGAACACGAGCAGGTCGTCTTCGAGGGCCGCGCCCAGCGCGGCGGCAGCCTGCCCGGGGTCTTCCACTTCGCGCAGCGACAATCCAGGCAGCAAGAACGGGACACCGCCGAGCCGGCGCACCTGGCGCGCCATGGACGAACCGGTACCCGCCGGGCGCGTGATGACCACCGTGCGCCCGCGCAGGGAAGGCTCGGAAGTCGTATGTCGCACGCTCATGGCCACCTCCCTGGAAAGCTTGGGCAGTGTAGCGGCCACGCGACGCTGGGGTTTGTTTCGCGAGGGTGCGTACACTACGCGTTCCCCTGAACGCACCCGGCACCGATGAGCACCAACGAACGACAGACAGTAGCCCGCAAGCTGGTTGGCTTCATGCGTGAAGAAATCCCGCTGGCGCTGAATATGGGCCTGCAGTTTCAAGAATGCGACGAACAGCACTTTTCGATCGCCGCACCGCTGGTGCCCAACGTCAACGACAAGGGTTGCGCCTTCGGCGGCAGCCTGGTGAGCGTGATGACCCTCACCGGCTGGGGCCTGGTCGAGCTGGAGCTGCGCATGCGGGGGCTGGACTGCGATGTGTTCGTGGGCGAATCGACCGTGCGCTACCTCGAACCGGTATGGACGGACTTCCAGAGCGAGGCGCGACTGGCCGATAGTGCGGACTGGGCAACGTTCTTCGATACCCTGGCCGCCCGCGGTCGCGCCCGCATCGAGGTGAACTGCCGCGTCCCCGGCGCCAGCGATAAGCCGGCGGCTACGCTCGAAGCACGCTTTGTCGCCAAACGGCGGCCGGCCGACGCCGTATGAAGAGCAACAGAGATTGCGGCACAATGCGCCAACTATCCTGGGGGAAGCCTTGATGCGCCGTATCCTGATCCTGCTCACTGCGCTTGCCGCGCTGGTCATAGGCGGTTGCAAAAGCGACCAGCGCAACTATTCCCTCACCAACACGCTCACTGCTTACGCGAGCGTCGTGCGCTGGGGCGACTTCGCTTCGGCGAACCAGTTTGTCGATCCCAAGATCCGTGAGGAACATCCGCCGTCGTCGCTCGAAATGGCGCGCTATGACATGTACAAGGTCACCGGCTACGACGAGGGCAAGGGCGCTTCCCCCGGCGCCGAGAACGAAGTGACCCAGGTCGTCCAGATCAACATCGTGAATATCCACACCCAGACCGAGCGCACTGTGGTCGACCACCAGACATGGCGCTATAACCCCGAAACCAAGCACTGGTGGCTGGTCAGCGGCCTGCCTGATATCAGCCACCAATAAGTCCTGGCCGGATCGGGCCGCGCTGCCCGTATAATCGCCCGTTCTATTCAATCCGCGCGGCCTTGGCCGCGCCTGCGGAAGCTTTCGAATGAGCGATGTACTGCACAAACTGCCCGAGTTCATCGGCAACCATCTCGCGCTCGCCGCGCTGTTCCTGATCCTGCTGCTTGCGATCATCGTGATGGAAATCCTCACGCTGTTCCGCAAGTACAAGGAACTCACCCCGGCCGGCCTGACCCTGCTGATCAATCGCGAGGGTCCGCTGATGGTGGATTTGTCCGCCTATGCGGACTACGAGAAGTCACACGTGCCGGGCTCGCGCCACGTGGCGATGAGCCAGTTCGACCCCGAGCACAAGGACTTGGCCAAGGCCAAGGACGTGCCGGTCGTGCTGATCGACAAGGACGGCCGCGGCGCCAGCACCAAGGCAGCGCAGCGTCTGGTCAAGGCCGGTTTCGCCAAGGTCTACACCCTGGGCGGCGGCGTGCTGGCCTGGCAGCAGGCGCAGCTGCCGGTAGCCAAGGGCAAGAACCCGTAAGCCGTTCCTGCCTGAATGACCACGCGAGGGCGCTCAGCCCTCGCGTTCCGGCAGCTTCTTCAGGCCGCCGATGAATTCCCTGAAGCTCTCGCGCAACGGCGCAAACAACGCATCCTCGCGATGCTTCAGCATGATTTCGCCGAACAATTTCAGCCCTATCGCCAGTTGGGCGGTCTCGTCGTCGCCGTAGTCCAGCCGTGTGCGCAGACGATCGGCGATAGCCAGGATCTCGTCATGGTTGGTCGCATCGAACTGCAAGGGCGCATGCAGCGCGTCGCCCTCTTTCGCCGGCGCGAGGTGTTCGACGGTGACGCGATAGCGATGATGTCGGGCCATGGGGACGCTCCGATGTGGGGTCTCCCCGAGAACGCGGCTTACAACCCGGCGATGCCGGCGCGTCCGGAGAGAATCTGCGCCAATACGTCCGGCGCGTAGTCGAACGAATCGTAGTAGAGGCGAGCCTCGGCAAGGCCTGCATCGATGAACAGCTTGCGGCCAGCATCGATCATCGCCGGCGGGCCACTCATATAGACATCGAGCTCGGAGAGATCGGGCTGATCCTCCAGCACCGCTTCGTGCACCAGTCCCATGCGCAGGCCGCTGCTCGCAGCCTGCTCCGGGTCGGACAGCACGGCCTGAAATATCAGGTCGTGCGCCTGGCGCGTCCAGGCTTCGGCCATCTCACGGAGATACAGATCTGCGGCGCTGCGGGCGCCCCAATACACCCGCATCGGACGTCGCGTACCTAGCGCGATAAAGTGTTCGACGATGGCCTTGACCGGCGCAAAACCGGTGCCGCCTGCCATGAAGATCATCGGTCGCTCCGAGTCCTCGCGCGGCACGAACGTGCCCAGCGGGCCTTCGATGCGCAACGCATCACCCAGCTGCAAGCCGTCGTTCACCCATGAGGTGAAGCCACCACCGGCCACGTGCCGCACGTGCAGCTCGATGGCGCCATCCGCCTGCGGATGATTGGCGATGGAGAACGGACGGCGGCGTCCGTCGTCGAGCAGGACATCGAGATACTGGCCGGGCAGCCATTGCAGGCGCGCCTGCCCTGCGGCGAGTTGCAGTTGGAGGCCGACCACGTCGGGCGCCAGATTCCATTTGCGCGTCACCACCACATCGAGCTGGCGGCGGACGATGTCCTCGACCGATGTGACTTCACGCGCCTCGATCACCAGATCTTCGGTCGGTACCGCCTGGCACAGCAAAATGGCGTGCTGGGACGGTGCCGTGCCGCTCAGCGCCAATGGCGGGTTGCGCGGATAGGCGCAATGCCCGCTCAGCAGGGTGGCCTTGCAGCTGCCGCAGACGCCGGCACGGCACGAGTACGGCAGGGCGATGCCGGCGCGCTGCGCGGCTTCCAGCACGCTTTCGCCCGGCGCGACCGGGAAACGGCGATCGGAAGATTGGAGGGTAACGGTAAACAATGGGCTGCTCTGCTGGATCGGCGGGTGCCGCCGCACATTGTCGCGGCCACGGTAGTCGGCCGACAATGCGGGCCCCACCCCCAAGAATCAACCGCCATGGCCATCTGGAAGCAAGAAACTTCGCTCGAGCGCATCAACGGCTGGAGCGCCAACACCATGATGGAGACGCTGGGCATGCGCATCACCGAGATCGGTGATGACTGGCTGCGCGGCACCATGCCGGTCGATCACCGCACCCACCAGCCCTACGGCCTGTTGCATGGCGGTGCCTCGGTGGTGCTCGCCGAAACCCTCGGCAGCACGGCAGCCATGCTCACGCTGGACCCGTCGCAGGAGCTGGCCGTGGGCCTGGACATCAACGCCAACCACGTGCGCGGCGTGCGCAGCGGCACCGTGACCGGCACCGCCCGCGTCGTGCACCTGGGCCGCACCACCCAGGTCTGGGAAATCCGCATCGAGAACGAAAGCGGCGATCTGGTGTGCATTTCGCGCATCACCATGGCCGTGATCCCGGCACGCGCAGTGGCACCGCGTTGAGCGTAGACGCACCCTACGCCACGCTCGATCCGGATCGCGTCCTCGATGCCGTCACCGCTTGTGGGCTATGGCCCGACGGTCGCCTGCTCGCACTCAATAGTTACGAGAACCGCGTATGGCAGGTTGGGATGGACGACGACGCGCCGGTCATCGCCAAGTTCTATCGCCCGTATCGCTGGAGCGATGCTGCGATCCTGGAAGAACACGCCTTCGCAGTGGAACTGGCCGCCGACGAGCTACCCGTGGTGGCGCCACTGGTGTTCGGCGGACGCACCCTGCTGCATCACGATGGCTTTCGCTACGCCCTCACGCCACGGCGTGGCGGACGCGCGCCGTCGCTGGAATCGAACGAGCAGCTGGAGTGGCTGGGTCGCCTGATCGCACGCATCCATAGCGTGGGGGCGCGACAACCGTTCGTGCATCGAGGCCGCATCGATCGCGCCACGCTGATCGAGCAGCCCATACACGCCGTGCTCGCCTCGACCCTGTTGCCGCCCGCGCTGCATGCGGCTTATCGCGCTGCGGCCGGGCGCGTTGACAGCGCCGTCGCCGCGCGCGTGGAGGCCGTGGGGCCGGTACGCCAGCTGCGCCTTCACGGCGACTGCCACCCTGGCAATGTGCTGTGGACGGACGGCGGGCCGCATTTCGTCGATCTCGACGACGCACGCATGGGCCCCGCCGTGCAGGACTTGTGGATGCTGGCCAATGACGAGTCGGCCATGAACGCCCTGCTCGACGGCTACCAGCAGATGCGCGACTTCGACTTCAGCGAACTGGCCCTGGTGCCCGCCCTGCGCGCGATGCGCCAGCTGCACTATGCCGGCTGGATCGCCGCCCGCTGGCACGACCCGGCCTTCCCCGCCGCGTTTCCCTTCGCGGCCGAGGCACGCTGGTGGGAGCAGCACATCACCGACCTGCATGAGATGGCCGAGGCGTTGTGATAGACACACGACTCTCTCCCCTCAGTAAGCGTCGAATCTCAGCGGTAGCGTGCCTGATGTAGGAGCGCACCCAGTGCGCGACCGGCGCGCCCCTCTGTTCCCATCGCTGCCGCCAACGGGCCACCTGCACGGCACGCTGGGGATGGGAACTGAGGCGTAGCCCTTCGCGCACTGGGTGCGCTCCTACACAGTCCTGCAAGCCTGAACCCTTCGCCTCAGTCCTCTCCCCGAAGGGGAGAGGAAGCAAGTAAGCTCGCCGCTTTCGACTCGGGGCCTGCACGTGCGCAACTTCCTCTTCCGACTGATCGGCATCCTCGAAGTGGCCGGCGGCTTCTACGGCGTAGTCAACATGGTGAGGCGCCTGTTCCCGCTCGGTTCCACGCATGAATCGCTGGTCGCGGTGATCGGGCTGTTGCTGTACGGCTTTGTGCTGATCGCGGGTGTGATGCTGCTGGAAGGTAGCGAACGCGGCGTGGCGTTCTCGAGCTGGGCCCAGCTGCTGCAGCTGCCGCTGATCGCCACGCCGATCCTGAGCTATGCCCTGCATTGCGGCGCGTTCGTCAACGTCTATGCCACCCTGCACCTGCCGGTCCGCCTGGGCCTGGACTGGCATGTCGGCAGCGAGGGCTTCCTGCTCGCGGTGGCCGGCCCTGGCCTGTCGCGCATCGGCATCAACCTGCTCGCCCTGCTGTCCTGGCTGACCTTGCGCTTGCGCTGAGAGCCTGCGAATCGGGGGCAGCCACCCACACCGGTTATCATGGCCGGATGAGTACCCCTGATTCCTCCCTCCCCATCATCCGTCTCAAGACCGATCGGGCCCCTGGCCATCCCTGGGTGTGGTCCGCCCAGGTCCACAAGCCCGAAACGCGCCTGCCGCCCGGCAGCGTGGTCGATGTCGTGGATGCCAAAGGCCGTTTCATCGGGCGCGGCTTCTGGAATGGCCATGCGCGCATCGCGCTGCGCCTGCTCACGACCGACCCGAGCGAGAACATCGACGCCAACTGGATCGCCGCACGCATCGACAATGCCGTCGCGCTGCGCCAGGAACTGCTGCAGCTCGATCGCGTGAGTGACGCCTGGCGCGTGGTGCACAGCGAGGGCGATGGACTATCCGGCCTGGTGGTCGATCGCTATGCCGACATTCTGGTGATCGAATACTTCGCCGCCGGCATGTGGCGTTTCCGCGAGGCGATCCACAACGCTCTGTTGCGCCACTTCCCCGGCGCGCGGCTGTACTGGTTCGCCGAGAGCCATGTGCAAAAGCAGGAGTCGTTCGACTGCCGCTCTCCCGATGCACCGGAGCCGGTCGAAGTGCATGAACACGGCCTGCGTTTCCACGCGGCGCCGGGCTATGGCCACAAGACCGGCTTCTTTGCCGACCAGCGCGAGAACCGCCATCACTTTGCGCGATTGGCCAAGGGCCATCGCGTGCTCGACCTGTGCTGCAACGCCGGCGGCTTCGCCGTGCATGCGTTGGCTGCCGGCGCCAGTGAAGCCGTCGGCGTGGATATGGACGCGGGCATCCTGGAGATCGCCCGAGCCAATGCCGCGGCAAACGATGTGCCTGCGGTTTTTGAGCAGGCCGACATCTTCGATTGGCTGCGCAACGCCGTGACACGGGGCGAGAAGTACGACGCCGTGATACTGGACCCGGCCAAGCTCACCCGTGACCGCAGCAAGGTGATGGATGCGCTGAAGAAATACTTCGCCATGAACCGGCTGGCGCTCGATGTGATCCCGCCGGGTGGCCTCTTGCTTACCTGCTCGTGTACCGGCCTGGTGAGCGAAGCGGATTTTCTGGAAATGTTGCGTCGCGTGGCGCTCAATGCCGGACGCGAGATTCAGGTGCTGCACGTGGCTGGCGCCGGCGCCGACCATCCGTTCCGCAGCGATGTGCCGGAAGGCCGTTACTTGAAGGCGGTGTTCTGCCGTGTGATGTAAGTCCTCAAAGGAGAGCGGGCCATGATTGATGTCGTCGAGTCCATCCGCACCTACAACGCCAAGCGCGACCCGGAGCGACTGGCACGCAAGTACTCCGCCATGCGCCATGATCCGTTCTCCTTCCTGCGCGGCACCTGCCACCTGTTCTATGCGCGCCTGCCGGCATCCAAGGTGCTGGCCAAGGCGCCGCCGACCTGGGTCTGCGGTGATCTGCACCTGGAAAACATGGGCAGCTACAAGGGCGACAACCGGCTCGTCTATTTCGATCTCAATGACTTCGACGAGGCGGCACTCGCACCCTGCACCTGGGAGTTGATCCGGCTGCTCAGCAGTGTGCATATCGCCGCCGACAGCCTGCAGCTGAATGCCGAACAGGCCGATCGGCTGTGCGGCCAGTTCATGGCTTCGTACGTCGCCGCCTTACGCGTCGGCAAGGCGCGCTGGATCGAGCGCGACACCGCGACCGGCATGGTGGGCGACCTGTTGGGCAGCCTGCGCGGGCGTCTGCGTCCCCATTTTCTCGACAGCCGCACCGAGCGCAAGGGCAAGCAACGCAAATTGCGCCTCGACGGCAAACGAGCACTCTCGGTGACCGATAAACAGCGCGAGAAGGTCACCGCGCTGATCAAGCGGATCGCCGCGAAAGAGGACGATCCGAAGTTCTATCGCGTCATCGACGTGGCACGCCGCATTGCCGGCACGGGCAGCCTCGGCATCGACCGCTACACCATCCTGGTCGAAGGCAAAGGCTCACCCGACGGCAACTATCTGCTCGATCTCAAGCAGGCCGTGCCGTCGTCCCTGGTGCCCCACCTAAGCATCGCCCAGCCCAAGTGGAGCAGCGAAGCCGAACGCGTGGTGAGCGTGCAGCAGCGCATGCAGGCCATATCGCCTGCGTTCTTCCGGGCGGTGAACATGGGTCGCAAATCCTATATTTTGCGCGGACTGCAGCCCACCCAGGACCGCGTCGCGCTCACCGAATGGGACGGCAAACTGGAACGCCTCGAAGGCGTGCTGGAGGCGATGGGCAAACTTACCGCCTGGTCCCAGCTACGCAGCAGCGGCCGCCAGGGCTCGGCCACAGCCGATCAGCTGATGACCTTCAGCGAAAAACGTCGCTGGCCCGCAGAACTAAGGACGCTGGCAAAAGACGCCACCAAGCAGGTGCGGCGCGACTGGAAAACCTATGCCAAGGCCTACGACCAAGGCGCGTTCAAACTCTGAGCGTCGACCAGAGCCGATTCGCCTGTGGTCTGCGAACGGACAGCGTCGGTGGCGTCTATGCTGAATTGGTCAGAGCATCCCTATCCCTGCGCCTTGGCGTCCCGGATTCTGAGACGCCAGCGCGTACACTTGCCAGCCAGTGCTGCCAGGGAATGTTATGTCTGCTTCTGAAATCCTGTTGATTGTCCTCGTCATCGCCGTGCTGGTGCTGATCGTGCTGCAAACCGTCAACCTGCAGCGCGGGCGTAGCGATGGCGGCTTGACGGCACGACTTGATGCTCTGAAAGACGACAACCGCCATCTGCGCGAAGCACTGGCACAGGAACAGCGCGCAGGACGCGGCGAGCTGGCGCAATCGCTAGGTCACTTCCGTGGCCTGCTGCAGGAGCAGCTCGGCGGCATGAGCGAGCAGCAACACGAACGCATCGGCCATTTCGGCCAACGCCTCGATGTGCTCACCGAACGCACCGATACCGGCCTGCAGACGCTCGCGCAGCGGCTCACCGAGGATGCGCGCCGCAGCCGCGAAGAGCTCACGCTCACGCTCAACCGCCTGGGCGAGCAGCAACAACAGCGACTCGCTGCGCTCACCGCAGACAACGAGAAGCGCCTCAACGAAGTGCGCGCCACACTGGAAACCAAGCTCCAGGCGATCCAGGACGACAACGCCGCCAAGCTGGAACAGATGCGTGCCACCGTGGACGAAAAGCTGCAGAACACCTTGGAAACGCGACTTGGCCAGTCGTTCGCCCTCGTTTCCGAACGGCTTGAACAGGTGCAGCGTGGGCTGGGCGAGATGCAGAACCTGGCAATCGGCGTGGGCGATCTGAAGCGCGTGCTGACCAATGTGAAAACACGCGGCATCCTCGGTGAAGTGCAGCTCGGTGCCCTGCTCGAACAAATGCTCACCGCGGACCAGTACGAATCGAATGTCGCCACCGTGCCGGGCAGCAACGATCGCGTGGAATTCGCCGTGCGCATGCCTGGCCCGGGCGATGAGGAAGCGCTATACCTCCCCATCGATGCGAAATTCCCGACCGAGGACTACCAGCGCCTGCTCGATGCGCAGGAGGCAGCCGACGCCGACGCCGCCGCCATCGCGGGCCGCGCACTGGAAACGCGCGTGCGCGAGGAAGCGAAGCGCATCCGCAGCAAGTACGTGGCGCCGCCGCACACCACCGACTTTGCCGTGCTGTTCCTGCCCACCGAGGGCCTGTACGCCGAAGTGATCCGCCGTCCTGGCCTGTTCGAAATGCTGCAACGCGATCACCACGTGACGGTGGCCGGTCCCACCACACTTACCGCCTTGCTCAACAGCCTGCAAATGGGTTTCCGCACCCTTGCGATCGCCAAACGCAGCAGCGAAGTGTGGACCTTGCTCGGTGCGGTGAAGAGCGAGTTCGGCAAGTTCGGCGCCGTACTCGACAAGACGCGCAAGCAACTCGACACCGTGCGCAACAGCATCGACAGCGCGGGACAGCGCACCCGCGCGATCGAACGCAAGCTGCGCAGTGTGGAAACGCTATCCGGCGACGCCGCACAGGAGCTCTTGGGCGATGCCTTGCCTGCCCTCGAAGACGGCAGCGAAGACGACGTCGAGGTCTGAGGACTGCGTCGACGGGGCGCTCGTCCGGGCGCTATCCGGAGCGACCTTGGGGCAGTCAGCGGGCTCCGTCACCATTCGCGTGTAAAATGGTCGTTTTTTAGCCAGCAGAATGGTGCAAGCTCATCGACGGACGCCAGTCCGCGGCCCAACGTTCATCCGTTTACTTGCTCGTCTCACGGACGTTGACGCCCCACAATCCAACTCATCGCTGCCGGACCGGCTGAGCCAGTGGCTCGACTGGACTCACGCCCTTGCGCTGTCCACGGCGCTTGACGGCAAGCCGACGGCGATAGTCTCCGACGTGCCCACCGTTGGCAGCACGGAGGAGGGCGAGTGCGTCCGTGTGCGCACTTCGTTGGCTGCTGCCATTCATGGCGACCGTGAATGGACGGTCTCAGGGAAGCGTGGGACTGAGCGCGCGCCCGCCGAGCAGGATGGCGTCAATGCGGCGGTCGATTACACCGTCTTTCGTCAGCGCTATCTCGCCAGGCAGCGGGCGATGCAGGCAGCTACCGGCAACCTGCGGGGCCGCCTGCGGGAACTGCTCGCCCAAAAATCGGCGGGCATGGCCCGGCTCGCGGAAGTCGATGCCGTCATGGAGCTTGCGCTGAGTCCGCGTGAGCAGACGCTATTGGCCACCGTGCCCACTTTACTCGGGGAACACTTCGAACGCTTGCGCCAGGTCGAGCAAACGACTCTGGACGACGCACGCGTAGCGGAGATCACCCCGGCGGCAACGCCTGGCGCGTGGCTGGACGTGTTTCGCAGGGACATGCAGAGCGTGCTGCTCGCCGAACTGGACGTTCGTTTTCAACCGGTCGAAGGCCTGCTTGCAGCGCTTCGCACCAGCTAACTGGGTAGTCATGTTCAGAAATCTTCTTAATCTCGCCGTGTTCGTTGTTGGCCTTGCCGCCGTAGGCTGGATCGGCGCGGGCTACATCGGTTCGAATCCGCTGGGCACTGCCGTCGCCATGTTGATTGGCGCCTGCTACCTGGCAGGCGGGCTCGAGCTGCATCGCTATCGACAAGCCACCCACACGCTGCAGCATGCCGTGTCGGACTTGTCCGCAGCACCACCCAGCCTGGGTGACTGGCTCGACCGCCTGCATCCCAGCCTGCGCAACGCCGTGCGTCTACGCATCGAGGGTGAGCGTGTGGCCTTGCCGGCGCCGGCGCTGACACCGTACCTGGTCGGTTTGCTGGTCTTGCTAGGCATGCTGGGCACGCTGCTGGGCATGATGGCGACGCTTAGAGGCACCGGCATGGCGCTGGAAAGCGCGACGGATTTGCAGGCGATCCGCGGGTCGCTCGCTGCTCCGGTCAAGGGGCTGGGGTTTGCCTTCGGTACCTCGATCGCGGGCGTGGCCACTTCCGCGATGCTCGGGCTGCTTTCTGCCCTTTGCAGGCGCGAGCGGCTTCAGGCGGCGCAGCTGCTGGACGTGAAGATCGCGACCACGTTGCGCATCTACTCGCAGGGCCATCAGCGCGAAGAGGCGTTCAAGCTCCTGCAGCAACAAACCGCCTTGATGCCTGCCCTGATCGATCGACTGCAAACGATGATGGCGACGATCGAACAACAGAGCGACGCTGCGAGCGAACGGCAGGCCGCCAGCCATGAGGCCTTCCACGCCAGGACCGAGACCGTCTACACGCGCCTCGCCTCCTCCGTCGAGCAGTCGTTGCAGACGAGCGTTGCCGAAAGCGCCCGGGCCGCAAGCGCGGCGCTGCAACCGGTGGTGGAGTCCACGATGGCCGGTCTCGCGCGCGAAACGGCCTCGCTGCACGACACCATCGCGCACGCGGTGCAGCGGCAACTGGAGGGGCTGTCGGCAGGCTTCGAGACGACGACCACGACCGTGGCGGATATCTGGAACCAGGCGCTGGCCGAGCACCGGCGAACGAACGAGGCGCTCGCCCAGGACCTGCGCGTCTCGCTGGAGCGATTCACCGAGACCTTCGAGCAACGTTCGGCGGGTCTATTGGACGGCGTCTCGGCGCGCCTCGACGCCACCCTGGGCAGCGCGGCGGATGCGTGGAACAACGCGCTGTCGCGGCAAGACGCCGTCAACGAAGACCTGGCCGCACGCAACCAGCAGGCGCTGGCCGTGGCCGCAGCCACGTTCGAGCAGCACGCGACGTCGTTGGTTCGCGTCGTGCACGAGTCGCACACGGACTTGCAGGCGGCGCTGGAATCACGGGACCAAGAACGACTGGCATCCTGGACAGCGGCGTTCGGTGCCATGACCACGGCGTTGAGCCAGCGCTGGGAGCAGGCAGGCGAGCACGTCGCGAGCAGGCAGCAGGAGATCTGCGACACGCTCGCACAGACCTCGCGCGATATCTCGGCACAGACACGGGCACACGCCAGCGACACGATCGCCGAGATTTCCCGTCTCGTGCAAGCCGCATCCGAAGCGCCCAAGGCCGCCGCCGAAGTCATCGCCGAGCTGCGCCAGAAGCTGTCCGATAGCATGGTCCGCGACACCGCGATGCTGGACGAACGCAGCCGTTTGCTGGCCACCCTCGAGACCCTGCTCGATGCCGTGAACCATGCGTCCACCGAGCAACGGACCGCTGTCGATGCGCTGGTCACGACCTCGGCCGACCTGCTGGATCGCGTCGGCAATCGATTCACCGACCATATCGAAGCCGAAACCGGCAAGCTCGGCGCGGTTGCCGCCCAAGTCACTAGCAGTGCCGTCGAGGTGGCGAGCCTGGGCGACGCGCTCGGCGTGGCCGTGCAGCTGTTCGGCCAGTCCAACGAAGCGTTGATGGACCGCTTGCAGCAGGTCGCCAATGCGTTGGACAACTCGCTCACTCGCAGCGACGAACAACTGGCGTATTACGTGGCCCAGGCCAGGGAAGTCATCGACCTCAGCATGCTGTCGCAAAAGCAGATCATCGAGGATCTGCAGCAGCTCGCCGAGCAGCGCACGCCGGCCGAGATCGAAACGGCATGAGCGACGAAATCGACGTCGAGGGAGAGTCGACGGCACCGATCTGGGCCGCGTTCGGTGACCTGATGTCGGTGCTGCTGGGTGCGTTCGTGCTGATCCTGGTGGGCGTGATCGGCGTGCAACTGCAACTCTCCAGCCGGCTGGATGAAGAGGTCAAACAGCGACAGGCCGAGGCGCAACGCCGCATGAGCCTGGAACAGGCATTGGCGGGCCCGCTGGCAGCGGGCCGTGTGACGCTCGTCAACGGGCGCATCGGCATTCGTGGCAGCGTATTGTTTGCCCTGAACTCCGATCAGCTTCAACCCGAAGGGCGTGAGGTATTGAAGAGCCTGGCAGGCCCTCTTTCCAACTATCTCCAGTCGCGCGACGAAATCCTGATGGTGAGCGGCTTCACCGACGACCAGCAAGTGCGCGATGGCAACCGACAATTCGCCGACAACTGGGAGCTGTCGGCCGAGCGCGCGCTGACCGTCACGCGTGCGTTGATCGCCGAAGGCGTCCCGGCCTCCTCGGTGTTTGCTGCCGCGTTTGGTTCGGAGCAGCCGGTCGGCTCGAATGCGAATGACGAGGGACGGGCCAAGAACCGGCGCGTGGAGATAGCCCCCATCCCGAAGCCGTCGACGACCGCAGTGACGCCCCATGAGCCCTAGTGGAGCACGCGCCCGGGCGATCCTGGACGCATGGCGCGAACAGCACGCCGATCGCCTGGATCCCATGCGCTTTCATTTTATGGAGGCATTGGAGAGGCGTGCGGCCGTCCATGGCGGGGCGGTTCGACGCATGCTGGAAGACCGACTGTCCATGCTGCTAGACGCCTATGCCGACGATCTCGCCGGAGCGGTCGCCCGCAGCGTGAACACCGACAACGCGACAACCCCACGCGAGCCCGCTCGTGGCGCGCTAGGGGAACTGCTTGATCACCTGGCCAGCGACGCGGCGGCGCGGGGCGACGATCTCAGCGTGGGTGACGTGGCGGCCGGGCCAGCCCCGTTTCCGCAATTGCCGGCGCTCGATGAGTTTCGAAGAATCTGGGCAAAGATTCGTACCGACAGCCACCTGCGGCAGTCGCTGGTACAGGGACCCGCGAACGCCGGCCCGCTCAACTCGGGGGCCCTCGCACACCGATCGATCGCACTCATGCGCGAACTATCGCCGGGGTATCTCCAGCAGTTCTTGTCGTACCTCGATGACTTGTCGTGGATAGAGCAGATGAACGACCGTCGCGCCTCGACGGCCAAAGAGACGCCTCGAGCCGCAGGCACCAGGAAGCGCCCTCGAGAAAAAGCGCGCGTGCGCCGTGAATGACGTTGGCTAGTGAAGAACCATTCCTCGCCGAGGAAACGCTTCGTCGTGCTCGAGGCGAGAGGCCCGTTCTAGGTTTTGCCGCCGCCGGTTGATGGCGTGCGACCTTCAGCAAGTTCCTAGGGATGTTCTGATCAACTCTGCGCAGGCGTCATGATGTCCAGAAGGCCCGCAGGCGGTGTTGCGTGGCGCCGGGAAGACTGGCCGTCTTGCCAAGCCGCGCGGCACCGCCTGCGGGCCTTCTGGACATCACCCCATCACTTTGAATTGAACACGTTGGGGCCGGTCCTGTCTGTCCGCATCCCTTCGGTGCGCCGGCTCGACAGACGGCCAGTCTGCTTGCGCCGACGCCCCTGTGGTCTGCGAACAGACAGGACCGGTGACGCCTGCGCAGAGTTGAGCAGAGCATCCCTAGACGGGCACTACACTCCCGACCTTGTCACGCGCCATCACCACGCTGGTGGTGAAACGCAGGATGTTCGCGTTGTCGAACAACAGTCGACGCGTGAATACCTCGAAGTCGTCCATATCCCTGGCGGTGACGATCAACACGAAGTCGGCTTCGCCCGTGACGTAGTAGCACTGCTGCACATTGGGGTCGGCGCGCGCGGCCGCGCGGAAGGCATCGAGCATGTCCACGCGCTCGCGCTCCAATTCCACGCCGACGATAAACGTCATCGCCTGGCCCACCGCTGCCGGGTTTACTAGCGCGACCTCGGCGGTGATGACACCCACTTTGCGCAGATGCTTGAGTCGGCGCTGTACCGCAGCGGCCGACAGGCCGATATCCGCACCCATGTCCTCGCCGGTCACTCGCGCATCCAGCTGTACTCGGCGAAGGATCTCGCGATCGAAATCGTCCAGGTCGTCGTTTGTCGTCATGCCGCATAGATAAGCCAAAAAATGCCGCCAGGCAACGGCAAGGCGAGTGAATACGCAGCCTCCCCGCGCGCGGGATGGCCACAATGCATCGTCCATCCGTCGCCTTATAGCGCCACCGATGGATGCCCCACCCATGCAGCCACTACCCACCAGGCCCCATGAAACTTCTCTATCAAACGCACTCCCCTTACGCGCGCAAGGTGCTGGTCATGGCCCATGAAGTGGGCCTGGCGGATCGCCTCGAGGTGATTCACCACGAGACCAGCCCAACCCAGCGCAATGAGCACGTGTTCCAGGTGAACCCGCTGGGCAAGGTGCCCGTCCTTGTACTGGACGACGGCACGGCGCTGTTTGACTCGAACGTCATTTGCGAATACTTGGACGGCCTGCATGAAGGCTCGAAGATGATTCCCTCCGAGCCAAGGGAGCGACTGCTCAGCTTGCGGCTCCAGGCGCTGGCGCAAGGTCTGTGCGAAGCAGGCATCGCCGTGCGCCACGAAACCGTGCGAAGGCCGGAGGCTTATCGCTACGCCGCGATGCGCGATGGGCAAATCGAGAAGCTTGTCGCTTCGTATGATTTTCTTGAGCTGGAATGCTCACGCCGCGAGGCAGCGGAAGCTAGAGGCGTTGAAATCGGTTCGATTGCCATGGCCACGGCGCTGAGCTGGCTTGAATTTCGCGAACTGCCTGCGTTCGAAAGCGGGCGGCCGCATCTATCGGCGTGGTATCGCGCCTTCATCCAACGCCCATCCATGCTGTCGACACCGCTGGTAGGCGAAACCGTCGACTGAGCGCGTGGACGTGGCGCAAAACGCCTTGAATGCCTTTCCACCACTGAAGGCTCGCATGAGCTCGCTCTGGACCGACCTGTTGTTCCTGCATGGCTATATCACCGATCCACAGCTGGCACGTCGGCTGGCGGAGGCGAAGCAACGGCGCGTAGCGGATCGCGAACCTCGCAAGCCCTCACAGGGCGACACCTGGCGCGCCTGGCCCGCACGCCTGTGCCTGGGCATCGGTGACGGCAAGCTGCGCACGCAATGATTACCTACCCTTGCCAGCGCAAGCCGAACTTTCCATCCGATGTGTTGAAGCGTTGCCAGCCAATAAATCGAAAGGCGGGCTGTCGCCCGCCAGCACGGTATTGAAACTGATGCCGCCACCCTCTCCGGCGTTGCTCTGCGCCGCGCGTGCCCACAGCAACAACGAACTGTGCCCACTCTTCGTCGTCATCCACAAAGAAAACCAATGTGAATCTGCACTTCAAATTCACATCGCTGCCAAATAGGCATCCCGAGACGAGCATAGGCATGCCGTTGTGGGGAGGCTGTGAATTGGGCAAAGCGCTGTATGAGCTGGCATAGGTGCTCTAGGGATGCTCTGATCAACTCTGCGTAGGCGTCACCGGTCCTGTCTGTTCGCAGACCACAGGGGCGTCGGCGCACGCGGGGAGAGGACATGGATGTCCTCGGCTTTGAGGAGCGAGGAAAGCAGACTGGCCGTCTGTCGAGCCGGCGCACCGAAGGGATGCGGACAGACAGGACCGGCCCCAACGGGTTCAATTCAAGGTGATGGGGTGATGTCCAGAAGGCCCGCAGGCGGTGCCGCGCGGCTTGGCAAGACGGCCAACGCAACACCGCCTGCGGGCCTTCTGGACATCATGACGCCTGCGCAGAGTTAATCAGAGCATCCCTCGCACGCGACGCGATTGTCCGCCGCATGCTGCTGAGATACGCTCGGACGGCGCGTGGCTGAGCGCTTAAACCGGCGGGGTGGTTCGATGTATCGATCGATACTTACGGCACTCAAGCGTTTAGTGATCCTGGTGCTGGTGGTTCTGCTCAGCGTGCTTGGCATGCGTGCCTGGGATGCATGGCGTGGAGCTCCGCTGCACGCATGGCACACCTTCGAGCCACGTGAACTCACTGCAGCGCAAATCGACGCCACCGACTGGAAGGGCTACCTGGCCGCTGAGAATGCGCTCTTTGACCAGGTGAAGCGCA
Organism: uncultured Gammaproteobacteria bacterium; assembly: GCA_963765335.1. Lineage (GTDB taxonomy): Bacteria > Pseudomonadota > Gammaproteobacteria > Xanthomonadales > Rhodanobacteraceae > Dyella. Next base: position 287,864 of record CAVXWA010000006.1, on the reverse strand, counting down.
ACGTTACGGACAAGCTTCCGCCTGCCGACCAGATCGCTACCAATCGCTACTACGCAGGCGCGCCCATCTACCCAGGGCGCTTCGCCACGGACTGGAATCGCTCCTACCAAATGGCGCCCGAGGGGCCACCGGTGGGCACCGTGGTGATGCTGCACGGACTGACCGATTCGCCATACAGCCTACGTCACATCGCGCGGGTCTATCGCAGTCAGGGCTTCTTTGTCGTCGCCATCCGCCTGCCTGGGCATGGCACCGTGCCTTCCGGTCTCAGTCACGTGCAATGGGCAGATTGGATGGCAGCGACGCGGCTGGCGGTGCGCGAGGCGCGCAGCCATGCAGACCCGCATGCACCACTGCATCTTGTCGGCTTCTCCAATGGCGGTGCGCTGGCGATGAAATATGCGCTCGATGCCATCGAGGACCCCAAGCTCGCGCGACCCGATCGACTGATCCTGATTTCCCCCATGATTGGGATTACGCGCTTTGCACGCTTCGCCGGGATTGCTGGCCTACCCGCCCTATTGCCGGCCTTTGCGCGCGCTTCGTGGCTGGACGTGGTGCCCGAATTCAATCCCTTCAAATACAATTCCTTCCCTGTCAACGGCGCACGCCAGGCCTACCTGCTCACCGATGCCTTGCAAGGCCAGCTCCAGCGCCTTGGGCAGAGCAATCAGCTTGGCGACATTGCGCCCGTGCTGACCTTTCAGTCCGTGGTCGATTTCACGGTAAGCACGGCCGCGGTGATGCGCTCCCTCTACGCACTGCTGCCTGACAACGGCAGTGAAATCGTATTGTTCGATGTGAATCGCGACCGTGCGTTCGATGTGCTCATGCGTCCCTCGTCGTCGACGGCACTCAGCCGCGTACTGCCCTCGGGACCGCAACGCTTCCGCATCACCGTGTTGGGAAGCGTGCCGCCGGATGATGCCATGGTGGAGACGACCATCGAAGCGCATTCCACCGAATCGCGCACGCGTCCATTGGCGCTGCACTATCCACCGGGCGTGTTTTCGATGTCGCACGTATCGCTACCGTTTCCGCTGGACGACTCGCTCTACGGAACCACGCCCAACCCCGATGAGTTCTATGGCACGCATCTGGGCACGCAGGCTCCCCGCGGCGAACGCGGCGCGCTTGTGCTGAACATCGACGCGATGATGCGCATGGCATCGAACCCGTTCTTCGCCTACGTGCTTGAGCGCGTGCGCGAACTGATCGCCAACCCGGCGCCGCCGCCTTCGCACGGGGAAACCGCCAGCGAAAAGCCGCCGTCCGATGCCGAGCGCGAAGCGATGGAAAAGGCGTTCGAGGAGTCCGGAGACATCGATGGCAACGGCGCCCAGATGCCATGGTAGGCGGAGGTTGAGGGCTTGCCACGCGCAAAGCCCCTCAGCGTGAGGGGCTTGGGAATAGCCGGGCGCAAGCGTTGAGGAGGAACTACGTTCGCCTCTTCAAAAGAACAGATAGGTCGCGATCAAGCCATAAGTCATCTGATTCTTTTTTTGCACGACCGGGCTGTCGCCCGAATCGTTCTCGAGCCAGGCCGCCGTTATGTCGGCTCCGACAACCCAGTGGGAGGTAGGCCGATAGGCGGCGCCGACAGAAAAGCGCACCTCGTTAACGCCCGAGCCCAATGAGTAGGGCGGCAGACCGGAGCGGGCACTCTGCGTCGCGTCGATGCCGAAATACGTCCGGTTATATTGGCTGCTTCCCCACGTAACGCCCGGCCCCGCAGAGAAACTCCACTGTTCGGCCGGCGCGTAGACTCCCATCGTGTCCAAGGTCACCACGGTGCCGCGCTGGTTCCCCCCGATATCCGATATCACGCTGCTGCGCGCCGTGAACCAGTCATAGGTGAAGACGCCAAACGCTTCGCCGTGGGTGGTGCGTTTAACATCGCCCAGGCCGCGCAAATGGACATCGTCGGATTCCTGTCGCGGCTCGATGAAGTCGTAGGTCACCGCAACGCCGGCCCGCCAATGGTCGTCGTGATACAGATACGCGCCAGCCGACACCAGCGATCCCGCATCAGGATTGGCGCCGATGAACCAGCGGCCATAGCCCGCACTGAGTATCGGCAGACCTTCGACCTTGGTATCCCTGGCGCCGGGGAACGTGGGCATGCTGACCACGCCAGCACCCACCGCGAAGCGCCAAAAGTCCCACTCGCCTCCCTGGGGTTCGGGGGGCTTGGAAAGTGCGTACAGGCTATTTGACAACTCCAGTGTGTCGTCTGCCATGGCCGTGATGGCAAAACATGACAACGCACAGCCCCCCAGCAGACTGAGACTCAGGCGTTTTGATCGATAGCTCATTGCGCATCCCCAGTGGACAAGGTGAAGTGCGTGCGAGGGCGGCGGCTGCATTCCCATCGGACGCTCCAAGGCCTCGCTGTCCCCGCCTTGCCGCATCCGTTGGCCCGCTCGAGACCGCCGCCACCGATCAGGAGGGGCATTCGAGCGTCCGCTATTCAGGCGATAAACGAGGCCCCGCGCCACCAAGGTAGTGATGGAGATGTCAGCCCCGCGTCAATATGGGACCGACCTGCGACCGTCATTTTCGCACTGGCGAGGGCGCGCATCCTCCGTAGTTTTACGCAAGAAATTTACGTAAAACTACGGAGGATGCATGGATCTGGTGTCTTACGGTCCGACGGCTAATCGGCTCCCCCGATTGACCTCGCCTGGACGCCGACCCGGGCTGGATGATGTCAACGCAGAAACGGGTGGATCGACATACCCCCGGCAGACGGGGTGCACCGCGGTTACGGCGCGCCCAGGCGCCTTCAGTTCATCGCTAACGCACGGCAACTTTCCGCGCGGACGCGTCCAGGGCAGATGCCGCTGACCCGCTTGAACAGGCGACGGAACGCCGCTTCGCTGCTGTAGCCGAGCTGCTGGGCGATGCCCGCCACCGATTGCTGCCGATCTCGCAGAAGTTGCTCCGCAACGCTTACGCGCCACTGCGTGACGTATTGCACGGGCGGAACCTTCATGAGCTGGGTGAAGCGTTCCGCGAACGCAGAGCGTGACATGCAGGCGAGCGACGCCATCGACTGCATGGTCCAGGTAAGGCCGGGGTTCTCATAGACCGCTTGCATGACCCGGGCGATACGCGGATCAGCCAGCGAGGCGAAGAGTCCGCGGCGTTCGTCGGCACGTTGTGCAAAATCACAAACGGCAAGTGTGAACAGCGCATCGGCGAGCTTGTTGAGCAACACTTGCCGACCAGCGAGGCCGGCATGCACCACCTCGACCATCATGGCCGACAACTGCTGGAACGTGTGATTGGCCTCCTTTGATCGGATCACCACGCACGCAGGCAGCGCCTGACTGAGTGGATGTTGCGATGTCCCCATGAAATGGAGTTCGCCACAGATGAGGCTGGTCTGGTCCGGGCCTTCCACGCCGGCCTGGCCACCTGCGCTCAGTCGATGCGGGTCACCATGCGGGAAAACGACAAGGTCGCCTTTCTCCAGATCGAGCGGTTGATCGATCGCGGGGCTTTCGACCCTGCATTCACCGACGCCCACCAGATGAAAAAGCCCGCGGGGATAACGGGGTTCGTCGAGGAACCACCTGCCGCAGCGATGCAACTCAGCGATCACCTCGACGCGCAGCATGGAGTGGTTGAGCAGAGACTCAAGCGCCGGCTCGATGAGCACGGAACGTGGGCCAGCGGACAGGGCAGGATTCGGTTCGATATACACGGGACTTCCTTCCGACGGTTCGCTCGATACATGAACTTCGCCGGATGGGTTCCCGCGGTTACATGGCACCCTCGCCCGCCACGGCGGGCCAGATTGAGGCCCGCAACCCGCCAATCAGCCCTTCATCCAGCCATTGCGAAAGCAGTGCCGCCATGCGCGGCAATGCCGCCAACTGACCATTGTGCTCCCCCAAATGTTCACAAAGCTGTGAAAACGCCTCGCCCCGCATGGCGCCAGCCAAGGCCGCGCATTCATCGGCCTGGATCAGTCGGTAGCGCACTTCCAGCGACTGGCGCCAGATGAGCATGTGACGGGGCTTGCCAAGACGCCGCAAGCGTGGCCGTTTCAAGCCACGGTCGGCCGCGCGGCGGAACGCATCGACGTTATAGGGGCTGGTCAAAATCTGCAGATGGCTCTGCGGGGTGAGACGCAACTCGGCCCAGGCCTCCGCCGGCACGGCGGCGAGATCCGGCGCACTCAAGACGGACTCATCGGCCGCATCGAAGACAGTGGAAATGGCCCAGTCCACGCGTGCCATATCGGCCAGCTCGGGCTTGTCGCGCCAGGGCAAGGCATGTTCCAGATAGGCCGGCAGGCCCGCTCCATGCCAGCGGATGTTGTAGTGCTCGGACGGGTGCGCGGCCACATAGCCATCCAGCAGGTGGCTGAAGCGAGGCCCCGCCATCAACCCGAGCCCCGCGTATTCCGTCGCCAGCGCATCGCGCAAGCGGATGCGGTAGCCGTTGCGGTAGACTGCCAGTCGGCTGGCAATATCGGCGGTGTCATCACCGCGCAACTCGCGCACTCGTGGCGGAGCATTCGCCAGCATCGCCTGCAACATATGCTGCTGAAGGGTCTGCAGATCGGTCATGCCGCCACCCGTAGCAGCGGCGCCGCCAGCTTGCGCGCATGATCCAGCTCGGCTTGCAGCTCGGCCAACGGCGGAATGTGATCGTCGCGCTCGATCATGGTCGAAATGCGGCCATAGCGGCGCACCGCTTCGACGTAGAGATCCCAGACGGAGTCGATGATCGGCGCGTCGTGCGTGTCAATCAGCAGCCGCTCGCCATGCTCATGCCCAGCAAGATGAAATTGCTGGACTCGCGCCGCCGGAATACCGTCCAGATAGTCCAACGCAGAGAACCCGTGGTTGTGCGCGCTGACGTAGATATTGTTGATGTCGAGCAAAATCAGGCAGTCCGCACGTTCCGCCACGGCGGCGAGGAACTGCCATTCCGTCAATTGCGATTGGGCGAAGCTGATGTAGCTCGACACGTTCTCGAGCAGGATGCGGCGCCCGAGGATGTCCTGCACGCGGCGCACGCGGTCCACGACGTGCGACAACGCTTCCTCGGTATAGGGCAGCGGCATCAGGTCATGCAGGTTGACGCCTTGCACGCCGGTCCAGCACAAGTGATCGGAAACCCACATGGGCTCGAGATGGCGCGCCAGCCCGGCCAGCCGCGCAAGATAGCCATGGTCCAGCGGGTCGGTGCTGCCAATTGACATCGATACGCCGTGCATGACGAGTGGAAAGCGCTCGCGGAACTTCTCCAGCCACACAAGCGGCCGTCCGCCGGGTATCAGGTAATTCTCGGAGACGATCTCCAGCCACTCCACGTTGCCCGGATGTTCAAGCAGCGCCTCGTAGTGATCGACGCGCAGGCCCAGGCCATAGCCGAGATAAGGAAGCTGGTTGGTGTGCGATTCGATAGTCATGGCGGAAGTGGCGGAGCTTCCCAGACGGGCCAGGAAGCTCCGCCGTCAACATCAGGCCTGCTTCGCAGCGGCTTGAGCGGTCGCACAGTCCTGCTGGGACTTCTGCATGGTGAAGCCCTGGCCCTTGCAGGAATTCTGGCCCTTGCAGGAGTTGGTCGCCTGCTTGCACGAACCGTGGCCCTTGCACGATGACGAGTTCATGCACTTGACGGTGGCGGAATCGCCGGTGGGGGTCTTGTCGCCCGCCGTAGCGGACATCGAGGTGACGGCGAACAGACCGGCAACCATCATCGCCATGGCCGCGCCGTTGAGTTTGTGGGTCTTCATGGATCACTCCTGATAAGTCATGAGAGCCGCCATGGTTTGCGGCGGTGGGAAGCGTTTCGCCGGCTACGGCACACCGATCTCGCCGATAGATCCGACATCCGCATTCTCAACAGCCCGAAGGTCGGTGACTGTTCCCGCGCATCCGGTTCTTGTGCCCGATCGTCCGGCGTGGCGTGGACGGGAACCGTCGGGAACCAGGATTGGACGGCGGGCAAGAAAGCGCGGACGCCCGAACATGGCGAGGGGACGGCGACATACCCATGATGTTTGCACTTCGCCTCCCCGGGACCTGCGACCATGCGTCAGTTCATTGCCAGCACAGCTTCGCGCCTGCTTCAGATGCTCCACACCATCGAATGGCTAGGGCCGCTCACGGTTCGCTTGGTGTTCGGCTATTTCTGGCTCGAGACAGGCATCGCCAAGGTTCACAACCTCGAAGGCTTCACCATGCGCTTCATGGGCTGGGGCATACCGTACCCGGCCTTCAGCGCGGGACTGTCGGCCTGGACGGAACTGATCGGTGGCCTGTTGTTGATGCTCGGCTTGTTTACGCGGCTGATTTGCATCCCGATGCTGATCAATATGGCCGTCGCGGTGACGTTGGTCGTGTCGAGCAACCTGATGGGGCTGGACGACTACGTTGAAGCCGATGAGGTCGTGTACAGCCTGATCTTCTTTTGGCTGCTGATCGCCGGTCCGGGCAAGGTAAGCCTGGACACCCTGGTGGCACGCATGCTCGGCATTCGCACCGCTGCGTGAGACGCGCACACGACAGGTAACGCCATCGATGCGATCGGCGAAGAAAAGATAAGCAACGCGACAGCGCAAGCCTCGCATCACTCATTTGACGACGGAGCAAGACCCAACATGAGAGCAAACATACTCATCTATCTAGGAGGCTTGCTGTGCCTGTTGCTGGCAGGTTCGGCGTTCGCGGACGAGGTGCCATTCAACCAGGCACAGTACGACAAGGCCGTGGCCGCAGGTAAACCCGTGGTGGTCTATCTGCATGCGGACTGGTGCCCGACCTGCCGTGCGCAACAGCCCATTGTCGACAAGCTGTCGAAGGAGCCGCAGCTGAAGGACCTGACCATCTTCATTGCGGATTTCGACAAGGAGACCGCGCTCGAGAAGGCGCTCAAGGTGAGCCAGCAGTCGACCTTCGTGGTGTTCAAGCAGGGACATGAAGTCACGCGCTCGACCGGGCAAACCCAGGAAAAGGCGATACGCGAGACGCTGGAACAGGCACTCTGATGGACTTCGGTCTGGGCACTTATGTGTTGGGCTTTCTGGCCGGCGCGGCCACCTTGTTGTCGCCGTGCGTGTTGCCCATCCTGCCGATCCTCATCGCGTCCGCGCTTTCCAAGCATCGGCTTGGCAGCACGATGCTTGCGTTCGGTCTCAGCCTCTCGTTTGCGCTCGTGGGTATATTTATCGCCACGCTGGGCGCATCGATCGGGCTTAGCGCCGGCACATTCCGTCAGGTGGCAGCGGCGCTCATGGTGCTTTTTGGCATCGTGATGCTGTCGTCGCGATTGCAGGTGATCTTCTCCAGGGTCAGCTCGGGCGTTGGTTCAGGCGGTCAGCGTGCGCTTGGCTTCATCAAGGGCGAGGGTTTGTTGAGCCAGTTCCTGATTGGGCTGCTGCTTGGCGTAGTGTGGAGCCCGTGCGTGGGGCCCACGCTCGGCGCCGCGACCACGCTTGCGGCGCAGGGAAAAAACCTGGGCCACATCGCGCTCCTGATGATGCTGTTCGGCCTGGGTGCGGGGCTTCCGCTGCTGGCTCTGAGCTTGGTATCCGGCGCCACCATGACGCGCATGCGCGGTTCACTGGCGTCGCTTGGCGGCATCACCAAGTCGGTGCTGGGTGGCTGCTTCGTGCTGGTCGGCGCGCTTATCCTGACCGGGCTGGATCGGAGACTGGAAGCCGCCATCCTGTCCATCAGCCCGGATTGGCTGACCAGGCTGACCACGTCATTCTGAGCTAATGTTTCATCGCACTCGGCAGCACGCAGGTGAGCGACATGACCCAGGCCGACGGTATCAGTTATGCGCCACGGCGGACCGCCTTCGTACTGGCAGGCGGCGGCAGCCTCGGCGCGGTCGAGGTCGGTATGCTGCAGGCGCTGCTGGACTGGGGCGTGGCGCCTTCATTCATGGTGGGCGCCTCGGCGGGCGCCATCAATGCAGCCTACTTCGCTGCGGACCCCACCCGCGATGGCGCCGACAAGCTGGAACGGCTCTGGTGCATCATCCGACGCCGCGATGTCTTTCCGCTCAACCTGGGCAGCGTGATTGGCCTGTTGCGTCGCCGCGACTATCTGGTGGATTCGTACGGGCTGCGGTCCCTGCTCGAAAAGCATGTCGCGTATGAACGCCTGGAAGATGCAAGATTGCCTCTGCACATCGTCGCCTCGGACATGCTGACGGGCGAAGAAGTATTGCTGTCATCCGGATCGGTCGTGGACGCCGTGCTGGCGAGTGCAGCAATCCCGGGCGTGTTTCCTCCCGTGCGGATCGATACACGACTGCTGGTCGATGGCGGCGTTGCCAACAACACGCCGATCTCGACGGCGATCAAGCTGGGCGCCACGCGCGTTGTCGTATTGCCTACCGGTTTTGCCTGTGCCATCGGCCAGATTCCGACGGGCGCGATCGCGCGTGCCCTGCACGCACTCAGTCTGCTGGTGTCGCGCCAGCTGGTGCACGACGCGGAGCACTTCGCGAATAGCCACGTCGAGCTTCGCATCGTGCCCAGCCTGTGCCCGCTGCATACATCACCTTACGATTACTCATCGGCTCGCGCACTCATCGCGCAGTCAAAGGCATGCACCGTGCGCTGGCTGGAGGGTGGTGGCCTGGAACAGGCCGGCGTTCCGGGGCCACTACAGGAACATCATCATTGATATGCGCTAGCCACCGCGCCTCGCACACAGCATCGGCGCGCAACGCGCCGATGCGTGGATGTCGACGGCAAGGTCCCACTAGCGTCGGTCAGTGGCCAAGAAACGACTTGCCCTGCTTCAGTACGGTATCGCAGACCTTGGTGGTGATTTGCGACTTCATATCGCTCGAGCCGCCACCGACACTGGCCAGGTCCATGGTCTTGCCGTCACTGCCCTGCAGGAGGCCCTTTGCGCCGCTCAGGTAGCCCGCGTCGCTGGTCGGACTCCCGCCAGTCGAACTGCTTGCAGCGTGCTTCTCCTTGCTTCCGGTCAACTGGCCGAGCATATCGCTGGTACCGGAAGACTTGTCGCCACCGCTGGTGACGGCGCTGGATGATCCGCCCATTTTTCCAAGCAGCTGATCCTTGATGCCCGACGCACCCGAATCGCCACCGAGATAGTTGTTCTTGACGCAGTACTCCAACAGGCCCGCCACATTCCCCATGCTGCCCGATGTCAAGGAACCGCCGGGAATCATGCTGCCGAGCTGGCCCAGATCCTGCGCACCACTCGCTCCGCAAGCGAGGCTGAGGGCGATTGCCACACACGTCGTTGTCATGCCGCCAATGCGCTTGTTCATGAGCGTCCCTCCGATAGATGCGCGCATTCAACACCAACGTTTGTTAGGGCTACGTCAGCGCGTGCGGCCAACATCTTCAAGCTTACTCGCGACTGAGCCGATGACATGACCGAACCGACACGAGCGCGTTTGTCCTGCGCTTGCTGGGCCAAGGTCACCCTCAGGCCTGGTCTCAAGGTTTCGATGATGGCCCTGCAAGCTTCATCCGCGCATCGCCTGCCACGTGAGCCACGCATACTGAAACCGGCAAAGAAAAGCCCCTGAGCTGCCGCGAGCGTGCCTAACCGAGTGCGGCAATTTGCCGGGCGACATAAAGCATCAGAAATAGCGCCATGATGATCAGCAGCGCGGACATGACTTGCGCGATCCAGTAGTCGCCATAGGGTGAGCTCTCGGCGGCCTCGATAGCCCGACGGTTCCGGTAGAAGCGTTGGGTGGCTCCCAGGATGATGAGTGCCCCGACGAACAACAGCCCCAGGCCCAGCCATTCCGAGGCTCGCGTATGCAAGCCGGTCGCAGCGCGCTCGGCCACCCTCGTCGCATACGTCAGGAAGATATCGAAGCGCTCGAGCAGAAAGCCAAACGCCATCACCGATATCGCCGTGCGCACCCATGCCAGATAGGTACGCTCGTTGGCCGCATGGTCAGTGAAGTGAGGTATCACAAGTCACCGTTCCGGTCAGCAGGGGGACGATCTCTTCGACCTAGGGATGCTCTGATTAACTCTGCGTAGGCGTCACCGGTCCTGTCTGTTCGCAGACCACAGGGGCGTCGGCGCAAGCAGACTGGCCGTCTGTCGAGCCGGCGCACCGAAGGGATGCGGACAGACAGGACCGGCCCCAACGTATTGAATTCAAAGTGATGGGGTGATGTCCAGAAGGCCCGCAGGCGCTGCCGCGCGGCTTGGCAAGACGGCCAGTCTTCCCGGCGCCACGCAACTCCGCCTGCGGGCCTTCTGGACATCATGACGCCTGCGCAGAGTTGATCAGAGCATCCCTAGCTATCTACACCTTCGGACCTTGCTCAGCCACCGTTGCGCTGTCAGGTCACTTCGCTACCCAGCCGCATATTGATACCCAGCACGGTTGCCAGCTCGCGCAACGGCTCGTTGTCGCGAGTCAGGGTAATCCAGCCGGCGTAACTGTCGTTGTCGGTTTCGCGCGCCCACAAGGTATAGCCATGCTCGTTGAGGCGATCGTAGGCCGTGGCGAACAGCGAAGCGGCATCGATGTCAGCATGAAAGTCGTCTTCGTCCGGATCACCATTCCAGTCGATGGAGAGATTCCAGCGCGAGGCCAGTTCATCAATGGCCTGTACCAGCGCCCGCGTGTCCTGGCCGTCGACGACAAAGCCCGAGCGCCAGTCGATGACCCGGGAAATGATCTCGACCGGGTCGACCTCTTCCTCGTCCTGGTGGGCGACGGCATCGCGGTAGTCCGCGAACTGCTGCAGCGCCAGCTCTTCGTCGCCGGGATTGATCAGCTGCAGCAGCTGCCAGACGCAGGCCTCGACCGAGTTGTCGTCTTCCTCGCCCTCGTCGAAGTCATGTTCGGCATCGAAGTCGTGGTCGGAGGGGTTCATGGGCAAATCTCGGCGTTGGCTACGGCGAATCATATCCAATCCACGCGGATTATCCGCCTTGACGCGAGAGTGACGCGTCAAAGCCAAAGCGCAGCGAGGACTCGGGCGAGTCCTGCCCCCCAAGTGGCGTCTCGCTTGTCCATTTGATTTTGGAAGAAGGGTCCGATAAGAAGTAGCCGCCAGCGCCTCCGATTCCTCCGGGATGGGAGCTCAATTCACTCATCCTTGATCGGGGAATATCCGTGCAGCGACGTCAATTTCTGCGTCAGGCTGGCGCCACGTTGGCCGTAGCATCCACGGCCGGGTTGGCGGCCTGTGCGAAACAAGCGGTTGTCCCGACGCCGCCGGCTGGCGGCCTCGCACCCGGCGCCATACGTCTTCTTGCGGATGGCGTGGAGCTTGCGCCGATCAAGGCGAAGGTGGACCGGATCACGGGAGTCTATGTCTGCACGCGGCCGTTTCGCGCGGCAGGGCCACGCATCGAGCTGGAGCGGCTCGGCCACAAGGCCATCGTGCACAACTATGGGCATGGCGGCAGCGGCTGGTCGTTATCCTGGGGTTCGAGCACCTTGGCCGTGCGCATGGCGCGGACCACCAACGTGCGCGACTTGGGTGTGATCGGCTGTGGCGCGCTGGGCCTCACATCGGCCCTGGTCGCGCAACGGGCCGGCATGTCGGTGCGCATCTATGCCAAGGCGCTGCCGCCCGATGTGTACTCGATGCGCGCGTCCGGGCTGTGGACGCCCGACTCGCGCATTTGCGACGCACAGCATGCGGCGGCGTTTGCCGAGCGCTGGGAGGAGATGACGCGCATCTCGCATGCCATGTACCAGAGCCTGCTTGGGGTGCCGGGCAAGCCGATCGAGTGGATCGAGGGTTATGCGCTATCGGATACGCCGGCGGGCCAGTCCCACACCGAGGTTGCCGACGAGCCCGAGTACGGCGATTTCCGCGAGCGCGTGCTGGACCTGACGCCGCGTTCCGTGGAGTTGCCGCCTGGCAGCCACCCTTTCCCGCAGCCTCATGTGCGTCGCTACACGACCATGATGTTCAACATCAGCACCTATGCGCGCATGTTGATGGCTGACTTCCTCGCTGCTGGCGGCAAGATCGAGGTGCGCGAATTCCATCAACCGCACGAGTTGCTTGCACTACCCGAAACGACCCTGATCAACGCCACCGGCTATGGTGCCCGGGCCTTGTTCAATGACGACTCGGTCATTCCCGTGCGCGGCCAAACTGCGCGCCTGATTCCCCAACCCGAAGTCACCTACGGCCTGTCCACCAGGAACCTCAGCATGGTGCCCCGTAGCGATGGCCTGATGGTTCAGTCCTTTGGTGAAACCGGTAACTTCAACAATAGCGATGTCGTGCCCAATCGCGCGGCATCGGAAGCAGCGGTCAAGCAGCTGGCCGACCTGATGGCGAGCATGGGCCACGGCTCAGGGCGATCGCGCTCAGCGTGAGCCGACAAGCTCCGACGCCTCTTTTGTAGGAGCGCACCCTGTGCGCGAAAAGCCTACCGAGCGGCGACTCTGAAGCGCCTATCGCGCACAGGGTGCGCTCCTACATGGAGTTCGCGCAAAGGGCGAGCGAGCGCCAAGACGCTGGCATAGGTCGAAAGTCAGCCATGACTTCCCGCAGGCGGCGCCCACCGGTGAAGCTCGTAGGCTGCGCGACACCCATTACCGGGTGCGATCAGGTGACGTGCCATGGATTGTCGCAAGAGCAGTCGCAGCAATGCTCCCCTTTACCTGGCCAGTGCCCTGGCCTTGGTACTCGCCGCACCGGCGATGGCCACCGAGGTGCCGCATGACGGTGATGCCGTGCCTGGTAAAACGCACCAGGGTTGCGCCGACATGGATGCCCGCGCCTGCGTCGATCAGGCCATGATGGCCATGGGCGGTCGACAAAAGCTCAGCGCCATCGCCAACGTGCATTACCAGACCACGGGCCACGCCGCGCTTACCGAGCAGTCATACCGCCAGCAGCCTTTCGTCACGGCGTATGAACGTGACGACCTCACGCTGGACTTCGACAAGGGCCGACTCGTTCGCGTCGCTCATGTCACGTGGCCTGAATCGGACCCTCATCAGGCCGAAATCACCCAGACCCTGATCGCGACCCCGCATGCGGGCGTTTATCGCGGCGAAAAGGGCGATAGCCCCTGCTCACTGGCCGACATCGACACCACCAGCGACGCCTTGGCGCTGGGCCCGGAACACCTTCTGCTCAACGCTTCTGCGGCATCGGACCTGCACTACGCGCCGTCGCAGTGGTTGCGTGGCACACCGCACAGCGTGGTCGAGTTCACCTGGGAGGGCACACCGATTCGCGTGCTTCTCAACGCCAGCAACCATCTGCCCGATGCGATGGAAAGCACGCGCACGTTCCACGACTTCTGGTACGCCTGGGGCGATGTCAGGCAGCGCGTCTATTTCGACAACTGGCATCTTTTCCAGGGTCTCGTGCTTCCGACCAACCTGGTTGAGGTGCGTAACGACGTGCCGTGGCAATCGACCCAGATTGTCGATGCGAGCTTCAACGACAAGCTGGACGACAAGACGTTTGCCATGGATGCGGCCGTCGCGTCGAAGAGTACGCAGTCCAAGGGTTGGGACCGTGCGTTCAGCGACAAGTCCCGCATCGAACTCGCACCCGGCATCGAGCTTTACCGGGGCTCATGGAGCACGACCCTGATCAAACAGGACGATGGTGTGCTCGTCTTGGAGGCGCCTATCTCGCCCACCTTTGCACAGGGCATCTTTGCCAAGGCCCACGGCGAGTACCCGGATACACCCATCAAGGGCGTACTCACCTCCTCCGATTCCTGGCCGCATATGGCCGGCGTTCGCCAAGCCGTCGCCGAGGGCCTGCCGGTCTATGCGCTCGACCTCAACCGGCCGCTGCTGGAACGGCTGCTGTCTTCACCGCATAGTCTCCATCCCGACGCCTTGCAGACCCAGCCCAAGGCGCCGCACTGGATCGATGTGGCGAACAAGACGGAGATTGGCCACGGCGCCAATCGCGTCGTGCTCTATCCACTACGTGGGGCTTCGACGGAGCGCCAGTTCATGGTCTATTTTCCCGAGCGTCATTTGCTCTACGCCAGCGACACACTTGCGCTCAACGCCGATCACGGCCTGTACGACCCGCAACTGATGCACGAAGTCGTACAAGCCGTCGAACGCGAGCATCTCCAGGTCGACACCGTCTATGCAATGCACGAGGGTCCGACGCCGTGGACCGATGTGCTCAAGCTGGTGAGCGCGGCAGTTAACTGATGGATCGCGTAGCCGCTCGCCAGACGAGCGGCTATGCGCACGAACACGGCCCTCCTGCTATCCCGCCATGTTCCGAATAAAGCACTACGAGCCCGGGTGATAGACCCGCTCGGTATGCCCCTTGAGATCCTCCGGCCAGAAGTAAACCGCGCGCAGGTTGCCGGTGGTATAGCGCTCGGCCTGGTCGTCGAAGTGCGGGGATTCGGGATGGCCGCTTTCGCCGCCGACCGTAATCGCGCGGGCGTGCACCTTGTCGCCAAACTCGACGACCGCCACGAAGCTGTTGCCGCTGGTGCCGTAATAGCGTTTCGTGCCCGGCCAGCGGTGCGCTCCAAAGGAGGCGAGCGAGCCCCAACGCGATGAGGTGAATGGCACCGGGATGCTGGGTTTGCCATCGTTGAACGGCTGCACGATATCGCCGTTGAGACGCTGGTAACGGTTCACCTCACCCCAGGGCACGCCCCAGCTGCCGAAGTCCTTCTCCAGCCGATCGGAGGCTTCGACCAGCGCTTCCAGGCGCGCCTTCGCGCCGGCCCTCTGCGCCATGATGTCGTAGACGGAAAGGCCCTCGGAAACATCGGACTTGTCGACCTTGTCCCACAGGATGTCGCCCCAGAACACGGCCAGCGTGGTCGGCATCGAGGTGATGCCCCAGCGATAGTCCCAGTGGCGCAGCAGGGCGATCTGGCCGGCCAGCTTCTGCTTCAGCGGATCGCTGGCCGGCAGCGCGTCGTAATCGGCCACGAGCACGGGAATCTGTCGTGCAAACGCCGGCAGGTAGGAATCGAATGCCGCCGACGCCAGCGACGCCATGGTGAAATCCCTCTTGTCGCTCAGCACCATGGTCGCGTGGATGCCGCGCGGATTCTCGCCCACGCTGTCCATATAGCGCGGATAGTTCTCGCGCTTCGGACTGTACGGACCCGCCGCGGAATACGGCCAGTCGTTGGTGTTCATGATCCAGCCGTTCGCCGGATTGAGCAGATGCGGCGCCTCGTTGAGCGCGTGCAGCCCCTGCCAGTCGGTGGCCGGATCGCTGCCATCCACGGGCTTGGTGTAGTCGAAGCGGTTATCGCGCTTGGGGATGAACTGCGGGTGCAGATAGGCGATCTCGCCCTTGTCGTCGGCGAAGATCGTGTTGTTCGACGAGTTGGCCTTCAGCTCGGCCACCTTCATGAAGCTGGCGAAGTCCGTGGCCTTGGTGCGCAGCCAGCTCTGCTCCAGCGCCTCCATGGGCTTGTTCATCAGTGCCGTGGCGATCCACTTGCCGTCCTGTTCGCGCACGATCGGACCGTGATGCGTGGCATACGTGGTGAACGTCCGCGCGGCCATCGAACCGTCCGCCGTCCGGTAAGGCACGCTGATCTTGCGCATGGCGACCGGCCGCAGTTCCTTGCCGTAGCGATAGAACAGCTGGCCATCCTTGTGCACGATCGTCTCGGCGAACTCGTCGACCTTGTCGACGCCGGTCGAGGTGTGCATCCAGCCGATGTGATGGTTGAAGCCCTGGTAGATGAAGAACTGCCCCCAGGTCGCCGCGCCATAGACGTTGAGGCCGGCATCGCTGGTCATCTGCAGTTCGGAGCGGAAGAAGAACGAGGTGTGCGGATTGATCAGCAGCAGTGCATGGCCGTTGGCCGTGACCTTGGGCGCGATGGCGATGCCGTTCGAACCGGTGGGTTCTACCCAGCTCGATGGCGTATCGATGCTCGCCATCGGCTCGCCGGCGTGGCCATAGAACGCCTGCAGTTCATTGAGCGATACGCGCTCGATATCGCCGCCGATGCTGCCTTCGCTGAAGCTCAGCGCCATCCATGGTTCGAAATGCTTGATGACGCGGGGATGCACGTCGGGGTGAGTAGCGAGGTAGTAGTTCAGGCCATCGGCCCAGGCATTCATCAAGGTCTGCAGCCAGCCGGGACTCTTGGCGTAAACCTGCTTGAGTTCCGCCGGGTCGATGAACAGCCGTTGGCGCAGGTCGGACCAGATCGCCGACTCGCCCTCGGCCTCGGCCAGCCAGCCCAACGCGTTGAGATAGTTGGTCTCGACGCGATTGAAATCGTCCTCGGCCTGCGCATAGATCATGCCGAACACCGCGTCGGCATCGGTCTTGCCATGAACGTGCGCGATGCCCCAGTCGTCGCGCGTGATCGTGATGGCCTTTGCCTGGTTCTGCCAGCGCGTTTCGTCGGGTGTGTTTGCTTGTGCTGTGGACACCAGGCCCAAGACGAGCAGGGTGGCGACGGATAGCGCGCGGAAGCGGGGGTGGAGCTTTGAGGTGTTGGTCATCACGTCGTTCTTTATGAAGTTGGCGCGGAGTCTGGCGGTGGGGGATTGCCTACCCTTCAAAATACCCGTCATCCCAGCGGAAGCTGGGATCCAGTGCCTTTCGTGCAAAGCAAAGTCGCTGGATCCCAGCTTTCGCTGGGATGACGGTGAGGGAGAAGGTGGGGGTTGTGTTTGATACATCCCTGGCAAGAGAAGAAGCATCCTCACGGCATCGCAAAGCTGTTGTTGCTGCGATCGGCATCCGGCAGCTTGTGGTCCGGATCCAGCGTCAGCTGCTTGATACGCGTGCTGGTGTTCAAGGTCAGGCTCGGCGTGGCGCTCTGTCGCCAGATCTCCACCGGCACGCGCACGTCGCGGTGGCTGCCATCGACAAAATCGATGCGCAAGGTGGCGGGCATCACCAGCTTCTGTTTGCTGGCAAACGTGATGGTCACGCCCTTGGCCGGATCCTTGTCCACATACGAGGCGCCGCTTACGCCCATGTCGAGCTGCCAGTTGTTGAGGTACCAGCCGCGCCACCACCAGGCCAGGTCTTCGCCCGTCTCGCTGCTCATGAAGCGGAAGAAATCGGACGGCGTCGGGTGATGGTAGGCCCAGGTGGCGATGTATTTGCGGAAGGCCGGGTCGAAACGCTCGGGGCCGAGAATCTGCTCGCGCAGCAGCACCAGGCCCAGCGCGCCCTTGAAGTAGCTCACCGAGTGGCGGTACTTCTCGGAGACCGAATCAGCCGGCGCCATCAGCGTGGGTGCCTGCGCATCGGCCAGCAACGGCAGGATCTCATCCACCGGGTTGCCGCCCTTGGGCGCGTACTCGCTGTCGCGCTTGGGTGCGTACTCGCCGTGGTTGAAGGCGTCGGACGCGTAGATATCGATGAAGGTGTTGAAGCCCTCATCCATGAACGCGTTGCGGCGCTCGTTGGAGCCCACGATCATCGGGAACCAGGTGTGGCCGATTTCATGCGCGCTGATCCAGAACAGCATTGGGCCGCTGTCCTCGATGCCGTCGAACACGATGCCGGGATACTCCATGCCCGCGCCGTGACCGGCAAGATTCACCGCCACCGGCCACGGATACGGATACCACTTCGCGGAGAAGTGCTCGACCGCGCCCTTGAGGTATTCGGTGGAGCGATCCCACTTGTCCTTGCCGGCCGCCTCCACCGGATACACCGACATGGCCAGCGCATGCTTGCCCTCGGGCAGGTTGATGCGCGCGGCATCCCACACGAAGGCTGGTGACGCGGCGAAGGCGACGTCACGCGTGTGCTCCATATGGAAGCGCCAGGTCTGCGTGCCGCTCTGCTTGGGGCGGCTGGCCGGGTCGGTCACTTCCTGCGTGGTGCGGATCAGCACCGTGCGGTCGCTCTGCGCAGCCTGCGCCAAGCGTTGGCGCTGAGTGGCGGTAAGCACCTCGTTGGGATTGGTCAGCTCGCCGGAGCCGGCCACTAGATAATTCCACGGCACGGTGATCGCGTAATCGATATCGCCGTATTCGAGATAGAACTCCGAACCCAGGTAGGGCAGCGTGTCCCACCCGCGCAGATCGTCGTACACCGCCATGCGCGGGAACCACTGCGCGATCTCGTAGATGTCGCCGTTCTTGGTCGGCGTCACTGCGGTACGCCCGCCCCACGGACCCGGCACGGTGTAGTGATAACGAACGTGCAGCTTGAGCTGCTTGCCGCCACTCGCCAGCGCCTGCGGCAGATCCACGCGCATGCGCGTGTCGTCGACCAGGAAGTGGACCGGCTTGCCATCGAGCTCGACCGCATCGATCTGGTAGCCGTCGGTGGCTTCCGTGCGCGGACGCGGCGAGCCAAGTGCGGCACGCGAATCACGCCGATAGATGTTCTGGTCCAGCTGCAACCACAGCACGTCGAGCGCGTCGGGGCTGCGGTTGGTATAGGTAATGGTCTCCTCGCCGCGCAGCGAATGCGTGGCCGGATCGATATCGGCCTGGATCGCATAGTCGGCGCGGTTCTGCCAGAACAGCGGCCCCTGCTTGCCGGCACCGCCACGGAACGCATTGGCTGCATCCGGCAGCGACAGCGGCGCGAACAGCGCCTGCGGATCGAAGCCGGCGGCCGGACTGTCGGCGAAAACCGGCGCGCTCAGCGTGCCAGCCACGAGCAGGCCGGCCACGAATCGGCAGGCCAAGGCGGGGTTCTTCATGCGGGAGTATTCCTTGGGACCACGTGAGAGGCTCGACAGACACTATAGGGATGGCCGGGCCCGGGCGACCTAGGTAAGTCGTCATGGTTGGCCCCCTTATCTCCGCAGTTTCATACGATGGCCGAGACTCCGGGCCGGTAGAATGGGCCCATGAGCACTCCCGAACATTCCCCCCTCGGCAAAACCACGGCTTACGCCGACCGTTACGACCCGAGCCTGCTGTTTCCGATTCCACGCACGGCCAAGCGCGCGGAGATCGGCGTATCCGAACCGCTGCCGTTCCACGGCGTGGATATCTGGAACGCCTACGAACTGTCCTGGCTGAATGCCCGCGGCAAGCCCGTGGTGGCGCTGGCGGAGTTCCGTGTACCGGCGGTTTCGCCCAACATCATCGAATCGAAGTCGTTCAAGCTTTATCTCAACGGTTTTTCGCAGGAACGCGTGGCCGACGTCGACACCTTGGTAGCGACGCTGGCGCGTGACCTTTCCGCGGCAGCAGGCGCGACCGTCGAAGTCCTGCTCAGCGATGCGCGCGCACGCGGCCATGCGGTGACCGATCTGGAAGGCCAGTTGATCGACGAGCAGACGCTGGACATCGACGACTATGGCCCGCCGCGTGCGGACTACCTGCACGCCGACGCCAGCGGACACATCGTCGAGGAAGCTTTGGTGTCGAACCTGCTGCGCTCCAATTGTCCGGTGACCGGCCAGCCGGACTGGGGCAGCGTGCAGATCCGTTATCGGGGCGCCGCGATCGACCCGGCCGGCCTGCTGCGCTACCTGGTGTCGTTCCGCAATCACAACGAGTTTCACGAGCAATGCGTGGAGCGCATCTTCGTCGACGTGATGGAACGTTGCCGACCCGAGCAGCTGAGCGTCTATGCACGCTACACGCGCCGCGGCGGGCTGGACATCAACCCCTACCGCAGCACCAGCTTGGAGACGCCCGGCAATCCTCGCAGCGCGCGCCAATAGAGCCGCGGACCGCGCTTCAGGGCGTGAAGATTATGTCGAGGCGGCCGCGCGCAGTAATCAACGCTTCAGTCCCACGGGACTAGCCTCGAAGCCTGTTCCACCCACCCGGGCCGCAACGTCGCGGCTCGCGAGTGCCTTCCGCCACCAGCTAAGGGGTCAGTCATGAACGTTCAGGCACGCACCACTGCTTTGTACTGCGCGACCCTTGCCGGCCTGCTGATGCTCAGCGCGTGCGGCAAGAACCAGCAGGAAGCCAGCGCACCGCCGGCCGCACCGGCTGCCACTGCTCCAGCACCGGCCGCACCGATGCCAGCCACCACCGCGCCGACGCCAGCGGCCACGACGCCGGCTCCCGCCAGCACCAACGGCAAATCGGCGAGCCTCCAACCCACCAATGACATCAAGGTCGCCGCGGTAACCATCGGCAGTGCCGTCGATGCCTCGCATATCATCAGCAAGGTACAGCGACGCTTTGCGCCGACCGACAAGGCGATCTATGCCAGCGTGACAACCTTGGGCAACACCGGCAACGCGTCGCTCAGCGCCAACTGGAGCTATGTGGATGGCAAGGACCAGCCGTTCAACAACAGCACCGAATCGGTTGCCACCGATGGACCGGCGACGACCACGTTCAAGGTGCAGAACCCGAATGCTTGGCCCGTCGGCCAGTACAAGGTAGTGATCTCGCTCAACGGCAAGCCCGTCGCCAGCGAGAATTTCGAAGTGCGCAGCTGACGCGCAAGGCTTTCTGCAAGGCACGAAGAAAAGGCGCCCAAGGGCGCCTTTTCCATAGCCTGCCCCACGCGGCGGGACCACCTCACATCGCCGACTTCCAGCGCAGCATGCGCACGCCGGCCATGATCTGCAGCACCCCGTAGACCAGCGCTGCCGCGCCGATCCACACCGCCACCGTGAGCAAGGCAGCGGCCGGATAGGCCACGAACATCACGCCAAGCACGATGGCCACCACGCCACTCAGGGCGATCAGCCATTCGCCCTTGATCTCCTTGCGCACGCGAATGGCGAACACGATGCGATAGACGCCAGCCACGATCAGCCAGGCCGCCAGGAACAACAGCAAGGCGCTGACGACGGCGAGCGGATGCCAGATGGCCAGCAAGCCGAAGACGATCGATGTCAGTGCGTATAGCGCAACCCAGCCACGCGAGATCGACGTATTGCGTTTGAACAGCTGGAACAGGCTGGCAATGCCTTCGGCCAGGGCCATGATGCCGAACGCCCACGCCAACGCGATGACCGTCTTGCCTGGCCAGATCAAGGTGCTGAGCCCAAACAGCACCGAGATGATGCCGTAGATCACCATCAGCCAGCCCGAGCGGCCGACCCCTTGCTGCAGTACTGAAGCCATATCGCGACCCTCCATGACGTTGAGAGGCGAGCCGATGCCGGCCCGCTGCAGTAGACATCATCGGCAACGGGGTTGCCACGCTCTCTTGGGACCCGAGCTCCCCTTCCGCCTGTTCATCCACGCATCATCGATGTCGACGTAACGCGAATGTCGTATCAGCTGGGCGCATACGCCCATGAATCGTCCCGACCCTAGGCTACGGAAATGGCACGCGTCCTTAAGGATGCTCTGATTAGCTCTGCGTAGGCGTCACCGGTCCTGTCTGTTCGCAGACCACAGGCGAGTCGGCGAAGGCAGACTGGCCGTCTGTCGAGCCGGCTCACCGAAGGGATGCGGACAGACAGGACCGGCCCCAACGTGTTGAATTCAATGTGATGGGGTGATGTCCAGAAGGCCCGCAGGCGGTGCCGCGCGGCTTGGCAAGACGGCCAGTCTTCCCGGCGCCACGCAACTCCGCCTGCGGGCCTTCTGGACATCATGACGCCTGCGCAGAGCTAATCAGAGCATCCTTAACCTCCGCGCTGTTCGAATCGACCCCGCAATGCGCATTGCATCCCTACGCAACCCAACGAGGTATGGTCATGAATCAAGACACCATCCAGGGCCAGTGGAAGCAACTCAGCGGCCAGATCAAGCAGCACTGGGGCAAGCTCACTGACGACGACCTGAAAGTGGCCGAAGGCAACTCGGAATATCTATCGGGTCGGCTGCAAGAGCGCTATGGCATGGCGCGCGACGAAGCCGAAAAGCAGGTCAAGGAATTCGAGAAGAAGTTGCGCCATCACTGACGCGTATACGTCCACTCTTCCCTCTCCCTGCGGGGAGAGGGTCCGGGGCAGGCCCACCCGTGGACGTCAATCGTCAACGCAAAACAGTTCGAACAGTGTCGCCATCAAGGACCGTACCCGCTCGTCGCAGATGTCGTAGTAGATGGACTGCCCTTCACGGCGGCCCGCGACGAGTCCATCGCGTCGAAGCACCGAGAGATGCTGCGACACCACGCTTTGCGCCAGCTGCAGCGCATCGGCCAGTTCGTTGACGGAACGTTCGCCTTCCAGCAGCTGGCATAGCAACATCATGCGATTCTGGCTGCCCATCGCCTTCAGTAGGGCAACCGCTTCGTCCGCATGGCGCGACATCGCGTCCATGCTCATCGCGGGTTTGTGGCTACGCGCTGGCGCACGTATCGGCTTGGTTGAGCGGCTCATGACCAAAGGCTTGCGATGCGATGGATGGACGCCGGGCGTGCGCCGATGAGGTCAAAATGCATTGAGCGGAATCTTCAGATAGCTGATGCCGTTGTCCTCGGCGGGCGGCAGCTTTCCGGCGCACATATTCACCTGCACGGCGGGTAGCAGCAGCTTGGGCACGGCCAACGTCGCGTCGCGCGCCGTGCGCATGCGTACGAAGTCATCCTCGTCGGTACCGTCACGCACATGGATATTCCCGCGCCGTTCTTCGCCGACCGTCGTTTCGTGCACAAAAACATCGCGGCCAGGCGCCTTGTAATCATGGCAAAGGAAGATGCGCGTCTCGTCCGGCAACGCGAAGATGCGTTGAATCGAACGATAGAGCACGCGCGCGTCGCCACCCGGGAAGTCGCAGCGTGCGGTGCCGAAGTCGGGCATGAATAACGTGTCGCCGACAAAGGCCGCATCGCCGATCACATGTGTCATGCACGCCGACGTATGGCCTGGCGTATGCAGCGCCACCGCCTCGATATCGCCCAGTCGATAGCGTTCGCCGTCCTTGAACAGGTGATCGAACTGGCTACCATCACGCGAGAACCCGGACCCTGCGTTGAACAATCGTCCGAACGTGTCCTGCACCAGACGGACATGTTCGCCGATGCCCAGCTTGCCGCCGAGGCGAGACTGCACGTACGGCGAGGCCGAAAGATGGTCGGCATGCACGTGGGTATCAATGACCCACGCCACGCTCAGGTCCTGAGCCTTGACGAAGTCGACGATCGCGTCGGCCGAATCATGTCGCGTACGGCCGGATGCGGCGTCGAAGTCGAGCACGCTGTCGATCACGGCCGCCATGCGCGTGGCGGGGTCCCAGGTCACATAGCTGAAGGTGTTGGTGGGCTCATCGAAGAAAGCCTTCACTTCGGGACGTTTCATGGTGTCGACCTCACTTCGTATCCGTGGAGCGGGCTTGTGCCGGCCACTGCGCAGCCAGCCACCAACCCAGGGCCATGGTCGCCACCAGCAACAACACCGATGCGACGCCACCGCCGATCGAGGCCAAGGCGGGGCCCGGACAATAGCCGGCCAAGCCCCAGCCAATGCCAAACAAGGCCGCGCCGACGACCAGGCGGCGGTCGATCTGGCGTGCCGTCGGCAGGTTGAAGGTGGCTTCCAGCAGCGGCTGGCCGCGACGCAACACCAGTCGATAACCGATGGCGGTGGTCAGCACGGCGCCACCCATCACGAAGAGCAGGCGCGGATTCCAGACACCGAACAGATCCAGAAAGCCCAGCACCACGGCGGGCTGCGTCATACCCGCCAGGCTCAAGCCGAGTCCGAACAGCAGCCCCGCCGCCCATGCCATGACCAGTTTCATGCGCCGTAACCTCCCAGTACGTGGCGCATCACGAACACCGTGACCACCCCGAACATCACGAATACCACGGTAGCCAGCAAGGAGCGTGGTGACAGCCTGGCCATGCCGCATACGCCATGGCCGCTGGTGCAACCGCTACCCAAGCGTGTGCCAAAGCCGACCAGCAGACCCGCCACGGCCATCAACGGCCATCCGACTTGCGGCGCGCCGATACCGGCATCGCCTTGCAACCACTGCAGCAAGAACGGCGCCGCGACCAGTCCAACCACAAAGGCTACGCGCCAGCCCCGATCGCTAGCGCCGGTTAGCAGACCGCTGGCTATACCACTGATACCGGCGATGCGGCCGAGCGTGCCCATCAGCATCACGGCCGACAAGCCAATCAGCACACCGCCAAGCGTAGAGAGCATCCAGGGATGCATGCGCTCACCCACGTAGATTCATATATTCGCGTTTTCTAATATATAGCTCGTCCAGAAGGAAATCAAATACGGCTACGGCAGCGTCGGCGCGCCGGCGCTATCGCCGCACTCGCCCGGTCAGCGATCGAACCAGCGGTACTGCACCGCAAACGTAATTGACTTGTAGTCGCCACCGATGCGCGTCACCAGTCCATTCGACAACGCGAGCTTGGCCGACCAGCCGCGGGCGAGCGGCGCCGAAAAGGTGAGGCCATAACGCGCATTCGATTGCCGGTCCGCCTTGGACACGCCATTGACGCTGGTGCCTCCGCCATCCACGTAGCCGATGTCGGCAGCGATCCAGAATCCGGGATGGAAGGTGTAGCCGCCATGCAGCTGTACCGTCGCCAGAGGATCCTGGCTTCGCTCGTTGCCGCCGTAGAAGTCGTGGTTCGTGGTGAAAAAGTACACGCCGGCGGACGCCTCGAGAAACCATTTCCCCATCGGTTTCGAGATGCCGATCTCCGGCTTGAATGTCCACCGATTGGTGCTGATGTTGACGAGTCGCGCCGGCACGTATTGGCCCGTCGGCGCCGATATCGTCAAGCTCACGCCAAGCGAGGCGGTGGGCGTCCGACGTGCGAACTCCTCCGGGGTCAAGGCGGGACTGCCGATGAGATTGAAGCCAAACCGCAACTTCATATCGGCCATGCCGGAGCGGTGGAGTTGAGTCGGCGCATCTATCACGTTGCCGCTCAGGTTGCCGTCGACATAGGGAAGGCCGATGCCCAGCGATGCCGAGTGGCCGGCCAGCCCGAAGCTGCGCACATAGCTGAGCGCATACGTGTTGATCGTGGCCTGGACGTTGCTGATGGGTAGCGACGGGTCGGTCAGGACATCGCCGGTCAGGCGGTTATAGCCGACGTCGATGAAGTTCGTGCCGATGGGCGACGCGGAATAGGTTCGCGGCTCCAGTTCCTGCGCGGACGCGATGCCCGCATGAAGCAGGAACCCGAAGACGCTTGCCAACAGTACGGCCCGATATGTCAGGAATCGGCTCATTGTCGACTCGACCAGAGGACTTGCGCAGCAAAAGGTGTCGCATGGCAGTGGCACTGCAGGTCATGCGCGCGATCAACGGGAACGGACAGGCGCACTCTTCAAAAGCAGCCTTACTCTAACGCCTCATTGCGTTGAAGGAGGGTGGAGTTCCTGCGCATGGCGCTAAGTAAAACTACGTATGCCATGCGGGCTGGTGACGACCAGGACAAGGTGACGGTACGTACCTCCGGAAAAGCGCCTGCGTGAAGGGCCTGAAGTTCGCCACGGCGCTCCCGGCCTTCTCGCGACAAACACGTTGGGTGACGCATGATCAGGGAGCCGAGCTTGTGGGGCCGGCCTATCCTGATCACCTCCAGAGCCAGGCTTATCGCTCGGATATCCCTGCTGCAACGTGCAAGGAGATTAACGATGCTGACGACGCCGATTTCCGAAAGGGCGCTTTCCCGGGGCATGCTGGATGTGCTGATCCGGGCAGGCCTGATTGCCATCCTGGCCGTGGTTTGCTTCCGGATCTTCTATCCGTTTGGCAGCCTGCTCGTATGGTCCATGATTCTCGCCATCACGATGTACCCGCTCCATCTGCGGCTACGAAAACGCCTCGGCAACAAGGACGGCTTGACGGCCACGCTTATCGTGCTTCTGGCGCTCATCATCCTCATCGTACCCGCGTACCTGCTCGGCGTCGCCCTGGTCGACTCGGTCGGCAATGCGATGGAGATGGCCAAGAGCGGCGGCGTCCGCATTCCGCCACCCGCCGAATCGGTGGCTAACTGGCCGCTTGTGGGCGGTAAGGTCTATGCGTTCTGGCTTCAGGCCTCCACCAATCTGACCGGCCTGATCCAGAAGATCACTCCCCAACTCAAGGGAGTGGGTGCTGTGCTGCTGGAGGCTGCCACCGGTGTTGGCACAGGGCTGCTGGTATTCATCTTCGCGCTGATCATCTCAGGCATCTTCATGGCTTATGGCGAGGAATCAAAGCGTGCCTCCCTGCGCATTGCATCGCGCATCTTCGGCCCAGACGCCGGCCCCAAGATCACGGAGCTGTGTGCCGCCACGATCCGCGCGGTGGCCCAGGGCGTCGTCGGCATCGCGTTCATCCAGATGCTGCTGGTCGGCGTCGCCTTCGTGATGAAGGGCATTCCTGGTGCGGGCCTGCTGGCGCTGGCGGTGTTGCTGCTTGGCATCATGCAGCTACCGGCCACCCTGATCACCATCCCGATCATCATCTATGTCTTCGCCAGCGAAGGCTTCACCGTGGGCACGATTGTGTTCGCGATCTATGTCTTTATCGCGGGGCTGGCGGACAACGTGCTCAAGCCCCTGCTGCTGGGGCGCGGCGTCGACGTACCGATGCCGGTGGTGCTGATTGGCGCGCTGGGTGGCATGGTGACCGGCGGCGTGATCGGCCTGTTTATCGGTCCGGTCGTGCTCGCCGTCGGCTATCAACTGTTCTGGCGTTGGGTCGATGATCAGGCGAGTGCCGAGGCGCCGGTCGAAACGAAGCAGCCTTGATGCTGCCGGGCCATCGCCGTGCCGCGTTGCACTGGTCCGAACCCACTGTGGTTGGCCTGCGTGGCCTGCCTCGGCGGTTGCGTGACCGTAGGCCCGGACTTCCACCCACAGCATGAGGGCTGGCCCGAACACTGGAGCAGCCCGGCGATCGAGCAGGCCACGTCACATCAATCGCAACCCGATGCCAGCCAGTGGTGGCAGGTCTTTGGCGATCAGAGTCTCGAGCGCCTCATAGCGGAGGCCGATGCCCACAACGCCGATCTGAAGATCGCCGGGTTACGCGTGCTCGAGGCACGCGCACAACTGGGCATTGCGCAAGGCGGACGTTACCCGCAAGTGCAGCAACTCGGAGGCGACGCCCTGTATACGAAGAGCAAGCATTCCGGGGACAGCGGTCCCAATTCGAGTGGCTCCTGGCAATACGGCGTCGGCTTCGACATCGGCTGGGAGCTGGATTTCTGGGGCCGTTTCAAGCGCGCCATCGAGTCGGCGGATGCGGCGTACTTTGCCTCGCAAGCGAACCGCGACGCGGTCCTGGTCCTGCTCCACGCACAGGTGGCCGACACCTACTACACGATGCGCACGGCCGAGGCGCGCCTGCGCATCGCACGCGACAATGCCGCACTACAGAAGCGTAGCCTCGAGATCACCGAGCGCCTGTTCAAAGGCGGTGAAAGCGATGAGCTGGACCTTCAGCAGGCCAAGACGCAATACCTCAGCACACTGAGCAGTATCCCGAACTTCGAAAGCCAGATCACACTGGCACAGCACGCGTTGTCCATGCTTATCGGGCGCCCTCCCGGGCCACTGCCAGAGCTGGATGAGCAACCGGACAAGCAAGGGGTGATCCCGCTCGTCGACCATGCCCTGCTGCAGGATGTACCGGCGGACCTGCTGCTTCGTCGCCCCGACGTGCGGGCCGCCGAATGGCAGATGGCGGCGCAGTCTGCGCTTATCGGCGTGGCCAAGGCCGATCTCTACCCAACGGTGACGCTGCTGGGCTCGCTCGCCTGGAGCGCGAGTTCGTCATCGGGAACACCCAGCTCACTCTTGAGTGCCAGCTCGGTGGCGGGATCACCCAGCAAGCTTGCCCTCGCCATCGGCCCCAGCGTCACCTGGAACGTGTTCGACCATGGCAGGATCGTCAACAACGTGCGCGTGCAGGACGCCCGACTGCAACAGCTAGTTGTCGTTTACCAGAACACCGTACGCCAGGCAGCGCGCGAAGCCGACGATGCCGCCACCGGACTGATCGCCGCGCTGCAGCGCGACAGCATCCTGCGCGATGCGGAAGAGGCCGCGGGTCGCTCGCTGACGCTCGCCAACGCGATCTATCGCGAAGGCTATTCGGACTTCCAGCGCGTGCTCGACGCGCAACGCGCGCTTTCCTCCCAGCAGGACGCCTACATCGTCAACCGCAGCAATGCGGTCGGCAGCCTGATCGCCCTCTACAAGGCTGTCGGCGGCGGTTGGCACACGGAGCAACCGCTGGTGGATCCAGCCACCCGCGAGCTGATGAAACAACGCACCAACTGGGGCGACCTGATCGACGAGTCGAATGCTCCTACCACCACGCTTCCGCCTGAAGGCCAGTCCCGATGAGTGACACGCCGTCGCCCTCTCCCGCAGCGCCGCCAGCGCAGCCGCCAGCCGCCGAGCCGTCCAGCAAGGGCGTGAAATGGGTGCTCGTGCTGATCGGCGTGAGCTTCGTCTGGTACCTGCTGGCCGACCGCTTCACGCCGTACACGCAGCAGGCCCGGGTGCAGGCGTTCGTCATTCCGGTGGCAGCCGAAGTGTCGGCGCGCGTGACCCGGGTGCTCGTGCACAACAACGAGGAGGTCAAGGCGGGTGACATCCTGTTCGAAGTGGACGCCGAGCAATATCGCATCGCCCTTGTCCGCGCGCGCGCCGACCTCGAATCGACCCGCCGCCAGATTGGTGCAAGCACGGCCGGCATCGATTCGGCACTCGCGGCCGTGAGTGCCGCTATCGCGAACGAGGTCAAGGCGCGACAGGACAGCGATCGCCTTGAACGGCTCTACCGCGAGGACCAGGGCACCGTATCGTTGCGTCGGCTCGAAGTTGCGCGTGCCACGCACGATCAGGCCGTCAGCCAGGTCAGCGGCGCCCGCGCCGAGGTGGAGCGTGCGAAAGAGACGCAAGGCGGCAACGAAGCGGAGAACGCGCAGTTGCGCAGTGCCGCCGCCGCGGTGGAGAAGGCCGAGCTGGACCTCGCCAATACCCGCGTGCGTGCTCGCACCGCCGGGCTGATCACCGACCTGCGCACGGAAGTCGGTCAGTACGCCGCAGCGGGCAACCCGGTCATGACGCTGATCGCCATCCACGACGTATGGGTGAGCGCGGACATGACTGAGAACAACCTGGGCCATCTCACGCCCGGCACGCCGGTTTCCATCGCGCTGGATGCAAGGCCGGGCGAGCTCTTCCACGGTCGAATCCGCAGCATCGGCTATGGCATCAGCGTGGGCCAGAGCGCGCCGCCCGGCAGCCTGCCCACGGTAGAGAACAGTCGCGACTGGCTGCGCCCGGCCCAGCGCTTTCCGGTGGTCGTGGAGTTCACGCCGGCAGAATCCATACCGCCTCGCGACATTCGCGTCGGTGGGCAGGCCGAAGTCATGGCGTTTCCAACGTCAGGCAACCCGCTCAATCCGCTGGGACGCGTGTTCCTTCGTGTAATGAGCTGGCTTTCCTATCTCTACTGATGGCTACAGCATTCGACAAACGATGGCTACTGGGTCGGCGCGCGCTACGCCTCGCCACGGGCACGGCGCTGTGCCTCGCCATCAGTTTCGCCCTGGATCTGCCTATTCCCATAGTGGCGCCGGTGTTTGCCGTCTTTCTATTGGCGATGGTCAACCGACCGCTTTCCTTAAAGGACGGATTGCGCCTTGCGCTGGTCATGGCGTTGACCACGGGCAGCGGCCTGCTGCTCGTACCCTTGCTTCGCTATTACCTGATGGCTGGCGTACTGCTGATCGGCCTGTGTCTGTTCCTGGCTTTTCGCTATGGCCTGCGCGGAGGCAACAATCTGGTCGCCACCCTCCTCGTGGTTGGCCTCACCATGATTTCCGCCGCCGGTACGGCGAATATCGACCTGGCGATGACCGTCGTGGGCGCACTGGTCAAGGGACTATTGCTCGCGGTGCTGGTGCTGGCCCTCTGTCACTGGCTGTTTCCGGAACCCGCCGCTGCTCCCAAACCTCCCGCGAGCCAGGCCATGCCGAACGAAGACACGGTTCGCCTGGCGCTACGTGCCGCCCTGGTGGTCTTGCCGACTTTCCTGCTCGCGCTGGCCGACCCGAGCAGCTACATGCCGATCATCATGAAGTCCGTCAGCCTGGGCAGACAGAGCTGCACGACGTCGGCGCGCGGCGCGGCACGTGAGCTGCTGGGGTCCACCCTGCTCGGCGGCGTGCTGGCGATCCTGTTCTGGTTCGCACTCAAGTGGTTTGTGCACCTGTGGATGTTCTTCCTGTGGATGCTGCTGTTCGCCTTGCTGGTGGCACGCAAGCTCTATTCGATAAGCCCGACCCGATACAGCCCCAGCTTCTGGCTCAACAGCCTGGTCACCCTCATCATCCTGCTCGGCCAGTCGGTGCAGGACAGCGCCGCGGGAAAGGACGTCTATACGGCTTTCGCTGTGCGCATGGGACTATTCATTGCCGTCACCCTGTATGCCTGCCTGATGGTCGAGTTGCTCGACACACGCCGCCGCTTGCGATGAGGCGACCTGTTGTTGGCAACAACCCTGCAGAGCGCCATACAAATTCGCGAGGCTTGCATCATGGAAAAGACGCCGAAATCTCCGACTCACCACCTGAAGGCCAGCGACGTGCTCGCGGAGTTCGTGGAAACGCTATGGTACCTGCAAGGGATCCTGGCCGGCCTGCTCCTGCTGTTCGTCTTGCTGGCCGCCGGCATGTATTACCTCGGCGGCCCGGTCGAAACCTCGGACCGAGCACCTTCGCCGTTCGGCGAGACCTTGTACTTCTGTTCCATCACGGCGCTCACCATCGGCTATGGCGACGTGGTGCCCACGACGGCGTTCGGCCGAATCGATGCGTTACTGCTAGGCCTGCTCGGGATGCTGATGACCGGACTGGTCATCGCTGCCGCGGTGGCCGCTGTCCAGAAGGCTGCGCGCAAGGCCGAAATTCTGGACTAGCCACCTGCGATCAAAGCGCCGGGCCTGTGACCTCTGCATTACTTTGACCACTTGGAATATGGCGCGCCCGGAGGGATTCGAACCCCCGACCAATGGCTTCGGAAGCCACTACTCTATCCGGCTGAGCTACGGGCGCATGAGCGTCGGCACGTGCGAAGGAGCGGAACTCCACGCCGCACGGCGGACGCGCAGTATAGCGGAGTTCGGGGCGGGGTCGCACTTCTCCTTCTCCCCTTTGGGGAGAAGGCCGGGATGAGGGGTGGGTGCTCGCGAAAAGCTCGCTACAAAGCCCGCTTCCATCCAGTCTCTCGCTGGATTGGCCCCTCACCCTACCCTCTCCCCGGAGGGGAGAGGGGAAGTGCGCGGTGGATCAACGCGCCTTGAGCAACTCGCTCAGGCGATCCGGCTTGCCGGCGATGCGTTCCAGGTGCGGGTACTTCAGGCCATCGTGGTAGTCGATGCGCAGGGTCTTGTACTCGTCGAAGTTCTTCACCAGCAGTTCGATCGGCTGGCTCTTGTCCTTCGCCGACGCATCGACCGCGTCCTTGACGGCGTCGTTGGAGAACTCCTTGCCGTTCACCGCGATCACCTTCATGCCCGGCGACAGGCCGGCCTTGAAGGCCGGGCCGTCCCATAGCACGTCGAGAGTGTCACCGCCCTTGCCGAACGACACGCCCAGCGAATAAGTGAGGTTGGCACCACCGACACGCGCTTCCACCGCCTTTGCCGAGGCCGACGGCTTGTCGTTGTAGACCAACTTCCAGCCGTTCGCTTCGAAACCGCCGATCAGCGGGCCGTGACCATCCAGGCGCTCACGCAGGTAGCTGGTCCAGTCATACGGCGCGATGTCGTTGAGTGTCTTCACCACGTCGTCGAAGGTGTAGGTGTTGACGTCCCACTTGCCGTTGTCCATGCCGAAGAACGCCTTCGCGAAATCGTCGATGGAGCGCTTGTCGCCGGTGAGGTCACGCAGCTTGCCGTCCACGTCCAGCCAGATCATCTGACCGCCGGAATAGTAGTCCTCGCTCATCTGGTAGTTGCGGTAAGGCAACGGACGGCGCATCGCAATGATCGGATCGTTAGTGGTGTCCTGGATATTGCGCCACTGCTGCAAGCCCGGACGGCCCTTGTCATAGGTGGCGGCGACCAGGGCAAGCATGTCGCGCGCCTCGTCTTCCTTCCACAGGCCCGAACGCGCGGCCATCACATAACCCCAGAACTGTGTCTGGCCTTCGTACACCCACAGCAGGCTGTTCTGCATCGGCACGTTGAAGCTCGGCGTGGCGAGATCGGCGCCGCGGCGGTACTTGCCGTCCCACGAGTGGTTGAACTCGTGCGAGAGCAGGTCGCGCACGATGGCGTTCTTGTCCCACTCGGTGAAGTAGCCGGTGCCGACGCCATTCTCGCTGGAGCGGTGATGCTCCAGGCCATTGCCCGACATCTTGTCGCTGAGCGAGAACAGGAAGTCGTAATGATCGTAGTGATGCGCGCCGTACAGTTTGTACATCTGCTGCACCAGGTTCTGGTGCACCTTCAGCTGCTCGGGCTTGATCTCGAGGAATTTCGCATCATCGGCGACGATGTTGAGGAACACCGGCGTCTTCGCACCCGGATCCAGGTCCACGCGCTTGAAGTACTTGCCCGCGTAGATCGGCGAGTCGACCAGATTGGCATAGTCGATCGGCTTGAAATGCACGGTGTCGCCATCGCGCGAGGCCAGCTCCAGCGCGCTGCCATACTGCCAGCCCGTGGGGAGCTTCACGCTGGTCTCGGCCTTGACGCGGTTGGTGTAGTACCCCGCCGGATACAGCGACACCGCGTTCCACTGCACGTTCAGCATTTCCGGCGTCATCACCACGCGACCCTGGCGCGTGTCCTGCGGCGAAAGGAACTGGAACTCGACGTCCACGCTGCTCGCGCCTTCCGGCACGTCGACATGAAACGCATACACATTGAGCGGGTCGCGCTTCCACGGCAGCGTCTTGCCGTTCGCCGTCACCACCAGGCCCGCCAGTTTGTCGATCGGACCCGTCGGCGAATGGTTGCCCGGCAACCATTGCGGATACAGCAACGTCAACGGACCCGGCTGCGCCGGTACGGATTCGTGCACGCGGAATACGCGATGCGCGATGTCCGTGGCATCGACGTTGATCTTGAGCGTGCCATTGAACGGAGCGTCCTGCGGCGCGGCCACGTCGGCGAGCGCTGAAAAGCTGCCCAGACCAAGGGCTGAAGCAAGGATGGCGGAAGCGAGACGCGAGGCTTTCAAAGTTTTCTCCTGACGAAATCCGTGCCCCGCGACGGCAGCCGCGCGAGACATGAACGGTCGATGCTAGTAGGCAGCGGCGCATTGCAACCCCTGCCAGAGGTCATGGCGATGCCTGAACCTTGCCCATCCCTCGAGGCGCTAAAGACGCTACCCACGCGTTAAAAACCCGTATGCTTTTCACACCGCGATCCCCACGCGGACCGCCATGACTCTCCCCCTTAGCAGTCGTGGCGGCATCACAAAAAGAATGGAGCATTCCATGAACAAGCCTCTTCTTGCGGCCGTCTTGGCCGTCGCCGCTGTGTCGCCGTTCGCCGCCAAGGCCGACGAAAGCAACCAGCTCGACAACTTCTTCGTGGCCGGCAACCTGGGCCAGAGCAACTACCGTATCGGCGGCATTTCCGATAAGTCCGACGTGTTCCAGAACGTGCGCTTCGGCTGGCGCTGGAACGGCATCGTGGGCGCAGAAATCGGCTACGCCTACCTCGGCCAAGCCAAGAACACCGCTGACTTCGCCACGACGTACGCCAAGCCCCGCGTGGGTCAGCTCGGCGTGACCGCCAAGTACAACTTCTACAACAACTGGTACGTTACCGGTCATGGCGGCTACCTGCGTTCGCGCACCACCGCCGGCGTCACCGTAGGCGACGTGTCCGCATCGCAGCGCAGCTGGAACAACGGCTGGTACGCCGGTGCAGGCGTTGGCTACGACGTGACCAAGAACGTCAGCCTCGCCCTGAACTACGACAACTACCACGTGAAGTACGGTCGCGCCGGCGCCAGCCAGTCGCAGATCAACACCAACGTGGCGGCTTACTCGGCATCGGTCGAATACCGCTTCTGAGTTTTGCTGATATCGCAGAAAGAAAAACGGCCGCTTTCGCGGCCGTTTTTCTTATGCGCGGAATGCTCGCCACACCCCCACATCTCTCTCTGTAGGAGCGCACCCAGTGCGCGATGTGGCGCTATCGCTTCGTAGGGTTTTCGCGCACTGGGTGCGCTCCTACATCACCGCTACGGCAGCTTTGCCAGCTTGCTGTGGCGAATGCCGTAGGTGAAGTAGACCACCAGGCCCAGGCTCACCCAGATCAGAAAGACCTTCCAGGTGATCGCCGGCAGCTCCGCCAGCAGCCAGATCGAGAACGCGATACCGATCAGCGGAATCAGCGGCACCAGTGGCGTGCGGAAGTTGCGATGCAGGTCTGGCTTGCGTATGCGCAGCAGGATCACCGAGGTACAGATCACGATGAAGGCAGACAGCACGCCGATGTTGACCAGCTTGGCCACTTCCTCGATGGGCAGCAGGCCGGCAACCAACGCCGTGAACACGCCCAGCACGACGTGGGCCGGTGCGGCGTGCCGTAGCGCGGATGCACCTTGGCAAACCAGCCCGGCAGCAAGCCATCGCGGGCGAGTGCGAACCAGATGCGCGTGGCGCCCAGCATGAAGGCGAACAGCACGCTGATCAGGCCAAACACGGCCGAGATCGAGACGGTCAGTGCCACCCAGTGCAGACCCAATCCCTTGAACGCGTCGGCTACCGGCGCGTCGGTCTTGAGCGTGGTGTAGTGGGCGATGCCGGTGAGCACCATCGACACCGCCAGGTACATCGTCATCGAGATGCCCAGCGACAGCAGCACTGCGCGCGGCAAATCGCGTTGCGGATTCTTCGATTCCTCGGCGGCCGTGGTGAGCGTGTCGTAGCCGAATACCGCGAAGAACACGACCGCAGCCGCCGAGGCCACGCCCTGGAAACCGAAATGACCGACGCCATCGGGGCCGATGACGCGCGCGGGAATGAAGGGCACCCAATTGGCCGGATTGACGTAGAACGCGCCGACGCCGATCACCAGCGCTACGGCTGCCACCTTGATCGCCACGACCAGCGTGTTGAAGCGCGCGCCCCATTCCGTGCGGAAGATCAGCAGCGCAGATACGCCCAGCGTCACCAACGCAGCGACCACGTTGAAGACATGGCCTTCGCC
Source organism: uncultured Gammaproteobacteria bacterium (assembly GCA_963765335.1). Taxonomy (GTDB): domain Bacteria; phylum Pseudomonadota; class Gammaproteobacteria; order Xanthomonadales; family Rhodanobacteraceae; genus Dyella. Next base: position 252,933 of record CAVXWA010000006.1, on the reverse strand, counting down.
GGTGCCGATGGCGCCTTGCGCCCAAACCGGCAGGTGCATGCCCATGCTGGTCAGCGCCGATTGCACGTAGCCGGACCAGCCGATCGCTACTACCGCCACGATCAACGCATATTCGAGTAGAAGATCCCAGCCGATCAGCCATGCGGCCAGTTCGCCGAGCACGGCATAACCGTAGGTGTACGCGCTGCCGGTGACCGGGATCATGCCCGCGAACTCGGCGTAGCAAAGCGCTGCCGCCGCGCTGGCGATGCCTGCGATAAGGAACGACAAGGCCACCGCCGGACCGGCGTTGATCGCCGCCTGCTGGCCTGCCAGCACGAACACGCCCACGCCAATGATGCCGCCGATGCCGATCGCGGTGAGTTGCCAAAGACCCAGCACGCGGCGGAAATCTCCGCGCTTGCCCGCCTCCGCCTGCAACAGCTCCACAGGCTTGTGGCGTATCAACTTGCTCAAGAAACTCATCTAGTCACCCCCGGGAAATTAGAGTCTGTTCAATACCTTCCCGTAGCCCGCGTTGGCTACCTGTGCCCGCCAGGGAGTGGGGCGTGGCGCAGCGCCTGACCGGTGGTCAGGTCAAGCCGCGCGCCGCTTCATGGTGGGCACAGGTAGCCAACCCTACGGGCCGGGTCTGTTTGCCCACCATACTTCGTCATCACTCGGTCGTGTATCGACATACACTTCCTCGTTCTTCCTCGTTTGGCGGGCAAACAGCTCCCGGCGCGGGCTACGGGAAGGTATCGAACAGACTCGAAGCCGCGATCATAGCGAATGCCTCTCTCGCTGCCATGCTGCAGCTGCGCGAGGCCTCGCCGGCGCTAACCGGGAATGGTCTTTCCGCTGCCCGCCCGCCCCTGCGCCGAAAGGGTGAGCCAACCCAGCACCAAGGCGCTGATCACGGGGATAGCCACCATGGCGGCCGTCACGCGGAAGTCCAGATGCGCGGCGCCAAACCAGCCGCCAGTGACCAGCGGGATCGCCGCTGTAACGAGCAAACGCACCAGCTCCAGCCCTACGCCACCGCGATGTCCCTCGGTCAGCGAACCCAGCGCGTACAGGCTCAGCAGCAGGAATACGGCGTAGCCGATCAACGAAGCGGCCGGCAGGTGCTTGGCCAGATCCAGGAACTGCACGCCCATCCCCAGCAGCAACGCGAACTGCACCAGGCTGTAGAGCACCAGCCCGCGCGATAGCTGCGGCGCGAAGCGCTCACGCTGGATATCGAACGCCGGCTTGGGGAATCGCTCGGCGACGTCGGCCGGTCGCCAGCCCGGCGGTTTCAGCCAGATCAACAGCTTGTCGCGCCAGCGACGCGCGTGCCAGGCATCCTTCCACGTGGCCCAGTACACCTCGGCGTTGGCCCACAGCGGGTTCCAGCTGCGCAACGGCGAGCGCGTGCCATAGATCGGCGGATCGGTGTCGTCTTCTTCGACGAAGCTGCCGAACAGGCGATCCCACACGATGAGGATGCCGCCGTAGTTGCGATCGAGGTAGCGATCGTTCACCGCATGATGCGCGCGATGGTTGGACGGCGAACAGAACACGCGATCGAACCATCCCAGCCGCCCTACCAGTTCGGTGTGCACCCAGAACTGGTACAGCAGGTCGATCAGCGCCACCACCACGAACACTTCCAGCGGGTAGCCGATGATCGCCATCGGCAGGTAGAACAGCCAGCCCAGCAAGACCCCGCTGCCGGTCTGGCGCAGCGCCGTGCTCAGGTTGTAGTCCTCGCTCTGGTGATGCACCACGTGCGCGGCCCAGAGGATGTTCACTTCGTGGCCGCAGCGATGCAGCCAGTAATAGCAAAAGTCGTAGAGCAGCAACGCGCTGATCCATACCCAGATGCTGTTGGCCGGCAATGCGAACACCGCAAAGCGCTGCACGCACCACGCATAGACGCCCAGCGTCAGGAGCTTGCTGAAGACCGCCACGATCTGCGAAATCACGCCCAGGCCGAGGCTGTTGATGGCATCGCTGCTGTGATAGACCACGCGCCCTCGCAGCTTCGCGACCAGCAGTTCCAGCGCGATCAGGGCGAAGAACACCGGGGTGGCCCAGGTAATGATGATTTCCTGCATGTTCACGCGTGCCTACCCGTCCCGCTCACCCGTTGAATCGAACGCGCCAGACACCACAGCGCCGCATAGTAAGTGGCCAGTATCCACAATGCCGCCCAGGGTATGGCAACGCTGAACCGGTTCCAGGCGATCAGTGTATCGCTCAGCATGAACAGCAGCGCGCCTACCGCCGCCCACCGGGCCGGGACCGCCAGCACGTCCCCGGCGTGGCACCAGGCGCGAGACGCCGCCTGGCCGCCCATGCTCGCCAACACCACCACATAGACCACGACCGGGGCATAAAGCGCTGCCGGCAGCGACGGCCACAGGAACCACAGGTTGAGTGCCGCATATGCCAAGCAAGCCAGCAAGGCCAACGGACGCGCCGCAAAGCGCGCATCGTCCAGCATGGCCCGGATAAAGCAGACATGCGCAACAAGGAAGGCCACCAGGCCAGGGACGAAGGCGTCCTGCGGCAACATCAGGAAAATATCGCCAGCCAATGAAAACAGCATGCCGATGGCGATCCAGCGTCGATAGCGCGCCGACAGCGGCGGCGCCATACGCCACGCCGTCCCGAAGATCAGCACGGTCGTCAGCGGCTTGCAGATCCAATGCAGCCATTGCCAGCCGTCGGCGGGAGCCGCTCCAGTCAGAACGGCGCCGAGGATGGCCCCGAGCGCCAGCAACACCACCGCCAAACCAGGCAAGCGGAGCGGCGGCGGCCTGTCGGCGATCGATGGATTGGACATGCACGGCCCCTGCGCCTCGATAGAACCGAGATCTTAGTGCCTGTTGAAAAACTCCGTGACGGACGCGTGCTTGCACCCATTCCTACTCGTCATCCCGGCGTTCGCTGGGCTGACGACTCAGAAAAGTGGCGTTTCGGACCTATGCGACACGGATCACAACGATTTTGAGGAGGCTCTAAGGAAGCAGCGATTTACCTTCTGCCTGCGGCAGCTTCACGCCAAGCACGTGAGCGATCGTCGGGGCGATATCGCGCATGTCGACCTCGCCAAAATCCTTGCCCGCCTTGATGCCCTTGCCCTCGATCAGGAAGGTCGCGCGCATCTGCGGAAGTGCCGGATCGTAGCCGTGCTCGCCGCGATAGGGGCTCGGCGATAGCATCGGTGCATCGAGCTTCGAACCCATCTCGTAGCCCGGCTTGAACAGCACGAACCACTCGGCTTGCGTAGTGCCGCCTTGCTTGATCACTTCAGCCTTGCCGATCACGTGGTCGATGCCGTAGGCCGGGTCAGCTCTAAGCTGAGCGAGCAATGCGGCCACTTTCCCGTGCACCGTGGCATTGGCGGGATCACGCAACACTATCGCGGCACTGCCACCATCGTTCCACGGCATGGCCTGCCAGTCAGCGACGACGCCATCCTTTAGCGTGACCAGACCGGCCTGGACAAAGGGAGCGTAGAGATTCACATCGCTCTGGACAGGGGCAAAGCCGTGATCGGATACCACCGCTATCACGCAATCGGGATGCACACGTCGTGATGCTTTCATCAGATCACCCACCAAGGCGTCGATCTGTTCAAGCACCGCGCGCGATGGCGGCGTATCCGGCCCACTCTCGTGTTGCTGGTGGTCGAGCGCGGTGAGGTAGACCGTCATGAAATCAGGCTTGCGCGACTCCAACAGCGCGACGGCGAAGCGCGCACGCGTCTGGTCGGCGGCCATGCTCTCGTCAATGCCATTGGCATAGGGGCCGAGCCGCGTCTCCAGGGATGGCAACAGACCCGGGGTGGCCAGCGCAGTCAGCAGCTTGCGGTCATCGGCCGTACCGGTGCGCCATATTTGCGGCAGGTTCCAGTCCACCTGCGCGCCCACGCTCACCGGCCAGTGCACGCTGGCCGTGCTCAGGCCCGCGTCGTGAGCGGCATCCCACAAGGTAGACACCTTGATATCGGTGGCGTACCAGTCCCAACCCCGCTGATTCTTGTTGTACGGATCGAAGGTGAGGTTGCCACCGATGCCGTGTTGCCCCGGCGATACGCCGGTAATCAGCGTGGTGTGGCTTGGGTAGGTGGTCGTGGGCAACACACCACGCACGCTTTCGGCATAGGCACCCTGCGTGAGGAAGGTCCGCAGGTTCGGAATCTTCAGGCCGCGATGCTGGGCGTCCAGTACGTCGGCCGGTCGCAGGCCATCGATGGAAATGAGCATGACCGGAGCGGCCGCCACGGGCACGGCCAGGCCGAGTGCCAATAGGGTGCCGGCGATACGACGCATGGCGCTACGCATAAGAGACTCCCAGCAAGAGAGATGGTGTCGTGACCCGTCGCGGAAGCCATCTTATAGCGCTTGGCGAGCGTCGACGGCCCGGCGGCCCAATGCCGGATCATCCGTGAAAAAGGCATCGATTCCTGCGTCGAGATAAGCGCGCATCTCGGCCACCGAACCAGCCTCGTTGAAGGTCTTCGGATCACTACCCTGCCAGAAATTCCTGGCCTGGAAGTGATTTTCCGGGCGGAACGTATAGGGGTGGAGTTCCAGCTTCGCGGCATGGGCGTCATGCACGAGCCGCGTCGGCTGGCCCAACGTGCCATCGGCAGCGAGCGGGATGATGGCGCGGATATTCGGGCCAATCGCGTCGGCATAGGTGGCGATCTCGCCCAGCCCTGCCGGCGTCATCATGTCGCCATAGCTCAGCTTGCCGCCCGCAGCGACGACATCGTACGGTTGCGCAGCCGCGTCATCGAGCAGCTGCAGCAAGCGGATATTCAGATGGGTCTTGCCCAGTTTGCCGCGCAGATAGCGCAGGTTGGCGACCTCGAATGACTGGATCTCCACCGGCGCGCTGCGCGTGTACGCGTGCGCAGCGAGAATCGCCAGCACGCGATCTTCCATCGGCAGACCAATCTTCTGGAAATACGTGCTGTGCTTGATCTCGGGAATGATGCCGATCACGCGGCCACTGGTGGCCGCTTCAGTGGCGACGAAGTCGATGATCTCGTCCAGGGTAGGAATCTGGAATTGACCGTCATAAGCCGTGCTGCGAAACGCTGGCAGACGTTCGCGTGCACGGAGCGTCTTCAACTCATCCAGCGTGAAGTCTTCGGCGAACCAACCGGTGACGGCATGCCCATCGATTGTCCTGGTGGCCTTGCGCGCGGCAAATTCGGGATGTTGCGCGACGTCGGTGGTGCCGCTGATTTCGTTCTCGTGACGCGCTACCGGCACGCCGTCGCGCGTCATTACCAGGTCCGGCTCGATGAAATCGGCGCCATCGGCAATCGCCTTGGCGTAGGAAGCCAGCGTGTGTTCCGGCCGCAATGCACTCGCGCCTCGATGACCAATCACCAGAACTTTCGTAGCGATAGGTGCTTCTTTCGCCTGCCCATCTGGGGCCATGACCAACATGCCTGCAGCGATGACGAGAAAGCAGCTTAGACGAAGCATGGCAAAACCTTTGTGATTGGTTTCATGACGCCGAAGCGGCGCAACTCCTCTGCCCATCCTGAAACAGCAGCATGTCTGTTCATTGACGTGGCTCGGCGGCATTCGCATAGGCTGATGAATCTCTCCCCTGCGATCACTTTCGCGCAAGCATGACGCAAGCCATGACTTGTGGCCGTGCATGACTTGCGGCCAATGGCCGAGTGGCAGGCTGGTGCTAGGGTCATCATCACTCACCCCACGCATCGGACGCGCATGCTATCCCTACTGCTAGCCACGCTGCTCAGCAGCGCCCAACCCGCCGTCGACTGTCACGTCGGAGCCTATCGGCTTACCGACGGCAGCTCACTGGACATCGCTCCCAGCGACGGCAGCGCTTTGCGCTGGCGCCGTATCGACGGCGCCACGGGCAAACTAACCCGGGCCCAGAACGATGTGTGGACCAGCACCGCGGGTTGGACGCTTCGCCCCGATGGCAAGGACGTTACCTTCACCGATTGCGCCAAGGGCGGCATCACGTTCGGTGACATGGGCGGCCAACGCATCCATTTCGACGTGCACGACGTAGTGTTCGAGGGCGAAGGTGGCACCAAACTGGTCGGCCGGTTGATGCTTCCCGAAGGCAAGGGCAAGGTGCCGATCGTGGTGCTCATCCACGGTTCCGAGCACGGCTCCGCGCGCATCGACGACTCCATGCAGCGCCAGCTACCGGCCGAAGGCGTCGGTGCCTTTGTCTACGACAAGCGCGGTACTGGTGGTTCGGACGGCACCTACACGCAGGATTACAGCGTGCTCGCCAACGATGCGGTGGCCGCCGTAAAGGAGGCGCGCGCGCTTGCCGGCACGCGCGCTGAGCGTGTCGGCTTCCGCGGCGGCAGCCAGGGAGGCTGGGTGGCTCCGCTGGCTGCCACACGTACCACGGTGGATTTCGTGATGGTTGGCTATGGCCTCGCCATCTCGCCGGTGGAGGAAGACCGCGAGGCGGTGGCCTTCCAGCTCCAGCTCAAGGGCTATGACCAGGCCACCATCGATAAGGCGTGGGAAATCTCCGATGCGATCGGGCTGATCCTGTCCAGCGAACTGACCCAGGGCTACGAGCAGCTGGATGCGGCGCGCAACAAGTACCGCAACGAGCCCTGGTACAAGGATGTACGCGGCGACTTCAGCTATTTGGTGCTGCCGTACAGCGCTGACGAGATTCGCGAGAAGGGCAAGGCCTTCATGTTCCATACGCCGTGGCACTACGACTCCATGGCCGTACTCAGGAAGCTCAAGACACCGCAACTGTGGATGCTTGGCAAGGACGACATCGACGCGCCGAGTGCGGAAACCCTGCGCCGATTGAAGTCGCTGCAAGCCAACGGCATGCCCATTACCACGGCACTGTTCCCGCGTGCCGAGCACGGCATGACCGAATTTGAGCTGCAGGCAGATGGCTCACGCCTCTCCACCCGCTACTCAGAGGGCTATATGCGCATGACCATCGACTACGCCCTGGGTCAATGGCATGCGCCCTACGGCGCAAGCCAGGTGAGCTATCCCCGGAGCGCGACGGAACCCGCAAAATAGGCGCAGCCCGCTGGTGGCCACATGCTGCGCCACCGCGCCGATGCTAGCCTGCGCCGATGAGCTGGCGCCCCCTGCTTCCATTGAGCATGCTGCTGCTGCCGCTGGCGCTGGCAGCAGGGGACGTCGTCGCCGGAAAGACAGGCCTGTTGGGCGACGTGAGGTTTACGGAGTATTCCACCGACGCCAGTAGCGCCGAACTCGCGCGCCGCCTGGTCAGCCCGTTGAACGCGCTCCGCCTGCAGCAACAGGCCGATGCGTCGCATGTGCGCATCAGTGAGCAGCCGATCGATCTGGGGCAGGAGCGCTTCGCTCTTTATGTCCCCGCGCACGAACCAGCCGCTGGCTATGCACTGCTGGTATTCGTGCCACCCTGGCCACAAGCCGAGATTCCACCGCGCTGGATACCTGCGCTGGATCGCCTGGGCGTCATCCTCGTGAGCGCGGCAAACGCCGGCAACGATGCGAATGTGCTCGACCGGCGCGATCCCCTGGCGCTGCTGGCGGCACGCAATGTCATGTCGCGCTATCACGTCGACCCGGCAAGGGTTTACATCGGCGGCTTCTCCGGCGGCTCCCGCGTAGCCCTTCGGCTGGCCCTCGGCTATCCCGATCTATTCCATGGCGCCCTGCTTGATGCGGGCAGCGATGTCGTCGGCGAGCAAATCCCTATCCCGCCCCGCGACCTGCTTTACCTGTTCCAGGAATCGACGCGCGTGGTGTACCTCACCGGTCAGCGCGATGCCGTCCGCGAAGATGCCGACAAGCGAAGCCGGCAATCGCTGCAGTCCTGGTGCGTGTTCGATGTCGACCACGAAACCATGCCCTGGACGGGGCACGAGCTGGCCGATGGCTCGTCGCTGGAACGTGCACTGCAGGCGCTCGCCGTGCATCGGCCAGCGGAACCGGGCAAACTCGCCAGCTGCCGTGCCACCATGGACAGCCTGCTCAGCCAACAGCTCGACAAAGCCCAAGGCTTGATCGCCAGCGGCGCAACCGGGCCGGCAAGGCAACTGCTCGACCAGATCGACATGCGCTACGGGGGACTCGCCGCACCGCGCAGCGTCGAATTGGCGCAGCGCCTATCAGGCGTTCCTTGATCGACCCGTCTTTAGCAAGCCTGCTCACGTTCGTACCAACACCAGCTGGACCCGTGCCAGCACCGATGTCCGCGTGTTACTCACACAGTGAAGGAAACGGGGTATGGAAAGATCAGCTCGACCGGGCCACACACGATTCGGATCGCCGGTGCTGAGTACCGACGACCGCCACATGCCCGCCGCGGGAAGCCCAGGCCTGGCCCGCATATTCTTTGCGCTGACCATGATCGGCCTGGGTGTCCTAGGGTTGATCTATGGCGACTTCGCCATGGTCTGGCAACGCGTCCCGATCGAGCATTTGCCAGGCCGACAACTGCTTGCCTATATCTGCGCCGTCATCGAGTTGATCACCGGTATGGGTTTGCTCTTTCGAGGCACGGCCAGATTCGCCGCCACCGTATTGGCCGTCTATCTGCTGCTTTGGCTGTTGCTGAAGGTGCCGGTTGTGGTGGTCATGCCGCAGCTGGAAGCCACCTGGCTAGGCTTCGGCGAGATTGCGGTGATCTTCGCTGGGGGATGGACTCTCCACGCATCACTGGCTGACGGCGGCAGGAGGAAGGGCCTCGGCTTCATCAAGGGCAAGACGGGCATCCGCTGCGCGAGAGTGGTGTTTGCGCTTTCGCTGCCCATGATCGGGCTCTCCCATTTCTTTTATAGCGAACAGACCGTCGCCTTCGTCCCGGCTTGGCTGCCGTTTCGCCTGGCCTGGGTCTACCTGACCGGTGCAGCAAGCATTGCCGCCAGCATTGCCATCGTTCTCGGCATGGTTCCGCGCCTGGCCGCCACGCTGGAAGCGGCCATGCTGAGCATCATCACCCTGCTCGTCTGGGGTCCAGGTGTGATCGCCACACCGACGGATCGAACACAATGGACGGCACTGATCATCTCGCTGGCCATTGCCGGTGGCGCATGGCTGGTCGCTGGCTCGTATCGAACAGCGCCGCGGTTCGGGGTCGACGCCTACCTTACGAATCCGTCCACCGGCTAGGGATGCTGGCAAGACACCGGGAAGCCGGACCCGCAGGCGCGGCGCTTCACTAGCTGGCTCGCCTCCCCCATGGCGGAGCCGCGGGCGGCTCGGCTCGATAAAGCATCTCTGAGTCCGCCCTCCCGGCTTCCACGGGACCGGACTCCCCTCAGCGCGTGTCATGCCACGCTGAGAGTGAGACTTCTGATGCACCACAGCATTTCCGCGCGCGCATCAAAGCGTCAGAAAAGCCATGCTCTCGTTCGACAGACTAACTCGCGTTCCTCATGCGCACTCCATCGCGAACACGCGGCTTAAATCGGCATAACGACGCGGCTTGCGAACACCACCGCGTCGACGGCCACGCCTAAATCGGGTGACGCTGGGCCCACGCCTGGTCTTCTCGCGCAGGCGCTGATCACGCGCCCAACGCTGCCAATTCGAACGTCCGTCCGACGTAATTTTTGCAATGCGGCACGGCATTTCACTCGCCCACTCGTCGCCTCCGCTGCGCTTCGTTTTTCGCCCACTGCAAATGACCCCATAGCTGTTCTTGCCAGCCTTATACTTCTCCGTTAGCTTAAGTGGTAGCGCTAACATTTACCGTCGTGGAATGCAGATGAGCCTTGTTGTTGGACTTGATGTCGGCACCCAGAGCGTCAAGCTCGTCGCTTACGATCCTTCGCTGCGTCGCGTCGTCGCCACGCATGGTCACGCGCTGGAATTGATCGCTGGTGACGATGGCAGTCGCGAGCAACATGCCGAGTGGTGGATCGACGCGATCCGCGCCTGCTTCGCGAAACTCGAACCGAGCCTGCGCGCGCGCGTGATCGCTGATTGGCGTATCGGGGCAGCAACATGGTTTCGTGCCGGTCGACGCTGCCGGCAAGGTCCTGGCACCCGCCAAGTTGTGGTGCGATACCAGCACCCAGCTTGAATGCGACGAGATCACCGCGAACGCCGGCGGCGTCCAGCGGAGCGTGGAACTGGCAGGCAATACCATCCTCGCCGGCTATACCGCATCGAAGCTGCCATGGACGCGCAAGCACCGGCCAACGGTCTATCAGCAGCTGGCGACCATCATGCTGCCGCACGACTACGTGAACTTCTGGCTCACCGGCGAACGCTGGATGGAGTACGGCGACGCGTCGGGCACCGGTTGGCTGGATGTGCGTACGCGTCAATGGTCCTCGTCCATGCTGGCGGCGACGGATCCGCAGCGTGACCTGGCCGCATGCCTGCCGCCACTGGTCGAGGCGGACGCGAGCTTTACCATCGCGCCGGCCATCGCCGATGAACTCGGCTTGCCGTCGCAACGTGCGCGTATCCGCCGGCGGCGGCGACAACATGATGGCAGCGATCGGCACCGGCAACGTCGTGCCCGGCGTGCTTGAGCATGAGCCTGGGCACGTCCGGCACGCTGTTCGCGTACGCGGACCAGCCGGTGGTCAGTGATACCGCCAGCTGGGCGGCGTTCTGCTCATCGACGGGCGGCTGGCTGCCGCTGATCTGCACGATGAATTGCACGGTCGCCACGGAGAGCGTGGCGCGCGCATTCGGATTCAGCAGCCGTGATGGCGATGCGGTGATGGCAGATACCGCGCCTGGCGCCGACGGCCTGGTGATGCTGCCGTTCTTCAACGGCGAGCGCACGCCGGACATGCCGAACGCACGCGCCAGCCTGCAAGGTGTGGACATGGCCAACCTGACCCGTGGCAACGCGTATCGCGCTGCCATGGAAGGCGCGACCTACGCCTTGCGCAACGGCTACGACGCATGGCTGAAGGCCGGCCTGGGCTTCGACGCGATCCGCCTCACCGGCGGCGGCAGCCATAGTGCCGCGTGGCGGCAGATGGTCGCCGACGTATTCGAGCTCCCGGTGGATGTGCCCACCGAGGCCGAAGGCGCTGCCTTTGGTGCGGCGTTGCAAGCGCTATGGGCGCAAGACCACGCCAACGGCGGGCGCGCGGCGCTTGCCGACCTCGCGCGCGAGCATGTCCTCATCGAGCCGGCGCTTTCGACACGCCCGGACGTCGATGCCGCAGCCGCGTACCGAAACCCCTATCGACAATTCCTGCGCCATCTCGACGCAGCCGTCTCGTTCTACGCGAATCGTTAACCCACGAACACCGTTTGATGCGTCGCCGACTCCGACGCCCTCACTCCTCGACAAGGATTTGAACCTCATGAGCACCCCTTTCATCGGCAAACGCGAATACTTCCCGGGTATCGGCAGCATTCCGTTCGAAGGCCGCCAGTCGGATAACCCGCTGGCGTTCAAGCACTACGACGCCAACAAGAAGATCGGCGACAAGACCATGGCCGAGCACCTGCGTTTCGCGGTCTGCTACTGGCACAGCTTCTGCAACATGGGTCACGATCCGTTCGGTCCGGGAACGCGCCACTATCCGTGGGATGTGGAGTCCGCGCCGATCGCCCGCGCCGAAGCGAAGCTCGATGCGGCGTTCGAGTTCTTCACCAAGCTCGGCGTGCCGTATTACTGCTTCCACGATATCGACATGGCTCCCGATGCTGATGACATCGGCCAGTACGAGAAGAACCTGAAGCACATGGTCGCGCTGGCCAAGGAGCGCCAGAACGCCACCGGCGTCAAGCTGCTGTGGGGTACGGCAAACCTGTTCAGCCATCCTCGCTACATGAATGGTGCGGCGACCAATCCCGATTTCGACGTAGTGGCTCGCGCGGCCGTGCAGATCAAGGCGGCGCTGGACGCCACCGTGGAACTCGGCGGCAGCAACTATGTGTTCTGGGGTGGCCGTGAAGGTTACGCCTCGCTGCACAACACCAACATGAAGCGCGAGCTGGAACACTTCGGCCGCTTCCTGACCATGGCACGCGACTATGGGCGCAGCATCGGCTTCAAGGGCAACTTCCTGATCGAGCCCAAGCCGATGGAGCCGATGAACCATCAGTACGACTTCGACTCCGCCACCGTCGCCGGTTTCCTGCAACAGCACGGCCTGGACAAGGATTTCAAGCTCAACATCGAAGCCAACCACGCCACGCTTGCTGGCCATACGTTTGAGCACGACCTGCAGGTGGCTTCCAATCACGGCCTGCTCGGCAGCATCGACGCCAATCGCGGCAATGCCGCAGAACGGCTGGGACACCGACCAGTTCCCGAGCGACCTGTACGACACCGTCGGCGCCATGCTGGTGGTCCTGCGCCAGGGTGGACTGGCGCCGGGCGGCCTGAACTTCGACGCCAAGGTGCGCCGCGAATCGACCGATGCCGACGACTTGTTCCTGGCCCACATCGGCGGCATGGACTCGTTCGCCCGCGGCCTGGAAGTCGCCCATGGACTGTTGACGGCTTCGCCGTGGGAACAGTGGCGCGCCGATCGCTATGCCAGCTTCGACAACGGCCCCGGCCGCGACTTCGAACTGGCCAAGCTTAGCCTGGACGACCTACGCGCCTTGGCCGTGAAGAACGGTGAGCCGACCCAGCGCAGCGGCAAGCAGGAGCGCTACGAGAACCTGCTCAACCAGTACCTGTCGCGTTAAAGCGGGATGGCGTCTCTCCTCCCTCCCGTGGAGAGACGCCATCAACGGTGAGCCGGGCCACAACTCATCGGTGGACGGAACCCAGACTATGGCCACGAGATACCTAAAGTATGGATAACGTCTTGTTCGAAAACGCCCTCCCCGCAAGGGCGGAGGAAAATACCCGGCTCATCGTTCAGATCAGTTGCGTCGCCACGCTTGGCGGCTTTTTGTTCGGCTTCGACAGCGGCGTCATCAACGGCACCGTCGAAGGGCTCAGCACCACGTTCCACGCCAGCTCGACCGTGGTCGGCCTGGTCGTCGCCTCGATGCTGCTGGGCTGTGCGCTCGGCGCGTTTTTCGCCGGGCGCGTGTCCGACCTTTGGGGCCGGCGCGCGGTCCTGATCATCTCCTCCGTGCTGTTCCTGCTTTCCGCGCTTGGCGCGGGCGCGGCGGGGTCGGCGTTGTGGTTCGTCGCCGCGCGCGTGATGGGCGGTTTTGCCGTCGGCGCCGCCAGCGTGATCGCTCCTGCGTATATCGCCGAGGTCGCACCGGCGCGGTACCGGGGTCGATTGGCCACCGTGCAACAGATCGCGATCATCGGTGGATTGTTCTGCGCGTTCCTCAGCAACTACCTGCTGGCAAAGGCGGCTGGCGCGTCGACCGAAGCGCTATGGCTGAATCAAGCCGCATGGCGCTGGATGTTCTGGATGCAGGCGCTGCCGTCCTCGCTGTTCTTCGTCTCGCTGCTGTTTATTCCCGAAAGCCCGCGCTATCTGGTGGTGAGGAAGCGCGACGCGGAAGCCTCCGCGGTGCTGACCCAGCTGTATGGCGAAAGCAAGGCACGAACCATGTTGGCCGAGATCGGCGCCTCGCTGGCGCACGACCGCCATCGCCCGCGCTTGTCCGACCTGCTGGATAAAGTTAGCGGCAAGATCCGTCCCATCGTCTGGGTCGGCGTCGGCCTGGCTACGTTTCAGCAATTGGTCGGCATCAACGTGGTGTTTTACTACGGCGCGGTCCTGTGGCAAGCCGTCGGCTTTTCCGAGAACGATGCGCTGCTGATCAATGTGCTTTCCGGCGCCTTGAGCATCGGCGCCTGCCTCGTTGCCGTCACGCTGATCGACAAGGTGGGCCGTAAGCCGCTGCTGTGGATCGGCTCGCTCGGCATGGCGGTCAGCTTGATCCTGGTCACCTTCGCGTTCGCCCATGCCGGGCTGGATGCCAACGGCAAGCTCGCGCTGTCCCATCCGATGGGTACGCTGGCCCTGGTCGCAGCCAACGTCTACGTGGCCTTTTTCAATATGTCGTGGGGACCGGTGATGTGGGTGATGCTGGGTGAAATGTTCCCCAATCAGATCCGCGGTTCCGGCCTTGCCGTGGCAGGCGCCGCGCAATGGACCTCGAACTTCGTCATTACCGTCAGTTTTCCCATTCTGCTTGCCGGCATCGGACTCGCCGGCGCCTACGGCCTTTACGCCGCTGCTGCCGTGGTGTCGGTGTTCTTCGTGCAGCGCTACGTGCACGAGACCCGCGGCAAGGAACTGGAACAGATGGAGGGCTAGGGTGAGTCAGCCCTCGCTCGCATGGCCTCGCCCCACCGAGGCCCGGCCTCGCCCCACCGAGGCTTTTGAGAAATCGCGGGGCTGCTCGTCAGCCCCGCGACTTTCCGTTGGTAGCGGTATAGGGCGCGACCGAATCGCGCTTGATCAGTTGATGTGCCACCACATGATCAACCACGACGCGCGTGTCGTTTTCCTTGCGACGAATCGTGCGCAGCAGGATGTCGATGGCCGAATCGGCCATGGTCGCGATCGGCTGACGGATGGTCGTGAGCTCGGGCCAAACGGTGGTCGCGGCCGAGGTGTCATCGAAGCCGACGATGGAGAGGTCACGCGGCACATCCAATCCACGTCGATGCGCCACCGAGATCGCCGCGGCCGCCATGTCGTCGTTACCGGCGAAGATCGCGCTCGGCGGCTTGCGCAGGGCCAGCAAGGTCTCCACTGCGGGAAGCGCGGAGCGATAGGTGAAGTAACCCTGCTGGACCAGGGCCGCATCGAACGGAATGCCTGCCTCCTTGAGGGCCGCCTGGTAGCCCTCGAAGCGGCGCGTGCTGGCCGTCTGGTTGGGATGACCCTTGATGCAGCCGATGCGCGTGTGACCCATCTGGATCAGGTATTCGGTGAGCTCCTTGCTGGCGAGGAAGTCATCGACGCGGACGCTGGAAATATCGTGATTGAATCGCCCGGAGGCGATCGCCACGGCCGGCACGCCAGCATTGACCAACTCTTCGATCACCACCTTGGATTCGCACAACGGCGGCGGCAGGATCACGCCGGCCACGCCCTTGGCCAGCGCGCGCGCCGCCTTGCGCTCGGCATTGGTGTCGAGCCCGTCCCAGTCATCGATGACCAATTGCGCGGCCGTGCGCGCCGTGCCGTGCAAGGCGCCCAGCAACAGTTCGCGCAAGTAGCCGGCACTGGGGTTGGTATAGATCAGGGCGATACGCGCATCCTGGGCGGCAGCCAGCGAACTCGCCGCCTGGTTCGGGATATAGCCCAGTTCAGTCACGGCTTGCATGACCCGCTCGCGGGTCGATTCGCGTACGGTGCTGTGGCCATTGATGACGCGCGACACCGTCATCGGCGACACCTTGGCAAGCAATGCCACCTCATCGATGGTGACGGCGAATCCCTTGCGGCGAACCGATTTCTTGCTTGTCTTCTTCAATGCCGTTTCCTTCTAGCAGGTCAGCAGCCGCGGAAGTCGCGTCGCGGTGATCACGAAAATCGATATCAGTCGTGATTTGCGACTAAGTAGGGGGAATTCTTGCATATGTTAGCGATAACAGGATCTGGCGCCGACGAAACAATCCGAGGGACATCCTCGATGCGCGGCAGCCTTTCGCGCAAGCGTTCGCTTGGCCGCAGCTTCGCGTTGGTCGTGCTGATGCTTGTAGCGGCCCTGTGTGCAACACAGGCATGTGCCGAGGACGGCTACGACCTGTGGCTGCGCTACCGCCCGCTCGCGTCCGCGCAGGCGCAGACGTATCGTAACCAGGCCTCGCAGTTGATCGTGCCTGCCGCGACACCCACCCAAACCGTCACTCGCCAGGAATTGCTGCGCGGACTGGGGGGGCTGCTCGGCCATGCGCCGCCACTGTCGGACAGCGTCACCAGCGATGGCGCGATCATCGCGGCCACGCCTGCCTCATCACCGCTGATCGCGCGCCTGCGCTTGAACACCAAGGATCTTGGCCGCGAAGGCTATCTGATCCGCAGCGTCGTCGTGGATGGCCATGCGGCGACGGTCATCGTCGGCAATGACGATGTCGGCGTCATGTATGGCGCTTTCCACTTCCTGCGCCTGCTGCAAACCGCGCAACCGATCGCTCACCTCGATCTGCGCGAATCGCCGCGTATCAAGCTGCGCGTGCTCGACCACTGGGACAATCTCGATGGCCACGTCGAACGTGGCTATGCCGGCAACTCGATCTGGGACTGGCAAAAGCTGCCCGACTGGCTCGACCCGCGCTACACCGACTACGCGCGCGCCAATGCCTCAATCGGCATCAACGGCACCGTCCTCAACAACGTCAACGCCAATGCGCAGATCCTGACGCCTCTGTATCTGGAGAAGGTGAAAGCACTGGCCGGCGTGCTGCGGCCTTATGGCATTCGCGTCTACCTCAGCGTCCGCTTCAGCTCGCCGATCGAGCTCGGTGGACTGAAGACCGCCGATCCGCTCGATCCGCAGGTCCAGCGCTGGTGGCGCGAGAAAGCCGACGAAATCTACCAATACATACCGGATTTCGGTGGCTTCCTGGTCAAGGCCAACTCCGAAGGCCAGCCGGGACCGCAGGATTACGGTCGCAACCATGCGGACGGAGCGAACATGCTGGCCGATGCGCTCGCACCGCATGGCGGCGTCGTCATCTGGCGCGCCTTCGTCTATTCGCATGAGCAGCCGGACGATCGCGCCAAGCAGGCCTACTCCGAATTCAAGCCGCTCGATGGCCGCTTCCACGCCAACGTGCTACTGCAGGTGAAGAACGGGCCCATCGACTTCCAGCCCAGGGAACCCTTCAGCCCGCTGTTCGGCGCGATGCCGAAGACCCCGCTGATGATGGAGTTTCAGATCACCAAGGAATACCTGGGCTTCGCCACGCACCTGGTCTATCTGGGCCCGCTGTTCGAGAAACCTTGCGGGCCGACACCATGGTGCACGGCAAAGACTCCACCGTGGCCAAGGTGATCGATGGTTCGCTGCATGGCTACGCGCTGACCGGCATGGCCGGTGTGGCCAATATCGGTACGGATCGCGACTGGTCCGGCTCGGATTTCAACCAGGCCAACTGGTTCGCGTTCGGTCGCCTGGCCTGGAATCCTTCACTTTCCTCGCGCGCCATCGCCGAAGAATGGGTGCGCATGACCTTCAGCAACGACGAGGCCTTCGTCAAACCGGTGGTCGACATGATGATGGCTTCGCGCGAAGCGGTGGTCGACTACATGACCCCGCTAGGCCTGCATCATCTGATGGGGAATGGCCATCATTACGGCCCGCAGCCATGGTACGCCGGTGGCCCGCGCGCCGACTGGACGCCGGTCTACTATCACCGCGCAGACAGTCATGGCATCGGCTTTGACCGCGACAGCAGCGGCAGCAACGCGGTCGCCCAGTACGCAGCGCCGCTCGCCGCGCAGTTCAACGATCCCAAGCAGACGCCCGATCAATACCTGCTGTGGTTCCACCACTTGCCGTGGGACTACCGCATGCGTTCCGGCCAGACACTTTGGTACGAGCTGGTGGCGCACTACACGCGCGGCGTCGATGAAGTGAAGAAGATGCGCGAGACCTGGCGCCGTCTGGACGGCTATATCGATCCGGAGCGTTACCATCAGGTCGCCGTCTTCCTGGCCATCCAGGAGAAGGAGGCGACGTGGTGGCGCGATGCCAGCATCGCCTACTTCCAGAGCAAGTCCGGCCTGCCATTGCCGCCGGGCTTCGCGCCGCCGCAGCACCCGCTTGAGTATTACAAGTCGCTTTCCTTCCCGTACGTACCTGGCCATTGAACATGGTGACCCACGCTATGCCTCACGACTTCAAGGCTCGCCGCCGCGCGGCCGTACTCGCCACACTGCTTGGCTTCAGCGCGCTCACCGCGCAAGCCAGGAGCGACGACGCCCCTCTGTTCAACCCCCTCTTCCAGGATCACGCGGTACTGCAACGCGACCGCGCCAATCCTCTTTGGGGCAATGCCAAGCCTGGCGAGAAGCTGGACATCACGTTTGCCGGAAAGAGCGCCAGCGCGCGTGCCGATGCCAGTGGCCGCTGGCAGGCCTCGCTGCCGGCCTTGCCGGCGGGCGGTCCCTATACGCTCAAGGTGACGGCGGCTGACGGCAGCTCGCAGACCCTTAATGACGTCCTGGTCGGCGATGTGTTCCTTTGCTCTGGCCAATCCAACATGGTGCTGCAGGTCAAGCGCACATTGGATTCGCGCTCTGAAATCCAGAACGCATCGAACGATCGCATTCGCATGCTGACCGTCGACAACGTCAGCAGTGTCACGCCGCAGGACAGCATCCCTGCCGCCAATCACTGGCTGAAGACCACGCCGGAAAACATTTCTGAATTTTCCGCCGCCTGCTACTACTACGCACGCGAGCTGCAGAAGACCGAGCAGGTACCGATGGGCCTGATCGTTGCCGCCTGGGGCGGTTCGCGCATCGAGCCGTGGATGAGCGCGCAGGCCTTGCGCAAGGTCGGCGGCTACGACGCATCGCTGGATCTGCTTGAGCTCTATGCCAAGGACCCTGCCAGCGCAGGCGTGCAGTGGGCCCAGCAGTGGCAGGCCTGGTGGCATGCGCGCCCCGGCGTTACCGCGACCAACGAGCCGTGGAACCCCGCGCACGTGGTCAATGAAGGTTGGCAGCCTGCACCACTCGATCGCGGCGCCTGGCAGCGTTGGGATAGGCCGGAGCTCGCCAACTTCACCGGCATGCTGTGGTATCGCACCACGGTGAAGCTGTCCGCCGAACAGGCGGCGCAGGGCGCGGTGTTGTCGCTCGGCACCGTCAACGAGGCCGACCAGACCTGGGTCAATGGCCATTGGGTGGGCACCGGCTACGGCGGCGACGATCGTTCCTACACGCTTCCACCCGGCGCGCTGCATGAAGGCGACAACCTCATCGTCATCAATGTGCTCGGCACCTATCGCGACGATGGCCTCTATGGGCCGGCGGCCAAGCGCACACTGCGCCTCGCCGACGGCTCGACGGTTCCCCTGGGCGACGCCTGGCAGTATCAGATGGTGCCTTCCTCCTACGGGCCGCCGCCAAGCCCGCCCTGGCTGTCTACCTCCGGCCTGACCACGATTTACAACGGCATGATCGCGCCGCTGGGCCATTACGGCCTGCGCGGTGTGCTTTGGTATCAGGGCGAGTCGAACACGAGCCACGCGACCAACTACCTTGCGCTGCTCGACGGCCTGCGTGGCGATCTTCGCGCCCGCTTCGGTGCGAACCTGCCGATGCTTATCGTGCAGCTCGCCGGCTATGGTCCGGCGCCCACGCACCCGGTGGAGAGCGGATCGGCCCAGGTACGCGAGGCGCAGCGCCTCGCTGCCGCGCAGGACCCGCACTCCGGGCTCGCCGTCGCGGTCGACATCGGTGAGCGTTCCGACATCCATCCGGCGAACAAGCAGGAACTGGGGCGGCGCCTCGCACGCGCGGCGCGCCACGTGATCTATGGCGAGAACTTGCCGCCCTCCGGTCCGGTGCCCACGGCGGCACAGCACAACGGCGATGCGGTCACGCTCACCTTCGGTGATGTCACCGACAAGCTGATCGCCTATGGCGCGGACAACCCGGTTGGCTTTGAACTGTGCGGAGCCCAAGCCGACTCCTGCCATTACGCCAGCGCCGACATTCGCGGCAACCAGATCGTGCTGCGCGCGGCCATCCCCGCCAGCTCGATCGCACGCGTGCGCTACTGCTGGGCCGATAGCCCGATCTGCACGCTTTACGACGGCTCCGGCCTGCCGGCCGGCCCGTTCGAGCTACCCATCACGCCAACACTAGGGAGGCTCTGACCGATTCAACGAGGGCGGCATGATGTCCAGAAAGTTCGCAGGGTGTGGGGCGTGGCGCCGCGCAGGCTGGCTGCCTGGGGAAGCCGCGCACCGCAGCCTGCGGGCTTTCTGGACATCACCCGAAGGGCCGGTTCTGTCTGCCGGCCGGTGACGCCCTCGTTGAATCGATCAGATCCTCCCAAAAGCCAAGCAAGGAACCCGGCCATGAGCACCACCCCCTCCCCTGAAGTCACCGCCAATGGTTCGGCGCGCGACCGCGAAATCATCGCCGCGCGCGTCATCGTCACCTGCCCGGGGCGCAACTTCGTCACGCTGAAGATCGAAACACGCTCGGGCATCAGCGGTATCGGCGACGCCACGCTCAATGGCCGCGAACTGGCCGTGGCCGCCTACCTGCAGGAACACGTCGTACCGAACCTGATCGGTCGCGATGCGGGCCGGATCGAAGACATCTGGCAGTTCCTTTATCGCGGTGCCTATTGGCGGCGCGGTCCGGTGACCATGACGGCGATTGCCGCCGTCGATATGGCGCTATGGGACATCCTGGGCAAGCTTGCCGGCATGCCGGTCTACCAGCTGCTCGGCGGGCGCTCGCGCGAAGGCGCCCTGGTGTACTGCCATGCCAATGGCCGCGACATCAGCGAAACCAGCGAACAGGTCGGCCAGCTATATCGAACAGGGCTTTCTCGCCGTACGCGCGCAATGCGGCGTGCCGGGCGTGAAGAAGGCCTATGGCATTTCCAGCGGCGGCAAGCCCTACGAGCCCGCCGAAAGCGAACTGCCGGCCGAAACGGTGTGGTCGACGCCGAAGTATCTGGAGATCGTGCCGCAGCTGTTCGAACGCTTGCGCGCCGATCACGGCACCGGAGTCGAGCTGCTGCACGACGCGCACCATCGGCTGACGCCCATCGAAGCGGCACGCCTGGCACGCAGCCTTGAGCCGTATCGGATGTTCTGGCTGGAGGACGCCACGCCGGCGGAAAACCAGAAGTCCTTCGAGATCATCCGCCAGCATTCGGTCACGCCGCTGGCGGTGGGCGAAGTGTTCAACTCGATCTGGGACTGCAAGCACCTGATCGAGAACCAGCTGATCGACTACATCCGCACCACCATCGTGCATGGCGGCGGCATCACTCATCTGCGCCGCCTGGCAGATTTCGCCGCGTTGCATCAGGTACGCACCGGCTTCCACGGCGCCACGGACTTGTCGCCGGTATGCATGGGCGCCGCGCTGCACTTCGATACCTGGGTGCCCAACTTCGGCATCCAGGAATACATGTTCCATTCGGACGAAGCGAACGAAGTGTTCCCGCACGATTACTTCTTCCGCGAAGGCCGCCTGCATTGCGGCGAATCGCCCGGACACGGCGTCACCATCGACGAGAAGCTCGCCGCGCGTTACCCCTATGCGCCGAAGCAGCTGCCGATTGCGCGTCTGGAAGACGGCTCGATGTGGGATTGGTGATGTCACTGGCCCGGCTGTTCGGCCTCACCGAAGGCCATGTCATTTCGCCGAAGGGAAGAAAACGTGCTTCCCTTCGCGCCGGCCTCATGCTGCTCATCGGCCTGGTCGGCATGTCCGCGCGCGCGCAAGAACCGGTGCTGTTCGACTGGTTCGAGTATCGCGGCCACGACAAGGCGTTCGAGCAACCGCTGGCGCCGGACCAGTACCGCAATCCGGTCCTCGCCGGTTTCAACCCGGACCCCAGCGTGGTCCGGGTCGGCGACCGCTACTATCTGGTCAATTCCAGTTTTGCCTACTTCCCCGGCATACCCGTGTACGAGAGCCGCGATCTCGTGCACTGGACGCCGATCGGTCATGTCATCGACCGTCCGTCGCAGCTGAATTTCGACGGCCTGAGCATGTCGCGGGGCGTGTTCGCGCCGAACATCGCATACCACGACGGCACGTTTTACGTGGCCAATACCGCGGTCGACAGCGGCGGCAACTTCATCTCCACCGCCAAGAATCCGGCCGGCCCCTGGTCCGACCCCATCTGGCTGCCGACCATCGGCGGCATCGACCCGTCGCTGTTTTTCGACGACGACGGCAAGGTCTACCTGCTCAACAATGACGCGCCCGAAGGGAAACCGTTGTACGAAGGGCATCGGGCGATCTGGATGCAGGAACTCGATCTGGCCAGCCTCAAGCCAGTCGGCCCGCGTCGGGTGGTGATCAACGGCGGCGTCGACCTGTCGAAGAAGCCGATCTGGATTGAGGGGCCACGCGTGTACAAGCGCGAGGGCTGGTACTACCTCGTCTGTGCCGAAGGTGGCACCGGACCCCAGCATTCGCAGGTGGTGCTGCGCAGCCGCTCCGCGTGGGGGCCGTACGTTCCCTATGCAGACAATCCGATCCTGACCCAGCGCGACCTTCCACCGGATCGCGCCGACGCCATCACCAATGCCGGCCACGCCAATCTGGTCGAGACACCCGATGGAAGTTGGTGGGCCGTGTTCCTGGCCAGCCGCGCGTACGACCGCGTGCACTACAACACCGGACGCGAGACCTTCCTGCTGCCGGTCGAGTGGAAGGATGGCTGGCCGACGATCCTGCCGCATGGCCGCGCCATTCCGCAGATCGCCGTGGGACCGACGTTCATGCAGCGCGACGCAACGCAGACGCCCATGAGCGGCAACTTCAGCTGGCGCGATGCGTTCACCAGCACGACGCTCGACCCCGCCTGGATGTACGTGCGCGTACCCAAACAGGATTGGGCTGACCTGCACAGTCATCCCGGCAAGCTGGCGATCCATCCGCTGCCGGATGGCCTGGACACGCTGCGCAATCCGTCCTTCCTCGCTCGGCGACAGCAGCATCTTGTTTTCGAGGCCAGCACCTCGCTGACCGTGCCGGCACAGGCGGGCACCGAGGCCGGCATCGCGGGCTTCCAGAACGAGCATGACTGGTATGCCTTTGGCGCGAAGCGCGTCGGCGACCATGTGGTGTTGTCGCTGCAGCGACGTCGGGGTGACGACAAGGCACTCGTCGCTACGACGGTGCTGCCAAAGGAAACGAAGCAACTGAAGCTGAAGATCGCCGCGGACGGCGGCGCTTATTCATTCGCGTATGACGACGGCTCTGGCTGGAAGTGGCTGCGGCGCGACGAAGACGGAACCTTGCTCAGCACCGACGTCGCTGGCGGCTTCGTGGGCGCGGTCGTGGGGCCCTATGCGCGTCAGCTTGGGAACGAGTAAGCGGCCATGCGTATACACAACAGTTTGAAGGAAGTATCGATGGCTCGATTCTCTGGTTCCTCGTTGCCGCCCAGCCGCGGCCTCGTTAACACGCGCAGCGATGGACGCGCATACGGTTCAAACAAGTTGCCGACTTGGCGCGCGATCATGGCCGCCGCCGTGCTGACGGTCAGCGCGCAGGCCTTCTGCGCGCCGGCGGCCGACACCGCCGCCGAAGCCCATGCTTCGACGCCCACTTACCTTGACCTCAACCGCGGCTTCGAAGAGCGTGCCGCCGATCTCGTCTCGCGCATGACGCTGGAGGAAAAGGTGGCGCAGATGCAGAACAGCGCCCCTGCGATTCCGCGTCTGGGCGTACCCGCCTACGACTGGTGGAACGAGGGCTTGCATGGCGTCGCGCGCGCCGGCCAGGCCACCGTCTTCCCGCAGGCCATTGGACTTTCGGCGACATTCGATACGGCGTTGATGGGCCAGGTGGCCACCGCGATCAGCGACGAGGCACGCGCCAAATACAACGAGTTCGAGCGGCACGACATGCACGCCCGCTACGAGGGCCTGACCTTCTGGTCGCCGAACATCAACATCTTCCGCGACCCACGCTGGGGTCGGGGGCAGGAAACCTACGGCGAGGACCCGTTCCTCACCTCGCGCATGGGCGTGACCTTTGTGCGTGGCCTGCAGGGCGATGACCCGACCTACCGGAAACTTGACGCCACCGCCAAGCACTTCGCCGTGCATAGCGGCCCCGAGGCGGATCGTCATCATTTCGATGTGCATCCGAGCGAACGCGATTTGTTCGAAACCTACCTGCCGGCCTTCCAGGCCTTGGTGCAGGAAGCCAAGGTCGATGCGGTGATGGGTGCCTATAACCGCGTCAATGGCGAATCGGCCTCGGCCAGTCCGCGTTTGCTGCAGGACATCCTGCACAAGACCTGGGGCTTCAACGGTTACGTCGTCTCCGACTGCGACTCCGTCGAAGACATTTATCTCCAGCACAAGATCGTGCCCACCGCCGAACAGGCAGCGGCGCTGGCGGTAAAGAACGGCGATGATCTGAACTGCGGCAAGACCTATGCGGCGCTGAGCCATTCCGTGCACCAGGGCTTGATCAGTGAAAGCGAGATCGATGCCGCGCTCAAGCGGCTGATGCTGGCCCGCTTCCGGCTCGGCATGTTTGATCCGCCGGAGCGGGTGCGCTATGCGCAGATTCCCTACGCCGTCAATCAGTCGCCGGCGCATGACCAGCTGGCACGGCGTGCCGCGCAAGAATCGATCGTGCTGCTGAAGAACGATGGCGTGCTGCCGCTTTCGCACGACGTCCGACGCATCGCCGTCATCGGCCCGACAGCGGACGAGGTGGCGCCATTGCTGGGTAATTACTACGGCACGCCGGCCGCGCCCGTCACCATCCTGCAGGGCATCCGCCAGGCGGTACCGAATGCAGAAGTCACCTATGCCCATGGCGCCGCCCTGGTCGAAGGCCTCAATGGCCCGGGTGCGGCGACCTTGATCGAACCGGCCTACTTGCGCCCCTCGGCAAACGCCACCGAACACGGCCTCAAGGGCGAGTATTTCCGCGGCAGCGACTTCGCCTCCTCGCCGGTGCTGACACGCACAGATGCCAAGGTGAGTTTTCGCTGGGATCACAGCACGCCGGTCGACGACCTGATCGGCCGTGGCGAACTGCCTGCCAACCAGGCCTTGGAAAGCAACCACTTCAGCGTGCGCTGGAGCGGCCAGCTGCTGCCACCGGTATCGGGCCGCTACGAATTGAGCGCGGCTGCCAGCAGCGGTTTTCGCCTTTACGTCGATGGCCATCCGGTCATCGATGCATGGGATACAGGCGCGAATCCGAGCAAGCAAAGTGCCTTCGTCGACCTCGTCGCAGGCAAGGCCTACGATGTACGTTTGGAATATGCCAAGGGTGCCAAGAACGCCGACGTGCAGCTGGCCTGGCGCCTGCCGGGTGCCAAGCCGCCGTTTGAGGAAGCGCTCGATGCGGCGCGCCATGCCGACGTGGTGGTCTTCGTGGGTGGCCTGACCGGCGATGTCGAAGGCGAGGAGATGAAGGTCAACTATCCTGGCTTTGCAGGAGGGGACCGTACCGATCTGCGCCTGCCACAGACGCAGGAGAAGCTACTCGAAGCGCTGCAGGCGACCGGCAAGCCCGTGGTGCTGGTGTTGACCGCCGGCTCGGCGCTGGCCGTCGACTGGGCCAAGCAGCACGTACCCGCCATCGTATTCGCCTGGTATCCCGGTCAGCGCGGCGGCAATGCCGTTGCCGACGTACTGTTTGGCGACGTCAATCCCGCAGGCCGTTTGCCGGTGACCTTCTACAAGGGCGACGAAAAGCTGCCCGCGTTCGACGACTACAACATGAGCGGGCGCACCTACCGGTACTTCAAGGGTGAGCCGCTGTATCCGTTCGGCTACGGCCTGTCCTATACGAACTTCACTTATGCGGATCTTCAGCTCGACCGCCATAAGGTGGATGCGAAGGATCATGTGAAAGTCACGCTGAAGGTGAAGAACGCCGGCCAGCGTGCCGGCGACGAAGTCGTGCAGTTGTACCTGCGTCCGATGAATACGCCGCATGCGCGCGCGACCAAGGAACTGCGTGGCTTCCAGCGCGTCAACCTGCAACCGGGAGAGGAGCGGATAGTCAGCTTCGATATTTCGCCCTCCAACGATCTCAAGTATTACGACGACGTGCGGCATGCCTATGCCGTTGATCCGGGCAACTACCAGGTGCAGATCGGCGCATCCAGCACCGATATCCGCCTGGTCAAGGACGTCGTCGTCCAGCATTGATGGAAAAACGTAATGCGTAACGGAACCAAGACAAATAATGGCAAGAGCCGGATCATCTTCTTCGGCGAACTGTTGATGCGGCTGTCGCCGCCGGGGCACGAGCTGCCGCTGCAGTCGCCGCAGTTCGATGCGCACTTCGGCGGTGCCGAAGCGAACGTCGCCGCGTCGCTGGCCATCCTCGGCCACAACAGCGCCGTGGTCAGCGCGCTGCCGGACAATATGCTCGGTCACGCCTGCGCCGGTGAGTTACGGCGCCATGGCGTGGATACCGATGGCCTGCGTTATGCCGAAGGTCGCTTGGGGCTGTACTTCCTTTCGCCGGGCGCCATGCAGCGCCCTTCCGAGGTGCTTTACGATCGCGCCGATTCAGTGTTCGCGCGTGCCCCGGCCAAGATTTACGACTGGCCCCGGCTGCTTGCCGGCGCTCAGTGGCTGCATCTATCAGGTATCAACCTGGCCTTGGGCAAAGCCACGGCGCAAGCGGCCCTGGCGGCGGTGCGGGCAGCGCGCGAGGCGGGCGTATCGATCTCGTTCGACTGCAATTATCGAAGCAAGCTGTGGGGATCGCGGGTGGTGGAGGCGCCGGCCCTGCTGCGCGAGATCGTGGCCGAGGCCGACCTGATCTTTGGCAACGACCGCGATGTCGCCCTGATCCTCGGCATGGACTTTCCCTATAAGAGTGCAGGCGAGCGCTTTGCGGCGGCCGCCGCCGCAGCGTTCGCCGCATGGCCGCGTCTTCGCCATATGGCGGCGACGGATCGCCAGCACCGTAACGTCGACGATCAGGAACTCGCCGGCATGCTGGCCGTCCGCGACCGCGTGCTGAGCACCAGCCCGTATGCGCTGAACGGCATCGTCGATCGTATTGGCGGCGGCGATGCGTTTGCCGCCGGCTTGCTGCATGGCCTGCTGTGCCATATGAGCGACAAGGACGCACTCGACTTCGCCATCGCAGCCGCGTGCCTCAAACATTCCGTACCCGGCGACGTCAACTTGTTGCGCGAGGCCGATATGCGCGCCTTTCTCGCCCAGGGCGGTTTCGAGGTGAAACGCTGATGGCCGAGATTTCATCGCAGCAGCCGACGCGCCTCTCCTTGAAGGCGCTGACCGGCTCGCCGTCGTCGGTACTCAAGCCGGCCTATAAGCCAGACGATACCCGCATCGGCATCGTCCATATCGGCCCCGGCGCGTTCCACCGCGCGCATCAGGCGGTGTATCTCGACGACCTGCTGGCCGATCATCCGGACTGGGCCATCTGTGGCGTATCCCTGCATAGCGCCGACGTACGCGACGCGCTGCAACCGCAGGATGGCCTTTACACGCTCGCCCTGTTGGGTGAGCAAAGTCAGCTGCGCGTGGTCGGCTCCATCCGCGAGTTGCTGTGCGCGCCCGAAGAGCCGGCCGCAGTACTGGCGCGACTCGCCGATCCCGCGGTGCGACTGGTGACACTGACGATTACCGAAAAGGGTTACTGCCTGGCTGGCCAGGACCTCGATGTCACCCATCCTGACATCGCGCATGACCTCGCTGCGCCAACGACACCGCATAGCGCCATCGGCTATATCGTTGCCGGTCTGCGCACGCGCCAGCGGCTTGGCCTGGCTCCCTATACCGTGCTCAGTTGCGACAACCTCGCCGACAACGGTCATCACCTGCGCCGGGCCGTGCTGCAGTATGCGCGACGCGTCGATACCGACGTGGCCGACTGGATCGAGGCCGAGGTGGCCTTCCCCTGCTCGATGGTGGACAGCATCACGCCGGCTACCGACGATGCGCTGCGCGAACGCGTCAGTAGCGAGCTCGGCTGCGTGGACGCCTGGCCGATCCAGCGCGAGACGTATACCCAGTGGGTGATCGAAGACCGCTTCTGCAATGAGCGGCCGCCGTTCGAGTGCGTCGGCGTCACCATGAGCCATGACATCGCCGGCTACGACCGCGCCAAGCTTCGCCTGCTCAACGGCGCGCATTCGTCACTGGCCTATCTGGGCTCGTTGACGGATCTCGAAACGGTCGGCGATGCCATGAGCGAGCCACCGCTTGCGGGTTTCGTGGAGCGACTGATGCGCGCATCCATCGCACCAGCCATCGCGCTGCCGGAGGGCATGGATGCTGGCGCCTATATCGATGCCATCCTCGAACGCTTCCGCAATCCGTCGATCCGCCATCGCCTTTCGCAGATCGCCTGGGACGGTTCGCAGAAGCTGCCGGTGCGTTTGCTCAGCACGATCGCCGATGCGCTCGCGTTAGGCCGATCGATAGCACCGCTATGCCTGCCCATCGCCGCGTGGATGCATTTCGTGCGCCGACAGGCGCGCAACGGCGTGGCCCTGGTCGATCCGCTGAACGATGCGCTTTCCAGCCTTGCTGGTGGCACCACGGGCGATCCGGACGGCGACGTCGCAGCCTTCCTCCAGCTCGATGCTGTATTCGCCCCGCTCTCGACCGACAAGCGTTTTATTGCCACGCTGCGTGAAGCCTACGAGGCGCTCGGCGACGCCACGCCAACGGCAGTGGCGCGCGCACTCGATGCGGTCCACCAGGCCGATTGACCGAGACCTTATGCCGGCAGGGAGACGTACTGTGTTGAATATGATCAGGCCGGTGTTGAAAAAAGCGGGGCTGCTGCTGTGCGCGCTAAGCCTCTCGGGCCAGGCCGTTTTTGCGGCGGACAAGCCACCCGCCGCCATGCCACATCTGAGCCTGGAGCACGGGGCGTACCAGTTGACCGTCGACGGCGCACCTTTTCTCGTACGCGGCGGCGAACTGGAGAATTCATCGGCTTCAAGTGCGGACTACCTGCAAGACCTGTGGCCGAAGCTGAGCGCCATGAATCTCAACACCGTGCTCGCTCCCGCCTACTGGGAACTGATCGAGCCACAGGAAGGACGCTTCGATTTCTCCAGCATCGATCATCTTGTCGCGGGCGCACGGCAGCACCGGATGAAGCTCGTGCTGCTCTGGTTCGGCAGCTGGAAAAACAGCATGTCCAGCTACGCGCCGGCCTGGGTCAAGCGCGATCAGGCGCGCTTTCCCCGCGCCGCGCGAACGGACGGCAGCGGCCTCGAAATCCTCTCCGCATTGAGCCAGGCCAATCTCGACGCCGACACACGCGCCTTCACCGCGCTGATGCAGCACCTCAAAGACACCGATGCGCACGAGCACACCGTGCTGATGGTGCAGGTCGAGAACGAAGTCGGCATGCTGCCCGAAGCGCGAGATCACAGCGCCACGGCGAATGCCGCTTTCGCCGCGCCGGTTCCAGCCGGCTTGACCGACTATCTCGCTGCGCACAAAAACACGCTGGCGCGGCAGCTGCGCGACGCCTGGCAAGCCCATGGCAACAAGACCGGAGCGAGCTGGGCCGCGACCTTCGGCGAAAGCCCCCGGACGGACGAGCTGTTCAACGCCTGGACCGAAGCAAGCTTCACCGGCAAAGTCGCGGCGGGCGGCAAGGCCGTGTATCCGCTGCCCATGTTCGTCAACGCTGCACTGGTGCGGCCCGGCCGGCTTCCCGGCCAATACCCAAGCGGCGGCCCCTTGCCGCACCTGTTCGATGTCTGGAGGGCTGCCGCACCAGCCATCGATATTCTCGCGCCTGATCTTTATTTCCCAAACTTTGTCGAATGGGCGGATAAATATGCGCGACCGGGAAGCCCGTACTTCATTCCCGAAACTGGCCGGGTAAACGCAGCCGAGATGTCGGCCAATGCGTTTTATGCCTACGCCAGCTTGAATGCGATGGGCTTCTCGCCTTACGCACCGGAATTTCTATCGGCGGATGAAGCCGCCACGCTGGGCGACGCCTACCGCGTCATCGAGCAACTCTCGCCGCTTCTGCTCGCCAACCAGGGCACCGGCAAGCTCGTCGGCATTCGCACCCCTACCGCCTTCGACGGAACCGTCGATCTTGCCCCGCAACAGATTTCTTTCGACCCTTATACGTTCGACATCCATTTCAAGCAGCTCCCCGCCATCTCGATCGGCGCCAAGCAGGAAGCCGAATTGCCCGGCGCGCACGGTGGCCTGATCGTTCGATTGGGCGCGGACGAGTTTGTGGTGGCCGGAACGAGCATGATTCTGACGTTTGCTTCGAAGGATCCGGCAAATCCCATTGTCGGTATTGAATCCATCCAGGAAGGCCGTTACGAAAACGGCGTTTGGAGGGCGGGCCGGACGATCAATGGCGACGACAGCAACCAGGGACGCGAGCTTCGCCTGCCCTCAGGGAAGTTCGGCGTGTTCCGGCTTCGGCTTTATCGTTATCACTGAAATGTCGACATGATCGCGAGTGTGCTCGCCAGCATTTAGCTCCCTCTCCCCTCCGGGGAGAGGGTTGGGGTGAGGGGCGGGTGCTCGCGGTGGTGCTGATTGTGCCGCTGGTTTTCTCGCTCGACTGATGCGTTCGCGCCGGCTTGCTCGCCTGCGGCGGGCTTCCGCCCTCCTGCCGGAGGCCGGGTTACTTTCTCTTGCTTGCCCAAGAGAAAGTAACCAACGGAGAAGGGCACCCCGCTTGGCGCTTGCCGAGCTTGCAGCTCGGCAAGTCCGTGAGGGTCGGCCGGGCTTTTCGACAGGGCATCCTGCCCTGACGAAAAAGGGATCGGCGTCCGTGCCGATCCCCCTGTCGGGCCTTTTCGTCCGACCCTCGCCGCCGCACAGGGGCCCCGAAGGTCAAGAGCGCGAGCCGCCGCTGTAGGAGCGCACCCTGTGCGCGATCACGGCGTCACCGCTCCGTTGGCTTTTCGCGCACAGGGTGCGCTCCTACAGGAACAACCATGCGCCGCGTGGTCGTGCTGTGGCTTTGCTCTGCTCTGCGGCTCTTCGGGCCCCTAAGGCGCGCCATCGGGGTGGCCTTTCTCTTGGTTACTTCTCTTTACTCCGGGCATCCTGCCCTCCGCCCTTCGGGCCGGCTTCGCCGTTCGCACGTGCTCCTGCACGCGCGTGGCCACGCAAAGAGAAGTAACCCGGGCCGCGGCAGCGGCTCGGAAGCCCGCGGCAGGCGAGCCAGATCGCAGCAGCGCTAAACCAGAGCGAGAGTCACTGGATGACTCGCTACGCTCGCCCCTTCGGGGCCGCCCTACAGGCGTTCTGCGCGCTGCGCGCTTGTCCAGCTTTCGCTGGGATGACTGTGAGGAAGCGGAAGGCGTTCCGGGCGTTGTGTGCTTGTCCAGCTTGACCAGCCATCCGGCTACCGAGGCCCGCCAGGATGACGACCGATATTTCTAAAGCTTGTAAGCCTTCTTAGGAAGGTTATAGGCAAGATCAACCACCAACTCCGCCGCCTCATCCTCATCCATCCGATGCTCAGCCACCAGCTTGGCGAGGAAAGCACAATCGACCCGCCGCGCCACGTCATGGCGCGCCGGAATCGACAGGAACGCGCGCGTGTCATCGTTGAAGCCGACCGTGTTGTAGAAGCCGCCGCTGCTCAGCGTCTGCTCGCGGAAGCGCCACATGCCCTCGGGGGCATCATGGAACCACCACGCCGGCCCAAGCGACAGCGCCGGATAGTGGCCAGCCAGCGGGGCTAGTTCGCGGCTATAGGTGCTTTCGTCCAGGGTGAACAGGATCAGCTTGAAGTTGGGCTCGTTGCCGAAGCGGTCCAGCAGCGGCTTCAGCGCGTTGACGTACTCGGTGCGCATCGGCATGTCGGCGCCCTTGTCACGCCCGTAGCGCTCGAACAGTGGGTGGTTGTGATTGCGGAAGCAGCCCGGGTGGAGCTGCATCACGAGGCCATCGTCGAGACTCATCGCCGCCATCTCGGTGAGGATCAGCGCGCGGAACAGTTCTGCGTCCTCGGCGGTGGCCTTGCCGCTGACGACCTTGTCGAACAGCTTGCTCGCTTCGGCTGGCGATAGATTGGCGGTCGCCGCACTCGGATGTCCATGATCCGTCGAGGTCGCGCCGGCCTGGGCAAAGAATGCCCGACGCTGCCGATGCGCGCGCAGGTAGCCGTTCCAGCTATAGACGTCCTCGCCGGTGATCTCGCCGAATGTCTTCAGAGCGAACGGAAATTGCTCGTGTTCGGGATCGACTACGGGATCAGGCCGATAAGCCGTGATAACTCGGCCACCCCATCCGCTTTCGCGGATGACGGCGTGGTGAAGCAAGGGGTCGAGGGGTGATTCCGTCGTGGCAATCAATTCGATATTGAAGCGCTCGAACAAGGCGCGCGGACGGAAGGCGGCCTCTTGCAGCGCCTCGGTAATGTGGTCGTAGTATTGATCGGACGTGTTCGCATCCAGGCGCACGCGCAGGCCGAATACATCATGGAAAACGTGGTTGAGCCACATCGATGACGGCGTGCCACGGAAGAGGTGGAAGTTCTTCGCGAGCAGGCGCCACGCCTCCCGCGGGTCGACGCTGGCGCGCGAGCCGTCGCCACGCGGGATGCCCAGCGCGTCGAGCGAAATGCCCTGGCTGTAGAGCATGCGGAACACGTAATGATCCGGCAGCAGCAGCAGCTCGGTCGCGTTGGCGAACGCCTGGTTTCCGGCAAACCACGACGGATCGGTGTGGCCATGCGGACTGATGATCGGCAGTTTGGCGACCAGTGCGTACAAGCGCCGGGCAATGGCGCGCTGCACTGCATCGGACGAAAACAGACGATCTTCATGCAGGGCCAGGGGATGCGTTGCGGTATTCATGGCGGGAGTGCGTTTCTCTTCAGGTGATGCGGCGAGATGAAAGTGGTGAATGGGCGGATCGGCGTTAGCGGATGCAGGAAGACATCAATGCGCTTGCGGGCGTGATTCCCCGGTCACGGGCGCGCTTGTGCCATGCACGTAGTCACGCAACCAGACCAACGCCGGGCGTTCGCTGCCATCCTTGCGGATCAGATAGGCGCCCTGCTTGTCGCGCCACAAACCCGGCCGGAAACCCCATAGCGTGATGCCCTTGACGTCCGGATGGTCCCAGAACACGGGGAACACGCGCTGGTAGTTCTTCAGTTGCTGGCTGTCGTTGCGGCCATCGATATCCAACTCGGTGATGTAGATGGGCAAGCCCGTTGCCGCCAACAGATCGAGGTTGGCGCGATGCACGGACATCGGAACATCGGACGTGGTCTCGAACGCGTGTTCCTGCAAGCCAATGCCGTCGATCAAATGCTCCTTTTGCAGAAGCTCGATGATCTGGCGATAGCGCTTCGTGTCTTTGGTGCTACGCGTGATGCTGTAATCGTTGATCAACAGCTTGGCATGGGGAAAGTGCTGGCGCGCCATGCGAAACGCGGCGACGATCCAGTCCCAGCCAGTGGCACCAGGGCCACCGAGCGCCTGGATATAGTTGCCGCTGTCCTTGTGGCCCCCAGCAGGTGGATGCTGCAATGGCTCGTTGACCACTTCCACGAAATCCGCGTCCGGATAGCGTTCTGCTACGGCGGAAAACCACTTCTCGATTTCGCGGCGCTGTTCGTCGGGCGGAAGCTTGCTGATCCACTCGGGCTGCTGTTGGCCCCAGACCAGCACGTGCATGTGGAAGGGCATGCCGTGCGACTTTGCAAAGTGGTAGGCCTCGTCGAGCTTGGTCCAGTCCATGGTGCCGCGCACCGCCTCTACGCTGCCCCATTTGCCGGCGTTTTCCGGGGTGACCTTGTTCCAGTAGTTCGCAAAGTCCGGCGCCTGCAGCTTGCTATAGGCACTGCCAAGGAACTTTTGCTGGCCCGCGGCCAAAGGGGTGCTTTGCGCATGCAGAGCGGGCGCCGCAAGCGCCAGCGCGAGCCACATGATGAACGCGTTTTTCATGCTGACACTACTCCGCTGCAACGATGGGTGAAGGAGGTGATGTGGCTGACGGAGGCTCATCCGGTCGTGCCGGCTGCAGTCGTGGCACCAGGACCTGGACCACGACCAGGGCAAGCAGATACGCGAAGCCGGCCATCATGAAGACGGGCACATAGCTGCCCGTGGCTTGCAGCAACGCGCCGATGACGGTCGATATCAGCATGCCACCGACCGCGCCGGCGAAGCCGCCGATGCCGACCACCGAAGCGACCGCGTGGCGTGGGAACATGTCCGAGGCCAGCGTATAGACATTGGCCGACCAGCCCTGGTGCCCTGCCGTCGCCAGCCCGACCAGCGCGACGGCCAGCCATAAGTTGTTCGCCTTCGCCGCGAAGATGACCGGCACGATCATCAGCGCGCAGATCAGCATCGCCCCTTTGCGCGCACGGTTGACGCTCCAACCCAACCTGATCAGACGGCCGGCCAGCCAGCCGCCGCTGATGCTACCGATGTCGGCAAGCACGAAGATCACGATCAACGGCGGCCCCAGCCCCAACAGGGACAGGCCATACGTGGCATGCAGAAATTTCGGCAGCCAGAAGATAAAGAACCACCAGATCGGATCGGTGATGAATTTGGCGGCGACCATCGCCCAGGCCTGCCGATGGCGCAGCAGTTTCGACCAAGGCACGCGGCTACGCGGCGCAGGCGGTTCGTGCCCGATATAGGCGCGCTCGGCGGCCGACAGACGCGGTTGCTCATCCGGGGTTCGGTAGGTCAGCAGCCATACCAACAGCCAGATGGCGCTCAGCGCACCGGTGAAAAGAAAGGCGGCCTGCCAGCCCCACTTGGCGGCGATGATCGGTACCAGCAAGGGCGCCGCGATGGCGCCGATATTCGAGCCCGAGTTGAAGATGCCGGCGGCCAGGGCGCGTTCGCGTTGCGGAAACCATTCGGCAACCGCCTTGATCGCCGCCGGGAAGTTGCCTGACTCGCCCAGGCCCAGGGCAAAGCGCGCTACCGCGAAACTGACAACGCCGGTGGCGAGCGAGTGGCCCATCGCGGCCAGACTCCAGATACCGATGGCGAGCGCATAGCCGATGCGCGTGCCGAACTTGTCGATGACCGCGCCGGCACAGAGCAGGCCAATCGCATACGCAGCCTGAAACGCCGTGACGATGTGGCCGTATTCGATTTCGTTCCAGCCGATCTTGTCCTGCAGGAACGGCGCGAGCACCCCGAAGACCTGACGGTCGATGTAATTGATGGTGGTCGCCGCCAGCAGCATGGCGCAGACGCGCCAGCGAAACTTGCCGATCTTTGTGCCCGGCTTCGAGGCGGCAATCATCTGACTGACATCGTCCATTTCATATCCAAACTTGCCGGCCCGTGAGGCCATCCCCTGGTTTCAATCGAAGTCGAGGCAACCAAAATCGGACCAGACCCAGCGTGCAATTCTTCCGCGCTGCAGCATCGACACCTGCCGCGCCGCCCCAACGAAGTGGTAGCGCTAACACTACTACAGCGACAATTGCGCACGCCACACCGCTCCGAGGCGCGAAGAAATGCGTCCCTTCAATTTCCATTCGGCAGCGTATTTTTCGGTCTTTTTGTTGTTTTGTCGGGCTGCTTCGGCCAATGCTGCCATGCAGCGTGCGAGTTCAAAATGTTAGCGCTACCGTTTGATCCAGCCATCTAGGCAGATCGCCCCAGTAAGTCGTTGCATCAAATCGTCCATTTGGCGAGCACGCAGGGGGCGCTCCAAGGGGACTCACAAAGTTACAAGAAATGAGGGAGGGAGTACGGTGCAGATCCAATGTGCAAGAACCGTGTTGGCGCATGCTTTGAGTCTTGCTTTGCTTGGCATGGTGGGGACCGCCCAGGCAGAGGACCAATCGCAGGCTCAGACGTCAGCGCAAGCTCAGACGTCGCCGCAAGCCCAGACGTCGTCGCAAGCCCAGGCTAATACGCAGGGCAACACCACCACGCCAGCCGCATCCGGCCCGGCGCCGTCGCCCAATGATCAACCAGCTCCGGTCAAGCAGCTCGGCGCCGTCAACGTCAGCGGCAGCTATCGCAGCAGCCTGCAGTTTTCGACCGACGCCAAGCGCGACTCGACCAATGTCATCGATACGGTGTTTGCCGAGGACATCGGCAAATTCCCCGCGACGAACATCGCCGAGGCGCTGAACCGCGTTCCCGGTGTGCAGATCTCGCGAGATGTCACCGGCGAAGGCGTGAATATCCAGATTCGCGGCCTGGGCACTGACTTCACCAAGATCCTGCTCAATGGCAACCAGGCTGCCATTGCCTCTTCAGGCACCCTCGATTCGCAGAATCAGAACCGCGAAGTCGACCTGAACCTGCTGCCCACCGAGTTCTTCACGCAGCTGACGGTGAACAAGACGTCGGAAGCGAGCCAGACGGAAGGCGGTATCGCCGGCGTGGTCGACATGCGTACCACGCGTCCGTTCGACAATCCCGGCACGCATCTGACCTATTCCGCCCAGGCCAGCTACAACTCGGTCGGCAACGACGTGAAGCCCCGCGGCGCCCTCATTGGCAGCTGGACCAATGCCGACAACACCTTCGGCGCGCTGATCGGTTTCACTGGATCGCAGTCGGACTACGATGTACGCGGTTTCGAATCGGTTGGTTGGACCACGCCCCATTTGAGTGCTGCCCAATGCGGCACCGCGGCAGCCACCTGCAGCCCCGCCGGCGCCAGCTGGGTCATTCCCTCGAAGGTTCCGGCAGGCGCCGGTGCTGGCCTCGTGTCAGGTCAGACCATCGACAACGCCTGGCTGCTCGCCAACAACCCGGGCCTGAATACCGGACAGATCGCCAATGCGCTGATTCCGCGCCTGGGCCGTCCGACCTACATCGACGGTACCAACGATCACCAGTCGGGCTTGATGTCGTTCGAATTCCGTCCCAGCGAACAGGCGCACTTCTACCTCGACACCCTGTTCTCCAAGAAGGAACAGGATTTCGATCGCCTCGATATGAACTTGATCGGCCGTAACGGGCAGATGATTCCCACCAATATGCAGGTGGACTCGAACAACGTGGTGACCCAGGCCACGTTCGCCAATTCGCAGTACTTCCTGGAGCAGCGTCAATACGACGAGCACGTCAAGTTCTTCAACATCAATCCGGGCGGCGAGCTGCTGTTCGGCACCAATGATGAATTCAAGCTCGATTTCCAGGGCTACGTGCAGCGCAGCTGGTATCTTAACGAACAGCCGTCGATCCTGGTGCAGACGCCTTCGGGCCAGGGCATCACGACCAACTACAGCAACACCGGCGGCAACTACCCAAGCATCACGCCGAGCGTCAATCTCAACGACCCCAACCTGGGCTGGCAGTGGTATCGCCTCAACCTGCAGAAAGAACGCCGCGTGACCGACAATCGCGGCTTCAGCCAGGACCTGCAGTGGGGCGACGACAGCAACAACCTCAAGGTCGGCGCTGCCTACGACGACATCTCGCGCCAGATCAACGCCTACGACAACAGCGCAGCATGGCAGAAGGCGGTCGAGACGGCTGTGCCGAACTCGGCCCTGCCCCAGTATTTGTCGCCGGGCCCAGCCGGCTTTATCCAAACAAACTTCGCCGCTCTGCAGGCCCTGAGCAACTACAACTATCTCAATGCCACCGCTCCGATCGCGACGTCGGCTGCCACGGGTGCCAATAGCGCCGACATTCAGGAAAGAACGTGGGCGTGGTTCATCGAAGGCAATGGCAAGTACGACCTGTGGGGACACGATCTGCGTGTCAACGGCGGCGTGCGCCATGCCTACACCGATCAAAGCATCTCCGGTCCATCGTCCATCGGTGGCCAGATACAAGTCATCTCCCTGGCGAACAATTACGGCTACTACCTGCCGTCGATCAACCTGGCCTACAACGCAGCTGAGGACGTCATCCTGCGCCTGGCGGCCTCGCGTTCGATGACTCGCCCTGACCCCAGCGCCATGGTGCCCAACACCAACTTCAGCGACCCTGCGGCGGGAGTCGCCACCCAGGGTAATCCGAAGTTGAAGCCGTACCTGTCCACCAACCTCGACTTTGGCGGTGAGTGGTATACCGGCGGTGAGGGTTACGTGGGGCTCAACCTGTTCGGCAAGCGCATCACCGGTTTCACCGTCAATGGCACCAACCTGATTCCATTCAATCAGCTCGGCATTCCTTTTGCGACCCTGACCGATACGCAGCAACAGGCGATCAACCTGCGCGGCGGCCCCAGCGCGGCGCAGGTGCAGGTCACGCAGCAGGTGAATGCCGACGGCACGCTCTTCATCAAGGGTGCGGAAGCGAACTGGGTGCAGCCGCTGGACTTCATCACCAAGGGTCTCGGTATCACCGCAAACTGGACCGTCGTCTCGCAGAAGAACATTGGCAGTGGCGTGCCGGCACAGGCCATTGGCATTTCGCCGCATACGTATAACGTGACGACTTATTGGGAAAACTACGGCGCGATGGTCCGCCTGTCCTATGTATGGAACGCCGCGCAGATCAGCTCGTCGGCGAACCAGAACGGCCTGCCCTACGGCCAGATCAGGACGGATGCGCGCGGCCAGCTCGACTTGGCGGCGAGCTATCAGTTCGCCCAATGGAAGTCGAAGCCGGCGATTACGCTGAACGTCATCAACATGACCAAGGCGGCCCTGCGTACTACGTTCACCTACGAGAACGCGGCGTATACCTACTACACCCCAGGCTATACGATCATGCTCGGCATACGTGGCAGTTTCTGATAGCGGCTTCATGTGATGTATCGGCGGCCCGCCCGGCTTCTCCAAGCCAGGCGGGCCGCACCGTCTCATGACCCTGCTTGCCGTTCGTACGTCACACTCACCACGGCCCGACGAAGCGATGAATCAGCGCGCATGAACAACACATCCCAAACACTTTCGGTCACGGAAAAGGTCGGCTACAGCCTTGGCGATCTGGCTGCCAACCTGATTTTCCAGACGCTGGTGACCTTCCTGGCGTTCTTCTATACCGACGTGTTCCGCATTCCTGCGGCGACTGCTGCGACTATCATCTTCGTCGTCGGCATACTCGGGGCCTTCGTATTCACGCCGGTCATGGGGCTGATTGCCGACCGCACGCACACGCGCTGGGGCAAATTTCGCCCGTGGGTCCTGTGGACAGCCATCCCGTTCGGCGCGCTCTCCCTGCTGGCCTTCAGTACGCCGGCGCTGGGCCAGCAAGCCAAGGTGACCTATGCCATGGCCACCTACTCGCTACTGGTCCTGGTCTATATCTCCAACAACCTTCCTTATTCCGCGTTGAGTGGCGTGCTGACTGGCAGCATGGCGCAACGCAACAGTTTGTCGTCCTATCGCTTCGTCGCCGTGATGGTGGCGCAGTTCATCGTTCAAGTGCTGCTGCTGCCCCTGGTGCTGATTCTCGGCGATGGCGACAAGGCACGCGGCTTCCACAACACGATGACGCTGTTCGCGGTGGTCGGAACGGTGTTCTTCCTGATCACGTTCTTCACCACCAAAGAGCGCATCGTGCCCGCGCAGGAGCAGACCTCCAGCGTTCGTGACGACCTGGTCGACCTGACCAGGAACCGGCCCTGGCAGATCATGCTGGCCGTCACCATCCTGCTGTTCATCAATCTCGCCCTCAAGGGCGGCATGTATATCTACTACTTCAAGTACTACTTGAGCGAAGCGTCGCTGAGTGCCTTCCTCGACAGCGTCGGCTTCAACGGTTTCATCGCGGGATTGAACAGACTGCTGACCGGCGTGGGACTGACTGAGTTTCGCTGGCCAAAGGATGCCCCAACCTCGGCCTTCAGCCTGTTCAACGGGCTTGGCATCATCTTCATGATCGTCGGCATCGGCTTTTCCAAGCGACTCGCTGACCGATTCGGCAAGCGCGACGTTTTTGGCGGCGCGCTGCTGGTCTCGACCCTGTTCCTGCTTGCCTTCTATTTCTATGCGCCGGACGCGATCGGCCTGATCGTCGTCTCGTACATCTTCCATGGCTTCTTCTACGGCATCACCATTCCGCTGCTATGGGCAATGATCGCCGACGTGGCCGACTATTCCGAATGGAAAAACCGTCGCCGGGCCACCGCGATCATCTTCTCGGCCATGCTCTGTGGCCTGAAGTTTGGCCTCAGCGTCGGCGGCGCCCTGGTGGCCGGCATCCTGGCCTTCCACGGCTATCAAGCCGACGCGCCGGCGCAGTCGCCTGAGGTCGTCAACGGCATACGGCTGACAGTCAGCCTGTTCTGCTCCGCCCCCTTCCTGCTGGGCGTGGCGCTGATGTTTTTGTACAAGATCGACAAATCCATGGAGCTGCGCATTGAGCATGAGCTTGATGCGCGACGGCTCCCCGTCGGCGCGAATGCTTGAACTCGACGGCCATCCCAGATCGGTATTCCCCATGTCCGACGAAACAGCAAAGAACGAACTAGATTCACTGGCACATACAGCCATTTCGCAACCGCTGGTCACGCATATCTACACCGCAGACCCTTCTGCGCATGTATTCGACGGCGCGATCTATATCTACCCATCGCACGACATCGATGGCGGCGTTCCGTTCAACGACAACGGCGATCACTTTTGCATGGAGGACTACCACGTCTTCCGCATGGCCTCGCCCGACAGCGCAGCCGTCGACTGCGGCGTCGCTTTGCACGTGAACGACGTACCGTGGGCCGCGCGGCAGATGTGGGCCCCCGATGCCGCCTGCAAGGACGGCAGGTACTACCTCTATTTCCCGGCCAAGCGCGCCAACGGCATCTTCCAGATTGGAGTCGCCGTGGGCGATCGTCCGGAGGGTCCTTTCGTTCCCGAGCCTGACGCCATTCATGGCAGCTACTCGATCGATCCGGCG
Organism: uncultured Gammaproteobacteria bacterium; assembly: GCA_963765335.1. Taxonomy (GTDB): domain Bacteria; phylum Pseudomonadota; class Gammaproteobacteria; order Xanthomonadales; family Rhodanobacteraceae; genus Dyella. The sequence continues at coordinate 212,638 of CAVXWA010000006.1, read as the reverse complement.
GTGTACGCCGATGACGATGGCGAGTTCTACATGTATTTCGGCGGCATCTGGGGCGGGCAGCTGCAGAAATATCGCGACAATGTCTACGCCGAAGGCCACGAAGAACCAGGCGCCAACCAGCTCGCGCTGGGGCCGCGCGTAGCCAAGCTCAGCGCCGACATGAAGCAGTTCGCCGAACCGCCGCGCGAGATCCGCATCCTGGACGAGCAGGGGAATCCGTTGCTCGCAGGCGATCATGATCGCCGTTATTTCGAAGGGCCTTGGATGCACCGGTACCAGGGCAAGTATTACTTGTCCTATTCCACCGGCGATACGCACTTCCTGTGCTATGCGACCAGCGACAATCCCTATGGCCCCTTCACTTACCAGGGTCAGATCCTGACCGAGGTCGTCGGCTGGACCACGCACCACTCGATTTGCGAGGTCGACGGCAAGTGGTATCTGTTCTATCACGACTCGATTTTGTCCGGCGGCGTGACCCACCTGCGTTCGATCAAGATGACCGAACTGCGCTATGACGACCAGGGCAAGATCATCACGCTCCATCCCTATGGCAAGTGATCGCCCTGATCAGCTGCCACCGCATGACGACGCGCTGAATCCGTTGGCCCCAGGCCCGCTGGTCCGGATCGCAAGTGGAGCGCTCGTGGTCGACATCGCCCCCACCGCCGGTGGTCGACTCGCGCAGATCACCTTTGACGGCGTGCCGTGGCTGGTCGGCCACGACAACCAGAACCAGGCCATGATCGCGTGGGGGAGCTACCCGATGCTGCCATGGGCAGGGCGCATCCGGCACGGCCAGTTCCAGTTCCTTGGGCAGCGCTACCAGCTCCCGCTCAATCTTGGCGGCCACGCGATCCACGGCGTCGGCTTCGGCATGCCGTGGCAGGTCGAAGAACAAGCGGCTTCGCGCCTGAGTCTCTCACTGCAGCTGCCTGAGGACGAACGCTGGCCGTTCGGCGGCACGGCCCAACAACACATCGACATCGTTGAGAACCGGCTGCGGCTGACGCTGACGGTCACCGCGGGCGCGCACCCCATGCCGGCTACGATCGGATGGCATCCATGGTTCCTGAAACCGGACCGGCTCGACTTCGAGCCCAGCCGTTTCTACCCGCGCGATGCGGAGGGCATTGCATCGCTGCCCTTGACGACGGTGCCCCCGGGCCCCTGGGACGACTGCTTCCTCAACGACAAGCCAGTACTCATCCATCGCCATGGGCAAAGCGTTCGGCTTACCTCCGATGGCAGGCACTGGGTGGTTTATGACGAAACCGCCCATGCCACCTGCGTCGAACCGCAAAGCGGCCCACCCGACGCGTTCAACCTCGCGCCCACCGAATACCTCACCCCCGACTCGTCCGTCTCCGCGTGGTTTCTCATGGAATGGGAAAAGCCCTGAATCAGCACTGGGGATGCTCTGATTAACTCTGCGTAGGCGTCATACTGGATGAAAGGATGGATTTCCTGGCATCAGGGCCGGGTCGCGCGACAGACGCGAGCCGCCAGATGTTGCAGTTGCCTGGGGATGGAGTCCTGCGGCCCGTTAAGAGCATCATGTATGACGCATCTCGACTTGTGCGCAACGACGTCGTCGGATGGAACAGCCACCGCTGCTCGTTGAACGGATGGCGGGCAACACGGCGGCTCACGGCGTGAACATCCCTCAGATGTGCAGGAGTTGACGACATGACGGACATCAACGCGCTCATCACTCGCACTGCCGCCTCCACGCGCCGTTGCAGCGCCAGCATCGCCGAAGCCCTCCGACATGTGCACCAGGCACGCCAACTCGCCGCCGAGGCGGGCTGCGCGCCGAAGATCACGGCTGCGCTGGAGCGCGCCGATCGGAATCTGCACGACGCCCAGCACGACACCAGGAACCACCGCAGGCAACTGCTGAGAAAAGCTGAGCGCATGGCGAAGCCCCACGTCTAACCGGCATCTCCCGCCATCGTACGCAGCCAGACACTCGCTTTTGGCATCGTCGGCAGCGGCCACGTGCGGTCGGATCGGCGGAGTCTCCCCAGGACACGGCGTCGATCTCAGCAGCAGCAGGCTGCACTTCGAGCCCGCCACGCTCCCCCAAACCCCATGAGGCTCACAGCGACGTTCCATCAGATGCATCGGTTGGCGATGCGTGCCGGAGTCGTCGTATGAAAACTTCAATCATCGCCCTGGCCATGGCGGCCGCTTTGGCTGCGAGCACCGAGGCCGCCGCGGTGGGTCGGCTCGTGGATCTGGGCGTATATGACCGAACCGCGCAACAGGAGCTGCCGGTCTACCGTTACCAGGGGCGCTATTACGTCGCGGGACAACCCGGCCATCGCTACCAGATCCACCTGCGCAACGTCGAAGGCGAGCGCGTCCTGAGCGTGATTTCGGTCGATGGCGTAAATGCCGTATCGGGCGACACGGCCGACTGGTCACAAACAGGCTACGTGCTCGGCGCCTATAACTCGACCGATATACGCGGTTGGCGCAAGAGTCTTTCGCAAGTGGCGGACTTCGTCTTTGCGGATGCCGCGCAGAGCTACGCAACGCGCACGGGTCGACCCGACAATGTCGGGGTGATCGGCGTGGCTGTGTTCCGCACCCGCCAGTTTCCGCACCCGATCCTGCCGATGGCGCCGGAGGCTGCGAGCGGAGCCCAGAGAGCCGCCGAGTCCGCAGCCGCGAGCCCTCTCCCGTCACCGTCCGCGCCAGCTCCCGTCACGGCCATCGCACCGGTGACGCGAATCCTCGATGCCACCGGCCCGCTCGGCACCGGTCATGGCCCGCGGGAGGACTCGTCGGTGAGCTACACCGACTTCAAGCGCAGCTCGGCCACGCCGGATGACGTGATCACGCTTTACTACGACACGCGCGAGCGCCTGATCGCCCAAGGCGTGATCCCCTCGCCCGGCTTGCCGCAAGCGGGACTTCCCGAGCCCTTCCCGGGCCATTTCGTGCCCGATCCGCAATGACTTGTGCGGGCGTGGCGGGCGCAAGACTTGACGGGGGCGTTACACTGACGGGTCTGTGCTGTAGCCGAAGGACCCCGCATGAGCGACCGCCACGAACCGACCGACGTCACCCGCGAACAGGCCGAGGAGGCCGTACGCGTTTTGCTGCGCTGGTCGGGCGAAGATCCCGGCCGCGAGGGTTTGCTGGACACCCCCAAGCGCGTGGTGAAGGCCTACCGCGACTGGTTCTCCGGTTACCACATCGATCCGGGCGAGTACCTGCGCCGCACCTTTGAAGAAGTGGCCGGCTACGACGAAATGGTCGTGCTGCGCGACATCGAGTTCGAGAGCCACTGCGAGCATCACATGGCGCCGATCATCGGCCGTGCCCACGTGGGCTACCTGCCGACCAATCGGGTGGTGGGCATCAGCAAGCTGGCACGCGTGGTCGATGCCTATGCACGCCGCTTTCAGGTGCAGGAAAAGCTCACCGCGCAAATCGCCCAGTGCATCCAGGAAAACCTGCAGCCTGCGGGCGTCGCCGTGGTGATTGACGCCAGCCACGAATGCATGACGACGCGCGGCGTGCACAAGCGCGGTGTGTCGATGATCACCAGCCAGATGCTGGGCGCCTTCCGCGACGACGCGCGTACCCGCTCGGAGTTCCTGCAATTCATCGGCATCCACGGCGCCGGTCGCTGAAGGCGCAGGCAAACGTTTGATGAGTTCGGTTGATAGCGCGGACGCCGACGAGCGTCTGCAGGATGTGCTGCGCGAAGGCATTACCGCCGAGGATCTGCCGGCGGTATTTCCGCTGCTGCGAGGGCGCTCGCTGCTGCGCGCCTTTAGTGCGTTGTTCCATGGCAGCGAGGCACAGGTGCTGTTGCGCCTGTTGATATTGCGTACGCTGGGCGCACGCGCGCATGCGCCGGAGTGGACGCCCGCGGAGATCCGCGACCAGCTCGCCTTCGTCGATCCGGTGAAGCTGGAGACCGTGGTGCAGCGCCTGAAGGACCACGAGCTGCTGACCTGGGACGGCGAGACCCAGCGCTACCGGATCAGCCCGCTCGGCCGCAAGGCGCTGGCCGCCGTGGCCACCTTGCTGGAGTTCGAGCGGGACGACGAGGACGGCCTCGGCTATCTCACCGCGCAGCTGGCGGCGGGCCAGGCGGTGGGACGACTCTCGGCCGACGAACTGAGCCACCTGCTATCGCGCCTGTCGGAGTTGAAGGAAGACTTCGATCGCGCCGTGCTGTCGGGTTCCGAGCATCGCATCCGCCACGCCGCTACGCGGCTGGAATCGGTATGGGACTGGGTGGAAAAAGGCACCGAGGTCGTAAGCCGCATTGCCGACAGCGCCGACCTGAACCCTGCCACGCATCGTCTCGCGCAGGCCGTGGGCCGGGCGCAAAGCGCGCTGTTGCGGCAGGCCGGCATCTTCCAGCGCGAGCTCAACAAGATCGACCAGCATCGCGTGCATCTGGGCCGTACGGGATTGTCTTCCTCCGACCTGGTCGCATGGCTGCGTTCGCTGAGCCCCGATGCGCTGGCCCAGCACGCCGACGATGCGGCACTGTTGCCACTGCAACCGCCGTTCCTGCAAGACCAGATCGCGCTCGACGTGGCCGAATTCGAATTGCTTGAACGCGAACGCGCGGCGGCAGAAAACACCGTTATTCCCGACGCCGAAAGCACCCCCACCACGGCCGACCTGCCCATGGACGAGGACGATCTCTCGCCACTGCTGGCCTGGCATGGCGAACTCGCCGCCCTCACCCAACCACTCGAACTCAGCGACGCCCTGCGTGGCGAAGACTACGCATTGAGCGCGTATCGGCTCTCCCTGCTCGGCCTGCTTGGCGACCCCGAGTCGTCGGCGCTGCAGGGGCCGACCGCGGATCTCGCGCGGCTGCCGCTGGCTTTGGAAATCGAACCTCGCCTGATCGACCCAGGCCTGGCGGCGATCGCGCTGGTCAGCGCGGGCCGCCTGCATCCACCCAAGGACAAACCCGATGCATGACGAAACCGCGTCGCTGGTCGCGCGCCTGCTGGCCCAGCGCTGGTTGCCGCGCGACGACATACAGGCACGCAAGGCCCTGCTGGACGATGGCTTCCGCGAGGAGCTCGATCGCCGGCTGGCCGGCGTCGGCCTGGAACTGCGCGAGCATCCCTACTCCGCCTATATCAGCGTCGCCGTGGCACGTAGCAACGATCGCCATGTATTCGGCGGCAGCGACAGCTGGATCTCCAATACTTTGCAGCTCGATCGCGACGCCATTGCACTGCTGGTGGTGCTGTGGGCCTTGATCGTGCTGCCTAAGCGCCAGCGCCAGGTCGAGCGCCAACAAGCCGAGGCCGATGCATCGCAGACGCTGATGTTCGCTGAAGCGAAACCGATCTCGCGCGACCCCTCACTGTCGCCCGTGGTGGCCGAGCGCACCTTGCTGGCCGACTTTGGCGACCGGCTTGGTGGCAAGACGCGGGTGAACTTCAATCTCGGCCTGCTGGCGCGCCACGGCTTCATCCTGCGCCGCAAGGGCGAACTGGCCGAAGGGCCGATACTCGATCTGGTATTCGACTACGAGCGCACCGCGCGACGCATTCTCGATGGCGCCCTGGGTGACCTGCTCGCCGGTCTGGTGCCGACCCGCAGTGATGACGACAACGATGAGCCGCTCTACGACGAAGCGGACGATCTCGAAGACAGCGAAGTGACCAGCGATGTTTGATTTCCGCAGCCTCGAAGTCATCCACTGGGATTACTGGCAGCGCTTCAGCCTGCCGCTGGATACCAACATCGTCACCGTGGTGGGGCCGAACGGTTCGGGCAAGACGACCTTGCTCGATGCGTTGCGCACCTTGCTTACCATCGACTGTGCCGGCAACCGCGACTACAAGAGTTATCTGCGCCACAACGGCAAGCCGTTCGCGTGGCTGCGTGCGCGCGTCGGCAACATCCCGGGGCCGCGCGGCGAGCGTCCGTTCTTCCCGTTGATGGACAACGAAGTCACGCTGGCCTTGCGCATCCAGAAGAAAGGCGGCGAATGGCAGCGGCAATACGCCGTGATGGGCGGCGACGTCAGCGTGGACGAGATCGAAGCGCGCGGCGACTGGCTGGGCCTGCGCGAATACCGCGTGCGCCTGGAAGGTGCTGGCCTGTCGCAGGCGATCCGCCGCGTGCTGACGCTGGAACAGGGCGCCACCGACAAGCTGTGCCAGCTGCCGCCCAAGTCGCTGCTGGAGCTGGTGTTTGACGTATTCGGCGACAAGACCGTGCTCGACGACTACCAGCGCGCCCGCAACGAACAGGCCGAGGCCGACCGCGAACAGCACGGCCTGGAACACCAGCTTTCGCTGATCGGCGTGAGCCTGCAGGAAACCGAAGGGCGCGTGCGCTCCTGGCAGGAATGGGATGCGTTGGGTCGCGAACGCACGGAGCTCGTGGCTGATGTCCTTCCGCGTACCGAGCTGGCCGAACTGCACGCCGCCATTCGCGGCGCGCGTCCGCAATTGCTCGGCCTCAAGCGCAAGTGTCGTGAGCTGTCGCAGCGCGATATCGAGCTCGACCAACGCCTAAACACGCTCGATGCCAACGAAGAACATCTGCGCGGCGAACAGAAGCTCGCCGATGGTACGCGCCAGCAGGCACAGCGCCAGCTGGACGAAGCGCGCCGCGCGTATACCGAAAACGAAGTGCTACTGAAGCAGGAGCTGCGCCTGCGCGAGCAGGTGGCAACACAGGACGGCGCTGACCATGACGCGCAAGGTCGCGTGCTGATCGATGCACGCAGCCAGCTGGCTCGGCTGCAAGGCGAGGAAACCCGCCTGCGCGAGGAACTCAACACGCTCACCGCCCAGCTCAGCGCGTGGCGCCGCGGCCAGCGTTACACGCCGGAGTTCGAGCAGACCTTCCGCCGCGCACTGGACGACGCCGGCATCGGCCACAGCATGCTCAGCGAGATCGTGGAGATCAGCGAGCCGCGCTGGCAGGCGGCGGTGGAAGCCGTACTCGCCGGCTATCGCCATGTGGTGCTGCTGGATCATCCGCGCGACCGCGAGGCCGCGTGGCGTCTTGGCGAGCAGCATCGCTACAAGCATTTCGTGGTGGCCGACCGCGCGCCGACGACCGCGGCCACACGTGGTTCGCTGCTGGAAGTGGTCGACTTCAATGCCGCGGCGCCGGAATGGCTGTTGCGCCAGCTTGACCGTATTCGCCGCGTCGACGACGTGGCCGATGGCGCGAAGCTGGGCAAGGAGCAGGACTGGATCACGCCCCAAGGCTATTTCCGCGAGCGCCGCGGCGGCCGACATCTTGGCGTCGACGATGTGTACTTCGGCAGCGCGGCGCGCGAACGCCAGCTGCGCGAAGGCGAAGCGCGCCTGCAACGGATCGAAGAGCAGCTGCATACGCTCACCGATCAGCGCAAGCAATGGCAGCAGCAGTCCAGCGATGCAGAGAACCTGCTGCGCGGCGCCAACGCCAGCGGCCAGCTGGCCGATCGCGCCGACGAATTCGCTGCGGCTCACGAAGCGCAGGCGACCTTGCAGGATGACGTGCAACGCTGTGCCGACAGTTATGCCGCGGCCGACACGCATTACGAAGCCGTGCGCGAAAAGCGCCAGCAGAACTCGCGCCAGCGCGACAACGAGGCCCGCGAGCACAAGCAGACCCAGCAGCAGCTGGCCGACGTCACGCGCCAGTTCAGCCAGTTCCGTAACGAACAGATCGATCGCCTCAAGGCCTTTCGCCACAAGCGCAGCCATGTGCGACCGGGCAAGCGCAACCGCCGGGCCATGGCCGAACTGCGCGAGCGTTACGAATCACCTGCTGCAGCAAGGCGTGAGATCGAGCGCATCGAGCGCCGCCTCAATGAAGGTCACTGGGAGTCGGATGCCGGCTGCGTCCCGCTGCGCAACAAGCTGGCCGGTGATCACGAAGGCCTCAAGCTGGATCTGGTGCGCCGGCGCCAGCATTTGGAGCGCGCCGCGCGCATCACCAGCGAGGCTCGTGCCGCCTATCTCAATGTGCTGCGCAATACCGTCAAGCGCTATGCGCGGAATCTGAAGATCCTGGCCGAACTGGCCGGCATCGGCGTGGAAGTGGAACTGCCCGAGCTGTCCAACGAGGACCTGGCGCTGGCCCAGGCTGGCCTCAACGTACGCTTCGAGTTCGACAAGAAGGGTTGGATCGGCATGGACGACGGCGAGGCGTCAGGCGGCCAGCAAGTGATGAAGTCGTTGCTGTTGCTGGTGGCCCTGATGCGCGATGAGGATCGTCCGGGCGGCTTCGTCTTTATCGACGAACCGTTCGCGCATCTGGACATCTTCAACATCGACAAGGTCGGCGCCTTCCTCAAGTCCACCCGCGCCCAGTACATTCTTACCACCCCGGCCACGCACAATATCAACGTGTTCCAGCCCAGCGACCTCACCCTGGTCACCAGCAAGCGACGCCCTGGCGCCACCTGGGCGCAGCCGCTGGCGGTATTGCGCCGTCGGACCGAGGCCGCTTGATGCGCTTCCTGCGCGCCATCGTGCTGGCCGGCCTGATCCTGCCGCCGATGGCGGCATGGGCGCAGAGCACGCCGGCCGAGTATCTGCGCGAGTTCGACACCGACGGCGATGGCCGGGTCAGCGAAGCCGAATATGTGGAGCACATGAGCGAAGGCTTTCGCCGCATGGACCGCGATGGCAACGGCGTGCTGGAGGGCGACGAACTGCCCGGCGGGCACGGCCGCCCCATCACGCTCAAGCAGTTCCAGGACAATCTGCGGCGGCAGTTTCATAAGCTGGATCGGAACCATGACGGGTATCTCGACGCGCGTGAGCTGACGCAGCCGCCGCAGGCGTGACGTGCTCCCTCTCCCCTCTGGGCCTGATTAGCATCGAATCTCAGCTGGAGCGTGCTTGGTGTAGGAGCGCACCCAGTGCGCGACCGGCGCCGCCCCTGTTCCCATCGTTGCCGCCACCCCGCCATCCACGCCGTACGTTGGCGATGGCGATGGCTATGGGAACGGAGGCGGCGCCCATCGCGCACTGGGTGCGCTCCTACATAATCAGGTCCGGAGGGGATAGGAAGCGTGCGCACGACCGCCGGGCTTTACTGCACCGCACACCCCGCGTCACCCACAATCCGCTATCGTGCACCCCTCCCCGCTAGCCACGCCCCATGGACCAGCCAGCCATCACCGAGGACCATCCGCGCCGCCGCGCGGCGGTGGCGTTCATCTTCATTACCGTGGTGCTGGACATGCTGGCGTTTGGCATCGTCATCCCGGTGCTGCCACATCTGATTGAGCAGCTGGCGGGCGGCGGTATCGCGAATGCGGCCTGGTGGGTGGGCGTGTTCAGCACGGTGTTCGCCATCGTGCAGTTCGCTTTCTCGCCGGTACAAGGCGCGCTGTCCGATCGGTTCGGGCGGCGACCGGTGATCCTGATTTCCAACGCCGGACTGGCCATCGACTTTGTGGTGTTAGCGCTGGCGCCTACGCTGTGGCTGCTGTTCGTGGCGCGCGTGATCCTGGGCATGACCGCGGCAAGCTTCACGACGGCGAATGCGTATATCGCGGACATCACGCCGAAGGAAAAGCGCGCCGCGGCCTACGGCATCCTCGGCAGTGCGTTCGGGCTGGGCTTCATCATCGGCCCGGGCCTGGGCGGCTTCCTCGGCCATTTCGACTTGCGTCTGCCGTTCTGGGTAGCGGCGGGTCTGGCGGCCTGCAATTTCATGTATGGCTTGTTCGTGCTGCCCGAATCGCTACCCAAGGAACGCCGTACGGCGCACTTCGAGCTCCATAGCGCGCATCCGCTGGGTTCACTGAAGTTGCTGCGCCGCTACCCGCTGGTACTTGGTCTGGCGGTGGTGATGTTCCTGGTTTATCTCGCGCACTACGTGCTGCAAACGACCTTCGTGCTGTATGCGGATTACCGCTACGGCTGGGGTCCGCAAGCCGTGGGCTATGTGTTGATGCTGGTAGGTGCCTGCGACGGCCTGGTGCAGGCCGTGCTGACCCGTCGCCTGGCGCCGAAGTTTGGCGAACGCCGCCTATTGCTTGGCGGCATGCTGTGCGGCATCGGCGCCTTCCTGGTCATGGGTCTCGCCGGTAGCGGTTTCGTATTCCTGCTGGGCATTCCGTTGATGGCCTTGTGGGGGCTGTCGCAGCCGCCGATCCAGTCGATCATGACGCATCAGGTCGATCCCCATGAACAGGGTCGGCTGCAGGGCGCGATCAGCAGCCTGGCAAGTTTTGCCGGCATCTTCGGACCGTTCCTGTTCGCCCAGGTGTTTTCGTTCTCGATCTCACCGAGCTCGCCGATTCATCTGCCCGGCCTGGCCTTTGTGCTTTCCGCCGCGCTGTTGGCCGTCGGCAGCCTCATCGCGTGGCGCATCACGCGCCATACGGTCGACCTCGCGACGGCTGAAGCGGTACCGTTGGCCGCTGAACTATCTTCCGTCGTCCCGGTTCCACCTCCTGTTACCCCCACCGAACCCTCGGAGCATTCCCCATGACATTGTCGATGTACCAGGCTGCTGTCCCTGTTTTCCTGCGCGCACTGAGCAACCTGCAGCACGTGCTGCGCAAGGGCGAGGCACACGCCGAAGCCCGCAAGTTCGATCCTGCGTTGTTGATTCAGGCCCGGCTGACGCCCGACATGCTGCCGCTGAACCGTCAGGTGCAGATCGCCACCGATATGGCCAAGAACGGCTGCGCGCGCCTCGCTGGTGTGGAGCCGCTCAAGTTCGAGGACAACGAAGCGAATTTTGCCGAACTCTACGCGCGCATCGACCGCGCCAGCGACTACATCAAGACCTTCAAGCCAGAGCAGATCGACGGCAGCGAAACGCGCACCGTGACCATCAAGACCCGCAATGGCGAGCAACAGTTCGAAGGCGAGGGCTACCTGCTGCACTTCGTGATCCCGAACCTGTTCTTCCACACCACCACGGCCTACGCCATCCTGCGCCAGGGCGGCGTGGAGCTGGGCAAGATGGACTTTATCGGCAAGCCCTGAAACCAGTGACAACAAGGGGCCGGTGTCGCCGGCCCCTTGAGCGCGGATTGATCGGGACTGACCATGCCCCCACCTTGGAGGCATCGCGCTTTTCGCGCCGTGCCTTTCAGGAATCGTCATGACCAAACCGCTCAAGATCGACTTCGTCTCCGACGTGGTCTGCCCCTGGTGCGCCATCGGGCTGAAGTCACTGGAACAAGCGCTGCACCGACTGGGTGACTCGGTGACCGTTGAGATGCATTTCCAGCCGTTCGAGCTGAACCCGCAGATGGCGCCGGAAGGCGAGGACGTCGTCGAGCACATAGCGCGCAAGTACGGCAGCACGCCCGAACAGATCGCCAAGAACGGCGAGGCTATCCGCCAGCGCGGCGAAGCTTTGGGCTTCACCTTCAATATGGATAAGCGCACCCGTATGGTGAACACGTTCGATGCGCATCGATTGCTGCATTGGGCCGCGCTGGAAGGCCGCCAGACTGAGCTGAAGCAGGCCTTGCTCACCGCCTTTTTCACCGATGGCCGTGACGTGAGCTCGCACGATGTACTGGTGGATGTCGCGGGCAAGGTCGGCCTGAATCCCGTGACTGCCCGCGAAGTACTGGAGCAGGATCGCTACGCGCTGGATGTGCGCGCGCAGGAGCAGTTCTACCAGTCGCAAGGCATCCAGGCCGTGCCTTCGGTGATCGTCAACGACCGTTACCTCATCCAGGGCGGCCAACCGCCGGAAGCGTTCGAACAGACCCTGCGCAGGATCGCTGCCGAGAGCTAGAGCCGGCTCAAAGTCCCGACGTCTCGCCAAAACGCCATCCCAGCGAAAGCTGGAGGCGCTTCTCAACAGCCAAAGGGCTGGTCATCCAGTGCCTTTAGCCTTCCAAAGGCATTGACAAATCAAAGCAAGTCGCTGGATCCCAGCGTACGCTGGGATGACAAGCAGGATGGGGAATCGCAAACACTTGTTGGTGACGGAGACTTTAAACCGACTCCAAGCGCCCTCCGGGTGGCCCCAGGCATGCGAAAATGCACGGCTGCCGCTGACCTCACCCCCGGACCCCGCATGTTGCGACTCACCGATATCAAGCTACCGCTGGATCACGCTGAAGGCGCCATCGAGGCCGCCATTCGCGCCAAGCTCGGTCTCGGCAAGGACGCGCTGCGCGGCTATACGGTGTTCCGCCGCGGCTATGACGCGCGCAAGCGCAGCGCGATCCTGCTGATCTACACGCTGGATGTGGATGTGGCCGATGAGGCCGCCCTCCTCAAACGCCATGCCGACGACAAGCACGTGCAACCCACGCCGGATACCGGCTATCACTTCGTGGCGCAGGCGCCGGCCCAACTGGCCCACCGCCCCATCGTGATCGGCACCGGCCCGTGTGGCCTGTTCGCCGGCTTGCTGCTGGCGCAGATGGGCTATCGGCCGATCATCCTCGACCGCGGTAAGGCCGTGCGCGAACGTACCGTCGATACCTGGGGCCTGTGGCGCAAGCGCCAGCTGGAACCGGAATCGAACGTGCAGTTCGGTGAAGGCGGCGCAGGCACGTTCTCCGACGGCAAGCTCTACAGCCAGATCTCCGACCCCAAGCACCACGGTCGCAAGGTGCTCGCCGAATTCGTGAAAGCCGGCGCGCCGGAAGAAATTCTCTACGTCAGCAAGCCGCACATCGGCACCTTCCGCCTGGTGACGATGGTGGAGAACATGCGCGCGACCATCGAGTCGCTGGGCGGGGAAATCCGTTTCACGCAGCGCGTCGACGATGTGCTGGTGGAAGCCGACGGCGATGGTGCGCGCCACGTGCGCGGCGTGGTGCTGGCCAGCGGGGAGCAACTGCGTAGCGACCATGTGGTTTTGGCCATTGGCCATAGCGCTCGCGATACCTTCAGCATGCTGCATGAGCGCGGCGTGTACATGGAGCCCAAGCCCTTCTCCATCGGTTTTCGCATCGAACATCCGCAATCGATCATCGATCGTGCACGCTTCGGCACACACGCTGGCCACCCGATTCTTGGCGCAGCCGACTACAAGCTGGTGCATCACGCAACTGGCGCCCACGAAGGCCGCGGCCGCTCGGTCTACAGCTTCTGCATGTGCCCGGGCGGCACCGTCGTGGCCGCCACCTCCGAGCCTGGCCGCGTCGTCACCAACGGCATGAGCCAGTACTCGCGTAACGAGCGCAATGCCAACGCGGCCGTCGTGGTCGGCATCGATCCCGGCGATTTCGCGCCCTTCGATCCCAGCGGCGGCCTGCTGGCCGGCATTGAATTGCAGCGTGCGCTTGAGTCGCGTGCATTCGAACTGGGTGGCGGCACCTATGACGCGCCGGCACAGCTGGTGGGTGATTTCCTCGCCGGCAGGCCATCACGCGAACTCGGCAGCGTGCAGCCATCGTACAAACCCGGCGTGCACCTGACCGACCTGGCACCGGCCTTGCCCGGCTATGCCATCGAAGCCATCCGCGAAGCCCTGCCCGCCTTCGATCGCCAGATCAAGGGCTTCGCCATGCACGACGCCTTGCTGACCGGCGTGGAGACACGCACCTCCTCGCCGGTGCGCATACGCCGCGGCGACGACTACCAAAGCCTCAACACACATGGCCTGTATCCGGCTGGCGAAGGTGCCGGCTACGCCGGTGGCATTCTTTCCGCCGCCGTCGATGGCATCCGCGTTGCCGAAGCCGTGGCATTGGCCATCAACGCGGGTAACTGAAACCCACCCGCGCGATGTCGCCTTGACACCCACGTGCAAAATGAATGTTTGACGACACGATTTCTCGTCATCGGCCGCTTATATCTCACTCTCGCCCCATCGATGCTCGACGCGCGATCCGATTTTGGATTCGCAGAACAGCCCGTAGCTCATCCACAAGGGAGTTATCGATGAAACTGTTTACCAAATCTCGGGGTGCCTTGGCATCCATGTCAGCTCTTGTCACCCTCTTTGTTCCTGTCATCGCACAAGCAAAGTCTCAGGTGGACGAGACCTGCCCCTGCATCATCATCACCTGGTGAGACTTTGGATGTGGCTGGCCTTGCCAGCCACATCTCACGCACCCACAAATTCCTTCAGGAATGCCAGTGATGCAACTTCCGTTTCGATCTGCCGCCATCCTGATGCTTGCATCTCTTGGATACATGGTTACGCCAGCGCGGGCCGCTGAACCGCCACCCATGAGTGGCGACACTGTCCTACTCGAATCTATCGACGTCGGCCCGACCTACGAGATAGCCAAGATATCGAACTTGGTTGAAGCACAAACGAAGTATGACGCTCTATCGCAATCCATACGCGATGTTATTGACTTGCGCTTCTATCTTGTCGAGCGCCAATCACGAAAGATCGTCGTTGGGACGATACTAAAAAAAATACGTTTGGAGCTCGTAAGTTCTGATGGAGAAGACCGGCTGCTTCCCGTTGCCGAAAACGGACAAGTCGAGATTCCACTTGCGGGTGAAAAGAGGTTTCGTGGGCGACTCATGGCCAATGTACCCAAGAATCGATTCGACTTGGGCTTTCGGCTATCAATCAAGATTCCACCCAACCAACCTCTCACGCTGGGATTCTTACGCGCAGCCGCGGACAAATTCCTGGAAGCCTACAAGCCCTACGCGGGGTTGACGTTCCGGGCATTCATTGGCGACCGTAAGCCTAATTGCTTCGGCATGAATTTCTTCGATCCACAAAGCGTTCAAGTCATATCGCCAGGCTCGACCACGCCAATATGGAGGTCCCAGCCAGGGACGCGCGTCACTGTGTTCTTTAGTGATCTTCCCACGAGCGACCCGAGCGCCGTGATCTCGTGGACGGGTGATGTCGCACCCTATTTCACTGCCGCTTGCTTGATGAGTCACGAGGCCTCGCGCTAACGGAACCAATTACTGATCGTAAGGGGATGGGACCTATGAAATTCACTCAAATCCTCATTCGCCATTCGCCTCGTTTCGCCCGTCGCTGCCTCCCATATATCGCCGCGCTCACGTCCTACAATTCGCCTGTGCAGGCAAGTTATCGACGAGACGCGGAAATAGCCTTGCTGCAATCCGGACTATATTCAAGGCGTGTACTACGCAGGGTCCGCTCTCTCCGCACGAAGTTCATCGCGGACCAAATATTTCTGGCTTATGCCAAGCTGTCCACTGTCGCGACGTTGGCGCCAGCGATTGATGAGGGCGATGTCAACTACCTGGCCATAAGGCGAGAGATTGCAGCCGGCCGCTCATTTATTTTTGGCTGCTCGTACTTCGGCTGTATGTTTTTCGCCCTGCTAGCCATGAAGGGTTTGGTCCGAAATCTCTTGGTCGTTACGGCCGGCGATCCAACACCAGCGTTGAAATTGTTCAACAAAATCGCGCTTGCCTCTGGAATTGGAATTTCCGTCGTGAGTGCAACCGAAAACATAGTCGCTCTACGGATTCTACGGCAGCTTCGACGTGGATCTCCTGTGGCGACCATGCTCGACTGCTTTTATGGCAAGGACTCCGCCCTATATACCGATTTCCTCGGAAAGCCCGCCGCTTCGTTCGAAACACTGTACAGGTTGGGCCAAAAAGCCGATGCGATCTTGGTGCCTACTGCATCCATCCGACACGACGGCATGCAGAGACTTGATATAGGCGAGATGATAGATCTGCGATCGATCTCCATTGAAGAGGCAAGCCGACGAGTTAACGACTATTTCAGCGGATTGGTTCGTTCCCACCCTGAACAATGGATGGGATGGCAAAATCTGCGAACCCGCTGGGACAGGGCATGAACCGTGGCAACCACCTTGCAGCCGTCGATGACCTCACTGAGTGCGTGACATGGAGACACCTGCTGAGGCGTATTCGTTAGCGGCTCGACGAATTCATAAACACCGAATCAATACGGGCGACCCTGATCAGGCCACGTTTGGCCAATACTGCGGCTCGCGTCGCGCGGCCGATCGTACTCACCGAGTCGACTAGTGTGGTCGGGACATATGATTACATGGCTCATTTCTTAGGATTCGGCCAACCGGCTTCACAACAACCGCGGCAGCGAAGTACGAATCGATGGCACAGCTGGAGGGTATTGGCACTGCTTGGCGCCATGGGTTTGCATATCCTGTTTGCTTGGTATGTCTGCCGTGCCACACCACAACATCGAGCTGAAAGCATCTCTTCCGGACATCGCACGGGTGCTTTACAGGTCCGCCTAATTTCCAGATATGAAATAGAGCATCGCAAACTTCCTAGACAAGTGGGACCCATAGGTGACCCAGGTGCCGCATTACGGGCACGGCCACGTCCGGATGGGAGGGCCGTGAATAAACTGGATCTTGATATATCTGCTCAGGCTACCGAAAAGAAGGTCGCTGTTTACCCTTCATCGCCAGCAACCGCGCCCGGCTACATTGAAAGAATGCCTCAAGGCGATGCCAAAGTAATGCAACATGGGCGACCGATGAACTTTCAGGCGACACGTTTTGAATCGGCTTGGGTTCCTGCTCGTGGTACCAGTTCCATTGACGATGCGCTCCGGCGCGCACGTGATGCAGCAACCGTCGCTCATACGTTTACAGTCGTACCGGGCGTAAGAGTTCGTTGCCAAACCCTGTTGCTCATTGCTGGCGGGTGCGGGGAGGCTGATCCGCCACCACAACCCACAAACAAAAGTCGCGATATGCGTCTCTCCATGGCTTCTGCGCAACAGGACGCGGGGACAGCCATGATCAACTCACCAAGTGAGGACGCCTGTATTGCACTCTATCGCGCGGATCAACCGTTACCGCATGGTTGTCCTGCCGATACACCTACGCGTGCGGTGAATGCAGAGCTGCGCGTGAGGGAATTCGGCGCTCGTCATGACCCGTCAATCATGCTCAGTAACCCGAGCGAGTGAAATGGAGCTGTCGCGCGCGTTCGAGCTGGGTGGCGCACCAGCACAGCTGGTGGGTGATTTCCTCGCCGGCAGGCCATCACGCAAACTCGGCAGCGTGCAGCCCTCGTACAAACCCGGCGTGCACCTGACCGACCTGACACCGGCCTTGCCCGGCTATGCCATCGCAGCCATCCGCGAAGCCCTGCCCGCCTTCGATCGCCAGATCAAGGGCTTCGCCATGCACGACGCCTTGCTGACCGACGTGGAGACACGCACTTCCTCGCCGGTGCGCATACGCCGCGGCGACGACTACCAGAGCCTCAACACGCATGGCCTGTATCCGGCCGGCGAAGGTGCCGGCTACGCCGGTGGCATTCTTTCCGCTGCCGTGGACGGTATTCGCGTGGCGGAAGCCGTAGCAATGGCCATCAACGCCACGCACTGACGGCCCAACCGACCTCGTCGCAGCGACGTCCTGAGACTTTCTCCTACACGCATCCACGGCATGTACTGCCATGGCTTGTCGTCCGTCCGCTACTCGGATTCCAAGTCGGCTGTGCTCGAATCGTAATTACTTGCCGCTACCCCGTAGCAAGTTTCGAGATGTTCAAGCCGACTACAAGTCCTTGAGTGACGTCAACACACGTCGGCTCCTAATAAATCTACGCCCGTAGGGAGAGACGGACGCATGAAGAATTTCACCCCGATCCGCAAATTGCTGGCGCTTGCCTGCCTGACGGCGCTCGCCGGCCAGGCGATAGCGCAAAATAATACGAACGCCGAAGCAGCCGACACCAGGAAGGCCTCCAATCTGGAAGCCGTGACGGTGACCGGTACCCGCATTTCCAATCCGAACGTCATTTCGCCAACGCCGATCAGCGTGCTGACCGCAGCCGATATCAAGGCCACCGGCGCCATCAATATTGGCGACATCATGACGACGATGCCGCAGCTGGCGACGACATTCACGATGGGCAACTCCAACCGCTACATCGGTACCGTCGGCGTGGCCCAACAGGATTTGCGCAATCTCGGCACCAGCCGCACCCTGGTATTGGTCAATGGCCGCCGCTTCGTGGGATCTAGCGCAGGCGATACCGCCGTCGATGTGAACCTGATCCCGGCCGACTGGGTCGAGCGCGTGGAGATCATCACGGGCGGAGCCTCGGCGGTATATGGTGCGGACGCGGTGACCGGCGTAGTCAACTTTATCCTGAAGAAGAACTACCAGGGTGCCAACTTGCATGCGCAGTACGGTACTTCCGAGCATGGCGGTCTCGACAAGAAGATGGTCTCGCTGACCGGCGGCATGAACTTCGCTGACAACCGGGGCAATGTCGCAGTGTCGGTGGAACATAGCGACCAGGATTCGATGGATTTCCCCGACCGTTTCGGTCACAAGGCCTACGCGGCGATTCTGACGCCGAATGGCCCCACCGATTCCGCCCTGTTCGCCAACGGCGGCAGCTACACCATTTATAACGGCGGCACATTCTCGGTCGGCAAAGCCACGGAAATCAGCAAGCGCTACGTGTTCAATCCGGACGGCTCCGTGCGTCAGCAAAACTTCAACGGCCCCTATGACAACACCGGCCGCTGCAGCGACTGCGATCGCTCAGACGTGAACCAAGTGCAGCAGGTGCAGCCGAAATACAGCCGCACGACCATCAGCAGTGTCGCCAGTTTCAATATCACTCCTGACCAGCACCTGTACGCCGAAGGCACTTATAGCCATATCGACGTCCAGAAGCGCGGCCAGCCTGCGTTCGGCAGCGGTGGCAGCGCTTATACGATCACGCGCGACAACGCATTCATCGACCCCAGTCTCGCGGCGGTGATGGACGCCAACAAGCTCAAGAGCATCGACGTCGCACGTTTCGATATCGATGCCGGCCGTCGTGGCGAAAATACCGGCCGCGATACGACGCGTGGCGTGATCGGCGCCAGGGGCTTGATTACCGGGGACTGGGAATACGACACCTCACTCGTCTACGGCGTAATGGACGAGACTCGTCACAATCTCAACAACCGCATCAACGACCGCTTCTACGCATCGATCGACGCAATACCGAATCCGGCAACTGGCAAACCCATCTGTCGCTCCACGCTCTATCCCAACTCGGTGAACGCGAATACCGGCGAAGTACTCAACCCGATCGCACTGGGCGGCGGCTGCATCCCAACCAGCATTTTCGGCGCCGGCCAGATTGATCCGGCGGCAGCGCAGTGGTTCAACACCACCACCACGACCAAGTCCCGTCTGACCCAGTTCGTTGGCGGCGGCACGGTGACCAACAACAACCTGTTCCAGATGCCGTTCGACGCGGGCGCGGCCAGCCTTGCGGCGGGCGTGGAGTTCCGTCGCGAAACCAGCCGCCAGATCACCGATCCGCTGGACGTAGCCGGCCTCACCTTCCTCAATGCGATTCCGCCGTCGAGTGGCGCATACGACGTCAAGGAAGGCTATATCGAGACGGCCATGCCGTTGCTGAGCGGTCGCCCGTTCGCTCAGAACCTGACCTTCGATGCTGCAGCGCGCTTCTCCGACTACAACACCATCGGTCATACCAAGGCCTGGCGCTGGGGCCTGGACTGGTCGATCGACAACAACGTCCGTCTGCGCGGCACCATGTCCAGCGCCGTGCGCGCACCGAATATCGGCGAGCTGTTCGGTGGCCAGTTGGAAAACTTCTTCAGCGTGACCGATCCCTGCTCGGTGAAGCAGCTCAAAAATGCACCCAGCCAGGCCGTGCGCGCGGCCAACTGCCAGGCACTGGGTATTCCCACGGGATGGACTTCCAGCAACTCCGCCAGCATCCGCGGACTTTCGGGCAGCAACCCAGACCTGAAACCTGAGCAGGGTCGCACCTGGACCGCTGGCATGGTACTCGCACCTCAATTCCTGCCCGGCTTCGGCATCACGCTGGACTACTGGAACATCAGGCTGACCAATGCCATCAGCGCGCCTTCCGGCACCGAAACTGCCAACCACTGCGTGGACTCGACCACCGGTATCAACAACCCGTATTGCGGCAATGCCCAGCGTGATCCAGTTACCCACGAGCTGGTCTACATCAGCTCGCTGGAGCAGAACATCTCGTCGCTCAGCACCTCAGGCGTGGACATCGGTGCGTACTACTCGCATGAAGTCGGCTCCGGCAAGCTGTTGCTGGGCCTGGATGTGACCAAGGTCATCGCCTTTACCGAGCATCCGTTCCAGGACGATCCGTCCAACACCGTGCAGCGGAACGGCACCGCCACGGCCGCGGGCGCTTTCCCGAAATGGAAGAGCTCACTGCGTGCGACCTACCTGCTGAACAACTGGACGTTCAACTGGAACATGCGCTACTTCTCGTCGATGCTGCGCGTAACAAACGAAAGCTACGAGTCGAACCCGACACAGACCACGCCGATTCGCGCTGGCGCTGGCTTCTTTAACGATGTCCGCACCGCCTATACGTTCAACAAGAGCGGCTGGCAGGCTTATCTGGGCATCACCAACGTGTTTGACCGCAATCCGCCGGTGAACTTCTTTGGTACCGGTGGCGCAAGTGGCATCTACGACAGCATCGGCCGCGCCTACTACGCGGGCTTCAACTACAACTTCTAAACCTGGGTGGCAGCCCTGGGACTTGGGGTAAAAGGGCCGGCCTAGCCGGCCCTTTCTTTTGCCCTGCCGCCATCCCATGCCCGGCCCGCCGGCAGGGCGGAGCCGGCCATGCGAGAATGGGGGCCTGCCGCGACAGCGCTCGCCTGAACCGCCCCCGATGCTCACTGATACCACCAAAGACGCGATTCGCGCCGCCTATACGCGCCTGAAAGAGGGCCTGCCGGGCTTTCGTGCGCGGGCGTCGCAGGGAAAGATGATCGCCGAGGTGGCCAAGGCGCTGGCGCAAGAGGGCGGCGCCGCCGTGATTGAGGCGCCTACCGGTACCGGCAAGTCGATGGCCTATCTGATCGCCGGTGTCGAAGTGGCGCGGGCGCAGAAGAAAAAGCTGCTGATCGCCACTGCTACCGTCGCGCTGCAAGAGCAGTTGGTGCAGCGTGATATCCCGCTGTATCTCAAACTCAACGGCACCGAGGCCAAGGTGGCCCTGGCCAAAGGGCGCGGGCGTTACCTGTGCCCGCGCAACCTCAATATGGCCGGCAACAGCCTCAACGAGACGGCGCAGATGGGGCTCGGCTTCGATGCCGATCTCGCCCTGTGGACAAAGCCGCCGCAGGAGCGCGACAAGAAGGCGCTGACCAAGCTGGCCGGGCTGTTCGACCGTGGCGAGTGGGACGGCGACATCGATGCGTCGCCCGAGCCGATCAGCGACGTGCTGCGCCCGATGATCACCACCAGCGCGGGCGGTTGCACCAGTCGCAAATGCGGCCAATTCATGATCTGCCCGTTCTTCGCTGCGCGTCGCGCAGTGGGTGATGCGGACATCGTGGTGGCCAACCAGGACCTGGTGCTCGCCGACCTCACCATGCCGCGCGAGGAAGAAGGCTTTGGCGGCGTCATCCTGCCCAAGCCGGACGAGACGCTATACATCTTCGACGAAGGCCACCACGTACCGTCGAAGGCGATCGATCGAGGTGCCTCCGATGTGTATATGAGCATCGCGGTGCGCCAGCTCAGCCGCCTCGGCCGACAGATCCATGCCGCCTATTCGCTCACCGACAAGGAAGTGATCGGCAAGCTTTCACTCGATGCCGGCGACGAAAAGCTACAGGAACTCAGCGACGCGCTGGAGGAGCTGGAGAAGGAGATCCGTCTCGCCTGGCTGCCGTCGCCGGACGATGACGAGCCGATGTACCGCGGCTCGCTCGGCCAACTGCCCGAAGCCTGGGTGGAACATGCGCGCGTGCTCTACGTGTTCACCAGCGAAGTGGAACGCTGGATCGGTGCCGTCCGCCGTGCCGTGCTCGAGATGACCGAGAGCGGCCCCACCCACGAAGCGCTTTCGCGCGAACTGGGCATGGCACTGGAACGTATCGACCGGCAAACCCGCACCTGGCGTGCATGGTCGGCCAGCGATGGCGACAACGCACCGCCGCTGGCGCGCTGGGTCACGCTCAGCGTCGACCAGCAACTGGTTTGCCATGCTTCTTCGGTGTCGGCCGGTGGGCTGCTGCGCAGCGTGCTATGGGGTAATGCAAGCGGCGTGGTGATGACCTCGGCCACGTTAAGCGCGGGCGGCAATTTCCGCGGCTTCGCCGATGCCGTGGGCTTGCCGAACGACGCGGTCACGCTCAGTCTTCCTTCGCCGTTCGACCTCGCTGCGCAAGCGCGGCTGGAAGTACCCGCCATGCGCTCGCTGCCCGATGCGCGAGAAGACCACACGCAGGAAATCTGCGAATGGCTGGCCGAACATCTCGACTGGGATGCCGGCAACCTGGTGTTGTTCACCTCACGCATCAAGCTCGACCGCGTCCTGCAGAAGCTGCCGATCGAGCACGTGCGCAAGGTGCGCGCGCAAGGCTCGTTGGGCAAGGCGCAGTTGGTGGCCGAACACATCGCCGATATCGAAGCCGGCAAGGGCAGCACGCTGTTCGGCCTTGCCTCGTTCGGCGAGGGCCTGGACCTACCTGGCAAGCTTTGCGAAACCGTCGTGATCACGCAGCTGCCGTTTGCCGTGCCCACCGACCCGGTCGGTGCGACCTACGCGGAGTGGCTGGAATCGCGCGGACGCAATCCGTTTATCGAAGTCACCGTACCCGAGGCGACGCGCCTGCTCACGCAGTACTGCGGGCGCCTGATCCGCACCGAAACCGATCATGGCCGCATCGTGCTGCTGGATCGCCGTGTAGTGCTGAAGCGCTACGGCGAACGCATGCTTAAATCACTGCCTCCGTTCACCCGCGTGATCGAGAAAGTGGCATGACATCCGGCATCATTCGCGCCGCGGATTGCTCACCCCAGCCCTGGAAGAATGGCATGGGCGTGACGCGCGAAATCGCACGCTTTCCGGCCGACGCGGGCAGCGATCAATTTGTATGGCGCGTGAGCGTGGCCGAGGTGAACAGCGCGGCACCGTTCTCCGCGTTTCCCGGCATCGACCGTCATATCGCCCTGCTGGACGGCGCTGGCTTCACCATGACGCTCAATGGCGCGCACGAGCATCGCCTGCACACGCCGTTCGAGCCGTTCGCGTTCGCTGGCGAGGCTCATGTCGATGTCGCCCTGGTCGGTGGTCCGACACGTGACTTCAATTTGATGGTGCGACGCGCGCAAGCACTGGGTTCACTGACTGTTTACAGCGAGCCCGGCAGCCATGCGACAGACGCCACAAGTGTGCTGCTTTACGTCCTGCGGGGCACCGCCAGGACAGCCGCGGGGCTGTTGCAGGTGGGTGACGCCTGGCAGCCAAACGGGGGTGCCTTCGTGCTGCACGAGGCCTCACTGGCTTTCGTCGTCCGGGTTACCCCTCGCGCCAACTAGCTTCGAGCCGTCACGGCAGGTGCGATCCCGTGCCTATAATCGCCGCAGCCCAACACACCCAAGGTGAGCTCATGGCGCTGCTGATCCTCGGTTTGGTGATCTTTCTCGGTGCGCACTCGATCCGCATCTTTGCCAATGACTGGCGTAGTCGACAGCTCGCCCGAATCGGCGAGAAGCGCTGGAAAGGACTTTACGCGCTGGTATCCATCGTCGGCTTCGTGATGATCTGCTGGGGCTTTGGACTTGCGAGGCACCAGCCGGTGCTGCTCTATGTGCCGCCGATATGGCTGCGGCATCTCAATGCACTTTTCACGCTGCTCGCCTTCATGCTCGTCGCGGCAGCCTACGTGCCGAACAATCATTTCAAGGCAAGACTCGGCCACCCGATGCTGGCCAGCGTGAAGACCTGGGCCTTCGGCCATCTGCTGGCTACGGGCATGCTGCACGACGTCGTCTTGTTCGGTGCGTTCCTGCTATGGGCCGTCGTCGACTTCGTTAGCTCGCGCCGCCGTGATCGACTGGCCGGGGTTACCTATCCCGCCGGGACGATGAAGGGCGACGTCATCACCATCGTTGCAGGCATCGTGGGCTGGGCGATATTCGCTTTCGCGCTGCATGCGTGGCTGATCGGCGTGAAACCGATGGGGTGACGGGAGTCATCTACTCGCGAGCCCATCCGCTGCGCTAGAGTGGCGCCGGTTCTGACACGAGGGTCGTCCCATGGTTGGTTTCCTGCTGTGGTTGTTGCTACTGGTGTTCTGCTGGCCGCTGGCGCTGCTGGCCATCGTGCTGTACCCGATCGTGTGGCTGCTTACCTTGCCATTGCGTCTGGTGGGCATCACGGTGAGCGCGGTGTTCGCCTTCCTCGGCGCGATGCTGATGCTGCCCGCCCGCGTGCTGAGTGGTAGACGCGTAGCCTGATGGGCGCCGATAAACCGCACGCGCCATCCTGCGAGCGCAACCGGGATCCGATACTCGACGTGTTGCGTGTTCATTTCGCCGATCGCCAGAATGTGCTGGAGATCGGCAGCGGCACTGGGCAGCATGCCGTGCATTTCGCCGCAGCCTTGCCGCAGCTGGTTTGGCAATGTACCGATCGCGTTGAGAACTTGCCCGGCATCCATCTTTGGCTAAACGAAGCCAAGCTGCCAAACGCACCCCCGCCTATCGAACTGGATGTCAGTGGCACGTGGCCGACACAGCGTTATGACGCGGTGTTCAGCGCCAACACGCTGCACATCATGGGCTGGGATGAGGTGGAGCAGCTGTTCGATCGTCTGGCCGATGCCACAACGCATGATGCGAAGCTGATCGTCTACGGACCGTTCAACTACGGCGGGCACTACACCAGCGACAGCAATGCCGCGTTCGACCAGTGGCTGCAGGCGCGTGGCGCGCACATGCGCATCCGCGATGCCGAAGCGGTGGACGCGCTGGCTGATGCGGCTGGCTTCAAGCTGGTGGATGACGTCACCATGCCAGCCAACAACCGCTGCCGCGTTTGGCAGCGGCAGGCGTGGGTGGGGTAGGAATAGCGCGACCCGTCACCCCAGCACATCCCGGCTGCCTGCCCCGGGTGTTACATGCTCGAATCATTGGATTTCAGACGGCGTACGCGTCAGGATGCGCCCAATGGCGCGTTGCCCGCCACACTTCCACCGACCATGCGACCTTACGTGCAAGCGATCGACACGCTCACCCCCTGCCCCTGTGGCAACGCTGCCGGCTACGCCCAGTGCTGTGGGCCGCTGCACAAGGGCGGCCACGCATCCACCGCCGAGCAACTGATGCGTTCGCGCTACAGTGCTTATGTGCTCAAGCGCGAGGACTACCTGCTCGCCACCTGGCACGCCAGCACTCGCCCCGCCACGTTGAAACTCAGCGTGCAACAGCCTGCGCCGACCTGGCTCGGGCTCACGGTAAAGCGCCACGAAAGTGCCGACGATGAAGCCACGGTGGAGTTCATCGCACGCTTGCGCTACGGCGGCGGCAAGGCACAGCGCATGCATGAAGTCAGTCGCTTCGTGCGCGAGCGCGGCCAGTGGTTCTACGTCGACGGCGAATTCCCTGAAGCCCGCTCCGGCGAGGATTGAGCGCGCCCGCTACCCGCGAAGCGATGGCGCAGGGCGGCCTGAGCGACTCGATCGCCGATGCTTCAGCCCGCCGCCACCAGCGGTATCGCCGTCTCACCCTCCGGGCGACCGAAAGGCCCGAAACGGCGCTCGACCACGACGCCGCGCCCGTCATACCCGATGGCCACCACCGTGCTGGCTCGGGTACCGTAATGCTCGCCGCGAATGAATGCGGAAGACAGCCAGCGCTCGCGTTCCAGTCCCACCCCGGTATCCGGCAGCTCGTCGTCCGGATACGCATGCGGATCGGCCAGGGCGGTGAATAGCGGCGCGAACTCGTCGTCCTCGCCGGCGTCGAGCCATGCCTGCAAACGCTGCATCAGCGCGCGGGTCTTCGGCCACGGGGTATTGAAGTCGGCATTGGACAGGCCGTGTACGCCGGGCGTGACCGCCTGGGCACGTGCGTCGGGCCGGTTGCCCAGATAGAACGCATGCTGCGTATCGAAGGTCAGCAGGTTGAACGGACGGTAATCCGCCGCCGTCGCCAACAGGTCGTCGGCGTGCGCCACGGCATCGGCGTTGCCGGAGAGATAGTCCAGCGCCAGCAGGCCACGTGAACGCCCGTGTTGCGGATCGCGCGGATCACGCACATTGGTGACGACGCTGCAGCGACCGGCGTCGGTAACGCCTAGCCAGGTGCCGCCGGCCTCCAGATCCTTGCCGGCAATGATGGGCGGTCGCTCCCAGCGCGCCAGCGGCAGACTGGGGCGTGCATGGAACTCGTCGCGATTACCTGCCAGCAGCAGGCGCCAGCGCGGGTGGACGTTCCATGCCAACGCGATCAGGCACATATGGAAAGGGCCCCGGACGTCATCCGGGCATTGTGGGCGAGCGGGTCCGCCCGCACCAGCGTCGAGGCATAAAAAACGGCGCGCCGATCGCTCGGCGCGCCGCCCTGGTTTCCCCCGTCGACACTGGCCCCTGGCCTAGCGACGTTCTGGGCACTGGCCCAGAGTATAGAACTGGCGAAAGCCCGTGCGCCTGTGCCGGTTCAGGCAGCCGCACGCAACCGCACGGCCGCCGCCCAGCGCGCGGCCACCTTGGGCGAGGTCATGCACACGGCCTCGTCGGTACGGGTGGTCACAGCGCGCTCAAGCAGCTGGATGTCGGCCTCATGCTGGCGTGCCACATGCGGATCCTCGAAGAAAATCGCGCGCTGGCAGCGCCCTTCCAGCACCAGGTCGGCGATCTGCGCGTCGCCACCCATGGGACCGCTCTCGTAGCGCTCCACCCACGGCGTGTCCTTGGGCCAGCCGCGGCTCCAGGCCAGCTCATTCAGCCGCTGGCCGGTCGTGCCGGTGGCGACGCGATGGGCGAAGCGGGAGAGCACGTCGAAATGCTCGTCGGCATAGCCAAGCATCTGCGGCTTCATGGCATCGTGCGCGATCAAGGCTGCCGTCTGCGTTTCAAGCGCATAAAACCTGTCGGCACCCGGATCGCCCGCGCACCCGGCGTGGATACGCTCGAACTCGATCCAGTCACGCGCCGATGCCACCGTGGAGATAAACGGCTTGCCGTGGATCACGCACTGCCGCTTCAACGCCACCGCTTCCGGAAAGACCGACGAGGGGTCGACCGGATCGATCAGGTAAATCGCACCATCCAGCACACGATCGTCACCCAGGCCGACCACCTCGGCCACCAGCTTCATCAAGCCGCCTTCGCGTCCATAAGGATAGCGACGCAATGGCGCATAACTTTCCAGATGCCCTGCGCGCAAGATCGCATCATAGGTACGCCCCACCGCGTGCAGGCCGAGCCCCAGTTCACGGATGCCGGCTTCACTGGCGCGCAGCCAGCGGAACAGCGCCGCATCGGCATGGGCGTGATGAAGTTGGTTGGCGGCAAGGCCAAGACGCATATCGTTTTGCTCCTTAGGTGTCAGCTACCCGTGCCACCGGCTTCCGGCAGCAGCAACACCAGCGTGTGATCCGGAAGACCGCAGGGCACGAGCGTAACCTGAGTGCGTTCGACACGCTCCCCATGCGGGTGATGAAAGCTGCGACGTTCACCCTCGCGCGCCAGCTGCCGATGCCTTTCCACGAGTGGGTGGCGCGCACCTGTGCCGTGCGCGTCGCAGCCATACGCAGCCTGCCATCGGTCGCGCCCAGCGCGGTGCGCGAGCTTTTCGCCATCGCAGACGATGGCAGTTTCATGCTTGACGCCGCCACCCTGGTCACTCACGGCGCCTGACTGGCCTCAGGCATGCGCGAGCGCGGGTGCGTCGACTTCCTGCAGCATCTGCACGATCGACCCGACCGCCTCGCGACCGTCGTAGACCGCGCGCACCACCAGGTCGGCACCGCGCACGTTGTCGCCGCCGGCGAAGATGCGCGGGTGACTGGTCTGGTGCGGCAGGGCGCCGTTGGCGCCGGTGACGATGCGTCCCGTACGGTCCAGCGACACGCCATGCGTGCGCAGCCAATCGGGCGGGCTGGGCAGAAAGCCGAACGATTGAATCACCACGTCGGCATCGATGACGTATTCGGTGCCCGCCACATTCTGCGGTCGCATACGGCCGGAACCGTCATCGACCAGGGCCGTCTCGATCACCCGCACGCCGCGCACGTTGCCGCGCGCGCCACCGAGAATCTCCAGCGGCTGGCGCTGGAACAGGAAGGTGACGCCTTCCTCGCGGCTGTAGTTCACTTCGCGCGCGGAGCCCGGCATGTTTGCTTCGTCGCGGCGATACACGCAGGTCACGCTGGCCGCACCGAGGCGGATAGCGGTGCGATTGCAGTCCATGCCAGTGTCACCACCGCCCAGAACCACCACGTGCTTGCCGCGGAAGTCGAACGCCGGCGGCGGCGATTCGTCGCGCAGCAGTCGCTCGGTATTGGCAATGAGAAACGGCAGCGCGTCGTGCACGCCGTGCAGCTCACGTCCCGGCAGCTGGGCGTCGACATAGGTATAGGCACCGGTGCCGACGAAGACGGCATCGTAATCGTCGAGCAGCTGCCCGAATTCGATATCGCGCCCCACTTCCCGATCGAGCAGGAAACGCACGCCCATGCCTTCGAGCAGCTCGCGGCGCGTGCGCACGACGCCCTTGTCCAGCTTGAACGGCGGAATGCCGAAGGTGAGCAGGCCACCGATTTCCCGCTGGCTGTCGTAGACATCGGCCGCGATGCCAGCGCGACGCAGGCGATCCGCGCAGGCCAGCCCAGCCGGGCCCGCGCCCACGATGGCCACCCGCTTGCCTGTCTCGCGCACGGCGGAAAGATCCGGGCGCCACCCCTGGCGTAACGCTTCGTCCGTAACCCAGCGTTCGATGCTGCCGATGGTCACCGCACCAAACGATGTTTGTTCCAGCGTGCACGCGCCCTCGCACAGGCGATCCTGCGGGCATACGCGCCCACAGATCTCCGGCAGCGGATTGGTCTCGTGCATCAGCGTGGCCGCCTCCATCAGGCGGCCTTCCTCCACCAGCTTGAGCCAGTTCGGAATGTAGTTGTGCACCGGGCAGGCATGTTCGCAATACGGATTGCCGCAGTCGATGCAGCGCTCCGCCTGGGTGCCGGCCTGGGACGCACCGAAATCGCCGGAGATCTCGCCGTAACCGAGTACGCGAATCGATACGGGCACGGTACGCGGCGTCTTCCTTGGCACATTGAGGAACTGGAAGTCCTTGTCGGTCATGCCGCGCTCCTCAGCTCTTCGGCCAGGGCCGACAGGCTTGCGGCCTTCGGCTTCACCAGCCAGAACTTGTACTGCAGGCCGCGGAAATCATGCAGGATGTGGCGTCCCCATTCGCTACCGGTGAGCTCGACGTGGCGCACCACCAGGCTGCGCAGATGTTGCATGTAATGCTCCATGCCCTCGGGGGAAATGCGCAGGATGTCCACCAGCTCGTGGTTGTAGCAGTCGACAAAGGTGCGTTCGAGATCGAGCACGTAGGCGAAGCCCCCCGTCATGCCCGCACCGAAGTTGAGGCCGACCTTGCCGAGCACGGCGACGACGCCACCGGTCATGTATTCGCAGCAGTGATCGCCGGCGCCTTCCACTACGGCCAGCGCGCCGGAGTTACGCACGGCGAAACGTTCGCCTGCGCGACCCGATGCAAACAGCTCGCCGTCGGTAGCGCCATAGAGACAGGTGTTGCCGATGATGGCGGCATCCTGGCTGGCGAACGGCGAGTCCGCCGGTGGACGAACGACGATCCGGCCGCCGGCCATGCCCTTGCCGACGCCGTCGTTCGCCTCGCCGGTGAGGTCGATATGCACGCCGCCGGCATTCCACGCGCCGAGGCTCTGACCCGCCGCACCGTTGAGCTTGAGCACGATGGGATGTTCGTCCATCCCGTGATCGCCATGACGCCGAGCCACCTCACCCGACAGGCGTGCACCAATCGCACGGTCCGTGTTCGCAATGTCGAAGCCAAACACACCGCCGCTGCGCTGGATGACGGCCTCGCGTGTGGCAGTATCGATGCGCTCCGCCAACTCGGCTTCGTCGCGCATCGGGTTGCGCGGTAGCGTGCAGGCGAAATCGACGTTTGCACCCAAGGCGCCGGTACCGATCAGCGGCAGCAGATCCAGTTTGTGCTGAACCGGCGTGGTGCCATCGACCTGTTCCAGCAGATCGGCGCGACCGATGATCTCGTCGAGGCTACGCACGCCGAGCTGCGCCAGATGCGTACGTACATCCTCGGCGACGAAGCGGAAGTAGTTGATCACCATTTCCGGCAAACCGATGAAGTGCTCCTTGCGCAACACGGGATGCTGTGTGGCCACGCCGGTGGCGCAATTGTTCAAGTGGCAGATGCGCAGGTATTTACAGCCTAGCGCCACCATCGGGCCGGTACCGAAGCCGAAGCTTTCCGCACCGAGCAAGGCGGCCTTGATCACATCGAGACCGGTCTTCAGGCCACCGTCGGTCTGCAGGCGCACGCGACCACGCAGATCGTTGCGGCGCAGCGTCTGCTGCGTCTCCGCCAGGCCCAGCTCCCACGGCGTGCCCGCATATTTGATCGAGGTCAGCGGACTGGCACCCGTACCGCCATCGTGGCCGCTCACCGTGATGAGATCGGCACCTGCCTTCACCACGCCGGCCGCCACCGTACCAACGCCTGCATGGCTGACCAGCTTCACCGAGACCAGCGCAGAAGGATTGACCTCCTTGAGGTCATGGATCAGCTCGGCCAGGTCTTCGATGGAATAGATGTCGTGATGCGGCGGTGGCGAGATCAGGCCGATACCTGGCTTGGCATAGCGCAAGCGCGCGATGGTGGCGTCGACCTTGTGGCCTGGGAGCTGGCCGCCTTCGCCGGGCTTGGCGCCCTGGGCGATCTTGATCTGCAGCACTTCGGCATTGACCAGATACGCGGGCGTGACACCGAAGCGACCCGATGCGACCTGCTTGATCTTCGAGGTCTTCTCGGTGCCGTAGCGCGCGGGGTCTTCGCCGCCTTCGCCGGAATTGCTGCGCGCACCGAGGCGATTCATCGCGATCGCTAGCGCCTCGTGCGCTTCCGGCGACAGCGCACCCAGCGACATGCCGGCCGAATCGAAGCGGCGCAGGATGCTTTCAACCGGCTCGACGGATTCCAGCGGCACGGATTCACCGACAGGGCGAGGCGTCAGCAGGTCACGCAGCGCGGAAGGTGGGCGATGATCGACGTAATCGGCGTAGATGCGGTAGTCCGCACCGCTGCCCGTGCGCACGGCTTTCTGCAAGCTGCCGATCACGTCCGGGTTGTACATGTGGTACTCGCCGCCGTAGACGAACTTGTACAGCCCACCCGCGCGCAGCGGCAACGCTTCGTTCCATGCCTCGGCGGCCAGCAGGAGCTGATCGTGTTCCAGCTCCGCAAAGCCTGCGCCACCGATACGCGATGGCGTGCCCGGGAAGCACAACGACACGACTTCCGGCGCCAGGCCGACGATTTCGAACAGCTGCGCACCGCGATAGCCGGCGATGGTGGAGATACCCATCTTCGACAGGATCTTCAGCAGGCCCTTGCGGATGCCGCGTCGATAGCTGCGACCCACTTCGAAGCGGTCGCTGGCGATATGGCCTTCACGACCAAGCTCGAACAGGCTCTGGTAGGCCAGCCAGGGATAGATGGCGGTGGCACCGAAGCCGATCAGGCAGGCGAACTGGTGCGCGTCGCGCGGCGTGGCGGTCTCGACCACGATGTTGCACTGACATCGCAGCGAGTGATCGATCAGGTGCGCATGCACCGCGCCCACCGCCAGCAGCGAGTGAATGGGCAGTTGGTCCTTGTTTGGATAGCGGTCGCTGAGGAAGACGAGCGCGCAACCGTCGCGCACCGCCTTTTCAACGTCCTGGCAAAGCCGCTGCAGCGCCGCTTCCAACCCTTCTTCCGGCGCATACATCAGGTCGAAGCGCGGCGTCCCGGTGAACTGCGGCAAGGCCAGCAACTGCCGCAACTTGCGCTGCGACAACACCGGCGAATTGATCAGCACCTGCTTCGCGTTCTCGGGCGTGAGATCGAACACATTGCTCTCGGGCCCGATCTGCGTCACCAGCGACATCACCAGCTTTTCGCGCAACGGATCGATCGGTGGATTGGTGACCTGGGCAAAGCCCTGTCGGAAACGGTCGAACAGTGGCCGCACCTGGCGCGACATCGCCGCGATGGGCGTGTCATCACCCATCGAGCCGGTGGCTTCCTGTTCCAACTCCACCATCGCCTTGAGCACGGTTTCGCGTTCTTCGCGCGACAGACCGTAGAGCTTCTGGTAGCGGCGCAGCTCGTCCGCCGGCAGCGGCTCGGCGGCCAGCGAGGGATCAATCAGATCCGACTCCAGATAGCTCACGCCGGCGCGCAGCCAATCGCGATACGGCGCACGCCGGCGATTGATATCGTCGATATCGGCGTCGCGAAGCAGACGATGCTGTACGAGATCGACGGCGATCATCTCGCCCGGCGCCAGTCGTCCCTTGGCCACGACCTGCGACGACGGCACGTCCCACAGACCTGCTTCGGACGCGACGATCAGATGATTGTCGGCCGACAACGCCCAACGCGCCGGGCGCAGGCCGTTACGGTCCAACGTGCACGCGGCGTAGTGGCCATCGCACATCACCAGGCCGGCCGGACCGTCCCATGGCTCGCTGTGCAGCGCGTAGTACTCGTAGAACGCGGCAAGGTCTTCGTCGATGCCCTCGCGCGCAGCGAACGCCGGCGGGACGAGCACACGCATGGCGGCAAGCAGGTCCAGGCCACCTGCCAGCAGCACCTCGAGTGCGTTATCGAGGGTCTCCGAATCGGAACCGGTCTGGCGTACCAGCGGACCGATATCCGACAGGTCGACCAGCGGCGAATGCAGAATGGATTCGCGCGCCTGCATCCAGCGGCGATTGGCGCGTATCGTGTTGATCTCACCGTTGTGAGCCAGCAGGCGGAATGGCTGGGCCAGGCGCCACTGCGGCGTCGTGTTGGTGGAGAAGCGCTGATGGAACACCACCGCATCGGCCGCCAGTGCCGGATGCGCGAGATCCGCGAAAACGTCGCGCAGGCGACCCGGTGCAGCCATCGCCTTATAGCCCACGACCTGGGCTGACAAGGTCACCACGTAGAAATGTTCGTCCGCGTTCAGCGTGCTTTCCGCGCGACGGCGCGCGCGGAACAAGGCTCGCTCGAACACGGCGTCGTCCATCCCGGCGGCGGGCTCGACAAATACCTGTCGCACATGCGGCATGGCCGCGGCAGCCAGCGGACCACACGCCTCGGCATTCACCGCCACCTCGCGCCAGCCTGCAATACGAAGGCCTTCCTCGCGTAGACGATCTTCCAGTGTCGCGGCAGCGGCCTCTCCATCCGTTGGATCGAGAAACACCACACCCGCAGCAAATCGTTCGCCCAGCGCGATGCCCGCCTCGGATGCCAACGCCTTCAACCAATCCAGCGGACGATGGAAGAGTACGCCGCAGCCGTCGCCACTGACGCCGTCGGCGTTGACGCCGCCGCGATGGGAAAGTTTGGCCAGCGCCGTAAAGGCGGTGTCCACTACCCAGGCACTGGCGCGCCCGTCAATTTGTGCGACCAGACCAAAACCACAGCTGTCGTGCTCAAACGCAGCGTCGTAAAGCGTCGCTGGACCTGCCTGCGCCATCTTGCCTCCCCGGCCGATGGAAAGAGACACGTAGTCTCAACGGTGCCGATGGCGCCGCTGCCACGTGTACAAGTGTGGACTCGACTAAAGCACAAATGCTGCGTCGCGTCAAAGCAATCTATACGTCCAAATGAAAGTTTCATTCGCAAGTGATTTTGTCGTCGTGGAAGGTTCGGACCAAGGAGGGTCTGAATACATATTTGCTCATCATTCCAGGTCAACTCTGTAGGAGCGCACCCTGTGCGCGACAACCCGGCAGGATGGCCGGGTTGCACAGCGCCAGCTGCCCGTAGGGCGAGGGCCAGGGATGGTCCGAGTGAAAATCCTACGTAGCGGTGACGCCGTGATCGCGCACAGGGTGCGCTCCTACAAAGGTTGCGCTGGGATGACCGTGGGTCGGGCGGGGCTCACCGCCGGGCTCGCTTGCCGTCATCGAGCTCGGCGATAATCCACCGATGCCAAAGCCACCTTGCCATGTCTGTTCCTTCGCCCGCGCCATGACCTGCGCTCTCGTGCTCTCCTTCATCGCCATGCCGTCCTGGGCCGCCCAGGACGTCAAGACCAAGGCCGAACAGGCCGAGGCTGAGAAGAAGCTGTCGGATGTGCGCAGCAAGATGGAGGCACTTGCCAAGGAACAGGCCGAAACTGCCGCCAAACGCGACAGCGCCAACGCCGAACTGGCCAAGCAGGCCAATGCCGTGGCTGGCGCTGCCAAAGCCGTGCGCGACACTGACGCCCAGCTGGCCACCAAACAGCACGACCTGGAGCAGCTGCAACAGCAGCGGGCTGAACTGAACAAGAGTCTCAAAGGCCAGCGTGCCGCCATTGCCGACCTGCTCCGCGCCACCTACGCCCTGGGCCGTGGCTCGGATCTGCGCTTGTTGATGGGTGATGATGATGTCGCACGCATCGCACAGGCCTTGGCCTACTCCAAGTACTTCCAGGAAGACCGCGTCCAGCGCGTGCAAAAGCTGATGGGCGACCTGGCCAAGCTGCAGGACCTGGAAACCGAGATCACCGCCCAGCAGCAGGCTCTCCAGGCCAGTCGCGCCGAACGCGAGACACAGGCCCAGACGCTGGAGCAGCAGCGTGCAGCCCAGGCCAAGCTGGTGGCCGACACCGATGCCCAATACAAGGACCAGGCCCAGCGCCTGACCGCCTTGAAACAGAACGAGGCCTCGCTCAACCAGCTGCTTGAAAAGCTGCAGAAGGCCATCGACGAGGCCGCCAAGGAGGCCGAGCGCGCCGCCCGCGCCAACGCCACGACACCGGCACCGCCACCCGGCAAGGGGCTCGCCAACATCCGTGGCAACCTGCCCTGGCCCGCCAATGGCGTGGTGAACACGTATGGCAACGGTGTCTTGATCAAGGCTGTCGGGGGCACCGAGGTGCACGCGGTGGCCAGCGGCCGGGTGGTCTACGCCGCGTTCCTGCGAGGCTACGGGATGCTGCTCATCGTCAGCCACGGCAGCGGCTGGATGAGCATGTATGGCAATAACGAAACCCTGCTGCGCGGCGTGGGCGACCAGGTTGAGGCCGGTCAGGTGATCGGCACGGCCACCGCGCCTACGGGCGTCAACACCGGCGTGTACTTCGAGCTGCGCCAGAACAACAAGCCGGTCGACCCGCGCAGCTGGCTCGGCCGCCAGCGTTGACGCCAGCTACGCAGCGTCGCAGGCTAACCTGCGTACCGTGACGTTGAATTCTGGCGCAGTCTGGCGGTCTAAGCGCGTTGCGCTGATGGATCATCGGCGACGCCCCCTAATAGTTTTCCCGGAGTCCCCCACCCATGCGGTTTTCCACCTTGAGCCTCGCCGTCCTGCTGCTGGCGACGCCGCTGGCGCAGGCCCAGACCGCGCCCGCACAAACCAAGGGCGCCAAGCCCTCGGCTGCCACGGCGCCGGCGTCTTCCGTGCCTGATCGCGTGGATCTGGACGATATCCGCAACTTCAGCCGCGTCTACGAAATCGTGCGACAGGCCTACGTGGAGCCGGTGGACAACAAGACGCTGATGAAGGCCGCCATCAGCGGCATGCTCACCGGTCTTGACCCGCACAGCGAGTACCTGGACAAGGAGGGCCTCAACGAGCTCAACGAGGACACCACCGGCCAGTACGGCGGCCTCGGCATCGAAGTCCTGCAGGTGGACGGCACGTTGCGGATCATCGCCCCCATCGACGACACCCCTGCTGCGCGCGCCGGCATCAAGCCCGGCGACACCATCATCAAGATCGATGGCAAGCCGGTGGAAACCGAGAACATCGACGACATGTTCAAGCAGCTGCGTGGCGACCCGGGCAGCAAGGTCACCCTGACCATCCTGCACGAGAAGAGCGACAAGCCGATCGACATGCCGCTGGTGCGCGAACGCATCTCGATCACGAGCGTGAAAGTGCGCGAAATGGAGCCCGGCTACGCCTATGTGCGCCTTAGCCAGTTCCAGGACGACACCACCCCCGACCTCGAAAAGAAGCTGGGCGAGTTCATCAAGAAGCACGGCCAGCCCAAGGGGGTCATTCTCGACCTGCGCTCCAACCCGGGCGGCCTGCTCACGGCGGCGGTCGGCGTCAGCGACGACTTCCTCAATAGCGGCACCATCGTTACCACTCGTGGCCGTCTGCAGGATTCCAACCTCAGCTTCGAGGCGCACCCGGGCGACCTGCTCAACGGCGCACCGATGGTGGTGCTGGTCGACAACGGTACCGCCTCGGCGGCCGAGATCGTCGCCGGTGCACTCAAGGACAACCATCGTGCCCTGATCGTGGGCCGGCGCACGTTTGGCAAGGGCGTCGTGCAAACCGTGTTGCCGCTGGACAACGATCATGCGGTGAAGATCACGACAGCGCGTTACTACACGCCCAGCGGCACCTCGATCCAGGCCGAAGGCATCAAGCCCGATATCGCCCTGGCGGACCTGGCCGTCAACAAGGCCGACAGCGCGCCGGTGCTGGTCAGCTCCGAGGCGGATCTGCCCAACCACCTCGCCAACGAAGACAGCAAGCTGGGTCGGGACATCGACAACGACGGCAGCGCCGAGAACGCCAAACTGGCCACGCAGGACTATGCCTTGTCGCAGGCGCTCAATGTCTTGAAGGGGCTGGCGCTCAATCGCGTTGCGCCAGCGGCACCCAGCAAGCACTGAGCCGGCAACCAAGCCTGAGTTCGTTGTGGGAGCGCACCCTGTGCGCGATCACGGCGTCACCGCTTCGTAGAATGCTCGCGCACAGGGTGCGCTCCTACAGGTCGGCGATCTCGGGCGCCAGACCGGCCAGGTGGCCGGCAAGCGGATCGTGCTCGTCCAGCAGCTCGAAGCCGTCGTATTCGAACGCGGGCGCCACCAGGCAAGTCACCAAGGTATGGCTGCCCAGAGGCCGTGCGGCCTGCCATGCACCGGCCGGCACCACGGCCATCGGCCGCACTCCGGGTGCCAGCGGCCCCAGGCAGCAGCGCTCCAGACTCTTGTTGTCCGGGTCGAAGATCAGCAGCTCCAGCGGTTCGCCTTCGACGAAGTGCCAGGCTTCCTCGGCATCTACCCGGTGCCAGCTGCTGTACTCACCCGCCTCGAGCAGGTAATGGATGGCGCTCAGGGCGGAACGGCCATCCGGATGATCCGAAGCCGATGGCTGCGGGTACACACGGCGATAGTGTCCGCCTTCCACATGGGGTTGCAGCTGCAACTGGGCCTTCAGCTCTTCGATGCGGGCCGCGACGTCGCTCATGCTCGCTCCGTCTGACCCGGCTTCAGCAGCCAGCGCACCGCCAGCACGCCCAGTTCGTAGAGCAGGCACATCGGAATGGCCAGCATGATCATCGAGGTGATATCCGGCGGCGTGATGAAGGCGGAAATCGTAAACGCGCCCACGATGGCATAACGCCGCCCGTTGCGCAGCTGCTCGAGGTTGACCACACCGATCGCCGCCAGGACCACCACGATGACCGGTACCTGGAAGCACAGGCCGAAGGCAAAGAACATCAGCATCACGAAATCGAGGTAATGCGAGATGTCCGTCATCATCTCCACGCCCTCCGGCGTCACCGCCGTGAGGAAGCGGAAGGCCGCGGGCAGCACCAGGAAATAGGCGAAGGCGCAGCCCAGGTAGAACAACAGCAGCGCGGCCGCCAGCAGCGGCCGCGCCAGTCGCTTCTCGTTGCGATACAGGCCGGGGCTGACGAAGGCCCATAGCTGGTAGAGGATCATCGGCATGCCGATGAACAGCGCCGTATAGAACGCCAGCTTCAGCGGCGTCACGAAGCCGCCTGCCACTTCCGTGGCGATCAGGTGCGCACCTTGGGGCAACCGCTTCACCAAGGGCTGCGCCAGCTCGGTGTACAGGCGATTGGCGAACGGAATCAACGCGACCAGCACCACGACGACCGTGATCAACGCACGCATCAGGCGCGTGCGCAGTTCGATCAGATGGGAGAACAGGCCTTGCTCCAGACCATCGGCTTCGGGACTTTCGTGCTCAGACGCCGCCATGCGGAGCTTCCTTGGGTGGCGCAGGGTCGAGCGCGGGCGCGACGGTATCGACCGGCGCCTCGCTGGCGACCGGTGCGGGCGAAACCGCCGCGTTGCCGATCGGCTGCATCTTGCGCAGGGTAGCGTCCAACTCGGCCTGCGCCGCGGTAGCCCGGTCCGCCGCCTCGCGCGCCTGCCGGCGGATCTCCTCGACCTGCAATTCGCGCTCGACCTCGGCGCGCACGCTATCCCAACCGGTGCGCACGCGGCGCAGCAACGCGCCCGCCGTGCGCGCGGCGCCGGGGAGTTTCTCCGGGCCGAGCACGATCAGCGCCACGAGCGCTAGCAAGATCAGCTTGCCGAAGCTGATTTCAATCATGACCCGTCCGAGTTACTTCTGCTCGGTGGTGTCGTGCTGGTTCCGGGCGGCCGCAGCCGGCGGCGGGTCGGCACGCAGGCGGTCGTCCTGCTCGGGCGGGGTCGGTTTGGACCCGTCGCCGTCGCCGCCGTCCAGGCCCTTCTTGAAGTCGCGTACGGCGCCGCCAAG
Organism: uncultured Gammaproteobacteria bacterium; assembly: GCA_963765335.1. GTDB lineage: Bacteria > Pseudomonadota > Gammaproteobacteria > Xanthomonadales > Rhodanobacteraceae > Dyella. The sequence goes on along the minus strand of CAVXWA010000006.1, from coordinate 174,201 downwards.
GTCACCACCGATATTGCGCAGTTTCTTGGTGCCGAAGATCAGCACGACAACGACGAGAAGAATGAGTAGATGGGTAATGCTCATGGATCTGGCCTCAAGGATGTAAAAGCCGCGGAACCAGCTGTCACGCTGCCGCGCCGCCGCTCCACATCAACGCTGAGTGTACTCCTCCAGACGGTCTCTGAAGTCGACCACCGGGCCTGCCACGTTGCTGACGCCGCCTTCGAAGATGCGTCGCGGCGTGATGCCAGAGCCATAAATCGCCTCGTTCGCGTCGTAATCGATACGCAGCGCCGAACCGTCCAGCGCGACGCCGGCGAACAGGCCGCGGGAGCGCGAGTAGGAGTAAATCTCGGCCTTGAATTGGCTGTCGGTCGAAGCCGTGGCCGTACGGCCGACCGGGCCCGCCGCCGCAGCGGCATCAGCGCCCAGGGTAAATTTGCCGTTGACGATGCTGTCCACGCCGCGCTGGGTGCGGAACACCAGGATCACGTCGGTCGACGACACACCGGCCTGGAAGCCGACGCTGCCGCCCGTCATGGTGATAAAGCTGGGGTTGGACCAGGTGCCGTCGGGGCTCTTCACCGAGATCAGGCCCTCGCCGCGGCGGCCGCCAAAGATAAAGCCCACCTTGAGCAGGTCGGGAATCACCGCAATGGCCTTGGCGTCCTTGAGCAAGTCCTGCGGGATCGACTTGTCCGGCGCTTCCATGATCTCCTTCAGCACGCGCACCGAGTTCTGGGCGCGCTCAAGCGGCGGATCCTCCGCGTGTGCTGCCATGGCCGGCAGCAACAGGACCAGACTGGCGAGCAATAGACGACGCAGTGGTGCTTTGATCATGGATGACTCCGAAGCTGGATTCAGGCACGGCCTGCGGCAAGCCTTCATACGGCACCGCAAACGGCTTGTGGCAGACTCTGCGGCGATTCTCACCGCCAGCGCCACGATGCCACGTAGCCACGACTATACCGGCCCCGCCGGCGATTCCGATGACCCGCCCGTTCAGGCGGCAGTGTTGTTGGTGAATCTGGGCACACCGGAGGCGCCAACCGCGAAAGCGGTACGTCCCTATCTGGCCGAATTTCTCGGCGACCCGCGCGTGATCGATTACCCGCGCTGGCTCTGGTGGCTGATCCTCCACGGCGTGATCCTGCGCGTGCGGCCGTCCCGCTCGGCCCATGCGTACCAGCGCATCTGGACGCCACAAGGCTCGCCGCTGCGGGTCGGCAGCGAGTCGCTCACCGCGCGTCTGCAGGAAGAACTACAGCGACTGCGCCCGGCGAGCCCGATTCGCGTGGCCTTGGCGATGCGCTATGGCGAGCCGTCGGTGCAACATCAGATCGAACAACTGCAGCGCGACGGCGTGCGCCGCCTGCTGGTGCTGCCGCTCTATCCGCAGTACTCGGCAACGTCCACCGGTTCGGTGATCGATGCCGTGGCCAATGCGGTCAAGTCGCTACGCTGGCCGCCGGAGCTGCGCATCGTCAACGACTACCACGATGACGCGGCGCATATTGAGGCACTTGCCCACAGCATCGAACGCTGGTGGGCGGTGAACGGTCGCGGCGACAAACTGCTGCTGTCGTTCCATGGCATTCCGGAGCGTTATGTACGCCTGGGCGACCCTTACCTGGACCAGTGCCAGGCCACGGCGCGCGCCCTGCGCGAGCGCTTGCAGCTGGACGAGACGCAGCTGCTGGTGAGCTTCCAGTCGCGCGTGGGCCGGGAGCGCTGGTTGCAGCCGTACACCGATGCCACCGTGCGCGAGCTGGCCGGCGCCGGCATCAAGACGATGGACGTCGCCTGCCCGGGCTTTGCCGTGGATTGCCTGGAAACGCTGGAGGAGATCGCCATGCAGAACCACGAGTTCTTCCACGACGCCGGCGGCAGCGAATTGCGCTATATCCCGGCACTCAATGATTCGCCCGGACAGGTCGAAAGCCTCGCCATGCTGGTGCTGCGCCATACGCAAGGCTGGGACGAATTCGCCACCGACTCCCTAGGGATGCTCTGATCAACTCTGCGCAGGCGTCATGATGTCCAGAAGGCCCGCAGGCGGTGTTGCGTGGCGTCGGGAAGACTGGCCGTCTTGCCAAGCCGCGCGGCACCGCCTGCGGGCCTTCTGGACATCACCCCATCACTTTGAATTCAATACGTTGGGGCCGGTCCTGTCTGTCCGCATCCCTTCGGTGCGCCGGCTCGACAGACGGCCAGTCTGCCGTCGCCGACGCCCCTGTGGTCTGCGAACAGACAGGACCGGTGACGCCTACGCAGAGTTGATCAGAGCATCCCTAGCGGGCGACACGCCCCGGCAAGAGCCCTTCACCCTCAGGTAAATCCGCATGAATGCAGCGCTCGAAAAGGACATCGCCCTGCCGCATTTTCGCCTACGCGCCCAAGTCTGGGGCAAGGCAGATGCACCGCCGCTGCTGGCCTTGCACGGCTGGCTGGACAACGCCGGCAGCTTCGCCCATCTGGCGCCCTTGCTGGCCGACCGCTGGCAAGTCATCGCGCTCGACCTGCCCGGCCATGGCCATTCGGATCATCTGCCCGCTGGCGCGCTCTACCACTTCATCGACTACGTCGGCGTCGTGCTAGCGGCGGCTGATGCGCTTGGACTGACGCGCTATCAGCTACTCGGCCATTCGCTTGGCGCCGGCATCGCATCGCATGGTGGCTGCAGCCATGCCCGATTGCGTCGAACGCCTGCTGTTGATCGAAGGCCTGGGACCGATGGGCGACGATGGCCGGCAGACCCTGCATCGTTTTCGCAGCGCCTTCGCGGTCGCTCCCACCTCAGGCCGGGCGTTGCGGGCCTTCCCCTCCATCGACGCCGCCGTCAGCGCGCGCACCATCGCCAGCGGCCTGCCTGCCGACGCAGGCGCGCCCGATCGTGGAGCGCGGATTGCGCAAGGCCGGCGACGGCTGGCAATGGCGCAGCGATCCCCGCCTCAACCGGGCGTCGCCGGTACGGCTGGCGGAGACGCAGATCCATTCCCTGCTGCGCGGCATCGAGTCGCCCACGGCGCTGCTGCTGGCGAAGCCAGAGGCGCCTTATCTTCCGGAAGCGCAGATGCAGGCGCGCGCCGCCTGCGTGGACGATATCGTCGTCAGCCACATGGACGGCGGCCACCATCTGCATCTCGAACATCCCGAAGCCGTGGCTGCATGGGTCCGCGCCCATCTGGACGACAACGTCGATACGCCAATACCTTCCCTGTAGGAGCGCACCCTGTGCGCGATGGGCGTTACGGCGTCACCGCTCCGTTGGCTTTTCGCGCACTGGGTGCGCTCCTACAGGGCGCTATTGGGGTTTGGGGAGGCCAAGCACGTCCAGGCCCTGCTCGAAGGTGATGTCCACCGGGATCTTCGCCTTGTCCAGGCGCTTCAGATCAGCGGCCAACTGCGCGTCGACCGTGCCCATGGTCTCAGTGAGCTGCCTGGCCGCCTCGTAATCGCCATCGCCCTGGATGGTGAGCAGCTTGGCCGACAACGCGTTCATGGCGGCGGTCATCTTGTCGAAGTCGACGCGATAACGGCCGGTGGCATCGTCACGCGAAAAAGCGCCCTGCTGCTTGAAGAAGTTGAAACGCACCATGTTCGCCTTGGCGTGTGCGTCGCTGGCGCCGAAGCGCACCGACCGCAGGATGCCGGCGAGGAAGGTGACGTAGTTGTCCATCAGCTTCGACTTGTCCAGCTCGCCCTTGTCGGCCAGCTTGGTGACCATGTATAGCCCGAGGATATCGGCCTTGCCTTCCTCGAAGCTTGAGGCCTGATCCTTCAACGCACCGCGCACCAGACCCTTGCCGGTCAAGCGTCTCCTTGATGCCGAGACCGTGCGCCACTTCATGGAACATGGTGTTCTCGAAGAACGCATCGAACGTGAGATGCGACTGCTGGTCGTCCGCAATCAGCTCCCGCGCGATCGGCAGCATGATCTTGTCGAACTTCGCCTGCATCACGTTTTCCAGCTGCAGGCGGCGCGTGCCCTTCTTCAGCTGCACTTCTTCGTCGTTGGGCAGGTTGATGGCAATGGTCTTGGCGCCGACATTCGCATCGCCCGCGTAGTAGACGGCGAAATAGGCATTGAGATCGGCATCGGAGCCGGGCTTCTCGGCCTTGTACTTCTCATCCACCGGCAGCTCGCGCTGCAACTCGGGGAGGTATTTGGCGAAACGCGCAAGTTTGGCGCTCCACGCCTGGTCCTTCACCAGCACATAGCTCTCATAGCTGGCCTTGTAGCCGTAGAGCTGGTCTTCATAGGTTTCGATGGGGCCGATCACGATGTCGATGGGATTGTTCTTCATCGACATCCAGGCGAAATCGCTGGGGCGGTAGTCGTCGCTGAGCAAGGCGTCCGCACGCTGCTTGAGATAGGCGGCGAACTCCTTGTCGTCGGAAAGCACTGCAGCCTGGCGCAGCAGTCCTGCGGCACGCTCAAGGTCCGCCTTGTAGGCTTCGCGATAAGGCACCGTCACCAGCTTGCCCTGGGCATCGCGGCGCAGCACGTTGTAGAGCCCGGTCTTGTCCTTGAGATCGGCTTTCTCGAACTCTTCCTTGGTCATGTCGGCCGGATAGAACTGCGCGCCGGGCGGACGCGGGCCGACGCCGGCAACAAACGGCTGGTCGTTGTCGAGGCGATCCCACGGCCCGTAGTTGATCTCGGCGAAGCGACGCGTGACGTCGTCCGGAATGCGTTGCATCAGCGCAGCCTTGTCGCCCCAGGATTGCTGCCAGTAAATGTCGTTGGTGACATCGGCCGCTTCGATCAGCAGCGCGATCATCTGCTTCTGCCGGTCGTCGAAAGCGGAGAGATCGGCGGTGAGCTTGACCGGCGCATACGCGGCCATGCGCTGCTGCGCGTTCTCGGCGTCGGTCGACGGTGGCGGCGGCATCACGGGTGCGGTCGAAGCCGGTGCAGGCGCGGCGGATTGCGCCGCCGGCACGTTGTCATGGGACGAGTTGCACCCGGCAAGGGCGGCAACGAGGCTCAGGGCCAGGAGATGGCGGCGCATGGGCTTTCTCGGTGAGGGGAAAGCGTCATGGTAGCGCCTGGCCGGCTCCCTCTCCCGCGTGGGGACTTCGAATGACCGTGCCTCTTCTCGTCATTCCCGCGAAAGCGGGAATCCAGCGACTTTCACGCCACGGAGCACAAAGGCACTGGATTCCCGCTTTCGCGGGAATGACGGGTTTTTCGAAGCTCCCCTAAAGGAAGAAGGAGCTAGGGCTCAGCCCGAAATCGCCAACCGCTCCGACTGGTAAAGATGCGCCGTTACCAGCACGCCGAGAACGGCGGCCAGCAGGCTGCCGGTCAGGCATAGCGCCATTTGCTGCATGCTCACGCCGTCGCCGCGCAGCAACTGCATGATGCCGAGGTGCTGGCCGAGCAGCGGCACCGCATACATCCAGTCCTGCGCCTTGATCGGCATGGTCGACAACAGGATGCTCGGAAGCACCGGCACCAACAACAGCAAGGACAGATACGTCTGTGCTTCGCGGTAGCTCTTGGCGAAAGCCGCCACCATCGATTGCAGCGCGGCCAGCAGCACGATCAGTGGCAGCATCAGCAGCAGTACGTGTCCGCTGAAGTGCAGGCCCAGATCGAGTTCCATGCCGAGCTTCTCAGTGGGAATGAAACGCCCCACCACGCCAAACGCAACCAGGCTGATCAGCAGGCTCGCCGACGAGAATAGGCAGATCGCGGCCAACTTGCCGGCGAGGATCTTCCAGCGCGATACCGGGTTGGCGAACAAGGGCTCCAGCGACTGGCGCTCGCGTTCGCCCGCCGTGAGATCGATGGCCAGGTACATGCCACCCATGAACACGGTGAGTACAAAGAAATACGGCAGGATCGAGAACATCAACGCCGCGCGCGCCTGTGCCGTGGCCTGATCGCGCCTGGCCGCCATGACCGGCCACGCCGTGCTGGGCGCCAGGCCACGGGCGACCAGGCGCATCGCGCCCTGCTGGCGCGCATAGCTCTCTACCAACTGGCTGACGCGCTCGACGGCGGTGTTGGCATCGCGCTGCGAGGAGTCGTAGATCACTTCCACCTGCACCGGCTCGCCCCTGCGCCAGGAGGTGGCGAAGTCGGGCGATATGCGCAGAACCACGTCCGCCTCCTGTTTGCGCACAGCCACTTCGGGATCGCTGATGGCAGCCGTGGGCACGATGCCTCCGGCCTTCAGCGCGGCGATCAGGTTGGGTGCGTAGTTGGCGCCGATCACGGGCACCGGCAGCGGCTGTTCGGCCTTGTTGAGCTCGCGGTTGAGCGTGATGTTGAGCAGCATCACCAGCATGATCGGCCCGAGCAAGGGACCGGTAAGGAAGGCGCTGACGATGGTGCGGCGATCGCGCAGGTTCTCCTTCACTTCTTTCAGGAACACGGTGGCAAACGCGCGGCTTCGTTCGATCTTCGAGGTCACGGCATTCATGCGGCAAGTCCCTCGTCGCTGCCGATAATTTTCACGAAGGCATCCTCCAGATTGGCCTCACCGGTTTGCTCGCGCAGCGCGGCAGGCGATTCGTCGGCGACCACGCGGCCATGCGAGATCACCACGATGCGATCGCATAACGCCGCCACCTCCTGCATGATGTGGCTGGAAAACAGCACGCAACGCCCCTCGACCTTGAGCCTCTGCATGAACTCGCGCAGCGCGCGCGTAGCCATGACATCAAGGCCGTTGGTGGGCTCGTCGAGAATCACGTTGCGCGGATCGTGGACCAGCGCGCGCGCAATCGCGGTCTTCACGCGCTGGCCCTGCGAGAATCCTTCGGTGCGACGATCGGCGAAGTCTCCCATGTCCAGCGCCTGGATCAGCGCGTCGCGTGCGACTCGCCGATGAGCTGCATCCGCAGGCCGTGCAGCCTGCGCGAAATAATCGATGTTCTCGCGTGCCGTGAGCCGCTTGTACAGGCCACGCGCATCGGGCAGCACGCCGAGCTGGCGGCGCACCGCGAGCGCGTCGGCGGCGGCATCGATGCCGTCGACGAGCACCTGGCCGCGATCGGGCTTCATCAACGTGTAGAGCATGCGCAGCGTGGTGGTCTTGCCGGCGCCGTTGGGTCCGAGCAGACCGGTGATCTCGCCGTCGCGCGCGATGAAGCTGACGCCGTCCACCGCCTTCACCGTGCCGAACGCCTTGTGCAGGTCCTTTACCTCGATCATGGCGCGGCTCCGTTGAAGTCGATGAACATCGGCGTGGCGCGCAGTCGATCCAGGCACTTCACATCGAGTGCTTTCGGATTGAGGCCCTCGACGAAATGCTTGACGATCAGCGGTGCGCAGCCCGCATTGATCACGTTGTGGCCCTGCCCATTGAGCACGAGATGACGCGATTGCGGCAGGTTCCTGGCTACCGCGTCGCCGTAGCGCGGCGGCGTTACCGGATCGTATTCGCCCGAGAGCAGCAACACGGGTTTGTCGGTCTTCAACGGCTCATGGAAATCGGCAGGGCGCGAACCCCTGCGGCCACACCGAGCACACCGCCTGCAGCGTTTCGATCATGCGCGTGCCGAGTATCGTGTGCGCATCCTGTGGGCGCTTGGTCAGCAGGTCGGCGTCCTCACTGCAGATCACCGATGACTGCATGCCGCCATTCATGGTGTCCGACAGATCGCCGCTCAGCAATTTCGCCTGGCCCAGCAAGGGTCCGACATCGCCATGGGCGGCGGCGTCGATCGACAGGGGCAACAGGGCTGCCGTCAGCGGCGAGTAGGCAAACATGCGTACCACGCTGGCCAGCGAATACTCGCTCAGCACCCGCTGAACGCTCTGGTAGGTCTGCGGGTCACGGAAGCTGACCTTGTGCGGGTTGGCACGCAGGGCATCGCGCAGCTGATACAGCGTCTGGTACGGATCGCCAAAACGTTGGTGGCAGGCCTCGTCCTCGGTGCAATGCGCAAACTGCGCCTTCAGCGCGTCGTCCAGGTTCGGCGCGAAGTCCTGGCCAAGCACCAGCTCATTGGGCACCACGCTGTCGAGCACCAGGCTGCGCACGGCTTCGGGATGGCGCATGGCGTATTGCTGCGCCATGCGCGTGCCATAGGAGACACCGACCAGATCGAAGCTGGGCGCACCGAGCGCCTGGCGCACATCTTCCAGATCCTGCACGGCGATGGTGCTGGTATAGAAGCGCGGATCGGCCCTGCCTTCGAGTTGCTTGAGGCACAGGGCGGTTTCCGCGCGCAGTCGGTCCGGACGGAATTCGTGATCATCCTGGTCCTCGCCGTTATCGCCCTCGGCCTTGCACGTAAGCGGGTTGGAGCCGCCGGTGCCGCGCTGGTCGAGCAAGAGCACGTGACGATGGGCGGTCAACGGCTGCAGCGCGGTGGCCACGCCAGGCCACGACTCGGTCGCCGCCTGGCCAGGACCACCTGCCAGCATCACCAGCATGTCCTTGCTGGCCACCTGGGCACTGCTGCGGATGACCGCCAGCCTGAGTTTGATCTTGCGGCTGTGCGGATCGTCGCGGTTTTCCGGTACCTCGAACGGTGCACACCAAGCGGCGGTGGAAAGCCCACTATTGGGCTGACCCAGCTCGCACGGTGTCAGCGTCAGCGAGCCGAGCCGCCACGCCGGTGACTTGGCCGGCGCCATCGGCTTGATGGCAGCGGTGACCGGGGTCGCGTCGACCGGCTCCATGGCGGCTTGCTGGTGCAACTGGTTCCAGCCCAGCGCAACGAGGCCGACGACGACAGCGCCGATCCGCAAAGCCGTTCGTCCCTTGATTGCCCGCATCTCTTAGCCCTCATTCCGTATGGGTTGCGCTGGCCGGACCCGCGATGTCGTTGGTGGGGTCAGGCGCGAAGATTGATTCAATGGAAAGGTCGAACAGGCGCGCGATCTTGAAAGCCAGCGGCAGACTCGGGTCATATTTGCCCGTCTCGATGGCGTTCACCGTCTGGCGCGACACGTCCAGACGCTCGGCAAGATCGGCCTGCGACCAGCTGCGGTCATGACGAAGTTCGCGCACGCGGTTGTTCATGCGCCGCAAGCACGCCAACGCTTCAGGCAACGCACCACGGCACCGGCCAGGCAGATCGCCGGGTGGGCCAGCAGCAGGGCCAGTCCCCCGTCGATCACGCTCACTTTGGCCGCCACCTGGAATCGCAGCACCCAGAGGCCAAGCCCATCTAGAGCGTACCTGCAAACCAGCGTCAGCCGTTCCCCCGACGCGGGCCAGGCATGCACTAACGGCCACGGTCGGGTCACGCCGATATTTGACTGAAGGCTCACGGCAAGCCCGCCGTCCGCCGAAACCCAGGGCGGCAGTGGCAGTGGCACGCGAGCGCCACGCCCATTCGCGGGTTGGCGCACTCGCGCGCGCCGCTCAATGACAAAAAGCGCCAGATACGTGCCAACAAGATGCTCCACGGCCCGTTCGCCAGACCGCATGTCAAGTGACCTTGACACAGCCTAGGCTCGACCATGCGTCGCGTCAAGCAAGCTTTACTTTTCCACAAAAGATATCGGCCAGTCGCACAGGAACTTAAGACTGAAGGCAACAGGATTTGTCTCAAAATGTGACACAATTTGCACATTGCGTTGATCCCGGGCCCGAAGTGACCCGGATCGACATAGGAATCGTCCGACCGCCCGTCGACATCCAGCCGCATTAAAAAGCCTGTTGTGAAGCCGTGAGGGCGGCTTCCCACAGGCTGGCACGGCTGTTGCTTTGGGACCGGTGAGCGATCTGGAGGCGCGCCCAGAGGGGGCACGAAACCAGGGGCCGTACAGCGCAATCGGGGGCACCCGCCTGTTTGTCCGGAAGCGCGAAAACTTGATCTAACCAACTACACGCTTAAAGGAATCCGCATGAACAAGCTTCTTCAGTCCGCTGCACTGGTCGCCGGTCTGGGCGTTGTGGCACTGGGCGCGCAGACGGCTCACGCTGCCGCCAACAGCGCCGGTACCATCACCTTCACGGGCACGATCGTCTCTTCGACCTGCAACGTCGCCGTCAACGGCTCCGCCAGCCCGTCGATCGCGCTGCCGACCCTCGATACGAACACGCTTACTGCCGGTACGTCGGGTGGCTGGACCGCGGTGAACATGGTCCTGAGTGGCTGCGGTGCCATCACGGGTTACACCAAGGTGGTCCCGCACTTCTCGGGTGCCAACATCGACACCACCAACGGCTACCTGAAGAACACCGGCAGCAGCAATGTGCAAGTCGCGCTTTCCAACAGTCAGGGCACGGCTGGCGCACTGACCCTGCAGAACACGTCTGGCAACCAGGGTGCCGGTTCCATGCTGCTGAGCGCCGGCGGCGCCACGCTCAGCTATTACGCTGGCTATGTGGCGACCGCGGCGGCGACCGCCGGTGGCGTCAACACCTCGGTGCAGTACGACCTCAACTACCAGTAATAGTTGGCAGGTCTCGGCTGCTGCGACCGGGTGCACCGGTCGCAGCGTTCTCGCACACCGCCAGTTGAGATTCCTCCATGAACAAGACGATCCGCGCCCTGACCGCGGCGCTGCTCGGCTATCGGCTGCGCGCTGTCCACCGTACCGACTCACGCCAGCGTCATCATTTCCGGCACGCGCGTGATCTTTCCGGCCAAGGAAGGCGAGGTCACCGTTCGCCTGACCAACCAGAACGCCACCCCGGCTCTGATCGAGGCGTGGATCGACAACGGCGACCCGCAGTCGACGCCGGACAAGGTCCATACGCCGTTCCTGATCACGCCGCCGCTGTTCCGCATGGAGCCGAACCACGATCAGAGCCTGCGCATCCTGTTCACGCATAGCGAACAGCCGCTGCCGATCGATCGCGAATCGGTGTTCTGGCTCAATGTGCTGGAAGTTCCGCCCAAGCCCAGCGGCCCCCAGTTCCAGGACAAGAACTATCTGCAGCTGGCGATTCGTTCGCGGCTGAAGCTGTTCTATCGCCCGCAGGGATTGCCTGGCGATCCGCGAAGGCTGCCAGCGCAGTTGACCTTCAAGGCCACCGAAGCCGCGGGTTCGGCTGCCCTGGTCGCGCACAACCCAACGCCGTTCTACGTCACGATCGGCCAGATCACGGTCGACTGTCGGCGGACTGCGCATAAGGTCGAGAGTGGCATGGTGGCGCCGCTTTCCGATCTGCGCCTGGCCATATCGGACCTCAAGCAGGCGCCGAGTGCCGGCAGCACGATCCAGTTCGACAGCATCAATGACTACGGCGCCGACGTGTCCTTGAAGGGCACCGTATCGCCATGAATTCCTGGCGCGCCACCATCCAGCGGCGCATGCCCTGGCCAGTGGCGCGCCAGCGCGTGCTCCTCTGCACGGCCATTGCCGCCGCCCTGGTCGGCTGGGCAGATTTTGCAGCGGCGGCCTCCGGCCGCTGCCATCGATGCATCCGCCAGTTCCGCTGCCGCCGAGCAGCGCGGATGCCAGTGCCGCCGGCGGTTACGCGGACTTCGACCGCACCCTGCTGTCCGGCGCCGGTCAGAACACCACCGACCTGTCGCGCTTCGAGCGCGGCAATCCGGTCATGCCCGGCAGCTACAACACCGACATTTTTCTCAACAATGCCTGGGTCGGCCGCACCGACGTGCGCTTTGCCGCCGCCGAGGCGAATGCCAGCGCCACCGCCTTGCGTCGACCGCAAGATGCTCGACCAGTTGGGGCTGCACCCGGCCGAGCTGTCCGCTGAAACGCTCGCGCGCCTGAAGCGACCCGACCGCCTGCGTGGCTATCGGCAGCCTGATTCCGGGCGCCACCATGACGTTCGATATGTCGGAGCTGCGCCTGGACACCAGCGTGCCGCAGGCCTATCTCGGCCAGACGGCCCGTGGCTACGTGAGCCCGGAGTACTGGGATGCTGGCGTGCCGGCCGCGCTGCTGAACTACAACTTCAATAGCTACCACAGCAGCAGCGAGGGCCAGAGCCAGACGACCTCGTACCTGGGCGTGAACGCGGGCCTCAATGTCGGCCCGTGGCATTTGCGCGAGAACGGCACCTCACCTGGGAATCGGCCACCGCTCGGTCGCCCGTCGCGAAGCCAGTGGCAGAGCATCCAGACCTACTGCAGCGCGACCTGCCCTCATTGCGCTCGCAACTGACCATCGGCGACAGCTTTACCGACGGCGCCGGTCTTCGACAGCTACGGCATTCGCGGCGTACAGCTGGGCACCGACGATCGCATGCTGCCTCAGTCGCTGCAGGGATACGCCCCGCTGGTACGTGGCGTGGCCCAGACCAACGCCCTGGTGGTCGGTGCGTCAGAACGGCGTGCAGATCTACCAGGCGACCGTCGCGCCCGGCCCGTTCACGATCAACGACCTCTATCCGACTGGCTACGGCGGCAACCTCGAAGTGACGGTGACCGAGGCGGACGGCCGCTCGAACACCTTCACCGTGCCGTACGCCTCGGTCGCGCAATTGTTGCGGCCCGGCATCACCCGCTTCGACATCGCCGCGGGTGAATTGCGCAACGCGACGATTCACGACAAGCCTGCCGTGCTACAGGCCACGGTGCAGCATGGCTTCAATAACCTGATCACCGGATACGCAGGCATCGCCGGTTCGCAGGGCTATGCGGCCGCACTGGTGGGCGCCGCGGTCGATACGCGCTTCGGTGCGATGGCGCTGGACATCACCCAGGCCAACGCCCATATCCCCGGCTACTCGACGCAATCAGGCCAGAGTGTGCGGGTCACCTACAGCAAGATCATTCCGTCGACGCAGACGACGTTTTCGGTCGCCGCCTATCGTTATTCGACCGGCGGATTTCTCAGCCTCACCCAGGCTGCGCTGGCTCGCGACTATGCGCGCGAAGGCATTAAAGCCTTCGATTACGTACCGCCGCAGGCGGTGCCGACGATTGACGGCGTTCCAGTGCAGAGCGTGCTCACGCCAGCCCAGCAGGCTGCGCTTGGCGGCAGCGGGTTTGCCAGCAACCCCATTCTGGCCGCTACCGGTGTCGAGCGTCAGCGCAGCAATTTCACGCTGTCGCTAAGCCAGCAGCTGGGCCAAGGAGGCGGCTCGATTTATGCCAATGTGGCCGCTAGCGACTACTGGAACCGCAGCGGCACCAATACGCAATTCCAGGTGGGCTACAACAATCACTTCCACCGTCTCAGCTTTGGCTTGTCCGCCACTCGCTCCGTGAATCCGCTCGGCCGCTACGACAACCAATATTTCGCGAGCTTCAGCTTGCCGCTGGGCAGCACGTCGCATGCGCCGACGCTCATGCTGAATCTCACGCATGACCAGACTGGCGGCTCCCAGGAACAGGCCATGTTGAATGGCACCCTGGGCAACGACAACCAATTCAACTATGGCGCAACGGCGACGAATACCAGCCACAACGGTGCCGCCGGTACGCTGAATGCGGGTTACCGCGGCCCTTACGCGATCTTCAATGCCAGCATTGGCGAAGGCAGCGGGTACTCGCAGGCATCGGTGAGCGCCAGCGGTTCGGTGATCGCGCATCCGGGCGGCGTCACGTTCGGCCAGCCGATCGGCGATACGGTGGGCGTTGTCTATGTGCCGGGCGCCGCCGGTGCAAGCGTGAACAACGCTCCCGGCGCACGCATCGACCGCTTCGGCTATGCCGTCGTGCCGTATCTGACCCCGTATAACCTCAACACCATCCAGGTCGACCCGAAGGGGCTGCCGCTGGACGTGCAGCTCAATACCACCAGCATGCAAGTAGCCCCGCACGCCGGCGCCGTGGTGATGCTGAAGTTCAAGACCGAGAATGGCCGCGCGCTCGTCGTGCGTGCCCGCCTCGAGGACGGTCAGGCGTTGCCCTTCGGTGCCGAAGTACTCAACGAAAAGGGCGTATCCCTGGGCGTCGTCGGGCAGGCTGGACAAATCCTGGTGCGTGGCGTCGATGAAGCGGGGCGACTGAGCGTGAACTGGCAGGATGATGAAGGCGCCGCGCAATCTTGCTCATTCGACTACCGGCTTGCGCCGCGTAGGAAAGGCCAGAGTGTAAAGGCGTTCGAACAAATCGATGCGACGTGTGTGCGCACCACCGCCATCGCACAGGTCACCGGGAGTGGTTCATGAGGCACGGTTTCAGCAAGACTTCGCGTTGCATGCGGCTTTTCGTGTGGCTGTCGCTGGCGCTCGCCGCCATCGGCTGGGCGCCGCTGGCGGCGGCCGCCGGTCCAACCAATTGCACCGCGTCGTCGGCCACCCTCAGCCTGCCCAGCAGCGTGAGCATCCAGCCCAATGCGCCGACAGGCCCCATCGCGGGCGCGACAGGCACCGCAACGATCACCTTCACCTGCAGCGGCCTCCCGGCCACGACCTCGCGCAGCGCCGATTACACCGCCGTGATCCAGGCAGGCCAATACCTGGCCACCCTGGACAGCACCAACAACACCAACGGCCCAGGTATCACCTTCGCCACCAACGTTACGGGCCTTGCGCTCCTGGTCACCGCCACACCGGTGCAGGCGACCAGCAACGCTTGCCTTGCCTGCGGCCCAACCAGCACGGCGGGATATGTGCCTGGCTCGGTCGTGGCTCCTGCCGGCACTAGCCAGTACGGCTATACCGGCACGGTGACAGCTAACTATACGGGGCAGTTGGTCAAGACCATCAGCGGTGCGATTACGCCCGGCACGCTCAACGCGATCAACCTGATCCCGTTCTGGTGGTACATCCCGGGCGGCAGCGTGGCCTCCACCAGCACCAGCCTGAATGCCTCCCTCAACCTCGCCGCCATGACGGTGACGGTCCCCGCCTGCACTATTTCCGCAGGAAACAACTTCACGGTGGGCTTGCCGGCCGTGGGGGCGACGGCCTTGGCCGCTAGCGGACAGGTAGCCGGCCGCACGCCCTTCAGCATCGTGATCACCGGTTGCCCCAATGGCGTGAGCGTGGCCACGAATGTTTTCAGCGGGGGCAGCGTCGACAACGCGACAGGCAATCTGAAGAACACCATTGCCAGCGGCAGTGGTGGAGCGAGACGCGTGGAAGTGCAGTTGCTCAATGGCGCCGGCAGCAGCAATGCAGCGGCCTATTCCGCGATCAATCTGAGCCAGACGACGGCCGCCGCACAGAATTCCGGGCTATACAACATCGTCAACAACGCCGTGACGCTGAACTACTACGCTCAGTACTACGCCACAGGCGCTGCTACCGCGGGCTCGGTGCAGAGCAGCGTGCAGTACACCATTACCTATCAGTGAACGAGGCAGGGCGGCTCGGCTTTCACGCTGCCACGGGGAACGAATCGGCTACTCGTAAGTGCGTGTCATGAAGCGCGTATTCGCCGTACCCGCGTAACCCGCGAAGTAATTGAGCAACCGGTCTTGCGAGTTCAACGCGCCCTCAAGTGGCACGACATCCTGTCGATACATTGAGGTAGGGGCGGACGGGTTTTCCTGGGCGACGCCACAGCTGCCGTTTGCGCTGCCCGAAGACGCCGCCATCGCCCCACCAAAACTGCAGGTGGGCGCAACGATGGCGCCGACAAAAGTAATGGTGCCCCCCGTTCCCGCACGCGCCACCGGCACAGCCAGCGCCAAGCCGACTACGCATCCCAACCAGGTACGGCGAATCCAACCTTTCATTACGGGCCCCTTCCTGCACCCGCACATATGGCTGGGTACTTTGGGGATCTATCGGCTTGGCCGATGGGGCCTTTAATCCAAAACCCACGCACGTCTCCGCAATGTGAACCTGGTCACATTTTTGGGTCAATTTGGACCATGCAGGTCACTACAGAGCAGAAGGGCCTGCCAGAGACCTTCCGTTTAGCGGCCAGCCCCGGCGCAACTTAAGGCCGGGGTTAGGGAAGCGTTAAGGAACGGGGCGCGGCCGGTCTCAGCGCGAGGAGACGTACTTCTCGCGGCGGATATGAGCCACGGCTAGGCCAAAGTCCTTGAGCGCCGTGAACGCGGCGTCCACCATATTCGGATTGCCGCACAGGTAGGCGATGTCCCGTTCCGGGCTTGGCGCCAGTTCGGCCAGCACGTTCTGCACGTGACCCTGGCGGTCGTTGGGGCGCGGCACGGCGCGCGGCTGGCGGCTGAGGCAGCCATGGAACGTGAAGCCAGGGTTGGCCTGGGCGAAGGCTTCGAACTCATCGCCATACAGCAGCTCCACCTCGTTGCGGGCGCCGTAGAGCAGCACCACTTCGCGATCGCCCTGCTTCAGCAGTTCGCGAATCTGCGGCAGCATCGCGCGATACGGCGTGACGCCGGTGCCCGTGGCCAGCAGGAAATAACGGCCGATTGGTGTCGCCCGCCTGCAGGCAGAAGCGACCATACGGGCCGCTGGCGTCGATCTCGCCACCATGCGGCAGCTCGCCCAGCAGCTGGGTGGCGGCGCCGCCTTCGACGTAGCTCACCGCGATTTCGATGCGCTGCACCGGCGAGGAACCATCGCCGACCGTGCCCACCGAATAGCTGCGCTTGGTCGCCGTGCCGTCGGCGTAATGGAAATGGACCTGCAGGAACTGCCCCGGCACGAAGGCCAACGGCTGACCGTCGACGCGCTCGAACGCCATGTGACGCACGGAGGGCGCCAGCATGGGGCTGTCGACGAGACGGAGTTGAAGTGGTCGGCCATGGGTTTTCCGGGGGAAACAATGTGATCGCCACAGCCATTCGGGATGGCTTGGGCAAGCCACGTATAATAAGCGGCTAGCCCCTCCGGTGCAGCCCATGTCCCCCACTTCTCCTCCCGCGCTGGTCGTCGAAAACCTGCGCAAGACCTACAGCAACGGCGTCGAAGCCCTCAAAGGCATCAGTCTGACCGTCCAGCCCGGCGATTTCTTCGCCCTGCTCGGACCCAACGGCGCCGGCAAGTCCACCCTGATCGGCATCTTGTCTTCGCTGGTGAACTGCCACCGGCGGCGATGCGCAGGTGTTCGGCGTGTCGATCAACAAGCAGCGCGGCAAGGCCATGCAGCTGATCGGCCTGGTGCCGCAGGAAATCAACTTCAACCAGTTCGAGAAGCCGTTCGACATCTGCGTGAACCAGGCCGGTTTCTACGGCATTCCGCGCAAGATCGCGATGCGAGCGCGCCGAGAAGTACCTGAAGCAGCTGCGCCTGTGGGACAAGGCACAGCACCAGGCGCGCACGCTGTCCGGCGGCATGAAGCGCCGCCTGATGATCGCCCGCGCCATGATGAACGAGCCGCAAGCTGCTGATTCTCGACGAGCCGACCGCGGGCGTGGACATCGAGATCCGCCGCTCGATGTGGAAGTTCGTCAGCGGCATCAATGCCGCCGGCACCACCGTGATCCTCACCACGCACTACCTGGAGGAAGCCGAACAGCTGTGCCGCAACATCGCCATCATCGACCACGGCCGCATCGTCGAAAACACCTCGATGAAGCGCCTGCTGGCCACGCTCGACGTGGAAACCTTCGTGCTCGACATCCAACAGGCGTCGACCGAGCTGCCGACGATACCGGGCATTACTCTGCGCCGCCTCGACGAGCACACGGTCGAAGCGGAGATGTCGCGCTCGCACGACCTCAACTCGCTGTTCGCGGCGCTGTCCGCGCAGCGGCATCACCGTGACGTCGATGCGCAACAAGACCAACCGCCTGGAAGAACTGTTCGTGCGACTCGTGGAGAATGGCCGACTAGAGCAGGGCCGGACGGAGCAGGGGCGAGACGCGAAGGGCAACCAGGAAAGTGGCATGAACAGTACCGGCAACCTCGTCGCGCTCAACACCATCGTCCGTCGCGAAATCGTGCGCATCATGCGCATCTGGACGCAGACGCTGATCCCGCCCGCCATCACGATGACGCTGTACTTCGTGATCTTCGGCAAGCTGATCGGCAGCCGCATCGGCACCATCGAAGGCGGCTTCACGTACATGCAGTACATCGTGCCCGGCCTGGTGATGATGAGCATCATCACCAACAGCTACGGCAACATCTCCAGCTCGTTCTTCGGCGCCAAGTTCAGCGCGTGGTGGAGGAAATGCTGGTGTCGCCGATGCCGAACTGGGTGATCCTGCTGGGTTACGTCACCGGTGCCGTGACGCGTGGCGTGATCGTCGGCGCCCTGGTGCTGGTGATCGCGCTGTTCTTCACCCATCTGCATGTCGTGCATCCGCTGATCACCGTGGCCTCGGTGATTCTTGGTGCGACGATCTTTTCGCTTGCCGGCTTCGTCAATGCCGTCTACGCGAAGAAATTCGACGACATCGCGCTGGTACCGACCTTCGTGCTCACCCCGCTTACGTATCTCGGCGGCGTGTTCTACTCGGTGAGCATGCTGGGCGAACCGTGGCGCACCATCTCGATGGTCAACCCGATCCTGTACATGGTCAACGCGTTCCGCTTCGGCGTACTGGGCACGAGTGATGTGCAGATCGGCGTGGCGTTCGCGGTGATGCTGGCCTTCGTCATCGGCCTGACCATCGTGGCACTGCAGTTGCTGAAGCGCGGCGTGGGGCTGCGCTCGTAACCGAAGACAAAAAACTGTAGGAGCGCACCCAGTGCGCGACCGCGAAGGTACGGCGTCACCGCTGCGCAGGCTTTTCGCGCACTGGGTGCGCTCCTACAAAAACGAAGAAAACCGAATCGATGCGCGTCAACAAATACATCAGCGAAGCCGGCATCTGCTCCCGCCGTGAGGCGGACGAGTTGCTGCTGGCCGGGCGCGTCACCATCAATGGCGAGGTGGTCACCACGGGTGCCAAGGCACTGGAGGGTGACGAAGTGCGGGTGGACGGCGAGATCGTGCGCGCACGCATCCTCGCACCTACCACGGCGGCCAAGCGCGGCGTCTACATCGCGTTGAACAAGCCGGTCGGCATCACCTGCACCACCGATCAGACGGTGAAGGACAACATCGTCGATTTCGTCGATCACCAGGAACGCGTCTTCCCGATTGGCCGTCTGGACAAGGATTCGGAAGGCCTGATCCTGCTGACCAGCAACGGCGACATCGTCAACGAGATCCTGCGCTCGGAGAACAACCACGAGAAGGAATACCTGGTGGGGGTCAACAAGGAGGTCACTGATGAATTCCTCAGGGGTATGGCGCGCGGCGTGCGCATCCACGGCCAGATGACCAAGCCCTGCAAGGTGCGCAGGATCGCCAAGTTCGGCTTCGCCATCATCCTCACCCAGGGCCTGAACCGGCAGATCCGCCTGATGGCGGCCGAGTTCGGCTATCGCGTGACCCAGCTGCGGCGCGTACGCGTCATCAACGTGAAGCTCGGTCATTTGAAAGTTGGCCAGTGGCGCAATCTCACCGAGGCGGAATTGAAGGGGCTGCTGCCAAATCGCACGCAGTGGTGAACTGCTTTCTCTCCTTTCTGATGGAGAGTCATTTCGTTACGACACCCGCGGTCACGGCCGTCACCCCAGCGAAGGCTGGGGTCCAGCGGCTTGCGTGCGCGACGCGCAGGCGACTTACTCGTGCTGCGATGCACAAGCGAACTAGGCTTTAAGGCGCTGGATCCCAGCGTTCGCTGGGATGACGAGACGGAAAGGTCTTGCGCGCTTGCATCATTCGCTCCCTTAGGTGAGAAAACTCGATATCGTTGGCTCGTTGGTGCATACGTATTCACTCCGTTCTGCCATGACGTCCAGCGCAGAATCGCCGGACTTGAATGGGGAGAGGCGATGAGCAGCACGACGAGCAATGCAGTGGATGACCTGGGCCAACACGCCACCGTGCGAGTGGTCCTGATTGCGGCAGCGGCCGCACTGGGTGGTTTCCTTTTCGGTTTCGATACGGCGGTAATCAACGGCGCCGTCGATGCCGTGCGCGGCAACTTTGGCCTGGGCGCCGGTCAAATCGGCCTCGCTGTGTCGTGTGCGCTGCTCGGCTCGGCCGCAGGTGCCTGGTATGCGGGCCCGCTGGCTGATCGATTCGGGCGCGTTCGCAGCATGCAGGTGGCGGCTCTTTTCCTGGCCATGAGCGCGCTGGGTTCGGGCCTCGTCGGGGGCGTAGGCAGCCTCGTCTTGTGGCGCGTGGTCGGTGGCATCGGTGTGGGCATGGCTTCGGTCATCGCACCCACCTATATCGCGGAAATCTCGCCCGCCCAGGTGCGTGGCCGACTCGGCTCGCTGCAACAGCTGGCCATCGTGCTAGGCATCTTCGCTGCCTTGCTGAGCGATGCGTGGCTGGCCGGCACGGCGGGTGGAGCGTCACAGCCGTTGTGGCTTGGCCTCGCCGCGTGGCGCTGGATGTTCCTGGTCGCCGTGGTCCCGGCGCTGACTTATGGCTCGTTGGTGCTGGGCGTACCCGAATCGCCGCGCCATCTCGTGGCCAAGGGGCGGCTGGCTGAAGCACGCGATGTCCTGCGCCAGGTGCTCAACATGACCAACGAGGGCGCGCTGGATGCCAAGGTGAAGGATATCGAGGAAAGCCTGCACTCCGAGTATCGCCCCCGGCTGCGCGATCTGCGCGGCGCCAGCTTCGGCCTGCTGCCGGTGGTGTGGATCGGCATTTTGCTGTCGGTGTTCCAGCAGTTCGTGGGCATCAACGTCATCTTTTATTACTCGTCGACGCTATGGCACTCGGTGGGCTTCAGCGAGGCCGATTCGTTCTCCATCACCGTGGTGACGTCGGTGGTCAACGTGCTGGTGACCCTGGTGGCGATCGCCTTGGTAGACCGCATCGGCCGTAAGCCGCTGCTGGTGATCGGCTCCGCCGGCATGGCCGTGACGCTGGGCCTGATGGCTTGGTGTTTCTCACAGGCCAGCGGCAGCGGCGCCAGCCTGAGCCTGCCAGCGCCCTGGAATATCGTCGCCCTGGTCGCCGCCAATGCCTACGTGGTGTTCTTCGGCCTGAGCTGGGGCCCGATGGTGTGGGTCCTGCTGGGTGAGATGTTCCCCAACCGCATTCGCGCCATTGCGCTCGCGGTGGCGGCTTCGGCGCAGTGGCTGGCCAATTTCGCCATCACCAGCAGCTTCCCCAAGCTGGCCGAAATCGGGCTGAGCTTCGCTTATGGCCTATATGCATTGTTTGCGCTGGTATCGCTGGTGTTTGTGGTGGTTTCCGTGCGTGAGACCAAGGGCATCGAGCTGGAAGACATGCAGAGCTGAGGATTTGGGGCGAGGGCCTTGCCCTCGCCCTTCCACTCACAAGCGGCATGCGACAATGCCGCATGACTGATTTCCGTACGCTCCCCCTCAAGCCCGCCCTGCTCGCCAGCGTGGAAACCCTCGGTTTCACCGAGATGACCCCGGTGCAGGAGCAAAGCCTGCCGCCGATGCTGGAAGGGCGCGATGTGATCGCGCAGGCGCGCACCGGCAGCGGCAAGACCGCGGCGTTCGGCCTGAGCCTGCTGCAAAGCTTCGACGTGGACACCATCCGGCTGCAGGTGCTGGTGCTGTGCCCGACGCGCGAGCTGGCCGATCAGGTCAGCAAGGCCATCCGCAAGCTGGCCGCGAATATCCCGAATGTGAAGCTGCTGACGCTGTGCGGCGGCATGCCCTTGGGCCCGCAGCTGGCCTCACTCACCCACGATCCGCATATCGTGGTCGGCACCCCCGGCCGTGTGCAGGAGCATCTCAAGCGCGGCAGCCTGCATGGCGGCGGCATCAAGGTGCTCGTACTGGACGAAGCGGACCGCATGCTGGATATGGGTTTCTCCGAAGCCATCGACGACATCGTCGGACGTATCGCCAAGCATCACCAGACCCTGCTGTTTTCGGCCACTTATGCGGAAGAGATCCGTCAGGTGAGCAAGCGTTTGCAGCGCGACCCGGTGGAAGTGACGGTGGAGACGCCGCACGAAGAAACCACCATCGAGCAGCGTTTCCACGAAGTGGATCCGGCGCAGAAGATCGATGCCCTCGCGCAATTGCTCGGCAAGGGACATATCAACCAGGATCAGGCCCAGCACGCGCTGGTGTTCTGCAATATGCGCAAGGACGTCGACGCCGTAGCGATGGAGCTGGATCGACGCGGTTTTTCCGCACTCGCCTTGCACGGCGACATGGAACAGCGCGACCGCGATGAAGTGCTGGTGCAGTTCGCCAATCGCAGCTGCTCCGTCCTCGTCGCTACCGATGTCGCCGCTCGTGGCCTGGATATCGTTGCCCTGCCGCTGGTCGTGAGCTATGACATTGCGCACGATCCGGATACCCACACCCATCGCATCGGCCGCACCGGTCGTGCCGGTGAAGCTGGCCATGCCATCACGCTGGTCACACCTCGCGAGCGCCCGAAGGCGATCAATATTGAGGAACAGCTTGGCCAACCGCTGCCCTGGTCGCCACTCAAGCTCGCTGCAGCGAAGGGCAAGCAGCTCAACCTTGCGCCAATGAAGACCGTGGTGATCGACGCGGGACGACAGGACAAGCTGCGCCCCGGCGACATTCTCGGCGCACTCACCGGTGATGCCGGGCTCGATGCCAAGGACATCGGCAAGATCGACGTGTTCGCTACGCGCGCGTATGTGGCCATCCGTCGCGATCTTGCGAACAAGGCGCTGGAGCGGTTGCGCGCGGGCAAGATCAAGGGACGTAACTTCAGGGTGCGCTCGTTGCACTGAAGCCCACACGCTCACCTGTAGGAGCGCACCCAGTGCGCGAAAAGCCGACGTAGCGGAGATGCCGTGATCGCGCACTGGGTGCGCTCCTACATAAGGGCCGCGGACACGCCCCCAACCATCGGCCCATCCCGGACGTCCAGACGGCGTAGTAAGGTGCTCGCTTCACCACCGCCTGGATCAAGCCCGTGTCCCGCCGAACCCTCTGCCTTGCTGCGCTGATCACTGCCACCTTCGCCTCCCAGGCTGCCGACCTGCCGGTCGTGCCGCACGAGCAGCCGTCGCTGCAGGCCCTGGCCTCGGCGCCAAGCGAGGCGGAGCTGCACGCCACCATCGAGAAACTGGTGAGCTTCGGCACGCGGCACACGTTGTCGGATACCAAGTCCGACAAGCGCGGCATCGGTGCCGCACGTCGTTGGGTGAAGTCGCGCTTCGAGGAAATCTCGCGCGAATGCGGCGGCTGCATCGAAGTCGTGACGCCATCGCAGATGTTCACCGGCAAGCGCGTTCCGCAGCCCACGGAGGTGATGGACGTGGTGGCGATCAAGCGTGGCAAGGGTGATCCCAAGCGCGTCATCGTGATGACCGGCCATCTCGACTCGCGCGTCACCGATGTGATGAACAGCACCAGCGACGCGCCCGGCGCCAACGACGATGCCTCCGGCGTGGCGGCCTTGATGGAAGCGGCGCGCCTGCTATCGAAGCAGGACAACGACGCCACCCTCGTATTCGCCGCGCTCTCCGGTGAGGAGCAAGGCCTGTACGGCGGCAAAGTATTGGCCGACTACGCCACGGCCCAGGGCTGGCAGGTGCAAGCAGACCTCAACAACGACATCGTCGGCAACAGCCACGGCCAGAACGGCGTGCTCGACAACACCACCGTGCGGGTTTTCTCCGAAGGCACCAAGAGCAACGAGACGCCTGAGCAGGCCAAGTACCGCGCCTATCACGGCGGCGAGGTCGATTCGCCCTCACGCAATATTGCTCGCTATATGGAGCAGATCGCCTCCAACTACCTGCCCGACCTGCGTGTGCACATGGTCTATCGCACCGACCGCTACAGCCGCGGTGGCGACCAGGTACCCTTCCTCGAAGCCGGCTATCCGGCGGTACGCGTGACCGAGGGTCACGAGGACTACACGCGCCAGCACCAGGATCTGCGCAACGGACATACTGATCAGGATCGGAACATCCACTACGGCGACACCATCGACGGCGTGGACTTCCGTTATCTGGCGCGCGTTACCGCTCTCAACACGGTGACCATGGCCGCTCTCAGCCGCGCACCGGCTCCGCCGACTGGCGTGAGCATTGAAGGCGCACTCGCCACCGACACGACCGTGCACTGGAAGAAGGTGCCAGGCGCCACTGGCTATGTCGTGCATTGGCGCGACACCACCGCGCCGCAGTGGCAGTACAGCCACTCGGTGGGAAATGTCGATTCCGCCGTCATCAAGGATGTGGTGATTGATGACTGGTTCTTCGGTGTGTCGGCGGTGTCGGCAGATGGCTATCAGAGTCCGGTGGTGTTTCCGGGCGATGCAGGAAGTTTTGAGCGCTCGCCCGCAACTAGCACCCCTGCGAAAACCGGGGCCGAGTGACGCTCGTTCATTGCTAGCCTTGAGGCCTGTTCGACGTCTCCGCGGCGGCCAATAGCACCCCCTCCCAGCCTCCCCCTGCTGGCAGGGGGAGGAGCCAAAAGCATGCCCGCACGTACTCCGTCCCCTGCTCGCCCCGAGAGGGACTCCCTGCGGTCGCATGGAAGGGTTGGGGAGATGTGTTTGTGACCCCACAGAGGCGCTGAACCGGCTCTAAGAAACCGTTCAAAGTCTCCGCATGGCGGCATCTTCCAGAGCCTTTGAACAGGCCCTAAGATCATCCCCGTCACCGCGCCAAGGGGGAACGGTGGCCGCGTCCCGGGGGACGCGTATCAACGGACGATATCCAAGGGGAACCTCCATCGTTGTCGGTCGCGCACACCGGCCACCGTAGCCGGTGAAAACGCCCGGCGTCGCGTGGCGATTCCTGGAGCGTGGCTGATGACCTACCCGGAAATACGCCATCCATCGAACCGCACGCCGCCCACCTGGGACGGCACGCTTCCTCATGTTTCGTCTTCTCCTGCGCCACCACGGGCACCAGCGCCTCGCTCCGGCTATGTCGCTGCGCACTGGAAGGGCGAGCTGTCGCTGGCGGAGTCGTATTGGCTCAACGGGGTTCTGCTTGGCATAGCCATGGTCATCCTGGAGTCGGCCCTGCTGGCCTGGATGAAGAACAGCCACCCGTCGCTCACCAGCGTGCTGGTCATCGCGGCCAGCTATGGCGTGGCGCGACTGGTCATGTCCGTGTGGCAGGTGGTTGGCATCCTGCGTTCGGCGGCGCTCAGTGGCAGTCGCTGGGCCGTGGTAGTGAACATCCTGATGGTGCTGGCCATCCTTGCTGCGCTGGGCCGAGTACCGACGCAATGGCATGACCTGCAGGGTCTTGCACACGGCGCAGCGGAGCAGCGCCGGCTGAGTCATTTCAAGATCGGGCTTGATCCTTCCGGCGATGCCATCCTGGCCCAGGGCACGATCGGCGTCGACTACGCCAAGGGCATCGCCGAGGCGTTCACTGCGCATCCGGACATCCACCGCCTGGTGCTGGACAGCCTGGGTGGTGACGTCGACAACGGCATGCAATTGCATGATTTCCTGGTTGCGCATCCGGAGATCTCGGTTGAGGTCGATCACTTCTGCGCGAGTGCCTGCACCTTGGCCTTCATTGGCGGCGCGGCACGCCTGGTGTCAGTCAATGCAACGCTCGGCTTCCATCAGATGCATTCGATGATCGACACGCGCCTTTCAGCCGACTACACCGAGAGCAAGCAGGATGCGTTCAAGTCACTACTCGCCAAACGAGGTGCTTCCGAGGACTTCATCCGCTTGGCGTTTGCCAAGCAAGGCAATGATATCTACGCGCCCAACGCCGATTCCCTGTTCGCCAATCACATCATTACCGGGCTTCGCATCGATGACCGCGTCGTATCGGCAGACCAGTGGCGCACGGAGCAGTTTCTCCATGCGTATTACCGCAACGCAGGCACGAAGCGTATGGGCGATGCGCTGACCTTGATCCGCACGCAGATGCCGCTGATCTACGATGCATGGATTCATCGCAACCTGCGCATCCAGCAGGAACCAAGCCAGCAGCAACGGCTGACGGACTACAACACGGCGCTGTGGCATGCACTGCATGCAGCGCGCAATGCCGCCATGCGCACCATAACGTCGGATCATGTGCGCGGCTTTGCCATGGGCCGGCGCGACATGCTTTTGCATATGAGCAAGCGCCTTTCCGCCAACGCCTGCGGCCGCTATCTCTCCGGCTTGCCATTTGATGCCGGGAAAGAGAATGATGCGATCTATCGCGCCAACAGCGAGAGTTATGTCGACTTGCTGACCGACAACGACCCCTCGCGCAGCATGACGATCGACTGGGCGCTCGGTGCACGCGAGCTCGCGCAGGTGCGCCATAGCGTTGGGCAATCGGTGCCCATGCAGCCAGGTGGCGATGTCTACGAACTCACTTGCCAGCAGCAGATTGCCCTGCTCGACGGATTGCTGGGGTTGCCAGGCGCAGGAAGCGACATGGCACTTCGCACGCTGTTCACCCAAGGCCAATAGACGCGGCTAGCCGTCGTTATCGAGCCTCACGCCCAACCCGGCGAAGCGACGTAGTCCATCGCTGCTGGGTTGCAGCGCGCGGCTTCCTGCACGACGTCTCAACCAACCAGCGTTGAGCAGCGTGTCGGTAAGCGATACACCCAGTGGGCCGCCGATGTGCAGGCGACGCTCGCTCCAGTCGAGGCAGCCGCGTCCACGCAGCTTGAGCAGATCCTGCACGGGAATCGTATCCAGCCCCGCGGCGATCAGCGCTTCTGCGCCATCGGGCAACAGATGCAAGCCATCACTCACGGTACGCAGATAGCCACGCGCCAGCATCGCATCGCACAGACTCACACCCAGACGCCCCGCGAGATGGCGATAACAGGTGCGCGCCAAACGCAGCGGGCTGTCGACGCCGGCTGGAAGCGGCAGCGCCGGTCGCATGCGCGGTATGGCCAGCGCTTCGAGCATGGCGGATACCTCTTCATTGGCCAGCCGGTAATACCTGTGGCGACCCTGCACATGTACCGCCAGCAGGCCGCCTTCCAGCAATCGCTTGAGATGCGCACTCGTCGTGGCAGCACCCACGCCGGCAGCGCGTGCCAGCTCCCCGGCAGGACGTGCCGTGCCATCGATCAGCGCGAGCAGCATCGCCGCGCGTGCCGGCTCGGCCAGCAGAGCGCCGATCTCGGCCAGCTGGTAGCGACTGGGGGACACGGTATCGTTCATGCGCGCAGTCTAGCGCCGCCTCGCTGGTTCATTCTTCGCCCGTGCACGAAACATCGTCGAGTCGTGACTTCCACACGGTCGCTATGGATCCAGACCACGCCAGCGACAGTCTCGTCATCCGCCCATCCATCCCCTATTCGGTGCGCCCGTTGCGCTCATCACCATGTGCACTACGGACGGCCCAGCCAAAATCACATCGATGTCATCGGCGTGGGCCCTGGCCGATCGCGTGGTGACCGGGCTCATCGTGCGCGGACCGCGCTCATGGTCACAGCACCGTGACCAGGGCCGCTAGCCAGACCAGCGCAGCACCCATGGCGAACGTACGCCGCGCGGCATTGATGCGTTCCGGACTCTCATCTTCGACCGGCGTGGTGGCGATCCACGGTGTCGATAGCAACACGGCGAAACCGATGAAGGCGATCACGATAACGACGACATCATGCCAACGCCATGGCAGAGGCTCGTGCACGCCCCAGTAAGCGAGGAAAGCCATGCCCATGGCACACAGCGTGGCGGAAGCCGAACACAAGCCGACCACTGAACCTGTTGGCGCGCGCATGCCACGTACTCCGAAAGCTGGCGACGGTGGTAGAGGAGATTACTGCAGTCGGCCGTGACGCCATGGTCCTTGCGCACCCTTCTCGCCACGCCGCGCAGATCTTCAATTTTTGTGAAATTCGCCCGACCGACGAAGGGGGAAACACATGAATTTCAGTCCGCCGACCGCATCCGCAAAAAGACGGCCAAAATCTCGGCAGGTCGATAGAAACGGGCTTCAACGGGCATTCGCTTTCGTATGCCTGACGATCGCGTCGACAATCCCCACTTTCCGCTGAACAAGACCGTCCGGGCGCATGAAACACGTCAACCAGGTATGCCGGGCACCGTTCTTCCGCCTGTGCCATCCGACATGCGGATGGCCACAGGGGCACCACGCTCTACGGCATGGGGTAGTTCTACTCCAAGGGCGAGTGCACCCTGCTCCAGCTAACCCTGACATTGAGGAAACAAGCCATGCAGACCAAGATGACGTCGCGTTTCAGCCTGATCGGTTTCACGATGGCCGCTGCGCTCGCGAGCGCCGGCGCCATGGCACAGTCCGCTGCGCAGGACGTGCCGGGCCATCCCCGCGTCAACGAGGTGAACCAGCGCCTCGACAACCAGCAGAACCGCGTTCAGGCCGGCGTGGCCGACGGTCAGCTCAATGCCAAGCAGGCGGCTCGTGACGAGAAGCAGGACGCCAACATCGCCCAGCGCGAGAGCGCCGACGAAGCCAAGCACGATGGTCACCTGACCAAGAACGAGCAGAAGAACCTCAACAAGTCGCTGAACCAGGACAGCAAGCGCATCCACAAGCAGCGCGCAAAGTAATTCTGACGTGGGCCATGGGCCTGACCGGTGGTCGAAGCGGTAACGCTGCAGCGTTACTCGCCTCGCCCACCGACCGTTTGGAAACCATCGACGGCCCGGCTCACTTCCGGGCCGTTGGCGTGTTGGCTCCCTGGCCATCCCGCCTCGACCGGTTCGAAGGCTGCAACTTCCAGCACTGGTCCGCCCGCCTGGAAGTGAGAGTATCCGCCGACGTCATTCACGACCGGAGGGGTTATGCGCAGCAGGATTCTCGCGTTCGCTTGCTTGAGTGCCTTGATCATGGGAACGGCCTACGCCGCCGACCCGACGAGTGCCAAGCCGCAGTACGGCCGCTGGGGCTTCGATCAGGCGGGCGCCGACATGGCGACCAAGCCGGGCAACGACTTCTTCCGCTACGCCAACGGCACCTGGCTCGACAACACGCCGATCCCCGCCGACAAGCCGGCCGTGAGCCTGCGACTGGCGATGACCGACCGCACCGAGCAACGCCTGCACGACATCATGGAGGCGGCGGCGCATGGCCATCCTTCGCCCACCTCACTGGACGGCAAGGTGGGCGCGTTCTATCAGTCCTTCATGGACGAGGCGCGCATCGATGCGCTCGGCGCCAAGGCGATCGCGCCGCAGCTCGATGCGGTGCGCGAGGCCAGCACGCGCGACGCGCAGGCCGCCCTGATGGGTCGCACCAATATCGACTTCGAAGGCGCCCTGTTCAATCTCGTCTTCGATGTCGACCTCAAGGACCCGAAGCACTACGCGGTCTACGTCAGCCAGGCGGGCCTTGGCCTGCCGGATCGCGACTATTACCTCAAGCCCGAGTTCGCCAAGCAGAAGGCGGCCTACCAGGCCTATGTCGCGCAGTTGCTCAGCTTGGCCGGCTGGCCTGACCCCGAGGCGGCAGCGAAGGATGTCGTGGCGTTCGAAACCGCCATCGCGCAAGCGAGCTGGACCAAGGTCGAGCAGCGCGATCCCGTGGCCATGTACAACCCGATGAGCGTGGCCGAGCTGCACAAGTTCGCGCCGGGCTTCGACTGGTCCGCTTACCTGAAGTCAGCGCAGCTCGGCGACCTCAAGCGCATCGTCGTCGGCGAAAAGACGGCGTTCCCGAAACTCGCCGAAGCTCTATGCGCAGACGCCGGTCTCGACGATCCAGGCCTGGCAGGCCGCGCGCATCGCCGACAACGCCGCGTTCTACCTGTCCAAGCCGTTCCAGGACGCGTACTTCGACATGCACGACAAGACGCTGTCCGGCCAGCAGCAGAAGTCCGCGCGCTGGAAGCGCGGCGTCCACGCCGTGTCGGGCGGCGACTGCGGCGTGGGCGAACGCCTCGACTGCTTCGGCAACCTGGGCTGGGGCGTCGGCCAGCTCTACACGGACAAGTATTTCCCGCCGTCGTCGAAGACCAAGATCGAAGCGCTGGTGGCCAACCTCAAGGCGGCTTATCGCGTGCGCATCGAGAAGCTCGACTGGATGGGCCCGCAGACCCGCCAGGAAGCGCTGCGCAAGCTCGACACCTACACCATCAAGGTCGGCTATCCCGATCATCCGCGCGACTATTCGAAGGTGGTCGATGCGTAGCGATGACCTGGTCGGCAATGTGCTGCGCGCGGCGGCGGCGGACTGGACGTTCTACGTGAATCGCCTCAACGGTCCGGTCGATCGCAGCGACTGGACCATGACGCCGCAGACCAACGATGCCTACAACGGCTCGCTGCGCGACATCGTCTTTCCCGCGGCATCCTGCAGCCGCCGATCTTCGATCCGAACGCCGATGCCGCGATCAACTACGGCGCCATCGGCGGCGTCATCGGCCATGAGCTCACGCACGGCTTCGACGACGAGGGCCGCAAGATCGACGCCGATGGCGCGCTGCGCGACTGGTGGACCGAAGCCGACGGCAAGGCGTTCGAGCAGCGCGCCAAGCAACTCGGCGCGCAATACTCCGCCTTCGAACCGCTGCCCGGCGTGCATATCAACGGCGATCTGACCATGGGCGAGAACATCGCCGATCTGGGCGGCCTGACGCTGGCGCTCGACGCCTATCACGCGTCGCTGCACGGCAAGCCCGCACCCGTGATCGACGGACTGACCGGCGATCAGCGCGTGTTCCTTGGCTGGGCGCAGGCCTGGCGCGGCAAGCTGACCGACGATGCGATCCGTCGCCAGGTCATCAGCGATCCGCATTCGCCGCGCGCCTTCCGCGTCAACGGGCCCGTGCGCAATATCGATGCCTGGTATCAGGCCTTCGGTGTCAAGCCCGGCGACAAGCTGTATGTCGCTCCCGCCGATCGGGTCCGTATCTGGTGATCCGTTACTGATCGGCTCCCAAGCACCGGCTGCCCTTCTCTTTGCGAGAGGGGCAGCCGGGTGGGAAATGAATGACGTTTGGACGGCCGGAACCACCCATGCAGATCAAGCCTGGCGACCGTCTCACGTGGGAACTGAATTCCTGTGGATGCGGCCGTTCTTCATGATCCAACGACTACCCGGCTGAACGCGCAGCGTCGACCAGCGCGCGTGCCGACGCCTGCAGGATTCGCGTCGCATCGTCCGATACCAGCAGGTCCGAGCTGACGAAGGCGCCGTTGACCAACAAAGCCAGTTGCGCAGCCAGGGCATCCGGGTGCGTCACATCGAGCCGCCGCGCGAGGCCATCCAAGCGCGAGCGCAGCCCATGCATGTGCGCGCGGGCCACCTGTCGCGCCGGATGATCCTGTTCCGGGAATTCGGCAGCGACGTTGATCTGGGGGCAACCGCGATAGTTTGAGCGCGACAGCCGCTCGCCTATCCAGCGCATGTGGGCCGCCAGCTCGCCGGCCGGGTCATCGACGTGCTTGGCCGCCACCTCGTCCCAGGTAGCCCAGAAGTCGACGTCCTCGCGCTCCAGGAAGGCGACGACCAGATCGTCCTTCGTGCGGAAGTGTCGATACAGGCTCGTCTTTGCCACGCCGGCCTGCTCGACCACCAGGTCGACGCCAACGGCGCGGACGCCTTGCCGGTAAAAAAGGCTCGACGCGCATTCCAGAATCCGTTCGCGCACGTCCAGCGCTTCGGCACCGCGCGCTCTTGGGTTTTTGACAGATGGATGCGTAGTCATTGCGGCACCAGGCCAACCTCGGTGTTGACATGGTACAGACCGTTCTGTAGCGTTACAAGAACAGACCGGTCTGTATCGCTAAACAAGGACAACATCATGGTCAGCAACCACACTGCCGTAGCCGTCTATGGCGCTACGGGTCATACGGGAACCTTCGTCATCGCCGAGCTTCTGCGTCGTGGCCTGCCGGTGATTGCGGTGGGCCGCGATGTATCACGCGTTGCAGCAGGGGTGCCGGCGAGAATCGCTGCCATCGACGATGCGGCGGCCCTGGACCGGGCGTTCGCCGGCTGCGCGGTGGTCATCAACTGCGCCGGCCCTTTCCTGGATACGGCGCCGCCCGTCGTGGACGCAGCGTTGAGGGTGGGCTGTGCCTATCTGGATGTCACGGCGGAACAAGCCAGCGCGCTCTCGACATTTGAACGCTATGACGAGCATGCCCGGGCAGCGGGCGTTGCCGTCATCCCCGCAGCAGGGTTCTACGGCGGCCTTGCGGATCTTTTAGCCAGTGCACTGGTTGGCCATCAGCCGGTCGACGACATGACCGTTGCCATCGCTCTCGATCACTGGTGGCCGACCAAGGGAACCCGCGAGACCGGCGAGCGCAATCGCGTACCGCGCGTCGTGGTCGAGAATGGCAGTTTGGTGCCCATGGCGATTCCGGCGACGAAGACCGAATGGACGTTCGAAGCGCCGCATGGCGTGCAGAACATGGAAGAAATGCCCTTCAGCGAGATCATCTCCATCTCGCGACATCTGCGCGTACGCAACCTGCGCGCCTATCTCAACGCGGCGTCCCTCGGCGAAATCCGTGACGCCGCAACACCCCAACCGGTGGCCATCGATACACAGGGGCGATCGGCACAAAAGTTCGCCATGGAGGTCGTCGCACGTAACCGTGCGGGTACTCGCCGCGCCGTTGCGCGCGGACAAGACATCTACGCCGTGACGGCACCTCTCGTGGTCGAGGCAGCGGCACGCTTGCTCGAACCCTCGTTTGATCGAAGCGGTGCGCTCACCCTGGGGCAAGCATTCGATGCCCAAGACTTCCTTCATGCCTTAAGGCCCGAACACCTGATGTTCGCGCTCCATGCGCTTTGATGCGCCCGGCTCAGCCCAAGCACCCGAGGAGATATGACATGCAGCAGAAAGAACACGCAGAGTTGTTGGCTTCCCTCCACGTCAAAGGTAGCCCTCTTGTCCTGTACAACGCCTGGGATGCCGGCAGCGCCAAGGCCATCCGGGACGCGGGCTCTCCCGTGATCGCGACGGGTAGCTGGGCCGTTGCCGCGGCGCAGGGGTATGGCGATGGCGAGTCAATGCCTTTCGCCTTCGTCGAACACATCGTTGCTCGCATCGCCGGCGCGGTCGATGTCCCGGTGACGGTCGATGTCGAAGGCGGGTATAGCGAGGACCCGGAAGTCTGTGCGGCCAACGTTGCGCGGTTGATGGACCACGGTGTGGTGGGCATCAACTTCGAGGACCGCATCGTCCACGGCACGGGCCTGCATGGCGTTGACCTGCAGTGCGCACGCATTGCGGCGATCCGCGCCATGGCCGACGCGCGCGGCGTGCCGCTATTCATCAATGCGCGGACCGATCTGTTCCTTGGCACCGGGGTCAAGCCGCCCGAGGGCATGAACGAGGCCAAGCGACGCGCGGCCGCCTATGCACGCGCTGGCGCTTCGGGTTTCTTCGTTCCTGGTCTAATCGACTTGTCTGCGATAAAAGAATTGTGCAACAGCATAGACCTGCCCCTGAACGTCATGGCGATGCCCGGACTTCCTGCTGCGCATGAGCTGGCAGATGCAGGCGTCGCCCGCATCAGTCACGGGCCGGCCGCCTACTTGCTGGCCATGGAGGCCATACACCACGTCGCACGCGATATCCTTGAGGAACGGCAACCGGTGTGAACGCCGTGCCGCCTGAGCGTACACAGAAGCAAACGACGTGTTTCAGCGCAGGGCGAGTTTCGCGGAGTGATGTTCCCGACTCGCCGTAAGCCACCCTCACCCACTACAAGATCAGAAGCAGCACATGGCCGAACGCATGCGTGATTTCGCCCTGGAAGTCCATTTCTCTCGCTGGGAATTCAAGGCACGCTACAACATGGCCGCCTCGGACGTGCAAAGCCTTTCGCTTGACCAGCTATTGCAGCTGGCGACGCCCGAGGACCGCTCCGCGTTCGAGCACCTTAGCCTTGGCTATACCGAGACCTTCGGCTCACCCGCGCTGCGTGATGCGATCGCGAAGTCGTATGACAGCGTGAAAGCCGACGAGATCGTCTGCTTTGCCGGCGCGCAAGAAGGCATCTACGTCGCCATGAAAGTGCTGCTGGAAGCGCACGACCATGCGATTGTCATCGTGCCCAACTACCAGTCCGCGGAAACCATCCCCTTGTCGGTCTGCGAAGTGACCGGCGTAGCCCTGGATAGCGAGAACGACTGGCAATTGGATATCGAAAAGCTTGCAGCGGCGATCCGCCCCAACACCAAGCTGATCTCGATCAATTTCCCCAACAACCCTACCGGTCACATCATTCCGCGCGCATCATTTGATGCCATCGTCGAACTTTGCCGACGGCACGGACTATGGCTATTCAGTGACGAAGTGTATCGACTGCTCGAACGCGACCCCGCCAAACGGCTACCCGCGGCAGTGGACGCGTACGAGAAAGGCATCTCGCTGAACGTGATGTCCAAGGCCTACGGCCTTGCGGGGCTGCGCATCGGTTGGCTGGCCTGCAAGGACCACCGTGCGCTGGTGCAATGGGAGCGCTACAAGCACTACCTCTCCATCTGCAATGCAGCACCCTCGGAGCAACTGGCGCTGATCGCCCTGAAGGCGGGTGCGACGATAATTCAACGCAGCCGAGGCATCATCGACAGCAACCTCACCGTACTGAACGCGTTCTTCGCGCAGTTCCCTGGGCTGTTCGACTGGAAGGTGCCCGATGGCGGTTGCATTGGCTTTGTCCGCTACCACGGCAAGGACGGTGTGGAATCATTTACCCAAGACCTGGTCGAACAAGCAGGCGTACTGCTGTTGCCCGCAAGCGTCTATCGCTCGGAACTCCACGACGTGCCAACGAATGCCTTCCGCCTTGGCTTCGGGCGAACCTTTGTGCCGGAGGGGATGCAGGCAATGACCGATTGGTTGCGGGCCAGAGCGACTTGAGCCCAGCACCGCCAAATGATCCCGGGCTCAGCATCGCCGAAACACACCGGCCGCGCGGCGCGAACACCACAAGTAGTTCTACTTAACCAACTCACCGTAGTTTGTCGCTCGACACCAGGCTGTTGGGGTGGTCTTCTGGCGCCCTGGCTGGATTCGCCCACGGAGAATGTCATGGAGCGTCGTTCTCGCGTACTTGTAACGCTGGTCGGTGCACTGATACTTGCCACTAGTGGCGCTGCTATCGCACAGACGTGGACGCCGGAACAGCTCGAGCATCGTACGGTTGAGCGACGCGCCGTCGAGGCCGTGCTGTGGGGCATGCCTGCCGTCAACTTTCAGTTGATACTCGATGCCTTCGAAAAGATACAAGGCCAGCCGAATCAGGTGGCCTATTGGTCGAAGCCGCTCAACTGGAAGAATCAGACGCTCACGCCCAATCCAGACACGATTTACTTCATGCCGTTCTACGACACCAGGAACGGCCCCGTCGTGCTCGAGATCCCACCGGCTGGCGACGGTTCCATTACTGGCAGCGTGGACGACGGCTGGCAGAATGCACTGGGAGATGTCGGGCCCGCTGGCGTGGACAAGGGCAAAGGCGGCAAGTACCTGATACTACCTCCCGGCTACAAGGCCAAGGTGCCGGACGGTTACTTTGCCCTGCCCTCGGACACCTATCAGGGCTATGCGATCTTGCGCTCCAACCTCAAGAGCAGCAGCGATGCCGATGTTCAGCGGGCCGTCGCCTACGGCAAACGCGTCAAGTTCTATCCGCTCTCTCAAGCAGGCATGGCCAGCGGACCGCAGACGCGGTTCGTGGACGCTTACGACAAGATGTTCGAAGCCAACATTCCCTACGACACCCGCTTCTTCGATGCGCTCAACCGCTTTGTGCAGGTCGAGCCGTGGCTGACGCGGGACAAGGTGATGATTGACATGCTCAAGTCGCTGGGCATCGACAAGGGCAACACGTTCTCACCGAACGAAAGCACCAAGTCCATACTCGATGCCTCGGCGAAAGAGGCGCATGCCATCATCAACATGCAATACGAGCAGGTCTTTGTTCCGCCATTCAACGAAGGCACGCATTGGGCCTTACCGGCCGTCCCCGCGGTGGCCGAAGGGATGCCCACCTTCTTTGCAAAGCCCGACAGCTATCCCATTGATGGGCGCGCGGTCACGTATTCCATGGCCTACTTCAGTGCGAAGCAACTCGGTGCGGGCCAGTTCTATCTCATGGCGATCAAGGACAAGGACGGTCGTCGCCTGGATGGCAGCAAGACCTACCGTCTTCGCATCCCCGCCAACGCGCCGGTAAAACTGTACTGGTCCGCCACGGTCTACGACGCCGATACGCATGCGCTTATCCGCCATATGAGCCGGGGCAGCCGAGCCTCGAACGCGCCAGGGCTGGAGAAGAACGCCGACGGATCGGTGGACGTCTATTTCGCTCCCACGGCACCCGCAGGGAAGGCGAACAACTGGGTGCCCACGGATACGAAGGGACAGTTCGAGGTGCTGTTCCGCCTATATGGCCCGGAAAAGCCGTTCTTCGACAAAACCTGGAAGCTTTCCGATATCGAGCTCGTCAAGTAGCCGCAGTTGGCCATGGACATGTCGTTTTACCTGGCGAACCTGAGTAAATCCTTGGTAGTCAAGCGCACGACCGCACGCGAAGCTGAGCTTCCCCAACGTCCCCATGGTTGTCAGGAGAGTGTCGTGCAGCAATGCCATTTCAAGATGGTCGCCCTGGTCGCCCTGGTCGCCCTGGTCGGCTTGATGGCCTCATCGGCCGCGGTTTGCGCTCAGTCAGGTACTGACAAGATCATCCCCGTGACGCCGGACAACTTCGTTCGCGCCGAGAGCGACCTGTACTTCGCTGGCATCGTCAAGTCGGGAGGGTTCGGAAAGCTGCAGGTGCATCGCGATGTAGCGCCACTCGACCAGCAGGATGTCGTTCGCTTGAATCGCGACACGCTGTACGCCGCCGGCGTGTTCGATCTCGATGCGGGGCCGGTGACGATCACCTTGCCGGACTCGGGCAAGCGCTTTATGTCGATGCAGGTGATCAATGAAGATCAATACACGCCCGAAGTCATCTACAAAGCGGGTACCTACACGTTCTCCAAGGAGAAGATTGGCACGCGCTACGTCGCCCTGGCCATTCGCACCCTGGTTGACCCGAATGACCCCGACGACCTCAAGCAGGCGCACGCCCTGCAGGATGCCATCAAGGTTAGCCAGAAGAGTCCAGGCTCGTTCGACATCCCGCACTGGGATCCGGTGAGCCAGAAAAAAGTGCGCGAGGCGCTCATTTCCCTCGCCGATACGTTGCCGGATACGAACCGCATGTTCGGCCCCAAGGACAAAGTCGATCCGGTGCGGCGACTGATCGGCGCCGCATCCGCCTGGGGCGGGAATCCTGAAAAAGATGCCACCTATCTCAACACCGTACCCGCCAAGAACGACGGCAAGACGATTCACAAGCTGACCGTGAAAGACGTCCCCGTTGACGGCTTCTGGTCGATCAGCGTGTATGACGCCAAGGGCTATTACGAGAAGAATCCGTACAACGCCTACACGCTGAACAGTATTACCGCCAAGAAAGCCGGCGACGGTTCCGTCGTCGTGCAGTTCGGTGGCTGCGACGGCAAGATCGTCAACTGCCTGCCGATTACCCCGGGCTGGAATTACATGGTGCGGCTGTATCGCCCGCGTGCGGAAATCTTGAACGGCAGGTGGCAATTTCCCAAGGCGGCACCTGCCAGCTAACGGGCGGCACCGTTCCCACCTGGCCCGGCCGGGACTGGCTGAAAACATCCAGCAAGGCCAGGCCAGCGCGTCTCATGGCGCTGCCGCGCCGCGTGGTTCGCCTTTGTCCCCGACTCAGTCACCCAGTCCATTGATGAAGAAGCCAAACAGACTCGGCTTTCCGTCCTTCATCGCCACGGTCAATTTGATGGCACCGGAATTGAACGTGCCACCCGTCAAGCGAGCCCTATAGTTGAGCGTCAGGTACGTCCTGCCGCCACTTTTTCCGGCAACTTCCGCATTCGAATAAGCGAAATCCTGCACACGACCTATCATGCTCTGGAGCTTCGAGATCTTTTCGCCAAGGCCTTGCTCCGTGAACTGCAGGCGGGCCAGATCGTCGAACTTCAGGTAGAGGCCGTGGGCGTCGTTGGCGTTGTAGAGATCAACCACGCTATGCCCCAGCGCCATGGCCTCTTGATCCGAGATCTGCGCGACCGCGCCACCTGCGCTGGCCGACAGGTCGGCTGCCGGCTGCGATTTGGCGGCCTGAAAGTAAATCGTCAGCCCAAGATTGAGGGCGACCAGCACCAGCAGCGCATACAGCAGATTCATTACGCGGCGATCAGTCACGTTTCGCACCTCTTCGAGAACACGGGTGGGACAACTTCTAGTGATTCGACGCGCTGAGCTTCTTCAGCTCATCGAGCGCCCTGCTTGCATCCCGGGCGGCCGCTTTAGCCTGCTCGGCGATGGCGTCGTCACCGCTATCGACGGCCTCGCCATAGAGACGCAGCGCTTTTCGACGGCTGTCGAGGTAGCTGAGCAACGCCTCTTGAAGCGGGTGACCCTGATCGTCCGGCGCCGGTTCGAGCGGGGGCGTCTCGCCCGCCGCCGCGGGCGGTTGCGTGGCTATCGGGCAATCGCCCGCGTCGCGCGGCTGCGCGGTCTCCTGGTGCTGCATGGCGCCCCCTGGCTGCTGCAACGAGATGCGGGCATCGGCCCCCACCAACTGCCTCAGCATGCCAGTGCGCGGGCCATGATGACAATAAGCCACACGCTCAGCTCGACGGGGCCGCACCAGCAGAAGCGCGGCACCGACCGCGGCGTCCGGCACGACGATGCGGGTGGCTCGCCCAGAGCACGTAGTCCGCATCGCCGGGCTTGTTGACCAGCAGCATGGCGGCGGCCGTGCCGCCGCGACGTGCATCCGCCGAGGCGAGGCTGTGCAACATTGTTTTCATGGCGCCGCTTTGGCGCCAACGGCGACCGGCAACAGCGAGGCTTTGCCTATGCCATACAGCGGCCCGGAGATCGGCGACGTAAAGACCAGACACAGATCGTGCACACCGGGCAGCCCGGCCAGCGCGCCCTGCAACGTGAAGGTCGCCGGCCCGCCCTCCGGCAAGGGCAGCGTGGCAAGCGTGCGCCCCTTGCAGCTATCGAGGCGCACGACCAATTCACCCTGCGGCGTCGTGGCCTTGTGCGACACGACCAGCTTGG
The DNA here is from genome assembly GCA_963765335.1 of uncultured Gammaproteobacteria bacterium. Lineage (GTDB taxonomy): Bacteria > Pseudomonadota > Gammaproteobacteria > Xanthomonadales > Rhodanobacteraceae > Dyella. Next base: position 135,498 of record CAVXWA010000006.1, on the reverse strand, counting down.
CGTCATGCGCCAGCTGATAATTGCGCGGCAGGCGCGCGATCTCGACGCTGATCGCCGCGATATCGTCCAGCTTGGCGGCTCGGTAGAGACGGCAGTTATCGAACACGTTGATGAGATACGTCGGTGACAGCGTGGTGGCATCAGGCGTGGGCTGCACGCGCAGGCGGAAATCGCTGCCTGGGCAATTGTCCAGCTCGCCGGTGTTGCGACTGCGCAGCGCGGCCACGTCCAGCAAACGCTCACGCACGCCGGCCAACGGCGTCCCGTCATCGGCGAGGGCCACCGCTTTTACCGTCGTCGGCAGCTTCACCACGAACGGCTTGACATACAGCGGCGAGTTAGCGCCAGGCGCCGTGCCATCGGTCGTGTAGTGCAGGCTGCCGTACTTCGACTGGTTGGACAACGAGACGGCGGGGTGTCCACTGCTGATCGCGGCATTTCGATCCACGTCGATGGAAGCGGCAAACGCGCTATCGGCATAGCCGATGCCCTGCTCGCGATACCGGGCCAGCTGGGCCGGCAGGCGATCTAGGAAGCCATGCCAATCGCGCGCTTCCGCAGGCGTCCAGGCCGCTTCGGCCAGGGCATCCATGCGCGGGAACACGGCATGCTCGATATGCCGGAGCGTGGGCATATGCTCCGTCCACACATTCGCCTGCATGCCGAGCACGTGCTTGGCTTGCCGGGCATCCAGCGCCTTCGGCACCGCTTCGAACGCGTAGTAGCTCTCCAGCGACATGGAGGGAAGGCGACCGGTCGTTTCATCGGCGCGATCGCTCTGCATCTGATCGAGATAAAGCTGCGGCGCGGGCGATAGCACCACGTCGTGGCCCAGCTTCGCCGCTTCGATGGCGCCCTGGGTGCCGCGCCATGACATCACGGTGGCACTGGCCGGCAAGCCGCCTTCGAGGATTTCGTCCCAGCCGATCAGTCGTCGGCCATGCGCGGCGAGGTACTGGCCCATCTGGCCGATGAACCAACTCTGCAACGCGTTCTCGTCTTTCAGCTTCAACGCGCGCATACGTGCCTGCACGGCCGGCGAGGCTTTCCACTGGTCCTTGACCGCCTCGTCGCCGCCCACGTGGATATAAGTGGAAGGGAACAAGGCCATCACTTCGTCGAGCACGTTTTGCAGGAAGTGCACCGTGGCGTCATCGACGTTGTAGAGGTAAGGGTGCACGCCCCAGTCCGGTGACACGGGCGGGCGACGGCCGGTGACACCGACTTCCGGATACGAGGCTACCGCTGCCTGCGCGTGGCCCGGCATGTCGATCTCCGGTACGACCGTAATGTGGCGTTCGGCCGCGTAAGCCACGATGGCGCGAATGTCGTCCTGCGCGTAGTAGCCGCCATAGCGCTGGGGTTCGCCGCCTTCGCCGGCATCGGGTGGCGTGCGCCAGGCACCGATGCCTGTCAGCTCGGGATAACGCTTGATCTCGATGCGCCAGCCCTGGTCGTCGGTGAGATGCCAGTGCAGTACGTTGAGCTTGTGCTGCGCCATCTGGTCAATGATGGAACGCACTTCGTCCGGCGTCTGGAAATGACGCGCGGAATCGAGCATCAGCCCGCGCCAGGCAAAGCGCGGCGCGTCGCGGATATGCACCGCGCCAACCTTCACGTCGCCGGTGCCGTGAGCGGGTGTCAGCAATTGCCACACGGTCATGGCGCCGTAGAACAGACCGGCTTCATCGCGAGCGGCCACTCGAATGCCCTGCGGGGTCACGTCAATCGTATAGCCTTCCGGACTCGCCACCGGCGCCTTCGGCTCGAGCTTGAACACGATGGCCGGCCTTTGCACCGGACTGTCCGTCACCTGAAGTTGCAGGTGACGCGTACGTGCGGTCAAAGCAACGAGATAGTCGGCCGTGCGCCGCGCAGCCTTGTCACCGGCATCCACCACAATGGGCGTTTGCGCGCTGACGTTGAAGGGCTCGCCGGCAAAGGTGACCTGCGCCGGCATCGGGATGACATCCAATGGCGCGTGTGATGCGTCCGCGCCACGTGCGATCGCGGCAAAACTCAACAGGGCAACGCAGAGAAGGTGAGGTGGCTTTCTCATCATGGTCTCGTGGCTGGTACGTCAATCGCAGGGAATGCAGATCACAAACAAATGCCAGACATCGCGGGGGCGTCTGGCAGGTTCGCGACAAACGCGGGAGGTGCGACCACCAGATGATGACATGGCTTCATGCAACCTCGCTCCTTTCGTTTTTTTCTGGTCCCCGAAAGAAAAATCGGACCTGGCAAGACTGCCAGGTCCGTGGGGAGGGAAGCCAATGGCTTCAAATTTCCTGATGAAACGTGGAAGCGGAAAAAAACGCAGATCAGATCGAAAGCCGGGAGTCATGTCGCGAACCACTCGGCTCAGGCCAAGAGTGACATGCCGCTTATCCCGATTCCGTGGCGAACTTCTCCCCTCGATAACTTGCGTGCCACGTCAGCCGGGCTTCGGGCGGGACCTTATCCGCGACATGAGCGCATCACGCTCGCCTTCGATGGGCCGAGGACGGGTATGACGCGACTGCTGACGGCGCATTCCGGGTATCGGAAACGAACCGTCTTCAGTAGCGGCCCGATGCGACTATCGTACGGTCGCACCTGCGGGTTCCCGTTCCTCGAAGGGGCCTGGCACGTCCAGGCCCCTCGACCCGCCGATAGCGGCTTTAGAGTTTGAACTGCAGCTTCAGCATGAACTGGCGGCCCGTGACGTACTCAGCCGACATCTGCGTCTTGCTGCCCAGGTACGCGTAGTACTTGGAGTTGAGCAGGTTGAGCATGTTGAGGTTGAGCGACAGGTACTGGTTGATCTGGTAACCCAGGGTGGCATCCAGCTCCTTGAACCCGTCGATGTAGGTCGCCGGTGCGCCAGCCACATAACCGCCAGCGAGGTAGCTGGAGCGGTAGCTGTAGGCGACGCTGGCGGTGTACGGACCTTCCTCGTAGTACGGCGCGATGGTGTACGAGTTCTTGGAGTTGTACGGCAGCGCGCCGTTGTTATTGGTATGCGCGTCGGAGTACGTGTAGTTCGCACGCATACCAAAGCCGTAGCCATAGACCTGCTGGTAGGCGAAGGTGCCGCCCTTGACCGTGGCGCCGCCACCGTCAACCGGCGCGGTGACGTCGTAGTTACAGATGCCAGCCGTGGTGCACTGGCCGGTGGCGATCAACGACGCCGCATTGATCTGGTAGCCCGGCAGCGTCCAGGAGCCGTTGACGCGCTCCTGCATCGTTGCTGCATTGACGATGTAGTTGAGCACGTTCTTGTAGAAGAACGAGACCGCCACCAGGGAGTGCGGGTCGAAGTACCACTCGGCCGAACCGTCCCAGTTGACCGAACGATACGGACTCAGGTTCGGGTTACCGGCGACGGCCGTGAGCACGGTGTCGTTGGCGGCGAAGTACGGCGCCATCTGGTTGAACGGTGCATAGGCAATGGTCTCCGAGCCGGCGCCGCGCAGGATGATGTCCGGCGTGACGTTATAGGCGATGTTGAGCGCCGGCAGCCAGTTGTTGCGCGAACTGTTCTGGGTGATGTAGCCAAAGCCGCTCGGGAAATTGCACGGGTACACGTCCGCCGCCGCGCACGAAGCCGGAATGACCCAGCCGCTGCTTTCGTTTTCGGTATGTACGTAGCGCACACCGAGATTGCCACGCAGGTTGTCGTTGCCGAAGTTCGCCTGCAGGTAGCCCGAGGTATTCTTCTGCTGAACCGCGAAGGTGTTGTCCCAGAACGAGTTCGGATCGGTGGCCGAGCCGAAGCCGGGCGAATTGGTGACGGCGTCGAAGATGGCCTGCTGGCCCATGGTCTGCACGTGCTCGATCGAGCTCTGGCTGAGGCCCAGGTCGCGCGAACCGGAGAGGTTGCTCAGGCCGCCGAAGCCGATCTGCGTAAGCGTCAGGCCCTGTGCGCCGGTGTAGACGTTGAGCGTCTGGCTTTCCGTATGATCGACGTAGCGAGCGCCAACCTGCACGCTGTTGAGGAAGCTGTCGAAATCCTTGGTGAAGTCGAGCTGGCCGTACGCATCCCTGGCCTTGTACAGCTCCTTGCCCAGGTTGCCGCCCCAGCCATTGTCAGCCCAGTAGTTGGGATTGTTGGCCGACGCCGGATCGGTGAACTGCGGGCCCTGGCTCAGGCTCCAGTTGAAGGCGCCACCGTAGAAGATTTCCTTGACGGCCTGCTGCATCGGGTTGCGCGAGTCGCTCACGCCGCCCTGGCCATGCAGCTGCCAACCATCACCCTTGTAGTCCAGCTGCAGGTCGGCACCCTTGGTAGTGACATGCGAGATGCGCGCATTGTTGTCGGTGAAGGTATGCGCGGTGCTGCTGCAGTTGAGGTCATTCACGCACGGCGTGCCGGCCTGGGTGCCGCTGGTGATGATGCCGTTGGGGCCTTCCGTCAGCGAGGTGATGCCGCCCGGGCTGTGCGTGGCCCACGGATACATCGATTGGTTGACGTTATCCAGGTTATCCCTGGAGTACATCAGGGCCAGGTTGGAGGTAAAGTTCTGGTTCGGCGCCCACTCAAAGTTGGTGGTAATGCTGTCACGCTTCTCGGTCTGCTGGAAGTTGGTGGCGGCGACCTGGTTCGGAATCATATCCGTACCCTTGATCTTCCCCGCATTCAGCTCGTTCTGGATCGCGTTGTTGCCCGCCGCGAGCGCGGCCGTATTCACCGAAGCAACGGAGGAATAGCCGTAGTTCTCCAGACCTTCGCGGTTGTTGAACTGCTCGAAGTGCTGAGCGGAAACGTTGAAACCGAAGGTCTTGTCGGCGTTGTGCCAGTTGTAGAAGATCGAAGCCGACGGACGGGTGCTGTCCACCATGTCGTTGTAGTTGATGCCGACCGAACCGGAGACGGTGCCGGACGGAGCATCAAGCGGCCTGACCGTGTGCATGTTGATGAGGCCGCCCATCGCGCCTTCAGGCAGGCGAGCCTCGATGCTCTTGTAGACCTCGATGGCGCCAATCACTTCCGGCGACAGCAGCGAGAAGTTGAAACCGCGGTTCGGGCTGTCGTCATACAGCCACACCGCCTGCGCCACCGGGTGGCCATCGAGCAGGGTCAGGTTGAGGCTGGGGTCCATGCCGTTGATGCTGACGCGCTGCGTCGCACCGAGCTGGCGATCCAGGGTGACGCCGGGAATCTGGGCCAGTGCTTCAGCCACGTTACTGGCCGGGAACTTGCCGATATCCAGCGCGGTAACGGCGTCGACGATGGCGTCGGCGTTGCGCTTGGTATCCATCGACGCCTGCAAGCTGGCGCGGATGCCGGTCACAGTCACGGTGGCGAGCTGCTTGGCCTTGGCCTGGTCGGCGGTGGTCTGCTGGTCGGTCGACTGCGCCGGCGCTGCGGCGGGACCGGACTGCTTGGTGGCGTCTTGCGCGTGAAGCGAGCCAGCCAAACAGAGACCGGTGATGATGCTTACTGCTAGCAGTGTTTTGCGGTGTGACATGGTTTCCTCCCCTCGAAGGCATATCGGCAGCGGATGTATGTGGGTCGTCCGGCTGCTACGTGGCTGTCTGGGCTCGATGCCCGGTTCAGTGCTACGAATCTGCGGTGTTACGTTGGTGCTGCGTTCTCCCCCAAGCCTGTGTGCTGGCCATCCAGATACAGTCCGGCTGCGCCAATCACGCCAAGTTGGCCGTGCTCCATCAGTCGTACAGGAACCTGCTGCAAGAAGGCGCGCATCACGCCCTTGTTGAAGAAGCGCTGCCGGAAGTTGCTGGCGAACAGCACATCGCGGATCTGCGGCAGGATGCCGCCAGCCAGGAACACGCCCCCGCGTGCGCCATACAGCAGCACCAAGTCGCCGACAAAACTGCCGAGCAAACTGCAGAACACATCAAGCGCCTCGACGGCCGCGGCGTCGCTACGATCAAGCGCGGCCTGGGTCACCTGATTGGGCACGGTCAGCGTCGGAGCCTGTTTGCTCAGTTCGCAGATCGCGCGATAGAGATTGAGCAGGCCCGGACCGGACAGGGCGTGCTCGAACGAAACGTAAGCGCGATCACGCGCGAGATAACGCAGGATCTCGATTTCGCGCTCATTGCCCGGCGCGAGCGCGATCTGCCCCGCTTCGGTCGCCAGCACGGTGGCGCGGGGATGACCCGGCAACAGCACCGCCGAACCAAGCCCGGTGCCCGGCCCCATCACCAGCACCGGACCGATCGCAGGTGCCGCCGTGGTCTCGATCACCGGCGTGGTGTCGGCCTGGGCCAGGAACTGCGTGGCGTAAGCCACCGCCTCGAAATCATTGATGACCGCGAGCTGATCGATGCCGAGGCTGTCGCGGATGTCCCGAATGGACACCGGCCAGGGCAGGTTGTCGTTGACGATGGCATCGCCCAGCACATAGCCGGCGCTGGCCACCGCACAACGATGCACATGAATGGAACGATCGAGCTGGTCGACGAAATCCTTCAGCACCGCGGTCAGGCTCGGCCAGTCGGCGCAGGCATAGCGGTGGTACTGCAGCACGGTGACCGGTCGCGGGCCATCCGGGTGCTGGCTTACCAGCCCAATACGCGCATGCGTGCCGCCGACGTCTGCCGCGAGAAACAGATCGCCCTGCGTCGCCAGCTTGCGCGCACCGCCGTGGTTGGCCACTTCCCCCACATTCCCTCCCGTCATGTGTTCGTCACGCCCTTGTCAAACGTGCCTTGTTTTGGCCGGAGTCTGGGAACGGATGACAACGTTGTCAACAGGACATTTTTCCTAGCCATCGCGACCGCTTGCTGCGGCGCAGCAATGGCGTCGAGAGCCACCTCAGGGGTCGCCTTGTTAAAACCGCATGAATATCGGGCTGGCGCGGTTTGACGGGCGAATGACAGCGCTGGACAATGATTTGCCGCGTTGCGCCATGGACTGCCAGCGTCGGCGTAGCATGCGGTGTGCGCAGCCGATGGCGCGTCTGACAATCGCGCGACAGGAATTGACAACGTTGCTAGTTAGCGCGGATAAACAGCGCGGGGAAGTCATGGCCATCGGCCATGCAGTCACGTCATCGGAAACCCGCGGGGAGTCCTTACACCATGTCGTCAACATCGCTCGCCGCCGGCGAGTCGCGATCTTCCAGCCTGGTACCGATGCTGATCATCGGCGTGCTGTTCTTCATCTTCGGCTTCGTCACCTGGCTCAATGGCCCGCTGATCACCTTCGTCAAGCTCGCTTTCAACCTGGACGACGTGTAGGCCTTCCTGGTGCCGCTGGTGTTCTATTTCTCGTACTTCTTCCTGGCGCATTCCGTCTTCGAGCGTGCTTCGCCGCACGGGCATGAAGAAGGGCATGGGCCTTGGCCTGTTCGTCATGGCCATCGGTGCGGTGATGTTCGGTCAGTTCGTCAGCATGCGGATCTTCTACGGCGCGCTGGTCGGCCTGTTCGTGATTGGCGCGGGACTCGCGCTGCTGCAGACGGCTTCCAATCCGTACATCAGCATCCTCGGTCCGATCGATAGCGCCGCGCAGCGCATCGCGTTCATGGGCATCTGCAACAAGATCGCCGGCGCGCTGGCACCGTTCGTGTTCGGCGCGCTGGTGCTGTCGGGTATCGATGACGTTCGACCAGCAAGTGAAGGCGGCACCCACGCCCGAAGCACGCGAAGTGCTGCTCAATGCCTTCGCCGCCAAGGTCCACATGCCGTACATGATCATGGCCGGCCTGCTGGTGCTGCTGGCGATCTGGGTCGTGCGCTCGTCGCTGCCGGAGATCAAGCCGTCGGGCGCCAACAGCGAAGCGGAAATCGGCCACAACAAGGGCGGCATCTTCAGCTTTCCGCATCTATGGTTGGGTGTGCTGTGCCTGTTCCTCTACGTCGGCGTGGAGGTGATGGCAGGCGACGCCATTGGCACGTATGGCCAGGGCTTCGGGCTACCGCTGGATGAAACCAAGCATTTCACCTCGTACACGTTGGTGGCGATGCTGGCGGGTTATCTCGCCGGCCTGGCCTTGATTCCGCGCGTGATCTCGCAGCAGGGCTATCTCGCCGTGTCTGCCGTGCTCGGCGTACTGTTTACCCTCGGTGCGTATCTCACGCATGGCCATGCCTCGGTGGCCTTCGTCGCCGCCCTGGGATTTGCCAACGCGATGATGTGGCCGGCGATCTTTCCGCTGGCGATCAAGGGGCTTGGCAAGCTCACCGAGCGCGGTTCGGCGCTGCTGATCATGGCCATCGCGGGCGGCGCGCTCGTGCCACAACTTTTCGTGCACCTGAAACAGCATTTCAACTTCCAGCTGGTATTCCTGGTGCTGATGGTGCCGTGCTACCTCTACATCCTCTATTACGGATTGAGGGGTCATCGCGTAGGCCAGCACGTCTCGTAAGCAGGCAAGGCGGCGGACCCGGTGTCACGCCGCCGACCTGCACCCATCCGCTGGGCTACGATGCCCTTCCCGTTCTGCCGGAGTACCCCTGTTGCGCAACCCCACCATTAAGGACGTCGCCAAGCGTTCGGGCGTTTCGCTCAAAACCGTCTCACGCGTGATCAACCATGAGGCCTCGGTACGCACGGATACGCGCGAAAAGGTCGAGCGCGCGATCGAGGCGCTGGGCTACCAGCCCAATCTCTCGGCGCGCGGTCTGCGCAGCACGCACGCGTATGCGATCGGCCTGGTCTACGACAACCCGAACGCCCATTACGTGATCAGCATGCAGGACGGCGTACTGTCGGCCTGCCGTGAGCGAGGTTACGGCCTGCTGATCCATCCCTGCGATTCGTCGTCGCCGAATCTCGCCGACGAACTCTGTTCGCTGGTCGAGCGCAATCGTCTCGCCGGCCTCGTGCTGGCGCCGCCGATGTCCGAACAGGCGGAGCTGATCGCTCAGTTGACCGAAAACGACATCAGCTTCGTGCGCATCATTTCCTCGCGTGAAGATCCACATGATGGTTCGCCCTGCGTCTACATCGACGACCGCAGTGCGGCCTATGCGATCACCGAACACCTCATCCAGCTCGGTCACACCGCATCGGCTTCCTGTGGGGCGAACCGCACCATCGTTCCAGCCCGGAGCGCTACCAGGGTTATGCCGACGCGCTGAAGGACTACGGCGTGCCGCTCGACAAGAAGCTGGTGCTGCCAGGTCGCTACGCGTTCGACGATGGTTTCCGCGGTGCGCGCAAGTTGCTCGCGCTCAAGGATCCGCCGACCGCGATTTTCGGCAGCAACGACGAAATCGCCGCTGGCGTGCTCGCCGCTGCGCGTTCCAGCGGCATGGACGTGCCGTGGAATCTGTCCATCGCCGGTTTCGAGGACAGCCCGTTCTCCAAGCAGGCGTGGCCTGCGCTGACCACCGCGCGCCAGTCGACCAGCGAAATCGGCCAGCATGCTGCCTTGCAGCTGATGGCCGAGCTGCAACACAAGGCGGGTGGCACGGCCGACATGCCCTCCAACGAATGCTTTATTCCCGAACTGGTGGTTCGCGGCTCCACCGCACCGCCACCCACATCGGCGCCGCGCAAGGGCTGACGGCGCGCCAAGCACGCCCTCGCCCGCGGCCGGCGCCCACACGCAAGCCATCGAGAAAGCCATGAAAGAAGCCAGTTCCACCCTGATGTTCCGCGAGGCCCACGAGTCGGCCGCGGTGGTCGAGCGCCAGCTGCGCGAAAACGCCGACGTGCTCAAGTCGCTGGGCGAACAGCTGCGCGCGAAGCCGCCGCGCTTCATCGTCACGTGCGCGCGCGGCAGTTCCGATCACGCCGCTGCCTATGCCAAGTATGTGTTCGAGACGCGCCTTGGTCTGATCACCGCATCGGCGTCGCCATCGATCTCATCGATCTACGATGCCGATCTGAATCTCGACGGCGCGCTGTTCGTGGCCATCTCGCAGTCCGGCAAGAGCCCGGACCTGCTGCGCAGCGCGCAGGCGGCCAAGGACGCGGGTGCGCAGGTGCTGGCCCTGGTCAACGTCGAAGACTCGCCGCTGGCCGCGCTGGCCCACACCGTGATTCCGCTGCGCGCCGGCCCTGAGCTGAGCGTGGCGGCGACCAAGAGTTATCTCGCCACGCTCGCCGCGATTCTTCAGCTCACCGCGCACTGGAGCGACGACGCGTCGCTGCACGCGGCCGTGGCGCGCCTGCCGGACGACCTGCGTCGTGGCTGGGATTCGGATTGGAGCGCGCTCATCGACGGCCTGCGCGATGCACGCAACCTGTTCGTGGTGGGTCGCGGTTATGGCTTTGGCGCGGCGCTGGAGGCGGCGCTCAAGCTCAAGGAAACCTGCGGCACTGCATGCCGAGGCGTTTAGTGCTGCCGAAGTGAAGCATGGTCCGATGGCGCTGGTGGGCGATGGTTTCCCGGTGCTGTTCTTCGCCCAGGATGACGGCACGCTTGAGAACACCCTGGCCGTAGCGCGCGAATTCCGCGCGCGCGGCGCACGCGTGTGGCTGGCCGCACCGGGCAGCACCGAACCCGGCACGCTGCCGCTGCCCTCCGGTATCGAGGCCATCGTGGCGCCGCTGCTGGCGGTGCAAAGTTTCTATCGCGCCGCGAGTGCACTGTCGCTGGCGCGGGGCTACGATCCCGACGTCCCGCCGCATCTGCGCAAGGTCACGGAGACCATGTAATGGCCACGCCGCAACCCCTCATCGCGCTCGTCAACGGTCGCGTACTTGCCGATCACGGTCCGCAGGACGGGCTGGCGGTGCTGGTGCGCGGCAAACGCATCGAAGCGATCACGCACGCGAATGATCCGCGCGTCGCCAGTGCAAAGGCGCACGACCTCCAGGGTCGCCTGCTGCTGCCCGGCTTCATCGACGTGCAGGTCAACGGCGGCGGCGGCGTGCTGTTCAACGCCGAGCCGACGGTCGATGCGCTGCGCACCATCGGAGCGGCGCACCGCAAGTTCGGCACCACCGGCTTCCTGCCCACGCTGATCACCGACACCGCCGAGGTCATGCACAAGGCACTCGATGCCGTCGATGCGGCCATCGAGCAAGGTGTGCCCGGCGTGCTCGGCATCCATCTGGAAGGCCCGTTCCTGGCGACCGCACGCAAGGGTATTCACGACGCGAAGCTATTTCGCCTGCCGGATGCAGAAGATATCGCCGCGATCACGCGTCATCGCCGTGGCGTGGTGATGCTGACACTGGCGGTCGAACAAGTGCCGCTCGATACGATCCGCCAGCTCAGCGAGGCCGGCGTGATCGTGGTGGCAGGACATACCGCGTGCCGACTATGCGACCACGCGCGCCGCGCTCGATGCAGGCGTATGCGGCTTCACGCATCTGTATAACGCGATGACGCCGCTAGGCAGCCGCGAACCCGGCGTGGTCGGTGCCGCGCTGGACGATCCGCACAGCTGGTGTGGACTCATTGCCGACGGCCACCATGTGCATCCGGTGGCGTTGCGTGTCGCGATTGCGGCCAAGGCGCGCGGCAAGAGCGTGCTGGTCACCGATGCGATGCCGCCGGTCGGTTCGGACAGCCCCGAATACGTGCTCAATGGCCAGACCATCGTCGTGCGTGATGGCATCTGCCAAAGCGATGCCGGCGTACTGGCCGGTTCGGCCCTGGATATGGCGACCGGCGTGCGCAACCTGGTGAACATGGTCGGCTTGCCACTAGCCGAGGCCTCGCGCATGGCTAGCGCCTATCCCGCCGCGTGGCTGGGCCTGGACCGCACACAAGGGCGCCTTGTCGCCGGACAGCGTGCCGATTTTGCGGTGTTGGACGATGCCCTGGTGGCCCATGAGACATGGGTAAGTGGTGTGCGCTACGAGGTCTAGGCTTTGCTCCCTCTCCCCTCCGGGGAGAGGGTTGGGGTGAGGGGCCAATCTTGCGATGACGCTAGTTGAAGCGCGCTCTTTTGAATCGTCGCCGCGAGCACCTGCCCCTGACCTCAGTCCTCACCCCCAAGGGGCAAGGAAGTAGAAGCCGCTATCGGGCTCTGCTCACCAGCCTCTTCACTGATACACGTGCAATCGATTGAAGATCCACGCGTGATACGACTTCACCAGCTCCGGCTGCGCGCAATCGGTATATAGCCCGTTGCAACGCGTGCGCAACGCGATGGCCGCCGAGAAGTAAGGGTCCGTCGGCACATCGGCCGCCTGCAGCACCATGCTAGGCAACAAGGCGATATCCAGCATGGGGTAATGCGGCAGCGGCGCGCCCTGGAAGTTGCTCTTGATCATGTAGTACGTGAGGTAGTCCTTGTACTGCCCCAGGGCCGTCGGCCAGGTGCGCGGCATCTCGCGGATCAGGCCGCTGAAGGACGGCTGGTGGTCGCCGAAATGCACGATGACGGTTGGCTGCGCCCGATCGAGGAAGTCGTGCTCCAGCCCGCGCATCGCCACATCGGAGTTGTGCAGATTGGACAGGTACGTGTTGAAGTTGAGCGACTGGCGCGTCGGCAGGCCCTTCAGCACGCCCTTGTTGAACGGCGCCGGCAAGGATGACAACGGATCGGTGTCGTGCGGGCCGTGCTGGGCCAGGGTCAGGATCATCACGAACACCGGCTGTCCCGGCTTCTTCACCTTGTCGTAGATGCGCTTGGCCGCCGCAAACATCTGCGCATCGCTCTCTTCCCACTCGGTCAGGCCCAGCTGGCCGGCGTCGTAGAACTGATCGAAACCGTAGGCCGTGTACGCGTTGCGGCCATTGAGGAAACTACCGTTGGTCGGGTAGATGGCCACGGTGAGATAACCCAACCGCTGCAGTTGCCGGGGCAGGCTGTCCTGCACATGCGGCGCCAGCACGTAGGGCGCGTACATGCCGCCCGGGCCGAAAATGTCCTGCGGCATGCCGGTCAGCGTGGCGAACTCGCTGACCCAGGTGCCGCCGCCGAAGGTATGCACGCGCATCGGTCCGGTGGCGCGGGTTCGCGCATCGGTCTTGAACAGCTGTACCCGGCATTCGGGAATATTGCACTGGGTGAAGTTGGACGGATTAAAGGTGCTCTCTTCGAGCACCTGCACGATGTCCGGGTAATCCGCTGCCGAGCGCGGGCTGGCTGAGGGCTCGACGGCCGCCGTGGGTCCCCACTCCTGCTCGGCCACCGTATCGTCACCCATCTCGGGCATGCGGATGTCCGAGTCGCTGAAGTTGACGAAGAAGTTGGTGATCTGAGCGTCGTCGGAGAGTTTCTCCCACACGTTCCTGGCGTGGACCTGGGCAAATGGGCCGTTCGGCAGCAGGCACACCCAGAACGCCAAGGCCCACAACGCCACACCGCCGACGCGCGTCACCAGGGCACGGCTTGGGCTGAGGTGAGCGAGCACACGGCGGTCCCGGCGCCAGATCGCCCACAGCAACAGCGGCGTCACCACACCTACGACCAGGCAAAGACCATACAAGTGTGGGTAGTGGCCCAGCGTCTCGAGCAGGCTGCTGCGCGCGTAATAGATGAAGTCCGCCGGCATCAGCGGCGAATCGAGGTAGCGCAGCTTGAGTACGGACAGGAAGTTGAGCCCAAGGAACAGGCCGCCACTCACCACCAGCGCCGTGGCGGGCCGCGCAAAGGCAAACAGCAACATGCCAAAAGCACATACCATCAGCGCAATCACGAAGGCCTGCTGAAGCAGGTCGGGCTCGCGCAGCGCAGTCATGCTTACGCAGAACAGGAAGAATCCTGCCGCGCATAGCCATGTCGCACTTTTCCGCACGAAGCGTAGCGGTTCTCGTGGCATAAACGGGTAGGCCCCCTGTGGCCTCGATGTCATCGTGATGCAATTCTACGGACTTGTTTGCGTCACAAACACAACGGCCGGCAACGGCTGGCGACGCCACGAAGCGGTTCAGCCGGCGTTGCCCGGCGAGCCGTCACCCCGATCTGCTAGCTTCCCCGCCCTGCTCGCCCAACAACGGATTGCTGCATGACCCCTCGCCTCCTCCCCGTCGCCGCCCTGACCGTGGCCGTGCTGGCCGGTTGCGCCAGCCAGATGCCCAAAACGACTGCCGTGCTGGATGGCAGTCGGGCGCAGGTGGCGATCCTGGAAACCACCGACGTCCACTCCAACGTGCTCAGCTACGACTATTACAAGCAGCGCGAAGACGACTCGATGGGCTACGAGCGCACCGCCACCCTGATCCGTCGGGCCCGTACGCAATATCCCAACAACTTCCTGTTCGATAGCGGCGACACCATCCAGGGCAGCGTGCTGGCGGACTACCAGGCCCAGGTCAAAACCATCGGCTGCGACGAGAAGCTGGGCATCTACCGCGCCATGGACGCGCTCGGCTACGACGGCGGCACCGCCGGCAACCACGAGTTCAACTACGGCCTGGGCTTCCTCTCCCAGGTCACCGGCACGCCCATGAACGTCGAAGGCGGTCGTACCGAGCGCTGCGCCGGCCCGCGCTTCCCGCTGGTGCTGGCCAATGTGTTCAGTGCGCGCGACGGCGCCCCGATCTTCAAGCCGTGGACGGTGGTGCAAAAGGACATCAGCGTCACCGCGCCCGATGGCAGCAGCCATAGCGTGCCGCTGAAGATCGGCATCATCGGCTTTACGCCGCCGCCGATCATGGAGTGGGACAAGCAGAACCTGGCCGGCAAGGTCACCGTGACCGGCGTAGTCGAGGCGGCCAAGCGGTACCTGCCCGAGCTGGAAGCCCAGCACCCCGACCTGATCGTGGCCATCCTGCACGGCGGCCTCAACTCCGGCACCTATACCCCGGAGATGGAGAGCGGCGGCTGGCATCTTGCCGCGGTGCCCGGCATTGACGTGCTGTTGCTTGGCCACGCCCACACGGAATTCCCCGGGCCGCGCTACGCCGGCATGCAAGACGTGGATGCCGAGCGCGGCTTCGTGCGCGGCATCCCGGCCGTGATGGGTGGCTTCTTCGGCAAGGATCTCGGCGTCATCCAGCTGGCATTGGATCGCCAGAACGGCCGCTGGGTGATCGACAAGAGCCAAACGCATAGCGAAGTGCGCCCCATATGCCCGAAGAAGAACGAGTGCGTCCCCGCCGACCCGGTTATCGCCCCGCTGGTGGCCCAGCCGCATCAGGCCGCCGTGGCTTACGTGAACACGCCGATCGGCCAGACCAGCGTGCGCATGAGCAGCTACTTCGCCGATGTGGGCAATATGACGGCGCTGGCGCCCGTCAACGCCGCCATGCGCGACTACGTGCGGCGCGAGCTACCCCAGTCGCATCCGGAACTGGCCAAGCTGCCGGTGCTGTCGGCCGCCGCGGCGTTCCGCACCGGCTTTGGCGGCCCGGATGACTACACCGACGTGGTGCCCGGCCCGCTCACCCTGCGAAGTGCCGCCGACCTGTACTTCTATCCGAACACCCTCGCTGCCGTGCAGGTCGACGGCGCCGGCCTCAAGGCGTGGCTGGAGAAGTCTGCCGAACGCTTCAACCGCATCGACCCGAGCAAGGAAGGCCAGCAGTCGCTTGGTCAACGATCACTACCCCGGCTTCAACTTCGACCAGATCCAGGGAGATATCGCCTACACCATCGATGTGTCGCGCCCCGTGGGCGAGCGCATCGTCAAGCTCACCTGGAAGGGCAAGCCGGTGACGCCGCAGCAGCAGTTCATCGTCGCCACCAACAACTACCGCGCCAGCGGTGGCGGCAATTTTCCTGGCCTGGACGGCAAGAACATCGTGCTGGCGGCACCGGACGGCGCGCGCGAAGTCCTGGCCAAATGGCTGCAAGCCCACCAGACCATCGCCGCCAGGGACCTGCCCGCCGCTTCCTGGCATTTCGCACCGCTGAAGACGCGCGGCGAAGTGGTGTTCAAGGGCGCCGCCGGCAAACAGGACGTGGCGCGCGAGGTCGGCATCAAAGCCGTTCGCGAATTGAAGGATAACGGCGACAGCACGGCGGTTTACGCCATCGATCTGGCGCATTGAGTGATCGCTGCGGCGCGCACGGGCAACGCTGCGCGTCGCTTCATCAGCACTTGTGGGCGCCCCGGGTCGGCGTAGACTCCGCCGCCGCGCGATACCTATCCATCCAGGATGCTCAGCCCAATGGCCAATGAAAAGAAGTACTGGTTTCCCGCTAAACGTTACGGCTGGGGCTGGGGATTACCCACCGCCTGGCAGGGCTGGGTGGTCATGCTCGCCTTTTTTGTCCTGCTGGCCGTCGGCGGCGCTTATCTTCAGCCTCACCGCGGGAACGGCTTGTTTCTCATCTATGCCGGCGTGCTTTGCGTCCTGCTCACCATCGTCTGCTGGCTGAAAGGCGAGCCGCCGGGATCGCGCCGGGGCGGGTAACTGCGAACTGCTTGGCCGTCCAAAGTTTCATTTGTACCTGTTGACTGCACTGCAGCAATCGACCTAAGGTCAGTCTCATGTCGCCGCTATCCGCACCAGCACGCAGCGTTTTCTGCCCGGCTCCCGCCGGCCAGACACTGCTTTGCGCCGGCGCCATGACCATCGCCACCACCACCACGACCACTATTACCACCGGGTCGGGGTGGGAGTCCGTGCGCGAATAAGTAACCAACGCAACGGCCCCGCCCTCGATGAGGCGGGCCGGCGTAAACCACCGAGACCGCCAGCGAGCACGGGCCCCAACCTGGAGGCCACCGTGAACCTTGCTGCATCCCCATCTGCTGAACAACCGTCGCTACCGCCACATGCCATGGCGCTGCCGACGATCACCGCACGCCAACGCGTGCTCGCCGTGGGCCTGATTGGACCCGGCCGTGTCGGCAGCGCCCTGCTTGATCAGCTGCGAACCGCTCAGCCTCGCCTGGCGCGAGCCGGTCTGGAGCTGAAACTCTGCGGCGTCGCCGCCAGCCGCCGTATGTGGCTGGATGCGGATGATCCGGAACTCAACGGCCGCCACGACAGCGCGCAAACCTGGCGCCCCAGCGATCTCGACGAATTCGCCGCCCATGTGCGCGGCAACGATGGCCGCCATGCGCTGCTGATCGATTGCAGTGCCAGCGATGAGGTGGCTTCGCGCTATGCGGACTGGCTCGCCGCCGGCCTGCATGTGGTGACGCCGAACAAGCTGGCGGGCAGTGGCCCGATGCGGCGGCTGCAGGCCATCCGCTCAGCCTGCGGCGCGGGTACGCGCTTCCGCTACGAAGCGACGGTCTGTGCCGGCTTGCCGGTGGTGCAGACGCTGCGCGATCTGCTCGACACCGGCGACGAACTTGCTCGCCGTCGAAGGCATGTTCTCCGGCACGCTGGCGTGGCTCTGTCATCGTTACGACGGCAGCCGTCCGTTCTCGGCCCTGGTGCGCGAAGCTCATGCACTGGGCTATACCGAGCCCGATCCGCGCGACGATTTGTCTGGCCTGGATGTGGCGCGCAAACTAGTGATCCTGGCGCGCGAAGCGGGCTGGTCGCTATCGCTGGAGGATGTGGACGTGGAAAGCCTGGTACCACCGGAACTCGCGGCGTTGTCGGCCGATTCCGTCATGGAACATCTTGAGCATCTCGACGCGCCGATGGCCGCGCAACTCGCCAAGGCCAGGGCGCAGGGTGGCGTGCTACGTCATGTCGCCAGCCTCGATGCGCATGGACACGCCAGCGTGCGGCTCGCCGTATTGCCGGCAGCGCATCCCTTTGCGCATACGCGACTCACCGACAACGTCGTGCAGTTCACCACGCATCGCTATCGCGATAACCCGATGCTGGTACAGGGGCCCGGCGCAGGACCGGAAGTCACCGCCGCCGGCGTGTTCGCCGACCTGCTGCGCATCGCCGAATCGCTCGAGGTGCGGGCATGAATGCGCAACTGGTCGACCCCGTGCCAGCCCCGCAACGCGCGCTGAGCGCGCAGGCCATGGCCTATGCCAGCGTGGGCAACGTGGCGGTAGGCTTCGACATTCTCGGGCCATAGCGTGGCTGGTGCCGGCGATCGTGCGGTGGTGCGACGCATCGACGAGCCTACCGTGCGCATCACCGCCATCCATGGCTGCGTCACCGACCTTCCGCTGGACGCGAGCCGCAACACCGCTGGCGCGGCGCTGCTCTCGCTGCGCAAGGCACTCGGCCTGCGCCATGGCTTCGAGCTGGAGTTGTACAAGGGCATCGCGCTCGGCTCCGGCATGGGCGGCTCCGCCGCGTCATGCGTGGCCGCCCTGGTTGCCGCCAACGCGCTGCTCGAACGCTCGCTGCCGCGTGAATCGCTGTACGGGTTTGCGCTCGATGGCGAGACCGTGGCCAGCGGTAGCCGCCATGGTGACAACCTCGGCCCCATGTTGCTGGGCGGCCTGGTCCTGGCCACGCGCGAGCGCCTGCTGCGCCTACCGGTACCCGATGCATGGCATTGCGCCCTCGTGCATCCGCATGTGGTGCTGGAGACGCGTGAGTCGCGTGCCGTCCTGGCCGATGGTTTCGCGCTGCGCGACGTGGTGGCGCAACAGGCGAAATCTCGCGCTGGTCCTTGTCGGCTGTCATCGCGGTGATGCCACCCTGGTACGCGAAGGACTCAAGGACGTGTTGGTGGAACCGCGCCGCGCGCCCCTGGTACCGGCTTTTGCGCGGGTGAAGCAGGCGGCACTGGATCATCACGCCCTCGGCGCCAGCATCTCCGGCGGTGGCCCCAGCGTATTCGGCTGGTACGAGCGCCGCGAGGACGCCGAACGCGCCGCGTCTGCCATGGTTGCCGCGTTTGCCGAAGCCGGTATTGCCAGCGATCCGTTCGTCTCGCCCATCAACGGACCGGCCGCGGATCTGATCGAGGAGAACGCGGCATGAGTGAGCCGCTGTTTTACCGGAGCACGCGCGGCGGTCGCCATGCCGCCCGCATCGATGAAGTCATCGCAGCCGGCCTGGCGCCCGATGGCGGCCTATATGTACCGGAGGCACTGCCCCGCCTCGATCCCGCCGCCTTCGACCCGCACGGATCAGTGGCCGATACTGCGATCACCCTGCTCACCCCGTTTTTCGCCGGCAACGCCTTGGCCGATGCCCTGCCCGCCATCTGCCACGAGGCGCTGGATTTCGAGGTGCCGCTGCGTCCGCTGCCGCACCGCGAGGGCGCTACGATGCTGGAACTCTTCCACGGCCCTAGCGCGGCTTTCAAAGACGTTGGCGCGCGCTTCCTGGCGGCGTGCTTTCGGCGCCTGCGCCCGCCGGGCGCGCCACCGCTCACCATTCTCGTCGCGACCTCCGGTGACACTGGTGCTGCCGTCGCTGCCGCACTCCATCGCCAGCCCGGCGTGCGTGTGTTGATTCTCTATCCCGATGGCCGCGTCTCACCGCGCCAGGCCCATCAATTGGGCTGCTTCGGCGACAACGTGCAGGCTTTGCGCGTGGCCGGCAGTTTCGACGACTGCCAGCGCATGGTGAAGTCGGCGCTCAACGATGAAGCCCTGCTGACGCAGGTGCCGCTGTCCTCGGCCAACAGCATCAGCCTGGGTCGCTTGTTGCCGCAGATGAGCTATTACGCCCATAGCGCGCTGGGCTGGTGGCGTCACCATCGCACACCGCTGAGCTTTATCGTGCCCACGGGCAACCTGGGCAATGCGTTGGCCTGCGTGTGGGTGCGCGAAATGGGCTTGCCCATCGGCGAGATCCACCTGGCCTGCAACGCCAACACGACGCTCAGCGATTACTTCGATGGCGACCCATACGCGCCTCGCCCAGCGATCCCCACGCTGGCGAATGCGATGGACGTGGGCGCGCCCAGCAATTTCGAACGCCTGCGCTGGACCTTTCCCCACGATGCCGAACTGCGCGCCGAACTGCACGCCAGCAGCGTGGGCGACGATCGCATCGCGGAAACCATCGTCCGCCACGCGAAGAACCACCACGAGGTGTTCTGCCCGCACACGGCCACGGCCATGCATGTGCTGGACGGTCTGCCGGAAGACGGTGCCCCATGGGCGGTGGTAGCCACGGCCCATCCCGCCAAGTTCGAGACGGTGCTGGAACCGTTGCTCGGCTTCCCGCTGGAGGTGCCACCGGCCCTGGCCGCCATGCTGGAGCGGCGGGCGACGGCGGCGGCGTTGGCCGCGGAGGATGAGGTGTTGAAGGGGTGGTTGAGGGGAAGGGTCGCCGCTTGAGCCTTGCGCATCGTTCCAACGCCTTGGCTCCTCGTGTGCGTTTTCGTCAGCTCGCCGCTTTCGACCGAAGGGAGTCCCTGTGGGACGCAGCGGGCCTTTCGTCCGGCGGCTCGAGCGCCACGTCACGCGCTCTTACTCCTTCTCCCCTTTGGGCGACCCGAAGGTAGTCCCTGGGGGAGAGAAGGAGCAGGAGCGGATGACCCGGCGGCCGGCAACCGTCAGCCCAGCGCCCCCAACACATCCGCCGTCGACCTCACCAACCCCAATCGCGGAAAAATATTCTCCACCGCAAACTGGTGGTGCTCCGCGCTGCTCGAGCTCATCGCATCCTCGACCAGAACCAGCTCGTAACCCAGCTCCCAACCGAAGCGGGCCGTCGATTCCACACCGATGTTGGTGCTGATGCCACCGAGCACGATCCGCCTGATACCCCGGCGACGCAGCTGCAAGTCCAGTTCGGTGCCGTAGAACGCGCCCCACTGGCGCTTGGTGACCAGGATGTCGCTATCGGCGACCGCCAGCTGCTCGGCGAAATCCCACCAATCGGCTGGCAGTGGGCCCTTGCCCGCCGGCGCGTCGACAGGCTGACGGGGGACATCGCCGCCGTCGGCGGACCAGCCCACGCGCACCAGCACCACCGGGGCCTTCAGCTCGCGGAAACGGGCTGCCAGGCGGCCTCCTCGCTCGAATACTTCCTGCGAGGTATGCGGGCCGGCGGCGTAAGGGGCGATGCCTTTTTGCAGATCGATCAGCACCAGGGCTGTCGTGCTCGGGTCTAGCTTGTCCATGGTCTTGGCTCCACGTGAGTAGGGCGTCGAACGGCAGCGCAAGGCTTGCCCGAAACGCCAAGGTGAAAGTAAATGCGTCTTCGCCGCACCGTTCCGCCTGGGAAGTTACACGCCTTGGCGTCGGCCCGGTAAGATTGATTATGTGAGGGCAACCTCACTTAGGAGTTTATGAGGATGGCCTCACATAATTCAAGTCCGACCGGACGCGCGCCGCAACGCCGGCGCGGCCACGAGCGCGTCGCGGCGCTGCTTGCGGCAGCCTCTGGCTGCTTTGCCGAGAAGGGTTTCGATGCCTCCACCATGACCGAGATCGCCGCCCGCGCGGGCGCCTCCATCGGCTCGCTGTACCAGTTCTTTCCGACCAAGGAGCTGTTGGCCGAAGCCGTGATGGCCGAACACGGCGAGGCGCTCAACACGCGCATGGAGCGTCTGGTGGCGCAAGCCTCCGGCTGGGATACGGATGAACTTGCGGCGCGACTGATCCGCACCTTTGCCGACTATCGCCGCCAACACCCCTCGTTCGTCGCCTTGTCCGAGGCGGCGGGATCGCTGCCTTCTTCGCTGTCCCGCACCATACGTCAGCGCATGCGCGACTATCTCTGTCAGATTTTGGCTATTCATGCCCCCGGTCTTGCGGCCGGCGAACTGCGGCCCGCAGCCATGGTGGTGCAGCAGTTGATGAAGGCCGCGGTGGCCCTGCAAAACGAGCAGCCAGCAAGTCTTCGCAATGCCGCACAAGCCCAGCTGCGACGGGCCCTGGCGAACTATCTGAAGACACTCGCCAGCGACTGATCTTTATGTGCGCCCGGAAGACCCCAAGGACGTCTGGCCATCTGGACGTCCGAATGTGATCGGCAACGCGTGATATTAAAAATTACAAAAGAAACTGTTGACAACCCGTATCGCGGCCCTTTACGTTCGACTACATGTCGCAACGCAACAACCATGACCGCATAGCCGAACCGATCCGTCTCCCGACGGTCGCGGGCCTGCTGCGACTTCGCAACAACCTCCTTCTTGCCCTTGTACTCGTACTCCTTATTACCAACGGAGGTGCGGGCTGAGGGCGTGTGTCCAGGTAAAGAATAGAACCTGAATACGACCAAAGAACCCCGCACCCGGTAACGGATGCGGGGTTTTTTATTGCCCCCGGCGACGCGCCTAGCGGAGCTAAGTGATGACACCCCAGCACAACCCGACAGACGAGAACAGCGACGTGACGGACGTAGCAGCCGAGCGCGTGCGGATCTTCGACACCACCCTGCGCGATGGCGAGCAGGCGCCCGGCTTTTCGATGGATCGCCGAGCGAAGCTACGCATGGCCCACGCGTTGGAAGCGCTGGGCATCGACATCATCGAGGCGGGCTTTCCGCACGCCTCGCCGGATGATTTCAACGCGGTGGCGGAAATCGCCCGTGCCCTGCGCGGCCCGACGATCTGCGGCCTGGCGCGCTGCCAGACCGGCGATATCGATAGCGCCGCCCGCGCGCTGGAGAGTGCCCGCCACTCGCGCATTCATCTGTTCCTGTCGACCAGCCCGCTGCATCGCGAGCACAAGCTGGGCATGAGCAAGCAGCAGGTGATCGACACTGCCTGCGCCTCGATCGAGCGGGCCAAGGGGCTCAGCCACGAAGTCGAGTTCTCCGCCGAGGACGCCTTGCGCACCGAGCCGGAGTTCCTGGTCGAAGTATTCAGCGCCGCCGCCGCCGCGGGGGCCACCACGCTCAATGCACCGGATACGGTGGGCTATACAACCCCGGCCGAAATCGCCGAACTGTTCACCTACCTGCGCAAGCACGTGCGTGGCGCGGAACACGTGATCTTCTCCACCCACTGCCACGACGATCTGGGTATGGCCGTGGCCAACAGCCTGGCCGGTGTGAGTGCTGGCGCGCGCCAGGTCGAGTGCACCATCAACGGCATCGGCGAGCGCGCCGGCAATGCCTCGCTGGAAGAAGTCGTGATGGCGCTGCGCGTGCGCCGGCCGCACTTCGGCCTCGATACCGGCATCGATACGCGCAAGCTCTTCCCCACCTCACGCCTGCTGACCCAGCTCACCGGACAAGGCGTGCCGCGCAACAAGGCCGTGGTCGGCGAGAACGCGTTTGCGCACGAGTCCGGCATCCACCAGCACGGCATGCTCAAGCATCGCGGCACCTACGAAATCATGCGTCCGCAGGATGTCGGCATGGGCGAGACGCGCCTGGTGCTGGGCAAGCACTCCGGTCGCCATGCGTTGCGCCAGCGTCTGCAGGTGCTGGGTCATACGCCCGACGAAGCCGAGATGGACATCATCTTCGCCCGCTTCAAGACGCTGGCCGACAAGAAGCGCGAAGTGCATGACGAAGACCTGGAGGCGATTGCGCTGGGCCATGATCCGGAAGCCACCGGCCCCTGGCGCATCACCCAGCTCAACACGCAACTCGCATATGGGCGGCAGCGCCTCGGCCTCGGTACGGCTGACCCACGACAACGGCCAGGAAGTGGGCGAAGCCGCCATCGGCGACGGCCCGGTCGATGCCGTGCTGCGTGCCATCGAACGCGCCACCGGCACCGCACTCGACGTCGACCCAGTTTCAGGTGCGCGCCGTCAGCGAAGGCGGCGACGCGCAGGGTCAGGCCCAGCTCACCGCACGCCATGCCGAGCGCGACTGGCGCGGCAACGGCGTCAGCACCGACATCATCGAAGCGACCGCGCATGCCGCGCTCGCCATCGTCAACCGCATCGAACGACAGGGCGCCTCACGTATCGATGCTTCTATAGAAGAGTGCGGCCATGGAAGGCCGCTTTTTGACCTTGACGCGAATGGACGCGCGCAAAAGGAGACCATCGCATGACCACGCCATTCCTCTGGCACAACGGCCAGATCAAACCCTGGACCGAAGCCACGGTCCATGTCAGCACCCATGCACTGCATTACGGCTCCTCGGTGTTCGAGGGCGAACGCGTGTACGCCACGCCGCAGGGCCCTGCCTATTTCCGCCTCGCCGATCACACGCGCCGCCTGTTCGAATCGGCGCGCGTCTACGAGATCGAGATCGGCTACAGCGAAGACGAGATCAACGCCGCCTGCCACGAGCTGATCCGCGCCAATCGCATGAAGTCCGCCTATGTGCGACCGATCGTGTTTCGTGGAGCCGGTGGCCTTGGCGTGCTGCCGAAGGGTGATGCACCGGTCGACGTGGCGATCATGGCGCTGGAATGGGGCGCCTACCTGGGCGACGCGATCGAGCACGGTGCCGACGTGTGCGTGTCGTCGTGGCACCGTCCGGCACCGAACACCTTGCCGAGCTGGGCCAAGGCCGGCGGCAACTACCTCAACAGCCAGCTGATCGCGCTTGAAGCGCGTCGCGGCGGTTACGCCGAAGGCATCGCGCTGGGCCACAACGGCCTGCTGAGCGAAGGCGCGGGCGAAAACCTGTTCCTGGTCAAGAACGGCAAGCTGCTGACGCCGCCGACCAGCGCCGGCATCCTGGCGGGCATCACGCGTGAGTCGGTGATCACTCTCGCCGGCGAGCTGGGCGTCGCCGTGGAAGAACGCGACCTGCCCCGCGAAGCGCTGTACACCGCCGACGAAATCTTCATGACCGGCACGGCCGCCGAGATCACCCCGGTGCGTTCGGTCGATCGTAAACAGGTGGGCGCGGGCCATCCTGGCCCGATCACGCGCGCTCTGCAAAAGGCCTTCTTCGGCCTCTTCGACGGCACGACCCCGGACCAGTGGGGCTGGTTAACGCCGGTGCAGCTGGAAACAGCGCAGGAGGCTGCGTAATGGCCATGACCTTGTTCGAAAAAGTGTGGGACGCGCATGTGGTCGCGCCTGAAAGCACCGATACGCCGGCCATCCTGTATATCGACCTGCACCTGGTGCACGAAGTCACCTCACCGCAAGCCTTTAGTGAACTTCGCGAGCGCGGTCTGAAGCTGCGTCGCCCGGATCGCATGCTGGCCACGCTGGATCACTCCACGCCGACCCTGCCAGCAGGTGCCGATGGCGAGCGCCCCTACGCCAATGCCGAGGCAAAGGCCCAGGTATCGCAGCTGGAAACCAACTGCCGCGAGTTCGGCGTCGAATTGCATGGCTGGGACAGCAACGATCGCGGCATCGTGCATGTGTTCGGTCCCGAGCTGGGCGCGACCCAGCCAGGCATGACCATCGTGTGCGGTGACAGCCACACCTCGACGCATGGTGCGTTCGGTGCACTGGCTTTCGGCATCGGCACCACCGAAGTCGGTCATGTGATGGCCACGCAGTGCCTGCTGCAACGCAAGCCGAAGACCATGGCGATCCATGTGGATGGTCACCTGCCGGCGGGCGTCGGCGCGAAGGACCTGATCCTGCACATCATCGGCGAGATCGGCGTCGACGGCGGCACCGGCTACGTCCTGGAATACCTCGGCGATGCCATCGAAGCGATGTCGATGGATGAGCGCATGACCGTATGCAATATGTCGATCGAGGCCGGCGCGCGCGCGGGCCTGATCGCGCCGGACGACACCACGTTCAACTGGCTCAAGGGCCGTCCGCGCGTGCCGCAAGGCGATGCGTGGAGTGCCGCGGTGGCTCGCTGGCGTGCACTGCGCAGCGATGCCGGCGCAAGATACGACCGCGAAGTGCGCATCGACGCCAGCAAGGTGCGCCCCACCGTCACCTACGGCACGCATCCGGGCATGGCGATTGCCATGGACGCGCCAGTGCCAGCCGCACGCAACGCGCAGGAAAAGCGCGCGCTGGACTATATGCGCAGCGAAGCGGGCAAGCCGATGCAGGGCACGCCCGTCGACGTCGTCTTCGTCGGCAGCTGTACCAATTCGCGCCTGTCCGATCTGCGTGAGGCCGCCCAGGTGTTGCGCGGCCGTCGTGTCGCCGAAGGCGTGCGCATGCTGGTGGTGCCGGGCTCCGAAGCGGTTCGTCGCGATGCGGAGCGCGAAGGCCTGCATCACGTATTCACCGAAGCTGGCGCCGAGTGGCGCGTGCCGGGTTGCTCGATGTGCATCGCCATGAACGGCGATCTGGCACAGCCGGGGCAGCTGGTGGTGAGCACCTCGCAATCGCAACTTCGAGGGCCGCCAGGGCAAGGGCGCACGCACGGTGCTGGCCAGTCCTGCTACGGCGGCTGCGTCGGCGCTGGCGGGGCGGATTGCCGATCCGCGTGAGTATTTGGCGGAGGTGGCGGCATGAGTGGCCATCTGCTCCCTCTCCCCCTTGGGGAGAGGGTCGGGGTGAGGGGTCACTCTTGCCTCAGTCCAACTTCAGAGCGCGCTTCGATGTGCGCTGCCGCGAGCACCCGCCTCTCATCCGCCCCTTCGGGCACCTTCTCCCCGGAGGGGAGAAGGGACTTTGTCCTTCGGAGGTTTCCTAATGCGCCCGATCACCCGCCTCCACTCCCGCACCGCCGTGCTGCCGGACGAGAACATCGACACCGACCGCATCATCCCCGCGCGCTTCCTTACCACCACCGAGCGCACTGGCCTGGGCAAGCTGTGCTTCAACGACTGGCGCTATCAGGCTGACGGCAGCGACAACCCGGCGTTTCGTGCTGAACCAGCCGCAAGCCACGGGCTGTTCGATCCTGGTGGCCGGACGCAATTTCGGTTGCGGTTCCTCGCGCGAACACGCGCCATGGGCGCTGCTGGACTACGGCATCCACGCCGTGCTGTGCAGTGAGATCGCAGACATCTTCCGTAACAACGCGCTGAAGAACGGCCTGCTCGCCATCGTGCTGGACGAGGCCGAACACCACTGGCTGCTCGAGCATCCGGGTGTCGAGCTGAGCATCGACGTGCGCGAGCAGTACATCGCCCTGCCCGACGGCGGGCGCATCCACTTCCAGATGGAACCGTTCGCGCGCCATTGCCTCCTCAACGGCGTCGACCAGCTCGGCTTTCTGCTGCAGCACGCCGATGCCATCACCACCTATGAACAACGCACGGAGAGAGCCGCATGAGAGCGCAGATTGTCATCCTGCCGGGCGACGGCGTCGGTCCTGAAGTCACCGCAACGGCAGTGACCGTGCTCGACGCGGTCGCTGCCCACTTCGACCACAGTTTCCATTTCGACGAACATCTGATTGGCGGCTGCGCCATCGATGCCACCGGCGCGCCCTTGCCGGCCGCATCGCTCGAAGCCTGCAAGGCGGCCGATGCGGTCTTGCTCGGCGCCGTGGGCGGCCCGCAGTGGTCGGATCCGAATGCGCCGGTGCGTCCGGAACAAGGCTTGCTCGCGCTGCGCGCCGCCCTCGGTGTTTACGCGAACCTGCGTCCCTTGCAGGTGCATCCCAAGCTGGCTGCGCTATCGCCTCTGAAGAACGAAAAACTGAAGAATGTCGACGTGCTGTTCGTGCGCGAACTCACTGGCGGCGCCTACTTCGGCACGAAGACGCGCACCAGCGATACCGCCATCGACGAGTGCAAGTACACCGTGGCCGAGGTGGAGCGCGTGGTGCGCCGTGCGTTCGACCTGGCGCGCGGTCGCCGCAAGCATGTCACTTCGGTCGACAAGGCCAACGTGCTGGAGACCTCGCGCCTGTGGCGCAGCACGGTGCAGCGCATTGCCGCCGAGTACCCCGATGTGACAGTGGAACACCAGCTGGTCGACTCAATGGCCATGCTGCTGCTGACCCAGCCGTCGCGCTACGACGTGGTGGTGACCGAGAACCTGTTCGGCGACATCCTCACCGACGAAGCCGCGGCGCTGGCTGGCTCGCTGGGCCTGCTGCCATCCGCCTCGATTGGCGAAGCCAAGGCCGGCCTGTATGAACCGATCCACGGCTCGGCACCGGATATCGCCGGCCAGGGCGTGGCCAATCCGATCGGCGCCATCCTGTCCGCGGCAATGTTGCTGCGGCATTCGCTGGACCTGGAACAAGAAGCCGCTGCGGTCGAAGCGGCCGTGGCCGAGGTGCTCGAGCACGGCCCGTACACGCGCGATATCGGCGGCCAGGCGACGACGACCGACGTGCTGGAAGCCGTGCTTTCTGCGCTCGACGAACAGGCATGCCACGCCGCGGCCTTCCTGCGTTGGGGGCGCGCCTGCGGATGAGCTCCGATCGCATCGTCATCCATGCAGCCAAGCAGCTGCCGTTCCCCTCAACCCGGAAACCCCATGCGCAGTGATCTCATCAAAACCGGGCCCGACCGCGCACCCGCCCGCGCCATGCTCCGCGCTACCGGCCTGGACGACGCCGCCATCGCCAAGCCGCTGGTGGCGGTGGTGCACACGTGGTCCAACGTCAGCCCGTGCAACCTCAACCTGCGCGAGCTGGCCGAACATGTTGCCGAAGGTATTCGTGCGGCAGGCGGCACGCCGGTGGAGTTCAACACCATCGCAGTCACCGACGGCATTGCCATGGGTACGCCCGGCATGCGCGCCTCGCTGATCAGTCGCGAAGTGATCACCGATTCCATCGAGCTCGCGGTCGATGGTCATTGTCTGGACGCGATGGTGGTGCTGTGCGGCTGCGACAAGACCATCCCCGCTGCCGCGATGGCGATGGCGCGCCTGGATATCCCCAGCGTGGCGCTATACGGCGGCACGATCGCGCACGGCACGCACGACAACCACCCGATCACCATCCAGCAGGTGTTCGAGGCGGTGGGCGCGCATGGCGCCGGCAAGATCGATGACGCGGAACTCGCCTCGGTCGAGCGTGACGCCTGCCCCGGTGCGGGCGCCTGCGGCGGCCAGTTCACCGCCAATACCATGGCGATGGTGCTGTCCACGCTGGGCCTGTCGCCGATGGGCTTCAACGATATTCCGGCCACGCATCCGGCCAAGACCGCGGCCGCTCGTCGCTGCGGCGAACTGGTGATGGAATGCCTGAAGGAAGATCGCACGCCACGCGCCATGCTTACGACCACGGCGTTCCGCAATGCGGCGCGCATGGTCGCCGCCACCGCGGGCTCCACCAATGCCGTGCTGCATCTGCTGGCCATCGCTCGCGAGGCCGGCACACCGTGGACGTTGGAAGACTTCGAGCCCGCCTCCAAGCACACACCGGTCATCGCCGACCTGCTGCCCGGTGGTCGCTACACCGCTGTCGAATTGTTTGGCGCGGGTGGCAGCGCTCGCGTGGCGCAGGAACTGATCGCCGCGGGCATGCTCGACGACGCGCCCACCATCACCGGCCGCAGCCTGTTCGAAGAAGCCGCCGCTGCACCGCGCGCCGCGCAGCAGGATGTCGTGCATGCGGTGTCGCAGCCGCTAAAACCGCGCGGTGGCTATTCGATTCTCTACGGCAATCTCGCGCCGGAAGGCTGCATCCTCAAGCTCGCCGGCAAGGGTGCCAATCATTTCGAAGGCCGTGCACGCGTTTTCGAAAGCGAGGAACAGGCCTTCGCCGCCGTGCAGGGCGGCAGCATCGAAAAGGGCGACATCATCGTCATCCGCAATGAAGGCCCCGCGGGCGGCCCCGGCATGCGCGAGATGCTGGGCGTCACCGCCGCGCTCGTCGGTCGCGGCCTCGGCGACGACGTCGCGTTGATCACCGACGGCCGCTTCTCCGGCGCCACCCACGGCTACATGGTCGGCCACATCTCGCCCGAGGCGGTACGTGGCGGCCCGATCGCGCTGTTGCGCGATGGCGATCGCATCCGCATCGACGCGGACAGCCGCGAAATCAGCACCGATGCCGATCTCGTCACGCGCCGCGCGAGCTGGCAACCGCCGGCACCGAAAGTCACGCGTGGCGCGCTGGCCAAGTACGCACGCCTGGTCGGCTCCGCTTCGGACGGTGCCGTCACGCAACTCCCCGCATCACGCAGCACCTCCGCACCCCACCCTTCCAACACCGTCCACGACGACACGAACGCAGGAGTTACCGCATGACCACCCAGACCTCGAACGACGCACTCGCCAAGGCCCGCATCGCCGTACTCGGCTACGGCAGCCAGGGCCGCGCCCATGCCCTCAACCTGCGCGACTCCGGTCTCGATGTCGTGGTGGGCCTGCGCAAGAACGGCCCCTCGTGGGAAAAGGCCCGCGCCGAAGGCTTCACCGTCGCCGAACCCGGCGATGCGGTGAAGGATGCCGACCTGGTCGCCGTGCTCACCCCGGACATGGTGCAGCCGGCGCTGTATCGCGAATCCATCGCGCCGAACATCAAGCCCGGTGCCGCGCTGCTGTTTGCGCACGGCTTCAACGTGCACTTCAAGCAGATCGAGCCGCGCGCCGATATCGACGTCATTCTCGTGGCACCGAAGGGCCCGGGCGCGCTGGTGCGCCGCGAGTATGAGATCGGTCGTGGCGTGCCCTCCATCTGGGCCATCCACCAGGACGTCAGCGGTCAGGCCGAAGCCAGGGCCAAGGCCTATGCCGACGGCATCGGCGGCGGACGCGCGCTGCTGATCAAGACCGACTTCAAGGAAGAGACCGAAACCGATCTGTTCGGTGAACAGGCCGTGCTGTGCGGCGGCGCCAGCTCGCTGGTGCAGGCCGGCTTCGAGACCCTGGTGGAAGCCGGCTACCAGCCGGAAATCGCCTATTACGAAGTGCTGCACGAACTGAAGCTAATCGTGGACCTGTTCTATGAGGGCGGCATTGCGCGCATGCTGGAGTTCGTCTCCGAGACGGCACAGTACGGCGACTACGTCAGCGGCCCGCGCATCATCGACGCCGATACCAAGGCGCGCATGAAGGACGTACTCAAGGACATCCAGGACGGCACCTTCGCGCGCAACTGGATCGCCGAGTACCAGGCTGGCCTGCCGAACTACAAGAAGTTCAAGCAGGCCGATCTGGAACATCCGGTGGAGCAGGTGGGCGCCAAGCTGCGCGCGCGCATGCCGTGGCTGCAGGCGAATGCGCCGAAGCCCGCTGCCGAGCCGCTGAAAAAGGTCGGCTGATCGTTGTGTTCTCCTCCTGCCCGTCTCATTCGGGGTGTGCAGGGGGAGCTTAGGAGGGGGTGCTGTTCCCGCAGGCTGTTGCCTCTCGTCAACCCTCCCTGCTCCCGAAGGGAATCCCTCGTTCGGGACGTGCAGTGGAGGGAGCTTTTTTGACAAGCCTTTCGACCATCCAAGCGCCGCTCAAGCGGCGACACCCAAGGAAGCGCGACCATCGTGAACCTGCCATTGCAAAAGGAGATTCCCGCACCGGACTCCACTCATCCGCTCTCCGGCCAGACGATGAGCGGTGCTGAGGTGGTAGTGCAGGTACTCGCCGACGAAGGCGTCAACGTGCTGTTCGGCTATTCGGGCGGCGCGATCCTGCCGGTGTACGACGCGGTCTTCCGTTACAACGCCACCCACCTGTCGCCCAATGGCGGCGAACCGATGCCGCTGATCGTGCCCGCGAACGAACAGGGTGCGGGTTTCATGGCCGCCGGTTATGCGCGCGCCTCGGGCAAGGTGGGTGTGGCCATCGTCACCTCCGGCCCCGGCGCTACCAATATGGTCACGCCGGTGCGCGACGCCATGGCCGACTCCGTGCCGATGGTGGTGATTTGCGGCCAGGTACCTACCGCCGCCTTGGGCAGCGATGCGTTTCAGGAGGCACCCGTCAGCAATATCATGAGCGCGTGCGCGAAACATGTGTTCCTGCTTACCGAGCCGGCACGACTGGAAGCCACGCTGCGCACCGCCTTCGAGATTGCGCGCAGTGGTCGCCCCGGCCCGGTGGTGGTGGATATTCCCAAGGATGTGCAGAACACCTCGCTGGCCTTCGCCGGTGACGGCCACCTGCCGATCCCCGGCTATCGCGCCCGCCAGCATGCGATTGAACACGCAAGACTCGATGACACCCAATGCGAGGCGTTCTTCGATGCACTGGCGAAAGCGGAGCGCCCGCTGATCTATGCCGGCGGCGGCATCATTGCGGGCGAGTCGGCGGCGACGCTGCGCGCCTTCGTGCAACAGTTCGGCCTGCCGGTGACGACCACGCTGATGGGCATCGGCGCATTCGATACCACCGAACCCCTGGCCCTGCACATGCTCGGCATGCATGGCACGGCGTATGCGAATTACGCGGTGGAAGATTGTGATTTTCTGCTGGCCCTGGGCGCTCGTTTCGACGACCGCGTCGCCAGCGTGCCGGATCGTTTCGCGCCGAATGCGCGCTTTATCGCCCAGATCGACATCGACCCTGCCGAGATCGGCAAGGTGAAGACCGTGCACTGGCACCATCACGGTGATCTGGATCGCACGCTATCGCGGCTGCAGCAATACGGCATGCGCCAAGGACTCCACTTTGCCGCTGATGGCCGCTACGCCCCTTGGCACACGCATATCGCGGCACTCAAGGAAACGCACGCGCTCAATTACGACCGCGAAAGCGAACTGATCCAGCCGCAGGCGGTGATCGAGGCGATCAATCGCCACACGCAAGGCCGCGCCATCATCAGTACGGGTGTGGGCCAACATCAGATGTGGGCCGCGCAGTACTTCGATTTCCGCGAGCCACGCCATTGGCTCACCTCCGGCTCAATGGGCACGATGGGCTTCGGCCTGCCGGCGGCGATTGGCGCCCAGTTTGCGCGACGCGATGCCGTGGTCATCGATATCGATGGCGACGCCAGCATCCGCATGAATCTGGGTGAGCTTGAAACCGTCACCACCTATGGCTTGCCGGTGAAGGTCGTCGTGCTCAACAACATCGGCGATGGCATGGTGCGGCAGTGGCAGAAGCTGTTCTTCCGCGGCCGGTTTGCCTCGTCCGACAAGAGCCTGCACAAGAAGGACTTCATCAAGGCGGCGCAGGCCGATGGCTTCGAATGGGCGCAGCGACTGGAGCGCAAGGAAGCGCTGGCGGACACCATCGCCGACTTCCTCGCCTTCGATGGTCCGGCGTTCCTCGAGGTGATGATCGATCCGGATGCCGGTGTTTACCCGATGGTAGGACCGGGCGCCACGTACGCACAAATGATCACCGGCGACTTCATTCCTTCGCGCGTGGCAGCGGAATCGTCTGGAGATTCGACATCCGACATGTTTTAAACCGTCGTCCCAGCGAACGCTGGGACCCAGTGACTTTCGCCCATCGAGGCATTGGATCCCGGCGTTCGCTGGGATGACGAGTACTGAGGGTCTCGGAGTACCGCCATGAAACACACGCTTTCCATCCTGCTACAAAACGAATCCGGCGCTTTGATGCGTGTGGCCGGACTGTTTGCGGCGCGCCATTGCAATATCGATACGCTGACCGTCGCGGCCACGCAGGACCCGGCGGTGTCGCAGCTGACCCTGGTGATGCACGGCGCCGACGAAACGGTGGAGCAAATTATCAAGCAGACGCGCAAGCTGGTCGACGTGATCGAAGTCACCTACCCCGCGGTGACGATGACACCATGAGTGTCCTCGCCGAACAGGTCACGCCCACCACGTTCGGTGAGCACGAGTTGTTGCGCCAGACGATAGGTGCGCGCGTCTACGACGTAGCGCGCGAAACCGCGCTACATCCGGCGCAGCTGCTGTCAACCCGGCTCGGCCAGCGCGTGCTGCTCAAGCGCGAAGACCAGCAGCCGGTGTTCTCGTTCAAGCTGCGCGGCGCCTACAACCGCATGGCCAGTCTCGATGCTGCGCAGCGCGCGCGGGGGGTGATCGCGGCGTCTGCCGGCAATCATGCGCAAGGCGTGGCGTTGGCCGCCGCCAGGCTCGGTGTGCATGCGGTGATCGTGATGCCGGTGACCGCGCCACAAGTGAAAGTGGATGCCGTGCGCCGTCTCGGTGGCACCCACGTCGATGTGGTGCTGGTCGGTGATTCGTATAGCGATGCCCAGGCCGCCGCCGCGCAATGGCAGGCGGAACACGGGTACACCTTGGTGCATCCGTTCGACGATCCGGCGGTGATCGCGGGACAAGCCACCATTGGCATGGAAATCCTCCGTCAGCATCCGGGTCCGCTGCACGCGGTCTTCGTTCCGGTAGGTGGTGGTGGCTTGCTTGCTGGCGTTGCGGGCTACATCAAGGCACTCCGGCCCGATGTGAAAGTCATTGGCGTGCAGACGTATGACTCCGACGCCATGACGCAGTCACTCGAGGCCGGTGCGCCGGTCAGCTTGCCTGAGGTCGGACTTTTCGCGGATGGCACGGCGGTAAAGCGCGTAGGCGACCTCACCTTCGACCTTTGCCGTCAGTATGTCGATGCCATGCTGCGGGTGGATACCGATGCGATTTGCGCGGCCATCCGCGACGTGTTCCAGGACACGCGCAGCGTGCCGGAACCGGCCGGCGCGCTGGCACTGGCTGGCCTCAAGCAGTACGTGGCAACGCAAGGCGCTTCGGCGGACCCGATGGTGGCCATTGTTTCCGGCGCGAATCTCAATTTCGACCGCCTGCGTTTCGTGGCGGAGCGCGCCGAGGTGGGTGAGCAGCGGGAAGCGGTGTTTGCCGTCACCATCCCCGAGGAGCGCGGCAGCTTTCGGCGCTTCTGCACCGCGTTAGGCCAGCGCAGCATCACCGAATTCAACTACCGCATCGGCAATGCCGCCGAAGCGCATATCTTCGTCGGCGTGCAGACCACTCGGCGCGATGAACGGGGGACCCTGATCGAGGCGTTTCGCGAGCATGGCTTTGGCGTGCTCGATCTCACCGACGACGAGCTCGCCAAGCAGCACCTGCGCCATATGATCGGTGGCCGCACGCCGCTAGCGAACGATGAATTGCTCTATCGCTTCGAGTTTCCCGAACGGCCCGGCGCACTCACGCGCTTCCTCGGCCACATGCATCCGGACTGGAATATCAGCCTGTTCCATTACCGCAACCAGGGCGCCGACTACGGCCGCATCCTGGTCGGCATCCAGGTGCCGAACGATGAGCGGCCGTTATTCCAGTCGTTCCTCGACGCGCTGGGTTATCCGTTTCGCGATGAGAGCGAGAACCCGGCGTATCGGTTGTTGTTGAGAGCGTGATCTGCTGGCCGTTCTCGGCCCTGCCATCGCCTCTCTGTACCGTCATCACCTCTCAGTACCGTCATCCCCGCGAAAGCGGGGATCCAGTGCCTTTGACTGGTACGACGAGAGGCGCTGGATCCCCGCTTTCGCGGGGATGACGGAGATGACGGAGATGATGGGATGTCGGCGATGGGGGCGACGGGATGACGGGACAACGGCCATGACGAAATCCACCAACGGCTTGCCCCGCCCATCACGCCTCAACCACATCCAACTCAAACACATGGTTGTCGTAATCGCTGAAGTACAGCGCCGTATCCCCCCGTGCCATATCGAAATCCAGGGCCAGTCCCGTCAACCGCTCCGCGCAGGCCAGCTGTTCCGCCTTGCTCACCTGGAAAGCAATATGGTCCCCGTTGCGCGAGGCCGGGCCGCTACCGCGGATCAGCTCGAAATCGAGGCCGGCCAGTTGCACCGTCATCGAGGGGTGGCTGTCCTCGGCGTCCAGCTCGCGCGTGATACGGGCGTCCTCGAACACCCCGGCAAGCAAATGCGCCGTGCGCACGGGGTCTGCAACGATCAGGGCAATATGGCTGAGCATCTGGGGCATGGCACGACCTGTTGCGGTCCACGGGTAACCCCGAGTGTAGGTCCGGTTGTGACAAGGCGACGACAAAGTCGTGCAACGATCGCTGACAAACCGGTGCTGCGTCACGCCACAGCGCCGGGCAGGCCACGCTAAACTTGGTCAATGGCTTCTTCCTCACGCAAGCGCCAGCGGCGCAACCCGTCTCAGTCGACCGGCCCACGGCCGCGGCCCGCCACGCCCGTGAAGACCGTAGCCCCACCACGCCCGGCGGACAGCTCCACGCGCGCCACCCGCGTGCTCGATTGGCTACTGCAGAAGTTGCCCGGGGCGTATCGCACGAAGGCATACGACTACCTGGTGCTGACCCGCATGGATCGCCCCATCGGGGCGTTGTTGTTGCTGTGGCCGACCTGGTGGGCGCTGTGGCTGGCCGCATCGGACTTTCCGCCGTTGAAGCTGCTGGTGATCTTCACCCTGGGCGTGTTCGCCATGCGCGCCGCGGGTTGCGCCATCAACGATTTCGCGGACCGCAAGCTGGACCCGCAGGTGGCGCGCACGGCCGGGCGGCCGATTGCCTCGGGCCGTGTCACGCCGCGCGAAGCCTTGATCGTCTTCGTGAGCCTGTTGGCGCTGTCGTTCGTGCTGGTGCTGTTCACTAATACGTTGACCATCAAGCTGTCCCTGGTCGGCGCCGCGCTGGCCGCCATCTACCCGTTCACCAAGCGCTATACCCACCTGCCGCAGGTGGTGTTGGGTGCGGCGTTCGGCTGGTCGATACCGATGGCCTTTGCCGCGGTTTCCCACACCGTGCCACCCGTGGGCTGGCTGCTATTCATCGGCAATATCCTGTGGTCGGTGATCTACGACACGGAATACGCCATGGTCGATCGCGATGACGACCTCAAGGCTGGCGCCAAATCCACCGCGATCCTGTTCGGCGATGCGGACCTTCCCATCCTCGGCATCCTGATGGCCACGTTCCTGCTGGCGATGCTGTTTGTCGGCCAGCGCGCTGCGCTGGGCTGGCCGTACTGGCTGAGCCTGGTCGCCGCGGCGGGCCAGTTCGGCCAACAGTTGTGGAAAATCCGTCAACGCGAGCGTGATGCCTGCCTTACTGCGTTCCGCAACAACAATTGGCTGGGCATGGTCCTGTGGATCGGCATCGTGCTGGCCTTGGCCGTGCGCTGAGCCCACGCCGTTTAGCCGCATCTCACGACCCGCTGACGCGGGCCGGTGCATGCTCCGCGGCCTGCGACAAGGCTCCCCGTGCCTGCCGACGTTCATGATGACGTAGAAAGCGGCGTCGCCATGTCGATTCCGGCTCTCCTCGTTCGACGATCAGATGAGAGCCACCCGGGTACGGGCCCAAGGCCACCTGGCGGCCTGCCTTTGCAGCCCAATGGAGTAACGACAATGCGATTCATGGTGATGGTACGTGCGACCAAGAGTTCCGAAGCCGGCGAGATGCCAAGCGAACGCCTGCTGGCCGACATGGGCCGCTTCAATGAAGAACTGGTAAAAGCTGGCGTGCTGCTGGCCGCGGAAGGTTTGCATCCGAGCGCGCGCGGTGTGCGCGTCCGCTATGCGGGCGACCAGCGCACGGTGATCGATGGACCTTTCGCGGAGACCAAGGAACTGATTGCCGGATTCTGGCTCATCCAGGTGGCGTCGCTGGAAGAAGCGATCGAATGGCTCAAGCGCGCACCCAATCCGTTTGATGGCATCGAATCGGACGTGGAGATCCGCCAGGTCTTCGAGGCCGAGGATTTCGGCGCCGAATTCACGCCGGAGCTTCGCGAACAGGAAGCGCGCTTGCGCGAACAGTTCGGCGACCGCGCCTGACAGCCTGCTCAATAGCTCGACGCGGGCTACGCAGAGATACGGCGCAAGCTCCAAACACCACCAGGAGGAAGATCATGCTCGTACAGCCCTATCTGTTCTTTGACGGTCGCTGCGAGGAGGCGCTGGCCTTTTACGAGAAGGCCATCGGCGCCAAGTCTCGCTTGATGCGCTTCAATGACAGTCCGGAACAGCACGCTTCCGCTTCGGCCAACCCTGCCAATGGCGACAAGATCATGCACGCCCATGTCGTGGTCGGCGAGACGGCGTTCATGGCCTCGGATGGCGACTGTAAGGGCCAGGCGCATTTCGCTGGTTTCTCGCTGTCGCTCACCGTAGCCGACGCCGCGGAGGCGCAGCGCAGCTTCACTGCGCTCTGCGAGGGTGGCGAGACCGTGATGCCGCTGAGCAAGACCTTCTTCTCTTCCAGCTTCGGCATGCTGAAGGACCGTTTCGGCGTGCATTGGATGGTGATGTCGCCTCCCTGAACTCACTGGGGCCATCGCGCGAACTTGCGTTACCGGTGAACCAGTGCTGTGATCGGTGGTCATGACGACCACCGATATCCATCGCACCATCGACGCTGTCTGGCGCATCGAATCACCGCGACTGATTGCCGGCCTTGCCCGCATCGTGCGTGACGTGGGCGTGGCCGAGGAATTGGCACAGGACGCACTGGTCGCCGCGCTGGAGCAATGGCCGACCAGCGGCGTGCCGCGCAATCCAGGAGCCTGGTTGATGACCACGGCCAAGCACCGCGCGATCGACCAGTTGCGTCGCCACGCCCTGCATCAGCGCAAGGCATACGCGCTGACACAGGAAATCGAGGCGCAGTTGGAAGCGTCCATCGTGGACCCCGATGTCATGCTCGACGACCCGATTGGCGATGATCTGCTGAGCCTGGTGTTCACGGCGTGTCATCCGGTGCTGTCCACTGAAGCGCGCGTGGCGCTGACCTTGCGCCTGCTTGGCGGCCTCACCACCACGGAAATCGCGCGGGCGTATCTGGTGCCCGAGGCCACGGTGGCGCAACGCATCGTGCGCGCCAAGCGCACCCTCAGCGAAGCTAACGTGCCGTTCGAAGTACCGCGCGGCGACGAGCTGGGCGTGCGGCTCGCCTCCGTGCTCGAAGTCATCTACCTGATTTTCAACGAAGGCTATGCCGCCACCTCCGGCGACGACTGGATGCGCCCGGCACTGTGTGAGGATGCGCTGCGGTTGGGCCGTGTCCTGGTCGGGCTGGCGCCCGCTGAGCCGGAAGTACACGGGCTGCTCGCGTTGATGGAAATCCAGGCCTCACGCACGGCGGCACGCTCGGGGCCTCATGGCGAGCCGATCCTGCTCAGCGAACAGAACCGCGGCCGCTGGGACCAGCTGCTGATCCGGCGCGGGCTCGATGCCCTGGCTCGCGCGGAAAACCTTGGCGGCGCCGAACGCCCCTACACCTTGCAGGCCGCCATTGCCGCCTGTCACGCACGGGCCCGCAGCGCCGACGAAACCGACTGGTCACGCATCGCCGCGCTATACGACACCCTGGCCGAACGCCTGCCTTCACCCGTGGTCGCGCTGAATCGCGCGGTTGCACACGCCATGGCATTCGGGCCCGCAACGGGCCTGGCGATGGCGGATGAGCTGCGCGATGAACCCCTGCTACGCCACTATCACCTGCTGCCGAGCGTGCGCGGCGACTTGCTCGGCAAGCTCGGCCGTCATGCCGAGGCACGTGAAGAGTTCGAGCGCGCCGCATCGCTCACGCGCAACACGCGCGAACGCAACCTGCTTTTGCAGCGCGCGGCAACCAGTGCGCGCGTCGTGGGCGGAAGTTGACGGCGTCGATCGCATCGCGTGGCTAAGCCCGCGCTGCAGCGCTCTCACCTCTGGAGAGGCGGCGATACGCGGACGGACTCATACCCTTATGGCGCTCGAAAGCGCGGATAAAAGCGGATTCCGAGTGAAAACCCACGGCTTCCGCAATCGCCCCTACAGGTTCACGCCCACCGTGCAAGCGTACGGCGGCGGTATCCATGCGTAGTTGCGTGAGCATATGTGCCGGCGTTGCCTGCGTGACACGTTCGAACAAGCGCAGAAAGCTTGCGCGCGACATGTGACAGCTTTCGGCAAGCGCATCCACCGTCAATGGCTCGTGCTGATGCAGCAGCATCGCCATGCAAGCCGGCCGCAGGCGCGGTTCACGCAACAAGCCAAGCACGCCGTGCAACTCACCGTTTCGATTCCACCAATGGCGTAACGCCAGGACGAACAAGGTGGACGACAGTTGCCCGACTACGCTGCGTGCTCCCGCTGCAGCCTGCTGCACTTCGCGGCGCATCAGTTCGACGACCGGCGCCAACGGCCCTTCTTCATGGCCTGGCAGATAGAGCAGGCGCGGCAATGCCGCCAACAAGGTTGCGGCGCCAGCACCAAAGTCGATGCGTCCACACAACATGTCCAGTTCGGGCTCGGCCTCGTCGTTCGTGCGCCACTCCAGCAAGGGATGGGCGTGCACCGTCGCCACCGGAAGCGGCGCACTCCATCCCTCGGGGCGACCCGCCAGGATGTGCGCCTCGCCGGATGGCAAGACGGCGAGATCGCCCGCTGTCAACGCGACCGGGCTTGCCCCCGGCACACGCAAATAAGCACGCCCACGCATGACGACATGGAATCGCACGGCACCGGCTTGCTCGGCCACATGGGGCAAAGACCACTCGCCGGACCACTGGCAGCGCAGGTCCAGATTGCCACGAGCAGGGTGGGCTTCGAGTAATTCGCTGAGCGTGTCCATGATGGGCAAGCACGGTCGCGGCAAGGCCGTTAGCTTAGCCCATGGCCCGCCCAGGGCAGGCCTACGGCAGCTCTCCGATCCGACGTTCGGAGAGCTACCGTACCGACACCAGCCATGCGCGGGACAGCTTCGCTAAATTCCGCGCCACCTGCCCTTTCCTATACTCATGCGGCCGTGGCACTGCCATAGGCAGCGGCGGCATCCATCACGCGGGCCGAATAGACCAGCGCCGCACCGGCGTTCAAAGCGACGGCGACACCCAGGGCTTCGGCAATCTCTTCCCGACTGGCGCCATGCTTGAGCGCTTCAGCCGTATGCACGGTGATACACCCATCGCAACGAGTGGTTACCGCGACAGCCAATGCGATTAGCTCTCGCGTCTTTGCATCCAGGTGCCCGGTCTTCTGACCGGCACTGGAAAGCGTTTGATAGCCAGCCAACGTGCCCGGGCTCAGCTTACCGATCTCGCCAATGCGACCCATCAATTCGTTGCGATATTCAGGCCAATCCAACATGGGGTGTCTCCTCGAGTAGTAGATCGCTCCGGACGAGCTGCCCGGAACGATGGCGAACATGCTGCGCCTCCCGGCGCCCTGCGTGCAGACCCTGGCGCCTCGATCCATTGCCCATTCGTCTCAAATCGCCGGGATGGTCATTCCTCTCGCGTGCCGATGCGTCGGCCTGTATCACCGTGCGTCCGCCCCGCCACCCAACGCGACATAGAGCGTGACGCCATTCTGCAGTGCGGTCGCACGCAGCTGGATCAGCTCCTGTTCGGCGGAGAACAGGTTGCGTCGCGCATCGACCACTTCGAGATAGATCGAAATGCCGTTCTGGTAGCGAAGCTCGGCTGTTTCGGCGAGCCGCCGCTGCGCCTCCACGGCCCGTTCCTGCGCGGCGATCTGTTCCTGGTAACGCTGCCGGCCGATCAGTGCGTCGGACACTTCGCTGAAGGCGGTTTGCACGGCGCGCTGGTAAGTCGCGACCAGCTCGTCCTGTCGCGCCTGCGCCAGGCCGAGCTGCGCCCTCCGCTGTCCCGCATCGAAGATGGGCAGGCTGATCAAGCCACCGATTGACCACGATTGCTTGTCGCGTGCGAACAGCTCGCTCAGCTCGGACGATGCATAGCCGTAACTGCCGGTCAACGCGATGCGCGGGAAGAAATCGGCACGCGCGGCGCCGATATCGGCGTCTGCGGCACGCAGTTGTTGTTCTGCCTGCCGGATGTCGGGGCGATGGGTGAGCAGGGCGGAGGGCAGCCCCGCATTCAGCTCGCCGAACTGGCCAGGGTCTTCGATCGAACGCCCGGCTGGCAGCGGGCCTGCGACCGGTCCGCCGACCAGGATCATCAGCTGGTTGCGTAATTGCCCGGTGCTTCGGTGCAGTTCCGCCAGTTGCGTCTGGGCCTGCGTGACGAGAATCGCCGCCTGCTCATAATCCACCTTCGAGGTCACGCCTGCGTCGAGGCGGAGCTTGGCGATGTCCAGTGCGTATTGGCGACTCTTTACCGTGCGCTCGGCCAGTTCGATGCCTTCCTCGCCCGCGCGGATCGCGTAGTAGGTGGCCGCTACGTTGCTGATCAAGGACAGGCGGAACGCCTGCTGCGCCTCCACCGTCGCCAGATATCGGCGACGCGCGGCTTCGCTCAGGTTTTTCACGCGACCCCAGAAGTCCAGCTCGAAGGATGTCACCGCGGCCTGGACGTTGTACTGATTGAAGATCACGGTCGCATTGCTGTCCGCGAATTCTGGGTCGAACGAGCCCAACGGCGCCTGGGTTCGGGTCACCCCACCGCTGGCGTTAACCTGCGGCAAACGCTGGGCCTGCTGGATGCGGTACAGCGCGCGGGCCTGCTCGATGCGTGCCACTGACGCCGCCAGGTCGCGGTTGTGCTCAAGCGCCGCGGCGATAAGAAACCGCAGCTGGGGATCGCCGAAGAAAGCCTGCCAGGCAATTTCCGTGGCGAGGTGGCCGCCATCTGGCGTCGGCGCCTCCGTGGCGTCGAAGTGGTCGGCCACCGGCAGGTCAGGCTGGCGATACGTCGGCGCCAGATTGCAGGCAGCCAGCACGCTGCAGGCGCCGACCAGTACGAGGCAGCTACGCATCGCCCGGACCTCCACCCTGCGCAGGCGGCTCCGCCTGCAGTGCCGCGAGATCTTCCTCCTCGCTGTAGCGCTTCTTGCGGCTCAGCCACCGGCGCGCCGCCACGTAGAACAGCGGCGTGAAGTAGATCCCGAAGAAGGTGGCCGTGAGCATGCTGCCCATCACGCCCGTACCGACCGCCCGCCGGCTTGCCGCGCCCGCCCCTGTCGCCAGCACCAGCGGCATCATGCCGAGCACGAAGGTGATGCTCGTCATCAGGATCGGGCGCAGGCGCTGCTGCGCCCCATTTTTCACCGCGGTGATCGGGTCCTTGCCCTCGGCCTCTTCCTTGATCGCAAACTCGACGATCAGGATCGCGTTTTTTGCCGCCAGGCCAATGATGGTGACCAGGCCGATATTGAAATACACGTCGGCGGACAAGCCTCGCGCCATCGTCAGCAGCACCGCGCCCACGACACCGAACGGAATGATCAGCAGCACCGCTGCCGGAATCGCCCAGCTTTCGTAGAGCGCCGCCAGCAGCAGGAACACGACGATCAGGGAAAGCCCCAGCAGCATGCCGATCTGTC
The DNA here is from genome assembly GCA_963765335.1 of uncultured Gammaproteobacteria bacterium. Lineage (GTDB taxonomy): Bacteria > Pseudomonadota > Gammaproteobacteria > Xanthomonadales > Rhodanobacteraceae > Dyella. The sequence goes on along the minus strand of CAVXWA010000006.1, from coordinate 93,089 downwards.
CGCTCGCCTGCTTTTCCTCGAAGGCGGTCCCGGTCCATTCGTAGCTGAGGTTGCCGGTCAGCACGCGGTCGGCGATGCGCTCCATTTCGGCAATCGCCGCGCCGCTCGACTGGCCGGCTGCGGCCTGACCCGAAATGGTGGCGGAGGGAAAGCCGTTGTAGCGTTCAAGCTGTTGCGGCCCGGAGATCCAGCGCACGCGCGTAAACGCCGAAAACGGCACCATTTCATTTTGATCGTTGCGCAGCCGCAGCGCGCTCACGTCCTCCGGCCGCATGCGCTGCGCTGCATCGGCCTGGAGAAACACGCGCAGCACATTGCCTTCGTAAAGGAAGTCGTTGACGTAGTTGGAACCGAAGGCCAGCGACAGCGCCTGATTGACCTGGCCGATCTGCAGCCCCAGCGCGCGCGCCTTGACCCGGTCGATCTCGACATAGAGTTGCGGCGCCGCGGGCAAGCCCTCCGAGCGCACGCCCATGAGCACCGGGCTCTGCGCCGCTTCCATCATGATGCGTAGGCCCGCCTGCTGTAAGGCGGCACCGCCTGCCCCGCCGCGATCCTGGATCTTCATGGTGAAGCCGGTCGCGTTGCCAAGCGATGGAATCGCCGGCGGGTCCAGCGCAAAAATCATCGATTCGGGAATTTGCCGGAACGCCGCGTTGCTGCGCTGGACCAGGGCACTCGCCGAGTTTTCGGTGCCGGGCCGTTCGCCCCAAGGTTTCAGATCCACGAACGAGAGCGCCGCCGATTGACCCTGCCCGAAGAAGCTGAAGCCCGTCACCGTGGCGATGTTGCGCACCTGCGGCTGCTGTCGCAGGAAGGCCTCGACCTGATCGACCGCTTGCTGGGTGCGCCCCACGGTGGAGCCGGGCGCGCCGGTGTAGGAGACGAAGATGTGACCCTGGTCCTCGGTGGGCAGGAATCCTCCTGGCAACCGCATGAACAGATACATCGTGGCCACGCACGCGACGACAAACACCAGTAGCCAGCGCACGGGAGCTCGCAGCATGGCGTCGACACCACGGGCGTACTTCGCCGTCGCCGCATCCAGGCCACGGTTGAACGCGCCGAAGACCCGCTCCAGCATGCGCGCCGGGGCGCTCTTCGGGGCTGGCGCGGCGTCCGGAACGCGCTCCGCATCCCCCTTGAGCAGCGCCGCACACAAAGCGGCACCAAGGGTCAGCGCAAGCACGGTGGAGAGGAAAATCGATACGGTCAGCGTGACCGAGAACTGCCGATAGATGCCGCCGGTGGAACCCGGAAAGAACGCCATCGGTACGAACACCGCAATCAGCACCAGGGTGCTGCCGATGACGGCACCGGAAATCTGCCCGATCGCCTTGACGGTCGCCTGGCGTGCATTGAGGCCCTCTTCGCGCATCACGCGCGACACGTTCTCCACCACGACGATGGCATCGTCGTTGAGGATGCCGATCGCCACGACCATGCCGAACAGCGAAAGGATATTGATCGATAGTCCGAACAGATAGAGACCGCAGCAGGTACCGATCAGCGCGATGGGGACGACCAGGGTGGGAATCAGCGTGGCCTGCCAGGTCTGCAGGAACAGGAACACCACGACGGTCACCAGCAGCAGCGCCTCGACCATCGTGCGCAGCACGCCGTGCACCGACGTGGTGATGAAGGGTGTCGTATCGAACGGCACGGCCCAGACCACGCCGCGCGGAAAGATCGACTGCAGCTCCGTCATGCGCCGGCGTACCTGGGTGGCCACGGCCAGTGCATTGGCGCCACTGGCGAGCTGAATCGCCAGGCCGGCCGACTCCTTGCCGTTCACCGTCAGCCGAAAACCGTAGCTGTCATTGCCCAGCTCCACCCGCGCGACGTCGCCCACCCGCACGGTCGAGCCGTCGGGGTTGGCGCGCACGATGATCTGGCGAAATTGCTCGGGCGTGGTGAAGCGGCTTTGCGTGACGATCTGGGCGTTGAATTCGGAACCTGGCGCAATCGGCTGGTCGCCCAGTCCACCACCCGCGGTCTGGCTGTTCTGTTCCCGCACCGCCGTCATCACTTCGCTGGCCGACAGGCCGAGCCCCGCCAGCTTGTTCTGGTCGAGCCAGATCCGCATCGCATAGGACGAGCCGAACAACTGCACATCGCCGACGCCACCAATGCGTCGCAACTCGTTGATGATGTTGTTGGAGGCGAAGTTGCCCATTTCCACGGCGTCGGTCGTGCCGTCCGTCGATTGCAACGCGATCAACATGAGGAAGCCGGACGACGACTTGGTGACGGTGATGCCAAGCTGGCGCACCTCCTGCGGCAGGCGCGGCTCGACCCGGCTCAGGCGGTCCTGCACTTGCGAGCGCGCAGTGTCGAGATCGGTTCCGGGTTGCAGCGTGACGGTGATCTGGACGGTGCCGTTGGAGCGGCTGATCGAGGACATGTAGAGAAAGTTGTCGATGCCATTCATCTCGTTTTCGATGATGGACGTGACGGAGCGGTCGAGCGTTTGCGCATCCGCGCCGTTGTAGCTCGCCTGCACCGTGAGCGAGGGTGGCGCGACATCCGGATATTGCTCGACCGGCAAGAGCAGGATGGCGATGACGCCGAACAGGGTCACGAACAGGGCGACGACCCAGGCAAACACCGGGCGGTAAACGAAGAAGCGATTCATCGGCGGCGCCTGGTCAGTGCGCGGAGGGTAAGGAAGCCGGTGCCGGCTGGGCGTTCACGCGCAGCCCCGGCTGGACCTTGTGCCATCCATCGACGATGACGCGCTCGCCCGTCTTCAACCCATCGCGAATGATCCACTCGCCGCCGTCTTGCGCCCCCAGTTCCACGTTCCGGCGCACCACCGTCCCATCGTCCGCCACGATCGCCACGCTGGCCGCGCCGTTGTCGATTTGAATAGCCCGCTCGGGCACGCGAATACCCGACTTGAGTGTGCCGGTGACGATGCGTCCGCGCACGAACTGGCCAGGCAGCAGGGTACGCGCCGGATTCGCGAACTGGGCGCGCACGGTCTGCGTGCCCGTCGATGGCTCGACGACCAGGTCGGTGAAATCCAGGAACCCCCGCTCGCCATACTCCCGCCCGTTCGCAAGAATCAGCTGCACCTCGACGTGCTTCCGGTCGGCCGCCTTGAGCGCGCCGGACTCTACCTGCTGCTGGAAGTCGAGCAGCGAGGTATTCGACTGGGTGAACACGGCACTGATGGACGACAGTTGATTGACCTGGGTGAGCAGGGTTGCCGCACTGCCGCTGACCAGGGCGCCCTCGGTGACCTGCGCACGGCCCACGCGGCCGGCGATCGGCGCCGTGACGATGCAACGATCGAGCCTCAATTGCGCCAGATCCACTTGGGCGTGCGCGTCCGACACGTTCGCCTGAGCCTGCTGGAGCGTGGCCAGGGCCTCCTCGTATTCCTGTGCGCTCACCGCCTGCCGCTGGACCAGCGGCTTGAACCGGGCGGCCACGGCGGCGGCATTCACTTGCACCGACTGGGCCCGCTCCAAGCTAGCCTGGGCTTGCTGCAGCTGGGCGCGGTAGTCGCGTGCGTCGATCTGGAACAACGGCGCCCCGGCCACTACGTCCGTCCCTTCCTGGTAGAGCCTGCGTTCGACGATGCCGTCGACGCGCGCACGCACTTCCGCCGTTCGTACGGCCTCGATGCGACCCGGAAGCTCGACGATATTGGGTGTCGGTGACGCGGTGACCGTGGTGACCAGAACGGTCAAAGGCTGGCCCGCGGCTCCTGGCGCATTCTGCGTGTTGCTGCAGGCCAGGCACGCGAGCGAAAGCACCCACACCGTCGTCGGTGCAAAGTAGCGGCGGACTCTGGCTGTGAAACGGGGCAATCGAACCTCCTCGGCCAAGGTGTTCTTCTCGCACTCGAACAGGTCATGACATGGCCGCCCGGCCCGCCTGGACGGCCATCGACACGGGCCTGTCCTCCCCTCTGCTTTTTGGTGCACGGTCCCGCCCTGGGCCGACACAGCCACAACCTAAAGGCAGCTCTGTGCCCCCTGTGTGAAAGCGCAAATCCCGCCGCGGGCGGCTATCGAAAGTAGCATCGGCAGCGCTCGGACAAAGCGCTAGACTCCGGCAAACCTGCGCCGAGGGCACGTTATGCAGTCCATAGACGCCGACCACGTCGTAGAGCTGATGGGGCGGCTCGAGGCGATACCCAAGATCCTCGAGGTGGTGGCTCACACCACGGGCATGGGTTTCACCGCGGTGGCCCGGGTGACCGATCACACCTGGACGGCGTGCGCGGTCTACGACCGCATGGATTTCGGCCTGAAGCCGGGTGACGAGTTGGATCTCGGCACCACCATCTGCAACGAGATCCGCGAGCACCAGCGGCCGGTCGTGTTTGGTCGCGCCAGCGAGCATCCCTACTTCTCGGGCCATCCGACGCCGAAAATGTACGGCTTCGAAAGCTATGTCTCGATACCCATCATTCTTTCCGATGGCTCTTTTTTCGGCACGCTCTGCGCCATCGATCCGGCCCCGGCCAAGTTGGACGACCCCACTATTCTCAAGACGTTCGAGCTGTTCACCACGCTGATCGCTGCGCAGTTCGAAGCGGAGTTGCGGCGTCACAAGGCCGAGGCCGCGTTGATGGATGCGCAAGAGACGGCCAAGCTGCGCGAGCAGTTTGTGGCTGTCCTGGGGCACGATCTGGGCAATCCGGTGCAATCGATCATCGTATGCGCGGAACACCTCAGCTCGACTCTCGTCAGTGACAGCGACCAGCGGCTGACGCGGCATATCCTGGCGACGTGCCAGCGCATTGGCGAACTCACCCACAACGTCCTGGATTTCGCCCGAGGCCGTCTCGGCGAAGGGATCGCGGTCCAACCCGAAGTCAGCGACGAACTCGCCATGACCCTGGAACATGTCGTCTCCGAGGTGCAAAGCATCTATCCCGATCGAACCATCGAGCTGACCACGTCGCTGCGGCATCCGGTCCGATGCGATCGCCAGCGCGTGGCCCAAATGCTGTGCAATCTATTGTCGAATGCACTCGTTCACGGCTGTGCCGATGCACCCGTCAAGGTCACCCTGGCAAGCGACGCGATCGCCTTTGAAGTCGCCGTGGAAAATGCGTGCGCGCCGATTGCACCCGAGACCCTGGGCCGCCTGTTCCAGCCGTTTACGCGCGGCACCTTCGCCGAACCGAGGCCCGGCCTGGGATTGGGCTTGTTCATTTCGTCGGAAATTGCCAAGGCGCACGGCGGAACGCTCATGGCGACGTCGGATCGCTTGGCGACCCGATTCGTATTTCGACTATCGCATACCGCTTCCATGGAGACGTCCGTTACTCAACACGCCACGCCGCGAAACGTGGACCGCGAGGTACGATCATGAAGATCGAGTCCGTTGCCATCCTGCTGTTCGCGGCATGGTTTCTGTCCGAGGCACTGATTCTTCGGACGGCACGCGATCGTAGTGGTTCGGATGTCGATCGTCGGTCCATGCTTTTGCTGGTCACGAGCAATCTGGTGGCACCCTTGCTCTCGATCACGCTCTATGTGCTCGCCATCGGCGCGCTACCGTTTCCACCCCTGCTGAAACGGTTCGGCGTGGCCCTGATGATCGCCGGGATCGCCCTTCGATTCGCCGGCATGTGGACGCTGAAGAAGTTCTTTTCCGCGAATGTGGCCGTGCAGAGCGACCATCGGCTGGTGATTGAAGGCCCTTATCGGATGGTTCGCCATCCCGGCTACTTTGGCGGATGGCTGACGTTTGTGGGCCTCGGGTTGGCGCTTGGCAATGGGATAGCGCTGCTGTGGTTGGCGGTGTTTACGCTACCGGCCTTCTTCTACCGTATGCATGTCGAGGAAGGCATACTTCGTGGCGCGTTCCCTGACTATGCGCAGTACGCCGCGAGGGTAAAGCGATTTGTCCCTTTCGTATGGTGACGTGTTCAGTCCAGCGTGCCCGCACCCAGCCTGTCGTCGATGACCTGGCTGGCTGCGACACGCATGGCCAGGGTCAGGGCGCGCACGACATCGTCCTTGGCCATGCTCGGTGCCTGGGGCAGCCGCACGGCCTGTTCCGGCAGGTAAGGGATATGGATAAAGCCCGCGCGCATACCCTTCCGCTGGGCCGCCTCGTGCAACATCAGATAGGCGACGTGGTTGCAGACATAGGTGCCGGCCGTATTCGAGATCTCGACCGGAAGGCCTTCGGCCTGTAGCGCGGCAAGCATGGCCTTGATCGGCAGCGTGCTGAAGTACGCCGCCGGGCCACCCGGGATCACCGCTTCGTCGATCGGTTGCGCCCCGGTGTTATCCGGCAGACGCGCATCCTGCACGTTAATGGCTACCCGCTCGATCGACAGTCGGCTGCGGCCGCCTGCCTGGCCAACGCCGATCAGAATGCTGGGCTCGACGTCGCGCACGGCGGCCTCCAGCTCGCGCCGTGAGTCGTCAAAGGCCGTCGGCAACAGATGCGCCACCACCCGGTGATCGGCAATGCGCTGGTCGTGCAGCAGGCGCACGGCTTCCCAGGACGGATTGATGACTTCGTTGCCGAACGGGGTGAAGCCCGTCAGCAGAATGCGTGGTGCCTTGTTCGACATGGTCTGTCTCACCCGATCAACGGAATACCAGCATCCACATCATCGCGAAGGTGACGATGAAGATGGATACCGCGCTCCAGACCTGCGCGCGAATCACCCCATAAGGGTTGCGCAGCTCCAGCAACGCGGCCGGCACCAGATTGTAGTCGGCCGCCATCGGCGTCAGCAGGGTGCCGCAGTAGCCGCACAGCATGCCCATCGAGCCGAGGATCGCCGGATTCGCGCCGTGCTGATGGATCAGCAGCGGCAAGCCGATGCCGGCCATCATCACCGGGAACGCCGCAAATGCGTTGCCCATGATCACGGTGAACAACACCATGCCCAGCGCAAACACCAGCAGGCAGGCAAACGCGCTACCTGTCGGCAGGTTGTTGCTGGCGAAGGCCGCGATGGCCGTGCCCACGCCGCTCTGCGTGAATACTTCGCCCAGGGCCGCCAACAGCAGCGGCAGCAACGCCGCCCAGCCGATAGCATCGAGCAGGCGGCGGCCTTCTGCTATGCCCTGTCGCACCGGCGCGCGCGCCACCCTCGCCGCAGCGAGCAAGGCCACCACGCAAGCCAGCGCCAGCCCGGTCAGGGTCATCTGCGCTTTGGCGAATACCGCATGGCCGGCAACGGACAGATACGCCCCGAACAGCGCGACCAGCAGGGTCACCAGCGGAATCAACAGCGCGGGCACGAACAGCTTGTGGCCCAGGCGTAGCGCCGATTGCAGGCGCCATTCGGCATGGCCACTGTCCGTGTGCGCATGTCGATGCAGCCGTGGTGCGAGCAAGGCCAGCGCGATCACGGTGGCGCCGGCGAGCTGCGCCGGCAGCGGATGACCCAGCGCCTGCTGCGCGAGCACATAATCGCCGCCACCGAACAACGCGCCCAGCAGAAGCCAGAAGGCGGCGCGCCAAGCGTGTCGCTCCCGTAGGTTGCGCAGCCCGGTGTAGGCAAGGAAGGCCGCGATCAGCCAATAGGCGTATTCGATGCGCAACATGCTCAGGCGGCCTGTTCGGCGCGCATGCGGGCCGCGCGACGCAGCAGCCGACGCTGGTACAGCCATACACGAACGGACTGAATGACGAACGCGGCGATGGCCGTGGGCAGTGCCCACAACGCGATCGACAGCGGCGTCAAATCGATACCGTGTTGTGCGTAGAAGCCCTGGATCAGCAGCACGGCACCCAAGGCGATGAAGACATCTTCACCGAAGAAGCGACCGACGTTGTCCGTCGCCGCCGCCACTGCGCGCAACTCGTCGCGGTCGGCGTCCGTCACCACCGGCAGGATTTTCTCCACGGCGCCCTCGCCCATCGGCGCCAGCAACGGACGCACGGTCTGCGCGGCGCCGGCGACGCCGGTGAGGCCAAGCATCGCCAACAGCTCGCGCACCAGCAGATAGCCGATCAACAGTCGTGCCAGGGTCAGTCCGCGCAGGCGTCCCATCCAGCGTTGGGCATGTTCGCGCAGGCCTGCATGCTCAAGCAGGCCTATGGCCGGAAGGGTCAGCACGAACAACATCAGCATGCGGCTGGAAACGAAGCTCTTGCCGAGTAGCGCCAGCAGATCGGGCACGTGCAATCCCGCCAGCAGACCACTGACCAAGGCGGCGCACACCACGACCGGCACCGGATTGAAGCGCAAGGCGAAGCCGACCACGATCACCGCGACGCCAAGCAAGGGCCAATAATTCATGCGCCAGCGCCTGAGGCATGCGGGCCTGCGGCGTGCGGAGCGGCGACGACCATGCCGGCGGCTTCCAGAGCCGCGTGCAGGCTACGGGCAAACGCCACCGCGTGCTCGCCGTCGCCATGCACGCACAGCGTATCGGCCTGCAGCGAGATGATCTGGCCATCGACGGCGCGCACGCTGCCCTCGCGTGCTATCGCCATGGCCTGGGCAATGGCCTGGTCGCTCTCGGTAATCACGGCACCGGGTTCGCGACGCGGCTGCAACGAGCCATCGGCACGGTAGCTGCGATCGGCGAACGCTTCGGCGGCCACCTGCAATCCCGCATCGAGGCCGGCCTTGAGCAGGGCGGAACCCGCCAGGCCGAACAGGCACAGGGTGGGATCGAAATCGCGCGTCGCCTGCGCGATGGCGTCCGCCAGCTTGGCGTCGCGCGCAGCCATGTTGTACAACGCGCCATGCGGCTTCACGTGCCGCAAGCGCGTGCCTGCGGCCTGCGCAAAACCGTGCAGCGCGCCGATCTGGTACAGCGTCATCGCATAGGCTTCGTTCGGCGTCACCGCCATCTCGCGGCGGCCAAACCCCTGCAGGTCGGGTAGCGAGACGTGAGCGCCGATCGCCACGTTGTGCTCCACCGCGAGCGACACCGTGTGCCGCATGATGTCCGGATCGCCAGCATGAAAGCCGCAGGCGATATTGGCCGAGCTGACGATGGCGAGCAGCGCGGCATCATCTCCCATCCGCCATGCGCCGAAGGATTCGCCCAGGTCGCTGTTGAGGTCGATGGTCTTGAGTACGTCAGGCGTCATGCGAAATCCAACCGTCGTTCGATGTGGTCGAGCAGGCGCTGCAGCCGCAGCCGGCGCGCGGCCAGCCGTTGTGCAGCCTCCTCCAGCGTGGTCTCCCGGAAGCATACGGTATCGCCGGGCCGCCGCTGCGCGAGCCGCGGCAGGTCCACGACCGCAAGCTGGCCGATACGAGGATAACCCCCGGTGACCGGCGCCTCGGCCTGCAACAGGATCGGCTGCCCGGAGGGCGGCAGCTGCAGCGTGCCCGGCAGGGTCGCCTCGGAAATCAGCTCCATGGGCTGGCGCAAATTCAACCGTTGGCCGTCCAGGCGACTGGCGACCCGATTACTGTCCTTGCTGAGGGTGAAGAACGCCTTGAACAGGGCATGTTGCGAGGTGTCGTCGAGCTGGTCGAAATGGTGACCACGCCACAGCGCCAACCGTGTCCGGCCATAGTCGAACCAGGGCTGCGGATCGAGACCCCAGCGCATCATTTGCAGCGCCCTGGCCGCGCGAAGCGACGGCGACGGATCGCCATCGCCTAGCTCAAGCCGGTCGCCGGCTTGCAGCGCGCGTCCGTCAAAGGGGCCGATGCGTGCATTCAAGTCCGTGCTCCGGCTTCCGAGCACAGCCGCCGCCGCAAACCCTCCCCGAACCGCCAGATAGCCGCGGCAACCATGCCGCATGCCGCCCAACTGCAGCACGCTGCCAGCGGGCAGTACGCAACACGTCCAGCCGGGCAAGCTTTGATCGCCCACGCGCGCCTCCACCGGCGCGCCGGTCAGCGCCATCACCGTCGCCTGCTCGAAGCGAAGCGTCGGACCGATCAGCGTGAATTCCAGTGCGGCTTCGCCATTCGCATTGCCGACGAGAGCATTCGCCAACCGCCAGGCGGGCCAATCCGCCGCACCCGCCCTGCCCACGCCGAGCGCGGCATAACCCAGGCGTCCGCCATCTTGAAGACTGGTCAACAGTCCGGGTTTCATCACGAGCACACTCACCGGCGCGCCTCGGCGGCAAGCCGCTGGTATTCGTCTTCATCGATCGCGCGGAAACGCACGCGATCTCCCGGCTGCAACAGCGACGGCGATGCAGCATGGAGATCGAACAGACGCCGTGGCGTGCGACCGATCAGCTGCCAGCCGCCCGGCAAGGCTTGTGGATAAATGCCGGTCTGTTCGCCGCCAATGGCTACACTGCCGGCCGGCACGCTGATGCGCGGATCGCTCCGGCGCGGCATCGCCAATGTGGGGTCAAGGCCAAGCAGATAGGGAAAGCCGGGGGCGAAGCCAAGCATGGCGACGCGATACGTCGCCGCGCTGTGGCGAGCAATCACCTCGTCGCGAGCGAGCCTTGCATGAGCCGCGACCGCTGCCAGATCCGGCCCTGCGTCGCCGCCGTAGCACACCGGAATGTCAACCTCGCGGGTGGTGTCCGCCGTATCCGGCAGTTCCTGCAGCGCCGCCAGCACGCGCTCGCGCACGCGTTGCTGTAGCGCCATCGGGTCGCTATCGTCGCCCCACTGTGCCGGATCGAAACGCAGCAACAGGCTCGCATAAGCCGGCACGCACTCAATGCCGGCCAGCTGCTCGCGCAACCGCGTCGCCGCCGCATGTACACGAATATTGATCGACGACTCGATGGTTTCGCCAAAGCGCAGCAACAGGGCTTCTTCCGAGAGCGCCTCGATATGCGGAGCGGACCACACGCGGATCAAGCTACGACGCCGCGAAGAGGGGCGCACGAGATCTCCCGACTCACGCATGGGGTGGTCATGCGTAGTGTCTGGCTTGCTTTGCAGATGCCTACGGGTCTCGGCAAAGCAACATCGGCTTGCAGCAGAAATCGTTCGATCGTTCGCATAGGGATCAGGCAATGGCCAAGGGATGGCCGCTTTGGTCAGAACTGGGAACGACTCGCTCCCGCCCTCGACCCGCGCATTTCATCATGCACCCAATCCAGGGCACGCCAAAAGGGAGTGCGCGCAAAAAGGCCGACGCCGCATCGACGGACTTGTTGGTATCCCAAGCGCCGCTAGGTGAACCACCACCAAGCTTCATGGCTCACGCTCTCACGAACGCCTTACGGCCAGCGGTTCGCGTTCTTCGGAAATCCTGGTCGCTGCACACGTACGACACAGAATCGTTGCCCCGTCGGAGCCTGCATGACCACCCAACGCTCCAAACGATTGACCACGCTGGCGCCCAGATCTTGCAAGCGACTTACCTCGGCGGGGATGTCATCGGTTTCAATGTCGATGTGAACCCTGCTCTCGTGGCTGACGCGCTGAATTTGCACGATAGCTTCGTCGGGTGGGGTCTCCAGCATGCGGTAGTTGCCGCGCGTGCCCGGATGATCCGGATCGATCGGACGGCCAAGCGCCTCAGCCCAAAAGCTGGCGGCCTGGTCAAGATCAGGTGACTGGCAGTCGATCAGCACGGCGCAGAGTCTTGAGTAATGCATGACTGCGGGCACTCCTTGGCGGAGACGTTTCTCGCCACGCGGATGATGTGCCCTTTGCCTGGCCTTTTGTGAACCTATTCGATGCCTTGGCGTCCTTCCGAGGCCCCATTTAGGCGTGACAGGGGGCGACTTGCCCATCCCCACAAACGTCGCGATTTATGACAATTTGGTTACAATTCCCGCCACGGGGGGTTGGGGCCCCAACAAAATACGCGCAATTCGAATGGCGGGTACGCCATGGGCTTTGGGACTCTGGGGAGAGATCGTATGCGACAGAAGCTGGCCACCGTGGTGGCATGTGTTTTCTTGGGCGTCTTTACCACCGCGACTCGTGCCGACAACCAAGGCTCTAACGACATCATCGCCAACGGGCATGTCGATGGTGAGCTTCGCCTGTACAACTTCGATAGGTTGTATGACACGCCGAATACGCCCAATGCGAGTGCGTTTTCGCTGGCGGCGTTGATTAATGCCCATACTGGAGCCTTTCTCGGCGGCTTCAGCTTCGGCGGATCGTTCGTCACCGCCAACTCACTGGGTACGCAGTCGGACACGCTGGCGAAGATCGATACCTCGCTCATGGGGCCCAACAACTCTATCGGGGCCTTTAGCCAGGCCTACGCGCAGTTCAAGGATGACTGGCTGTTGGTGCGTGGCGGCTACCAGTACCTTGACACGCCCTGGATGGGTAAAAGCGATTCGCGGGTCATTCCTGCGTCGTACAACGCCATCCTGGTCGGCATCACTCCGCTGACGGGCTGGAACCTCTACGGTATCCGCACCTACAGTTGGAAGAGTCGCACTTCCACCGGCATGTATTACAACAACCTCTATTACCCATCCACTTTCGACGGCGACTCGATGTTTGGAAACAACGGATCGTTGCCGGCGACCGCTCCGCGGGCCGATGGCGTCTGGGCGGCGGGTACGACTTATACCAGCGACGCCGTGAAAGCCCAGGGCTGGTACTACGACTTTATCAATTTTGCGCAAATGGGCTACGTGGATGGTACGTACACGCTGAAAACCGGCACGCACTTCGACCCCTTCCTGTCGCTGCAGTACGTCAACGAGAACGGCGGCAACGACAACATCCTGGTCGACACTCACACCAAGTTGTTCGGCATCGCAGGCACGCGTGTGCGCAGCGAGGCCTGGGGTGCGGATATCGGCACATCGGCCTTCAACGGTCGTGTCGACCTGGCCTACAACAAGCTCCAGCAGGAATCGAGCGCGGTCGGTGGCGGCGCCTTGATCTCTCCTTACACCACGAACTACGCCACCGACCCGCTGTTCACGACGTCCATGATCCGCGGCCTGGTCGAAACGGGTCCCGGCCACGCATGGAAGGCCAAGGCTTCTTACAACTTCTTCGACAACAAGCTGCAACTGGTGACGTCGTACGCCAAGTACACCACGGAATCGCGCGGCACCAGCCACAATATCTACTTCGACATCGTCTACAACATGGACAGCGTGTTGAAAGGCCTGACCCTGCGCAATCGCTGGGAGCGTTCCGTCGGTGGCAGCGGCAACCTCAATCCGGGCAACGAGTCGTTCACGTATAACCGCTTGATGATCACTTACAAGTTCTAGCGGATGCCGCGTGCGCCGGAGCCACAGCAGCTCTGGCGCATGGCCGAACCAAATGGCTCATCCATCCTTCCGCCTACGGTGGAAAGCGTTCGCCCTTCATCACACTGGCAGCGCACTTCACCGCCCATATGGACGACACGCGGGGCAAGGCGCGTGTCGTCGCTGCGCGCCCTGCCCCGCCGTCCATCCCGGCACACGCCCCGGCGCTTATTTGCGCGGCGCGATGATCTCGCTCAGGTAATCGGGCGTGCCTTCGACGCGCACCAGGTGCGGGTATTGCAGGCCACCGTGGTAATCCACCGACACCGTGCGGTAGCTGCCCTGGTATTTCAGCAGCAGCTGGATCGGTGCCTTGCTGTCTTTGGCCGCCGTGATCGCGTCCTTCAGTACGTCGCTCGAATAGTTCTGACGGTTCACCGCAACCAGGGTGGCGCCGGTGCTGATGCCGGCCTTGAAAGCCGGGCCGTTCCAGCGCACGTCATTGACCTGATCCTTGTCGTTCATCGTCAAGCCGATCGACCAGGCGAAGTTGTACAAGTGACGGGACGGCTCCGAACGGCTGTTGTACTGCTTCTCGTACTCGCTTTCCTTGTCGGTGTAGACCAGCTTCCAGCCGGTGCCCGCGAGGCCGTTCTGCAGTGGTGGATTGATGGCGTCGACGCGCGCGCGCAGGAAGCTCGCCCAGTCGTACGCGGCCACGCCGTTGAGCGCCGCCACCACGTCGTCGAACGTATAGGTCTTGGTCACATAGCTGCCGTTGTCGACCCCGAAGAACGCGCGCGCGAAATCGTCCAGCGATTTCTGGTCATGCGTCAGGGCGCGCAGCTTGGCGTCCACCTCCAGCCACATCATCTGGCCGCCGCTGTAGTAGTCCTCGCTCATTTGCCAGCTGCGGTACGGCAAGCTTGAGCGGCGGGCGACGGTGGGGTCATTGGTGGTGTCTTCGAGCGTGCGCCACTGGAAGCCTTCGCGGTTGCGGTCGTAGTTGGCCGCCACCATGGCCAAGGCGTCGCGGAACTGCTGCGGCGACCACATGCCGGCACGGGCGGTGAGCACGAAACCCCAGTACTGCGTCTGCCCCTCGTACACCCATAGCAGCGAATCGCCCATAGGCACGTTGAAGTTGGGCGTCCACAGGTCGACCGGGCGGCGGAACTTGCCGTTCCACGAATGCGCGTACTCGTGCGCCAACAGGTCACGCTCAGGCGCCGCGTCGTTCCAGCCGGTGAAGTAGTCGCTGCCCAGGCCATCCTCGCTGGACTGGTGATGCTCCGTGCCATTGCCGCCCATCTGATCCGACAGTGAGAAAAGGAAGTCGTAGTGGTCGTAGTGGTGAGAGCCGAACAGGCTCACCGCTTGCGTCACCAGGGCGCGGTGCACCTTCAACTGCTCTGGCGTCATCTCCAGGTACTTCGGCGCGTCGGCGACGAGGTCCAGGTACACCGGCGCATCACCGCCGGGGTTGAGCTCGACGCGCTTGAAGTACTGGCCCGCGTAGATCGGCGAATCGACCAGGTTGTTGAACGTCACCGGCTTGAAGGTGACGGTGTCGCCTGACCGCGAGGCCGTCTCCAGCGCCGTGCCGAGCTGCCAGCCATGCGGCAGCTTCACGCTGGGCGCGACTGTGATGCCGCGCGAGTAGTAGCCGGCGGGATACAGCGCCACCTTGCTCCATTCCATATCCATCATGCGGTCGGTGATGTCGAAGCCTTCGCTGTCGGTGCGGCCCGACAGGTACTGAAACGCCGCATCGATCGAGGAGACCCCCGCGGGCACGTCGAGATGGAACGCGTATACGTTGTACTTGTCGCGCTTCCACGCGATCGGCTTGCCGTTGGCGCTGAGCGTGAGGCCGGCGAGCATGGCGACGGGGCCGGTCGGCGAATGGTCGCCGGGAATCCACTGGGGATACAGCAGCGTCAAGGCACCCGGCTTTACCGGAATCGTTTCATGCACGCGGAAGATGCCCTGGGCCGTGTCGCTGGCATCGACGTGAATGCCCACCGTGCCGGCGTACGGCGTGTCCTGCGGCGGCGGCACGTCGTCCGTGCGCGCCTGCTGCGCACCCACGGTACCGGCCGCAAGCGCCGTCGCTACAGCCAAGGCCAGGCACGAGAACTTACGACGCGCGGCAACCGGCGAACCGGCAGGACGAACACGGGACATGGAGGGCTCCGACGAGCAAGTGAATGGTCGCGCAACTTAACACCACCGATGCCGGGTGGGGCTAGTGGGAGGGGCCGCGTTTTAGCCCGGCTGGACGCGTTGGGAACCAGCAGTCGACCTTGGTGCCTGGATGGCCCCTCTCCTTTGCCGCGGCAAACGCATGTTGGTTGCTGCCCCGGGCGAATTCCAGGGCGCATGCAGTGTTCGGCCAGTGAACCGACGCAGCGCGCCGGTCCAGCCTGCGTGGTTCATGTCGCCTTGCGCAGCAGGAAATGGGAGAGCGCCGGGATCAGGACGAGGGCACCGACCATGTTCCAGAGGAACATGAAGGTCAACAGGATGCCCATGTCGCCCTGGAACTTGATCGGCGAGAAAGCCCAGGTCACCACGCCCGCAGCCAGCGTGATGCCCACGAGGGCCACGACCTTGCCGGTGAACTGCAAGGCGCGGCGGTAGGCCTCTTCCAGTGGCACCCCGGCGCGCTGCTGGGCGAGCTGGATCGACAACAGGTACAGCGCGTAGTCGACGCCAATGCCTACACCGAGCGCGATCACTGGCAGCGTTGCGACTTTCACTCCGATGCCCAGGCCGACCATCAACGCTTCGCAGAGGATCGATGTAAGCATCAGCGGCACCACGGCGACCACCACGGCGCGCCAGGAGCGGAATGTGATGAAGCACAGCACGATCACGGCGCCGTAGACATAGAACAACATCGTGCGATCGGCCTGGCGTACCACGATATTGGTCGCTGCCTCGATACCCGCGCTGCCGGCGGCGAGCAGGTAGCCGCGATTGGGCCCCCCATGGCTGGCGGCGAAGGCCTCCGCGGCAGCCACCACGCGGTCGAGCGTCTCGGCGCGATGGTCCGAGAGATAGGCGATCACTGGCATCACCGAACAGGCGTTGTTGAACAAATCCGGATTGTTGACCGAGGCCTGCTGCGCACCGTAGTTCAGCACGTCCTGATTGCGCGAAATGGTGAGCCATTTGGGGCTTCCCTCGTAGGAGCCCGCCGTGATCTGACGTACCGCGTCGCCGAGGAAGATCGTCGTCTGCACACCGGGTACCTGGCGCAGCGTCCAGGCAAGGCGGTCCGCCTCGACCAGCGTGGCGTACTTGAGGCAGCCTTCGGCGGGCGTCTTCACGATCACCGCGAACATGTCACTCGAAAGCGAGTAGTTGCCGGTGATGTATGCGTTGTCGCGGTTATAGCGTGACTCCGCCCTCAGCTCGGGCGCGCCGCGTTCAAGGTCGCCTATCTTCAGGTGCCTGCTGACCACCAGGCCGGCGCCCGCCAGAACCACTGCAACACCGAGCGCAGCCAGTGCCCAGCGTCGCGTGGTAAAGCGTTCGAGCACCTGCCAGATGACGCCCCTGCCCTGCCCTTCCGCGTGCTCACGCTCCGAGCGGAGGCTGCGCTGTGCAGCCGTGGGATCGACGCCGCTGAAGGACAGCAGTACCGGTAGCAGCAAGAGGTTGGTGAAGATCAGCACGGCCACGCCGATGCTGGCCGTAAGCGCGAGGTCCTTGATCACCGGAATGTCGATCAGCATCAGCACGCCGAATCCCACCGCGTCCGCCAACAACGCGGTGACACCGGCGAGGAACAGGCGACGAAAGGTATAGCGCGCGGCGACGAGTCGGTGCGTGCCGCGGCCGATGTCCTGCATGATGCCATTCATCTTCTGTGCGCCGTGCGAGACGCCAATCGCGAAGATCAGGAACGGCACCAGGACCGAGAACGGGTCCAGTGCAAAGCCAAGCGATGCAACCAGGCCGAGCTGCCATACCACGGCCACCACCGAACACAGGATGACCAACGCGGTGCTGCGCACGCAGCGTGTATAGCCGTAGATGACCAGCATGGCGATCAGCGCGGCGATGGCGAAGAAACCCATCACCTTGACCAGTCCGTCGATCAGATCGCCGACGAGCTTGGCGAAGCCGATCACGTGCAAGTGAATCTTCAGGCCCGGCGTGGCCTCATACCGGCGCCGAATGTCATCCAGGGAGTGCGACAGCACGCGGTAGTCGATGGCCGCGCCGGTCTCAGGGTCCTTGGACAACAAGGGCACGAAGATCATGCTGGACTTGAAGTCGTTGCCCACGAAGCGCCCGACAATGCCTGCGCGGGCGATATTGAGCTTGAGCTGCGCGGTGTGCTGCGGCGAACCGTCGTAGTTGTCGGGCATCACCGGGCCGCCACGGAAGCCCTCTTCGGTGACTTCGGTCCAGCGCACCGCAGGCGTCCACAGCGACTTCAACCCAGCGCGATCGACGCCGCGGGTGAGAAACAGCTCATCGTTGATCTTCTTCAGTGCTTCCTGGTACTTCGGATCGAAGATGTTGCCGTCATCGACCGCCACCACCACGCGCAGTGAATTGCCCAGGCCACGCAGCTCGTTCGCGTTTTCCAGGTAATTGTGGATATAGGGGTGATGACTCGGGATCATCTTCTCGAAGCTGGCGTTGAAGCTCAGCCTCGTCACCGCCACCCAGCCCAGCAGCACCGTCGCCAGCGCGCACACCAGGATCATGGCGAAGCGGTGATTGAACACCAGACGTTCAAGCATGTTGCCGGAGTTCGCATCGAACTCGCGGAGGTCGCGTACGACCGGCATGCAGTCGAGCGATACGTTTTCAACGTTCATCGTGCTTGTCTCCTAGCCTTCTCAGTGCGACGCCTGGGTTTTCACCCCAAGCGCGCCGGCGATCACGATGGCATCGCCCGCGACGGCCACGGCCGAGGCCGGTACCGGCTTGGCCTGGCGGTACAGTGCGAAGTGCGCCCCGCTGTCGCGGCTGACCAGCAGGTTGCCTGCCTGGCTGACCAGGGCCAGCCCCTGCGCACCAAACGCGGTGCTGCCGGTGAGCCCTTCCTGGATGCCGGTGTCGACGGATTGCCAATGCGCGCCGCCATCGGTACTGCGATAGGCATTGCCGCGCAGGCCGTAGACGATCACCGCGTCGCTGCTGCCGACGACGCCAAAATAGGTGCCCTTGTAGGGTGTGGCGAGCGCGTGGAAGCGTTCGGCCTCACGGTCGAGCTTGAGCAGCAGGCCCTGTTCGCCCGCGATATAGACGTCCGTACCCACGCCGCGTACCGCATACAGGTGCAGGCGATCGGGGTTTTCGGTGCGATCGAACCACGAGACCCAGGTTTGCCCTCCGTCCGTGGTCCGGAATATCAGGTTGAAGGCGCCGACGATGAAGCCGTTGTGCTCGTCGGCGAACCAGACGTCAAGAAACGGATTCTCTGCACCCTGTGCCGCGATGCGACCCGCTTCCTCGAGCAACGCAGCGGCTTCCGCGGTACTGCCAAGTTCGCCTCGGGCGACTCGCGCGCGCAGCTGTTCCATCATCAACTGGCCAACACGCCGTCCATCCAGCTGCCTTGTCCACGTCGTCCCGCCATCGCTGCTGTGGAGCACGACACCGTCATGTCCCACGGCCCAACCCTGCTGCGGCGTCGGAAAGCTCACCGCGACGAGATCGGATGCGACGGGTACCGAAGCCTGTCGCCAGCTGGCGCCGGCATCATCCGAATAGACGATTTGGCCACGTTGCCCGACGGCGACGAGGCGCTTGCCGGCCAGCACCAGTCCATTGAGCAAACCCTTGGACGCGAGTGGGCTCGTGCTCGCTGGCGTATCCAGGACGTCGGTGAAGTCGGCGATCGCAACGGCCGGCAACATGAAGGCAAGCGCTACCAGCGCTCGTCGAACTCTATGCAGAAACATGGGAAGTCCCGGAAGACGAAAGACCTACGGTTGAATCCTTGAGCGCCGGGCCGGGCAAATGCCCGTGCCCGGCAACTTGCGTCATCCAAGGCGACGCGTTCAGGTGTGGTGGAAGCACGGCCCGCGCCAGACCGTGTTTCCCAGCGATAGGAGCGGCACCTGACCCGCATGCCGTCTCCACTGTCGGTCTATCGGTGGACGTGAGATAGCAGGATGCTGTCCCACGTCCACCACGACTGCGCGATCCAGCGCGATCAGCGAATACCCGAGCCCGCCAGCGATGCCGGAGACCAGTCGCGCTCCGTCATCGGCTTGGTGTAGCGGAAGCCACCGGTTTCACCCGTAAAGGCAGTCAACGAGTAGGAGCCCGCAATCAAGTCATAGATACCGTGCAAGTCGGCGATCGGCGCCGGAATCTCATAGCTCGGCGTGATATAGGCGAAGCCGGTACGGAAGAGCTGGCCACGGGCGTCATAGGCGTCGGAGGCGACCGCTGCCCAGCTGTCCTCGTCGAGATAGAACGTGCGCTTGCTGTAGATATGGCGCTTGCCCGGCACCAGCGTGGCCTCGACCACCCAGACGCGATGCCGCTCCCAGCGCACGTCGTCCGGATTGATGAAGTTCGGCTTGAGCAGGTCCTGCGCCTTCGAGTCGTACGCCATCTTGTAGGCGTTGTAGGGGATGAAGATCTCCTTCTTTCCCACCAACTTGAAGTCGTAACGATCCATCGAGCCGTTGAAGAGGAAGACGTCATCGAACGTCGAAGCGCCGCCCGAGCCGGGGTTTGGTGTATCGAACGCCAGGTCAGGTGCCACCTTCACGCGACGCTGCCCCGGCAGGTATTGCCATGCGTGGCGACCCTTGTCTTCGTAATTGAGCGGGTCGACGACCTGCATCGCCTCGCCGGCGCGACGTGCCGGGCCGGTATAGATCAGGCGCTGCTGCCAATAGACGTCGGCATCGGGCCTGCTCACATCCCAGTACGGGTATTCCTCGGATGCTTCGCCTTCCGTCGTCAGCGCCACGCCGCCGGATGCATCGACGTTGTAGTTGCGATACTTGGCGCCATAGGCGACGCCGTTGAAGCGGACCAGATGGTTCCACATGGCCTCGAAGCCCGATTGCGGCATCGGGAACGGGAAGCCCGCGTGGCATCCGCTCATCGAGCGGCCATTCGCAGCCGTCTTGGCCTCGACCGCGCATTTGGCGGTGTTGTCCACCACGAACTTCGGGAAGGCCGCGGTGCGATGGGTGGGATAAACATCGATGTGGTAGCCCGGATATTTCTTCATCAGGGCCCGGGTGCCTTCGGTCAGATTGGCGGCGTACTTGTCCATGTTCTTCGCATCGATCGAGAACAAGGGCTTCTCGCTCGGGAAGGGGTCCGGACGCAGGCCGCTGCCGGCCTTGAACGAAGCCGGTGCACTGGTGAGTCCGCCGGTATAGGCGGGAATCGCACCGTCGCTGCTAGCGGCCATTTCGGCCCCGACACCCGTAAGCGTGGTACCGAGCTTGTGCGCTTCCTCGGACGATACGCCGGCGTGTCCTACGCCGCAGAATAAGACGGCAACGGCCCCGGCCAACAGGGCTTGGCGGAATTGCATGCGCATACTCCTCACAATGGTGATTCGATGGTCGGGTTCCGGTGGCGCAACGCTTGCGGTAGCACGCATCGCATCACCTCCTCCCACGGCATAAGCACAGGCCCCGTCGCATCCCCGACCGGTACCGCTGGTCGGCTCCCGACATGCAATTGCACATCGCTGATGCTCCCTACGTTGCCCTAGCTCTTCTCGTCCGCATCTGCCGGCTCCGCCTTGTGAAACACGGAACCGCACAAGGGCGGTCGGTCCCATTGTTGGGTGCGCAGCAAAGCGCACCCCCCCCAAAACGTCGGGGGAGGGGTCCGTCACCCGCAAACAAGGGAGCTCCGGCCGTTTACCGGACCGTCGCGTTCAGAAAAGAAAGGTCGAACGCCGAGCGCGTCGGGCAGATTCTTGAGATGCCACTGATGGAGGCACCGACAGAGGCCATCTGCCCAGGCAGTGGTATGCCCGAAGTTCATCCTTGCCACGGCAATGCCCGCCGCGCGGCGCCGTGGCGCCAATCAACTTATTCAAGGCAAATGCCTAATTTCGCTGTGCAGATCGCCACGCGCGAGGAGCCATGCCAAACCGCGCTGTGAACCACTGGGTGAAGGATGATTGCCTGGAGTATCCAAGAAGCGTTGCCACTCTTCCTATCGGATAGCGCAAGTTGGTGAGATAGCGCACGGCCAGTTCCTGGCGCACCTCCTCGGTCAAGCTCGAGAACGTCGAGTCTGCAAGCTCAAGCTGACGCTGCATCGTGCGCACGCTCAGATGCAGGTGATTGGCCACCTCGTTGACGGTAGCCTGCTCGATCGGTAGAAGCAGATGAATGGTCTTGCGCACATCAAGGACGATCGAGCGTGGCCCTGATACGTTCAGAGGGTCGGCCAAGCTTTCAGCGTATCTGACCAGTTCCGGATCGGCGTTCGGATTTGGGCGGTCAAGGTCTTCAGCGACGCAAACGATGCCGCTGAAATCACTGTCGAAGACCACCGGACACCCGAAGAAACGTCGATGGAAGCTCAGATCCGGCGGGCCTGGGTGGGCGAAGTTGACACTTGTTGGCTTCCAGTGCTCGCCGAGCAGGCCGACAAATGTCCGCGCTAGTAGCCCAACGGCAAGTTCCGTTGCCTGGCGGGTCGGAGTTCCCGGGTCGGCAATGATTTCCTCACGTACAACCACCATTTTCCGGCCATCCTCGACATGGATCGCCAGAGCTTCGTTAAGTAGATGCCGATATTGCACCGCTGCCAGAAGCAATTCGCGCAGGGTTCGCTTGTAGGACAGCAACAAATCAAGGATGCCGAAATCGAATGGCTGGCGTGTGTCGGCCATTTGAAGACCGAACGTCGGGCATTTCGCACCGATCGAGGCCGCTTCCAGCAACTGACAGACGGCCGAAATAGGAATGCTGCGCTGCAAGTCGGCCAAGACTGTGGCGTCGAGCTGTACCTGCCGCAGCAATTTCTGGGGGGCGAGCCCATATCTCCTGGCTACCTGTAGAAAGCCGCTCAAGGCTCTCGCTCGAACCATCGGTTCCGTCACGTTCTGCTCCAGTGCTTGGCATCCACCCGCCGTCCAGGGGGGGCAGGCTGGCGCGAAAACGAAAGATATTGGCGCCTTAACGAAAGAGTTTAGCGCACGCGCGATCTACAGTTGATTCCGTGCCCCCGACCCTGAAGGCCCCAAATCATGCAATTTCTCGACGATTCGTTGCACCCCGAAAATCAGCAAAAGGTGGTTATCACCGTCGCCCCCTATGCGCCGGAATGGATGCCGTCCGACTTCCCGGAGGACATCCCGGTGACGATGGAGGAACAGATCCAGAAGGCTGTAGATTGCTACGAGGCCGGTGCCCGTGTGTTGCACCTTCACGTGCGCGAATTGGACGGCAAGGGCTCCAAGCGCCTATCCAAGTTCAATGAATTGATCGCCGGCGTGCGCAAGGCCGTGCCGGATATGATCATCCAGGTGGGCGGCTCGATTTCCTTTGCTCCCGAAGACGACGGTCAGGCCGCGAAGTGGCTGTCCGACGACACCCGCCACATGCTGGCGGAACTGGATCCCAAGCCGGACCAGGTCACGGTAGCCATCAACACCACCCAGATGAACATCATGGAATTGATGACGCGTGAGGCAGTGAAGGGAACCACGCTCGCCGAGCCGGCATTGGCGCATGCCTACCGTGAGATGACCGTGCCGGCGGGTCCGGGCTGGGTCGAAGAGCACCTTCGGCGGCTCCAGGCTTCTGGCATCCAACCGCATTTTCAGCTGGCTGGCATTCACTCCTACGAGACGCTGGAGCGCATGATCCGCAGCGGCGTGTACAAGGGTCCGGTCAATCTGACCTGGATCGGAATCGCCGGCGGCGTTGACGGTCCCAACCCGTTCAACTTCATGAACCTGGTGCACCGCGCCGCTGACGGTATCTGCATCACTTCGGAATCACTGCTCAGGAACGTGCTTCCGCTCAACATGATGTCCATGGCGATGGGCTTCCATCCGCGCGTGGGCACCGAAGACACGCTTACCGACCAGCGCGACAAGCGCATGACGTCGGTCCAGCAGGTACAGCAATGCGTGCGCGTTGCCAACGAACTGGGTCGCGAGATTGCCACCGGCAAGGAAGCGCGGGAGATCTACCGCATCGGTACCTGGTACGACAGCATCGACGAGACGCTCGCGGGTAACGGCATGGCGCCCAACCGCCAGCCCGGCGTACGAGGCGTTCCGATGCGCGCCGTCTGATTTCAGTGCAGCCCGGCCCTCAAGCCGGGCCTTCTATGAAAAAGCTTCCGAGCTTGGGACAAAGACCATGAACCCGCATTCCGTCGCCTCGGGGACAGAAGAACGCGACGGCTATCTCGTCGGTCGGCCGAAGGCATGGTTTGCCTTCGCCATGACCTTCGCCCTGATGTTGTTCGACTACATTGATCGTCAGGTGATCGTTTCGTTGTTTCCCCACATGAAGATTGCCTGGGGCTTGTCCGACATGCAGCTCGGCGGCCTGGTGTCGATCATCTCCATCGTCGTCGCTGTGGGCAGCCTTCCCGTTGCGCTGCTCGCGGACCGCTGCAGCCGGGTCAAGAGCATCTTTGTCATGTCGGCGGTGTGGAGCCTGGCCACGATCTCCTGCATGTTCACGCGCAATTACAGCCAGCTCTTCCTTGCGCGGGCCTTCGTGGGCGCTGGCGAGACCGGCTACGGTTCGGTGGGCGGCGCCCTGATCGCGAGCCTGTTTCCGAAGCGTCTGCGCGCTACTCTGCTTGGTGCGTTTCTCGCTGCTGCATCGATCGGCTCCGTGCTCGGCGTAGTATTGGGCGGCGTCGTCGCAGCCCGCTGGGGCTGGCAGGCGGCGTTCGGTGTAGTGGGCATCCCAGGGCTGGTTCTGGCTTGTCTGTATTTGCTGGTGCCGGACTACAAAACCGTCGCGCTTGCCCCGCGCATGGATCAAGCGAAGCAATCCGTGACGGGATTAGCCAGACAGATCGCCAAGATCCTGACCAGTTCGCCTGCCGTCTGGTGGACGTGCCTCGGTGCCGCGTTCCAGCTCATTGTCGTGTCGACGATCTGGTCCTGGTTGCCCAGCTATTTCCACCGGTATCTTGGCGTCGCCCCGGACAGGGCGGCCATGCAAGCCGCGGTCATCGTGCTCTGCGGCGCGGCGGGCTCCTTCATCTGGGGCGTGGCGGCAGACGCCGTCGCGGTGCGCCGACCCCGCAACAAGCTCGTGATGATGGC
Organism: uncultured Gammaproteobacteria bacterium; assembly: GCA_963765335.1. Lineage (GTDB taxonomy): Bacteria > Pseudomonadota > Gammaproteobacteria > Xanthomonadales > Rhodanobacteraceae > Dyella. The sequence goes on along the minus strand of CAVXWA010000006.1, from coordinate 68,776 downwards.
TACGCTCGCCACGGCGACGCTGGTGGTTTTCGTGATCGCATTTGGCGGCTCGATGGCGCCCAAGCCACAGTTTCTATTGATCGCGTTCGGCGGCCTGATGATGATGTGCTCGGTGGCGCCAGCCTCGAGCGTGGTGTTCAACGTCATCCATCCGGGCGTGCGCTCCACGGGCGCAGCCATGCTGGCCCTGTTCCAGAACCTGTTTGGTCTGGCTGTCGGCCCGTTCGTGGGTGGCATTGTGTCCGATGCCTGGGGTCTGCAGACGGCGCTCGCTGTCATGCCCGCGTTTGGCCTGCTTGCCGCGTTGTGCTTCCTGCGCGCCATGCGCACCTACGAATCGGAACTGGCAAAGGTCGTCAACATCCGGCTGGATGCCGCCGCCACAGCAGTATCCCCTGTGGCAGTACTCACCTGACGTCGCGCCGTATCCACACCTCCAGGCTGCGACGTGACAGGACGCAGCCAAGATGAGAACCCAGCAATGAGCATTTCCAGCACTCCGACTTCCGCTGCCTGCTTGTCTGAAGCCGTAGCAACGGCCGTGCCGGCCTGGTCACCGTCATCCGAAACCATTCGCCGTGCACGCGTCACGGAGTTCATGCAATGGTTGGAGCGGGAGCGCGGACTGGCCTTTGACGACTACAACAGCCTGTGGCGATGGTCAGTCGACCATATTGACGCCTTCTGGTTGGCACTGTGGGACTGGGCCGGCATTTCGTCACAGGCGCTGCCCAAAGTCGCGCTTGCCGAGGCCAGCATGCCGGGCGCCACGTGGTTCCCGGGCGTCCAGATGAATTATGTCGAGCAGGTGTTTCGCCATGCCACGACTGAATTTCCCGCCATTGTCTATCGCAATGAGGCTGGTGACGCTGGCGAGATGAGCTGGGCCGAGCTCGAGCGGCAAGTGGCTTCGGTGGCAGCATCGCTGCGCGGCATGGGCGTGGACAGCGGCGACCGCGTGGCGGCGTTCCTGCCGAATACGCCGCAGGCCATCGTGGCGTTCCTGGCGGTGGCAAGCATCGGTGCGGTGTGGTCCGCATGCTCGCCCGACATGGGTGAATTGGCGGTCCTGGATCGCTTCCGCCAGATCGAGCCCAAGGTCATGATCGCGGTCGCCAGCTATCACTATGGTGGCAAGGCGTCCGACCGACGCGCCCTCCTTCACTCGCTGCTGGAGCAGTTGCCGAGCGTGGAGCGGGTCGTGCTGGTACCTGAGCCGATGGATGCATCGGCACGCGACGAGTTTCGCGGCGGCATGGCGTGGGCGGAAGCGATCTCCTTGAACGTCCCGCTCGACCCCGTGCGCGTACCATTCGATCATCCGCTGTGGATCGTCTACTCCTCGGGCACGACGGGCCTGCCCAAGCCCATCGTCCATTCGCACGGCGGCATCGTGCTCGAGCATGTCAAGCTCACCACGCTCCATCTGGACCTGCATCCGGGTGACCGCTTCTGCTGGCAGGCCAGCACCGGCTGGATCATGTGGAACCTCCAGGTCGGCGGGCTGTTGGCCGGAGCAACCGTTTGTCTGTTCGACGGCAACCCGGGCTACCCGAACATGGAGACGCTCTGGCGGTTCATCGACGAGGCGAAGATCAATTTCTTCGGCGCCGGCGCCGCGTATTTTCAATCGTGCCTGAAATCCGGCGTGGAGCCTTGTGCGGTAGCCGACCTGTCGCATCTGCGCGCGATCGGATCGACGGGATCGCCGCTGTCGCCCGAGAGCTACCGCTGGATCCTGGACCGCGTCGGCCCGGTGTGGATCAACGCGCTGTCGGGCGGGACCGATTTCGCGGGCTGCTTCGTCGCTGGCATTCCCACGCTGCCGGTCTACCTCGGCGAAATGCAGTGCCGCTGCCTCGGTGCGCGGGTCGAGGCTTTCGACGAAGCCGGAAAGGTGCTTGTCGACGAGGTCGGGGAACTGGTCTGCACGGCCCCGATGCCGTCGATGCCCCTCTATTTCTGGAACGACAAGGACAACCTGCGCTATCGCGACAGCTACTTCGATGTCTATCCCGGCATCTGGCGCCACGGTGACTGGGTGCGCATCACGCCGCGTGGCGGCGCCATCATTTATGGCCGCTCGGATGCCACCATCAACCGGCACGGCATCCGCATGGGTACGAGCGAGCTCTACCGCGCCGTAGAGGAGTTGCCCGAAGTGCTGGACAGCATGGTCGTCGATCTCGAATACCTCGGGCGCGAATCCTATATGCCGCTGTTTGTGGTCCTGCAGCCCGATGTCGAACTGACGCCAACACTGACGGCCATCATCCGCGAGCGTATCAAGGTGGCGCTGTCCGCCCGGCACGTACCGAACGAAATGTTTCAGGTGGACGCCATTCCTCGCACGTTGACGGGCAAGAAGATGGAACTACCGATCAAAAAGCTGCTGCTGGGGCAGCCCCTGGAAAACGTGGCGAATCCCGACACCATGGCCAATCCAGCAAGTCTGGCCTGGTTTGCCAGCTTCGCCCGCGACCGTGCTGCGGCTGGCCTGTAATCGATAGCTCCGCCGCGCTCGTCCATGCGGCGATTCGTGACCGGCAAGGCGCCGGACACACTGAACGAATGACAGGAGAACAGGCATGGCCAAGGCCATACGCTTTTACGAAACCGGTGGTCCCGAAGTCCTCCGTTACGAGGATATCGAAGTCGGCGAACCAGGTCCGGGCCAGGTCCGGCTGCGGCACGAGGCGGTAGGCCTGAACTTTGCCGATATCTATTTCCGCACCGGTCTGTATCCAGCGCCGCTACCCTCGGGCATCGGGACCGAGGCGGCGGGTGTGGTCGAGGCCGTGGGGCCTGATGTGACCCATGTTTCGGTCGGCGACCGCGTGACCTACACCGGCGCGTACAACACGCTTGGCGCCTACTGTACCGAGCGCCTGATCCCTGCCGCTCCACTGATCCGACTGCCGGACGGGATTGCCTGCGAGACGGCGGCGGGCATGACGATGCGCGGCCTCACGTCCGCCTATCTGATGCGCCGGATCTATGCCTTCAAGGAGGGCGACACGATCCTGCTGCACGCCGCCGCAGGCGGCGTCGGCCTGATCGTGACGCAATGGGCGAAGCTGCTCGGGCTGACCGTGATCGGCACGGTATCCAGCGAAGCCAAGGCCGAAGTCGCACGCCTGCACGGCTGCGACTACACCATCAATTACGGCAATGAAGATATTGCCAGGCGCGTGCGCGAGCTTACCAATGGCGTTGGCGTCAATGTGGTGTTCGACAGCGTTGGCAAGGACACCTTCGAAGCCTCGCTCGACTCAGTCAAACGCCGTGGCCTGATCGTCTGCGTCGGCACGTCGTCGGGTCCCATCCCGCCGTTCAATCCGCACATCCTCGGTCTCAAGGGCTCGCCCTACCTGACCCGTCCGGCACTGGCCGACTACATCGCCGATCCGGCGGAGAAGGCTGAGCTGGCCAGCGAGCTGTTCGGCCACGTGGCATCTGGCCGCATCCAGATCGAGATCAACCAGCGCTACGCCCTGCAGGATGCCGCGCAGGCCCACCGTGACCTCGAGTCGCGCAAGACCACAGGCTCCTCGGCCTTCGTGATTTGAAGATGGCCGCTGCTAGGACAACATCATGCGAATCGAGCAACTGACTTACGCCCTTGGCGCGGAACTGACCGGCGTGAAGTTGGCCGACGCCATCCATGACAACGGATTATTTGACGAAATCCGTGCTGCGCTGCTGAAGCATCGCGTGCTCTTTCTGCGCGACCAGGAAATCAGTCGGTCGGAGCATGTGGCGTTCGCTCGCCGGTTCGGCGAACTGGAGGACCACCCGGTTGCTGGCAGCGATCCGGAGCAACCTGGCCTCGTGCAAATCTACCGCACACCGGAACGGCCAAACGACAGGTATGAAAACGCGTGGCATTCCGATGCCAGCTGGCGCGAAGCTCCGCAATTTGGTGCCGTGCTGCGCTGCGTTGAGTGCCCGCCAGTAGGGGGAGACACGATGTGGGCCAACATGGTGTTGGCTCACGACCATTTGCCGGAACACGTAAAAGCTGAGATCGCCGACTTGCGTGCGCGGCACAGCATCGAAGCGACATTCGGCGCAGTGATGCCGATGGAAAAGCGATTGGCGCTCAAGGCGCAATACCCGGACGCGGAACACCCGGTCGTTCGCATACACCCCGAAACCGGTGAAAAGATCCTCTACGTAAACGTCTTCACGACCCACTTCACCAACTTCCACACCCCGGCCCGCGTGCGCTACGGCGCCGATGCCAATCCGGGGGCGGCCGATCTGCTGCGCTACCTGATCAGCCAGGCCAGCATCCCCGAGTACCAGGTGCGCTGGCGCTGGAAGCCCAACAGCATGGCGATCTGGGACAACAGCGCGACGCAACACTACGCCGTCATGGACTACCCACCGAGCCATCGCAAGATGGAACGCGCGGGGATCATTGGAGGTAAGCCGTTCTGAACACGCCCATCCAGGACTACTTGGTCACGCCGACACCATCGGCCTATACCTACCCGCTCCTCGTCAAGCAATTGCTCCTGAATGCGCTGAGCATCCATGGCGACCAGGAAATCACTTATCGCGGGGAGCTGCGTTACAGCTACCGGCAATTCCGTGAGCGTGTCGGCAAGCTTGCGTCCATGTTGAGCGGGCTGGATGTCCGGCACGGCGCCACCGTGGCAGTCATGGACTGGGATAGTCATCGCTACCTCGAAGGCTATTTCGCCATCCCGATGATGGGCGCCACGCTCTTCACGGTTAATGTGCGGCTGTCGGCACAACAGATTCTCTATACCCTGAACGACGCCCGGGCCGAGATCGTACTGGTGCATGCGGACTTCGTTCCCTTGCTCGAAGAGATCCAGGGGGAGCTGAAGTCGGTGCGCAAGATGGTGGTGCTGGGCGACGGCGAAGCCGTTGCAGCGAGCAAGCTGTCAGTTGCCGGCGAGTACGAAGCGCTGATGGCGCGCGCTGCGGCGGATTTCGAGTTCCCCGATTTCGACGAAAGAACTCGCGCCGCGACGTTCTATACGACGGGCACGACCGGCGATCCCAAGGGCGTGGCCTATAGCCACCGCGATATCGTCATGCATGCCATCGCGACCGCCATGAGCCTGTGCGCGCCCCGCGACGGCCAGCGGCTCCATCGCGCGGATGTCTACATGCCCATCACGCCGATGTTCCACGTTCTCGCCTGGGGCATGCCGTATATCGCGATCATGCTGGGGCTCAAGACCGTGCTACCGGGACGCTACGTCCCCGAGCGCCTGGTCAGGCTGCGGCAGTCGGAAAAGGTCACTTTCTCCCACTGCGTGCCCACCATCCTCCAGATGCTGCTCCAGGCAGCGGACGCGCACGGGCAGGATCTGTCGGGCTGGAAGCTCATTACCGGCGGTTCCGCCTTGCCGCCTGCGCTCTGCGAGGCGGCGCTCGACCGCGGCATGGATGTCTTTACGGCCTATGGCATGTCGGAGACGGGTCCCATCGTCTCGCTGGCGCAACTGCCGCCGGGATACAAGCCGAAGGATCGCCAGGAAGAGGTGCGGATGCGCTGCTCGACCGGGCGTCCGCTGCCGTTTGTCGACTTCCGGGTCGTCGACGAGAACATGGACGACGTGCCACGCGACGGGAAGCAGCAAGGCGAGATAGTCCTGCGCTCGCCCTTCCTCACGCAGCGATATACCGCGAAGCCAGAGGCGTCCGAACAGCTTTGGGCCGATGGCTATCTCCATACCCAGGACCTCGCCGTCATGACGCCCGACGGATTCGTTCAGATCGTCGATCGCGCCAAGGATGTGATCAAGACGGGCGGTGAGTGGGTGTCCTCGATCGAGGTCGAGTGCCTGATCGCGGGCGTGGTTGGCGTGCAGGAGTGCGCGGTGGTCGGCGTGCGGGACGAGAAATGGGGAGAACGGCCGATGGCGTTTGTCGTTCGCAAGACCGACGCATGCGTTTCGGTTGAGGCGATCCGTGAACGGCTGATGCAGCATGTCGAATCGAAGCGGATCAGCAAGTACGCGGTTCCGGCGTTGGACCGCATCGCTTTTGTCGTCGAGCTACCTAAGACGAGCGTCGGCAAGCTCAACAAGAAGCTGCTGCGCGAACGCGCTGTGCAACAGATCCATCCCGGAATACCTGTATGAAAGGCGATACCAATCCGACGTCTACACATGCCTGCGACCGATTGCGCGCAAGTGGTTGCTGGACCGTCATGGACAACCGGGTGGCAGCATGACGAGCCATCAACAAGCCAGCGAGATGACGAGGCAAGTATGGGTGGCTCAGGCGGGCGAACTCATGCCGGGCCAGCGCAAGCTGGTCTTCGTCGATGGCAGGAGCATCGTCCTGTTCAACATTGATGGCGCCGTCCACGCCATCGAGAATTCATGCCCGCATAACGGCGCGTCGCTGGCGAACGGCCGTCTGGAGGGAAGCATCTTGCAATGCCCCGCCCATGGCTTGCGGTTCGATCTCGCCAAGCCTTGCGAGCCTGGCTCTGCAGGCCTGTGCCCGCGCAAGTATGCCGTGCGGGAGATCGATGGAAGCCTGTTATTGCTGGTGGATTCCGCTGGCACGCCATAGCTCCAGCTCTCGCGACGAAGCGGCAATTCGGATCACCTCCTTCCATGGCATAAGTTCTGCGTTCACTGGTTCCCTTGTAAACACCGAGCCGCACAAAGTCGGCACCGTCACGCTCAAGAAGGTGAGTGTGAGCGCTGATCTCGCTGAGCAGGGACTATTCCATCCCCTGCAGCAGCCCCAGCAACTGGGCCCGCTGCACGACATGCCGGCGCGTGCCCACGCCTAGCTTGCCGAACAGGTTCTTGAGGTGCCACTTGATGGTGGCCTCGCCGACCGCCATGGCCTGGGCGATTTCCTTGTTGGACAGATTGCGCGCGAGCAGCTCCAGCACTTCGCGCTCCTTGGGCGTCAGCACCATGCTCGGCACCACGCGCGGGCCGCCCTGGCGCTGCTCGGCGGATGGATTGAGCACGCGTGCCGGCGGTGTCGACTCGATGCCTGGCTCCCCGCCAGCCTCGCCCGCCACGCGGTAAGCCCAGTCTGCCACCACCGGATGGGTGTCGACGAAGACGCGCGTCAGTCCATAGGTGTTGGCGAGGCTCATCGCCTCGCGCAGCAGCATGCGGCCATCCTGGCCGTTACGATCCAGCGCATAGGCACGCAGGGTCATGCATTCAATGCGGAAACGACCGAGCCGCGCCTGGTCGGCCAACGGCGCGGCGTGTGCGAGAGCTTCCAGCACACCAGGCCAATCCTGTGCCGCCATCGCGGCGTAAGCGTGCGCCATGGCGCTCAGCAACTCCACGTTGCGACGCCACAGCGGACCGCGCCGGGGACTTTCGGCGGACACCAGGTAATCGATCCGCGCGATCAGTGCGGCGCAGGTCTCGCGGCGGAAACGTCCAGCATGCATGCGGATCTGCTCGCCGAGGCTGGCAATGCACAGGCGTGGCAGGCGGCGTGCCTCGCCGATGGCGAACAAGGCCTCCAGCATGTCCAGTGCGCGGTGCTCCTCCCCTTGCGCGGCGGCAATGCGGGTGACCGTGCGATAACCAACAAGGATCGCTTCCGGTGCCGCCACGCGTTCGAGCACATCGAGCCGGTTGGCGAGCAGCGCCACCGCCTCGTCCAGGCGCCCTCGCTCGTATGCCACCGCCGCCAGCAGCGCAGCGATCATGCAGGAGAGCGGGTGCCGCCGACCGAGTTTGGCGTCAATGGAGCCGAGCGCGAGGCGCAGCCCTTCCTCGCCCAGCAGCACCTGCCCCTCCCACAGGTAGCTGAGCCCGATGATGAATTCGCCCCAGCGCACCACATAGTCTGCCCCCTGCGGCAGGTCCGGAAGCGAGGTGCCCTGCAGAAGACGACGCGCCTGCACGGGATCGCCTTGAAACAGCGCCAGCAGGGCGAGGCGGTTGGCGTGCATCCATCGAAAGCGCTCTTCGATGCCCGGGGGTGCCTCGCTCCACGGCGCAAACATGGCCACGCAACGATCAGGGTCGTCAGCAAAATAAGCGGCACCGCTGGCAATCAGCACGCATTCGTAGCGCAGGGCGACACCGACGTCCGGGAGCGAGAGGATCAATCCGACCATCCGCTCGGCATCCTCGTGGCGCTCGCTCACCGCAAGCACCCATGCCGCTGCCAGGCGCAACTGCGGATGCTGGTCCAGCACGGCCTCGGGAAGCACCTCGAGCCAATCGCGTATTGTCCCGATCTGCCCCTGCGCGACGGCTTCGTAGAGGCCTTGCTGGGCCAGGTCGAAGGCCACGCCCTCCCGCCCGGCCTCGCGTGCGTGACGCGCGGCCTGGGTGAACATGCCGCGCGCAGCAAGCCAGGTCTGCGCCCTGCCGTGCAACTCGGCGCGCTCTTGCGGCGGCAATTCCGCCAGCCGCCCACGTAGCACGTCACATGCCAGCATGTGCAGGCGATACCAGTCCGAATCTTCGCCAACCACGAAGATCGGCGTGTCACGTGCCAGCCTTACCAATCGTTGCGGCGACTCCGCGTCACCGGTCAATGCGATGCACAGGTCCGGATGCAGCTGGTCCACCACCGCGATCCGCGTGAGGAATGCCACATCCTCCGGCGCCAGTTCGGCGGTGAGCGCCTCGACCAGCTGGTTGCGCGAACCGGGCAAATGCGTGCCGACCACGGTGCGCGGGTCGCTGCCGCGCTCCATCGCGGCAAGGGCGAGCTGCAGCCCGAGCGGCCAGCCTTCGGTCATGTCGTGCAGGCGCGCGCAGGTGTCGGCATCGGCCTTGGCGCCGACACGGTTGCGCACCAGCGCGATGGTTTCCTCCAGCGTGAAGCGCAGGGTCTCGATGCCGATCGACGTGCATTGGCCGTAGGTCACCAGGTCGGCCACCATGGCATCGAGCGTGCCGCGCCCGGCCACCACCACCCGCAGGTTCGGCGGCGCGTTGTGCAGCAGGTAGTCGAGCGCCGCGAGACTGTTGGCCGCCAGGCGCTCGGCTTCATCGATCATCAGCACCAAGGACAGCGAAGCCTGGGCCACCTCGCTCAGCCAGGCCGTGATGCCTTCCAGTTCGCCCACGGTCGCCGCACTGCCCTCCAGCAAGGTGGCACCAAAATTCGGGCGGCCGCAACCCATCCGCACGGTGAGCACCAGGCTATGCAACATGCGCTGGGGATCGGGGCTGCCGTCGGCGGAAATCCAGGCTACGGCCGAGCCGCGCGCCAGGAATTCATGGCGCCACTGCGCCAGCAGCGAGGTCTTGCCGAAGCCGGGCGGCGCCTGCACGAGGATCACCGCGCAATCGCGAAACTGCTCGTCATCCAGCCCCAGCCGCGGACGGATCAGCCGATGACGCGGCGCCCGCGGCGGCGTGGTCTTGAGAACAAGTTCGGCGATGGCGGGCACGGCCTCGCCGGGAGGGATGGCCATCAAACAGGTTCCGCTGCTGCGCTGCTGCAAGGTATCCGGACGGGTGACGCGATGACGGGCGCGCAAGCACGCCGCCAGGCGTCTTCCTCGAGCAAGCCGGAGGCATGCCCGAACACCATTGTAGGCACGCCTTGCCGCGCATAACCACTCGCTTTGGGCCTGCCCATACCCCCCTCCTAGCCGGGGGGGGAGCGCGTTGCTGGCCAGACCTAGGCTTGGCCCCGCAACACTTTAGATTTGGGGGACTCCCGGCCGCGATGCCGGCGAGGACGGCTCCAGGAGGAGCGTCTGCAGCCGGGCCCGCCTCTCGAAGATCGCCGTCCGCGCCGGGGCATCGGGAGCGGACGGCACAGGCGCTGGTTGGCCGGCCCCATCCGGATTCACGGGTAGCACACCTGTCAGGAGTGAGTATGTACCGTCATCTGCTTGTTCCACTTGATGACACCGAACTTTCCATCGAGACGGTCAGTCGGGCCGTCAAATTTGCGCACACGTTGAGCGCGCGCGTGAGTTTTTTGCATGTGCAAGCTGACCATGCCCCGTCGGTGAATGGCGATGCCGATGCGGTACGTCAGGCCTCGCCGGCCGAGTACCGCGATACCTACCAGGACCGCGCACGCGCGCTGCTCACCAAGGCAGAGTCGGCTGCCCGCGCACTCGGTGTACCGTGCGATTCGCTGGTGCGCGTCGGCGATACGCCGTATGAGGCCATACTCGAAGTGGCGCGCGGCGCTGGATGCGACCTGATCTTCATGGCCTCGCATGGTCACAAGGCCCGCGCGGGCACGATGCTCGGCTCGCAGACGTTGAACGTGCTTACGCACGCCGAGCTGCCCGTGCTGGTGTCTTCGATGCGAGAGTCCGGTGACGCCAACCCCGTCATTGCCAAGATCCGCGAAGAGCACCGGTCGGTAGCTGCGGTATTGCATGCCTGGCTGCATCTGGTGAACACGTATGCACAACAGGGTGGCACCGCTGATGTTCCGCTGATGCGGTCCATGGTCCGTTACATCATGGAATTCCCGGCAGCCGTCCGGCGCGTGAAAGGGCACGACCAGCTGTACAAGCGACTACGCGAACGGACCGCGGTCTTTCATGCCGAGCTGGACGAGCTGGAACGCCAACACGAACGCGGCCGTTCCCTGGTCGAGGCACATGCCGCCCTGCTCGAACGCTACGACCGCAACGCCGCCACCCTGGGTGAGCTACGTGACGCCGTCGAACAGTACGCACATTTCATGTGGGAACACATGGGGCGCGAGGAAGGGGTGATCATTCCGGCCGCCGAGCGCTATCTCAGCGAAGCGGACTGGAGCGCGATCCACGCTGCTTTTGTCGACAGCCGCGACTCTGGCAGCGACGAGGAAATCGAGGCGGAGCATCGGCTGTTGTTCTCTCGCATCGTCAACTTCGCGCCGGATTCAGCCGACCAATAACGCGTCAACAGCCACACCTCGGGCGCACCCCGCCGGAATTTTGAGTCAAGGAGCATCGCGTGGAACATGCAATCCGCTTTTACGAGGCCGGCAGCCCTGACGTGCTGCGCTATGAAAAAGTCGAGGTCGGCGCGCCCGGCCCAGGCCTGGTGCGGCTGCGTCACCAGGCGGTGGGCCTGAATTTCGCGGACACCTATTTCCGCAACGGTACGTACCCGATTCCGCTGCCCAATGGCATCGGGGTGGAGGCCGCAGGGATCGTCGAGGAAGTCGGTCCGGACGTGACCAACGTCGCCGTGGGCGACCGGGTCACCTACACCGGCTTTCTCAACACGCTCGGGGCGTACAGCACGGCCCGTCTGATTCCCGCCGCCCCGCTGGTCCGACTGCCGAACGCCATTGATAGCGAAACCGCTGCGGCGATGACGATGCGCGGACTGACCGCGGCCTACCTGATGCGCCGTATCTACCCGTTCGCCGCGGGCGAAACGATTCTTCTCCATGCCGCCGCCGGTGGCGTCGGACTGATCGTATCCCAATGGGCCAAGCTGCTCGGCCTGCGCGTGATCGGCACCGTCTCGACCGACGAGAAGGCCGCTGTTGCGCGCGCCCATGGCTGTGACGAAGTGATCAACTACAGCCACGAAGACGTCGCCGCGCGCGTGCGCGAGATGACCGACGGCAAGGGTGTGTCGGTCGTGTTCGACTCGGTCGGCAGGAACACGTTCATGGCTTCGCTCGACTCACTGCGCCGTCGCGGCCTCATGGTCTGCGTGGGCACGGCCTCCGGCACCATCCCGCCATTCGACCCGCAGATGCTCGCCATGAAGGGTTCGCTTTACCTCACCCGCCCTGCGCTGGCCGACTACATCGCCGATCCCCTGGAGAAGGCCGAGCTCGCCAACGACCTGTTCAACCTGGTCGCGTCCGGTCGCATCAAGATCGAAATCAACCAGCGCTATGCGCTCGAGGATGCGGTGCAGGCCCACCGTGATCTCGAGGCGCGCAAGACCACTGGCTCGTCGATCTTCGTACTCTGAGGAACTGTCATGCGCATCGAGCCACTGACCTGTCATATCGGCGCTGAACTGATCGGCGTGAGCCTCGCCGACGCAGCCCACGACGAAGCCCTGTTCGCCGAGATCAAGGCCGCACTGCTCAGGCACCGCGTGCTGTTCCTTCGCGACCAGGACATCACCCGCCAGGACCACGTCGCCTTCGCGCGCCGTTTCGGCGAGCTGGAGGACCACCCGGTGGCGCCGAGCCACCCCGATGCCCCGGGCCTGGTGCAGATCTACAAAACGCCCGACACGCCGGTCGACCGCTACGAAAACGCATGGCATACCGATGCCACCTGGCGCGAGGCGCCTCCCATGGGCTGTGTGCTGCGCTGCGTGGAGTGCCCACCCGTGGGTGGCGACACCATGTGGGCGAACATGGTGCTCGCCTACGACATGTTGCCCGAGCACGTGAAGGCACAGATCGCCGATCTGCGGGCGCGCCACAGCATCGAGGCCTCGTTCGGCGCGGCGATGCCGATCGAGCGGCGCCTCGCACTCAAGGCGCAGTATCCCGATGCCGAGCATCCGGTGGTACGCACGCATCCGGAGACCGGCGAGAAGGTGCTGTTCGTCAACGCCTTCACCACGCACTTCACCAACTTTCATACCAAGCAAAACGTGCGATTCGGCCAGGACGCCAACCCGGGTGCGAGCCAACTGCTCAGCTATCTGATCAGCCAGGCCTATATCCCCGAGTACCAGGTGCGCTGGCGCTGGAAGAAGAACAGTGTCGCCATCTGGGACAACCGTTCCACCCAGCACTACGCGGTGATGGACTACCCGCCCTGCCATCGCAAGATGGAACGCGCCGGCATCATCGGCGACGCCACGTTCTGAATCGCCCCCTTCCACTCCAGAGCAACAGGACAAGCCATGAACTTCCTCGACGGTTCACTGTTTCCCGAAAACCAGGACAAGCTGGTCATCACCGCAGCGCCTTATGGTCCCGAGTGGATCCCTTCGGATTTTCCGGAAGACATTCCCGTCACCATGGAAGAGCAGGTGCAGAAGGCGGTCGATTGCTACAACGCCGGCGCGGCCGTGCTGCACCTGCACGTACGCGAGCTGGACGGCAAGGGGTCCAAGCGCCTGACCATGTTCAATGAACTGATCGCCGGCGTGCGCAAGGCGGTTCCGGACATGATCATCCAGGTCGGCGGTTCGATCTCCTTCGCGCCCGAGTCCGACGGCGCCTCCGCCAAGTGGCTGAAGGACGACACCCGTCACATGCTGGCCGAACTCGACCCCAAGCCGGATCAGGTGACGGTCACGGTCAACACGACCCAAATGAACGTGGTCGAGCAGATGGAATTCGCGGACATCGCCGGCACCTCCATGGCCGAGCCGCAGAATTACCAGGCCTATCGCGAAATGATCGTTCCCTCCGGCCCCGGCTTCATCGAGGAACACGTCAAGCGCCTGAGCGCCGCCGGCATTCAGAGCGCTTTCCAGTTCTACAACATCAACAGCTACGAGACGGTGGAGCGCCTGATTCGCCGCGGCGTTTACAAAGGTCCGCTGGTGTGCAACTGGGTGGCGATCGGCGGCGGCATGGACCAGCCCACCATCTACAGCCTGGCCAACTTCGTGCGCGCCATCCCTGACGGCGCCATGCTGACGGTGGAAAGCAGCATGCGCAACGTGTTGCCCATCAACATGATGGGCATCGCCATGGGCCTGCACGTGCGCTGCGGCATCGAAGACAACCTGTGGAACCAGGCGCGCACCGCCAGGATGACGACGGTGCAGCAGATCGAACAGCTGGTGCGCATGTCGCGCGAGTTCGGTCGCGAGATCGCCAACGGCAAGGAGGCGCGCGAGATCCTGAAGATCGGCGTGTTCTACGACACCATCGAGGAGACGCTCGCCGCCAACGGCTTTGCGCCAAATCGCCAACCAGCCAAGCGTGGTCTTGCCTACGCCGTTGCCTGAGCCGTAACAGTCGACTGGGCGGAGCGCCGTTGGCGCGCCGCCCAGCGGCCCACCACGTGAGACGCGCAGTCGCGCCATCAAAGACGGCATAGATGCCGGCGAGGAAACCATCTTGGGAATGCACTACGTCGAGGCATCGCCAGCCACCTTGGCCACGTCCACCACCAAGCCACGCGTTTACGCCTGGCTGGTGTTCGCCCTCACGTTCGGGCTGCTGCTGTCGGACTACATGTCGCGCCAGGTGCTCAATGCGGTCTTTCCGCTGCTCAAGGCCGAATGGGGCTTGTCCGATACGCAACTGGGCTCGCTCTCCGGCGTCGTCGCGCTACTGGTAGGCCTGCTCACGTTCCCGCTCTCGGTGCTCGCCGACCGTTGGGGTCGCGTAAAAAGCATCATCCTGATGGCTGCGCTGTGGAGCCTCGCCACCTTCGCCTGCGCCGTGGCGACGAGCTACGGGCAGATGTTTGCGGCACGCATCTTCGTCGGCCTGGGTGAGGCCGCCTATGGCAGCGTCGGCGTTGCGCTGATCATCAGCATCTTCCCGACGCACTTGCGGTCCACCCTCACCGGTGCCTTCATGGCCGGAGGCGCATTCGGCTCGGTGGTCGGCATGGCGCTTGGTGGCATCCTGGCCACGCATCTCGGCTGGCGATGGGCATTCGCCGCGATGGCGACCTTCGGCGCGGCGCTGGTTCTGCTCTATGCGGTGACGGTGACCGAGAGCCGGCTCCACGACCGCTGCGACGATGCCGCACGTCCGCGCGCATCTCGTCCGGACTTTGGCCTGTCGCTGCGCCATCTGTTCAGCGGCCTGTTTTCCACCGCCTCGGTGATTTGCGCCTACATCGGCAGTGGCTTGCAGCTGTTCATCATGGCTGCGGTCATTGCTTGGATGCCAAGTTATCTCAACCGCTACTACGGCATGATGCCCGACAAGGCCGGCGTCACCGCTGCCGCCTTCGTGCTGATCGGCGCCCTGGGCATGGTGATTTGCGGCGTCATCACGGATCGCCTGTGCCGGCGCCTGCCGTCGCGCAAGATGGCGATGGCCATCGCCTATTGCCTGATCACCGCGGTCCTTCTCGGCATCGCGTTCCAGTTGCCGGCGGGACCTGGTCAGCTGGCCATGATCGGCCTGGGCATGTTCCTCGCCGCCGGCACCGCCGGTCCGGCCGGTGCGATGGTCGCCAATCTCACGCCGACGCCTATTCACGCCTCCGCATTCGCCACGCTGACCCTGGCCAACAATTTGCTGGGGCTCGCCCCCGGCCCGGTGATTATCGGTCTGTTGGCCGACCACATGGGCCTGCTCGGCGCCTTCAAGCTCGTTCCGCTGATGGCGTTGTTCGCAGCGACGGCGTTTTGGATTGGTCGCCGGCATTACGCCAACGATCTGGCATGCATGCAGGTCACGGCATCGATGCCCGCCCACTGACTTTTCTCCAACGGAATGCCATCGATGCACAACCTCTCGAACCCGACCATCCTGTTCGTGCCCGGGCTGCGCGACCACGTCGCCGAGCACTGGCAAACCCTGCTCGAGGCGAAGCTTCCCGGTAGCCGCTCGGTACCGCCTCTGCAACACGACAAGCTCAACCTTGCAGCGCGCGTGGCGGCACTCGACGAAGCGCTCGCCGACATCGACGGCCCGGTGATTCTTGTCGCGCACAGTGCTGGCGTGATGATCACCGTGCATTGGGCACAGACGCATCGCCGGCCGATCCATGGTGCTCTGCTCGCCACGCCGGCCGACCTGGAATCCCCCATGCCAGCGGGCTACCCAACCATGGACACGCTGCGCGACAGCGGTTGGCTGCCGGTTCCGCGCGGACGCCTGCCGTTTCCCAGCGTGCTCGCTTCCAGCAGCACCGATCCGCTGTGCAGCACCCCGCGCGCGGTCGAACTGGCCGCCTGTTGGGGCAGTCGCCTCGTTGAGCTCGGCGAAGTCGGTCACCTCAACCCTGCCGCGGGTTACGGGCCGTGGCCGCTGGCGGAGACGCTCATCGATTCACTGCGATGAGCTACCCAGCGCAAGCCGATGCGCAAAAGATACGGCGGCGCATCGCCGTCGAGTTCTACTTCGATCTCGTCTGTCCCTGGTGCCTGATCGGAAAGCGGCAGCTGGAGCAGGCCATCGACCTGCTGACGCTTGGCCACCCTGACGTCGACGTCGTCGTGCATTGGAAGTCGCTGCCACTGCTACCGGATATGCCGCGTGAAGGCGTACCGTTCCAGGCCTTCTACCTGAAGCGTCTGGGCACGGCGAACGCCGTCGAAGCCCGACGTCGACAGGTTCGCGATGTCGCGCTTGCCACCGGACTGCAGTTCGACTTTGAGCGCATCGTGCTCATGCCAAATACGATCGCTGCGCACCGCCTCATCGAACACGCCGGGCAGTCGGGCGGTCATGCGCTGCAGGCTCAGCTCATCGATCGTCTGTTCGACGCGTTCTTCTGTCGCAGCGAGGACATCGGCGACCTGCAGGTGCTTGTGGGCATTGGTGAAGCGTTCGGTCTCGAGCGCGCGAGCACGCTCGCCCTGCTGGCCTCGCCCGTGCACGAGACACTATTGCCGCGATGGCTGGACGACGCCCGGCGCCAGGGCATTGCGGGCGTACCGGGCTTCGTGCTGGAAGATCGCGTGCCGCTTTTGGGCGCACATCCGCCAGAGAAGCTCGCGATGGCCATGCTGAAATCGCTGTTGGCCTGCAATGCGCGCGGCCCGCACTTGGG
Organism: uncultured Gammaproteobacteria bacterium; assembly: GCA_963765335.1. Lineage (GTDB taxonomy): Bacteria > Pseudomonadota > Gammaproteobacteria > Xanthomonadales > Rhodanobacteraceae > Dyella. The sequence goes on along the minus strand of CAVXWA010000006.1, from coordinate 52,206 downwards.
CAATGGCATGCGCTTGGCACCATGATCCGCACGTACGGTCTCGGATGGCTCAGCGAATGCACGTACCCGCGCCGAGACGACTGCTGTCCCGCACGTTGGTCGGCTTCGTCGCAACGCCGGCGCACGAGACCGCGTCACCGCTTGCCGCATCCATCGGTGAGACCTCACGCGCTGGCTCCCCATGAGACGCCCCACCCCCATCGGAGTGGGGGGGGCCTTTCGAAGGCGGCGGCATAACTCTCAATAAACCGGAACAAACACTGCCGGCTAGCTGAACAGCGGTTGTGACGGTCCTGGCATCACTCACTTCGCGCCGAATGGCCCGGCCGTGGGTTGACCGTTCCGAAAAAGTTGGCACCGGTTTTGAGATTCGTCGCGTGGCCCGGGGGGGAGTTTCTGAGGCCGCTCGGCGACACGTACCCGCGTGTGGAGTACCGACAACCAGGCCGCACAACGGCAGCAGCCAAAGTGCGGCGCGACGCGTCCCGTGCCAGGCACATGGTCCGGATGCCGGTGGCTGTCGGACCCTCGACGGGATTGCAGAAACTGCATTAGGGGGAGGAACACTGCATGAAGAACGTTTATGGGGCGAACAAGCGCCGGAGTGGGACGGCGATCCGTCTGATGGCGCTTGCCGTGGCAGCGGCGCTTGGGCTCACGGGAGTAGCCCATGCTGTCGAGATCGACACCGGCAACCCGGACATTTCGATTCGTTGGGACAATACCTTTCGCTACAACCTTGGCCACCGCGCGCACGACCAGAATGCGTCGATTCTCGCCAGCCCCAACTACGACGACGGTGATCGCAATTTCGGCAACAACTCGATCGTCACCAATCGACTTGACGTGCTGAGCGAGTTCGACTTCGTCTACAAAAAGAACTACGGCTTTCGCCTCAGTGCGGATGGCTGGTACGACCAGGCCTATCAGTCGCTGGACAACACGCACGTCGCATCGTCCAACCATATCGTCAACGGTGCGCCCGCGCTCGGCCTTCCCAACTACACAAACCGCTATTTCCATGGCCCTTCCGGGCAGATGCTCGATGCTTTCGCCTTCGGTAACTTCGACGTGGACGGCGTCAACGTCAACACCAAGGCTGGCCGCTATACCGTGTTCTGGGGCGAAGCACTGCTGAATCCGATCAACTCACTGAGTTACGGCCAGGCTTCGCTGGACATCGGCAAGCTGCTCACGGTTCCGGGCGTCACGGCGAAGGAATTGTTCCGTCCGCGCCCGCAGGTGTCGGCGCAGATCCAGGCGACACCCACGCTCTCAATCGAAGGGCAGTACTATCTCGGTTGGGAACAGGTGTTCTACCCCGAATCGGGTTCCTACATGGCCCCCAATGACGCGGTGCTGCAAGGTGGCCAGTCCCTCTACATCAATGCGGCCCAGCGTGTACTGCGCGGCAACGACATCACCCCGAGTGACCAAGGCGACTGGGGCCTGGCGATGCGCTGGTCACCGGAGGCGATCGATTCCACCCTCGGTCTGTACTATCGCAAGACCTCCGATATCCAGCCACAGGTGATCGTGGCGCCCGCGGTGGCGCCCAACGTGCCCGCTGGCGCTTGTAAGGTCCTCGGCTTCAAGCCGATCACGCCGACGGTTTGCTATATCGACCCGTCGATGGCCAGCGTCCCCCAGATCCTTAAAGGCAATATCGGCCAGTACATGGCCAGCTATGCCAGCGGCATCGATATCTATGGCGCCAGCTTCGCCAAGCAGATCCTGGGCGTGAGCGTGAGCGCCGAAGTGAACTACCGCCGCAACATGCCGCTAGTCAGCGTCCCGATTCAGCTGTTGCCGGCTGCGCTGGCCAAAAAGGTTCCGGGGGCTATCACCACGCTGCCAGAGCAGGGGGAGACCGCCGGTGCCCGTGGCGATACATGGCACGCAGTCACCGACTTCGCTGGCGTCGTGCCAAAGACACCGCTGTTCGATACCGCCAACTACGTGGTCGAGTTCACCTACAACCGATGGGATAAGGTGACGCAGAATCCTGCCGCGTTCCTCGGCGCCGCCACCTACACGGGCATCGACAAGCCGACCAAGGATTTCATCGGCAGCCAGGTGAACTTCACGCCGACCTGGTTCCAGGTCTATCCGGGCGTCGACCTGCTGCTGCCGCTGACCTATTCGATGGGCTTGGTCGGCAATTCCGCGGTGACGTTCGGCGGCAACAAGGGCAACGGCAACTTCTCCATCGGCGTGGGTGCGGACGTTCGGGCCAAGTACCGCTTCGACCTGAAGTACATCGGTTTCGAGGGCCGGGTCGCCACCAATGCAGCTGGCGTGGTCACTTCAAGTGCCGGGCTCGCTTCGTTGCTACGTGATCGCAACTACATCGACTTCACCTTCACTACCACGCTCTAACCGGAGCACCCCGGCATCTGCTCATCCAGGGAGCAGATGCCGGGCGCCCTGCAAGTGCCGGTGCGATGACTCGACCTTCGCACCGGCTGTAATTGATCACTAAAGCCGGAGCGGCTGACAATGAAAGGCTTGATGATGGAGCAACCTCTCCTGGTTGCCTCGCTTCTAATGCACGCCGAACGGCATCATGCTGATCAGCAAGTGGTGTCTCGGCGGGTCGAGGGCGACATTCATCGTTATCGATATGCCGACCTGGCCAAGCGTTCGCGTCGCATGGCCAACGCGCTTGCGGGCCTGGGCATCCGGCCAGGCGACAGGGTGGGCACGCTCGCATGGAATGGCTATCGCCACATGGAGTTGTATTTCGCGGCCTCGGGGTCCGGAGCCATACTGCACACCATCAACCCTCGCCTGCACATCGACCAGCTCGCTTATATCGTCGAACATGCGGACGACCGAGTCGTATTCTTCGAACTGGGCTTTCTCCCCATCATCGAAGCATTGGCGGCTCGACTCACGACGCCAATACTCTTCGTGGCCATGACCGATCCGAGCCATATGCCGATACCCGATCAAGTTCGGGCGTCACTCCTGTGCTACGAGGATCTCGTCGATACGTACCCCGACGACTACGTTTGGCCGCTACTGGATGAGAACACCGCATCGTCGCTCTGCTTCACCTCCGGTACGACGGGCAACCCGAAAGGCGTGCTGTACAGTCATCGGTCAACCGTGCTTCACGCCTACGCGGCCGCGTTGCCGGACGCGTTGAACTGCTCAGCGCGCGATACCATTCTGCCCGTCGTGCCTATGTTTCATGTCAACGCTTGGGGGCTGCCTTATATTGCCTGCATGGTCGGCGCGAAACTTGTGTTCCCGGGACCGGCGCTCGACGGCAAATCGCTCTACGAGCTTATTGAGGCGGAACAGGTCACCATGTCGGCTGGCGTGCCCACGGTCTGGCAGGGCCTGCTATCGCACGTTGCCGAACATGGCGACTCCTTCTCATCGATGTCGCGAACTGTCATCGGTGGCGCACCCTGCCCCACCGCGATGACGGTGCAGTTCCAGGAACTTCATCAGGTCGAAGTGCTTCATGCCTGGGGCATGACGGAACTGAGCCCCATCGGCACCGTTTGCAGCCTCAAATCCCATCAGCTTTCCTTGCCAGCAGATGCGCGCCGCGCGATCGAGGCCAAGCAAGGCAGAGTCATCTTCGGCATCGACATGAAAATCATCGACCCCGACGGCAAGGAACTCCCCTGGGACGGTGAGGCGGCGGGCGACCTCCTCGTGCGCGGCCCCTGGGTATCGCGCAGCTACTATCGGGACGAAGCCACCCAACCACTCGAGGGCGGCTGGTTTGCCACCGGTGACGTGGCGAAGATTGACCGCGACGGATTCATGCAGATCACTGATCGGAGCAAGGACGTCATCAAGTCCGGCGGCGAGTGGATCAGCTCGATCGACATCGAGAATGTCGCCTGCCTGCATCCTGATGTGGCGAGTGCGGTGTGCATTGGCGCGCCACACCCCAAGTGGGACGAGCGTCCGCTGCTGTTGATTGTCAGGAAGTCGGGAAGCGCTCTGGGGAAGGACGAACTTCTCGCATTCTTCGATAGCAAGCTGGCGAAATGGTGGAAGCCGGACGACGTCGTCTTCGTCGACGGCTTCCCTCTTGGCGCGACCGGCAAAGTGCTCAAGAACAAACTGAGAGAGAAGTTTCAATGCCACTACGCTCCTGGTGCGACGCAAACGTCACAGCAAGGGTGAGTCCGCCGAACCTGGTGCTCTCGGGAAGCGGCTTCGCCCTCGGCGCCCCGCTGTGATCCTGGCGTGAAAGCCGGTCAGGCCAATGGCGCTGGGTGCCGCTGATGCAGGCTTAGCCGCAGAGTTGCAAAATCGGGCGGATCGTCCGCCCACTGGCGCTTTCCGGGGCGTGTCGATTTCCACCGATCCCGTTCGTCGTTGAGTAGAGTCCCTCGTCCACCAGGTGAACCGCGATGACGTTGAAGCTCTATGCCCACCCGTTTTCCTCGTACTGCCAGAAAGTCCTGGTCGCGCTGTATGAAAACAGCACGCCGTTCGAGTGGCGCCTGCTGGAACATGAGAATCCGCAACTGCTGGGAGAATTTGCGGCGCTATGGCCGCTGAAGCGCTTCCCCGTGCTCGTGGACGGCGGGCGCACGATTCCGGAGGCGAGCATCATCATCGAGTACCTGGGCTTGCACTATCCAGGGCCGGTGCCCTTGCTGCCCCAGGATCCACGCGCGGCGCTCGAGGTCCGCGCGATGGATCGCTTCTTCGACAACTACATCTCGACGCCGCAGCAAAGGGTGGTGTCGGACCGGCTGCGACCGGAGGCCGAACGCGATGCACGCGGCGTCAGGGATGCGTGCGCGATGCTGGACACCGCTTACGCCTGGCTGGACCAGGTCATGGCCCATCGCGAGTGGGCCGCCGGCGATCACTTCAGCCTTGCCGATTGCGGTGCTGCTCCGTTCTTGTTCTATGCCGACTGGACACATCGCATCGACACCGCGTTTACGCATGTGCTCGCTTACCGACGCCGGCTGCTCGCTCGGCCATCGTTTGCACGCGCCGTCGACGAGGCGCGCGTATATCGTCCGCTATTCCCATTTGGCGCACCCGATCGCGATTGATTGGGCCTCAGTCTGGAGACAACCATGGCACAGACCCCGACCCTCATTCCCGCTGCCGAACTCGCAAAGCGCAACGGCATGACGTTTCCGAACGAAAGCGCCGACTACCGCCGGGCGCGCCAGGCCCTGCTGGCCGAGGAAATCGAACTGCGCCGGCATATCGAACGCGTGGCGGAGCAACGCCGCGCCTTGCCTCCGGGTGGTGAGGTGACCGGTCACTACCGTTTCCAGAGCGAACGCGGGCCGGTGGACTTCAATGGTCTCTTCGGCGACAAGCAGACGCTGGTGATCTACAGCTACATGTACGGTCCCCAGCGTGAGCGCCCCTGCCCCATGTGCACATCGCTGCTCAGTGCATGGGATGGCGAGGCACGCGACATGGAGCAACGCATTGCGCTTGCGGTGGTGGCCCGGTCACCGATCGAGCGTCTCGTGGCTTTCAAGAACGAGCGTGGTTGGCGCAACCTGAAGCTATATGCCGATATCGACGGTGGCTTCAGCCGCGACTACCACGGCATCGGCAAGGACGGTGGCGACGATGCCGCCATCAACGTATTCACTCGCCGCGACGGCGTCATCCGCCATTCGTGGGCCGGCGAAATGGGTTTCGAAACCGCGGATCCCGGCCAGGATCCGCGTGGCGCACCCGATCTCATGCCGCTCTGGACGGTCTTGGATATGACGCCCGAGGGCCGCGACAGTCACTGGTACCCGAAGCTCGACTATCCCGGCTGAGACAGCGGCCGCGGGGATAGCGCCGGCGCGGGGTTCATAAACCCGCACGGGAAAGCCGTCATACTGACGCGTGAGCATTCCCCTCGATCCGTACGCCGAGAGCGTCGACCCGTCCGTCAGCTGTAACGACTGCGAGGCGGTTTGTTGCCGACTCACCGTGCTGCTGATGCCCGATGACCATGTGCCGGAGTGGCTGATCGATCGCGACGCCCACGGCATGGAAACGCTGGCCAAGGGCGAGGACGGCTGGTGTGCGGCGGTGGATCCCAACACCTCACGCTGCACCATCTACGAGCAACGCCCCGCCATTTGCCGCAAATACACCATGGGCAGCCCGGGGTGCCGCGACGAGCGCGACCGATGGTTTGGCGTCAAGGCCTTTCCCACGCCTGCCGTGCTGATCGGCTACTGAGGCGACGCGACGGGTTCCGTCTCGTCCTGTGGCGCAGGTGTCGGAGTCATCGTGAAGGTGCCAAGAGGAAAGCTGCGCGAGCGCGCTCGCCAGCAGGACCCTGCCGAGACCATAAGCCACTAGAATTTGCCTTGCCCTAGGCGCCACCAGGCGTTGCACCACGGAATAGTCATGATCAACAACGACGTACTACGCAGCATCCGCTACATGCTCGATCTCAGCGACATCAAGGTGGTCGAGATCACCAAGCTCGCCGATGCCGATTTCCCGATCGAGAAGATGGATGTGCAGGCCTTTCTCAAGAAGGAAGACGAGGAAGGCTACGTCGAGTGCAACAACCGCGTGCTTGCGCATTTTCTCGATGGGCTGGTGTTCCACTACCGTGGCAAGGACGAGAGCCAGCCGCAGCGACCGATTGAAAAGCGTGTCACCAACAATGTGGTGCTGAAAAAGCTTCGTGTCGCGTTCCAGCTCAAGGACGTGGACATGCACAAGGCGTTCGAGGACGCCGGCTTCCCGATTTCCAAGCCGGAACTGACCGCCCTGTTTCGCCAGGCCGATCACAAGAATTTCCGTCTCTGCGGCGACCAGGCCCTGCGCAACTTCCTCAAGGGGCTGACCCTGCGCGTGCGGGGCAACGGCTGACCCTAAGAGCCCGGATGGACGGCCCACCTGCGGGTTCGGGTGGCCGCGTTACAATGACGATCCGCGATCTCGCACAGCCACACGCTCCCTTCCCATGCGCAATCCACTGCAAGAACAACTGCTCAAGGCCGGCCTGGTAAAGAAGGGCAAGGTGGCCCAGGTCGTGCGCGAACAGACCAAACAGCGCCAAGGCAAGGCACCTGCGCCGGCCAGCACCGAACAGGTGGATGCACAGCGCTTGCAGGCGGAACGCGCAGAACGCGATCGCGCCCTGGCCGCGGAACACAACGCGCAGGTTCGCGCCAATGAGCTGCGCGCCCAGATCCGCCAGATCGTCGAGGCGCACAAGATCAAGCGCGAAGGTGAGGTCGCCTACCGCTTCACGGTCGAAGACAAGATCCAGAGTGTGCTTGTCAGCGAAGCGCAACGCACGCAGCTGGCCAAGGGCATCCTGGTCATTGCCCGTCATGATCAGGGCTTTGAGCTGCTACCCCGCGTTGCCGCTGAAAAGATCTACGCACGCGACGCGACCGCCATCGTGCTTGATCACGGCGCGACTACCGCCAGCAGCGCGGCGGACGAAGACGACGAGTATTACAAGCAGTTCCAGGTACCAGACGACCTGACTTGGTAGTGCCGCTACCTGCTTACCTTCAAAGCGCTGAGTCTAGTCAGAGGTGCTGAAGATGGCGGTACCCGGGTTCGTTACAGGCGGATGGCTTTCAAGACCATCGGCCTGTAACGGGGCTTCCCGGCGACGGAAGTGCCTGGATTATTCCTCTACTTCTTCTTCCTCGTCTTCATCTTCTTCTTCCTCGAACTCCGCCAGTTCTTCAACGCGAACAAAATTCTCGGCGTCGTCGGCGAATTCGATGAGCTTGCCTTCGGCGCACATGGGACGGACGTCGCGGCGCTTGACGCCATCCTCGGTCGCTTCGACCAGCGCAAAGCAGACGATCGCTTCGGCGCTTTCCTCGCCATCGATCTCATAGACCGCAACCCAGCCGCTCGCAGGCATGATCTGGATGATCGTTTCTTCGCTAGACATGAAACCTCCGTTTGGTTAAACGGTCTAGCTTGCCCGCCGTTCCAAGTGACTGCAAGCGATGGCCGCGCCGACCTGTGCAGAGAGGTGGCAAGCGGCCGGGCCAGTCGCGTGACGACAGCTTCGCCAAGGCAGCGTGGCTCCAACTCGGCATCTGGACGAGCGAAAAGATGCGTGACGCGCGCGTACACCCTCAGCGTATCCAGCCTCCTGGCTGGATCGTCGTCCACTGGCGAAACAAGCACGCTTGCGCCCGCCGAACGTCGCGGCCGGCGTCTAGGAAAAATTCTCATACAGATCGAAGCGAAAGTTCCAGCGGTATCCAGTGCGACTGCGCGGCCGCCTGCATGAGCTAAAACGCCTATTTTTAGGGGTGCACTGCGGTTTTGCGAAACCGCAGGGCGATCGGCTCGAGGCGTGAATGGGAATCCTACGCTGATCGCAAAAACTTCCCTCCCCTATGCATCGGCGACTTCACCCGATGGCAACAAACACGAGCCTACGCTCCCGCGGCCCATCGGCACACCGGGGGAGCATGCCGTCAGGCAAATCCGATCTTTCATTGTCACTGTCTATATGGGGAGTAGCTTCCGATGAATAGAGCAGCTTCGACTGGAACAGATCTAAGGAACGGTGTTTCGGACTTGGTTCGGAAGACATGTAGCTTATCGATTGCCGTTGCGTTGGCGTTCGGCGCAACCGCCGCAGCGCAGGCTGCTGACGTTCTAACGCATCACGTGCGAGACGCAGTCAGCGGGAAGGCAGCAGCGCAGGTTGGCAGCCTGTCGGCCAACCAGGTGATGAGCCTCGATGTTGTCCTGCCCGTGCGCGATCAGGCTGGCCTGGATGCATTCGTGGCGAACGTCAACAATCCAGCAAGTCCCACTTACCACCAGTTCCTTACGCCGGCGCAATTCACGGCGAGGTTCGGTCCGACGCAGAACGACTATGACAACGTCGTTCGGTATCTCAGCCGGAACGGGCTCACCATCACCGGCGGAAGTCGCGATGGCATGGACGTGCAAGTCAGGGGTTCGGTTGCCGCCGTCGAAGCTGCCTTCAACGTCAAGATGCGTACCTATCAGCACCCCACCGAGAACCGCGTGTTCTTCAGCCCTGACCGCGAGCCCACGACCGCCTTGGGGATTCCACTCTGGCATGTCTCCGGACTGGACAACTATTCGCTGCCGCATCCGCTCTACGTCAAGAAGAGCGAGTATGCCAAGGCCAATGGCATCAGCCCTGAAGCCGTCGTCTCGCATGCCACCACGGGTTCGGGTCCGTCGGCCTCGTTCCTGGGCAGTGATATGCGGGCGGCCTACTATGGCGGCACGGCACTCACGGGTGCAGGTCAGAACCTGGGCTTGTTCGAGTATGAAGGTACCGATCTGGCCGATCTCACGACGTATTACAAAAACGTGGGGCAGACCAACAGCGTCCCTGTCACCCTGCTCTCGACCGATGGCACCAGCACCGCCTGCCTCTATAAGAGCGGCTGCGATGACACCGAGCAGACGCTCGACATGACCCAGGCGCTTGGCATGGCTCCTGGGCTTAGCAGCCTGGTGATGTATATCGGCTCCACCGATACCGCCATCATCAGCTCCATGACGACGCATAGCCCGCTACCCACGACGATTGGCTGTTCGTGGGGCTGGACGCCGGCCGATCCGTCGACGCTAGATCCGTACTTCGAGAAGATGGCCGCCCAGGGCCAGACTTTCTTCGCAGCTTCCGGCGACAGCTCGACGTGGTCGAGGCGCAACGAAGCGTGGCCGGCCGACGACGCATATGTCATCTCCGTCGGCGGCACCGACCTGACGACCAGCAGCGCCGGCGGCGCATGGAAGTCGGAGACCGCATGGGTCGACAGTGGCGGCGGCATCTCGCCCGACAGAATCGCCATTCCTTCCTGGCAGAAGCTCTCGGGCGTGATCAACTCCAGCAACAAGGGCTCGACGACTTACCGCAACGGCCCGGACGTCTCGGCCAATGCCAACTTCACCTTCTACACCTGCGCAAACCAGACCACCTGCCTTGCCAACCAGTACGGCGGCACCAGCTTCGCCGCACCGATGTGGGCAGCCTTCATCGCCCTGGTCAATCAACAGGCGATTGCCAACGGTGGATCGCGCGTTGGTAACTTCAACGCCACCATCTATCCGCTGAACATCACCAGCAGCTATGCCACGAACTTCCATGACATCACCAGTGGAAAATCCGGCAGCTATTCGGCGGTGACCGGCTATGACCTGGTGACTGGCTGGGGTAGCCCGCAGGCGGCGTTGATCAACACGTTGGCCCAATAGCGACGGCAACAACGCTGGCGACTGCAAACGCCGGAGTACCTGAGGCCCGGGATCCGTCCCGGGCCTCTTCGTCATCGTGCTCCAGCAGCCTGCCGGGTTACCAGGCTAAGCGGCGCTCAAGCGAGCTTGTTGCGAAAGTGGAAGCACTCGATGCCGAAACCCTCGCGGAAATAGAAGCGATGCGCCTGTTCCCGGGTGACGCGGGAGATCAGCTGGATCTCGCTGCAGTCGAGCGTCCGCGCCTCGTCCTTAAGCCGTGCGATCAGTTGCGAGCCATAGCCAAGTGAGCGGGCGTGTTCATCCGAGACAAGGTCATCAATAAAGAGCGCGCGGCCGCAATACAGCATGTTCATGACGCGGTAGGCGGCCACGGCTCGCACCACGTCGTCAGCCGCAAGCACCAGCAGTCTTAGTCCATCGCTCGCCATCAGGCTTTGGATCAGCGGCCCGTACTCGGAACGCTGGAGGTGGGGGCGAAGTTGCTGCATGACATCGAAGGTCGCCGCGATCTGTTCGTCGGTGTCGGCGTGAAACAGCTGGATGGACATTCGTCTGGGCACTCTCTATCTATGGCTTCGTATGGCCGTATTGAGGCAACACGGATTTCCCGCCCTCGTCGTGCGCAGGAGCTGCGTCGAAACAGAACGCCGGTTAGTGCAACCCCACCGTATTGCTCATGGCGCCAAGCATCGCGCGCGTGTCGTAGCCCACGCCGCCCTTGAACACGAACGGCATATGTTCAACGGCGGCGGTGTCCTTGAGCGGGTTGCCGTCGATGACCACGATATCGGCGCGCTTGCCAACGGCCAGCGTGCCGATATCCGCGTCGCGGCCCATATAGTGCGCAGCGTTGAAGGTGGCGATGTGGACGGCCTGCTCGAAACTGAAACCTGCCTCCACCAGCAATTCAATCTCGCGCCGGGCGGAGTAGCCGGGCAGCACGCCGCCGTAGCCTGTCGGGTCCGTGCCGGCCATCAGCGTACCGCCGGCATCGACGAACTGCTTTTCGAGCTTGGCGAGTTTCGGATACAGCGTTGTCCAGGCGGTCTTGCTGCCCTGCACCTTGTTCCACTGCGCCTCATACTGCGCACGTACCTCGGGAATCATCAGGTCGAGCGCACCTTGCGGCGCCTTTGGGCGCCCCGGAACGAAGGTTTCAAAGACGGTGAGTGTGGAGGTGAGCGCCACATGGTGATCGACCAGGAGTTTGATCAGCGCCTTCGCTTCGGGTGACGCGGGGTCCAAATCGACCAGTGACTTCTGCACTGCGGCGCCGGAAGGACAGGTGTCGGGCTTCTTGTCCTTTACAAAGTCGCTGGCGACGAAGAAGCCGTGCTCCAAATTGTCGATGCCAAGCTCCACCGCTTCGCGATAGGTCACCGAACACAAGTGCGCCGTGATCTTGTGGCCGCGCTGGTGAGCCACTTCGATGGCGCGCTGAAGCTCGGCGCGGCTGATCTGCATATAGGCCTTGTACGAAGTGACGCCTTCATCAGCCCAGTAATTGACGGTGCGCTCGGCATCATCGACGCCGCTGAGCACATGCACGCCCGGAATAGGCAGGCCCGGGCCATTGAGATAGGGACCGGTCACGTCCATGTCCGGACCGACCAACTCACCTCGTGCAATGGCATCGCGCACGTTGATGTCGGCGTACGGCATCATCGTGCCGGCCGTGCGCATGGTGGTGACGCCACCGGCGAGATAAAGCCGGGGGAAGCTGAAGGTCATCTCGTTATAGGCCGCTTCGCCCGCGGGATAGAACATGTGCTCGTGCATCAGCACGAAGCCCGGCAGCAAGGTCTTGCCATGTGCGTCAATGACGGTGGCGCCATCAGGCACCTTCACGCGGCTGGATCTGCCCAGCGCCCCGATACGGCCTTTGTCGATGACCAGGGTTTGGTCGTGGGCGGCTTTGTGACCCGTCCCGTCGACGATGTCCGCATGCGTGAACGCGATAACGGGTTGCGCATACGCAACGAAGTCCTTGTCGGTCGCCGGCTTGGTATCCGCCGCGAGTGACGCAGCCGCGGGAAGCCATGCCAACAGAAGGACGGCCAGAACAGAACGACGCTGCGCCACGATGCACACTCCAGGTAGGGGTCGCATTGCATCCTAGCTGAAGCTCGAGCGGGATCGATGCCAAGGCGTCGCCTAGACTAACTGCGCGACTCCGGCGCACGCGCCAACGCCCAGATATCGACGCGTTTCACACCCCCACGCTTGAGCGCGCGGGTGCACTCCGCAACGGTGGCGCCCGTGGTCATCACGTCATCTAGCAGAGCGACATGGGCGGGCCAAAGAGCGTCGGCCTTCGACGAGAAAGCGCCGCGCACGTTGCGGCGTCGCGACAGCGCACCCAGTTCGGTTTGTGCGGCTGTCGCGCGGGCGCGCCTCAACAAGTCATGTCGCACCGGCAGGCGCAACTCGCGCGCCAATGGCCTCGCCAGCTCCAAGGCCTGGTTATAGCCACGTTGGCGCAGACGCGAACCGTGCAGCGGCACCGGGATGATCAGTTGCGGGCGCTCCACGGGAGGCATATCACGCAACCAGAGTGTCGACAGCACGCGACCCGCCGCAAGGTCCGCGCCGAACTTGAAGCGCGACTCCAGGCGGTCCAACGGCCACGCGTAGCGGAAAGGCACCCATGCCGCGTCCCATGGTGGCGGGCGCCGCTGGCATTGCCCGCATAGGGCCGCCGGCAGCGCCAGCGGCAAGGCGCATCGAGCGCAGCAGCTGCGGTTGCGTGGCAGCTCGGCCGCGCAGTCGCGGCAAAGGTCGAGCCCATCGTCACCAGGGCCGCCGCATAACAGGCAGTGCAGGGGCAAGGCGAAGCGTTGCAACGCATCCGCCGCCGATCGCCACCAGGAAAGCGCCTCCATGCGCGGCCTCCTTACCTCAGGTCTTGGGTTTGAACAGCGCCGCGTCGAGGATCGACCACAGATGGATGATCCAGCCCAGCCAGACGATCCACAGGATCCCGGCGAGCACAAACATCACCAGGGCGATCCAGACACGTCCCTGCACCAGCTGGCCCAGGCCAGGGATGAAAAAACTGCAGATGGCCGCGAGCACGTTGCCGGCACTGCCCTGTCCTGCACTCATGCCTGTGACTCCATGGGGTGACTGGTCCCGATGGTAGCGGCAGCCATACGTTTGCGCATCGTCAACTCAGTAGGACCTCATGAAGTTGACAGCATGCTTTGCCCTGCCAAACTATCGCGCTTCCCCACCCCGGAATGCCCGCCATGGCCCAACCCATCCGCCACGACTGGACCCGCGCCGAAGTGGCCGCGCTGTTCGCCCTGCCGTTCAACGAGCTGCTGCATCGCGCCCATTCCGTGCATCGCGAGCACCACGACCCGAACGCGGTCCAGGTATCGACCCTGTTGTCGATCAAGACCGGTGGCTGCCCCGAGGATTGCGCCTACTGCCCGCAGGCCGCGCGATACGACACTGGTGTGCAGGCGCAGAAGCTGATGAGTGTGGACGCCGTGGTGGCACGGGCGCAGGCCGCCAAGAGCGCCGGCGCCAGCCGCTTCTGCATGGGCGCGGCCTGGCGCAGCCCCAAGGACCGCGACGTGGCGAAGGTCGCCGAGATCGTGCGCGCGGTGAAGGGCCTGGGCCTGGAAACCTGCGCCACCTTGGGGATGCTCAGCGGCGAGCAGGCGCAGACGCTGAAGCAGGCCGGCCTGGACTACTACAACCACAACCTGGATACCGCGCCTGAGTTCTACGGCGAGATCATCCACACCCGCCAGTACCAGGACCGTCTGGACACGCTGGATCACGTGCGCGAAGCAGGCCTGAAGACCTGCTGCGGCGGCATCGTCGGCATGGGCGAGACGCGCGACCAGCGCGCCGGCCTGCTGCAGACCCTGGCCACCCTGCCCGAGCACCCGCAGTCGGTGCCGATCAACCAGCTGGTGCAGGTGGAAGGCACGCCGTTGAACGGTACGCAGGCACTGGACACGTTCGATTTCGTGCGCACGATTGCGGTGGCGCGCATCCTGATGCCGGCCTCGATGGTGCGCCTCTCGGCCGGCCGCCAGCAGATGGACGATGCGGTGCAGGCGCTGTGCTTCTTCGCGGGCGCCAATTCCATCTTCTACGGCGAGAAGCTGCTGACCACCGGCAACCCCGACGTGGAACACGACCGCCAGCTGTTTGCCCGGCTCGACCTGCATCCGCTGGAAGTCGCTGAAGACACCGACACCGTGCATGCCGACATCCTCGAAGCCGAGGCAGCCAGCTGCGGCAACGGTTGCGGTTGCAGCGCGGCAGCCTGACTTCAGGCACCGCTTGCGTCATGACCCGCCCGTCGCTCACCGAGCGTCTCGCCCACCACAGCGCCGAGCGCGCCCAGGCGGGCCTGCGGCGGCGCCTGCGCACGGTGGATCGTGCGGATGGCGCCTGGGTGGAACGCGACGGGCGACGCCTGCTCGCGTTCTGCAGTAACGATTACCTTGGCCTGGCCCAGCATCCGCAACTGATTGCCGCGCTCAAGCAGGCTGCCGATAGCGATGGCGTCGGCAGCGGTTCCGCCCATCTCATCTGTGGCCATCGCACGGCACATGCCGAGCTGGAAGAGGCGCTGGCCGAATGGACCGGGCGCGAGCGGGCCTTGCTGTTCTCCACCGGCTATATGGCGAACCTGGGCGTGATGCAGGCGCTGCTGCAACGCGACGACCTGTGCGTGCAGGACAAGCTCAACCACGCCTGTCTGCTCGATGGCGCCCAACTCGCGGGCGCTGAACTCAAGCGCTACCCGCATGCTGATGTGGACGGCGCCGCGCGCCAGCTCGGCAGCCGCAGCGATGCCGCAGCCCTGCTCGCCACCGATGGCGTCTTCAGCATGGATGGCGATATCGCGCCGCTACGCGCGCTTGCTGAGCTTTGCCAGCGCGAAGGCGCCACCTTCATGGTGGATGACGCCCATGGCCTGGGCGTGCTCGGCGCCCAAGGCGAAGGCAGCGTGGTCGACAACGGACTGAGCCAGAACGACGTGCCGGTATTGATGGCCACCCTGGGCAAGGCGCTGGGTTGCAGCGGTGCCTTCGTGGCCGGCTCGGCCGATCTGATCGACGGCCTGGTGCAGTCGGCCCGACCCTATATCTATACGACGGCCATGCCGCCGGCACTCGCCGCCGCTACGCTGGCGGCCGTGCGGCTGGCCCAAACCGAGGGCTGGCGGCGCGACCAACTGAACCAGTTGATCGCACGCTTCCGCCAGGGCGCGGCTCAGCTCGGACTACCCCTGATGCCCTCGCCCACCGCCATCCAGCCCCTGCTGCTGGGCGACGCCCAGGCCGCGCTGGACGCGGCGGAAGCCTTGGAACAACAGGGTTTGCTGGTCACCGCGATCCGCCCGCCCACCGTGCCGCAGGGCAAGGCGCGCTTGCGTATCACGCTCTCCGCCATGCACACGGAAAGCGACGTGGACCGGTTGCTGGACGCGCTTTCACGCCTGCCCGCCGGGGCCCCTTTGGCACGCCCCGTATAATGGCGGCCTCGCCGTACCCCTCTGCCCATGTCGATTATCAATCTTTCCGCTTACCGCTTCGTCAGCCTGGACGACCTTCCCGCGCTGCGCGAGCGCGTGCTCGAACGCAGCGAGGCTCTCGCGCTGAAGGGCACCATCCTGCTGGCACCCGAGGGTATCAACCTGTTCCTGGCCGGCCCGCGCGATGCCGTCGATACCTTTATGGACTGGCTGCGCGCCGACCCGCGCTTCGCCGGCCTGGAGCCGAAGGTGTCGATTTCCGACGACGTCCCGTTCGGCCGCATGCGTGTGCGCCTCAAGAAGGAAATCATCACCATGCGCATGCCGGCGATCCGTCCGGAAGGCACGCGTGCACCATCCGTGGCGCCGCGTACGCTGCAGCGCTGGCTGGCGCAAGGCCGTGACGACGATGGCCGCGAGGTGGTGCTGCTCGACACGCGCAACGATTACGAAACCGACATCGGCCTGTTCGAGCACGCGGTGGACTATCGCTTGAGCAGCTTCACCGAATTTCCCGAGGCGATTGCCGCCGACCGAGCACGCTACGAGAACAAGACCGTGGTGTCGTACTGCACCGGCGGCATCCGCTGCGAAAAGGCCGTGCTGCATATGCAGGACATCGGCATCGGCAACGTCTACCAGCTGGAAGGCGGCATCCTGAAATACTTTGAGGAGACCGACGGCACGCATTGGCGCGGCGATTGTTTCGTGTTTGACGAGCGCGGCGCCGTGGACAAGAGCCTGGCGCCGGCTTCGCTCCCTCTCCCCCAAGGGGAGAGGGCTGGGGTGAGGGGCCAATCTAGCGATAGCGCTTCGAACGAGCGTGATTTTTTCCACGCCACCGCGAGCACCCGCCCCTCATCCGCCCCTTCGGGGCACCTTCTCCCCCAAGGGGAGAAGGATCGGTGAGTCTCCACATCGAAACCCATGGCCGCGGTCCGATTCCGGTAGTAATCCTGCACGGCTGGGCCATGCACGGCGGCATGATGGAACCGCTCGTCGACGCTTTGGCGGACCGTTGCTCGATGCATGTGGTCGATCTTCCCGGCCACGGCTATTCGCGCGACAGCACGCTGCCGCTGGAACCTTCGGCGTGCGCCAAGGCGATTGCCGAGCGCACGCCGCCTGCGGTTTGGATCGGCTGGTCGCTGGGTGGCCTGGTGGCGCTCACGGCGGCTCTCGAACACCCGCAACATGCACGCGGCCTCGGGGTGATTTGCGGCACCCCCAAATTCTCGCGCGACGAAGACTGGCCCTACGGCAGCGACCCCAAACTGGTGCGACAGCTCGCCGACGATCTGGAAACCGACTACCACGCCACGCTCGAACGGTTCATCGCGCTTGAGGCGATGGGCAGCCCCGATCCGCGCGCCGAGTTGCGCCACTTGCGCAGCCTGATGTTTACCCGCGGCGAGCCCAATATGCGCGTGCTGCAGGAGGGCATCCGCATTCTGGAAACCACCGACCGCCGCGCCAGCCTCGCCTCGCTCTCGGTACCGAACACCTGGATCGCCGGACACCGCGACCGTTTGGTGCCACCGCCTGCGATGGCATGGTCCGCCGAACAAAGTCGTGGCACGTATCACGAGATCGCCCACGCCGGCCATGCGCCGTTCTTCGGTTATGCCAATGACGTAGCGAATGTACTGTCGCCATTGCTGGATACGTTGCAATGAGCGAATCGCATTTTGACAAGCGCCAGGTGCGCCGGAACTTCGGCCGCGCCGCCAACACCTATGAGCAGCACGACGCCCTGCAACAGGAAGTGCAGGGACTGCTGCAGGATCGCCTCGGCTTCTATCTCGACGCGCCCGCACGCGTGCTCGACGTGGGTGCGGGAACCGGGCGCGGCACGGCGCTACTGCGCAAGCGCTATCCCAAGGCGCAGGTGATCGCCGCCGACCTCGCGCTGCCCATGCTGCGCGCCGCCAAGAAGCACATCAGCTGGCTCAAGCCGTTCCAACGTGTATGTGCCGATGCCACGTCGCTGCCCTTGCCCGACCACAGCGTGGACGTGCTGCATTCCAACCTGTGCTTCCAGTGGATCGACGACCTCCCGGCGCTGTTCGGCGAATGCGTGCGCGTGCTCAAGCCCGGTGGCTTGCTGGTGTTCTCCACCTTCGGGCCGGACACGCTGAAGGAATTGCGCGCCGCCTGGGCGGAAGCCGACCAGCAGCCGCACGTCAGCCGTTTCCTCGACATGCATGACCTGGGCGACGCGATGATCAACGCGGGCCTGCGCGATCCTGTGCTGGATGTGGACCGCTACACGCTCACCTACAGCGAGCCGCGCCTGCTGCTGAAGGAATTGCAGGGTCTGGGCGCCACCAATGCCGACCGCGAGCGCGAGCGCCACCTGCTCGGCAAGCGCCACTATCAGCGCATGCTGGCGGCCTACGAAACCCTGCGCGTCGATGGCCGAGTTCCCGCCACGTGGGAAGTCGTCACCGCACATGCCTGGGGTCCACCGCACGGCCAGTCACGCCGCACGCCAGGTGGCGGCGAGATGGCCAGTTTCTCGGTGGACAGCCTGCGCGGTTCACGGCGGCGTTAGACACGCGCTGCATACTCTCGTCATCCCGGCGGCTCGCAACAGCCCAAGGGCTGGTCAAGCCGGGATGACGCCGGATCAATCGTGCAGGCTCATTGGCATCACACTTCTTTGTGCCGAAAGCATCCCACCACATGGTCATTGACCATGCCGGTAGCCTGCATCAAGGCATAGCATATGGTGGTGCCGACGAAACGGAAGCCGCGCTTCTTCAGCTCTTTGCTCATGCGATCCGATAGCGGCGTGCTGGCGGGAACATCGCCCTGACCCGTCCACCGGTTGCGAATGGGTTTGCCGTCAACGAATGACCACAAGTAGCGATCCAGGCTGCCGTGTTCGCCAATGACACCGAGCGCGGTGATGGCGTTGTCGCGCGTGGCGGTTACCTTGAGGCGGTTACGGATGATGCCCGGATCCAGCAGCAGCTTTTCCAGTTCGCGATCCCTCATCGCCGCCACCTTGGCGATGTCGAAGTGATGGAAAGCACGCCGATAGTTGTCGCGCTTGAGCAGGACGGTGCGCCATGACAAGCCGGCCTGCGCGCCTTCCAGGCAGAGGAATTCGAATAGCGCGCGATCGTCGTGCAGCGGCACGCCCCATTCCGTGTCGTGGTAATCGTGCATGTCCGGGCTATCGCCCCAGGGGCAGCGCTGCATGTGATGAACTCCTTGTAATGACCTGCGGGCCATGTGGTCGAATCCTATTCAGTCGGGCGCACCGGCGCGGCGCTTGGCGCGGAAACCGATAACCGTCCCAGCCAACGCGACGGTCACCGCCAACCAAAGCCAGAACGAAAACACCAGGGTGGGCAGCCAGATCAGGCCAACGAGCAAGGCGACGGCCGTGATGGCAAACAACCATGCGCGGACCGGCCTTCGCAGCAGCAGGCCGAAGCAGGCCACCAGCAGCAGCAAGGCACCGAGCACCGACGGCACGGCACTGAGGATGGCAATCTCGCCGGCTTGCACCATCTGCACCAGGAGTGGAAAGCGGAACAGCATCCCAACATACGCCGCCAATCCCGCACAGGCCACGGGTGCGTTCCATGAACTCGCTCCGGCCATGTCTCTCCCCTTGTAAGTTTCCGGGTAAGCCACGACGCTATCCCACCCACTGGCGTGTCACAAGGGCAAAAGCCCGTCGTACCGCCACGCCTCATCTACCTGGCCGGAATCCATGACTGCATCAGCGCATCCGCGTGGCGCCGTGTTGGCGCTGCTCGCCACCATCCTGATCTGGGCCTATAGCTGGGTCGTGATGAAGCAGGTGCTGCAACACGCTGGCCCTTTCGACTTCGCCGCGCTGCGCTATGTGCTTGGGGCACTGCTGCTGTTTGGTGCGCTGCTGGTCACGCGACAGTCGCTGCGACCACCGCCGCTGCTGCCCACCGCCACGATCGGCCTGTGCCAGACCGCGGCCTTCCAGGGACTGGGGCAGTGGGCACTGGTGAACGGCGGTGCGGGCCGCATCGCCCTGCTGGCTTACACGATGCCGTTCTGGGCCGTGCTGCTGGCCTGGGTGATCCTGCACGAACGGCTCACGCCGCGCCGTTGGCTGGGCCTCAGCCTGGCCGCGATCGGGCTGGTTTGCATCATCGAGCCCTGGCATGGCCTGGGGAACACCGGGAGTACCCTGCTGGCGATCGGCGCGGGCATGGCCTGGGCCATGGGGACGGTATTGAGCAAGCGTGTATTTCTGCAACACGCACCGACACCACTCAATCTCACCGCGTGGCAGATGCTGTTTGGTTCGATCGCCCTGGTTATCGTCACGCTATGTGTACCGCAGCGCTCGATCGATTGGAGTTGGGGCTTTATCGGCGCACTTTCGTATAGCGTCGTGATGGCCTCGAGCATTGCCTGGGGCTTGTGGCTGGTGGTGCTTCATCGCCTGCCGACCGCGGTGGCCAGCCTGGCCAGCCTTGGCGTACCCATCGTCAGCGTGCTGTTGGCGTGGGCGATCCTGCACGAGCGGCCCAGCGCGATGGAAGTGGTGGGCATCGTGTTTGTCTTGCTCGGGTTGGTCGCGGTGAGTGGATTGCGCCTGCGCCGCAGCTGAGTCGCCTCACTGCTGCGGCGTTACAATAAGCGCCTTACTTGTGCAGGGATGTCATCTTGAACGTGAAAGACAGCAATGGCGCCGAATTGCTCGACGGCGACTCGGTGCAGGTCATCAAGGACCTCAAGGTCAAGGGTTCGTCGCAGACGCTCAAGCGCGGCACCGTGTTCAAGTCCATTCGCGTGGATGAGGACAATCCTGAAGAAGTCGAATGCCGCGATGGGCGTTCCACGCTGGTGTTGAAAACCTGCTTTATCAAGAAGGTCTGAGCGCTGCTCTTATCTCTCTCCCCCTTGGGGAGAGGGTAGGGTGAGGGGTCAATCTAGCGACAGGGCTCAGTCGAAGCAGGCTCGCTTGAAGCCTTCCCGCGAGCACCCGCCTTTTACCCCCTTTTAGGGGCTCACCTCGCTCTTCTCTCCCACAGGGACTACCTTCGGGTCGCCCGGAGGGGAGAGGAAGTATCGCTACCACGGCAACGCATCAAGATCGACGTTGCCGCCACTGAGCACGAGTCCCACGCGCTGGCCCGCAAAACGCTCCGGATATTTGAGCACCGCCGCCAGCACCGTTGCGCTGGAGGGCTCGACCACCAGCTTCAGCTCGTTCCACAGCAGCTTCATCGCAGCGACGACTTCGTCATCACTCACGGTCGCCACCTGTACGCGATGCATGCGCAGCGCGTCGAAGTTGGTTTCGCCAATCAAGGTGCGCAGGCCATCGCAAATCGTGTGCGCGGCGAATGGACCCACTCGCTGCCCCTGCGCCAGCGAGCGTGCAGCGTCGTCCGCGCCTTCCGGCTCGGCGCCATGCAGCATGAGCTGGGGAACCAGCCCGTGCGCGGCAATGGCCGTACCGGCCGCGAGACCGCCACCGCCGATCGGCGTGATCAGCGCATCCAGTCCACCGCTTTGCTGCAGCATTTCCAGGCGGCGGTGCCCTGCCCGGCCATGACGCGCGTATCGGCATACGGATGGACCAGTTCGGCCCCTGTCGCAAGGCGCACTTCCTCGGCCTTGGCCTCGCGCGCGGCCTGGGTCGCCTCGCAGCGATGCAGGATCGCGCCAGCGCGTTCGATCGCCTCCACCTTGGTACGCACGGCGCCATCCGGCACGATCACATGCGCGGCGATTCCGCGTGTCGCTGCGGCCAGCGCCAGCGCATTGCCATGATTGCCGGACGAATGCGTGACGACGCCGCGCGCCGCCTGCTCATCATCCAACGACCACACCGCATTGCATGCGCCGCGGAATTTGAAGGCGCCGCCTCGCTGCAGGTTCTCGCATTTGAAATACAGGTCGGCGCCACTCAGCGCGTTCAACGTCGGGCTGCGCAGCACGGGTGTGAGCACCGCATAGGGCGCGATACGTGCGGCCGCCTGCTGGACCTGATCGAAGCTGGGCAGCGCCGCGGGGTTGATGTTGTTGCTCATGTCGATGCGATCTCCACGCCGCAGATGTAAGTGTCTTTCAGTACCGGGTTCGAGACGGATGGTGGCAGCGCAATCCGGGCGGTTGAACGCGTCCGCCCAGCTTTCCATCGGCTCCAGCGCCACGGAACGGCGCACGTCGCGCGTTACCGTGTCCGCCGTAAATGCCAGCATCACGCCCGAGGTCTGCCACAACGCGATCGCGACCCCGCTCGCCGGATCACTCAGTCGAGTGCGCGCGCGGCCGTCGCCATCACGACGTAGATCGGCAAAGGCGTGATTGAGCTCGCGCGTTCCGATGGGCTGTGCCTGGCGGAAATCGAATTCGGGCTCGCTTGCCATGGCGACACGCGCGGCATCGCCGGGTAGCGGAATAAAGTCGCCGTCGGTACGCACCATGCTGTCTGCTGGAATCTGCAATGCCCAGCTATCGATGGGACTGTCACCGAGGCGGAAATACGGATGCCAGCCAAAGAAGCACGGCGCCGCCCGATCGCCCACATTGCGCATCCGCGCTTCCAGCGTGAGGCCGACCGCATCGAGCGTATAGGTCACCGCCAGGTCGATGGCGAACGGGTAGCCAGGATGCACCCCGGGGCGGATCGCCTGCGTGGCGAACGTTACGCGCGCCGCCTGCGCATCCGCCGACAGCTCGGTGATGTCGAAATCCACGCCCCGCACGAAACCGTGACGGGCCGCGCGCTGGGCGCCCTCGACGCCAGGCTGCAAATCATGCACCTCGCCGTCGAAGCTGTAGCGCGCATCGGCAATACGGTTGGCGAACGGCACCATGATGGCGAAGCGCGAGCTGGGTCGGGTGTCCAGCTCGCCGGCATCACGGTAGCCATCGGCAAGATCGCGCGTGCCATCACGGGTCGGCACCTCAAATTTGACCAGGGTGGCCCCGCGCCGTGCAATACGCACGCAACGGCCGCGCGCCTGATCGGTCAGCACGGCGAGCTCGTGGGCGCCCCATGAGTCGCGTTCCGCAAGATAGTCCGACATCGCCTTGTCCTGCCTGGAAAGGGCCGCATGTTAGCCTGATCGGTCTCACTAGCCCCAGCTGTCTCGATGACTACTCGTAGCGACGCCCCGCCAACGCTTATCCGGCTCAACGATTACCGCCCTCCCGCCTGGCGCATTGCGCAGGTGGAACTGGCCTTCGACCTCGGTATCGACACGACCGAGGTGACCTCGCGCCTGCATCTGCTGCGCGATCCCAGCCAGCAGGAGCCGCTGCGCCTGGATGGCGAGGGCCTGGAGCTGCTGTCGATCACGCTGGACGGCAAGATGCTGCCTGAAACGGCCTGGCGCTACACGGACCATGTGCTGGAAGTCGATGGCGCCAACGACGGCAGCGTGCTGGAGACACGGGTGCGCGTGCAACCCGCCGCCAATACGGCGCTCGAAGGCCTGTATCTCTCCGGCAAGCGCGAAAGTGGCTTCCTGTTGACCCAGTGCGAGGCGCAGGGCTTCCGCCACATCACCTTCTTCCCGGATCGGCCGGACCTGCTGGCCAGCTATACCGTCACCCTGCGCGCCGACCGCGATCGTTTCCCCGTCCTACTGGCCGGCGGCAACCCGGATGGCCAGGGCGAGTTGGAGAACGGCCGGCATTGGGCGCGCTTTGTCGACCCGCACCCCAAGCCGAGCTATCTGTTCGCCTTGGTCGCCGGGCGGCTGCAGAAGATCGAGCAGGACTATGTGACCTCCGGCGGCCGCGCGGTGAAGCTGGTGATCTGGGCCGAGCCCGACGCCATCGCCCACTGCCATTACGCCATGGATGCGCTGGTGCGCTCGATGCGTTGGGACGAGCAGGCTTATGGCCGCGAGTACGACCTCGACGTGTTCCATGTCGTCGCCACGCACGACTTCAACATGGGCGCGATGGAGAACAAGGGCCTCAATATCTTCAACGCCAAGTACCTACTGGCCGACCCCGACTCAAGCACCGACGATGAGTACCGCGCCGTGGAAGCCGTGGTGGCACACGAGTACTTTCACAACTGGAGCGGCAATCGCGTGACGTGCCGCGATTGGTTCCAGCTGTCGCTGAAGGAAGGCCTCACGGTCTTCCGCGAGCAGCAGTTCTCCGCCGACATGAACTCGCCCTCGCTCAAGCGCATCGAGGATGTCGCCCTATTGCGTCGCGCCCAGTTCCCGGAGGACGCCGGCCCGCTCGCGCATCCGGTGCGTCCCGCGCAATACAGCGAAATCAACAATTTCTACACCGCCACGGTCTACGAGAAGGGCTCGGAGCTGGTGCGCATGGTGGCCGGTCATCTGGGCCGCGAAGGCTTTCGCCGTGGCATGGATCTGTACTTCTCGCGTCACGATGGCCACGCTGCCACGCTTGAGGATTTCCTGCGCGCTCTGGGCGATGCCAATGCCATCGACCTGATGCCTTATCTGGCGTGGTATAGCCAATCCGGCACGCCACGCCTGACGGCGCGCGGCCACTACGATGCCGCGCAGCGCAGCTACACGTTGACCCTGTCGCAGCACACACCACCGACTGCGGCGCAGCCGCAAAAGCAACCGCTGCCGATTCCGGTGAAGCTGGCGCTGTTCGACCGCGAGGGTCGCATGCTTCCACTGCATCTCGCGGGTGATGCAGCGGCAGCGTCTGCCGGTTCAGTTGAGCGCGTCGTGGTGTTGGATCGCGCCGAACAGGCCTTCGTGTTCCACCAGGTGGACGCTTCGCCGGTACCGTCGTTACTGCGTGGATTCTCCGCACCGGTGATCCTCGAATGCGATTACGCGCCAACCGATCTCGCCTTGCTGCTGCGCCACGACGTGGACGGCTTCAATCGCTGGGAGGCCGGCCAGCAGCTTGCCGCCCGCGCCTTCGACAATCTGCGCGATGGTGGTGGCGGCTCCGCCCTGGACGCCTGGTGCGACGCGTTGGCGGCCCTGTTTGGGGAGACCACGCTCGATCCGGCGCTGCTCGCCGATCTGTTGACGCCACCAGGCGAAATCGAACTGTCCGAGCGCGAGCGCCTGGTCGATCCCTCGCGCGTGCACACGTTGCGCCGGCAATTGCAGGAACGCCTGGCTCGACGCATCGGCGACGAAACCCTGCTGCAACGATACGAGGCGCTTGCCGGCCACACGAATCGGGATCTCGACGCCCTCAGCCAGGCCCGGCGCCGGCTCAAGCGCCGCGTGCTGGACCTGCTTGCGCTGGTCGATCCCAACGGCGCGCAGAAACTTGCCACCCTCCAATACGACAACGCGCCGAGCATGACGGACCGCCTTGCCGCGCTGGCCGTGCTGGCGCGAGGCAATGCGCCGCAAGCCGCCGCAGCACTGGTCCATTTCCGCCAACGCTATGCAGACAACCCGCTGGCGACCGACAAGTGGTTCTCGGTACAGACACAGTTGCCCGGCGATATCGTGCTCGATCGCGTACGCGAGCTCGAAGCGGATTTGGCTTTCACGCTCAAGAACCCGAATCGCGTCAACGCCTTGTTTGGCGCGTGGGCGCGCAATAACCCTGATGGCTTCCACCGCCCCGACGGCAGCGGCTATCGGCTGCTCGCCGAACGGCTGGCCCAGCTCGATGCGATCAATCCGCAGGTTGCGGCGCGGCTGGCTACCGCTTTCAACGGTTGGCAACGCCTGGAACCCACGCGACACGCCGTGGCCAGAGCCGCGATCGACTCCCTCGCGGGACAACCCGGGCTGTCGCGCAACCTCACCGAGATCGTGCAGAGCATGCTGCACGACTAACCGCTCAACCGTCGCTGCATCGCGGCGACCGTTGTCGCATGCCAAAAGAAAACGCCCGAGTGCTTCCCGTCTAGGACGGGGCACCCGGGCGTAATGCTCGCCGGGAGTACACCACCCGGTCGCGTAAGGCCCCCGTGAGGAGCATGCGCCCGGGACTTTCATCGCTCGCCACTCAATAGGCGTTTAGCCGTCCATCCGGCCAATGCCCGGGGCAGCCTTCGCGCATGTCAGGCAGGCAGGCGTTCCAAGGCATCGCGAAGCCGGCTCAGCCGGGTCAGCAGGCGCGGACGCAGCGTCTGACGCTCGTTCTCGGTGCGCGCATCCAGATGCTCCATGGCCATTTCCACACGGCCCACCTCAACGAGCAGGTCGTGATGCTGGTAAACCGGCTGAAGATCGAAGTTGAAATCCATGACACGAGTTCCCCCAGTACAGTTGCCTTGGTTGGCTTGTCTGCTGAAGCAATGCCCGTGCCATCAATGTGACGCAGATCACGTTCGACGAGGACTCAGATCACGAAATGACGCTGTACGTCATGAGGTGCCGAGACTCGGCACAAACGAGCGTTTTAGTCACTTTACGTTCACGCGCTAGGCGTAAATATCCAACCCGTAGCGCAGCAGTTAGCTGCTGCCAGTCATCCGTTTCACGGTTTCTGGCGCCCGGCAACACGGTCATCCTGGATTCCCCCTGTTCCTGAGACCGCCGGGCGCCAGATCTTATTCTGAGCCGGTTTACGCTCTGGCCCTGAAAAAGGCGACGGCGCCCCAAGGGGCGCCGTCTTGCTTCCTCTCCCGGCACGCAATCGAACCCCTGTCGTTCGATCTCGGCGCGCGTTACCGCGCAGCTTCTGCCCGTGAAAGTGCGGATTGGAATAAGCAGGAAGCGTGCCAGCGGCCGGACGGGGCTTGTGGAGTTACCATAGGCGCCGCATTTGGTCCATTCCTGCGCTTTCGGGGCAGTTTCATGTTTCATCCGACCCACTACGACGTCATCGTGATCGGCGGTGGGCGAGCCGCGCTGGCCGTAGGCCACGCGGTCTGCCAGTGGCAGACCGCGAGCGGTGAGCGCCCGAGGCAGGATGCCGAGGGCCGGGTGACTTGGCGAGGCCAGGATGGCCGAGCCTAGTCACCGACGGGGCCGCCGGGCGCAGCACCACATAGAGCGACGAGACTTCACATGTTCCATCCCACTACCTACGACGTCATCGTGATCGGCGGCGGCCACGCCGGCACCGAGGCCGCGCTCGCCTCGGCGCGCGCGGGTGCACGCACCCTGCTGCTCAGCCACAACATCGAAACGATCGGGCAAATGAGCTGCAACCCGGCCATCGGCGGCATCGGCAAGGGTCACCTGGTGAAGGAGATCGATGCCCTCGGCGGTGCGATGGCCCATGCAGCCGACCGCGCCGGCATCCAGTGGCGCACGCTGAACGCCTCCAAGGGGCCGGCCGTGCGGGCCACCCGTTGCCAGGCCGACCGCGCGCTGTACAAGGCCGCGATCCGGCACATGGTGGAAACCCAGCCAAACCTGGAACTGTTCCAGCAGGCGGTGGACGACCTGATCCTGGAGGGTGGGCGCGTCACCGGTGTGGCGACCCAGATGGGGCTGAAATTCCATGCACGCGCGGTGGTGCTGACCGCCGGCACCTTTCTGGCCGGCAAGATCCATATCGGCCCCGCGCAGTACGCAGGCGGCCGTGCCGGTGATCCGCCCGCCAGCACGCTGGCGCAGAAGCTACGCGAACTGCCTGTCGCGGCTGACCGCCTGAAGACCGGCACGCCGCCACGCATCGATAGGCGCAGCATCGATTTCTCCGGCCTGGAAGAGCAGCCAGGCGATGCACCCCGCCCCGGTGTTCTCCTACCTGGGCTCGCGCGCCGAGCATCCCCGTCAGGTCAGCTGCTGGATCACCCACACCAGCGAGCACACGCACGAACTGATCCGCGGCTCGCTGGATCGCTCGCCGCTGTACAGCGGCCAGATCGAAGGCGTCGGTCCGCGCTACTGTCCGTCGATCGAGGACAAGGTCGTGCGCTTCGCGGAGAAGAGCTCGCACCAGATCTTCATCGAGCCGGAAGGTCTGGACACGTTCGAGATCTACCCGAACGGCATTTCCACGTCGCTGCCGTATGACGTGCAGCTCGCGCTCGTGCATTCGATCAAGGGTTTCGAGAACGCGCACATCACGCGGCCGGCTACGCGATCGAGTACGACTATTTCGATCCGCGCGGCCTGCACCCGTGGCTGGAAACCAAATCCATCCCCGGGCTCTACTTCGCCGGCCAGATCAATGGCACCACCGGCTACGAAGAAGCCGGCTGCGCAAGGCCTGATCGCAGGACTCAATGCCGCGCTGGCGGTCAAGGGCGAGGCGCCGTGGTATCCCCGTCGCGATGAGGCCTATATCGGCGTGCTGATCGATGACCTCATCAGCAACGGCACCATCGAGCCGTATCGCATGTTCACCTCGCGCGCCGAGTACCGACTGCATCTGCGCGAGGACAACGCGGACCTGCGGCTTACCGAAACCGGGCATCGCCTCGGCGTCGTACCGCAGGCGCGCTACGACGCGCTGCGCGCGAAGCGCGACGCCGTGGAACGCGAAACACAGCGCCTGGGTGCGTTGTGGGCCGCACCGACCAACACGCTGGGTGCGGCCATCGAGCGTCAGCTCGGTATCACGCTGAGCCGCGAAACCAATGCGCTCGACCTGCTGCGTCGTCCCGAACTGGACTATGCCAAGCTGACCTCCGTGGACGGCATTGCGCCGGCGGTGGACGACGAGAACGTGGCCGCCCAGGTCGAAGTGCAGACCAAGTACGCCGGCTATCTCGAACGCCAGCGGGATGAAATCGAACGGCAGCGCCGTCACGAGCAGACCGCGATTCCCGGCAGTTTCGACTACGACAAGGTGCGCGGACTGTCGGCCGAAGTGCTGCTGAAGCTCAAGCGCGCGCAGCCGGAAACGATCGGCCAGGCATCGCGCATCAGCGGCGTCACGCCGGCAGCCATTTCGCTGTTGCTCGTGCATCTGAAACGCCACGCCGCTTGATCCAGGCTGACCGACCGACGCCCTGATCGGGATGGCGAGAAAGCCGCTTTTGCGCCGCGCATGGCATCATGGATGCCATCGACTATGCGGAGCATGCGTTTATGGAAGTCTGGATCGGACGGGACGGCGAACGGCATGGCCCGTACACGGAAGTCGAAGTGCGCCAATGGCTGCGCAGCGGCCAGGTAAGCGCGAGCGACCTGGGATGGCATGAAGGCCTGGCCGACTGGCAGCCGCTATCCGCTCTGTTTCCTGAGGAGCTGACCCCGTCCTCGGCCTATCCCCCGCCGATCACTCCGGTGCAGTCGTCGCCAGCTACGACTGCCTCGCTGGACGATAACGCCGGGTTCTGGAAGCGTGTGGCCGCCTACTTCATCGATAGCGTCATGCTCTACATCCCCAGCGCGCTGATCGAAAAGATGATGGGCGGCGATGCGGCACAGGCGACGCTGGAACAGGCGCAACTCTCTGCTTCGGACGATGCGCAAGCCATGCTGGCCGCGCTCAGCCAGTACTACACGACGATGATGCCCGCATTTCTCATCATCACTGCGATCATCTGGCTGTATTTCGCGATTTGCGAAAGCTCGGCTTGGCAGGCGACGGTCGGCAAGCTCGCGCTTCGCATTCGCGTGACCGATATGCAGGGTGAACGTATCAGCTTCCTGCGAGCGTTCGGCCGCTATCCGGCCAAATACCTCAGCGCACTCATCCTTGGCGTCGGCTTCCTGATGGTTGGCTGGACTCAACGCAAGCAGGGTCTGCACGATTTGATCGCCAATACACTCGTGCTTAACGGCCGCGCCGGCGAGCTCAAGGACGCCACCAAAAAAACCGGTGCCAACGCGGACTCCTTCAACGCCTGACGAAAGCTCATGGCAACAGAGACAGGTCGTAGCGTGGGCCTTTCGCCATACCTCTGCTGGGCAGATGACGAATAAGCGACACGCACGCCGTGGCATGTGTACCGCGCATGTCACGCTGCACGAAAAACGTCGGTTATGACCTATGGCGGATGCGTGCCTGATCTACTGAGCGCATGCTTGTCGTTGCGGGGGGCCGCCCATCAGGCAAGGTCATGGCCCAGTCCCAAGCAGACAGTGGCTGGATCTACCAATGCGACGACATCGTCGTCGAGCCGCGCGCGCATCGTCTCGAGCGCGCGGGTAGCCCCATAGCAGTCGAACCCAAGGCCTACGTGGTGTTGACGACGCTTCTGCAACAGGCGGGCGATGTCGTCAGCAAGGACGATTTGCTCGACGCCGCCTGGGGCCATCGGCACGTCACACCCGGCGTACTGTCGCGTGCTGTTTCGCAGCTACGGCGTGCGCTTGGCGATTGCGCGGCCGATCCTCATTACATTGCCACCGTGCATAGTCTCGGTTATCGCTTCATTGGCGATGTCCGGCGTATACCCACACCAGCCACGCCCACCGAATCACTCAACGGGCACGCGGTGGTCGAGTCGCCCCCCGGCATCGACATCCATCCGGTGCTTGCCACGCCTGCGCCCACGTTCAAGCGCAAGTCCAGGCTCACTCGGATGCTCGCGCGTTGGCTACCCGCAGCGATCACGCTGGCCATCATTGCGGCCCTGCTGGCTGCGATGAGCATGGGGTTCCCGCCACGCGATCACCTGTCCTTGCCGAGTACGGGGCCGCGCCCGGCCCTGGTCGTGATGCCGTTTGCCCACACTTCCGATTCGCGCTCCCTGCATCCACGGCATTGGCCGCGCAACCGCCGCATCGCGACCAGCTATCTATCACCCCGTGGGGACGAGCCATCGCAGGCGCAAGCCTCAGGCTATCTGACGCTTCGTCCGGAGCAGGCGCCCGCCGCGCAGGATTGAGCGAGGGAATGACTTGCTATGATCGGCAGCTCGGCATGCCACGCAGGTGGCGTGTCGCCTTGTCGAACGCACAGGAATCGTTTCAGCCTCATGCTCAGCATCGAACAACGTATTGCCCAGGACATTGCCGCCAAACCTGAACAGGTCAACGCCGCGGTGGATCTGCTCGATGGCGGCGCCACCGTGCCGTTTATCGCCCGCTACCGCAAGGAAGCCACCGGCGGTCTTGACGACACCCAGCTGCGCCTGCTTGAGGAACGCCTGCGCTACCTGCGCGAGCTGGAAGAGCGTCGCAGCGCGATCCTGGCCAGCATCGAGGAACAGGGCAAGCTCACCGACGCGCTGAAGGGCGACATTCTTTACGCGGATACCAAGGCGCGCCTGGAAGACCTGTACCTGCCGTACAAGCCCAAGCGCCGCACCAAGGCACAGATTGCGCGCGAAGCGGGCCTTGAGCCGCTGGCACTCAGCCTGCGCGAAGATCCTACGCAATCACCGGAAGCGGTCGCCGCCCCGTACGTCGATGCCGACAAGGGCGTGGCCGACGTGCGCGCCGCGCTCGATGGAGCGCGCGCCATCCTGATGGAAAGCATTGCCGAAGACGCCGGCCTGGTCGGCGAGCTGCGCAACTGGCTGTGGGACAAGGGCCAGATCCGCGCCAAGGTCGTGCCAGGCAAAGAGCATGAAGGCGCGAAGTTCCGCGACTACTTCGACCACATCGAGCCGATCGGCAAGATTCCCTCGCACCGCCTGCTCGCGCTGATGCGCGCGCGCAACGAAGGTGTCATCGAGCTGGAACTCGCGCCCACCGTCGACATGGAGCAAGGCCACCTGGAAGGCGAAGGCCGCGTAGCCGCACACGCTGGCATTCTCGATCGAGGCCGCCCGGCCGATGCGTGGCTGCGCGAAACCGTGCGCCTCACCTGGCGCGTCAAGCTGCATCTGCATCTCACCCTCGACCTGTTCGGTCGCGTGCGCGAAGGCGCGGAGGATGAAGCCATCCGCGTGTTCGGCGACAATCTCAAGGACCTGATGCTGGCCGCACCGGCCGGCGCCAAGACCGTGATGGGTCTGGACCCAGGTATCCGTACCGGCGTGAAGGTCGCCGTGGTCGATGCCACCGGCAAGCTGCTGGCTACCGACACGATCTATCCGCACGAGCCGCGCAACCAGTGGGATCAGTCCATCGCACGTCTGGCCGTGCTCAGCAAACAACATGGCGTGGATCTCATCGCCATCGGCAACGGCACGGCGTCGCGTGAAACCGACAAGCTCGCCGCCGAGCTCATGAAAAAGCACGCGGACCTCAAACTCTCCAAGATCGTGGTGAGCGAAGCGGGCGCATCGGTGTACTCGGCGTCTGAAGTCGCGGCCAAGGAATTCCCGGATCTCGACGTGAGCCTGCGCGGCGCCGTGTCGATTGCGCGCCGCCTGCAGGATCCGCTGGCCGAGCTGGTGAAGATCGAGCCGAAGGCGATCGGCGTTGGTCAGTACCAGCACGACGTGAACCAGGTGAAGCTGGCGCGCGCCTTGGATGCCAAGGTGGAAGACTGCGTGAATGCCGTGGGCGTCGATGTAAACACCGCCTCCGCCGCACTGCTCTCGCGCGTTGCCGGCCTCAGCGCCAGCGTCGCCGAGAATGTGGTGAAGCATCGTGATGCCAACGGCCCGTTCGCCAATCGCAAGGCTCTGCTGAAAGTGCCGCGCCTGGGCGACAAGGCGTACGAGCAGTGCGCCGGCTTCCTGCGCGTGTCCCGCGGCGACAATCCGCTCGACGCCAGCGCCGTGCATCCGGAAGCCTATCCGGTGGTCGAGCGCATCATGGCCCAGTGCGGTCGTGAAGTGCGCGCCATCATTGGCGACGCGAGCTTTTTGCGCAGCCTAAAGGCCGAGCAGTTCACCGATGAAAAGTTCGGTGTGCCGACGGTGCGCGACATTCTCAAGGAATTGGAAAAGCCCGGCCGCGATCCGCGCCCCGAATTCGTCGCCCCGAGTTTTGCCGAGGGCGTGGAAGACCTGAAGGATCTGCGCCCCGGCATGGTGCTGGAAGGCCGCGTGACGAACGTGGCAGCGTTTGGTGCCTTCGTGGATATCGGCGTGCATCAGGACGGCCTCGTGCATGTCTCCGCGCTGTCGCACACCTTCGTGAAGGACCCGCGTGATGCCGTCAAGGCGGGCGACATCGTCAAGGTGAAGGTGATGGAGGTCGACCTGCCGCGCAAGCGCATCGGCTTGTCCATGCGGCTGGATGATGAGCCAGGTCAGCAGGCGCGCAGTGCTCGCCCGGCTGGCGACAATGACACGCGTGGCGGCCAGCGCGACCCTCGTGGCCCGCGCCCCGGTGGCGGTACACCCAAGCCGGCACCGACGCCGTCCAACAGCGCGTTCGCCGATGCCATGTCTCGTGCTATGAAGCGCTGAGCTAACCAGCGACACTGCAGTACCCGGCCCCTGGGGCGGCCGTCGTCAAGCACCACCCGCCGGAGCCCAAAGAGGGGGTTCCGGCGGTCGGGTTGTGGTCTGCCACCAGGGGAAATCACTCGCGATGCGGCGCAGCATGCGCTTACGTATGGGCATGCATTACCGTAACGCGGGAATAACAAAAGACCATTCCGGTCCAGGAGCGTTAAGACATGCCCCGCATTCGCACTATTGCCGGCGCCATCGCCGCCGCACTGATCTTCAGCACCCCTGCATTCGCCACCAATTCGCAGTTCGACAACGTCATCGTCTTTGGCGATAGCTTGAGCGATGCCGGCAATATCTCGTTGGCGCTCAACCCCGCCATCCAGCCGCCGCTGAAGTTCACCACCAACCCCGGCTCGGTGACGGTGCAGAACGTGGCCGGCCACTACGGCATTTCGCTGAATCCCTCGCTCATCGGCGGCAGCGATTTCGCCTGGGGCGGCGCGGGCGTGCTGACCAACTCGCCCGGCACGCCTTCGGCGGTGCCGACCATCACCACCCAGGTGAACGCCTACCTTGCCAGTGGCCAGGTCGACGGCAAGGCGCTGTACTCGATCTGGGGCGGCGCCAACGACATCTTCGCCGCTGCCACCTCCGTTGGCGCTGCCGCCACGGCGCAGCAGCTGATTGCCCAGAACGTTGCCGCTCAGATCGCGCAGCTTCAGGCAGCCGGGGTGCCGGCTGCCCAGATCCAGGCGCTCACCCCGCAGATCACCCAGCTGGTGACGGCAGCGGTGACCCAGCAAGTACTGGCCGCCGCGGGCGTGTCATCCTTGCTGACCCCGGATCAGGCACAGGCGTCCATCGCCGCCGCCGCGCAGCAGGAAGTGAAGCTGATCGGCCAGCTGCAGGCTGCCGGCGTGAAGAACATCCTGGTGTTCAACCTGCCCAATATCGGCGCGACCCCGGACGGGACGGCGCAGGGCGCCGCTGCCTCTGCGTCGCTGACCGGCCTCAGCCTGGTCTTCAACGGCCAGCTCAACGCCGGCCTGGCCACACTGGGGAAAGGCATCGTCCCGCTCGATACCTATAGCCTGCTCAACGAAGTGATCGCCAACCCGACGGCCTACGGCTTCACCAACGTGACCACGCCGGCCTGCGGCGTCGGCTCCAGCTCGGTGATGTGCGGCCCGGCCGGTTCCGGCCTGCCGTACACCTGGGCGGCTGGCACCAACCAGAGCTATTTGTTCGCCGACGGCGTGCACCCGACTACCGGTGCCGATGTGCTGCTCGGCCAGTACGTGCTCTCGGTGCTCAACGCACCGGGTTACGCCTCCATCCTGGCCGAGGCGCCGCTAGCGTCGATTGCGGCGCAGAACCGCGCTATTCGCACCCAGATGTTGGCTGACGGCCAGGGTGCCGAAACGCGCTTCTTCGCCAATGTGGACTACGGCGACCAGACCTTCGACTCCAGCAGCACTTCGCCCCGCACCCATAGCAACAACGTCAACCTGACCCTGGGTGCCGACGTGCGCGCCACCGACAACCTCTCGGCTGGCATGGCTCTCAATATCGGCCAGCACAACGCCGGCTACACCGGCGGCGGCGGTTACAAGCTGCAGGATGTCTCCGGCCTGGGCTACCTCACCTATCACCAGGCCGGCGCCTACGTCGGTGGCTATGTCGACTTTGGCTCGGACAACTTCTCCGACATCGAGCGTCGCATCCAGCTCGGTAGTGCCCAGCGCACCGAGACGGCCAAGGCCGACGGCAACCACCTCGGCGGCGGCGTGACGGGTGGCTACTGGTTCGATATGTCCACCCTGCGCAGCGGTCCGTTCGCCACGGTCGAATGGCAGACGGTCAAGGTGAACGGCTACAACGAAGCCGGCAACGACAGCACAGCCATGTGGTTCGGCCGCCAGCAGCGCGACTCGCTGCTCTCCGTCGTCGGCTGGCGCCTGGAGGGTCAATGGCAGGCAGGCAACATCATGCTCAAGCCGTACGCCGAACTGGCATGGAACCACGACAGCAAGGCCGACCCGCGCGACGTCACGGCCGGCCTCAACAACATGCCCGGCTCCTTCAGCCTGCTTGGCTTCGCGCCGGACAAGACCTGGGGTACCGGTGACCTGGGCGTCAGCGCACAGTTCACCCAGACCATCAGCGGCTGGCTCGGTTACAGCGGCCGTTTCGAGGACAGCAGCCAGCGCTACAGCAGCGTCAACCTCGGCATGAAGGTCGCCTTCTAAGGCGAACTTCAGCCAACAAAAAAGCCGTCCGCGTGAGCGGACGGCTTTTTTTATGTTCCGTGTCGAAAGGGCTTACTTGCCCTTGCCGCCCGTGGCCAGATTCAGAATGGCCAGCGCCTGCTTCTGCAGATCGGCGGCGGCGTCTTCGCCCAACGGCGAAGTCTTGCCACCGGCTTCGGAAGTCTTCAGCACGAGCGTACCGTCCTGACTCCACGCAGCGCGCTCGGTCGACGTCGGCTTGGCGTCCTTGCTGGCCTTCTTCTGCTGCACCACGACCCACGGCTTGCCGTCCTTGAACGCATAGTCGGTGCTGGTGAAGCCCTTGTCGCCGTAATCGACCTGCTCACGGATGAACTTCACTTCGCCCGCTTCGCGGAACACCTGCCAGCCGCGCGAGACATTCGCCTCCAGCTTGGTGCCGCTGCTGATCTTCATGCCACCAATCTGTTTCTGCACGGCGGTGAAGGCTGCGAATTCCTTCTCGCCCGCGGTCTGCTCGGCCACCAGCTGGATGCTCACCTGGCTCGGTGCGTCCTTGGTCAATACCTGGGCCTGCAGCGGCGGCGTGTAATGCCGGTCGCCATCGACCAGCACCACCTTCACCACATACATGCCAGCAGGATTCACGTCGGAAGGGTTGAACTCAAGCGAGAACGACAGCGGAAAGGTGTTGGCCGAATCGATCGTCTTGGTCGCCAGCGGGGCAGCATCCGCGTTCGACACATCGACTAGGGTCAGCTCGAGCTTGGCCGCTGCCGATACGGTGGCGGCGTCGCGCAGCGTCACCGTGCCGGTGACCGCGTTGGCCTTGGCCGGTGTCGTGGCAGGAGCCGTCGCGCCGCCCTGGGTCGCGGTCTGCGATGAGTCCGAAGAATTACTGCAACCGGCGAGCGCCAGTGCAGCGACCGACATCAGCGACCAAACCAACCTGCGCATGGGGAAAACCTCTATCGAATGTCAGAGCGAAGCGCGAGAACCAACAGGCGCCAACACGCCTCGACTCTACACGGGGGAAGCTCTGAGGATAGCCCAAAGGATATGCCTTGTAAAAGTCTACTCCATTCGCAAGCGTATGCCGCAATTAATCGGCAGCCCATTGGCGCATAAACAATCAATTAGAGAGTGGCTCATTACAGGCCACTCCCTAATACGGCATTAACCCGCCTTAGAAACGCTGGGTATATTTGCGCTAATAGAAGCGGCCAATATCAAAGCCGCCCCTGTACACGAAGAGGCCGCTCGGCTTCGAGTACATGATCGGGCCGACCTTGTCGAAGTGAGATTCGCTCCCGACCGCTTTGCAACGCCTCATGATCATTCGCGTTGGCGTACCGACTTGTCATGATGGGGCGATAGTTCGCGCATCCCGTGGATCGGCCCTATAGCCACCTTGACCAACAGGGGCCTGCAAAAGAGCCGTATCAGGAGATACCGCTCCAACCGGCGGGGGTCATGCGGACCCGACGGGTAGGCTCTGAAACCATGATCCTTGGCCCATACCGGGTCGCCCTTTTGCTGCTGCGCACTCGACCTGATCAAGCCACGTTCGTTGGGCAGGCCATGCGTGAGGTCATGACACCACTTCTTGCCGTCGTTCTTGTCGTATTCGCCGATCTAGACGTTGGCTTCGGCACCGAAGTCATGGCTGCGGGTCATCGCGCGCTTCGTCGCGTTGTCCTGGCCGACCAGCGCTGTGCCATGGCGCCGTGGGCGAGGGCCTGAGCCGTGGCCACGAAGGTACCTACGGGTGACGCAAGGCGCACGGCGCACGGCGACCGTAAGTTTGTCGTTGATATTTTTACGAAACTGCAACTTCCCTCCGCAAGCAATAAGAACCCCGGCCCCAACCTAGGCATCTAGAACTTGCTTTTTACACCGTAGGTCGCAGGATTTAGGCTTGCTGCCCTTCGCACTTTCCTGTCTGCTAGCTGAACAAGCCGGTGAGTTTGTAGTTACCAATCAACGACAATTGCGTTCTTGAACTTGGCGAAGTTGCTGAATATCGCGACCACCCGCAATAATTTACGGACCAGTCGGAAGAATTTTACGATCGTCAACGACTTACTAACTGTTGATTGACGCTGGCAATTCATTTTCGGGTTCACGCTCACCACAACTTGTCGCCATCCGCCAGGAAACTGCGATGAACATGCAAAAATTTACGTCACCCGAAACGGCAGGCACCTTCGCCGATCGCATCAAAGTGCTGATCCAGCGCGTAGGCAGCGTCACCGAGATCGCCCGAATGTGCGGTTTCTCCGAGGGCGTGGTGCGCAGCTGGCGCGACGGCAACACCGATCCGTCGCGCGCCCGCTGCGTGACCCTCGCGAAGACGCTGGGCATTTCGCTGGTATGGCTGGTCGCCGGTGAGGGTTCGATCCAGACGGACGCGATCACGTCTGGAGAAGATCTGCCGAATGCGGAGTCCACGGCCAACCGTCATCGCACCAAGCTGCGTACCGCCGCCGATACCCTGCACACCAGCGGCATGGCCATGGATCCACAGCGCCTGAATACCGCGCTGCGCATCCTCCAGTCGGAACTGGACTTGGCCGAAAGCCACCTGACCCTGGCCGACAACGCCGACATGCTGGCTGATCTCTACGACATCCTTGGCCCGGGTGGCGCGGATGTCGATGCAACGGCGATGGTGGCCTTCACTCACCGCCTTGCCGAACGCGTCAAGCGCGGTCGCCAGGTGATCGGCTAAGCACGACCTGCTATTCGCGGATTAAAAAAAACGGCGGCCCTTTTGGGCTGCCGTTTTTTATGGGTCTTCACCCCGCGTCATGGCACTAGGGATGCTCTGATCAACTCTGCGCAGGCGTCATGATGTCCAGAAGGCCCATCACCTTGAATTCAATACGTTGGGGCCGGTCCTGTCTGTCCGCATCCCTTCGGCGCGCCGGCTCGACAGACGGCCAGTCTGCCTTCCTCGCTCCTCAAGGCCGAGGACATCCATGTCCTCTCCCCGCGTGCGCCGACGCCCCTGTGGTCTGCGAACAGACAGGGCCGGTGACGCCTGCGCAGAGTTGATCAGAGCATCCCTAAAGGCGCGCGATATCCGCAATGGCGCCGAACTGCGCCTTGAGTTGGCCAAGCAACGCCAGGCGATTCGCTCGCACGGCCGGGTTTTCCGCATTGACCAGCACGCTGTCGAAGAACGCATCCACCGGAGCCTGCAGCTGCGCGAGCCGCGTGAGCACGGCCGCATAGTCGCCTGCCTGCAACGGAGCGGCGGTATCCGCACGCGCGCCATCGAGCGCCGCAGCCAGGGCACGCTCGGCATCGGCTTCGAAATGGGCGGCATCGACCGTGGTGCCCACGGTTGGCGCACCCGCCTCTTCCGCTTGTTTGCGCAGGATGTTCGCCACGCGCTTGTTCGCCGCCGCCAGGCTCAGTGCCTCCGGACGCCGGCCAAACTCGGCGACAGCGCGCAGTCGCCGATCGAAGTCGACCAAGCTTGCTGGCGTCACCGCCAGGACCGCTTCGAACTGTTCGCCCGTGAAGCCCTGCTCGGCGTAATAGCCGCGCAGACGCTCCAGCACGAAGTCATACAGCTCGTCGACCAAGGCCGCACGGCGCTTGCCCGCATCCAAGGGCGGAGCCTTGCCGTCCTTGCCGGGCTTGAGGCCGGCTGCCAGGGCGGCTTCCGGTAGCAGCTCCAACGCTTCGACAAAACTGCCTCGCAGGTCGAGTTCGAGCCCCCCTTCGACCAGCGTACGCGCCAGACCCAGCGCAGCGCGGCGCAGTGCGAACGGATCCTTGTTGCCGGTGGGCTTGAGGCCGACGGCGAAGATGCCGGCGAGCGTGTCGAAGCGATCAGCGACGGCGAGCACGCGCCCGACCTTGCCCGCGGCGATGGCGTCACCGGCAAAGCGCGGCGGGTAGTAGCTGTCGAGCGCCTGGGCCACTTCCGGCGTTTCGCCATGATGGTCGCGTAGTAACGACCCATCACGCCTTGCAGCTCGGGGAACTCACCGACCATGCGCGTGAGCAGATCGCACTTGCTAAGCGCAGCCGCACGCGTCGCTTCGCCGGCGTCGACATCGACGCGGTTGGCGATGACGCGTGCGAGCTCGGCGACGCGAACGCTCTTGTCCCACACGCTGCCCAGCGCATGCTGATAGGTGACGTTCTTCAGCTGCGTCCTGATAGCCAGCCAGTGGTGTCTTCAGGTCCTCGTCCCAGAAGAACTTCGCATCGGCAAAACGCGGACGGATCACGCGCTCATAACCCTTGCGAATTTCGCCGGGCTGCTTGCTATCGATGTTGGCAACGCCGATGAAATGCTCGGTGAGCTTGCCTTCAGCGTCGAACACCGGCACGAACTTCTGGTTGGTCTCCATCGTGGTAACCAACGCTTCCGGCGGTACCGCGAGGAATTCGCGCTCGAACGTGCAGGCGATGGCAACCGGCCATTCGGTAAGGTTGGCGATTTCGTCGAGCAACGCGTCATCAAGTCGCGGCACGCCGCCGGTTTCTTTCGCCACGCACGCCACTTCATCGCGAATCTTCTGGCGCCGTTCGAACGGATCGGCCAGCACCTTGGCCGAACGCATGCCGTCCAGCCAGCTGTCGGCATCGACCACGTGCAGCGGCTGCGGATGCATGAAGCGATGACCACGCGACTTGCGCCCGACTGCAAGGCCGAGCACGTCGCCATCGATGATATCGGCGCCATGCAGCATCACCAGCCAATGCACGGGACGCACGAAGCTGTAGTCGTGATCGCCCCAGCGCATCGGCTTGGGGATAGGCAGGCCCTTGAGCGCCTCGGCGACGATTTCCGGCAGCAACGCAGCCATCGGCTGACCGGGCTTGGTGGCGCGGAAAACGAACCAGGAACCCTTGTCGGTCTCGAGCTTTTCCAGCTGCTCGACCGTGACGCCGCAGGACTGCGCAAAACCCAGCAAGGCCTTGCCAGGCTGGCCGTTGGCGTCGAGGGCGACGTTGACCGCGCGGGCCACGACGTTCGATGGTCTGCTCCGGCTGGTTCACCGCCACACCGGGATAAGACGGCGAAACGACGCGGCGAGCATAGGGCCTGGCGACATCCAGCGTCGGCGCTCGACGCCACGCTTGGCGAGGCCATCGCAGATGCCGCGCAGAAACGCAGCGGCGAGTTCGTCGAGCGCCTTGGGCGGCAGTTCTTCCGTACCCAGTTCGATCAGCAACGGCTTGACTGGCGGCGCTCATGCGGCCTGCTCCTTCGGGTTCTTCTTCAGGCCCGGAAAACCGAGCTTCTCGCGCTGCGCGCACATACGCCTCGGCGACGCTCGGGCCAAGCGTGCGCACGCGCAGGATGTAACGCTGGCGCTCGGTCACGCTGATCGCGCGACGCGCATCGAGCAGATTGAACGTGTGGCTGGCCTTCATCACCTGCTCGTAGGCAGGCAGCGGCAGTCCGGCGTCGACAGCTTCTTCGCCTCGCCCTCGCAGACGTCGAACCAGCGCAGCAGCTCGGGCACGTTGGCGTGCTCGAAGTTGTAGGTGCTCTGCTCCACTTCGTTCTGGTGGAACACGTCGCCGTAGGTCACGGTGCCGTACGGCGCCTTCGGTCCAGATCAGGTCGTAGACGTTGTCCACGTTCTGCAGGTACATGGCCAGACGCTCGAGACCGTAGGTGATCTCGCCCGTCACCGGACGGCATTCGAGGCCGCCGGCCTGCTGGAAGTAGGTGAACTGGGTGACCTCCATGCCGTTGAGCCAGACCTCCCAGCCGAGGCCCCAGGCGCCCAGCGTGGGCGATTCCCAGTTGTCCTCGACGAAGCGCAGGTCGTGCACCAGCGGATCGAGCGCCGAGCTCCTTCAGCGAGCCGATGTACAGATCCAGGATGTTGTCCGGATTCGGCTTCATCACTACCTGGTACTGGTAGTAATGCTGCAGGCGGTTCGGATTCTGGCCGTAGCGACCGTCGGTCGGGCGGCGCGAAGGCTGCACATAGGCAGCGGCCCACGGCTCCGGACCGAGCGAGCGCAGGAAGGTAGCGGGGTGGAAGGTGCCGGCGCCGACCTCGATATCGAGGGGCTGCAGCAAGACGCAACCCTGGGCCGCCCAATAGCGGTTCAGGGTCTGGATCACATCCTGGAATGTGCGCGCGGACATGGCTTTCCGTGGGCTTGAATAAAGCGCGTTAGTATAGCCGCGACCGCTTTCGACGCTGGCGTTTCGGCGCGAAACCCTGAGAGAGATCGCCGCATGGCTGCTTCACCGCAATCCGCGTCCCTGCTCGGCCGCCGTGGCCGGCTGGAGCTGGACGAGCTGCTGGCAACGCTGGTGGTCGATGGCTACCTGCTTGCCGAAGATGCCAAGCTGGTGCGCATGGGCGCGCGCAGCGGCCGCAGCACGGTGGAGCTGCATCCGCTGGTCCTGGTGGCCAACGCCAAGCTGCCCAACCAGCGGGATCCGGGACGCCCTCTGGGTCTCGAAGTCCTCACGGAATGGCTGGCCGGCCACGCCAGCCTGCCTTACCTCAAGATCGATCCGATGAAGATCAACGCGGCGGCAGTGACCCAGGTGGTCAGCCACGCCTACGCGCAGCGGCATCGCATCCTGCCGGTCGGGTGTCGCGCCGGGCGAGGTCACCTTCGCGACCTGCGAACCGTTCGACACGCGCTGGGCCAAGGATCTCGCCCAGATGATTCGGCGGGACATGCAGCGCGTGGTCGTCCAACCCGCTCGACGTCAACCGCTACCTGCTGGAGTTCTACGGCGTCCAGCGCTCGATCCAGCTCGCCCAGGACGCCAAGGGCACCGGCTACGACTGTTCCGCGCGATCCTCAATTTCGAGCAGTTGGTGGAGCTGGGCAAGGGTGGCGAAATCGGCGCGGACGACCGCCACGTCGTGCATATCGTCGACTGGCTGCTGCAATACGCGTTCGAGCAGCGCGCATCGGACATTCACCTGGAGCCGCGCCGCGACGCTGAGCCGGATGCGTTTCCGCATCGACGGCGTGATGCACAAGGTGTTCGAACTGCCGACCGCCGGTCATGACGGCCGTCACCGCGCGCATCAAGATCCTTCGCCGCATGGACGTGGCGGAAAAGCGCCGGCCGCAGGACGGCCGCATCAAGACCCGTTCGTCCGTCGGGTCGCGAAGTGGAGCTGCGCATTTCGACCATGCCGACCGCGTTCGGCGAAAAGGTCGTGATGCGTATCTTCGACCCGGACATCGTGGTCAAGGATTTCGGGCAGCTCGGCTTTTCGCGCCGAGGAAGGCGCCATCTGGCGCTCGATGGTCGAACGCCCGCACGGCATCGTGCTGGTGACCGGCCCGACCGGTTCCGGCAAGACCACCACGCTGTATTCGACGCTCAAGCATCTGGCGACGCCCGAACTCAACGTGTGCACGGTCGAAGACCCGATCGAGATGGTCTCGCCCGAGTTCAACCAGATGCAGGTGCAGTCGGCGATCGATCTCGATTTCGCCACTGGCGTGCGCACCCTGCTGCGCCAGGACCCGGACATCATCATGGTCGGCGAAATCCGCGACCTGGAAACTGCGCAGATGGCGGTGCAGGCCTCGCTGACCGGACATCTGGTTCTTTCGACGCTGCATACCAACGATGCGCCCAGCGCGGTCACCCGCCTGCTCGATCTGGGCGTGCCGCACTATCTGATCCAATCCACGCTTACCGGCGTCGTCGCGCAGCGTCTGGTGCGCACGCTGTGTCCGCACTGCAAACAGGAAACGACGCAGGATCCGCACGAGTGGACAGCGTTGACCCATGGCTGGTCCATTCCATTGCCCGAAAAGGTCTTCAAGCCGCTCGGTTGCCTGGAATGCCGCAACACCGGCTTCATGGGCCGCACCGGCATTTACGAAATGATGCAGTTGTCCTCGCGCCTGCGTGGCCTTATCTCTGCGCAACTGGATCTTGGACATTTCGGCCACGCCGCGCTTGCCGAAGGCATGAGTCCGTTGCGCATTTCCGCCGCTGCCCAGGTCGCGCGCGGCGTGACCACGGTGCAAGAAGTGCTCACTGTGATCCCGCCGATCGAACACGAATCAGCCTGAATACGCATCATCACTCATTCTTCCTTCGCATAGACGTCGTCGCATCGTATGAAACCTGTTCTGATCATCCGCACCGGTCGCGCTCCCGATTCCATCCGGGCACGTCACGGCGATTTTCCGCACTGGTTCCGCCTGGGCGCCAACCTGTCGCCAGAGCGTCTACGGATCATCGATGTGGAAGCAGGCGAGACCCTTCCGGCAGCGTCCGAAGTAGCGGGTGCGCTGATCACCGGCTCGGCCGCCATGGTCACCGAGCGCGCACTCTGGAGCGAGCGCACCGCGGGCTGGATCCGCGATGCGATGGACCTTGAGCTGCCGATGTTTGGCGTCTGCTATGGCCACCAGCTGATGTCGCATGCGCTCGGTGGCCGCGTCGACTACCTGCCTGGTGGACGCGAGATCGGCACGCTGCCGATCAAGCTGCTCGATGCCGCCAGGCAGGATCAACTCGCCGCCGATCTGCCGTCCGAATTTCGTGCCCACACCACGCACGAGCAAAGCGTGCTGGAGGTGCCCAAGGGCGCCACCGTCCTGGCCAGCTCGGAGCGCGACCCGCACCACTTGCTTCGTTATGGCGCGAACGCAGTCAGCGTCCAGTTCCATCCCGAATTCAACGCCGACGTCATGCGCGCGTATATCCATCGCAAACGCGATGCCATGGACAAGGAAGGCTTCGATCCGCATCACACGTTCCGCCAGGTGGCAGCGACCCCGCTGGCACGCCGGTTGATGCGGCAATTCTCCCGGCACCATGGGCTCGCCAAGGGCTGACCTACACGGGTAAGTCACAGTGGAGACCTAGAATGGCTCCGCCGGGCGCATTTACATATATAGCGCGCCCTCCGGGGAAGGATGGGCCGCATGGCATCAAAGCAGCCGCATGTACACCGCGCCGCCGTCATCGCGATGCGTCTTGTCGATATCGCCGACGCCATTGATCTGACGGCGGCCGAATCGCTGTGGGCACATCACGCACGTACCGCTGCAGCGCGCGGGCGCCTGATCAATGCACCTCCCAAGGCCGTGGCGTTTGGTGTGCCGCCGGTTCAACTCACGCTCGATCCCCAGCTGATTGAGATCGGAGGGCGGCCGATGCAAGCCACCGTCATGGCGCGGCTTTATGATTTTGGCGCCGTCGCCTTTTCCCTGCGCGTCGCAGCCGATGATCTTTCCTGGGCGGACTTCACCGCGCGCGTCAACGCCGTCGATGCCGCGCTGGGGCTGGCTTCGGACGCATCGGTGTGGCCAAGGCTGGTGGAACAGATCACCACGATCATGCGTCCTGCGCTCTCGCGGCCCAGCGTCCTGCCGTTGCAGGAGGACTATCTGCTGGGGCTCGTACACTCGATGGAGGGCGTGAGCACTACGGCTTCAT
This sequence comes from uncultured Gammaproteobacteria bacterium, assembly GCA_963765335.1. Taxonomy (GTDB): domain Bacteria; phylum Pseudomonadota; class Gammaproteobacteria; order Xanthomonadales; family Rhodanobacteraceae; genus Dyella. The sequence continues at coordinate 7,789 of CAVXWA010000006.1, read as the reverse complement.
TGCATCAGGAGATCGACCTCGTGCCGCTGCTGTCCGGCGAGTCGCGGCCCCTGTCCGAGCAGGCTCGCCAGGAGCTGTTGCGGCAGCGCTTTTCCTACTATGCCGATGACCTGGTCGTGCTGACCTGGGATCGCGCCTTCATCGTCGAGCCGCGCAACGATTCCGATGTCGTGGATATCCTCGAGGTTGCCAATGCGCAGTTGCTGGAATTGCGCTATTACGACGAATTGCTCGATGCCGAACTGCCGCGCATGTACGACCTCGTCGAAGCCACCCTGCACGTGGCCAGTCCCTTCGCCGCGCGGCGCTATGCGGACCTGGCCCGTCATCTCTATACCTTGGTCGCCGAAGTCACCGAGATCACCGAAAAGGTGGACAACGCGCTGCAGGTGACCGAGGACGTCTATCTCGCCCGCGTCTATGCATCAGCATTGGAATTGTTCCGCGTCTCGCACGTGAGCAAGGCGGTCGACCGCAAACTGGCCATCATCCGCGACAGTTACGCGGCTCTCTATGAAGAAGCCTCGAGCAAACGGGGCGAACTGATGGAACTGGCGATCATCTTGCTGATCGTGGTGGAGATCGTCATCGCCGTGATGCGGCACGTCTAAACACCCGCCGGCGGGACCTCAGCGGCTCCGTGGCGGCATGGGAAACGGCGTGATCTTCTGCCCATCGCTGGCATCGCGAATGACCAGCGAACCCTTGCTCTCGACCTCTTCGATGCGCACCACAGACTGCATCGGGAGATGAAGTACACGGGTGTCCTTGAACTCCTCGCGTAGGCGCTCTTCCGTGGGATCGACCAACAAGCCCTCGCCGGCCGCTTCAAAGACCAGCTCGCCGACCTCGGTAAAGCCCCAGAGACTGCTGGATGCCACGTGCCGGGCATAAAGCTCGTAGCACTTGCCCAGATGCAGGAAGGTCACCTTATAGAGTTTTTTGGTACGCATACGCGCATTTTATCCGCGCAGACGACGCGCAATGGAATCTCGTGAAAACAACGCGAACGCCACGCCGAACAAGAACCCTGCGATATGCGTCCACCAGACCACGGCCCCATAGCTCGGTCCTGCATAGGTGAAAAGTAGTTGCAACAACACCCAGATGCCGATCAACAGGAAAGCGGGTACCCGTACAAACTCGAGATACAGTCCCAGGGGTAGCACCAGGCCAAGATGTGCGCGCGGGAACAGCGCGATATAGGCACCAAGCACCGCTGACACCGCGCCACTGCAACCGATGATCGGCGCACGCACGCCGGCCAGTGACAGTGCGCCGACCAGATTGGCGACGATTCCCCCCAGCATGAACAACAGCAGGAAGCGCAGCGATCCCAGCGCTCGTTCCGCCGGAATGCCGAAGATCACCAGAAACAACAGGTTGCCCAGCAAATGCAGCCAGGCCAAGTGGATGAACAACGCGGTGGCGAGGCGTAGCAGGGCGGGGTCGTGCAATTGCGGAAGAATCGGCATCTTCGCGTCGAAGATATTCGCCGGCACCGTACCCCACTCCAGCCACATCGAAACGCGTTGTGGCGCAGGCAGGAGGGCCAGCCAGACGAAACTGATCACGCAGACGACGACCAACAGCGTGGAGGCCCATTGCACGTGCTTACGACGTCGAGTTTCGACATGGACAAACACGTGAAGGTCGCTCCGCGGGACGCCGCTCAAGGGCACGCTGCATCATAGGCGATAACGAAGGACCGCATTCGTTGACGACGGCCCGAATCGGTAGCGGCGCGGATGCTTCCACCGTCCTCCCTATCGTCATCTCTCCTCACCATCATCCTCCTCACCATCATCCTCCTCACCATCGGCCCTTCCTCACCGTCGGCCCTCCCTTACCGTCGACTCTCCCTCACCGTCATCCCTCCCTCACCGTCATCCCCGCGAACGCGGGGATCCAGTGACTGTGCACGGAAGGGACAACGCAACGGCTGTCGCGTGATGTCGCGCACGCGAAAGGCGCTGGATCCCCGCGTTCGCGGGGATGACGGTGGGGCCTGCACAGGCGCTGAGGTCGCGGCGGGATGGCGGAGAGTCGCAAAAAGGAAACCCCCGCAGCATTGGCTACGAGGGTTTGAAATCGTACGGCGTTCAAGGAGCCGAAAAGAACAAACCCCCGTAGCTTTCGCTACGAGGGTTTGGGATGAAGCCCCTGGCGGTGACCTGTTGCGGGGGGCGCCTTCGGCGCGCAAAGCGCGAAACGCACAAAGACAAACGCCTTCCCAAATGGGAAGGCGTTTGCGGATGAAGCCCCTGGCGGTGACCTACTCTTGCATGGGCAATGCCACACTACCATCGGCGCAGCTGCGTTTCACTTCCGAGTTCGGGATGGGATCGGGTGGTACCACAGCGCTATAGCCGCCAGGGAAAGGGTGCGGACAGCGCTTTGCGAGCGCCCGTCCGGCAACTTTTGAAGAGTCCGGCCATGGATGGCCGATTGTTGACTCTTCCGTGAGACGGATCTCACGTGGAATAAGGGTGTAAACGAGTGACAAGCGTCGAGGTGAAATCGGATCTAGATGTATCGCGAGGAATTAACTCTAGCGAAGCGTCTTGGAGTTATATGATCAAGCCGCACGGATCATTAGTATCGGTTAGCTCAGCATTACTGCGACTACACACCCGACCTATCAACCACCTAGTCTTGATGGTTCCTTTAGGGAGACTCGAAGTCTCGGGAGATCTCATCTTGAGGCGCGCTTCCCGCTTAGATGCTTTCAGCGGTTATCGCTTCCGTACGTAGCTACCCGGCAATGCCACTGGGCATGACAACCGGAACACCAGCGGATACGTCCACTCCGGTCCTCTCGTACTAGGAGCAGCCCCTCTCAAATCTCCAACGCCCACGACAGATAGGGACCGAACTGTCTCACGACGTTCTGAACCCAGCTCGCGTACCACTTTAAATGGCGAACAGCCATACCCTTGGGACCGGCTACAGCCCCAGGATGTGATGAGCCGACATCGAGGTGCCAAACACCGCCGTCGATATGAACTCTTGGGCGGTATCAGCCTGTTATCCCCGGAGTACCTTTTATCCGTTGAGCGATGGCCCTTCCATACAGAACCACCGGATCACTAAGACCTACTTTCGTACCTGCTTGATCCGTCGATCTCGCAGTCAAGCACGCTTATGCCTTTGCACACAGTGCGCGATGTCCGACCGCGCTGAGCGTACCTTCGTGCTCCTCCGTTACTCTTTGGGAGGAGACCGCCCCAGTCAAACTACCCACCATACACGGTCCCTGACCCGGATTACGGGCCTAGGTTAGAACGTCAAGCACTTCAGGGTGGTATTTCAAGGTTGGCTCCACCGGAACTAGCGTCCAGGTTTCAAAGCCTCCCACCTATCCTACACAGAAGAACTCAACGTTCAGTGTAAAGCTATAGTAAAGGTTCACGGGGTCTTTCCGTCTTGCCGCGGGAACGCTGCATCTTCACAGCGATTTCAATTTCACTGAGTCTCGGGTGGAGACAGCGCCGCTGTCGTTACGCCATTCGTGCAGGTCGGAACTTACCCGACAAGGAATTTCGCTACCTTAGGACCGTTATAGTTACGGCCGCCGTTTACTGGGGCTTCGATCAAGAGCTTCGCCTTGCGGCTGACCCCATCAATTAACCTTCCAGCACCGGGCAGGCGTCACACCCTATACGTCCACTTTCGTGTTTGCAGAGTGCTGTGTTTTTGATAAACAGTCGCAGCGGCCTGGTCACTGCGACCCATCATCGCTCAGCTACGCATGTAGCCACCAATCTAGGGCGCACCTTCTCCCGAAGTTACGGTGCTATGTTGCCTAGTTCCTTCACCCGAGTTCTCTCAAGCGCCTTGGGATTCTCACCCTGCCTACCTGTGTCGGTTTACGGTACGGTTCTCGTAGCTGAAGCTTAGAGGCTTTTCCTGGAAGCGTGGTATCAGTCACTTCGTCCCAAAAGGACTCGTCTCGGTGCTCGGCATAAAGAGGCGCCGGATTTGCCTAACGCCTCATGCCTACCGCCTTTCCCCGGGACAACCAACGCCCGGTACACCTAACCTTCTCCGTCACCCCATCGCACTACAGACAGGTGCTGGAATATTAACCTGCTTCCCATCGACTACGCATTTCCGCCTCGCCTTAGGGACCGACTCACCCTGCGCCGATGAACGTTGCGCGAGGAAACCTTGGGCTTTCGGCGTGGGGGCTTTTCACCCCCATTATCGTTACTCATGTCAGCATTCGCACTTCCGATACCTCCAGCAGACTTCTCAATCCACCTTCACAGGCTTACGGAACGCTCCTCTACCGCGCACACCTAAGATGTGCACCCCGAGCTTCGGTATATCGCTTAGCCCCGTTAAATCTTCCGCGCAGACCGACTCGACCAGTGAGCTATTACGCTTTCTTTAAAGGGTGGCTGCTTCTAAGCCAACCTCCTGGCTGTCTATGCCTTTCCACATCGTTTTCCACTTAGCGATAACTTGGGGACCTTAGCTGCGGGTCTGGGTTGTTTCCCTTTTCACGACGGACGTTAGCACCCGCCGTGTGTCTCCCGTATAGTTCTGTCCTGGTATTCGGAGTTTGCCATGGTTTGGTAAGTCGCGATGACCCGCTAGCCATAACAGTGCTCTACCCCCAGGAAGATTCATACGAGGCGCTACCTAAATAGCTTTCGAGGAGAACCAGCTATCTCCGAGTTTGATTAGCCTTTCACTCCTAGCCACAGCTCATCCCCATCTTTTGCAACAGATGTGGGTTCGGGCCTCCAGTGCGTGTTACCGCACCTTCACCCTGGCCATGGCTAGATCACCCGGTTTCGGGTCTACTGCCAGCGACTATGCGCCCTATTCAGACTCGGTTTCCCTTCGCCTCCCCTATACGGTTAAGCTTGCCACTGACAGTAAGTCGCTGACCCATTATACAAAAGGTACGCAGTCACCCTTGCGGGCTTCCACTGCTTGTACGTATACGGTTTCAGGTTCTATTTCACTCCCCTCTCCGGGGTTCTTTTCGCCTTTCCCTCACGGTACTGGTTCGCTATCGGTCAGTCAGGAGTATTTAGCCTTGGAGGATGGTCCCCCCATGTTCAGACAGGGTTTCTCGTGCCCCGCCTTACTCACTTTCATCGCTACATGCCCTTTCGCCTACGGGGCTATCACCCGCTATGGCCGGCCTTTCCAGACCGTTCGGCTAAAACACTAAACGACTTTTGGGCTAGTCCGCGTTCGCTCGTCGCTACTAACGGAATCTCGGTTGATTTCTTTTCCTCCGGGTACTGAGATATTTCAGTTCCCTGGGTTCGCCTCTCATGCTATAGATTCACCATGCAGATACTCCTTGCGGAGTGGGTTTCCCCATTCGGACATCTGCCGGATCAATGCTTGTTGCCAGCTCCCCGACGCTTTTCGCAGGCTGCCACGTCCTTCATCGCCTCTGACTGCCAAGGCATCCACCGTATACGCTTAGTCGCTTGACCATATAACCCCAAGTCGCCTCGGGGCCGGAATAGCACATCCCTTACGAGGGGATGCCCATCCATGCCAAACAACGATTCGCCTAATTGCCTCAACGACACATCTCGATTCGGTTTCGAACCAAGACGCTTGTTACGTCCACAGTTTTTCAAAGAACACAAGAACGGCCTCAATGCCGGCTCGTTTCTAAATCTTTATGTGTGCGCTGCCTTCATTTCACGTCCGTGTCACCAAATGGTGGAGCCAGTCAGGATCGAACCGATGACCCCCTGCTTGCAAAGCAGGTGCTCTCCCAGCTGAGCTACGGCCCCAAGTGATTTGGTGGTGGGTCTGGGAGGACTCGAACCACCGACCTCACCCTTATCAGGGGTGCGCTCTAACCACCTGAGCTACAGACCCGGGAACCTTCATGTCCCAACAAAAAGAATCGCTCGTCGACGTCACCGTCGGAGCGCGGCTTTGTTGAAAGCCATTTCGCGTGAAATTAAGGGCAGGTGTCTTGTGTGGACGTCTTGCAGCAGCGAAAGCTGCCGTTCTCGAAAGGAGGTGATCCAGCCGCACCTTCCGATACGGCTACCTTGTTACGACTTCACCCCAGTCATGAACCACTCCGTGGTCAGTCGTCCCCCTTGCGGTTAGACTAACGGCTTCTGGAGCAACCCACTCCCATGGTGTGACGGGCGGTGTGTACAAGGCCCGGGAACGTATTCACCGCGACATTGCTGATCCGCGATTACTAGCGATTCCGACTTCACGGAGTCGAGTTGCAGACTCCGATCCGGACTGAGATCGGTTTTCTGGGATTGGCTCCACCTCGCGGTATTGCAACCCTCTGTACCGACCATTGTAGTACGTGTGTAGCCCTGGCCGTAAGGGCCATGATGACTTGACGTCATCCCCACCTTCCTCCGGTTTGTCACCGGCAGTCTCCTTAGAGTTCCCACCATTACGTGCTGGCAACTAAGGACAAGGGTTGCGCTCGTTGCGGGACTTAACCCAACATCTCACGACACGAGCTGACGACAGCCATGCAGCACCTGTGTTCCGATTCCCGAAGGCACTCCCGCATCTCTGCAGGATTCCGGACATGTCAAGGCCAGGTAAGGTTCTTCGCGTTGCATCGAATTAAACCACATACTCCACCGCTTGTGCGGGCCCCCGTCAATTCCTTTGAGTTTCAGTCTTGCGACCGTACTCCCCAGGCGGCGAACTTAACGCGTTAGCTTCGACACTGATCGCCGAGTTGAGCCCAACATCCAGTTCGCATCGTTTAGGGCGTGGACTACCAGGGTATCTAATCCTGTTTGCTCCCCACGCTTTCGTGCCTCAGTGTCAGTGCTGGTCCAGATGGCCGCCTTCGCCACTGGTGTTCCTCCCGATCTCTACGCATTTCACCGCTACACCGGGAATTCCACCATCCTCTACCGCACTCTAGCTTGCCAGTATCCACTGCCATTCCCAGGTTGAGCCCGGGGATTTCACAACAGACTTAACAAACCACCTACGCACGCTTTACGCCCAGTAATTCCGAGTAACGCTTGCACCCTTCGTATTACCGCGGCTGCTGGCACGAAGTTAGCCGGTGCTTATTCCTCCGGTACCGTCAGTTCGCCGAGATATTAACCCACAGCGTTTCGTTCCGGATAAAAGTGCTTTACAACCCGAAGGCCTTCTTCACACACGCGGCATTGCTGGATCAGGGTTGCCCCCATTGTCCAATATTCCCCACTGCTGCCTCCCGTAGGAGTCTGGGCCGTGTCTCAGTCCCAGTGTGGCTGATCATCCTCTCAGACCAGCTACGGATCGTCGCCTTGGTGGGCCTTTACCCCGCCAACTAGCTAATCCGACATCGGCTCATCCAACCGCGCGAGGTCTTGCGATCCCCCGCTTTCACCTTTCGGTCGTATGCGGTATTAGCGTAAGTTTCCCTACGTTATCCCCCACGACTGGGCAAATTCCGATGTATTCCTCACCCGTCCGCCACTCGCCACCCTTGCGGGCTGTTACCGTTCGACTTGCATGTGTTAGGCATGCCGCCAGCGTTCACTCTGAGCCAGGATCAAACTCTTCAGTTAATTTTCGACCGCATCCCCACCCGAAGGCAGGAAAGAGATCTATCTTTCTGAAGGTTGACCCAACGTAAAACGTCATTGCTGACTTTATGTTGGACGCCTTGATTACTTTGGACTTTCATCCATCCACCCCAAGGCGCCCACACAAGTCACCTGCGCACACTGTCAAAGATCTCAATCACTTGCGAACCGTTGCCGTTTTCGCGCCGGAACATTTCGTTCCGAGTGAGCCGCTCATCTTACATCGTTTTTCCTGT
>CAVXWA010000005.1:0-28762 GCA_963765335.1 uncultured Gammaproteobacteria bacterium | reverse complement strand
TCAGCCACGTAGCCCAGCACATCGACCAGGCCAACACCTTTCTCGATGGCACGCTCGCTGGCATGCTGGATCACCGGGCCATCGGCCATGGGATCGGAAAACGGCACGCCAAGCTCGATCACGTCGGCGCCCGCCTCGACCAGCGCATGCATCAGCGCGACCGCATGTTGCGGCGAGGGATCTCCCGCCGTGACAAAGGGAATCAGGCCGGTGCGGCCTGCCGCTTTCAGCCGGGCGAAACGGCGGTCGATGCGACTCATACCTGCACTCCTTCGCGCGCGGCAATCGTGTGAACGTCCTTGTCGCCGCGGCCGGAGAGGTTGCACAGCACCAAGCCGTCCTTCGGATACTCGCGCGCCAGCTTGATCGCCTGCGCGACGGCGTGACTGGATTCGAGCGCGGCCAGGATGCCTTCGGTGCGCGCCAACAAGTGGAACGCCTCGAGCGCTTCATCGTCGGTGACGCCGACATATTCCGCGCGGCCGGCATCCTTGAGGAACGCATGCTCGGGACCGACACCCGGATAGTCCAGACCGGCCGAGACCGAATGCGTTTCGGTGATCTGGCCGTTGTCGTCGCACAACACATAGGTGCGATTGCCATGCAGCACGCCTGGCCGGCCGGCTGCCAGCGAGGCAGCGTGATGCCCCGTCGCAATACCTTCGCCCGCCGCCTCGGCGCCCACCATGCGCACATCGGCATCGTTGAGGAACGCATGGAACAAACCGATAGCATTCGAACCGCCGCCCACGCACGCCGTCAAGCACATCCGGGAGGCGACCGAATTGTTCCAGCATCTGCTCGCGGGCTTCACGGCCGACGATGGCATTGAAGTCGCGCACCATCAGCGGATAGGGGTGCGGGCCGGCGACGGTACCGATGATGTAGAAGGTGTCGGCGACGTTGGTCACCCAGTCGCGCATCGCCTCGTTGAGCGCGTCCTTGAGCGTCTTCGAGCCGGAAGTAACCGGCACGACCTCGGCGCCGAGCAGCTTCATGCGGTAGACGTTGATCTTCTGTCGCTCGATATCCACCGCGCCCATGTAGACCACGCACTTCAGTCCGAAGCGCGCCGCCACGGTGGCGCTGGCCACGCCGTGCTGGCCGGCGCCGGTCTCGGCAATGATGCGCGGCTTGCCCATGCGCTTGGCCACCAGGGCCTGGCCGATGGTGTTGTTGATCTTGTGCGCGCCGGTGTGGTTGAGGTCTTCGCGCTTGAGCAGGATGCGTGCGCCGCCCACTTGCTGCGACAGCCGCTCCGCGTAATAGATCGGGCTGGGCCGGCCCACGTAGTACTTGAGGTCGCGGTCCAGCTCGGCCAGGAACTCCGGGTCCTGGCGCAGGCGCAGGTAGGCCTCGGTCAGTTCGGCCAACGGCGCCATCAGCGTTTCTGCGACATAACTGCCGCCGTAGTCGCCGAAGCGGCCGTGCTCGTCGGGATAGACGTTGAAATCAGTGATCTTGCTCATGAATCCACTCGTGAAACGGCGGCGGGACGCACCCGCCATGCGGCCGTCACCCTAACCCAAAGACTGCCCGGCCAAAAGCGATATGATGACCACGACTTGTCAGGAAAACTCACATATTTCATGCCGCGACCGCTGCCTTCGTTAAACGCACTACATGCTTTCGAAGCCGCGGCACGCCTGGGAAGTGTCAGTCGCGCAGCGACCGAACTGCATGTCACCCACGGCGCCGTCAGCCGACACATTCGCTCACTTGAAGACGAACTGGGTGTTGCCTTGTTCCAGCGTCAGGGCCGGGGTCTGGCGCTCACGTCCGCCGGGCAACGCCTGCGCGACACCAGCACGGCGGCCTTCGCCCAGCTGCGCGAAGCCTGTGAAGACCTGCGCCAGGACGCCTCGCTGGCGCCATTCGTGCTCGGCTGCCCGGTCAGCCTGCTGGCGCGCTGGATGATCCCGCGACTCGAACGCCTGATGGCCGACCTGCCTGAGTTGGCCCTGCATCTGCGCCCGCAGGAAGCCCCGTTCGACGAGGCGCTGAACGGACTCGATGCCGCCCTGCTGGCAGGCGAGCCCCCGTGGCCTCCCAGCTGGCAGGTGCGGCCACTGGCGCGCGAACGGATCGGCCCGATCGTGAGTCCGCAGTACGCCCAAAGCCACGCACTCACCCAGGACGCGCCCGAAGCCTTGCTTGGCGTGCCACTGATGCACACGCTGTCGCGACCGAATGCCTGGAAAACCTGGTTTCAAGGCGTCGGGCTAGCTGGCGATGCGTTGCTGCTGGGACAGGGCTATCCCCACCTGTACCACCTCATTGAAGCCGCGGTGGGTGGCCGCGGCGTTGCTATCGCCCCGGCGCAACTAGTCGCTGACGATCTGGCTAGTGGGCGCTTGATCGCGCCGTGGGGGTTTCAGGAAACGCAGGGGCAATGGGTGCTGGCCATGCCGTCGCGCGGGCCATCCACGCGTGCTGAGGCGCTTGCAGCCTGGCTGGAACGAGAGTTCTCGGTGCCATCCCAGGGGCCGCGCGGGCTCCCCGCACCCACGTGATCAGCCTGCTTCTGCCTCGCGCACTGCCCGCATGAAGTCCGCCATCTTTTGGGGATCCTTGATGCCGGGTGCCGACTCGACGCCACTGGCCACATCCACCGCCCAGGGTCGGGCGATGCGGACCGCTTCGGCCACGTTCGCGGGCGTGAGTCCGCCTGCCAGAATCAGCGGTTGTGCCAGATCCTTCGGCATCAGCGACCAGTCGAACGCTTTCCCGCTGCCGCCAGCTTCGCCGAGACCGTGCCCATCCAGCAGCAAGCCTGCGGCGCCTTGATAATCGCGCAAGCGCAACAACGCAGCCGCGCCCTCACCCATCGCGATGGCCTTCAGATAACGCCGCCCAAATTGTGCGCACCAATCGTCGCGCTCGTTGCCGTGGAACTGCAGCAGATCGGGCTGCACCGCGTCGATCGCCTCCTGCACCAGCCCCGCATCGTCGTCCATGAACAACGCCACGGTCGACACGAAGGGTGGCAATGCGCGACAGATCGCCCGTGCCTGATCCAGTGACACCCGACGACGACTGCGGGCGGTGAACACCATACCTATCGCATCCGCACCCAGCTGCGCCGCCAGCAGCGCGTCCTCGATGCGGGTCATGCCACAGCATTTGATGCGGGTCATTGGCTCACCTCGGCCGGCAGGCCCCAGTGCGATTCGTAGCGGGGGCCGATAAAGGTCAGTCCCGAGGCCAGCGCGGTAGGGCCGGCGACCTCGCGGTTGCGCCCCGCCAGCAACTCCCGCATCCACGACACCGGCTGCTCGCCACGCCCGATCGGCAGCAGCGAGCCGACGATATTGCGCACCATATGATGGAGGAACGCATTCGCCTCGATCTCGATGATGACCTGCTCGTCCTCGCGTCGCACGCTCACTGCCAGCACCGCGCGCCGCGCATGTGCCGCCTGGCAGGAAATGGCGCGAAAGGCGCTGAAGTCATGCTCACCAATCAACACCTGGGCAGCGTCGTGCATGCGAGCGGCGTCGAGTGGCAAACGCTCCCACGTGACGTAGCGCGCCTCCAGCGCGCCACGAACCTGGCGATTAAGAATGCGATAGCGATAGCGCCGGCTACGCGCCGAGAAGCGCGCATGGAACGCCTGGTCCACCGGCTGCGCCCACAACACCGCCACGGTGGCCGGCAGGTTGGAGCAACCGCCCAGCACCCAGCTGCGGGGATCTCGCTGCACTTCGGTATCGAAATGCACCACCTGGCAACGGCCATGCACGCCGGCGTCGGTGCGCCCCGCGCACGTGACCTCAATCGGACGTGCGGCAACAAACGACAACGCCTTTTCCAGCGTGCCCTGCACGGTTTCGCCGTGGGTCAGCCGCTGCCAGCCGGAGAAGTCGGTGCCGTCATATTCAATACCCAGGGCTATACGCATGAAGAAACTGACACGCAAAAACGGAGGCGCACAGGTTAGCAGGGCCTAAACGAACTCGGGCCGGCAAGGCCGGCCCGAGTGGGAGTCACTTCACTGCAGACGCTGGCTTCAGTGCAGGCTGTCGAGCAGGCGCTTGGCCACGTCCTTCTGCATCTGCGTGCCTTCGTGCATCACTTCCTCCAGCATGGCCTGTGCACCATCCGGGTCGCCCATGTCCACGTAAGCGCGGGCAAGGTCGAGCTTGGTGTCGACCGGGTCGTCGCTAAGCTGGCCCAGCTCGTGATGCGACTCCTCGGCCAGCACGTCCTCTGCCGGTTCGGTGAATTCCCAGGTCGAAGCATGGTGTGTCTCGAGCTCTTCCTCGATGTCCTTTCCTGCCATGACGGCCTCCGACTCATGCGCCGGGGCCTTCGCGGTGCCATGTGCCGGGCGCGGCGTCAGGTCAAAGTCGAAGTGATACTCGCTAACCTTCTGGTTTGCCGCATGCGCAGGGGCCAGCGGCGGCTCGTCCGCCTTGGCCTCGTTGACGTAGCTGTCCAGGTCGAAATGATGCAGGGCATCGTGCTCGTCCCCACCACGCGGGAAAATGGGTGCAGCAGCGGCGAACAGCGGGTGCTCCGGCACAAGGTCCTCGCCCATGTGCACAACGTCCTGCCATTCCGGTTGATGCTGATCGGAAATATGGGCATGCATGGCCTCAGCCGCAGCCTCAAAATGTTCGACGTCGCGGCGGACGTAATAAAGGCTCACCAGCTCCAGGTGCAGGCCGACGTCATCCGGATGCTCAGCCAGCTGGTCAAGCAGTTCGTCCTGATCCAGATCGGGGCCATCGTGACCTGATGGCGGCGTGGTGCCGAAGTGATCGGCCAGCGACGAAGCGCCAGCTGCTCCAGCCGCAGCCGGCTTGCGGCTACGCCCGCGCATGGCGAGAAGGAGGAGCCCAACCACCGCAACCACACCGGCGCCCCAGGCCCAGGTCTGCATGTACCAGGGATCCTGCTCAGCCACTGGAGCAGGCTTGACCGCAGGCTTCACGACCGGCTTAGCCGGCGCCGGCTTCGCGACGACCGGTGCGACGCTGGCCTGCGGCGCACTGGCGCTGGCGGCCGGCGTGGTGGCAGCCATCGTGGTAGCCGCGTGCGTGGTGGTGGCAGTTGCGGGCTGCGCGGCGGCGGCGTCGGCCTTGACCACGGTCTCCGGGGTGGCCGACTTGGCGGGCGCACTGACCGGCGCACCGGTCACCGTCGTCGACGCAGCGGCCGGCTTGGCCACCATCGCTTCGGCAGGCGTGCCCGCGACCTTGCGAGCGTCAGCCAGCTTGTGCTGCAACTCGGCGATCTCATTGTCCTTGAGCGAGAGCAGGCGCTCGTTCTTGCTGTTGATGTCTTCCAGGTCTTTCAGGCGCGCCTTCAACTCGTCACCCTGCTTGGTCAGCGTGGTGAGCGACTCCTGGCTGCGCAGCAGATCCTGATGCAGGGCAGCCATGCCCTTCTCGGCCTTCTCACCCTTGCCGCCGCGACCGGCGGCGCTATCGGCACCCTCCTTGGCCGGAACCAAAGCCAGGTGATCACCGGCGGGTGCCGTGGCCGTGGGAGCCGACGACGCATTGGCGCGCGTGGCAGCATCGGCCACCGTGGTCGGCGTGCGTGCGGCGCCCGAACGCCAGTCGCCGTTTTGGCGGCGAACCTCGGCCATGGCAGCGGCCAAGGCGGTGGACTGTGCATCCTCGCGAGACGGCACGCGCAGCACGGCACCCGTCTTCAGGGCGTTGATATTGTCGCGGAAGAAGGCATCCGGGTTGGCTTGTTTGAGCGCCAACATCATCTGGTTGACGTCGACGCCATCCGGTGCGGTTTCATGCGCAATGGCCGTGAGTGTCTGGCCACTTTCGACCGGGCCAAAGGTGCCACCAGCCGCGACGCGAGGCGCGGGGGCAGGCTTGGCCGGCTTCGCTTCGGGAGCTGGCGCGGGGGCTGCGGCAGCCGTGCTCTGGGTACTGGCAGCGGCCGGCGTCGCCGTAGCAGCGTGACGCGAGGGCTTCGGGGCGGCCTGCACCGGCGCGCGCGTAGCGGGCACACTGGCGGTCGAATTCGGCGGATCGAGCAGGATGGTGAATTCGCGCAGGCTCTTGCCGGCGCCGTTGTTCACCTCGACCAACAGGTCGAGATAGGGGTCATTGACTGGCGCACTGCTGGTGATACGGATGACCTTCTTGCCGTTGGCACCATTCACCACAGCAAATTCCAGCGGAATGGTCGGGCCGGCAGCGACGCCGGCCGCGGCCGCATCCTGGGCAGACGCAAGCCGCGCAGTGAGATTCTGCAGTTCGGCCGGGCTCTCGGGGTTTACCGGTATCTCGGCCAGCAAGGGCTGCCCCAGCGCCGACTTCACCTGGATCTGGCCCAGTTCCAGTGCCATTGCCTGGCTGCTGCCCAAGGCAAGCGCCATTAGCATCGACAGCTTCAACGAACGATTCATCGCGTATTCCCCCGAACGACCCCGTGACGTTTCTTATCGGCTTACCGCTTGGCGGTAGCACCCGGAACGAGGCGTCACTTTAGTTAGGTACAGGCCAATCAACAATAGCGCTGGCCAATGCTTACGACATCTTGCTACGGTTTGTTCTTGCTTGGAAAGGCGCCCCGGACACGCCCCGCCCGCTTAAGGATGAGCGCCCCCCTGTGGCGCGCCCTTGAGTGCCTTGAGTTGTTGCTGCAGGTCGGCGATGGCCTGGTCCTGCTGCTTCAGTTTCGCATCGTTCTGGTGCGTGCGGGACTCCTCCCGCTCAACGCCATGTTGCAGCTCTTTGACCTTGGCCGACTGGTCGACGATCTCGCGATCCAGCTGCTTCGGGTCCTTCGCCGACCCCACCGCCCCCTGCACCGCTGCCGCCTGGACCGGCGCAACAAGCGCCAGCACACACCATGCCAACCCAGACAGCATGACTTTCATTACAGATAATCCTCGATCAGCAATTCGGCGATCTGCACGGCGTTGAGCGCAGCGCCCTTGCGAATATTGTCCGCGACGATCCAAAGGTCCAGGCCGCGCTCGTGCGAAATATCTTCGCGAATGCGCCCCACGAATACCGGGTCCTTGCCCGCGGCGTCGCTCACCGGGGTCGGATAACCGCCAGCCTTGCGCTCGTCCATCACCACCACGCCCTCGGCCTGCTCCAGGAGTGCGCGCGCCTGTTCCGCGGTGATCTTGTCGCGCGTTTCGATGTGCACGGCTTCGGCATGGCCATAGAACACCGGTACGCGCACAGCGGTCGGATTCACCTGGATGGTGTCGTCCTCGAGAATTTTGCGCGTCTCCCACACCATCTTCATTTCTTCCTTGGTGTAGCCGTTGGGCTGGAAGTCGTCGATGTGCGGAATGACGTTGAAGGCGATCTGCTTGGAGAATTTCTTCGGCTCGACGTCCTGGAAGCTGAGCATGGCCGCGGTCTGCTTGCCCAGCTCTTCCATGCCGCTACGACCGGCACCGGACACCGACTGGTAGGTCGCCACATTGATGCGCTCGATGCCGGCCGCACGGTGAATCGGTGCCAACGCGACCAGCATCTGCATGGTCGAGCAGTTCGGGTTGGCGATGATGCCGCGGCTGGTGTATTCGGCGATGGCGTGGGGGTTGACCTCGCTCACCACCAGCGGAATGTCGTCCTGGTAGCGAAATTCGGAGGTGTTATCGATGACCACGGCACCGGCCGCCGCCGCACGGTGCGCATGCTCCCGGCTCACCGAACCGCCGGCCGAGAAGAACGCGATATCGACGCCGTCGAAATCGTAGTCGGCAAGATTGCGCACCGTGACCTGTCTGCCGTCGAAGGTGATTTTCTCACCCGCCGAGCGCTCGCTGGCCAGTGGCACCAGCTCGCTGATCGGAAATTCGCGCTCGGCCAGGATCGCCAGCAAGGTTTCACCCACGGCGCCGGTCGCGCCAACCATTGCCACCTTGTAACTGCTCTTCTTGCTCATATTCCGGTATCAGGTAGGAGTAATCGGAAAACCGTCCGACGGCGCCGATCTCCGCATTAACGGAAATCTAGCCGGGACGCCGCGCAAAACAACCTGCGACACGCCCGGGCGTGAATATCGTCACGCTTTACGTGTTGCCCAGTGGCTCATCACCACCGGATTGAGCGGCGTCGGCGGCTTTCCGGCCGCTTCACCATAACCCAGGGCAGCGATCACATTATCGGCCGCCACCCGGGCCATGGAGCGGCGCGTGTCTTCGCTTGCGCTGGCGATATGCGGGCTCAGTACCACATTGTCCAACGCCAGCAGGTCCGGATGCACGACAGGCTCACCCTCGAAGACATCCAGGCCCGCCGCCGCCAGTTTGCCATCGCGCAAAGCCGCCGCCAGCGCCGCATCATCCACGATGCCACCCCGCGCGATATTGACCAGCACCGCCGAGGGCTTCATCTGAGCCAGCTCCTCGGCGCCGATGGCGTGCCGGTTCGCGGCCGTGAAAGGTAGCACCAGTACGAGATGATCCGCCTGGCGCAGCAGCTCGGGCTTGGTTACCAGGGTGGCGCCGTATTCGCGCTCGACCGGCTCGGGCAGGCGCGAGCGGTTGTGATAAATCACCCGCATGTCGAAGCCGCCGGCCCGGCGCGCAATGGCCCGGCCAATGCGACCCATGCCAAGAATGCCCAGTGTCCGCCCGTGCACATCGACGCCCAGCCAGTCATCAAAACGCATTTGACTGCCCACCCACTGCCCTGCCCTCAGCCAGCGTTCCGCCGCCCCCATGCGGCGGGCCGCCGCCAGCATCAGGGCCCAGGCGTAGTCGGCCACGCTCTCGGTAAGCACGTCGGGCGTGTTGCAACCGAGCACGCCGGCCCTGGACATCGCATCGAGATCAAGGTTGTTGAAGCCGACGCCAAGATTGGCCACCACCTTGAGCCGATGGTTGCCCTCAAGCACCGCGGCGTCGATCCGGTCCGACAGCCCAATCAAGGCGCCATCGACATGGGCCAGCTTCTCCCGCAGTTCCGCCGCACCGTGCTTTCGCTCCACTGCCTCGGCCTGCACGTCCACATATTCGGCCAGACGCGCCAGCACATCGGGAAACAAGGGGCGTGCGACCCAGACTTTCGGTTTGGCGATCATCAGCGTTACTTCAAACTCTCTGCATGGGGCGAGGCATCAAGGCCGCTCGCCCGAGAAACCTAGGGGATGCGGGGACTCACGTCACCCACGTCACCACATTGCGCGCGATGACGCAGCGCATGATCCATCAACACGAGCGCCACCATCGCTTCGGCAATCGGCGTGGCACGGATACCGACACAAGGATCGTGACGCCCCTTGGTGACCACCTCGACTGGCTCGCCGGCCAGGTTCACGCTGCGACCGGGAATAAGAATGCTGGATGTCGGCTTGAGCGCCATCGAGGCGATCACCGCCTGGCCGGTGCTGATGCCACCGAGAATGCCGCCGGCATGATTGGACGTAAAGCCGTCCAAGGCCATTTCGTCGCGATGCTGGCTGCCGTGCTGCGTGACCGCCGCGAAGCCATCGCCGATCTCCACGCCCTTCACCGCATTGATCGACATCAGCGCGGCCGCCAGGTCGCCATCGAGCTTGCCGTAGATCGGCTCGCCCCAGCCCGGCGGCACGCCCTCAGCGACCACGTTCACGCGGGCGCCGACGGAATCGCCGGACTTGCGCAGGGCATCCATATACGACTCCAGCGCCGGCACCTCATGGGCATCAGGCCAGAAGAAGGCATTCTGCTCGACCACATCCCAATCGAAGGTGCCCGGGGTGATCTCGCCGATTTGCGCCATGTAACCGCGCACACGCACGCCATGGCGTTCAGCCAGCCACTTCTTCGCGATCACGCCGGCGGCCACGCGCATGGTGGTCTCGCGCGCGGACGAACGCCCGCCGCCGCGCGGATCGCGGATGCCGTACTTCTGCCAATAGGTGTAATCGGCGTGCCCGGGACGGAACGTCTCGGCGATATCGCCGTAGTCCTTGCTGCGCTGATCGGTGTTGCGGATCAGCAGCGCGATCGGCGTGCCGGTCGTGCGACCCTCGAACACGCCGGAAAGGATTTCCACCTCGTCGGCCTCGCGTCGCTGCGAGGTATGGCGACTCTTGCCGGTGGCGCGGCGATCGAGATCGGCGCGGAATTCCTCCGGCGCAATGGCCAGGCCCGGCGGGCAACCATCGATCACGCAGCCAATGGCCGGTCCGTGGCTTTCGCCGAAGGTGGTGACGGTAAAGAGTTTGCCGAAGGAATTGCTGGACACGGGCGCTGGCACGCGGGAAAGCGTCACAGCTTAGCCGCTGTGGCGCGCCAGCGGATGCGCTTGGCCGCTGCGCCCTGCTTTTACTTGCCACGCAAACACGACCGAGGTCCACGCCGACCGTGGACGCCCGGGCTTATCGGCGCGCCTCCGCCGCCTCGCGAATCGCCGCGGCATGCTCGATGAGATCGCGTCGCTCCAGCGCAAACACGCCCATCGCCCCACCTTGAATTCGATCCAGACGAACGGGACTTCCGGCAGCAGGGCCGCCAGCGCGTGCTCGCTCTCGCCCACTTCGACGATCAGCAGGCCGTCCTCGGTAAGGTAATCAGCCGCCTCGTTGAGCATGCGCACGCAAATATCCAGGCCATCCTCGCCCGAGGTCAGACCGAGCTTGGGCTCATGGCTGTATTCGCCCGGCAGCGCCGCGTATTCGTCTTCGGTGACATAAGGCGGATTGGAGACGATCAGGTCGTAACGGCGCCCCTTCAGCCCGTTGAACAGGTCGGACTTGACCGCCTCGACGCGACCTTCGACGTGCTGGAACACGATGTTCTCGCGCGCCAGCGACAGCGCGTCGTCGCTGATGTCGACGATATCGACCTGCCAGTCCGGGTTGTACTCGGCCATCGCGATGCCGATGCAGCCCGAGCCGGTGCACAGGTCCAGCGCCCGTTCGACCTGGCGGTGATCCAGCCACGGCGTGAAGCCCGACTCGATCAGCTCGGCGATCGGCGAGCGCGGCACCAGGGCGCGGCGATCGCTCTTGAACTTCAATCCGGCGAACCAGGTTTCGCCCACCAGGTAAGCCACCGGCAGACGCTCGCTCACGCGGCGCTCGATCAAGGCCAGCACGCGCTCGCGCTCTTCGGTCGGTCAGCCTGCCGGCGCCGTAGGCCGGCGGGATATCCGGCGGCAGGTGCAAGCTGGCGAGCACCAGATGCGTGGCCTCGTCGATGGGGTTGTCGTGGCTATGACCGAAGGTGAGCCCGGCCGCCGAGAAGCGGCTGGCGCCGTAACGGATGAAGTCGATGATGGAGGCGAGTTCGTGGGTCACGGCGGTTACTGGTCTTTGGGGGTCGCAAAGTATAGCCGGTGTGAGGCTGGCGGCCGCTGTGGCCTGCGTGTGGGCCTAGCTTGGCGCCTGGTTGTCGGTCACGGCCAGGCTGCCACTGGCGCAACACAGGGGGGACCGACGCTGTTGCCCCTTCTCCCCTTTGGGGAGAAGGCTGGGATGAGGGGCGGGTGCTCGCGGCAGCGCGACAACTGAGCGTTGTCACGGGGTTGCCGCTTACGCAGCGGGCGTTTCGATCGCCTGCCGGCGCTCGAGTCACTTTTCTTTTGCTGGCCCAGGAGCTGTCCGGTTGATCCGGCATGTCGATTGCCCAGCCACTCGTCGGCCGAATGATCAGAATCGCCTCGCGCACGGCGACTCGAGGGGACCTTGACGCGGGCGCACCACACAACCAGTATTCGAGGGGAATACATGAACTCAAGGATGCTGGTTTGCGCGGCGGCCATCGCTGCGCTGTTTTCCATGTCTGCGTTTGCCCAGACCGATGTCGACGTCCAGGTGCCACGTAACGGCCGAGCCGCAGTTCCTGCGAGCCAAGCGAACGAAGTCTTCTACCCACCGAACTACTTCTACGAGGCGCCCGACGACGTCGACGGCGACGGCCTGAGCGACCTGCTCTGGTTCAACGCCGAAAAGAGCAAGATTGGCTATTGGCTCTCGCAGCGAGTCGCAGATTCGGCCAGTGCCTACGTGCGCGGACCCACGCAAGACGTTCGACGTCAAACGTAGGCTACTACGTGGGCGCCGTCGGGTGACTTCAATGGTGACCGCAAGGCCGATCTGATCTAACGCAGTGCGAAGCGCGATCTGTACCTGTGGGCCTCGGAAACGGCATCGCGTTCGACTCGACGCACATCGGCACGTATCCGCGAGGGCTTGGCAGCTGCTGGGGCTGGCGACGTCGACGGCGACGGCGATGCGGACCTGCTGTGGTGGAACGAGAGCAAGTGCGAGTTCGGCTACTGGATCATGCACGGCGCCACCGGTGCCGAGAAAACCACCGTCAAGGCGACCTGCGGATACTCACGTCGCCGCCATCGGTCACTTCATGCGACGACACACCTTGATCTGCTGTGGCCCAGCGACGCCCATGACGTCTATCTGTGGGCCGGCTCCGACACGTGGCTGTGCGACCTCCACAGACCCTGACTCGGGCAAGTAAAGCGCTACGACCCGCAGAGGGCCCGAATCATCGGTGCAGCCATGCGCTGGCCTGACTTCGGCGGCATCAAACGTCGATGTGCTACGCACGAATCGCCGCCCAAACAGTTCACCCAGTACGAATGGATGTCGCATACTACGACTGCCCAAGGTAAGTGGCGCAGAACCACCTTCAATCGAGCCTGACGGGCGTGGCCAGACAGATAGGTTGCGGCCCATGGCCGTTACACAGCGGCTACACCGCAACGCGCCGATGCGCAGAGGGCTTAAAGCGTGTGCGGTGTGGTGGCCATCAAGGCACGCGGCTGCGGCAACCGTTTCGACCGTCGGCCGAGCCTGCCTTAAGTCCTCATCGCGTCGGCGCGTTGCGGTGTAGCGGCTGTGTAGCGCCGTGGGCAGCTAACTTTCTGATCGTAGAAGCCTTCCAACGCTTCTATCCTACGGCGTGCTGCCAGCTCTAGAGGCCATTTTCTTTGGGCTACTTTTTCTTTTGGGCCAGCAAAAGAAAAGTGACTCGGCTGCCGGCAGGCAGTCGAAACGCCCGCTGCGTAAGCGGCACCCTGGCGATAGCGCTCAGTTGTCACGCAGTCGCCCCCCCATCCCAACCTTCTCCCCACAGGGAAGAAGGAGCAGACGCGAGCCCAAGGCGTAATCATCGCGCGCATCGTTCATACTTGCGGGATGACCTTTCACGTACTCCTGCAATACATCCTTCCCCATCGCGCCCTGTCGCGGGTGGTCTACTGGGCCACGCGCTGGACGTTCAAGCCGTGGAAGAACTTCCTGATCAGCACCATCGTGCGCAATTACCAGGTCAATATGGCCGAGGCAGCGCAGCCCGATGCACTGGCCTACCAACACTTCAATGCGTTCTTTACGCGCAAGCTGCGGCCCGATGCGCGTCGCGCAGACACCAACCCAACCGTTCTGCTCTCGCCCGCCGACGGCAAGATCAGCCAACTGGGCAAGATCGTCGACGGCCGGATCTTCCAGGCCAAGGGACAGGAATACACCGCCGCCGAGTTGCTAGGCGACGAAGCCAGCGCCGTGCCGTACCGCCATGGTCGCTTTGCCACCATCTACCTGTCGCCGCGTGACTACCACCGTGTGCACATGCCGCTTGCCGGCACGCTGAAGGAAACCGTGCACGTGCCCGGCCGCATCTTCAGCGTGGCACCGTTCGCGGTGGAGGCGATCCCGCGCCTGTTCGCGCGCAACGAGCGACTGGTATGTCACTTCGAGGGTGAGCATGGTCCCTTCGTGGTGGTGATGGTGGGGGCGATCCTGGTGTCCAGCGTGGCCACCGTATGGGACGGCCTGGTGATCCCGCCCTATGCCTCTTCGATTCGACGCAAGTCATTCACTGGTCGGAACATTACGCTGGAGCGCTTTGCCGAAATGGCCCGCTTCAACATGGGCTCCACCGTGATCCTGCTGTTCCCTGAAGGCATGGCGGAACTCGACGGACTCGCGCCGCAAGAGCCAGTGAAGGTAGGCCAGCGGCTGGGTGTCCAGCTCCAGGGCTGACCGATCGTCGCGTCAAAATCTTGACGCGACGCTGACGCACTGCGTCGTTTTGTGACGTTTTTGGCGCAATGTCGTGTTGAGCGCGATTAAGATCCCGGCTCGGCAGCGCCGTGTGCGCGCCACCCCTGGTCAGACCGAGGACAGCCCGTGCGCATCGTGACCCGACTCATTGCGATGAACCGCGGCCGGCAGTTGGGCCGGCAGTTTCGCGAGATCGAGCAAAGCATCAACGCACTGCCCAAGCGCAGCCGTGCCCGCCTCGGCACGATGGCGCTGCGCGAGATCGGCCAGGCGTCACGCAGTGATTTCCCGCATCTTTACGGCACGCCGCCCCAGGAACGCTACCTCCCATGGGGCCAGGGCACCGACATCGGACTTGCACGCGCCCGCTCGGACAATCCCGAAGTGGCCATGCGCGGTGTCGCTCTATGGCTAGCCGTGGCGTATCACGAGACCAAGGACACGCCGCATCCCGGCCTTAAGCCGCATCACCGCCAGCTGATGCGGGTACTGCGAGAGCTCAAGGAAGATCACCGCACGGACACCGTGCAGCAGTGGATGCAGGCACCTGCTGCCGCCTGAACAGGATTGCCCCGTGGAACGAAGAACGCCGCCCTGAGGGGCGGCGTTCTTTTTTTCCCGAACAGCGTCAAGACGCTTGCCGAAGCGTTCTCATCGACACGTCGGCAGTTTCAGAGTCTGCCCTGGCTTGAGCTGGTGATGCTTGAGGTCGTTGATGTCGGTCACTTCCTCAATCGAGGAGCAACCCAGCTTGTTCACGATGCTGGTCAGCGTATCGCCCCGCCTGACCACGTAGCTGCGCGTCCTCGCCGTGCTCGACGATCGCGCCACCGGTGCCGGGGGTGTCGGCGTGGTCGGCACGACGGGCAGCACGGCCGTATGCAGGTCATTGGCCAGGATCGGCCAGGGACCATCGGTGCAGCGCGCCTCGAACGGCCTTTCCAAGACCCTGGGTACGACGACGCGCGTGCCCGCGGGCTGTGCCACCTGCGGATCCAGGCGCGGGTTGAGGTTGCGCAAGGTGCGGAACCATCCATCGCTCATGCCGCCGGCCGAGCCCAGGCAAACCGTCAACTCGGTCAGCGACGTTGGCCGCTGGAGCGTGACGCTGCCAGGAACACCGTCCACGCGCGGAAAGCGCAAGTTGTAGCTTTCCGGATGCAGGAACAGCCACGCCGCGGCGAGCACGGAGGGCACGTAGTCGCGTGTCTCCTGCGAAAGCTGGTTGTAGATGCGCGGGTCGTACAGGCTGACCGAGGTGTCGTCACCGACCAGGCGCTTCATGCGACCTTCGCCGCCGTTGTATGCGGCGATGGTCAGCTCAAGATTGTTGTTGAACACCCCGAGCTGCTCATTGAGGTACTCGGCATTGGCACGGGCCGCTTCGGCGGGATCGAAGCGGGTGTCGAATCCATCTTCCATACCCAGCCCAAAACGCATGCCCGTCGCATACATGAACTGCAACGGCCCCGCCGCGCCGGAGCGCGATACGGCGTGCACCTTGCCGCCCGATTCCTTGGCGAGTATGCCGAACAGTAGCGCCTCAGGCAGATCCGCCCGCTCGTAGGGCGGCCACATCTGATGACGCAGGAACTGGTAGTTGACGTAGGCATCCATCAAGTTGGGACGCCACTGGGTCAGCCACATTTCCAGCGCCGCTTTCACCGGGCCGTTCATCGCGATCAACTGGGAAAGCGGCTGTCCGCGCAGCAACGTGACGCTGCGTTGCGCCTCAGGCAGGCTGGCCGCGCCCGACTTGACAGCAACGCTTCCCTCCGGCGCTTCGTCATTCATGGCGTCCATGTCGTCGCCCACCGAGAAATTGCCATCCTTCAAACGCAGCAGTCGATCGAACGCCGAGAAGAAACGCTGCGGATCGCAGCCAGGCGTCTTGCCGCAATGCGCTGCGGCCGTCTTCAGCTGATCGAGCGATGCATCCAGCGTCTGCTGCGCTGCAGCCGCGTTGCCCTGCCGCGCCTGCGCCAGGGCGGTTTCATAACCCTTGCTGGCCTGGTCAAGCTGCGCGTAGAGCTGATTGGCTTGCGGCGTGGGGCCTTTGCCCGTCGAGGCACATGCACCAAGCAACAAGACGGCGCCGGCCAGGGGAGCCAGGCGCAGGGTAAGGGGGAAGGCACGGGGATACATGGACGACTTCACTGTCGGATCGAAGGGCCGACCTTACTGCGCACTGGGTCGATGACTCAACTCGCAGACGCTATTTGCATCGACAGCCAACGCCGCGACGAAAACGTGAAGGCCTCCGAGCCCCTGCGTCCACTTGGCTACAATCACTGCGCAACCACCGGACGGAACGCCATGCATGACACCTTGATCGGCCGCTACGAAAGCGCCAGCGCCTGCCTCGTGCCCGTTGTGCCGGGTAACGTCTCTGGTGGCACGCGTTGAGCGACTGCCATCCATGACCCGCGTCGCTACGGTCTCGCCTGACACGCCTTTTCTCGAACGCTTCATCGCGGGCTTCGGCTATCCACTGCGCGGAGCGGGCCTGGCCACTTGCACCGCATTGGCCTTGGCGCACTACGCGGTGATCCTGCCGGCGTTTATCGGCGTATTCGCCACTTTTGCTTTGTGGACAGCCACCTGGCGCTATGCGGCCACCTGCATGCTGCACACGGCCAACGGCTATGCCGATCCGCCAAACATCGGTGTCGACGAGAATCCCGCAGCGGGGCGCGGTCTGACGGCAGTACATCTGTTCGCCGTGGCGCTATGCATGCTCAGCGGCGTGTTCTATCCACCTGCGGTGTGGCCACTGATGATCCTGTTCGCAATCACCCTACCCGCCATCGACATGTCGCTGGCTTTCGACGGCAGCATCGAATTGGCCCTGGGCCCGGTGACCTGGTGGGAGGTGATGCGCCGATTCGGCTCGGCCTATCTGATTCCGGTTGGGCTAAATCTTGCGGCCGGCGCCTTGATCGTGGGCGCATCGGCAGCCACGAGCTTGCTGCCTCGACTGTTGTCGCTGCCGCTGTTCGCGTTCGCCTATACCTATCTGATCATCCTCAACTTGCACCTGATGGGCGCGATGATCCATCAGCGCCACGAACGCTTCGGCCTGACTCCGGAAGCGCAAGCACTGGCTGCGGAGAACGGCCAGGACGAGGACTCGCAATTGCTGCTTGACGTTCAGGCCATCGCATCCACCGACCGTCATGCCGCGCTAGGCATGCTCGCCGCACGCCTGCAGCATCGTGGCGCACCACCGTCGCTGCACCAGGCCTACCGCGATCTGCTGCGGCAGGAAGGCTTGCGCGATGCCCTGCTGGTGCACGGCCAGATCTGGATCGCCGCCTTGATGGCAAATGGCGAATCACGCCGCGCGCTCGGCATCGCGCAGGAATGCATGGAGCTGGATACCCACTTCGTGCCGGATGATCCCACCACGGCAGGGCCACTGGCCGAGCTCGCCGCGCGCTCCGGCATGCACCGACTCGCGGTCCGGCTATGTCGCGGTTTTCTTGCGCAGTGGCCTCGCTCGCCCGAGGCCCCGCACTACGGATTGCTGGCGGCGCGCCTGTTGGCCGCCATGACGGACCGGCAGGCCGAAGCTGCCGTGTTGCTTGGTAAACTGGTGACCATCTGGCCTGATCACCCCTTGCGCGGCGAGTTTGACGCGCTGTCGCAACAACTGCACGAGCACACCAAATCCGCATGAGCCGCTGGCGCCCTCCCTCGCCCACATCCACCGCGATCATCACGCGGGAAGGCTTCGAGAGACTCAAGGCCGAGCTCGATCATCTCTGGCATACGCTGCGCCCGGAAGTGGTGAAGGCGCTGGCGGCCGCCGCCGCCGAGGGCGACCGCTCGGAGAATGCGGAGTACACCTACCGCAAGAAGCAACTCGGCGAGATCGATCGGCGCGTGCGCTACCTGAGCAAGCGCATTCCTTCGCTCAAGGTCGCCGAGGGCGCGCCGGCCAATCGCGAGGCGGTGTTCTTCGGCGCCAGTATCGAACTGGAAAACGTCACATCCGGCGAGAACCTGCGCTATCGCATCGTGGGCCCGGATGAAACCGACGCCAAACTCGGCTGGATCAGCATCGATTCACCGCTCGCGCGTGCCGCCCTGAAGAAACGGCTGGACGACGAATTTGAAGCGGAACTGCCTGGCGGACCGACCCGCTTCGTCATCGTGGCGGTGGACTACTGAGCCTGGCCATCTGCCGGGTGGTCAGCGCCACCCTGCATCAAGGCCGTAAGCTCGGCCTGATGGGTATTGATGAAGCGGATATTGCCCGGATTGACCCACACCGGATTGAGGTTGTTCGCCAGCGCCGGATCATTGCGCGCCTGCACGGCGAGGATGGCGTTCGTCAGCGCGATGTTGGCGAGCATGAACTCGCGTGGCGTAAAGCCGTATTTCTTCACTAGCGCCGGAATGCGCTGATCGCCGGCCATCGCCTGCGCTGCAAGATCGTCCAGGCTGTGCACCTTGCTCGGATCGGGTGCTCCCCGGGGTGCAATACCTTCGGCGCGTGCCTCTTTCGTCGCGGCGACCAGGCGGTTGAAGATGTCTTCGTTCAACGTGTAATTCTTGATTTGCTGCTTGTCTGCATCGGGCAAGCCCGATGGCGCCATCTGCGCATGGGCCACCGAAGTGAGGCCAAGCACGACCACCACCAAACCTAGGCAGCACGCGCGTAGAGCACGATCAAAAGCGGACATCGATATCTCCATCAAGTTGAAATTGGACTGGGGTACCCGAAAGTGCGACACCGTCGTTGAACGTGTCGGACCATCCCTCAGCGCCCGCCAGCTAAATAGGGGTTCAGTGCCGCAGCAGGTCGCGCAGGGCTTTCTGGTAGTCCGCGTCGATCTGGGTCAACCGCGCTTCCCGCGCGTGCTCGTTGACCCATTGGCCATGCTGGGCCTGTTCCCGTATCAATAGGAACTCCATATCGACAAAAGGTTGCAGTACCCGGTTATCGGCCGGCGCGAAGCCCGTCAAAGCCGGAATGCGTGCGAGATTGGCACGCTCACGCTCGCCTGCAGCGCCAGGGGAATGCCCGTAGCCACTCATGAACGCGATCAGTGCGTTGCGAATGGGTGCGGGCATCGCATCACGAACGACCAGCACCTCTGAAGGGAGCGGCCTCGATCGCCAGATCGCCTTCAGTTGCGAAGCCTCATCGGGGAAATCCTGGCGGAACAGATCGAGGGCGGGACTGTCATTGGTCGCAACATCGACTTCGCCATTGGCCACGGCCAGCGCATTATTTTGATGATTGCCCACTCGCACGCCAGCAAAAAAAGTGTCCGAGTTGAGTCCCCGCGGAGCGAACACCTCAGCCTCCGGCGCGACATAGCCCGCGACGGAGAGCATCTCGCCGCGTGCGTAACGCCAGTGTCCCGGTCTGGCGAGCAAGTCCTTGAGGTCATTGATGGGACCATCCGCACGCACGACGAGTATGGCGACGTCGCCTTTGCCGCCATCGCCGCGCACTAACTGGGCGATCACGCTCATGTGCTGATGCTCGATGGCTTCAGTGGCCAACCGGCCCGACAGAAACGCAATGTCCACGCGTTGGTCCTTGATCGCGCCGGACAGTCCCGCATAGCTGCTGACCGATACGATATTGACCGGACGCCCCAGCCTTTTTTCAAGATCCTGCAGTAGTGGCTGCCATTGGTCGCGTGATTCGCCGGCATTGCCGACCGGCAGAATGCCGAACCGAAGGGTGTCCGGCAGCTTGATTGGCGCGCCACCTTCGGCATGCAACGGCCAGCCAAGAGCGAGCAGGCAGACCAGCAGGCTCATCCTGCATGATCCACCCCATCCCTTCCCCAAGCGCGCCCGACAAGCCATGTCCATTGCCTGCTCCAATGCGGTTTGCCGCTAGTGGCGTTGTAGCGCGATCGCCGCGCCACCGCAATTTTATAATTTCGTAAGTTCTTGTGCTAAACGAAGCCTGGTTGCGGGTATTCGCGCCCCACACGACGCGGCTGGTAGCAGGCAGCACCCAGGTGAAAGGCCTCGTCGCCATTGTCCGGATGCCAGCCCGGAAGGCCTGAAAGCGGCAACGGCCGCAGTTCCAGCGGGTCGCGAAGCAGTTTCCCTGCGGCGATCGCGTCTGCACAAACGGCAGCCGCCTTGCCACCGTCGGCTCCGCCAAGGAACACCAGGGCCTTGCCCACCAGCAGCTTGTCCGGGGTCAGCGCATGCTCCAGCAGGGCGTGGCCAAAGACCTCGACCGAGGCGCGACCATCCAGCCACGCCGCACGTTCGCGCCAAAACAACCCGTGCCAGTCGTGGGCGTCCCACAGGTCGAGCAAGCGTCGATCGCGCAGGACCACGATCACGCCGGCCTCATCAAAATGCGTCATGGCGTATTGCGGCCGCGAACGCAGCTTGGTCCCCATGTCGGCGATCTCAGCGACCTGCCGGGCGTTGAGTGCACGCTTGAGCGCCGCATGACGCAACCAGATGACGGCGTTGAACAGGTCATGCCAGTTGGACTCACGCGTGGCGATCTCGCCGCGCGTGGCAATGCGTTGCTCGTAATGCAGGCCATCATCGAGCAAGCTCAGCGTCTGCGCCACGAAGCGTTCGTGCATCGTGGCGGAGCGGGCGGCGTTGAGCGTGTCGATGGACGGCCAGTGCTCACCCAGCAGCCATTCGGCGGGTGCCTGCCAATCCGCCAACGGCAGGCGCATAAATGCCGTGGGATCGATGGCTCCGCGAGCAGGCGCGACGTATCGCATCACGCCCTCATCGCATCAAGGCTTAGCCGACCAGGCGCGCGTGCAGATCATGCTCGTCGGCGTCTTCCACCACCACGTCGACGAACTGACCCGGCTTCAGCGACTGGCCGCCGGCGACATGCACGACACCATCGATCTCTGGCGCATCGGCGGCCGAACGCGCTACCGCACCCGCGGCACCGACTTCATCCACCAGCACTTGGATGGTGCGGCCGATCTTGCGCTGCAGCTTGGCGGCGGAGATTTCCGCCTGCACGGCCATGAACTGCTCGAGGCGGTCTTCCTTGAGTTCCTCGGATACCGGGTTCGGCAGTTCGTTCGCCTTGGCGCCGTCGACCGGCGAATACGCAAACGCACCGACGCGATCCAGCTCGGCCTCACGCAGGAAGTCGAGCAGCTCGTCGAACTCCGCATCCGTCTCGCCGGGGAAACCGACGATAAAGGTGCTGCGAATGGTGAGATCCGGCACCAGCTTGCGCCAGTTGCGGATGCGCTCCAGCGTCTTGTCGATATTGCCGGGGCGCTTCATCAGCTTGAGGATGCGCGGGCTGGCGTGCTGGAACGGAATGTCGAGATACGGAAGGATCTTGCCCTCCGCCATCAGCGGCATCACTTCGTCCACATGCGGATAGGGGTAGACGTAGTGCAGGCGTGACCACACGCCCAGCTCCGACAGGCCCTCGCACAACTCGGTCATGCGCGTGCGGTAGCTCTTGTCGCGCCACTGGCGCTCGGCGTACTTCAGATCCACGCCGTAGGCACTGGTGTCCTGCGAGATCACCAGCAGTTCCTTCACACCGCCCTTCACCAGGCGCTCGGCTTCCAGCAGCACTTCGTCGACGGGGCGCGACACCAGGTCGCCACGCATCGACGGGATGATGCAGAAGCTGCAACGGTGATTGCAGCCCTCGGAAATCTTCAGATAGGCATAGTGCTTCGGCGTCAATTTGACGCCCGTATCAGGAATGATATCGAGCAACGGATTGCGCTTCGGCGGCAAGGCCGCATGCACGGCCTTCATCACGCTCGCATAATCCTGCGGGCCGGTGATGGCGAGTACGTCCGGATAAGCCTCGCGGATCAGCTCCGAGCGTTTGCCAAGACAGCCGGTGACGATCACCTTGCCGTTCTCATGCAAGGCTTCGCCAATGGCGTCCAGCGATTCCTGCACGGCCGCATCGATGAAACCGCAGGTATTGACCACCACGGCATCCGCAGCGCCGTAGCTGGGCACGATCTCATAGCCCTCGACCTTCAGCTGAGTGAGGATGCGTTCGGAATCGACCAGGGCCTTGGGGCAACCCAGGCTGACGAATCCCACTTTGGGCGAAGCTTGTGACATGCCGAGTGACCGTAACTATGCGGAAAACGGACCATTATACGTGAGGCCAGCCCAATTCCCTGAATGGCTAGAATCGCCCATCGCCAACACAAGAAGAACCGCCATGGGTCAGAACATTAATCTCAATACCACCCGCATGCAGTGCATCGGCGCCTATCTGGCCCAACCGCCCGGCAAACCGAGGGGCGGCATCGTGGTCATCCAGGAAATTTTCGGCGTGAATGCGCATGTACGCAGCGTCGTCGACCGCTACGCGCAGGCCGGTTATACGGCCATCGCCCCCTGCTTCTTCGACCATCTTGAGACGGGCGTGGAACTGGGCTACGACGAGGTCGGCTACACCCGTGGCAAGGCCCTCGTGGCGGAGCTGGGTCTGGAGCGGGCCGTGGAGGACGTCGCCAGCGCGGCGGAAGCCATCGCGTCCGCGGGTCGTGTCGGCACGGTGGGCTATTGCTGGGGCGGCACCGTGGCCCTGCTTTCGGCGATCCGCCTGGGCCTGCCTTCAGTGAGTTACTACGGTGCCCGCAATGTGCCGTTTCTGGGCGAGAAGCCGGAGGCCCCGGTGATGTTCCATTTCGGTGAACTCGACCAGTCCATTCCTCCCGATATGGTGCAGAAGCATCGCGAGTTGCTGCCGCAGATGGAAGTCTTCACCTACCCAGCCGACCATGCCTTCAACCGCGACGTGGGCGATCACTACGACGAAGCCAGTGCAAAGCTCGCCTATCAGCGCACGCTGGCGTTCTTCGACCTGCATCTGGCGCACGGCGCATGAGCGAACGCGACTTCATCATCGACGCGCAATTGCGCGCGGATACGCGTCATGTGGCCTCGCTTGGCCTGTGCGACGTGCTGCTGATGAACGATGCACGTTTTCCCTGGCTGGTGCTGGTACCGCGTCGTGCAGGTCTCGTGGAGATTTCCGACCTGCCGGCCGCTGAGCAAGCCACGCTATGGCAGGAAGCAAATCGCGCCGCGCAGGCCCTACGCGCGGCCGCTCCGTTCGATAAGCTCAATCTCGGCGCGCTCGGCAATATCGTGCGTCAGCTGCATGTGCATGTGGTCGGCCGCCGCGAAGGCGATGCGGCCTGGCCGGGACCGGTCTGGGGCAGCGGCCGTGCCCTGCCCTATGACGAAGACACCATTCGACAGTTGATGCTGCGATTGCAGGGCGAATTGGAACGGTGAGGCGCGGATCGCGCACAGGGTGCGCTCCTACAGCGACGCGCCTCTCAATGTAGGAGCGCACCCTGTGCGCGATCTCTTCTGGCGAAACCCAACCAACAAAAAAGCCCGCGGATTGCTCCGCGGGCTCTTCGTTATGCATCAAGGCATCAATAGTGCTGCTGCGGCGGCGGCGCGTCAGCCGCCTTCGGCGGTGCCTTGTAGTCTTCGAGTTCACGCGCCTTGGTGTCGATGACGCTGATCTTCTTCAGCTCGCCACCATCGTCGTAATACACAGTGAAGCCATAGTCGATCTGCAGGCGCGCCATGTACTGCAGGTGCTGCTTGCGGATCTTCGAATCGTCGCTGGGCTCAAGCAGGATGGTCTTGGGCAGCTTGCCCTGGTCCTTCAGGTAGGCGAAATGGCTGCCCGTATCGAGTGCCGACAACACGGCACCATCGACCACGAACTGACCACTCTTGTAAGCCTGGATCACCGTGTCGAACTGGCTCTTCATATCGGCCGTGCGCACTTTGTCCTTGGTGCTGCCGCTGTGGCAACCGGCCAGCACCAGCATGCTGCCCAGCAGGATGGCTGCAGCCGCACGGGACAGCAGCGTGGAAAAACGGATCATGCGGATCTCCTGCAAAGAATCGTGGTGAACGATGGAAGTGTAGCGCCGGGACGGATCATCGCAGCCGATCCGGACGGCAACCATTCAGGTGTGTGACGAATTGAGGTCTAGACGCCAAGCCGCCAAGGCTGGCGATCAGGTACGCGGCAGGGTCACGCCCTGCTGGCCCTGGTACTTGCCGCCACGGTCCTTGTAACTGGTCTCGCATTCCTCGTCGGACTCGAGGAACAGCATCTGCGCCACGCCTTCATTGGCGTAAATTTTTGCTGGCAGCGGCGTGGTGTTGGAGAACTCCAGTGTTACGTGGCCTTCCCACTCCGGTTCCAGCGGCGTCACGTTGACGATGATGCCGCAGCGCGCGTACGTGCTCTTGCCCAGGCAGATGGTCAGCACTTTGCGCGGGATGCGGAAATATTCGACGGTGCGCGCCAGCGCAAACGAATTGGGCGGAATGATGCATACGTCCGCCTCGACGTCGACGAAACTGGAAGGATCGAACGCCTTCGGGTCCACGATCGTCGAGTTGATATTGGTGAAGATCTTGAACTCGCGCGCGCAACGCACGTCATAGCCGTAGCTGGACGTACCGTACGACACCAACTTGGTGTTGCCACGCACCTTGATCTGTCCGGGCTCGTACGGCTCGATCATGCCTTGCTGCTCCGCCATACGGCGGATCCACTTGTCGGATTTGATGCTCACTCGAACTCCCGGAGGGGGTGGCCGCCGTGGCGGCCGGCATAAAGAGTCGAAAAATAGCGGAAATGGCGGTATGACCGCCAGTCGTCGGGGCTGAGACTGGGTCATGGGTCATGTCGGACTTCGTCTCCCGCCAGCTTCCTCACGGTCATCCCGGTGAAACGGCCTCCGTCCGCCGGCATCCCCGCGAACGCTGCACAAGCCCGCAGCACGCTCGTAACTCCCCTCACCGTCATCCCCGCGAAAGCGGAGATCCAGCGCCTTTCGCTCTTTGGGTTGTGCTCCCGCAACCGGGCTCGCCTGCGGCGGGCTTCCGCCCTCCTGCCGGAGGCCGGGTTACTTTCTCTTGCTTGCCCAAGAGAAAGTAACCAAAGAGAAAGGCACCCCGCTTGGCGCTTGCCGAGCAAAGCTCGGCAAGTCCGTGAGGGCCGGCCGGGCTTTTCGACAGGGCATCCTGTCCTGACGAAAAGTGCCTGGCATCCATGCCAGGCACCCCTGACGGGGCCTGATCGTCCGACCCTCACCGCCGCACAGGGGTCCCACGCGTCAAAAGCACGAAGCTCGAGCAGCTGGCGCTGCTCATCGCGGTTGCTTGGCCTTCGCTTTGGCTCTGGCTTTGGCTCTGGCTCTGGCTTTGGCTTTGGCTTTCGCTTTGGTTTTGGTTTTGGCTTTGGGGGTTGCTCTTCCGCTCTCCGGGTCCCCTATGGCGCGGCGGGTGGGTGGAGGAAAAGCCCGTAGGGTGGCTTGCATGGATGCAAGCCAGTTTGTCGTCAGGGCAGGACGCCCTGTCGACAAACCTCCGTAACCCACCCGCGCACCTGGAGGGCGCAGCCCGGAAGGCGCGCCATCGGGGTGGCCTCTCTTTTGGTTACTTTTTTCTGGCCACGCAGAGAAAAGTGACCCGGCCTCCGGCAGGAGGGCGGAAGCCCACCGCAGGTGAGCCAGGTCGCGGTCACGCTAGATCAACGGCGAAAGGCGCTGGATGACTCGCTACGCTCGCCCCTTCGGGGCCGCCTTCCGGGAGTTCTGCGCGCTACGCGCTTGTCCCGCGTTCGCGGGGATGACGGTGAGGAGTGCTGCGGGCTGCGCGACCACAAACCGCTGACCAGCCCCTTACGGCGTGCCCTGCACCAGAATCTTCCCAAGTCCCAACGACTTGTTGCGCGGCTGCCGCGACAACCGCCCCGCCACATTACGGGCGATATCACGATAACGGGCTGCCAAATCGGAATCCGGCATGGCCACGACGGTGGGCGTACCGCCATCGGCTTGTTCACGGATGCGGATGTCCAGTGGCAATGAGCCCAAGTAAGCCACCTGGTACTGCTCGGCCATGCGCGCGCCACCGCCCTCACCGAAGATGTGTTCCTCGTGGCCGCAGTTCGAACATACATGGGTGGCCATGTTCTCCACCACGCCCAACACCGGAACCTCCACTTTCTCGAACATCTTCAGCGCCTTGCGCGCATCCAGCAGGGCGATGTCCTGCGGCGTGGTGACGATGACCGCGCCGGCCACCGGCACCTTCTGCGACAGGGTGAGCTGGATGTCGCCGGTGCCCGGGGGCAGATCGACGATGAGGTAGTCCAATTGCTCCCAGCGGCTGTCGTTGATCAGCTGCATCATGGCCTGGGTGACCATCGGGCCACGCCAGATCATTGGCGTCTCTTCGTCCACCAGGAAACCGATCGACATGGCCTGCACGCCGTGAGCTTGCATCGGGATGATGGTCTTGCCGTCCGGCGATTGCGGCTTGCCGCTGATGCCGAGCATGCGTGGCTGGCTGGGACCGTAAATGTCCGCGTCGAGCACGCCCACCTTGGCGCCCTCCGCGACCAGGGCCAGCGCCAGGTTGGCCGATACGGTGGACTTGCCCACGCCGCCTTTGCCGGAGGCGACCACGATGATGTTCTTCACACCGGGCAGCGGCGCCAGCGTGCCCTGCACCTTATGGGCATGAACGCGCGTGCCGATCGACACCGACGCGGACGCGATGGCCGGGTCGGCCTCGAGCGCCTGCTTGACGCGCGCGGCGATGGCGTCAATGGCGCCAGCGGCGGGATAACCCAGCTGGATATCCACCGAAACGCGCTCGCCATCCACGCCAATCGCGCGCACGGCATCGGCCAGCGGAGCGCCGGAGTGGGGATCATCAAGGGCGCCGAGAATGTGGCGGACCAGGGCTTCGCTCGCCTGCGTCATAGAGAATGTGGGCCGTCATGGGGGGTCTCTATTATGCCAGTCCACGCCGCCAACCTATCCTCGCCAGCCTTGCGCAATGCAGCTTGACGGCTTCGCGCGGCGTCGGTCAGGCTCCGGTCCATACTCTTTCGTACGGGAGATCGCTCATGAAGTCACTGCTCCGCCTTGCTGTTGCTACGGGTCTCTTGTTGGGCGCCGGCGCGGTGTTTGCCGCAGAAAACACCCCGGTGGGTACCTGGAAAACGATTGACGATGTCACCGGCAAGCCCAAATCCATCGTGCAGATCACCAATGACAATGGTGAGCTGAAGGCGACCGTGCTGCAGGTGCTGCAGTCCGACGAAGGCCCGCACCCGACCTGCAAGGCTTGCGATGGCGAGCGCAAGGACAAGCCCGTCGAAGGCATGAACATCATGTGGGGCGTGCACCAGGACGGCGATGTCTGGGACGGCGGCAAGATCCTCGATCCGAAGACCGGCAAGGTCTACAAGGTCAAGCTGCAGACCGAGGACAACGGCGCCAAGCTCACCGTACGCGGCTACATCGGCTTCTCGCTGCTCGGCCGCAGCCAGGTGTGGGAACGCCAGCAGTAACGGCGGCCAGCGCCCTCTCCCTCCGGGCGACCCGAAGGTCGTCCCTGCGGGAGAGAACGCCGTAACAGCTAGCCCGGTGCGGCCTCCGCCCGATGCACGGCTACCCCGCGCGCGCTGAACGCGGAGCGCGTGGCGCGATCCGCCGAGTGCTCCACGACCAGATGTTGCACGCGCGACAACTCAGCCACCTGATGCGTGGCGACGGCGCCCAGCTTGTCGTCCGTGGCAACCACTACCGTTTCGTCGCTCGCCTCGATCATCGCGCGTTTGAACAACGCCTCTTCACTATCGAACCCCCACAGGCCGTGAGCCGCATCAATGGCGCATGCACCGGGAAAACACAGGTCGGCGCGAATTCGGCGTACCTGCTCCACCGCCTGCGCTCCTACCGTGCCGCCGATGGCGGCGTCGATACGGCCGCCGATCAGCAGCACTTCAAAGCCTTCGCGATCCAATAGCAGCTGTGCGATATGCGGGGCGTTGGTAATCACGGTAAGCCTGGCGTCGCCAGGCAACACCGTGGCAATGGCTGCATTGGTGGTGCCTGCGTCGATCAACAGGGTCTGCCCTGCGCGTACCAGGCTCGCGGCCTTGCGCGCGAGCATCAGCTTGCGCGCCGAATGCTCGCCTCGGCGCTGCTTCAAAGGTGTCGGTGTCGCCGCGGGAAGCAGGGCACCGCCGTAGACGCGCTTGCAAAGCCCCTGCGCCGCCAGCTCGCGAAGGTCCCGACGAATCGAGTCCTCGGATACATCGAACGCCGCCGCCAGCTCGGTGGCCACGACCCTGCCGTCATGCCGCAACTTCGCAAGGATGCGCTGCTGGCGCTCCTGCGGGAGCACGCCGCTATCGGGTACGACCATAGGAGACTTAGCCATGGCGACGTTCACAGCCGCGCAGTCCGACAGTCCCAGTTCCACCAGTCGCTGCTGCAAACCGCCGGCATCGCGAAACCACCAGCCATGCATGCCCAGCGCTTCGCGGCCGCCACATTGCGCGCCGAATCATCGATGTATAGCGCGCGGCGCTGGATCGACGGCGTAGCGTTCCAGCAGGCATTGATAAATGCGTGGATCGGGCTTGATCAGGCGCTCCTCTCCCGAGACGTACGATGCCCTCGAACCATCGCAGGAAATCGAAGCGCTGCCGCGCGATGGGAAACGTCTCCTGCGACCAGTTGGTCAATGCCAGCAAACGAACGCCGCGTCGCCTGAGCGAAGCCAGGACAGCCACGCTCTCCTCCACTGCACCAACCAGGGTCTCTTCCCCACCGTCGACGACAGGCGTCGATCAAATCGGCATGCCGAGGAAACTCGCCGCGCAGCAAGGCGGCGGCTTCGTCCACGGCGCCGGCATCCTGCCGCTGTTCGAGGTGCATTGCACACCCCGCGCAGGAACGATTCCATCTGCGCTTCGTCATCGAACAACTGACGCTACAGCGGCGCGGATCCCAGC
>CAVXWA010000004.1:0-18099 GCA_963765335.1 uncultured Gammaproteobacteria bacterium | reverse complement strand
GACTGTGTAGGAGCGCACCTTGTGCGCGATCACGGCGTCTCCGCGACGTAGGCTTTTCGCGCACAGGGTGCGCTCCTACAGGGAGACCAGTACCCTAGCGCCATGGACATTGTTTTCATCGAAGACCTGCGCATCGACGCCGTTATCGGCATCTACGACTGGGAACGGCGCGTGCGCCAGACGCTGTCGTTCGATATCGAGATGGCGTTCGACAACAGCGTGCCCGCCGCGAGTGACGACATCACACTCACGCTCAACTACAAGGACGTTTCCAAGCGTCTGATCGACTACGTGAGTGCCTCGAGCTTTGGCCTGGTGGAGACGCTGGCCGAACATTGCGCCGCGATCATCCGCGACGAGTTCGGCGTGTCGTGGGTGCGGCTCAAGCTATCCAAGCCCGGCGCGGTGCGCGGCGCGAAAGCGGTGGGCGTGCGCATCGAGCGTGGTACGCGGCCATAAGATGGCGCGTGTCTATCTGAGCCTGGGCTCCAACCTCGAGCCAAAGCGTTACCTCAACGATGCACTCGACGAGTTGCGCGTTCGCTTCGGCGAGCTGGCGGTTTCGCCAGCCTACCGCAGCAAATCCGTTGGCTTCGATGGCGCCGATTTCGTCAACCTTGCCGTGGGCATGGATACCGATCTTTCGCCGGAGGCGTTAAACGACTGGCTGCACGCGCTCGAGGATCGCCACGGTCGGCGACGCAATGTGCCGCGCTTCTCCGACCGCACGCTCGACGTGGATATCGTGCTGTACGACGATCTGGTGCGACAAGGCAAAGGGCACCTGGACATCCCGCGTAAAGAACTTCGGCACGCGTTCGTGCTCAAGCCGATCGCGGATATCGCGCCCACGCTGGTGCATCCGCTCAGCGGTCTCACCATGGCGGCGTTGTGGGCCGCGTTCCCGGTGGACAGTGAGCCGCTGGTGGGCGAGCCGCTGTAGGCGCTACGCAGGCACTGTCGCCCGCAAGAAGCGGGTGCTAGAACACTCAAGTTCTCAACAAGGAGGTAGCTCATGGCAGGTCGCTTTTCGCGTAGCTGGAGCCTGATGAAGGCCAGCGCGGCAGTGTTGCGTTCGGATAAGTCGCTGTTGATGTTTCCGCTGGTTTCCGGCGTCTGCTGCCTGCTGGTAGCGGCCAGCTTTCTGATTCCCATCGGCCTGACCGTAGCGGCTTCCGGGCATGCCATGGAATCCCACGAGCGCACTCTGTCGGCCGGCGCGTACGTGGCGTTGTTCCTGTTCTACCTCGTGCAGTACTTCGTGATCATTTTCTTCAACACTGCGCTTGCGGGTGCCGCCTTGATGCATTTGCGCGGTGAGCCGGCCAGTTTTTCGGCGGGCTTTGAATTGGCACGTCAGCGCGTGGCAAGCATCTTCGGTTATGCGCTGATCGCAGCCACGGTAGGCTTGGTGCTGCGCGCGCTGCAAGAGCGCCTGGGTTTGATTGGCCGCCTGGTCGTCGGCTTCCTTGGCCTGGCATGGACGGTGGCCACGTTCCTGGTAGTGCCGGTATTGGCCAGTCAGGAAGTGGGACCCACCGATGCCATCAAGCGCAGCGTCGAGCTGCTCCAGCAGACCTGGGGCGAAAACATCATCGGTAATGCCGGCCTCGGTGTGGTGTTTGGCCTTCTGATGTTCGCGGCGGTGCTAGTGTCGGGTGTGCTGCTGATGGGCGCTTTCGCGCTGCAGTCGGCTGTCGCCGTGGTGCTTGTGATCGCGATCGTGGTGATCGGCCTGACCCTGCTCGGCCTGATCCAGGCATCGCTGCAGGGAATCTATGCGGCCGCGTTGTATCGCTACGCTGAAGAGGGCCAGGTCGGTCACGGCTTCGATCAGGCGCTGCTCGAGCAGGCGTTCCGTCCGAAGAGCTGATTCGGTGGACGGCACATCGTCCCTCGCGACCGAAGCGAATCCCTCTCTTGGGTATGCGAGGGCGGATGTGGCGTCCACACAGAAGGCGTGCGACCACCATTAGGGTGGGTGATTTGCTCCATTACGAATGAACAAGGCGTCACTCCGCCGCACCACGGTGCTCGCTACGTTGGCGGGCGAGCGCCGTGGTGCGGCGACGCATCGTGCTGCGCGCTGTGCCCGCGGCGCGGCATGGCCAATGAACTCAAGTCTTCTTGCATGCGGGCGCCGATCCGCTCCTGATGGCCAGGTGGCGCCATCGTCACATGCGCAGCTCATGGGTCACTCAGCTCATCATGTGCGATACGTCGCGACGACTTGCGCCGCTGCTCTCGCAAGCACGGATTAGTGGAAAGCGCGCGTCGGCGCGGCAGCATGGGTGGCTGGGCGGCCTTATGCCCGTAATGATTGAGGGGGCTGAATAACCAGGGAGTGCCGACAATTTACGGAAGCGAAGCGTACCAGTCGACCTTTAATCGATTCAAAAGTAGTATCGGTCTAGCCAGGGAGACCACCGGCCCTCCGGAGCCTCCAAATTAAGGATGGCTACAACAACGCATCGGGGCGTCTTCGTCAGCAACGTGTAAGTTTGGTCCGCGCCTTGGCGGCCGGCGATTTATAGACCGTGTCCCCGGGAGCGCGTCATTCGGCCTAAATCCCTGGCAGCCTACCTCGCACATAAAAGATGACAGTGATGACATCGATCGATGTTTCCATCAAAGCCGACAAGGCCCCGTTGCGTGTGCTGATGCTCGAAGACGACGAGCTGCTGAGGGACCACGTGCTGGCGCCGCAGCTGCAGCGATTTGGCTTCGAAGTCGAGGCCGTCGGCAGTTTGGCGGAGTCAGTACCGTACACGCATAGCCATTGGCCTGACATCCTGCTGCTTGACGTTGGGCTGCCTGATGCGGACGGGTTCGATCATATTGGAGCGCTTCGCACTCAATTAGGCGATGTTGGCATTGTTATGTTGACCGGGCGCAGTGCCACGGCAGATCGTGTGCGCGGCCTTACGGAAGGGGCGGATGCTTACCTCTCCAAGCCGGTAGACATCGATTTGCTTGCCGCCACGTTGTACAGCGTCGCGCGCCGCCTTCACCCTTCGCGACCGAAATCGACCCAGGGTCGGTGGCGCTTGGATGCGGACGGGTGGTGCTTGCAGTCTCCATCCGGCGGCGTGGTCGCGCTGACCCGGACCGAGGGACGCTTGCTTTCCAAGCTCTTTAAAAAACCCAATCAGGCGATATCTCGAGATGAGCTTATCGCGATGCTGACAACGAACATCTACGACTTCGATCCGCACCGCCTCGATTCGCTGATCCATCGCTTGCGCAAGAAGGTGCAACGTGTGCTGCAGGTACCTCTGCCGCTGAGTGCCGTGCACGGCGAAGGTTACGTTCTATTGCTGATGTGATCGATGGGACGTTCTTTCGCCTGTCGATGATATGCGCGGCATGGGCTCGACTCGTGGCTCGCCATGACGTTTCTGCTGAGCGGAGTCAACTCGCTGAGGCGCGAACGGGTAGTCGATGCGCCTACTGTGCGGTCGTCGATGCAGTTGTGTCCCCAATGTCATTGGCCTGGACGCCAGCCGTTGATGCCATGAAGAACATCTCTTGCTCTAGGATTTTGGCAGCCGGCAATTGAATTCGAAACGCTGTGCCGAAACCCGGCTGGCTCTCCACCTCAATGCTTCCGCCCGCGGCGCGGATCAGATTGTAGACCACGGTAAGGCCTATGCCGGTGCCGCTGCCGACCGGCTTGGTAGTGAAGAAGGGTTCGAAAATCCGCTTCTTCATTTCATCGGTCATGCCGATTCCGTTGTCCCTCAATGTAAGGCTGACGGCAGCTGCATCCGAAGGCGCGACGATCACCTCGAACAGGCCTCCCTCTGGCATGGCGTCACGCGCGTTGGAGGCTATGTTCAAGATGGCCAGTTCGAACTGACTGAGATCGAATTCGATAAACAGGGGGGCTTCGTTGGCCTGGATGACCAAATGCACCGAAGATGGAAACATCTGGCGCAGCATTGATTGCAGATCCTGGACCGCCTCCACTACATCGAAAGTCTCGACTTGCGTGGTGTCTCGGCGGCTGAAGTTGAGCAGCTTTCGACTGATGGAGTCGGCACGTCTCGCCGCCAATTCGACGCCAAGTAGTGCGTGAGCCAGCGCCACCGCGTCGACGCCACGTTCCGCGTCTGGTTCGTCGAGGCGATGTCGCTCCCGGGCAAAACCAAGCACGATGCCGAGCACGTTATTGAAATCGTGCGCAATCCCCTGAGCCAGCTGGCCGATGGCATCCATTTTTTGAGAGTGGAGCAACTGCTCCTGGGTACGCTCGCGTTCCAGCATCTCGAGCTGCAGCTTTTGCCCCCGCATCTCTGATTCGGCCAGCGCTTCGCGCAGGGCGCCGATACTTCGATCGAGGATGATCGCAATCAGTGCATAGCCGAATGTATGGAACAGCAGGTGGTGGTAGGCGGAGAAGATCGTCTTTGCATCACCCGTTCCGTTCAGATAGTCGGTGGTCATCCCCGCGGCAAGGATAACCAGAATGGATACATAGATGGTCCAGAGCGCCCGTCGCCCAAGCATCAGTCCGCCCAATGCGAGCGACATGATCAACAGTGCATCACCCGGAGTCACTTTGTAGCCAAACGCGGCAAAGGCGACCAGGCCGGAGATCAGCTGGGTGGCGAGGAACTGCTTGACGGCCTGCCGGAACCTGCCGATGCGAATCAAATAGACACCTAGCCAGGCGGCTACGGTTATCGCCAGATCGGTTCCCAGATCTACCGCAATGGAAACGCCCTTTCCCATCGCCGCCTTTTCGAAGAAGGCGGTCGTCATGTACTGCCATTCGGACGCCAGCAAATAGATCTTGATTAGCGGCGTTCGCAGGCCTTGGTAGGCCAATAGCAATTGCATGAACACTGCATTGCGGCGGTCAACCGGGTCGCTGATGGGTACGCGCCTCAGCCAGGCTTTCAAGCGTTGCCACATGGGAGTTCTCGGTGCCGAGGCTGGCTCGGGTAGTTATGGGCAGGAGGCGTTCAGCGGCCAGGGCAAAGTGACGGCTGGTTCGTGTGATGCAGGGGAATCCCTTTGGGCAAGCATGTTGATCGGTGAGATTTTGTAAGTCGAGGGAAATTATTGTGCGTGACAGTGAACAGTCTGTTCCTCTAGTTTCGCGAAATACCCATGCATGTCACCTACGTGTCATTGCCGCGTAGCCGTGGGTAAGGGGGAGGGTGACGAATCGTCAAGGCTGGATCGCTTTCTGTGATCTGGCCCGGATTTTTTTTTGCAATTTTTTTGGGTATGAATACCCATGGTGGAAAAGCCAGCATAAAGCGTGTCTGGCGTAGACAGCCACGCATTCGTCTTCGTGAACGATGTGGGCTGATGTCACCGTCACCAACGGGTTGCTCGAAACATTGCCCGGGCGATCGTTTCGCCGCTTGTGCTTGAGCCGCCAGCACGTCCAGCGTGTTCGGCCCTGTTTCACAAAGCAGTCATAAGCGCGCACTACGCTCTGCCGCCATCGAGTTGCCGCAAGCCTGCTTCGGCGATGATGGCCGGAGGAGGCGTGATGCCTGAAAAGCAGGGCGCGTGGTCTACGTTGTTCGCGGAGAAGGGGGCGGCATTGAGCAGTTATTTTCTGCGCCGGGTAAAGCATCGATGGGATGCTCAGGACCTGGTGCAGGAAGTGTATCTGAGGCTGCTACGCATCGAGCCGGCCGACGCGGCGGGTATTCGCAACCCTGAAGCCTATCTTTTCACCGTCGCCGCCAATCTGATCAGGGAGCACGCCGTGCTTCGGCAGCAATTGCCGATGGCCAGCGATGGCCTGGACGAGGTAATGGAGCGACTGAGCGCGCCTTCCAGTGCCGAAGCAGAGTTTGACCGGGCGTTGCGCCGTCAACGACTAGGCGACCTCATTGAACGGCTTCCGCCCAAGTGCAGGGCGGTCCTCGTCCTGCACTATCGTGATGAACTGTCGTATCGTGAGATCGCCGAGCGACTATCGATATCCACCCACATGGTGAAAAAATACATCGTGAAGGGACTGGCGGCGTGCCGGCAACGGATGGCCGACTATGAATAAGCCC
Source organism: uncultured Gammaproteobacteria bacterium (assembly GCA_963765335.1). Taxonomy (GTDB): domain Bacteria; phylum Pseudomonadota; class Gammaproteobacteria; order Xanthomonadales; family Rhodanobacteraceae; genus Dyella. The sequence goes on along the minus strand of CAVXWA010000004.1, from coordinate 12,073 downwards.
AGGCATTTCGAAGATGCAAGCCATGCGCGCCGTATCACCGAGCAGGCTGCTACCTGGTATCTCGAACAACAGGATGAGCCCGGTGAGCGCCAGCGCGCCGCATTTCTCGCCTGGCTGCGCGCATCGCCTGCACACGTGGCTGAGTACCTGGCCATCGCGCAGATGCATGGAGATCTCAAAGCTGCCACTTCGCTACAGGCGGATACCGCCGATGCGCTGGTAGAACGCGCAGGCCGGGAAAATCCCGTCGTGATGTTTCCGAGGGTCGCCGTCGATGCGTCCGGCGACCGAGTGCTCCCGCCCTCCAGGATGCGTCGCTTCAGGGGCGCGCAAGCCGGTGTGATCGCTGCGGTTGCCGTGGCACTGCTGGCCGTGCTGGGCGTCGCGCGTTGGCACATGCTGCGCTCGGTGGAAGCCCAGAATTATGCCGCTGGTGCCGATGCGGTGCGGGCGGTCAAGCTGTCTGACGGAACGCTGGTCCAGATCGGCCGCGACAGCAGCATCGATGTGCATTTCGATGCGCACTACCGGCGTATCGAAGTGGTTCGCGGCCACGCGTTGTTCGACGTCGGCAAGGATGCCGCTCGGCCGATGTTCGTGAGTGTAGGCGGGCATGTGCTACAGGACATCGGCACGGTTTTCGATGTCAAGCGTGATGCGGGCGGCGACACGTTGACCGTCATCAGTGGCCGCGTCCGGGTCTTGAACGCATCGCACGCCAGGACGGGCAAGGATGCGGTCGACGTGGGCGATCCAGCGACCGGTGATGACGCTGTCGCTGATCTGGTTTCCGGCCAACAGGTTGAGTTGAATGCTTCCGGTGTGGGGCCGGTTCAGGCGGCGAAGATTGCGCAGGCTACGGCCTGGTTGCCGGAGGATATTCGCTTTCACCGCGAAACCGTCGGCGACGTCGCGCGGCGGTTTAACGCTTACACCACGAGGCCGCTGGTGATAGAGGATGAGCGCATCGCCAGTATGCGCATCAGCGGCGTCTTTCACGCCAACAACCCCCATGCCTTTATCGCCTACCTGGCGACGCTGCCGGATGTCCGCATCGAGCAGGATGGCGAGCGCGTGCGCGTTGTCGCCTCGTCGAGTCATGGCGCGGTCCAGGCAGGACGGCTGTAAGAAAAAATTCATCGAATAAGCGGTACCCGGTTGTGACCGAGGTGACTCTTAGATGGGTATCGGCAAGCACGCAGCGCATCACGCGTCGGTGCTTGCCATGCCGTCTAACCCATCAAGGCCACCACCGACATGCGCAATCGTCTTGCTCTTCACATCGCCTTTGTCCTCGCGGGCAGTATTCCGTGGGCGGCATTCGCCGATGCACCCGCGGCAATACCGCACACTTCGGCCATCGCGGCCATGCCGCTTTCCCAGGCACTGGATCGCTTTTCCCGCGAAGCGGGCATGCAGATTGTCTATGGCGCGGAGATAGCAGACAGCATACGCAGCCCAGGCGCCGAAGCTGGCCTGTCCGCTGAGCTGCAGTTGCGGCAATTGCTGGCAGGTACGGGGCTTACCTATCGCTTCATTACGCCGAACACGGTAACGATCGTCCCGGGAAACGTATCAGCCAATGCGGGCAAGCCGGCCGCCGCTGCGGCGACGATGGCCAGTAACAAGGAATCCGATCCAAGCGGGAGCAATCCAGCTGTTTCCAGTGACGAAAAAACCGCCAAAGATCTCGCGCAGGTCGTCGTTACCGGACGATCCGGTGTGGATGTGCGCACGAAGGCGCAAACAAGCTATTCGATTACGACGATCGATGAAGACCGACTGCGCATGCAGGCCCCGACCAGCGTGACCGAGGCCATGAAGTCCGTGCCAGGGTTCTGGGTGGAATCGTCCGGTGGCGAAGCGAGCGGCAACATTCGTGCGCGCGGCATCCCGGTGGACGGCTACGGCTCGGTGAATCTGCTTGAGGACGGCATCCCGGTGCAGCATGACCCTGCGCTGGGCTATCTGAACGCCGACCAGGCGTTTCGCCTTGATGAAACCATCGACCGTATTGAGGTCGTCCGTGGCGGTCCGTCCTCCATCTTCTATTCCAATGCACCGGCCGGCGCGATCAACTTCATTCCGCGCCAGGTCGGCGATACGGCGGAGGGCCTCGTCAAGTACACCGTCGGCAACTACAGCTTGAATCGCCTGGATTTCTGGTATGGCACGCCATTGGGCAACGGCTGGAAACTGAGTGCTGGCGGCTTCTACCGCATCGACAACGGCATCCGCAGCCCGGGGTTTACCAATGACCAAGGCGGCCAGCTGCGGGCGACACTCTCGCGTACGTTCGAAAACGGCGACATCAGTTTCGACGTGAAGCATATGGACGACAAGGTGGCGCTGGACCTCGGCATCCCCATGTACCGCAACACCAGCGGCAATATCGTGGCAGTGCCCGGCTTCAACGGCAACTACGGCACCCTGGCCGGCCCGGAAACCGAGCACGTCGCGATGCTGCAGGGCGATGGCAGCTTGTACAACTTCGACAACAGCCTGGGCACGGACGTCAAGCGCACGCAATTCACCGTGAAATTCGACTACAACCTGGGCGACGACTGGAAGCTCGCGGAGAACCTTCGCTACAGCGATACCGACACCCAGCGCAACGGCGTGTACCCGAATGCGGTAGAGACGGCGACGACCTTCCTGGCCTCGGCGCAGTCAAGGCTGGCCCAGTACTATCCGACGGCCAGCGGCATGCAGCTGCAATACGTGAATGCGCCGAACCAGGTATTCAACAACGCCAACCAGAACGGCAACGGTCTGGTGGTCATCGGCGGCCTGCGCGGCATCACCATGCCCATGAACGAGTTCACCAGCGATACGCGCCTGATGCGCAAGTTCGAGTTCGGTGATCAGCTCCATGATGTTTCCTTCGGCTATTACTACGCGCGCTTCAACCAGAGCTTCGATCGCTACTCCTCGACGGCGCTGTTGGACGCCACCAACAATGCGCGTCTGTTGAACCTCGTCGCCCTGGATGCGGCGGGCAATCCCCTGGGCATGCTGACCAACAACGGCATCTATAACTACGGGTATGAGTGGGCGCACGCCAAGGGCACGTCGACGACGAATGCGTTCTATGTCTCGGATGAGTGGCAAATCAACGACAAGTTGCGCATCGATGGCGGCGCGCGCTGGGAGAAGGTCAATACCGCCGGTTGGACCGAGTTGCCGACGACGGTGAACCTGGGTACGCCGCCAAGCTCGCAGATCCTCACCGGCAGCGGCCAATTCGTGGACTACGACCACAGTTTCAACAAACTCGGCTGGACGCTCGGCGCGAACTACCAGTTCAGCGACCGCCAGGGCGTATTCGCTCGCTACACGTCGACGTTTCGCTTGCCGAACCTGAGTTCGTATATCACCACCCCGACCGCAACGCCGATCACGCAGACCATGGTGCTGCCCGAGATCGGCTACAAGTACAGCGATCGCTACCTCGATGCCTATGCGACGTTGTTCTACACGAAGTACAACAATGTCTCGTTCAGCAACTACGTGTTCAATGCCAATACGGGTGTGTCGACGCCGGAAACAGGCTATGCCAATACCGAGACCTACGGCTTGGAGCTTGAGGGCACGTTCTACCCGTCGCAGCTGTTCGACGTGCAGTACACCGCGACGCTGCAGGATCCCAAGTACAAAGGCCTGAGCTATACGACGGTAGTGGCCGGTGCGCCGGTCCTGCTCGACTACGATGACAATCAGCTGATTCGCGTGCCGAAGAACAGCTTCCGCGTTGTGCCGGGCTTCAATTTGCTGGGCAATGCGCTGCGCTTGCAGATGACCTACGAGTACGAAGGCAAGCGTTATGCCGATACCGCCAACTCGGTGATCCTGCCGCAATACCACACGATCGGTTTTAGCGCCCGCTATCAGGCCACGCCGGAGTTGTCGTTCTTTTTGTATGCCGACAATCTCAACAACTCTCTGGGCCTGACCGAGGGCAATCCGCGTGCGGGCGAGTTGGCCAGCAGCGATGTGGGCAAGGGTGTGTTCATTGCCCGTCCGCTCTTGGGCCGCTCATTCCGCGCATCCGTGATGTATCGGTTCTGATGACATCGCGCGCCGTTCCGTGCACCGCGGTCACGCATGGTGTACGGGGCGGCGGCGAATTCCGCATTGAGGGTTGCATCATGGGTCAACAACTACGCCGTTGCTGTCGTCTCCTGGGATTCACCCTGGGCTTGGCGATGTGGCTTCCGGCGCGTGCGGCCGAGCCCGCACCGGATCTGGTGCTTCATGGCCATCTCGTGGGCAAGGACAATCACACCTATCGGGAAGTGCCGTTCGTGGTGCCCGCTGGCGTGAACCGCGTCACCGTACAGTTCGACTACACCGGCCGGGCAGACCACACCACGGTGGACCTCGGCCTGTTGGGGCCGGGCGGCTTTGGTGCAGCGGATGGCTTTCGAGGGTGGAGCGGTGGCAGCAAACAGCTCTTTACGGTCAGCGCTACCGATGCGACACCGTCATTCCATCCTGGTCCCGTTCGTGCGGGACGTTGGGCCTTGCTGCTCGGGATTCCCAATATCCGCCCCACATCCCATGCCGACTACACAGCCAAGATCTGGTTTGGTCATCCCGGCGATCCCGCATGGATGCCTGCCGTACTGAATCCCCCGCTCCGTGACGAAGCCGGATGGTATCGGGGCGATCTGCATATGCACGGCGCGCATAGCGATGGGAGTTGCACCAGCCAGAGTGGTGCTCAACGCGTACCGTGCCCGCTGTTTTTTACGGCGCAGCGAGCGGTTGATCGCGGCTTGGATTTCATTGCTTTGAGCGACCACAACACGGTATCGCAGATGAACGATATCCGTGAGTTGCAGGCCTATTTCGACCGCTTGCTGCTGATTCCCGCACGCGAGGTGACCACGTTCCAGGGTCACGCGAATCTCTTCGGCACGACGGAACCGGTCGATTTCCGGGTCGGGAGCGCTTCGGTTCCGGATTGGAATGCTCTGCTGCGTCAGGTAGCCAGCCTGCACGGTTTGCTATCGATCAATCACCCGATCCGGCCGAACGACGAAACCTGCATGGGATGCGGCTGGACACCTGAGAGACCGGTTGACCTGCATATGGTGCAGGCCATCGAGGTGGTCAATGGTGTCGATGCCATGCTGCCGGATTCTGGCATCCCGTTCTGGCAAGACCTGCTCAACCAGGGTTATCGCGTCACTGCCATTGGCGGTAGCGACAACCATGATGCCAAGCGCTCATTGGCGTTGACAGGCGGCGGCTTGATTGGAACGCCCACGACCGTGGTGCATGCCAGCGAGCTTTCGATGGAGGCCATTCTCGCGGCTATTCGCGCCGGTCACGTGTTCATCGACGTGCAGGGAAGTCGTGATCGCCTGCTCGATGTGATCGCCCAGGTTGATGACCGCACGGCAGAGATGGGAGATGCGTTGGCAGCGCCTAGTGGTAGCACGGTGCAGGTGACCGTCAACGTCGCTGCCTTGGTCGGCGCCCATCTGGAGATGCTTGTCGATGGCAAGGTGGCGAACCCCGGGGTCAACCTCGCCATTCACGATGCCAGGCAAACGGTGTCGTTCGACTGGCATAGCGATGGCCACAGACACTGGATGCGCTTCAATATGCGTGGGGCTGGCGGGGAGTTGCTCCTGGTGGGCAACCCGGTCTACATCAATGGATGAATGATTGGCCAGCCCATGCCATGGCGCGATCGGCTGCACGCCAGAACCCGTGGTCGGGTGTGCAGCCGCGCTGTGCCGCGCGGAAAACTTCTTTGCGACTAGCGGGCAGTCTTTCTCGCCGTGGTCTTTTTGCTTGCGCGCTTGGCGACCTTCCTGGGTGCTTTCTTCGCAGCCTTGGCTTTCTTGACGGGCGTGGGGGAGTGCCCGGCGCCATCGATAAGGAGGCTTTCCACCGTCACGCCACGGCGCCTGAGTGCGGTCGAAAACCAGACCGGCTGACGCCCGCGGCCCGACCAGGTCTGGGTGGGGTCGGAAGGGTCGCGGTACTTGGGCGCCACCGAACCCTTTCCACCTTTCTTGCCAGCAGCTTTCTTGCCGCGTGACGGGTAGACGTCGTCCAGGCTAAGACCGCTGTTGGCCAGCAAGGTATCGATTTTCTGCCTCACCGCCTGGACTTGCGTCGCATGGGCTTCCTGCATTTGAGCATTCGCGTTTGCGATGAGCGCCTGAAGTTCTTTCGGGGATAAGGTCTTGAGATCAATGGCCATGCGGATACCTTCGTTGGATTGTCTGGCTGAAGTCTAGGGCATGAGAAGCACTGGCGTGTAGAAGGCAACTGCGACGGTTGTGCCGGACTTCCGCCGATTCGTGATGGGGGACCAGGAACCATGACCGAGAGTGGCGCGATAGGGTGCCGCAGCTATCCATGCTCGACATCCGCATTCCTCAGGGCAGTATCGAAAAAAAGCGCTATCGCTTACCCCGATGCATGGACTTGACTGATGGCGCGCACGGATTTTGCGTGGCGGTTAGCGACGTCGCGTTCACACGGAAAGCGTGCGACCCCCATCGACATGGATGATCTGGCCCGTGACGAACGGCGCGTCGCGCAGCAACCAAAGCACCGCGCCGGCAACATCATCGGGCGAGCCGGCGCGTTGCAACGGTGTGCGGGCCAGCATGGCTTGCTGATCATCGTAGGGCTTGCCGTCGCTGGGCCACATCACCGCGCCTGGTGCAACGCCATTGACGCGTATATCAGGGCCGAGGTCGAGCGCGAGTGAACGCGTCATGGCGGCCAAGGCGGCCTTGGCCATGCAGTAGAGCGGATGCTTGGCGAGCGGGCGTTCGGCGTAGATATCCACCAGATTGACGATGGCGCCGCGCGCTTCGCGCAGTGCTGGCAAGGCAGCCTGTGCAAGAAAGAAAGGAGCCTGCGCGTTGGAGGCGAACAACTCGTTCCATTGCGCGGGTGTCGCGCTACCGACGGGGGTGGGGTAGAACGCGGACGCGTTGTTGATCAGGGCATCGAGTCGACTATAGCGGGTCAGCACGCTTTCGATCATGTTGGGCAAGGCATCGAGGTCGGCCAGCTCGGCTTGCACGAGATAAGTGCTGTCGCTGCGCTGACGTTCGAGCGACGAGGCGAGCAATTCGGCCTCTGCCGCAGACCGGCGATAGTGCAGGGCCAGGTCGTAGCCCGCTGTATGCAGTGTGCGGGCAATCACCGCGCCTACACGCTTGCCGGCACCGGTGATCAGGGCGACGGGACGCTCATGGCGTGAATTCATGCGTGGGCTCCTGCATAACGCGACGGAAGGCTGCGAGCTTGCCGCAAAGCGCGAGGTACGTCATCCGGTGGGCGAACGGCGCGTCACCTTGTGCATCACGCGTCGGGCAAGCCCGATCTTGGGTGCTGCCGGCTCGGCATCGCTGGCCGGGGCGTCATCGGTTTCGATCGGCGCACTGAACAGGGCAATGGTGGTACGCGCTACCTGCCCCGTGTCGTAGTAGGCATAGGCGCCCACGCCAACGGCACCCACCACCGGCAACCAGCGTGATATGCCGTTGCCGACCGCGCGTTGGGAGACCTTCACGCCCACACGTTTGGCCACACGCGCCGCAACGGTGTAGCTCATCCGCCGGAACAGCAGGCGATCGCCCACGCGCACCACCATGTCACGAAACGCTTGTGCGGCGGTGTGGCGAAACAGGCACCAGAGCATTTGTTCCCGCCCAAGTACCGAGTGCTGGCCATACGCCGCAGCGATATCGCTGACCATCTGCGCCTGAATTTTCCAGATGGCGATGAGCTCGGGCAGTACGGTAAGCCAACCCAACGGACCCGGGGGCAGCGCCAGCGAGCCGGCCGTCAGCGCAGCTCGCTGGGCAGCGCGGCTGGCCAGGCGACGTGCTTCGCTTTCCGGGTTCTTGCTATCGCTGACCTTGCTGTCGGGGATCTGGCTGACGAAATCCAGAATGGCCTGGGTCACCCGACTGTGATCGTTGGCTTGGATGACAGCCGGAAGCAGGGAGGGCTCGGACATGACGGCGACTTTTCGCGGGTCACGGCATACGCCGCAAGGTGCCTCAGTGTAGGGCGTGTTCACCCTGGGAACGGGCGTGAAGGCGCCCTGATCCCGACAGCGGGCGGGGTTTGACGCAGGATATTGCGTGGCCAGGCATGACTTCTGGCGGAGGCGCCTACCGGGGTGCGATGGCAATGTTATAACATATCGAAATAACCACATCGCCGCCCCTCCCCGGAACCCTGATGAAACGATCGCTGCTTGCCTTGAGTCTTGCTGTTGCGCTGGGTGCGGTACCGGCGGTGTATGCCCAAACCAGCCCGAATACGGATGCCACCAACACCATAGCCAATGGCGATTCTGGTGGCGCCGATCCGGGCGGTACGCAAACGACGCCAGCCAAGGTAAAGCAGCTCGGTACGGTGGACGTGTCCGCTGCACTCGACAAGTCACGCAACGCCTTGTCGCCCGACACCGGCAGCAGCCAGTACGTGATCGACCAGAAGGCGATCCAGCAGTTGCCGCTGGGCGATTCCACTCCGCTGAACCAGGTGCTGCTGCAGGCACCGGGTGTGGTGCAGGACTCCTTCGGCGGCCTGCATGTGCGCGGCGATCACGCCAATCTGCAGTACCGCATCAACGGCGTGATCATCCCCGAATCGATCTCCGGTTTCGGCCAGACGCTTGATGCGCGCGCCATCCAGAGCATCAAGCTGCTCGATGGTGCTCTGCCGGCCCAATACGGCCTGCGCACCGCCGCCGTGGTGGATATCGAAACCAAGAGCGGCCCCGCGCTGGGCAACGGCGGCAGCGTCGGCATCACCGGCGGTTCGTTTGGCACCTTGAATCCGAATGCGTCGCTGTGGGGCACCAGCGGTCGCTGGAGCTGGTTCGTCACCGCCAATTACCTGGAAACCGATGTCGGCATCGAGAATCCCACCTCCAGCCGTAACCCGATCCACGACCATTCCAACCAGGTGAAGGGTTTCGGCGATATCTCCTATTTGATCGACAACGACACGCGCCTGAGCTTCATGTTCGGCGCGACCAATAATCGCTTCGAGGTTCCCAACAACCCGAACCAGACCCCACAGTTCGGCTACCTGGACACGGTAAATTTCGACTCGGCCCAGCTCGACGAGCGCCAGCGCGAAACCACACGGTTCGGCGTGTTGTCGCTGCAGGGCAAGATTGGCCGCACCGACTACCAGGTGTCGGCAGGCCAGCGCTACAGCTCCGTTGGCTTCTCGCCGGACGAGATCGGCGACCTGATGTTCAACGGTGTGGCCGCCACCATCGACCGCACCAACCGTGCGAACACGCTGCAGGCGGATTTCTCCACGCCGATGGGTGAAAGCCATACGGTGCGCTACGGTTTGTACGGTGAGTTCGAGCGCGGCAACATCAGCAACAACTCGCTGGTGTTTCCGGCCAACCCGGACGGCACCCAGTCCAGTACCACGCCCATTGGGATTTATGACGCCACGCGCCTGCTCGCGCGGACCTATTCGGCCTATCTGCAGGACGAGTGGAGCATCGGCGACAAGTGGACGGTCAACTATGGCGTGCGCGGCGACCACTACGAGCTGTTCCGCAGCGAAAGCCAGCTCAGTCCGCGTGTTGGCCTGATCTATCAGGCCACCGACAGCACCACCTTGCATGCCGGCTATTCGCGCTACTTCACGCCGCCGGCCACCGAAGTGATCGACGACAGCAATATCGCGCGCTTCAACGGCACGACCAACCAGCTGCCCGGTACGGGCAACAACCTGCCGCTGGCGGAGCGTTCCAACTACTACGATATCGGCGTCTCGCAGCAGGTCGGCTCGACGCTGACCGTCGGCGTGGATGCCTACTATCGCCAGGTGCGTCGCCTGCAGGACGAAGGCCAGTTCGGCACCGCGCTGATCTACTCCAACTTCAACTACGACTACGGCCGCATCCGTGGTCTGGAACTCACCGCCAACTACGACAGCGGCCCGATCTCGGCGTACTTCAACGCCTCCGTGGGCCAGGCCTTGGGCAAGCGCGTGATCACCGGCCAGTACAACTTCAGCCCGGAAGAGCTGGCCTACATCTACGACAACTGGATCCATCTCGACCACGACCAGAAGCTCACGTCTTCGGGCGGCATCACCTATTCGTTTACCGACACGACCCGCGTTGGCGCCAACTACATTCTGGGCAGTGGCCTGCGTAGCACCGGCAGCAACGGTATCCCCAACGGCGAATCGCTGCCGTTCTACTTTCAGTTGAATCTCAACGTGGCGCACGACTTCACCTTCGGCACCTTCGGCAAGGTGAAGACGCAGCTGGCCGTGATCAACGCGCTGGACCGCACCTACGAGCTGCGCGACGGCACTGGCGTGGGCGTGGGCGCGCCGCAGTTCGGTCCGCGCCGCGGCGTGTACCTGAGCCTGCAGAAAGACTTCGATTTCTAAGCGCCGGCTCAGAGCCTAGCCGTTAGAGCCATGCATTGTTCAAATGCATGGTCGTCATTCCAGCGAACGCTGGAATCCCGCGCCTTTTGATACGTCTGGAAGTCACTGGATCCCAGCGTTCGCTGGGATGACGGCGCTATCGGAGACTTTGAGCAGGCCCTCGGTCAGCTGGGCGCATCCCCGTCGTGGTCCTCACGGGATCGCGGCGGGGCATGCGTTATCCTTCGCGCGTTCCCCTGCAGGCAATGCGCATGTCGTCCCGACTTCCCGAACCCAGCGCCGATGAGCGCGCCCATTCCGACCAACTGCTTACGCGCTTGCGTGAGGAGATTGCGGCGCACGGCCCGATGCCATTCGCGCAATACATGGAGCGCTGCCTGTACGCGCCGGGCCTGGGTTATTACAGCGCGGGCAAGACCAAGTTTGGCGAAGCGGGCGATTTCATCACCGCGCCTGAACTGGGGGAGCTGTTCGCGCGTTGCGTCGTCAACGTAGCGCTGCCGGTGCTTGAGCTGCTTGGTGATGACGCGGACTTCCTGGAGCTCGGCGGCGGCAGTGGCGCCTTCGCCGAAGCCGCGCTCAAGTCCATGGCCGCCAAGGGCACGTTGCCACGCCGCTATCTGATCCTCGAACCCAGTGCGGACTTGCGCGAGCGTCAGCGTGAGCAACTTGCGCAGGCGCTGCCAGCGGACGTGTTCGCCCGTGTGCAATGGTTGGATCGCCCGCCGGAAGAAGACTGGCGCGGCCTGCTGTTCGCCAACGAGGTGATCGATGCGTTGCCCACCACGCGCTTCGCGATGCGCGCGGGCGAGGTCTACGAGGAATATGTCGTGCTGGATGGCGAGGGTCGCCTGATGCGCGTGGATCGCCCCGCCGATGCCTTGGTGTCGGGGGCAGTGCGACACGTCGAGCGCGATACGGAGACCCGCTTCGCCGATGGCTACCGTTCGGAAGTCCTGCCTCAATTGCCGTACTGGATTCAGGCCATTGCCGGCTCGCTGAGCGCCGGCATGATGCTGTTCGTCGACTACGGTTACGTGCGGCGGGAGTTTTATCTGCCGGAGCGAACCGATGGCACGTTGCGGGCCTACTACCGTCATCGCGCGCACAACGATCCGCTTTACTTGCCGGGCTTGAACGATCTCACCGCGTCGGTGGATTTCACCGCGCTGGCGGAGGCTGGCAACGGCGCCGGCTTTGGCGTGGCCGGCTATATGCCGCAGGCGCAGTTTCTTATTGGCAGCGGCCTGCAAGAGGCCTTTGAGGCTGCCTATGAAGGTGCCGCGGATGAGCAAGCGCGCTATCGCCTCGCTCAAGAAGTAAAAAAGCTGACCTTGCCCGACGAGATGGGCGAACGGTTCCAGGCCATGATCTTCGTCCGCAACATGGATGTCGTGCCGCTGCCTGCCGAACTGCTGGAGGCGGATCAGGGCGATCGCCTGTAACGCCGACGTTTCAGCGGCAAAAAAAAAGCGGAGGCCGTGGCCTCCGCTTCTCCGCGCGATTTACTGCATGCCCAAGGGCGCCGTGGGGCCGGCAACGGCCGGCTGTACTGGCGTGCTGTCTTCCGGCCGCTTGTGCATCAGGCCACGTTTGAACAGGTACGCGGCGGTCTGGTAATACGCGGTGGCGTCATCGACCTGACCCTGGT
>CAVXWA010000003.1:0-10456 GCA_963765335.1 uncultured Gammaproteobacteria bacterium | reverse complement strand
GTCATCGTGAACAGTTTCGAGCCGACCTCGACCAAGCTGGTCGTCACCGACGCCGACATCGACCGCCGCATCGTGCGCGAACTCAACGCCGAGCCGGCGGCGCAGGAATACGCGCGCACCATCGGCGTGAACGAAGACGAACTCAACGCCTATGTGTTCGCCGCCCATCCCGTCATCGTGCGGGTCGGCGGCGATTTCTACGCCCGCTCGATCCAGCGCGCCAATCCCGACGGATCGCTGACCTTCTTCTGCGCCATCGACGAGGGGCTCGTGCTGACCGCGGCGGGCCGGCTCGACACGCTCGGCGTGGTCGAGCAGATGTTCGCCGACACCGAGCGCGAGCTCGGCGAGGTCGCCGCCTATATCGGTTTCGACTGTCTGCATCGCCGGCTTGACGCGGAGCAACGACAGATCATGCGCGATCTGGAAGACCTCTATCGCCGCCATCGCGTCGTCGGCTTCAACACCTATGGCGAGCAGTTCGAACTCCATGCATCTCAACCAGACGTTCTCCGGCGTCGCCATCGGGCGGAGAGCGGCGGCGCCATGATCCCGGCAACCGACGAGATCGCGCGGCTGACGGCGGAGAACGCCAAGCTCGCCAAGATCAACGCCGCGCTGATGTCGCGCGTCGAGCGGGCGATGGATCAGCCCAACAACGCCTTCGGCCTGTTCGAGGTGGCGATCACGCTCGACAAGACGGTGCGCCGGCGCACCAGCGAATTGCAGGCGGCGCTGCGCTCGGTCGAGTGCGCCAACGAGGCGCTGACCAAGGCGAAGGACCAGGCGGAGAAGGCCAACGCGTTCAAGTCGACGTTCCTCGCCTTCGTCAGCCACGATCTGTTGCAGCCGCTCAACGCGGCGCGGCTCAACCTGTCGACGCTGGCCGAAGCCGCGCCCAATGACGAGGTCCGCCGCTTCGCGCATCAGATCGATCTGGCGCTGACCAGCCTTGAAGACCTCATCCGCACGCTGCTCGACATGTCGAAGCTCGACGCCGGCGCGATGCGGCCGGACATTGTCGAGCGTCGCGCTGGAGCAGCTGCTCTCGCCGCTGCGCGTCGAATTCGCGCCGATCGCCGCCTCGCGCGGGCTGAAGCTCACGGTGCGGCCGAGCCGGGCCTTCGTGCGCACCGACCCGCTGCTGCTCCGGCGCATCCTGCAAAATCTCATCAACAACGCGCTGCGCTACACCCGCCGCGGCGGCGTGCTGCTCGGCGCGCGCGTGCGCGGCGATAGCGTTCGCATCGAGGTCTGCGACACCGGGCCCGGCATCGCGCCCGATCGGCGCGAGGCGATCTTCGAGGAGTTCCAGCGCGAGGGCGGCGCGCCGGCGACGGCGGCTTCGGGCTCGGCCTGTCGATCGTGCGCCGGCTGGCGCAGGCGCTCGAACACCGCATCGATCTTGCCTCGCGCGTCGGCTTCGGCTCGACCTTCGCCATTGTACTGCCGGCGGCGAGCGCGGCCGAGGCGCTGCCGCAGCCGGAGGCGGTCGTGCTGCCGCGCGCGGCTCGGCGGCGTGCACGGCGCCGAGATTCTGGTGATCGAGAACGAGCACAGCGTCGCCGCGGCGATGCGGGCGCTGCTGGAGCGCTGGGGCTGCCGCGTCAATGTCGCGCGCTCGCCGGACGAGGCGCGCGAGGCGCTGCAGCGCGGCCGGGCGAACCCCGACCTCATCATCGCCGACTACCACCTCGACGACGGCGCGCGCGGCTTCGACGCCATCGACGTGGTGCAGAAGGAGATCGAGGCCGCGATTCCCGCCTGCATCGTCACCGCCGATCACTCCGAGGCGGTGACGGAGGCGGCGGCGGCGCGCGGTCTGGAAATCCTGCGCAAGCCGGTCAAGCCCGCCGAGCTGCGCTCGCTGATGGCCTATCTCTTGGCCTGAGACGGCGCCTCGGCGCCGCCGAGCGCGGCGAAATCGACCTTCGACACTTCGATCACCGCGCGCGTGCGGGTGAACACTTCGAGCTTGCGCAGGATCTCCGAGACATGCGCCTTCACCGTCGTCTCGGCGAGCTTCAGCTCATAGGCGATCTGCTTGTTCTGCAGGCCCGACTTGATCATTTCGAGCACCAGCAGCTGCTGCGGCGTCAGCGTGCGCAGTTTCTTCAGGATCAGCGACTGCTCGGTCTCCGGCGCCTTCTCGGCGAGCTTGGCGCGCAGGTGCGGCGGCACGTAGATCGAGCCGTTGAGCGCCTCGCAGGATGGCGTCGGCGATCTCCTTGCGCGACGTCGATTTCGGGATGTAGCCGGCGATGCCGAGCGACATCGCCTCGGCCACGAGCTCCGGCTCCTCGTGGCCGGAGACGACGACGACGGGAAGTTTGGGATGCGCCGAGCGGAAACGCACGAGGCCGGAAAAGCCGGTCGTGCCGGGCAGCGACAGATCGAGCAGCGCGAGATCGAGATCGCGATGCGCGGCGGCGACGTCGATGGCGCCTTCGATCGAGGTCGCCTCGAACACCTCCGCGTCGGCATGCGCCATCCTGACCGCGCTTTGCAGCGCCTCGCGGAACAGCGGATGATCGTCGACGATGAGAAAGCGGGTCATGGCGGGTAGCCTTAGAGGCCATGCAAACGCGGAGCGTGGTTGTGCCAATTCGCCCAGCGAGCGCAACAGTTTTACATCGCGATCGATGCGCTTTTCGATGCCCGGACGCAACACTTTCACCACGACTTCGCTGCCGTCGTGGAGGGTGGCGGCGTGTACCTGCGCGATCGACGCCGAGGCGAGAGGCGTTTCGTCGAAGCGGGCATAGAGCTGGCTGATCGGTGCCTTCAGCTCCCTCTCGACAATGGCACGCGCTTCAGCGCCCGAGAAAGGTGGCACCTGATCCTGCAGCTGGGACAGCTCGTCGGCGATATCGGCCGGCACCAGATCGCGGCGCGTCGACAGCACCTGGCCGGCCTTGACGAAGATCGGCCCAAGTTCGGTCAGCGCCAGACGCAGGCGTTCGCCGCGCGGCATGCTGCGCACATCGCCACGAGGCCTAGCCACGAACGGGCGCACCACTTTGAGCGGGCGGAACAGATGCGCTGCATCGACCAGTTCGTCGAGTCGATAGGCCAGCAGCACGGAAGCGACACGCAGGACGCGCGGCACGACGTTCAAAGGTGTCGTCACGCGGCGGGTCCTTTGCGCAAACGTTGTTCGAGGCGAGCGAGCCGTGCTTCGAGTCGGTCGCTGCGTTCGCGCAGTTCGTCGACACCGTCGAGGAAGGTTTCCACTTCGCCCGGCGCTGCGGCCACGCGTACTTCGTCACGCAGCCAGTCCGCCGTGTCGGTGGTCAGGTGGCTGGCTGTCTCACGGGCGTGGGCAAGTCCTTTGCGCACGGCCTTGGCCAGGGGCACGCCGAGCACGTCGCCGAAGGTGCGCGCGAACGCTTCCTCGAAGTCCGGTGCAAATTTGCTGGCGAGCTTCTCCAGGCGGCGTGCAAGTTCGGCATCGCCCGCAATCTCCACCTTGCCCGGCGCCACGCCGTCGTCGTCGCGCTTGAGCAGCATGGCGAGCAGGCTGCCCGGCGTCGCGGCTACGCGCAGATGGCTATCGTCCTGGGCGGGTCCGACCTTCAGGCGGTCACCGTCGACCGTGACGGATAGCGCCAGCTCGGGGCCACGCAGATGCAGTTGCACGCTGCGGCCATCCAGTGCAGCGAGGCGCGAGACGGTATCCGGATCGAGCGACAGGGTGTGGTTGAGCGCGGTTTCCAGCGCGCGTCCAGCGAGCGCGCGAAGCGGGCGTGGGAGCAGGGATCGGGAGACGGCTTCAGTCATGGCGGACATTGTAGCGGCTCACCGGATTTTGCCTCCTCTCCCCCTTTGGGGGAGAGGATTGAGGTGAGGGGCGGGTGCTCGCGATAACATCGCTACGAAGCCTGCTTCGCACAGGCTCTATCGCCAGATTGACCCCTCACCCCAGCCCTCTCCCCAAAGGGGAGAGGGAGTCAAACCGCGCCCGCAAAACCCAATTGCCGCCACGCTTCATACACCGCCACGGCAACCGTATTGGAGAGGTTGAGGCTGCGGCTGTTGGCTCGCATGGGCAGGCGCAGGCGCTGCGCCTCGGGAATGCTATCGAGCACGTCGCCGGGCAGGCCGGCCGTTTCGCAACCAAACAGCAAGGCGTCGCCTTCGGTAAACCGGGCATCCACGTGGGCAACGCGGCCGCGTGTCGAGAACGCAAAGACGCGTGGCAGGCCGATGCTTTGCAGGCAGCTGGCAAGATCGTCATGCACGGCCAGCTGCGCATATTCGTGATAGTCGAGGCCTGCGCGTCGCAGGCGGGCATCGTCCAGCTCGAATCCCAGCGGGCGAATCAGGTGCAAGGTCGCGCCGGTGTTGGCGCAAAGCCTGATCACATTGCCGGTGTTCGGCGGTATCTCGGGTCTGAAAAGAATGACATGCAACATCCGGCCATTATCGGGGTTCGTGCGCGCCCCTTACAGCGCCGGAACGGATGAGCTACCTGGCGCTCAGCCGCTGATCCGCGGGCACACGATACCGTCGGGAGGCAGGGCGCAGGTGGTGGGGGCGGCGATCAGCAGCTGGCCAGCGCTGCCGGCGGCGGCGAGACGAACGGCATCCGGCGAGGCAGTCACCATGGCGCCCAGCACCAGGCCGCAAACCAGCAAGCAGACGACGAAGAGGCCGCGCAGCATCAAGGTTTCGAATTTCATGATCATATCTCCGATGAAAGTGGGTGAGTCCTGCACGGTAGATATGGCAAGCAGCGTGCCAACCCTTGGATGTTATCCAAGGCAATGAATTTATTGATATTGATGGCGACGTGTCCGGCGTGCATGGCTGTCCGCGGACAGCGGCCGAGCAGAACCGGACAGCCCGGCGGACAGTCGGCGGGCCACGCGGAGATCGTGAACAGGCTCTTAGACACCCCTGTCATTGGTCATTTGCCAAGGTAGAAGGGCACCGATAGCCTCCCAGTGTTCATTCTGCGAAACAGGAGTGTCTCCATGGCAAGAAAGCCCCTCGCCCTGCTCGTGGCAGGACTGCTTAGCGTGTCGACCGGCTTGCCGGCGATCGCGGCGCCGAATCTGGCGACCGAGCAGGCCGCCCATGCTGTTCCAGACATCGCCTATACCCGCTTCACCCTGCCGAACGGACTTACCGTCGTGGTGCATGAGGACCACAAGGCGCCGGTCGTTGCGGTAAGCATCTGGTATCACGTCGGTTCCGCCGACGAGCCCAAGGGCAAGACCGGTTTCGCCCACCTGTTCGAGCATCTGATGTTCTCCGGCTCGGAGAACCACAAAGGCACCTACTTCCAGCCGTTCGAGCTGGCCGGTGCCACGGACATGAATGGCACGACCTGGTTCGACCGCACCAACTACTTCGAAACCGTACCCACCACGGCGCTGGACATGGCGCTGTGGATGGAGTCGGACCGCATGGGCCATCTGCTCGGCGCGATCGGCCAGAAAGAGCTCGATACGCAGCGCGGCGTGGTGCAGAACGAAAAGCGCCAGGGCGAGAACCGTCCTTACGGCCGCGTCGACCAGAACATCCTGTCCAACACCTATCCGGGCAATCACCCGTACCAGCACGACACCATCGGTTCGATGGCCGACCTCAATGCGGCGTCGCTGGCCGACGTGAAGCAGTGGTTCCACGACTATTACGGCGCCGCCAACACCACCCTGGTGCTGGCCGGCGACATCACCGTGGAACAGGCCCGGGCGAAGGCCGAGAAGTATTTCGGTGACATTCCGGCCGGACCGGCCGTGCCGCGTCAGCAGGCATGGATCACGCCGCTCAGCACATCCACCCGTGGTGTGCAGCACGATCACGTGGCGCAGCCGCGCATCTATCGCACCTGGGTCGTGCCGCAGCTGGGCAGCGACGATTCGATCCAGCTCGATCTGGCCTCCACCGTGCTGGGCGGCGGCAAGACGTCGCGCCTGTATCAGCGCCTGGTTTATCAGGACAAACTGGTCGATAGCGTGTCGGCGAGCATCGCTCCGTTCGCGTTGGCCACCCATTTCCAGATCCAGGCCGACGTGAAGGACGGCGTGGACCCGGCCAAGGTCGAAGCCGTCATCACCGAAGAGCTCAACAAGTTCCTCGCTGAAGGTCCGACGGCGGACGAGCTGGAGCGCGCCAAGATCGGCAATCGCGCGGGCTTCGTGCGAGGGCTTGAGAAGGTCGGTGGCTTCGGTGGCAAGGCGGTGATCCTGGCCGAAGGTCAGGTGTATCGCGGTGATCCGGGCGCCTACAAAAAGGACCTCGAACGCGCCGATGCCGCCACACAGGGCAGCGTGAAGGCGGCCGCCAGCAAGTGGTTGAGCAAGGGCGATTACGTCCTCACCGTGCTGCCCGCCGGCAAGGACTTCAATCCGGACACGGAAGATGCCAAGGTCGTCGCGCTCAGCCCGGCCGAAGGTCGCCCGACGCCCAAGTTGCCGGCGAAGCACGACTACACCTTGGCGAAGAGCCAGCTCGACCGCAGCACGGGCGTGCCCCAGGTCAGCCAGTTCCCGGACCTCAGCTTCCCGACGCTGGAGCGCGGCAAGCTCAAGAACGGCATCGAAGTCGTGCTGGCCCAACGTCATACCATTCCAGTGACGCATGTGCAGCTGATGTTCGACGCCGGCTATGCCGCCGACCAGGGACGCAAGCTCGGCACGGCCAGCTTCACCACCACGCTGATGAACGAGAGCACCAAGGATCTCGACTCGGTGGAAGTGGCCAAACGCAAGCAGCGCCTGGGTGCGATCACCCGCGTCGGTTGCGGATTGGACGCCTGCTCAGCCTCGCTCAATGCGATGAACGACCAGCTGCAGCCCTCGCTGGAGCTGTTTGCCGATATCGTGCGGAACCCGGCGTTCAAGGCGGAGGACATCGAGCGCATCCGGGGCCAATGGCTGGCCACGATTGCGCAGGAAAAGACCCAGCCGTCGGCCCTGGCACTGCGTACCTTGCCGCCGCTGATCTACGGTGCGAATCACGCCTACGGCATTCCATTCACCGGTACGGGTACGGAGCAGGCGATCAAGTCGATGCAGGCTGCCGATCTGGCGACGTTCCAGAAAGACTGGCTGCGTCCGGATAACGTCAAGATCCTGGTGGCGGGCGACACCACGTTGCAGCAGATCATTCCTCAGCTTGAAGCTGCCTTTGGTGACTGGAAGGCGCCCGCCGGCGCGGTGCCGAAAAAGAACATCGCCAAGGTGTCCGCGCAGCCCAAGCCGCGCGTGTTCCTGATCGACAAGCCGGACGCGCCGCAGTCGCTGGTGCTGGCCGGTCTGCTGGCGCCGTCGAGCAAGGCGCCCAACGAACTGGCCATCGACATTGCCAATGGTGCGTTCGGCGGCAGCTTCACCTCGCGCCTCAACATGAACCTGCGTGAGGACAAGCGCTGGGCCTATGGCGCCTTCAGCTTCATGCGCGATGCCATCGGCCAGCGCCCGTTCCTGATGTACGCCCCGGTGCAGACTGACAAGACAGCCGAGTCCGCGCAGGAAGTGTTGAAGGAGGCCACCGAGGTCATCGGTCCGCGTCCGTTGACCACGCAGGAAGTGAACAAGATCAAGGACTCCAACATTCGCGGCCTGCCCGGCAGCTTCGAGACCAGCGCGGCAGTACTGGGCGCGATGAGCGAGATCGTGCAGTTCGGTCGCCCGGACGACTATGTGCAGACGCTCAAGGCCCGTACCGAGGCGGTCGGTCAACCGGATGCACAGGCGGCGATCAAGGAGATCATCGAGCCAGGCGCCCTGACCTGGGTCATCGTGGGCGATCTCAAGAAGATCGAGCAGCCGGTGCGTGCCCTCAACCTGGGCGAGCTGCAAGTGATCGGCAGCGACGGTAAGCCTGTACCATCGCAGTAAGTTTCTGTGGGGACCTGTTCACGTCCCCGCGTTAGGATGGAGGCCGGACGGGCGACCGCCCGGCTTCTTCATATCCAAGTTGCGGAGTAACCCATGCGCAAGACCCTGCTGCTGCTCGTTCCCATCGCGCTACTCGGCGCCTGCACCTGGGGCATCACCCTGGACGATGCCGCGAAGAACGTCCGCACGGCCTGGACCGGTGACGTGTCCTCCTGCCATGACCTGGGCAAGGTGACGGTGTCGGTGATGGACCATGTCGGTCCGGTCAACCGCAATGACATCAAGGTGCGCGACGAGCTGGAAGTGATGGCTCGTAATGAGGCGGCCAAGATGCATGCCGACACGATCAAGCCGCTGGGCGAATTGACCGACGGTTCGCAGCCCTGGGGTGCCTACCAGTGCGGCACGGCGCAGCTGGCGCCGAGCAACCATCCCACGGCCAAGCCGTCTGCCCCCGCCAACGCACCTGGCACGGCGGAGACGTTTCCGGTCAAGGGCGGATAAGCCGGGGCCGGCATTCCCTGAAGAAGGCGCCCTCGTGGCGCCTTTTTCACATCCAAGAGATGACGCTCTTGCACGGACTTCGCGACAGCCATAAAATTCACTTATATATATTACATATATGTATTAATTAGGCCGAGCGCCATGAGCAGCTTCCTTCCCACCGAACAGCGATTGGCCATCACCTGCCAGCGGCATCCAGCGTTTCCGCGCGAGCCGGCAGTGCTGATCCGCTTGATCAAACACATCTACAAGCGTGTGCATGACGACGCCAACGCCATGCTGCGGCCCTACGGCATCAATCATCCGGAGTACAACCTGCTGATGATGCTCTATGGCACCGCGAGCTATACGCTGCATCCCACCGAGCTGGCCGATGCAGCCGGTGAAAAGTCCGCCAACATCACCCGCCTTACCAACGAGCTTTGCGACAAGGGTTTGATCGCGCGTCACGCCAGCGACGAGGATCGCCGCAAGGTGTCGCTCACGCTGACTGCCGAAGGGGTGGCCATGATCGAGAGCTTTCTGCCCGATGTGTGCGCGCTGTTGGAGCGACAGGTGGGCGGACTGCATCCGCGCGATATGGCCCAGTTGGAGCGCCTGCTGAAGAAATTCAGCGCTCAGCTGGAGCGCGAATAGGCCATGTCAGCGGTTTCCCCCGACCTCCCTGCAAATCGACCCTGGCCCTGGCTGGCCGAGTTCCTCGCCGGCGAGCGGCAGGCATGGATCTTCGTATTCAAATGCATGCTGGCTTTCTACATCACCGCCTGGCTGGCGATGGTGTTCCAGTTGGAACAGCCATCGACGGCGATGATCACCGTGGCGATCGTGATGCATCCACAAAGCGGCATGGTGCTGGCCAAGAGTTTCTACCGCGCCATTGGCACGTTCGCCGGCAGCCTGTGTGGCTTGCTGCTGCTGGCGGCGTTTCCGCAGCAGCGCGAACTGTTCCTTTTCAGCCTCTCGCTGTGGGTCGGTGTGTGTGCGGGCGGTGCCGTGCTGTACCGCAACTTCATGTCCTACGGCTTCGTGCTGGCGGGCTATACCGCGGCGATCGTGGCGCTGCCGGCGATCAACAACCCGAACGCCGTATTCAATTCCGCGGTCTTGCGCGTGAGCGAGGTGATGCTGGGCATCATCGTGGCCGGCCTGGTCAGCGACATCGTGCTGCCCGAACGTCTGCGCGAGGTGCTGCGCCGCAGTTCGCGCGAGCACTACGGGCACTTCATCGAATTCGCGCGTGGCAGCCTGGGCGGCCACATTCCGCGTTCCGAGATGGAGCAGGCGCACCTGCGCTTCGTGCGTGCCGCCGTGCAGCTGGAAGACCTGCGCTCGTCAGTGATCTTCGAAGACCCTGAGGCACGTGCGCGTAGCAGCCGTTTACAGCTGCTCAACCTGCGTTACATGGCGGCAGCCACCAGCTTCCAGTCATTGCATCATCTGATCAACCGGCTGCAGCGCAACAAGCATCCACGTACGGCGGGCGCGTTGATCAAGCTCTACGCGCCCGTCGGCGAGGCCCTTTCGCCGGAGCCCGCCGAGCTCCCGGTGCCGCGCCTGCTGACCACCCGTCTCGAGGCGAGCGAGGCCAGGCTGCCGGCTTTAGCCGCGGAAATGCGTGACGAGCTGCGTCAGGATCCGGAGCTGCTCCTGGAATTCGACAGCGGTACCACGCTGCTGCGCCGCTTTGTCAGCGAACTGCGCGACTTCACGGCGCTGGAGGCGGCGCTGCGCGAAACCCAAGGGCGCCTGCAGGGCACGGTGGAGCGCGTCGATTTCAAGCGCGCCAACGATTACGCCGCGCCGCTTATTGCCGTGGTGCGTACCTTCCTCACGATGATCACGCTGAGCGTGTTCTGGTTGGCGACGGCCTGGCCGTTTGGCCCTAGTGCGATGTTGCTGGCCACCGTGTTCAGTGGTCTGCTGGCCACGTCGCCAACGCCGCTATCGGCCACCGCCAACACGTGGGTTGGCTATGCCCTGGGCATGGCCGGTGCCTATGTGGTGACGTTCTGGCTGCTGCCGGGCAGCGACGGTTTCACGATGCTGATGCTCGCGACCACGCCGTTTCTGCTGATCGGCCCCTACCTGACCACGCGCAACGC
>CAVXWA010000002.1:0-55396 GCA_963765335.1 uncultured Gammaproteobacteria bacterium | reverse complement strand
CGGCCGTACTTCTCGAGGTCTTCCTTCACTTCGCTGGCGTCGCGGTACAGCGAGACGCCGTCCCAGAACACCTTTTTGATGCCGTAGATCTGCGGGCTGTGCGGATCCTCCTCGGTCTCGACCTTGGCGTGGTGCTTGCGATGCACCGCCACCCACTCCTTGGTGACCATGCCCGTGGTGAGCCAGCCCCAGAAGCGGAAGAAATGCGCCACCACCGGGTGCAGGTCCACACCGCGATGCGTCTGGCAGCGGTGCAGGTACAGCGTCACCGTGAAAATGGTGAGCTGGGTCATGATCAGCATGTAGATCGTCATGCTGAGCCAGCCGGCATGCGTGATGCCGTTGGACAAGAAATTGAGGACTGCGTCGAGCATGGGAAACACCCAGGTGTATGAAATATCAGTCTATGCGAGGGGTTTCCGTACCCGCCAGCATGGACAACGCAAAATATTGTCGCACCTCTTCCGTGCAACAAAGTTAATGTGCTGTGTCACGCATTAGGGCCCTCACCCAGTTGTCTATATGTGGGGGTCCCGTGACAATCATGCAATGACCGCGCCTACCGCCGTATTGCAACTGGATCACATAACCCGCCACCGCGCCGGACGACCTGCCGTGACGGATCTCAGCCTACAGCTGGACTCGGGACAGGTGCTGGGTTTGCTGGGGGTCAACGGTGCAGGAAAGTCGACCACGCTGGCCATGGTGGCCGGTGCCCTGGTACCCGATAAAGGCAGCATCAAACTGAACGGCGAGGACTTCATCGAGCATCCCGAACTGGCTCGCCGTGCCATCGGCTGGCTGCCGGAACGTGCCCCTCTGTGGCCAGAACTGACCGTCAGCGAACATCTGGACGCTCACGGGCGCTTACGCGGCTTGCATGGCGCGGCGCTGGCGCAGGCCTCCAGGAAGATCATCGAGCGCCTCGACCTGGGTTCGCTTAGCCGTCGGCTGGCCGGCGTATTGTCGCAGGGCCAACGCCAACGGCTGGGGCTGGCCTGTGCACTGCTGCATGAGCCGTCTCTGCTGGTGCTGGACGAACCGGCCAACGCGCTTGACCCGGTACAGGTGGCAGCATTGCGCGGCGTGATCCGCGAACAGGCCGCGGCCGGCACCGCCATCATTCTTTCCACGCATCTGCTGGCCGAAGTGACGGCCGCCTGCGATCGCGTGGCGATCCTGCATGAAGGCCAGTTGCGCTACGACGGCCCGATCAAAGACGACGACCACCGGATGCTGGAACAGACTTTCTTCGATATCGCCATGCGCGGCAACGAGAGCGGCGACAGGATGCAAGCCGCATGAGCCTGCCTTTGATGGGCGTGTTCGCGGTAACGCGACTGGAACTTCGCCGACTATGCGTCCGACCACTGGCCTGGGTGCTCGCCGCACTGACGCTAGCCCTGCTGGCCTGGCGATTCGTGCTGCTGCTGGGCGGTTTCCTGGCAAGCCAGATCAAGCTGGCCGCGCTACCCGGCGGCCCCGGCTATACCGACCTGGTCGGCATACCGATGTTGAGCAGCATCCTCACGGGCGGGATTCTGCCGTTCGGCGTCGCCGAGCTGGCGCTGGTGATCGTGCCGCTGCTGGCCATGTCGACCCTGGCCGGCGAGCGCAGCAACGGCACCTTGCCTCTGTGGTTCGCAGCCGGCCTGCCCGCCTCGCATATCGTGCTGGGCAAGTACTTCGCGCTGATGTTGTGGCTGCTGATCTGGCTGGTGCTGGCACTGGTCATGCCCTTGAGTCTCGCGCATGGCGTCACCCTGGACTGGGGCAAGCTGGCGTCTGCATCGCTGGGCCTGCTGCTGATGCTGGCCACGCTCGCCGCCATCGGCGTGGCCTGCTCGGCTTTCACAGCGCTTCCCGCCATGGCGGCCGCCATGAGCCTGGTGCTCGGACTGGCCCTGGCTGGCGTGAACCTCGGCGCGCAGGTGGCTGGCGTCGGCAACGGTTTTTTCAATTGGCTGTCGATGAGCGATCACCTGGAGTCGCTGCTGCGTGGACTGGTTTCCAGCGCCGACGTCATGTGGTTCGTGCTGGTCATCGCGGTCGCGCTGACGCTCGCCACGCAACGCCTGGCCTCCGAGCGGGAGCGCGGCTGATGACACGCCTGTTTCGACATCTGAACAGCTGGCTGTTCGCCGCAGCCCTGCTGCTGGGCGCCGGCGCGCTGGGTTATCTCACCACGCGGTATGACTCCGCGACTGACTGGACCTACGGCGGCCGCGCCAGCCTGTCTACCGAAACCCGTGCCGTACTGGCGACGCTCAGTGGTCCGGTGGAGATCGTCAGCTACGCCAGCCCGCAGGGGGATCTGCGCAACACCATCAGCAATTTCGTACAGCGCTACCAGCGCGTAAAGAAGGACCTGTCGCTGCGCTTCGTCGATCCGCAACAGGACCCAGCCGCGATGCGCGAACTGGGCATCACCGTGGACGGCGCCCTGATCATCCATTACCAGGGCCGCGAACAGCGTCTGGACGAATTGTCCGAACGCAGTCTTACCAATGGACTGGAGCGCCTGGCACGCGGTGGCGAGCGCATCGTGGCCTTCGTTTCCGGCGACGGCGAGCGCCGCCCCGACGGCAAGGGCAATGCGGACCTCGGCACCTTCATGGCGCAGTTGGAAGGCCGCGGCATGCGCGCCGTGCCACTGAACTTCTCGCAGGTGACGGCGGTACCGCAGCACACCGACCTGGTGGTGCTGGCAAGCCCGGAGCTGGCCTTGCCCGACGCTGCGGCGAAGGCGCTGACCGACTACGTCGCCAATGGCGGCAACCTGCTGTGGCTGACCGAACCGTCCAACGATGACCTGCATCTGCAGTCGCTGGCCGATGCGCTGAGCGTGCGCGTGCTGCCCGGCGTCCTCGTCGATGGCCAGGGTGCGGCGCTGGGCCTGAAAGACCCACGCATGATCACGTTGGGCAGCTACCCGGTGAACCCGATCACGCGCGGCCTCACCCTGACCACGTTGTTCCCGCAGGTCTCCGCCCTGGCGGTGAGCGCACGCAGCGACTGGACCGTGATGCCGTTCTTGCGCTCCAGCGCGCAGAGCTGGACCGAGTTCAAACCCATCGACAATGCGCAAAGCTCCACGGTCCAGTACGACGCCAGCCTCGGCGAGCTGAAGGGCCCGCTGGACTTTGCCTTTGCGATGACCCGGCTTTCGCCCAGTCCGGACAAGAAAGAGCAACGCGTGGTGCTGATCGGCGACGGCGACTTCCTCTCCAACACCTTCCTCGGCAATGGCGGCAATCGCGCACTGGGTGAACGCATCTTCGACTGGCTGCTCGGCGACGACGCACTGGTCAACCTGCCGCCGCGCGGTGCGCCGGACCGTGTGCTGCAAATTTCGCAGGCGCAGCTGAGCGGTGTGACTCTGGGCTTCCTGGTCGTGCTGCCACTGCTGCTGCTGGGCATCGGCGGGTGGATCACCTGGCATCGGCGCCGCGCATGAAGCGGGCAGTGCGCCAGTGCTTGTGGATGATCGGCGGCGCGGTCGCGCTGGTCGCGGTGGCCGGCTGGCAATGGCAGCGTGATCTCGCGAAAGATCCTGGCACCTTGCTGGGTGTCTCGCCCGCTTCCGTGACGCAGGTGGAGCTAAGCCTCGGCCAAGGTCCTACGGAACATTACGCTCGGCGTGACGGCCATTGGTGGCGCACTGACGGCACGCCGGCGCGTGCCGATGACGGGCGTCTTGGCGAGATGGTCGATACCGCGGCGGCGGTCGTACTCAGCTGGCGCCCCGCCAGCGATTTCATTCCTGCCAAGATCGGCCTGGCGCCACCGCTGGCGGTGCTGAACCTCGACGGCCAGCGATTGGAATTCGGCGAAACCTCGGTCACCGGCCCGCAGCGCTATGTGCGCGTGGGTGAGCGTGTAGCGCTCATTTCCGTACGCTATATGCCCAGGCCGGCAACCAGTGAGGCCAAGAAGGCGCACTAGACAAGCTCTTTTGCCGTCATCCCAGCGAAAGCTGGGATCCAGTGCCTCTTCTGTTCAAGTCAGCCCCCAGGCGGAAATCAAGCGATACAGTCACTGGATCCCAGCTTTCGCTGGGATGACGGGCAGCTTGTGCTACTTGCACCTCGCATGCCCCTCCCCATATCTAGGCCATCCCTCGGCAGGAGCAACGATATGAGTCAGCAGGCGATCGGCGTAGTGGGCATGGCTGTGATGGGCAGCAATCTTGCTTTGAATATCGAAAGCCGCGGCCATGCCGTGTCCATCTACAACCGCCACCGCGAGCGCACGGATCAGGTCGTCGCCGAGAACCCCGGCAAGCGGCTGGTGCCGACCTATTCCCTGCGCGAATTCGTCGACTCGCTGGAAAAGCCGCGGCGCATCCTGCTGATGGTGAAGGCCGGCGAACCCACCGACGCTACCCTGGCCGAACTCAAGCCCCTGCTGGACAAGGGCGACATCGTGATCGATGGCGGCAACACCTTCTTCCAGGACACCATCCGCCGCGAACGCGAGTTGGGCGCCGCGGGCCTGCATTTCATCGGCACCGGCGTTTCCGGTGGCGAGGAAGGTGCGCTGCATGGCCCCTCGATCATGCCGGGCGGTCCCCGCGACGCCTACGACCTGGTCGCCCCCATCCTCACCGAAATCGCTGCGCGCGCACCCGATGGCGAACCCTGCGTGGCCTATATGGGCCCGAACGGCGCCGGCCATTACGTGAAGATGGTGCACAACGGCATCGAGTACGGCGACATGCAATTGATCGCGGAGAGCTACGCGGTGCTGCGCGACGTGCTTGGCCTTTCCAACGATGAACTTGCAGCGGTTTACGGCGAGTGGAACAAGGGTGAGCTGGACAGCTACCTCATCACCATCACCGCCGATATCTTCACCAAGAAGGACGATGAAACCGGCAACGCGCTGGTCGATATGATCCTCGACCGCGCCGCCCAGAAGGGCACCGGCAAATGGACCAGCCAGAGCGCGCTCGACCTGGGCGTGCCGCTGCCGCTTGATCACCGAGTCGGTGTTTGCACGCCTGCTTTCGGCATTGAAGGATGAACGCGTCGCCGCCAGCAAAGTGTTGCCGGGCCCCAAGGCCTCCAGCTTCACGGGCGACCGCGCAGCCTTTGTTGAAGCCGTGCGGCGCGCGCTCTACTTCAGCAAGATCGTGTCGTATGCGCAGGGCTTCGCCCAGCTTCGCGCCGCCTCCGACGAATACCAGTGGCAGCTGCCCTACGGCACCATCGCGCGCATCTTCCGCGCCGGCTGCATCATTCGCGCGCGCTTCCTGCAAAAAATCACCGACGCCTACGCACGCGACGCGCAACTGAAGAACCTGCTGCTCGATCCGTATTTCCGCGATATCGCCGCGCAGTATCAGGATGCGTTGCGCGAGGTCGTGTCCACGGCCGTTCGTGCCGGCGTGGCCGTGCCGTGCTTCGCCTCGGCCATCGCGTACTACGACAGCTATCGCGCCGAACATCTGCCGGCCAATCTGCTGCAGGCGCAGCGCGATTATTTTGGCGCGCATACGTTCGAGCGTATCGACAAGCCCGGCAGCTTCCACGCCGACTGGAGCTGACAGCACCCCCATGTGTAGGAGCGCACCCAGTGCGCGAAAAGCCTACAGAGAGGGGTTGCCGACAACCCCGGTCGCGCACTGGGTGCGCTCCTACATGACACGCCTTGAGTGACAACGTGCCTGAATTGCCTGAAGTTGAAACCACCCGCCGAGGTATCGAGCCGCACGTGATCGGCCGGCGCGTTACCGGGGTGACGCTGCGTCGCCCCGATCTGCGCTGGCCCATTCCACCAGAGATCACCGAGCTGCTGCCTGGTCAGCGTATCGATGCCGTCGAACGGCGTGCGAAATATCTGCTGTTGCACACGCAGGCCGGCAGTGTCCTGGTGCATCTAGGCATGACCGGCGTGCTGCGCGTGTTGCCGCCCGACGCGCTGGTCGGCAAGCACGATCATGTCGATATCGCGCTGGAGCCAACAGTCACCGAAGGGCCACGCATACTGCGCTTCACCGATGCACGTCGCTTCGGTTGCGTGCTTTGGCAAGCACCCGGCGAAACACACGAGCTGCTTGCATCTCTCGGTCCTGAGCCACTGACCGACGATTTCGACGGCGACCTGCTTTGGCATTTGTCGCGTGGGCGCAAGGCTGCGGTGAAATTGTTTCTGATGGACAACGCCATCGTGGTGGGCGTGGGCAATATCTACGCCAGCGAGGCCTTGTTTGCGGCCGGCATCGATCCACGTAAGCCGGCAGGCAGTGTGTCGCGTGCACGTTATGCGCGGCTGGCGGCGGAGGTGAAACGCATCCTGGCCTGGGCGATTGAACGCGGTGGCACGACGTTGCGCGACTTCATCAATCCGGATGGTGCGCCGGGTTATTTCTTCCGCGAGTTGCAGGTCTATGGGCGCGAAGGCGAGCCGTGTCGCGTATGTGGCACGTCGATTCGTCAGGTCGTGCTGGGGCAGCGCTCGACGTTTTGGTGTCCGCGCTGTCAGCGGTAGCTTTGATGCGTCAAATTTCGAGCGAAGCATTCGAAAGCGCGCTCTTACTCCTTCTCCCCTCCGGGCGACCCGAAGGTAGTCCCTGTGGGAGAGAAGGCTGGGATGAGGGGCGGGTGCTCGCGATTGCGCGACAACTTGGCGTTGCTGCTAGCTTGCCGCTTACGCAGCGGGCGTTTCGACTGCCTGCCGGCAGCCGAGTCACTTTTCTTTTGCTGGCCCAAAAGAAAAGTAACCCAAAGTAGTGGCCTTGAGAGCTCATGGCATTGCGCGGGATACAAGCCTGACGGGCGTGGCCGGACAGATAGGTTGCGGCCCATGGCCGATACACAGCGGCTACACCGCAACGCGCCGATGCGCAGAGGGCTTAAGGCGTGGGCGCTAGGGTGGCCATGTGAGCATCGGATACCACAAGCGGTTCGACCGTCAGCCGAGCCTGCTTTAAGTCCTCACCGCTTCGGCGCGTTGCGGGGTAGCCGCTGTGTCTCGCCGTGGGCAACCAACTATCTGCTTGCGCAAACCGTCCAACGCTTCTATCCCACGGAGTGCAGCCAGCTTTTTAGGCCGTTTTCTTTGGGTTACTTTTCTTTTGGGCCAGCAAAAGAAAAGTGACTCGAGCGCCGGCAGGCGATCGAAACGCCCGCTGCGTAAGCGGCATGCTCGCGACACAGCTCGGTTGTCGCGCTACAGGCGAGCACCCGCCCCTCATCCCAACCTTCTCCCCTAAGGGGAGAAGGAGCGAGGGACTGCGATGCTCAGTCCGGCCAGCGAAATTCCACATACGTATTATTGAATTCCGGATGATCGAAACCACCACCCAACTGCGCGACCAAGTCGCCGCCCAGGCCTTCGGCCTCGAGCTTCTGGCCATCGGCGAAGTGCGCACCCAGCGCTTCCAGTTCCACCAATCGTTCACACAACAGGCCGGCGCGATCGCTATCGGCTTCCGGCACATTGCGAACGCTGATATCTGGGCGTCCGAACTTGCGCATGCCGCGGGTATGCACCCAGAAGCGGCCGGGCTTTTTTTCGGCGTCGCGCAAGATCAGCAAGTGATTGCGGATCGGCGCGCCATCGCGCACCAGGAACTGCCGGCGCCAGCCATCGGCGTCGAACAGGCTTAGCGTCTGCGGGTCGAGGATGGCCTTGCCGCCGACGTCCAGCAGCGCCGCCAGCACACCCAGCGTGTCGCGCAGGTAGCCGGTGTCCGAGCTGTCGGGGAGGCGGCCGCGCACGACCAGCACTTCGGGTGATTCCAGGACCAGCTTGTACGCTTCCGGTGCATCGTCCTTGAACATCCGGCCCAAGTCGCCCTTGAGCGGATAGCCCTCCCACTGGCGCAGCGCATTGTGGTGATGACTGGTCAGTTCCATGCCCTCGGGCAGGCCTTCGCTGCCGTAATCCATGGACGGCGCGCGCACGGGCTCGAACTTGCCGAACACGTAGAACTGCAGCAGGGCTTCCTCACTGCTCGGCTGCCAATGCGGGCGTTGCCAGGCGGGGATGGTGATCTTGGACATACCTGTTCCTTCGTGTGGTCGCGTTGGGCTCAGTGCTCTTCGCCCAGCGGTAGCTTGGGCTGCTGCAGTTCGATCCGGCCGCGTCCTTCGGTGATGTTCTTGAACTCGGCGCGGCTCACCGAGACATAGCGGTCGTTGCCGCCAATCTCAACCTGCGGACCCTCGGTCACGGCGCGGCCCTGTTCATCGACGCGCACCACCATGGTGGCCTTGCGGCCCGTGTGGCAAATGGTCTTGATCTCTTCGAGCTTGTCGGCCCAGGCCAACAGGTAGCGGCTGCCCTCGAACAGCTCGCCGCGAAAATCGGTACGCAGTCCGAAGGCCAGCACCGGTATGTTCAGTCGGTCGACCACATCACTGAGCTGCCATACCTGCGCCTTGCGGAGAAATTGCGCCTCGTCGACAAACACGCAATGCAACGGCCCGCGCTCAGCCACATCGGCCTGCACCACGGCGAGCAGATCTTCGTCGTCGCCAAACCGGCGCGCATTCGCCTTCAGGCCGATGCGCGAAGCCACCACGCCATCGCCGAAGCGATGGTCCAAAGCGGGCGTGAGTATGAGCGTGCGCATGCCCCGCTCGTGATAGTTGTAGGCGCTCTGCAGCAATGTCGTGGTCTTGCCAGCGTTCATTGCCGAGTAATAGAAGTAGAGCTTTGCCATGGTCGTTCCTGTCGCGGGGCGCTGATGTTACCCGGTTGAGGTCCGTCTCACTCCCTGTCTGAGGGCCAGCCCTTTCAAGCCTTTTGGTCAACATTTGGCTCGCCAGAGCAAGCTAACCGAAAGCAAAGCCTTCAGGAGCCTACAGCCTTCATTAGCATGCGAGAGGGCGATCTGGCGAGAGCGTGGTGCCGGGAGACGGAGAACAGACTCTCAGGGGCTTAGCACATTAAACGGCGCCCCTGGCAGGCGGAAGGAAATCTGTGCCGAGGCGACCCTTGGGACCGCGCGACCGAACGACCTGGGCCGCCTCTGCTACCATCGTGCGCCGCTCAAGATACCGCGCTGACCATGCTCAATCCCCAACAATTGGCCGCCGTCGAACATTGCGACGGCCCGCTGCTGGTATTGGCCGGCGCAGGCTCGGGCAAGACCAGCGTGATCACGCAGAAGATCGCGTATCTGATCACCCGCAAAAAACTGTCGCCGTCCAAGATCGCCGCCATCACCTTTACCAACAAGGCGGCGAAGGAAATGCGCGAGCGCGTGGCCAAGTTGATCACCACGGAGGACGCTGCGGCGCTCACCGTGTGTACGTTCCACGCGCTGGGGCTGAAGTTCCTGCAGATCGAGCATGAGCGCGCCGGCCTGCGCCGTGGCTTTTCCGTGCTGGACGCCGACGATAGCGAAGGCATCATCAAGGAACTGTCGCCCAAGGGCGTGAAGCCGGATGTGCTGTTCGGTATCCGCAACCTGGTCAGCCGCGCCAAGAACGGCGGGCTGTCGCCGGAAGAGGCCTTGGCCGCCGCGCGCAGCCCTCGTGAGCTGGATGCCGCCACCATCTACGATATGTATCAGCAGCGTCTTGCCGCCTTCAATGCGGTGGATTTCGACGACCTGATTCGCCTGCCGCTGCGCATCCTGGAAAGCGACGAGGCATGCCGCAACGCCTGGCGCGAGCGCCTGCGCTATCTGCTGGTGGACGAATACCAGGACACCAACGACGCCCAGTACCGACTGCTCAAGGCGTTGATTGGCGATCGCGGTGGCATCACCTGCGTGGGCGACGACGACCAGTCGATCTACGCCTGGCGCGGCGCGAATCCCGAGAATATCGACCAACTCGGCAGGGACTGGCCGACGCTGCGCGTGATCAAGCTCGAGCAGAACTATCGCTGCGGCAAACGCATCCTGCGCGCCGCCAACAAGCTGATCGCCAACAATCCGCATCTGCACGAAAAGAAGCTGTGGAGCGAGCACCCTGAAGGCGCGCAGATCCGCGTGCTGGAGTGCAAGGACAACGAGAACGAAGCCGAAAGAGTCGCCGCCATCGCCGCCACGCTGGCGGAGAAACACAAGGCGCGCTGGCACGACATCGCCATCCTGTACCGCGGCAACTTCCAGGCGCGACCGTTGGAGAAGGCGTTGCGCCTGGCTCGCGTGCCTTACCACCTCACCGGCGCACTGAGCTTTCTCGACCGCGCCGAAGTGAAGGACCTGCTCTGCTATCTGCGCCTGCTGACCAATCCCAGCGACGACGCCGCCTTCCTGCGCGTGGTGAACGTACCCAAGCGCGAGATCGGCTCGACCACGCTGGAGAAGCTGGGCCAGATCGCGCAGACGCGCCACGCGCCCTTGCTCGAAGCCGCGCGCAGTGACGCCGTGCTGCGCCAGCTGACGCCGCGCCCTGCCGCCGCGCTGGCTTCCTTCACCACGCTGATGGATGAGTTGCGCAGCGCCTCGCTGCACGAAAGCGCCGCCGACCTGGTGGAAACCGTGCTCAAGCGCACCGGTTACGCCGAGCAGATCGCCGCCAGCACCACCGACGCCACCTTGCGCGAGCGCCGCCTCGGCAACCTGCGCGAACTGGCGGACTGGTTCCGCGCGATGCAGCGTGGCAATAACACAGCGGGCGATCTCGCCGCGCAGTTGGCCCTGCTCAGTCATGCCGATCGCGACGAACCCGGCAATGCGGTGCGCATGATGACCCTGCACGCGGCCAAGGGCCTGGAATTCCGCTTCGTCTTCATCGTCGGCTGTGAGGACGGCACCTTGCCCCACGACGGCGCGATCGACGAGGGTCGCATCGATGAAGAGCGACGCCTGATGTACGTGGGCATCACTCGCGCCAAGGAAATGCTGACGCTGTCGTGGTCATCCAAGACCAAGCGCTACGGTGAAGTACACAGCAATCAGCCGAGCCGCTTTCTGCATGAATTGCCGCAGGATGATCTGCATTGGCAAGGCAAGGACCCGGAAGCGGACAAGGAAGTCGTGCGCGAGACCGCCGAATCGCATATGGCGAAGATCGCCGCGATGCTGGCGGGTGGGTAATCACTGCCATGAATGATCACGCGTTCACTGACGCGCAGCGCGAAGGACTCTATCGCGCCATCCACGAGCGCCGCGACGTGCGCTCGCAGTTCCTGCCCGATCCCATCGCGCCCGAGGTGCTCGCACGTCTGCTGCGCGCCGCGCATCACGCACCCTCGGTCGGCTTTATGCAGCCCTGGGATTTCATCGTGATCGACCGGCTGCAAACCAAGCAGGCGGTGAAGTCGCTGTACGATCGCGCCAATACCGATGCAGCGGAAAATTACGCTGGCGAGCGCGCCGCGCTGTACCGCCGACTCAAACTCGAAGGCATCGTCGAGAGCCCGATCAACCTGTGCATCACGTGTGACCGCACGCGTGGTGGCCCCCACGTGCTGGGCCGCAACACCATGCTGGACGCCGACCTTTTCAGCACTTGCCTGGCCGTACAGAATCTCTGGCTTGCCGCACGCGCGGAAGGGATCGGCGTGGGCTGGGTCAGCATCGTCGACCCGGTGGAACTGGCTGCCGTGCTGGGCCTGCCGACGCACGTGGTCCCGCTGGCTTATCTTTGCCTGGGCTACGTCAGCGAGTTCCTGCCACGCCCCGAGCTGGAAACGACCGGCTGGCGCGCACGACTGCCGCTTGACGGTTTGCTGCACAGCAATCGGTGGGGCGAACCGCTACAGGACGAGCCGCTGCTAAGTGCCTTGCGTGGCACGGGAAGTGACGCGTCGCGTTGATGATGCTGGCAAAGAAAAGACCCCACCTTTCGGCGGGGCCTGTTCTCTTGCTTGATGCTGACCACGACCGCGTCGCTTGCTGCGCAACGGATGGCTTCGATCGACGAACAGGCATCGCCCAGGCGATACCTGTTCGTCGCGGGTGATCAAGTTACTCAGCCTTTGCTGGTGCTTCCACCGAAGCGCCAGTTGAGCTGCAACATCACCTGGCGCCCGTACACGTTGTAGTTCTGCGTGTTGAAGTACGGGAACGTAGTGGCAAACGAGCCGTCCTTCGGCGGCATCTTGTTGGTCACATTATTGGTCAGCAGCGACACGTCCACGTCCTTGGTGGGCGAGTAGGTCACGCTCCAGTTGAAGGTGATCCACGGCGACACCTGCGCCGCCCCCGGGGTGCCGGGACCGTTGACCATCGCGTTGTAGTTCGGCGACGGGCCATAGCGGTGCCAGAACACCGTGCTCGACCAGTCATGCAAGGACCAGGTGAGGGCGCCGCTGACGATGCTCTTGAACTCCGAGCTGTACAGCGGGTTGGTCAGCTGGTTGATCACCTGGCCACCCGGATAGATCTGGTAGTCGTGCTTCAGCATGTTGTTGTAGTCGAATTGCAGGCTGAAATTGCCCACCGGCGTCGGATGGAAGCGGTAGGCGGCCTGGGCCGTCACCGATTCCGTCGTCTCGTTGGAAACGTTGATGTAGTACTGGGTGATATTGGTGACCTGGCCGGTCAGCGGGTCGCGCGTGACCTGGGACACGGCTGCCTGGCAATCCGGCGAGTTGGCCGGCAACTGACCCTGCAGGCACTGCGAGTTCTCACGCATCAGCAGGTCGGCAGGCTGCGGTGCAATCTCGTTGCTGATGTCGATGTGCAGGAAGTCGGCGGTCAGGCTCATCTCGTTGATCGGAGCCCATACGAAGCCTGCCGACCAGCTCTTCGCCGTGGTCGGCTTGAGCTTGGGGTTGGCCAGCGTCACACCCGAGGTCTCGTAGCTGAAGTCGGTGGTGCAGCCCTTGCCACCGCCCTGTGTCGCGCACAGGTAGTAGTCGGTGATGGTCTGGTAGTTGCCGCTGGGCCCCAGGAACAGGGCCGACATGTCGGGCGCCAGGAACGAGGTGGAATAGTTGCTACGCAGCAGCAAGGTTTCGAACGGGCGGAACTCGACGCCGGCGCGGTAGGTAAACTTGCCGGTGTCGTTGCCTTCGGCCTTGTAGCGGTCGTAGCGACCGGACAGGTCGACGGTCACCATCTTGAGCACCGGCAGGTTCAGCTCGAACGCCGAGGCCGCATGGGTGCGGTCGCCGCCGCCCGAGGTGCCGGTGAGTCCCCAGATCTCGCCGTTCTCGATCAACGGATTGATCGGCTCGTGCCAGGCCTGGCTGCCGCCCTCGGCCAGCACGGCAAACGAGGCATCGCCACCCGGCAGCGTGAACAGATTGCTGTTGGAAACCGTCGCGCGGGTGTTGTTGATCCAGGTATTGGAGAACCCGCTGATGTTCTGCGTGAAGCTGGCCACCTGGGCCGGCGTCAGCGGGGTATAGAACTTCTGCCAGTTCGGGTTGTAGACATTGAGTCCGGTGTTCGGATCGTTCCCAACGACGCCCCCCAGGAGATTGTCGAAGAAGCCGTCCACTTCGGTGGCAACGCGCTCGGGCGAACTGGTATTGGTACGGTCACCGGAGCGCAGGAAGTACACGTCCCACATCCAGTTGGATTCGCCGAACATACCGGTGGCGCCGATATCGGCCTGGTACATCAGGTCGTTCTGCCGGCCCAGCTGGTTGTAGTAGTTGTTGCCGACTTCTTCCGGCGAAAAGATGCGCTCGGGAGACAGGATGTTGCCGGCGGTGTCCTCGATCAGGCCGGAGGGAGAATCGATCGGTCCCCACCAGTTGAAGTCGGACCCGGGCGTGAATTTCTGCTGCTGCCAATCGACCAACGTGTCGCTGTAGAAGCGCACGTGATCGTTCAGGTCATACTTCAGCTTCAGCATGCCGTCGTAGCTGCGCTCCTGGTTTTGCAGGGTCGTATAGCCGAACACGTTGCGCGAACCGCAGAACGTGCCGGTGCGGCTCGCCACCGTCGAATGCGCATTGATCGTGGTGCCATTGAACTGGCCACTCATCGCCGCGCAATCGTCCGGCGGGCTGATATAGCCCTGCACGGCACCGGTATAGGTATCGAGGGTGCCGTAGTTCGACACGCGTGCCACCGTCACCGGCGTGGGATTGGTCGCGGTGAAGTCGCGCTGGTAGGCCCAGATCGGCGACTGGTTGTAGAACTCGAACCCGCCCAGTACATCGAGCTTGCCGAACTGGTGGCCGAAGGTCAGCGACAGGCGCTGGTTGCCGCCGCCGCCCTCCTCGTAGCTGCCCGCGCGGACCGTTACTTCGGCGCCATCCATATGCTGCTTGGTGACGATGTTCACCACGCCGGCAATGGCCTGCGAACCGTAGATCGACGATTGGCCGCCCGGCAGGATGTCGATGTGGTCGATCATGCCCAGCGGGATGTTGGAGATATTGGTGAAGTTGCTCTGGCCGTTGTACAGCTGGCCGAACTGGGTGATCGGCTTGCCGTCAATCAGGGTCAGCGTGTATTCCGGATTCAGGCCATACAGGCTGATGGTCTGCGCACCCTGGGTAAAGCCACCGCTGGACGCCTGACCCTGCACGGAGCCGGTAGCCATCACCGAACTCTGCAGCACGTCCTGCACGCTGGTGAAGCCGCGCGCCTTGATCTGTTCGGCGGTGATCGTATAGGTCGGCGTGGCGGTCTCGATCTGCGCGCTATTGATCAGCGTGCCGCTGACGGTCACGGCGTCGAGCCGCTTGGCGCGCTGCTGACTGGGTGCCTCGTCTGCGCTTGGACCTTGCTGGGTGGCATCCTGAGTCGCAACCGCGTCCTGCTGCGACGGCGGATTGACATCGGTCGTGCCGGCGAAGGCGGACGTGCAGCCGAACGCCGTCAAGGCCGCCAAAACGGCGACCGTGAGTTTGGACTTCAACATTGGTTCTCCCCTACTTGCTTATTGTCGTGACTAACGTCGCGCATCCATGCGTCTGCGCGCTTTAGCGATCACGGCGGCCCGTCCCCAACAGGCTTCGTACGTCCTTCAGGGCAAAACGAACCCCGCGGGCGGTTTATTAACATGAAATCAAATGTTAATAAATTAAGAATTTTTCATTTATTTTTCTTAACACAATTTTAAATTTAGGCGAAATTTCCTGCATTTCTCGCACGCCCGCAAGCTTCACGTAAGCATTGATTCCCAATGATTTTCCGAAATCTTCAAAATCGCCATAGCGGTTCGTCGCAAGACCATGCGAAATGCGAGTGAGCAAGGCTACGTGGTCGAATCGGCCCGACTGCCGCCAAACCATGGTCCAGGTGTCGTGTTTTGCCTCAGCGCCACGCCGTTGAGCGGCGACGGCATCGAGGCATGGCCATGCAACGCCAGCTGCGTCTCGCCACGGAGTCGCGCCCCACTAAGGAGCCGGCCATGCAGCGCAGCCGATCCCTCACCCGATGCAAGGGTTCAAGGCGAGTCGACTCAAACGCGCAGCCGGCGCTCGCCGACCGTCAGATCATCCGCTCCGCTTCCAGCTCGCTCTTGAGGTAGGCGTAGTAGATCGGCCCAGCAATCAAGCCGGGCAGGCCGAAAGCGGCCTCCATGATCAACATGGCAACCAGCAGTTCCCAGGCACGCGCCCGTATCTGGCCGCCGACGATGCGCGCGTTGAGGAAGTACTCGAGCTTGTGGATCAGCACGAGGAAGCCGAGTGCGGCGATGCCCACGCCGAGCGACAGCGACAGGCCGGCGATGGTGATGGCGGTGTTGGAAATCAGGTTGCCGATCACCGGCAGCAGGCCAACGATGAACGTGACGACGACGAGGGTCTTGGCCAGCGGGACATGGATGTCCAGAAGTGGCAGCACACCCAATAGGAAGATCGCGGTGAAGACGGTATTGAGCAGCGAGATCTTGATCTGCGCGAACACGATGTTGTGAAACGCTTCGGCCAGACGCTGACAGCGCAGGCCCAAGGCCGCCGCCAAGGGACCGACCTGATGCGCCGGACGCGCCCTGCTCAGCGCCACCACAGCGCCCAGCACCATGCCGATCAGGATGTGCACGAACACCCGCGCGGCTTCCTTGCCGATGGTTTGCAGGCTCACCGAATGCTTGCGGGTCAGCTCCATCGCCATCACGCGCAGATCGTCCACGCTGTCGGGCAGCCAGCCCACCACCGAGGCGGGCAGCTGCTGGCGCGCCTTCTCTACCAAGGGCATCAGTTGCTGTTGCCACATCACTTCGGGATTGCCGATTTCATTGCGCAGGAAACTCACCGCGCTCAGGATCAACAGCACCAGCAAGCCCACCACGATGGTGCCCAGCAAGGCGACCACCAGCACGCGCGCACGGTCGCTGGGAACACGCTTGCCCAGCAGCGGCGCCGTCGATTGCACCAACTCGTAGACCAGCAGTCCCGCAAACAACGCGGGCAACAGGCGCAGCCCCAGCAATAGCAGCAACGCCACGCCGGCCAACACATAACTGGACACCCGCACCGCAAGCGATGGTGATCGTTGAACGGTCGAGATTGATTCCATGCAGTTCATACGAGCAGCGGGGATTACCGGAGTCTGTCAGCAGCACGACGTAGCCGCTAGCCCCAGCATCAAGCACGCCCGCGCCCAGCGCCCAGCCCTCTCACCGTCATCCCAGCGGTTCTTAACAGCCGAATGGCTGGTCATGCTGGGATGACGAGAAAGGCGAGACACCGCCCTGTCGTAAACTTGTTCGATCCTGCTCGCTCAAGTCTCCACGGGAATCCTTCATGTCTGTTCGTCAGCCGACGGCCCTGGTCGCCCTGGCCCTGCTCGCCGCTTGTTCTGCCGCCCCCTCCAAGGCACCGTCCAGCCCCATCGCACCCACCGCGGCGACGCCGCCGGCCGCCACGACGCCCGCCGACGACAATCTCAATGCCGTCGCCTGGAGCCAGACCGCGATCGAGCACGACCTGATCTACCTGCAGACCTATCGCGACGCCGAGTCGCGCCTGCTGCCCGCCCTGGCCGACAAGCAGTGGGACGCCCTGCCCACGGACGACCGGGTCGCTCCGACCAAGGGCCTCAAGCCCGCCGTGGTGCTGGATATCGACGAGACCGTGCTGGACAACTCGCCCTACCAGGCGCGCCTGATCAAGAGCGGTGGCGAATTCAACGAGGCCGACTGGGCCGCCTGGTGCAAGGAAGAGAGAGCGCGCGCCCTGCCCGGCGTGGTCGAGTTCACCCAGTTCGCGGCCAGCCACGGCATCGCCGTGATCTACATTTCCAACCGCGCCAAGGACCTGGACCAGGTCACGCTGTCCAATCTGCGCAAGGCCGGCCTGCCCGTTTCTGGCCCGGAGGCCTTCCTCGGCCTGGGCACGTTCGTCGCGGACTGCGAGCAAGTCGGCACCGAGAAGGGCTGCCGGCGCCAGCTGGTCAGCCACAGATATCGCGTATTGATGCAGTTTGGCGACCAGATCGGCGATTTTGTGACCGTATTGGCCAATAATACGGAAGGTCGCCAGAAGGCCATGGCCCCCTATATGGGTTGGGTCGGCACGCGCTGGTTCGTATTGCCCAATCCGACCTATGGCGCTTGGGAGCCGGCTTTGTTTAATAATGACTGGAGCGCGCCACGCGACGAGCGTCGTCGCCAGAAAATTCAGTCGCTGCGTTTCGATTAATAATTAATAACAACAGATAGTTACGTCGCGCAACTTAAAGTATTGCTTTAACTTTAGCAGGGAAGTAAGATCTCCCCCGCTGACACCTGCTGACCTTGAAAACTCCGCAGGCAAGGCCATTTCCCTTCCGGCTCTGCCGGATTACCCCGTGAGGCTCAACGCCCGCGGGGTTTTCTTTTTGGCGCCCTGTCACTACTGCGCCAGCTGGCTCTTGTTCACGCGGAGCCGACACCCTTACGCTCCGTCGACCGCCCCGTACGCGGGTTCACCGGGCGCCACCATCGCGAGACTCCATGCGTCGTTCATCTGTTTACATCGCCGCCGGCCTCGGCGCCCTGCTCCTGCTGGCCTCGGCAGCGGCCCTGTTCATGACCTCGCACAAGCCTGCCCCGGTGGTCGTGACCGCTGGCGGCGAAACGCCTGAGGCTTCCGTGGAGCAGTCCCTGGCGCTGATCAAGGCCGGGGATTTCGTCGACTTCTGGAAACACTCGCTGCCACCCGCCGACTTCGACACGCTGCGTGCGGACTGGCTGCGCCCACGGCCCGACCAGCACCCCATCAGCGCCGAGGATCGCGCCGACTTCATCAAGAATGTGCAGCAGCTGACGGCCCCGGATGCGCAGACCAAGCTCTACGCGGTGGCCCGGCCCAAGCTGAGTCAGCTGGAGCAGCAGTATCACGACCAACTGCCGGTGATGATCGGCATCGGGCAGGCCATCGTCGCCACTGGCGTGGCCCAGAGCAAGGAACTGACCAGCCTGCAGAAGCAGCAGGCCACCGAGGTCATCAACGTGCTGGCGCCGTGGGCACAGCAGGTTGGATGGTTTGACCAGGCCAAGGCCAAGCAGGCGATTGCCGTGGTGGTGAGCACAGCGCGCCAGCTTGACCTGAAGACGCCCGAAGCACTGCGGGCGATGGATTTCGACACGGCGATGCAGAAATACAGCACCGGCTTTCTCGGCATCAAGCAGGTGCTGAGCATCTATGGCCTGTCGATCGACGACACGCTGGACTCGGTCAGGGTCACGACGCTGGATAACCGCAACGGCCATGCGCGCGTGCGCATCGACTACACCCTGCTCGGCAAGCCGCTATCCACCGAATCGAACTTGATCGAGCAAGGTGGTCGCTGGTACAGCGAGGACATGCTGCGGAATGTGCGCGACGCGCATGACCGGCTGGTGGCACCGCCCGCTCCGCCCAGCAGTACGGAAGCGCCGGCGGCCCCGGCAGCCCCGGCGAGCGCGCCAACCCCAGTGCAGACCTCGACCAGGCCACCCGCCAGCAACGCGGCAAGCACCAAGCGCTAAGCGACCGAGCCGGTTTCGCCAACGCACCGGTTACAATCTGGGGATGCAAAATATGTCGACCACGGACACTCCCGCCCGTAGCCGCGCGCCCTGGTGGTTCAACCTGGCCGGGCAACTACTCGAACCCTGGGTGCGCATCCGCCGCGATCCCGCCGAACCGGCTGCCTTGCTGAAGGCCGGCGCGCCGGTGTGCTATGTGATCGAGCGTGATGGCTTTTCCGACGGTTTGATCCTCGAGCGCGCCTGCCGCGAGGCCGGGCTGCCCAGCCCGATGCAGCCGCTTTCCGGCACCCGTCGCAGGCGCTCGGTATTCGCCCTGGCGCGCCGCGACGGCTGGCTGTTCGGCCGCAATCGCAAGCGCTCGCCGAACGAGCCGCTCGGCCAACTGGTCCGCTCGCTGGAAGTCGAGCCGGACCGCGACATCCAGATCGTTCCCGTCTCCATCTATGTCGGCCGCGCACCCACCCGCGAATCGGGCTGGTTCAGCGTGCTGTTCTCGGAAAACTGGGTGGTGGTGGGCCGTTTCCGCCGCCTGCTGGCCGTGTTGCTCAACGGTCGCGACACGGTGGTGCATTTCTCCACCCCGGTCTCGTTGCGCAGCGTGATGAACGAGGCCGGCGACGTCCGCCCGGAACGCTTCGCGCGCAAGATCGCCCGTGTGCTGCGCACGCATTTCCGGCGTATTCGCGCGGCGGTGATCGGACCCGACCTGTCGCATCGGCGCACCGTGGTCGACGCGGTGCTCAATGCCGAACCTGTGCGTGAAGCCATCGCGGCGACCGCGGCGAAGGAACGCATCAGCCACGCCAAGGCCTGGCGCAAAGCGCACGACATGGTGATGGAGGTCTCCGCCGACTATTCGCACCCGGTGGTGCGCTCGGCGTCGTTCCTGCTCTCCAACTTCTGGAACAAGCTGTACGACGGCATCGCCATGCACCACTTCGAAAAGGCACGCGCCGCGGCGCCGGGCCATGAAGTGGTGTACGTGCCCTGCCACCGCAGCCACACCGACTACCTGCTGATGTCCTATCAGCTGCATGTCTCCGGCGTGGTCGTGCCGCACATTGCGGCCGGCGTGAATCTCAACCTGCCGGTGATCGGGCCGATCCTGCGTCGCGGCGGTGCGTTCTTCCTGCGTCGCAGTTTCAAGGGCAATGCGCTGTACTCGGTGGTTTTCAACGAATACGTGGCGCAGCTGATCGATCGCGGCGTGCCGATGGAGTACTTCATCGAGGGCGGTCGCTCGCGTACCGGGCGCCTGCTGGCCCCGCGCGCCGGCATGCTGGCGATGACCGTGCGCGCCTTTCTGCGCGCGCCGCGTCGTCCCGTGCTGTTCCAGCCCGTGTACATCGGCTACGAGAAGCTGATGGAGGGCAAGAGCTACATCGGCGAACTGTCCGGCAAGCCGAAGGAAAAGGAATCACTGCTCGGCCTGCTGCGCGGCCTGAAGGTGCTGCGCCAGCGCTATGGCCACGTGGCGCTGAACTTCGGCGAGCCGATTGAGCTGAACCCCTTGCTCGATGCCGCCAGCGCGAACTGGCGCATCGCCACCGCCAATCCGGACCACAAGCCCGAATGGCTGGGCCGCGTGGTAGACGATCTCGCCGATCGCATCCAGATCAACATCAACCGCGCCGCCGACGTCAACCCGATCAATCTGCTGGCGCTGGCGATCCTGGCCACGCCCAAGCACGCGATGGCGGAGAACGACCTGCTGGCGCAGCTGGAATTGATGAAGTCGCTGCTGGAAGAACTGCCGTATTCGGATCGGGTCACGCTGACCTCGATGGACCCGCCGGGCATCATCGCCTATGGCGAGCAGATGGGCTGGATCCGTCGCGTGCGCCATCCGCTCGGCGACGTGCTGATGACCGAGGGCGAGCAGGCGGTGCTGCTCAGCTACTTCCGCAATAACGTGCTGCACCTCACGGCCACAGCTGCATGGGTGGCGTGTTGTTTTCTCAACAACCGCCGCATGTCGCGCGCCTCGGTGCTGCGCCTGGGTCGCATCATCTACCCGTTCATCCAGGGCGAACTGTTCCTGCCGTGGGATGCCGACGGCTTCTGCACCCAGCTGCAGACGAC
Organism: uncultured Gammaproteobacteria bacterium; assembly: GCA_963765335.1. Classification (GTDB taxonomy): domain Bacteria; phylum Pseudomonadota; class Gammaproteobacteria; order Xanthomonadales; family Rhodanobacteraceae; genus Dyella. The sequence goes on along the minus strand of CAVXWA010000002.1, from coordinate 34,541 downwards.
CATCGACTTCTTCGTGCGCCGCGGCCTGCTCGAAGCCACCGGCGACGGTCGCGTGCTGGAACGCGGCCCCGGCCAGGACGACGCGGCCTACCAGCTCAAGATCATTGCGCGCAGCCTGATCCAGGCGTTCGAGCGTTACTACATCACCATCGCCGCGTTGGTGAAGAACGGTCCGCACACACTCACTGCCGCCGAGCTGGAAAACGCCTGCGCACTCACCGCACAGCGGCTCAGCCTGCTCAACGAGTTGTCGGCACCGGAGTTCTTCGACAAGGCACTGTTCCGCGGCTTCATCCATAAGCTGCGCGAGAGCCGCATCGTGTGGACCGACGAAGCCGGCAAGCTCGACTACGACCGCGGCCTGGAAGACATGGTGCGCGATGCACGCGTGATCCTCGCCCGCGAAGTGCGCCACTCCATCCTCAAGATCACCCCGGGCGGCGATGGCGAGAGGGAAGCGCACGCCCCCGCGGAAGTCGCCAAGCCGAACGTTGCCGAACCCGTGCCGGCCGATGCCTCCAGCGAAGCGCTGCACGAGCGCCACGTAGTGTCGGAGCACCACGCGCATGCGCATGAAGAGGTCACGCCCGTGGCGGAAGACGCCGGCAACGACGCCCCGCGCAAGGACTGATGCAAGCCCCCATGAAAGTCGCGGAGGGGTGACGGAAGTCACGCCTCCGCGCGGGTACCGCAGCCCATAAGATGGCTGCTTCATCCCGGGGAGCCTCACCATGACTGCACGCGTCGCCTTAGCTATTGCCGCCGCCCTTGCGTTGCCGACCGCCATCGCGGCCGACGCCACGCACACCAACCACGACATTACCGTGTTGCATTGCGCGCGCATGGTCGATCCGGCAGCGGGCAAGCTCCTGGGCGAAACGACGGTGGTGATCGAGAGCGGCCGCGTGAAGGAGATCCGCTCCGGCTCCATTGACGACAAACCCTATCGCGATGCCGCCTCGGCCGCGGGCGGCAACTACGCGCTGGTCAACCTGGCTGATGCCACCTGCATGCCCGGCCTGATCGACGCGCACACGCATCTGACGTCCGAGACCAGTCCCACCGCCTACACCGACCAGTTCCGTTGGAACACGGCCGATTTCGCGATCCGCTCCACCGTCTACGCACGTCGCACCCTGCTGGCCGGTTTCACCAGCGTGCGCAATGTCGGTGACGGTGACAACGAATCCATCGCCCTGCGCAACGCAATCAACGCCGGCATCGTGCCGGGGCCGCGCATCTTTACCGCCGGCAAGCCGATCGGCACCACCGGCGGCCATGCCGACCCGACCGATGGCTATCGCATGACCCTGGCCGGCAACCCGGACGCCAAGGACGGCATCATCAACAACCCCGAGGACGCCTACAAGGCGGTGCGCCAGCACTACAAGGACGGCGTCGACCTGCTCAAGATCATGCCCTCGGGTGGCGTGCTGGACGAAAGCAGCAGCGCCGACAACGCGCAGATGACCATCGAGGAGATCAAGGCCGTGGTCACCGCCGCGCACGACTACGGCTTCACGGTGGCCGCGCACGCGCACGGCGCCGAGGCGATCCGCCGCGCCGTGCTGGCCGGCGTCGACTCGATCGAGCATGGCACCTTCATGAACGACGAGGACATGAAGCTGATGAAGGAACACGGCACCTGGTACGTGCCCACCATCATCGCCGGCAAGTACGTGCAGGAAATGGCCGCGAAACCCGGCTACTACCCGCCGCAGGTGGCGGCCAAGGCGATGCAGGTTGGCCCGATCATCCAGGCCACGGCGGGCAAGGCCTACAAGGCTGGCGTGAAGATCGCGTTCGGCACCGACGCTGCCGTCTACCCGCACGGCCAGAACGCCAAGGAGTTCCAGTACATGGTGCAGGCCGGCATACCCGCCATGTATGCGCTGCAGGCCGCCACGACCCACGCCGCCGAACTGCTGCACAAACAGGACGAACTGGGCCAGATCGCCGTGGGCCGTCGCGCCGATGTCATCGCCGTGCCGGGCAATCCGCTGGATGACATCACCTTGATGCAGAAGGTCAGCTTCGTGATGAAGGATGGCGTGGTGTACAAGCAGGAAGGCAAGGAAGTGCTGTAAGACACCAAACTTCGCCCTTTCCCCTCCGGGGAGAGGGCCGGGGCACGACAACACCCCAAGTAGGAGCGCACCCAGTGTGCGAAAAGCCTACAAAGCGACGATGCGGCATCAGGGCGGGTCCGTTCGCGCACCGGGTGCGCTCCTACAGGGGCCGCAAGGCGTTACTTGCTGCGAATACGCGACGCAAGCCTCCTCCCTCTCCCCGGCGGGGAGAGGGTCGGGGTGAGGGGTCAATCTAGCGACGAGGCTCGTTCAGAGCCGGCTCTTTTGAGGCGTTTGGGCGAGCACCCGCCCCTCATCCCAACCTTCTCCCCGCCGGGGAGAAGGAGCGCAGGCCCCTGATCCGCTACCATGTACGTATGAGCGATCAGCACAACAACACCACCCATTTCGGTTTCCGCGACGTGCCTGTCGCCGACAAGCAGAAGCTGGTCGGCCAGGTGTTCACCTCGGTAGCGCGCAGCTACGACCTGATGAACGACCTGATGTCGTTCGGCGTCCATCGCCTGTGGAAACGCCATTTCGTCAGTGTGAGCGGTGTGCGCCGCGGCGACCGCGTGCTCGATCTGGCTGGCGGCACCGGCGACATCGCCGCCCTGCTGCGTCCCGTGGTGGGCGCGGAAGGCGAGATCGTGGTGGGCGACATCAACGCCGCCATGCTCGGCGTCGGGCGCGACCGCATGACCGACCGCGGCATGGTCTCGGGCCTGCGCTGGGCACAGCTCAACGCCGAGGCGCTGCCGTTCCCCGACAACAGCTTCGACGCCGTCACCATGGCGTTCGGCCTGCGCAATGTTACCGACAAGGACAAGGCACTGGCCGATATCTGCCGCGTGCTCAAGCCCGGTGGCCGTGCGCTGGTGCTGGAATTCTCGCGCGTGCAGAGCGAACTCTTCAGCAAGCTCTACGACTTCCATTCGTTCAAGGTGCTGCCCAAGCTCGGCCAGCTGTTCGCCGGTGACGCCGACAGCTACCAGTACCTCGCCGAGTCGATCCGCAAGCATCCGGACCAGGAAACGCTCAAGAGCATGATGGAGCGCGCCGGCTTCGGCCGCGTCGACGTGCGCAACCTCACCAACGGCATCGTGGCGATCCACCGCGGATACAAGTTCTAGTCCCGTGACGCTTCATCCATGGCGGGTCCTGCAATGGCATAGTGGCGTCATCGCCACGCCTTTGCCTCGGATCCACTCATGTCGCAACCTTATCGCCCGCTTGCCACGCTAGGCGCCCTGCTCGGTTGGTTCGGGCTGGTGTTGCAGTTTTGGATGTCCGTTCGTCAGGCCGGTGGCTTGCTCGCCGGCGCGTGGTTGTTCCTGGGCTTCTACACCATCCTCACCAACCTGCTGGTGGCAGTGGCACTGACGGCGACTGCCATCGGGCCGCGCGGCGCGGTCACGCGGTTCTTCCTGCGCTCCGGCGTACAAACGGCCTTGGCGATGAGCATCACCATCGTGGGCCTGATCTACAACGTGATGCTGCGCGGACTATGGCACCCCGAGGGTTGGCAGCTGTTGGCTGACGTGATCGTGCATGACGTCATGCCCGTGTTGTATCTCATCTACTGGTGGCTGGCCGTAGCGAAGCGAGACTTGCGCTGGCATCAGGTACTGGTCTGGCAAAGCTATCCCGCCGCGTATTTTCTTTACGTGCTACTACGCGGTGCCCGCAATGGCTGGTATCCCTATCCGTTCCTGGACGTCCCAACGCTGGGTTATGTCCAGGTGTTGATAGACGCCTGTTTCGTCCTGCTGGCCTTTATCGCCGTGGGTCTTGTGCTGGTCGCCGTGGGCCGATGGCAGGCACGCCGGCGCGGCGAGCTTGTCGCCGGCACGGCCTGAAGCGATATCCCAAACCCGCGATCTAGGCTTGACGCAGGTCTTCCACGACGTCGCCGAAATGTAGCGTTTCTTCCTCGTGCGCCTGGTCGCGCCAGGTTTCGGCGAGTGCTGTGTCGTACCAGCGACGCATGGACGGTAGCGCCAGCAGTCGTTGCACATACTCCGCCGCGGGGCGATCCAGCGCGAGGTCGTAGGTCTGCACGCGGAACGCTACCGGCGCAAAGAACGCATCGACCGCGGTAAACGTCTGGCCCGCGAGGAAGGGGCCGCCAAAGCGAGCCAATCCTTCGGTCCAAAGTTCATTGATACGGGCGATATCTGCCTTCAGGGCCGAGCCGATGTCACGCAAGCGCACGCGAATGCCGCAATTCATGCTGCACTGGTCGCGCAGCGTAGCGAAACCGGAATGCATCTCCGCCGAGGCACAACGCGCCCAGGTGCGTGCAGCCCTATCGGACGGCCAAACCTGTGGATGACGTTCGGCGAGGTACTCGGTGATCGCCAGCGAATCCCACACCACGGTGTCGCCATCCTGCAGGCAGGGCACGCGACCGGTAGGCGAGAAGCTGCGGAAGCTGCTCCAGTTCGAACCCTGCGCGAAAGCCACCTGGCGTTCCTCGAACGGAATGCCGAGCTCGCTAAGCAAGACCCAGGGGCGTAGCGACCAGGATGAGTAGTTCTTGTTGGCGATATACAGCGCAGTCATCGGCAGATTCCCTGGATATCCGTTTAGTTGTCGAGGATCAAGAGGCTCAGTGCTGCTTGGCCGGCGTGACAGCCACCGGTGCGGCGGACGATGTCGCACGGCGACGTGCATTGGCAAGCACCACGCCACCGACCGTCACTGCGCCGCCGATCAAGGTCAGCCAGCCCGGACGCTCGCCCAGCCACACCCAGCCGATCAGCACCGCGATCGGTGGCGAGAAGTAGATGAAACTGCTGACCTGCGAGGCGGATGCGCGATGCAATGCCGCGTTCCACGCGATGTAACCGATGAAGGTGGGCGCGATGCCCAGCCACACCAGCGCCCAGATGTGCGCGGCGGGCGCCGCGGCCAATGCGTGGGGCAAATCCAGGCCGAACGGCAGCGTGCCAAGCATGCCGGCAAAAAAGGTGAAGCCGGTGACACCCAGCATGCTGTTGCGCGCGAACAACGGCTTCTGCCCCACGAAGAAGATCGCGCATGCCAGCACGCTTATCAGCACCAGCGCCGCCATCGGTTCGAACTTCACGTCCTTGCCGCTAGCCAGCACCACCATGACGACGCCGACGAGGGCCACGCCCAGCCCGACCAGGGTGCGGGGTGACAGGCGCTCGCGCAACCAGATCGCCGACAATGCCGCCGTGGCCGCCGGCACCAGCGAAATCAGGATCGCCGCGGTGCCGCTGGCGACGCGGGTCTCGGCCGTGTTGAGGCACAGATGATAGACCGTCAGGCCGATCACACCGAGCAGAGCCAGCTGCGGCCAGTCGCGCCGGGCCGGCAGCGGCACTTTCTTTACCAGCAGCAGCACGGCGAAACACAACGAGCCGATGACCAGGCGCGCCAAGGCCACTTCACCAGGCGTGAACGAGGCCAGGGCATAGGCGATCGCGGCGTAGGCCGACGACCAGGTAAGCAGGGCGATGCCGATATAGGTAAGGGCGCGCCCGTCGAGGCGTTCCGGGGTTTGCATGGGGGAGGTTCCGTAGGAAAGCGTGCAAATCGTAAGTCGGAGGGTGGGTGCGCTTGAATGATGGATCAGCGTACGATGCGGATGTTTCGCCAACGAACGAAGTGTCCAATGAACGCGCTCACCTTTGAATCGAAACCGATTTGGGACGCAACGGATTGGCAACTGCTGGAAGCCCTGCAGCAGGATGCGCGCCTCGGTTACGCGGAATTGGGACGCAAGGTGCGCCTTTCCGCCCCGGCCGTGGCCGAGCGCGTCAAGCGCCTGGAGGAAGCGGGCATCATCACCGGCTATCGAGCCGTGGTGAACCCGCGCAAGCTGGGCTACGAGATCGACGCCATGATCCGGCTGCGTTGCGACGGCGGCATCTGCGCACGCGTAGGCGCCTTGGTGGCCGACATCCCCGAAGTGCTCGACTGCCGCCGCCTGGCCGGTGAGGATTCGGCCTTGCTGCGTGTCGTCGCCATGTCCATCTCGCACCTGGAAACCGTGCTCGACCGGCTGCTGAAAATCCACGCCAGCATCAGCACGACCACCCTGGTGGTGCTGCAGACGCCGCACGAGAACCGGCCACTGACGCGCACCATGTGGAACGCCGGGCGCGCGCTGCTCGAAGACTAAGCGCCCGTTTCCTATCGCCATTGTAGGAGCGCACCCTGTGCGCGAAAAGCCAACGGAGCGGTGACGCCGTGTTCGCGCACTGGGTGCGCTCCTACAACAGCGGCAAGCGTGAACACGCGCTGGAACTTGCGACCTTGGTCGCGAGCTCACCCAGTACTTTTGTCACGGTCGCGCGCGGGCCGCGATGCGCATACTCCAGCGACATTACATCGATCCAATCGTTGCCTGGGGAGTTCGCATGCGCCGTCTGTTCTACCTGCTGCTGAGCGGCAGTCTCGTTTTGTCACCCTGCACCACTCTCCTGGCCAAGGACGCCCCCACCGACAAGGCCGCCGCCACCAAGGACGAAGACGTCCAGGCGCCCACCACCGAAAGCGCCGTGCGCACCAAGCACAGCGTCAGCATTGGCGGCCGCTCGATCGCGTATACGGCCACGGCCGGCAACCTGATCATCCGCGACGAGAAGGGCCAGCCGCAGGCCAGCGTGTTCTACGTGGCCTACACCGCCGATAAAGGCAGCGTCGACAACGGCAAGGCCGAAAAGCGACCGGTGACCTTCCTCTACAACGGCGGCCCCGGCTCTTCCAGCATGTGGTTGCATATGGGCTCGTTCGCGCCGGTGCGCATCGAGACGGCCAGCCCGCAGGCCACCGCGCCGGCGCCGTACAAGCTGGTGCCCAACAGCGACAGTCTGCTCGACAAGACCGACCTGGTCTTCATCGATGCGGTTGGCGCCGGCTATTCGCGGCCCGTCGGCAAGGCCGAGGGCAAGGATTTCTGGGGCGTCGACCAGGACATCTCGGCGTTCTCCCGCGCGATCCAGCGCTACGTCACGGTCAACAACCGTTGGAACTCGCCCAAGTTCCTCTACGGCGAAAGCTATGGCACCACGCGTTCCGCCGCCCTGGTCGATGCGTTGCAGGACAAGGGCATGTCGTTCAACGGCGTGATCCTGATGTCCTCGATCCTCAATTATGGCGTACGCATTCCCGGCTACGACGAAATGTATGTCGGCTACGTGCCCAGCTACGCGGCCGCCGCCTGGTATCACAACAAGCTCGCCAACAAGCCGGCCGACCTGAAGACCTATCTCGATGAAGTACGTGCGTTTGCGCGTGGGCCGTATGCCTCCGCGCTCGCCAAGGGTCAGGATTTGCCGCCGGCCGAAGCCGATGCGGTGGCGCGCCAGCTGGCCAGCTATACCGGCATGCCGGCGAGCTACATCAAGGACGCTAACCTGCGCGTTGAGCCATCCCGCTTCCGCAAGGAGTTGCTGCGCAACGAACGCCGCACGCTGGGCCGCTACGACGCACGCTTCGAAGGCGTGGATGAAGATGCCGCCGGCGAGACGCCGGATTACGATGCTTCGGATGCCGGCATCAGCGGCGCGTTCGTCACCGCCTTCCACGACTACGTCACCAGCCAGCTGAACTATCACAGCGATCTCGAATACCGCCCGACCTTCAGTGACATCGGCAAGGACTGGGACTGGAAGCACCAGGCTGCCGGCATCAAGCGTCCGCTGCCCACGGCGTATGTCGCCGGTGATCTGGCGCATGCGATGCGTACCAACCCGAACCTGCAGGTACTGTCGGTCAACGGCTATTACGACTTCGCCACGCCGTTCTTCATTACCGAGTACGACCTGTCGCACATGAATCTGGAGCCAAGCCTGCGCGGCAACCTGCACTTCGTGTACTACCCCTCCGGCCACATGATTTACCTCAACACCGAAGCGTTGAAGCAGCTCAAGGGCGATCTGTCCCACTACTACGACAACACCATCCACCTTTGATCTGCGCCGTACCGGAGACGATCCCCATGCGCCATTACGCACTCACTTCGCTCGCCCTCGCCACCCTGCTGGCCTTGGGCAACCTGCCGCTGCACGCGGCCGACAATGAAACCAAGGACGCGCCCAAGGCGCAGGCCGACAAGAAAGACCAGGACAAGGCCGACAAGAACGCCGCGGATGAGCAACCCATCCCGGCCGAACGTGCGGTGGTGACCAAGCACAACCTGCGCATCAACGGTCGTTCGATCGACTACAAGGCCACTGCTGGCACGATGTTGATCCGCGACGACAAGGGCAAGCCGACGGTGAGCTTCTTCTACGTCGCCTATACGGTGGACGGCGGCAAGGGTGGCAAGCGTCCGGTGACGTTCTTCTACAACGGCGGCCCCGGCTCGTCCTCCATGTGGCTGCACATGGGCTCGTATGGCCCGGTGCGCGTGGCCAACGAGGGTGACAAGCCGATCCCGCCCGCGCCGTACCGCACGGTGCCAAACGAACAGAGCCTGCTCGACAAGACCGACCTGGTGTTCATCGACGCGCCGGGCACGGGCTATTCGCAGCTGGTAGGCAAGGCCGAGGGCAAGGACTTCTACGGCGTCGACCAGGATGCCGATGCCTTCAGCAAGTTCGTCAACCGCTACGTGAGCCAGAACAACCGCTGGAACTCGCCCAAGTTCCTGTTCGGCGAGAGCTACGGCACCACGCGCTCCGCCGTGTTGGCGAAGGCCTTGCAGGGAAAGGGCATGGAGCTCAACGGCATCGTGCTGATGTCGTCGATTCTCGACTTCACCGTCGCCGCCCCCGGCATCGATCACGGCTATATCGTGAACCTGCCGACCGAAGCGGCTATCGCCTGGTATCACAACAAGGTGCCGAACAAGCCGGCCGACATCGCCACGTTCCTGGCCGAAGTGCGCCGCTTTGCCTCGGGCGACTACACCTTGGCGCTGGCCAAGGGCGACGCCATCGCGCCGGCCGAAGCCGACCGCATTGCCAATCAGTTGAGCCGCTACCTCGGCCTGTCGCCGCAGTACATCAAGGATGCGAACCTGCGCATCGGCCCCAGCCGCTTCCGCAAGGAACTGATGCGCGACGATCGCCGCACGGTGGGACGTCTGGACGGCCGTTTCGAAGGTATCGACCCGGATGCCGCCGGCGAGACGCCCGACGGCGATACCGCCAGCGACGCGATCACCGGCGCCTACGTGGCTACCTTCAACCAGTACGCCGCCAACGAGTTGAAGTTCACCGAAGACCGTCCGTACCTGCCCAACAACTACGGCGTCATCGGCAAGAGCTGGGACTGGAAGCGCAAGGACAGCGGCGGCTGGACCCAGGCCACGTACGTGGGTAGCGACCTCGGCGACGCCATGCGCCGCAATCCGCACCTCAAGGTGTTCTCGGCCAACGGTTACTACGACCTCGCCACGCCGTTCTACGCCACCGAGTTCGATCTCTCGCACCTTGGCCTGGAACCGGCGCATCTCAAGAACATCTCATTCGGCTTCTATCCCTCGGGTCATATGATCTATCTGGACCAGAAGTCGCTGGAACAGACCAAGATCGACCTGTCCCACTTCTACGACGACGCCGCACCGTGACCAAACAGATGCCGCCGGATACCGGCAGCCCCGAAGAACCCGTCGACCCGTCCCGCCGCCGCCTATTAGGCGGCATGGCGGTGACGGGCGCCGCGCTGGCTATCGGCGGATATCAGGGCAGCGCGCAAGGAGGCACGCCGCCCGCCGGCAGCAGGACACCTACGGCGCTGGATGAAGCGCTGCGCGAGCATATTCAGCAGGTCGTGGTGATCTACGCGGAAAATCGCAGCTTCAATAATCTGTTCGCGAACTTCCCCGGCGTGGAAAAGCCGCTCGGCACACTGAAGCCTGAGGACTATCTGCAGCGCGATCGTGACGGCTCGATCCTGAAGACCTTGCCGCCGATCTGGCATGGCCTGGTGCCGCACGCACAAACGGTGAATCACCGTAGCTACGAAGTGAAGCAGGACGATCTCGTCGGCCTGCCGAATGCCCCTTGGGCGTTGCGTACCGGCAAGGATGAGCTGTTGCCGCACGGCGTGGTCACGCGCGATCTGGTGCACAGCTTCTATAACAACCAGCTGCAGATCAACGGCGGCAAGAACGACGGCTTCGTCGCCTGGGGCGATACCGGCGCCATGGTCATGGGCCACTACGAGGACAGCGCTGCGAATCTGCGGCTATGGCAACTCGCGCGCCAGTTCACCCTGTGCGACAACTTCTTCATGGGTGCTTTCGGCGGCTCGTTCCTCAACCACCAGTACCTGGTGGCGGCACAACCGCCGTACTACCCGCAAGCCGATCAAAGCCCGGCGCGTTTCAATATCGCCAAGACGGAAAGCGGCGAACCGACCGACGCGCGCCTGAAGCTGGCGAACGACTCGCCGGCCAGCGCGATGGACGGCGTGCCCAGGTTTGCTTCGCGCAGTTCGCTCACCCCCGATTTCTGGGCCGTCAATACCATGATGCCGCCCTACGCGCCCAGCGCGACCGAATCGGGCAGCAATCCTGCCCTGGCCGATCCAGACAGCCCCAATACGGTGCCGCCGCAGACGCACAAGAACATGGGCGACGCGCTGTCGGCCGCGGGCATCGACTGGGCCTGGTACGCCGGCGCCTGGCAGCTGGCACTCGATGGCAAGGGCGATGGCGACCAGCATCAATTCCCGCAGCGCCCGAACTTCCAGATCCACCATCAGCCGCTGAACTACTTCAAGAGTTTCGCTCCCGGCACCGCAGCACGCACCCAGCACCTGCGCGATGGCGGCGTCGGCGAAACCGCGCCGGACAATCGCTTTATCGCCGATATCGAGGCCGGCCGTTTGCCAGCGGTAAGCTTTTACAAGCCGCAAGGCGACTTGAACATGCACGCCGGTTACTCGGACGTGGATGCGGGCGATCGGCACATCATGCGCATCATCGACGCACTGCAGAAGTCGCCCGCGTGGAAGCACGTGCTGGTGGTCATCACCGTCGACGAAAACGGTGGCTGGTGGGACCACGTAGCGCCACCCAAGGGCGATCGCTGGGGACCGGGCTCGCGTATCCCCGCGATCATCGTGTCGCCGTTCGCCAAGCAAGGCCACGTCGACCACACCCTCTACGACACCGGCTCGATCGCGCGTTTCCTCACCCGCCGCTTTGGCCTGGAAAAGCTGCCCGGCCTGACTCTGCGCGAGCAGGCGATGGTGGCGGCGGGCGGCCCGCCGCCGGGCGACCTGACGGCGGCGCTGGAGTTTGGCGCCGCCTGACGCCAACCGGCCCGCTCGCCCCCTGCCATTCGAACCAGGGGCGAGCGGGCACGAACCGCTCACGACCGCGATGCCATACTTGGCTCACTTGTCGCCGAAGAGAATCGTCATGCATCGCACCCATCTTGCCGTCGTCATGCTCGCCATGTTGCTTGCCGTGGCGGCCAGTCATGCCCAATCGGGCTACGGCGGTATAGCCAACACGGCACAAAATGCCATGAAGAACTTCGACATTGCCGACAGGAACCATGACGGCCTGCTGACCCGTGAGGAGGCAGAGAAGGTGCCGTTCATCAAGGCGCATTTCGACCAGATCGATACGACCCACCGCGGCGCCGTCTCCAAGCAGGAGGTGCGCGACTACATCAGCTCGTTGCAGCGTCCGGCGCCGGCAACAGCCGGCTCCGTACATTGATGTCACTTGCCGCGGCGCGGACTCGAAAAGGCTCGTCATCCCAGCGAACGCTGGGATCCAGCGTCGTTAGCTCCTGATCAAAGGCACTGGATCCCAGCGTTCGCTGGGATGACGCTGAGGAAGGTTGTGCCCCTTTCCAGAATGACCATCGGCCCCCGCGGCCATCACACCGTCGATGGCATACTCGGGGTTCCTGCTGATGGAGTCCCCCCGATGCGCCCGTTACATGTCCTTGCCGTTGGCGCCCTCGTGCTGCCGCTGAGCGCCTTTGCCGCCGATCCGCATTCCTTTGCCCAGCCCGACCAGGTTCGTGTGACCCACCTGGATCTGGACCTGAAGATCGATTTTCCGCAGCAGCAGCTGGACGGTAAGGCCACGCTGACGCTGGACTGGAAGAACCCGAAGGCCACCTCGCTGGTGCTGGACACGCGCGACCTGAAGATCGCCAGCATCGAAGGCATCGACGCCAAGGGTCATGCCAACGCGCTGAAGTTCGCCCTGGCCCCGCGCGACAAGGAGCTGGGCAGCAAGCTGACCATCGCCACGCCGCAACAGCCGGCGCAGGTGCGCATCGTCTACTCCACCGTGCCTACGGCCTCGGGCCTGCAGTGGCTGACGCCGGAGCAGACCGCGGACAAGAAGCTGCCCTTCATGTTCTCGCAGTCCGAATCCATCCACGCCCGCTCGTGGGTGCCGCTGCAGGACACGCCAGCGGTTCGCTTCACCTACACCGCGAACGTGACGGCGCCGAAAGATGTGCGTGTGGTGATGAGCGCGATCAACGATGCCAACCATCCGCTCGACGGCAACTTCAGCTTCAACCAGCCGCACCCGATTCCCTCCTACCTGCTGGCCATCGCCGCCGGTGATATCGCCGCGAAAGAAACCGGTCCGCGCTCGGCCGTGTATGCCGAGCCCAGCGTGGTCGGCAAGGCGGCGAAGGAATTCGAAGACACCGAAAAGCTGATCGCCAGCGCCGAGAAGCTCTACGGTCCGTACGCCTGGGACCGTTACGACCTGCTGGTGCTGCCGCCGTCGTTCCCGTTCGGCGGCATGGAAAACCCGAACATGACCTTTGCCACGCCGACCTTGCTGGTAGGCGACAAGAGCCTGGTCTCGGTGATCTCGCATGAGCTGGCCCACTCGTGGTCGGGCAACCTGGTGACCAGCGCCGCCTGGCGCGACATCTGGCTCAATGAAGGCTTCACCACCTACGTGCAGGGCCGCATCACCGAGGCCGTCTACGGCAAGACCCTGGCCGATGAGGAAGCCTTGCTGTCGGCACGCGGACTGCAAAAGACCATCGGCGAGATGCCCGTGAATTCGCAACGCCTGGCGCCGGAACCGCGCGGCATCGGTGCCGACGATTCGCTCTCGGAAGTTCCCTACGACAAGGGCTCGTGGTTCCTGCGCACCCTGGAGCAGCGCTTTGGTCGCGAAACCTTTGACGCCTACCTCAAGGGCTACTTCAATCACTTCGCGTTCCAGAGCATCACCACCGAGCAGATGCTGGACTACCTGAAGGCGAACCTGTTCGACAAGAATCCGGGCAAGATGAGCTGGGACGAAGTGAAAGCCTGGGTATACGACCCGGGCATTCCGAAGAACGCGCCGCTGCCGACATCGGCACGCTTCGATGCGATCGACAAGGAGCGCACCGCCTTCCTCGCCGGCACCCTGAGCGCCGACAAGCTCGACGCCAAGGGCTGGAATACGCAGGAGTGGATGTACTTCCTCGACGGCATGCCGGACGTGGCACCGCTGGACAAGCTCAAGCAGCTCGATGCCACCTGGCATCTCACCGGCACGCCTAACGCCGAGATCGGCATGCGTTGGTACACCCACGCCATCGCCGCCGGCGACAAGGACGTGTGGAGCGCCGCCGCCGAGCACATGACCCGCATCGGCCGCCTGTACCTCACCATGCCGCTGTACAAGGCCTTCGCCAAGACGCCGGAAGGCCTCGCCTATGCCGAGCAGGTCTACGCCAAGGCCAAGTCGGGCTATCACCCGATGACCCAGCAAGCGGTGGAAGCCGTGTTCGCCAAGGCCAAGAAGGGCGACAAGACCGAGAAGTAAGACCTGCGCCCGCCTCCTTGCAAAAGGAGGCGGGCGACGCCATCGATGGTCTCGCCGCCACAGCGCCCATTCTCTTGCCCAACGAGCACGCCCCATGACGTCACCTACCCCGCCCAAGGCCCAGGCTTCATCGCGTCCCTTGTGGCAGCGCCTGGCGCTGCGCCGCCTGAAGTTCCTCGCCTTTGTCGCCGTGCTGCTGGCGGTGGTACTGGGTGGCTCCTACCTGTTCGCGCCGCAATGGCTGATGAAGGCCGAGATCAAGCGGCAGGCCATGTCGGCGCATGTCGAGGAGCACTCGGTGCAGGTCGGCGATACGAACTGGGTGTACTTCGAAGGCGGTCAGGGCCCCACGCTGTTGCTACTGCACGGCTTCGATGCGAGCAAGGAAGTGTGGCTCAAGCAGGCCGAACTGCTGACGCCGCATTTCCACGTGATTGCGCCGGACCTGCCGGGCTGGGGCGAATCCAGCCGCATCGACGGCGCCAGCTACAACATCGATGCACAGGCAGCACGCTTGCAGGCCTTCGTCGAAGCGCTGCACTTGCCGCGCTTTGTGCTGATCGGCCATTCCATGGGCGGTGCCATCGCCGGTGTCTACGCGGCCGAGCACCCGGAGCACGTCGCCGAACTGGCCTTGCTGAGCTCATTTGGCCTCAAGACCAACGAGAACGACTTCTCGCGCGCCGCCATGGCCGGCAAGAATCCGTTCGTGTATGACGATCGCGCAGGCTTCGAACGCGCGGCCTCGCTGGCCTTCGTCAATACGCCGTCGCTGCCGGGCCGTTTCGTCGATGTGCTGGTCAGGCGCAACCAGACCAACCGCGCCTTCCTCGAACACACGTTCAACGAACTGCGCGAACCCTCGCAGTATCTGTCCGTGCAGAATCGCCTGGACCAGCTGACCCTGCCGGTGCTGGGGCTGTGGTGCCACGACGACAAGATCGTCGATATCTCTGCCCTCGACAGCCTGCGCAATGGCCTCAAGAACGCCAGCGCCATCAGCACTAGCGTACTGACGGGCTGCAATCACATGCCGATCCTGGAGAAGCCGGAAGAGACGGCACGCATCCTGACGTCGTTTGCGCTGTCGCACTGAGTATGCGCGGTGCCGGTGGGGGCATTTAGTGGGCCCAAGCTCGGTTGTCGCTGTATCGCTGGATTGCTCGCCTACGAACGAAGGAAGTCCCGGCGGGACGCAGCGGGCGTTTCGAGCGCCTGCTCGCGCGCTCGTACTCCTTCTCCCCCAAGGGGAGAAGGCTGGGATGAGGGGCGGGTGCTCGCGATGACGCGTTGATCGAGCGATGTGGCCAGCTTGCCGCTTACGCAGCGGGCGTTTCGACTGCCTGCTCGCGCGCTCTAACTCCATCTCCCCGTCGGGGAGAAGGCTGGGATGAGGGGCGGGTGCTCGCGATGACGCGTTGATCGAGCGATGTGGCCAGCTTGCCGCCTACGCAGCGGGCGTTTCGACTGCCTGCTCGCGCGCTCGTACTCCTTCTCCCCGTCGGGGAGAAGGCTGGGATGAGGGGCGGGTGCTCGCGATGACGCGTTGATCGAGCGATGTGGCCAGCTTGCCGCTTACGCAGCGGGCGTTTCGACTGCCTGCCGGCAGCCGAGTCACTTTTCTTTTGCTGGCCCAAAAGAAAAGTAACCCAAAGAAAACGGCCTCTAGAGCTGGTAGCACGCCGTGGGATAGAAGCGTTGGTAGGTCTGCTCGATCTGATAATCAGCGACCCAAGGTTATACACAGCCGCTACCCCGCAACGCGCCAAGGCGGTGAGGACTTAAAGCAGGCTCGGCCGACGGTCGAAACGCTTGCGGTATCCCGATGCTCACATGGCCACCCTAGCGCCCACGCCTTAAGCCCTCTGCGCATCGGCGCGTTGCGGTGTAGCCGCTGTGTATCGGCCATGGGCCGCAACCTATCTGTCTGGTCACGCCCGTCAGGCTCGTATCCCGCGCAGTGCTATGAGCTCTCAAGGCCACTACTTTGGGTTACTTTTCTTTTGGGTCAGCCAGTACTGTCCGGGGAAAGTGCGGATCATCCCGTGCAAGTCATTGATGTGACGTAATTAAGCGTCGATTTTCGGGTGTTAGCGATTTCAGCGCAGTAGCCTCAGGCTGGCGGCGTCTCTGTGGAGGGGCGTTGTCATGCACGAAGGCCAGTTCGTCTTTACGCAACTCATGCAGCATCTACCGATGCATACGTTTCGGCGCCTCGTCGCCAAGTTCGACGGCAATCGCTACGTGAAGCGCTTTACTTGCCTCGATCAGTTCCTGTGCATGGCCTTCGCCCAGCTCACCGGACGGGAGAGCCTGCGCGATCTGGAGATTTGTTTGCGCGCTCACCAGGCCAAGCTGTATCACCTGGGCATTCGCGGACGCGTCGCACGCAGTACCTTGGCCGACGCCAATGAGCAGCGCGACTGGCGCATCTATGCCGAGTTCGCGCAGAGCCTTATCGCCACGGCGCGACGCCTCTACGTCAACGAGCCGCTCGCCATCGATCTGGCGCATACCACCTATGCGCTCGACTCAACCACGATCGAATTGTGTCTATCGGTGTTTCCGTGGGCGCGCGCCATGCACCCCGGCAAGGGCGGCATCAAGCTGCATACGATGCTCGATATTCGCGGCGCGATCCCCACGATGATCCATTTTTCCGAGGCCCGCCGGCACGACGTCCACCTGCTTGACGATGTCACGCCCGAGCCCGGGGCCATCTACCTGATGGATCGTGCTTACCTCGACTTCGAACGCTTGTATCGCTTCCATTGCGAAGGAGCGTTCTTCCTGATGCGCACCAAGAAGAATCTTCGCGTCTACCGGCGCTATTCCCACCCGGTGAACGATCCCACGCTGATCGGCTGCGATCAGACGGTCATGCTGGCGCGCGATATCGCTCGCGACAAATACCCTTGTCCATTGCGCCGTGTGCGCGTGCGCGATCCCGATGACGGCCAATCCATCGTCTTGCTGACCAATCACTTCGCACTGCCCGCGACGACGGTCGGCGCGTTGTATCGCTATCGCTGGCAGATTGAAATCTTCTTCAAGTGGATCAAGCAGCACCTGCACATCAAGACCTTGTTTGGCACCTCGTCCAACGCTGTCAAGACCCAGATCTGGATCGCCGTGGCGGTGTACGTGCTGATCGCCATCCTGCGCAAACGCCTGCAGCTCTCCGCCTCGCTCTACGAACTTCTACAGATTTTGAGCGTGACGCTTTTCGAGCAAACCCCGCTGGAAGGCGCCTTGCGGCCGTCGTCTCTACACATTCAACCGGACGAGTCGGCTAACCAATTGATTTTATTCTCTGATTAACCGGACAGTACTGGGGTCAGCAAAAGAAAAGTGACTCGAGCGCCGGCAGGCGATCGAAACGCCCGCTGCGTAAGCGGCATCCTTAGCAGCCACGCTCAGTTGTCGCGCAGTCGCGAGCACCCGCCCCTCATCCCAACCTTCTCCCCAAAGGGGAGAAGGAGTTAGAGCCGCACCGCAACGATCCACGCACACCATCGGCGGCGCCCCGCATGACGCCACACGCCCCATGTCGCAGCGGGCGCCTCCACTAGCCGCCATATGACGGCTTTCGGGGCCACGCACGGGTGGTTGCGAAGCCGGCAGGTGCTGTAGGCTAGCCTGCGGGGATACCAGGGGAATATCGATGCGTTGGCTACGCATGATAGTCATGGCCTTCGTGCTACCGATCGCATGGCCGGCTGCGGCGAGCGATCTGACCGTGAAGGTGATCGGTGGCGACGGCAAGCCCGTCAGCGATGCCGTTCTCACCGTGACGCTCGATGCCCCGACGCCGGACTCGGCCAAGCTGTCCTCGAATGAGCGCCCTGCTTCGGCCACCAGGATCATCGACCAGAAGGATGAGACCTTTCGTCCCTACGTCCAGGTGTTCCGGCCCGGCGACATGGTGGTCTTCCGCAACAGCGATACGACGCGCCATCACGTCTACTCGTTCTCACCGATCAAGTCGTTCGAGTTCGTGTTGCGACCGGGCGAGAGCTCGCCCCCGCTAACCCTGGATCACGCCGGCATCGCCGCGGTCGGCTGCAACATCCACGATCACATGATTACGTACTTGTACGTGTCCGATGCAGAGAGCATCGCCGTGTCAGGGCCCGATGGGCAGGTCACGCTGCCGCACCTCCCGACGGGTCAATACACCCTGCATCTATGGCATCCGCAATTGCACCCCGGGCGACCGGACATCGTCCGCGCCATCCATATCGATGGGAACACGTCCCCGGACCCCATCACGATGGCCTTGTCATTGATCCCCGATCCGCGCCAGCAGATCGATCGCGAACACCTGGGGTATTGACCGGCACCTATGGCCATCATCGGATTCCGCATGCGATTGGCCCTGTTCGTCGTGACGACGATCGTGGCGGTGCAGGCGCTGACGGCCGTTCTGGTTTCCGAGGTCACCCACCGCCAGCTCGTCGCCGAGGGTAAGCGCCAGCTCACGGCCTCGGCGGATGCCTTCGTCGATCAGCTGGACGATATCTCTACCCGCGTTGCCGAAAGCGTGCAGATTCTCGCGCTCGATTACGCACTTCGCGCCGCCATCGCGCAGCATGACAAGGACACGGTGTTCTCCGTGCTGCGCAATCACGGGCGGCGCGTGGGTGCCGCGCGCATGCTCATGATGGGACTGGATGGGACGATTCAAGTGGACACGCTTGAGGGATCGTCTTCGCTCCAGCGCTTTCCCTTTCCGGACCTGATCGATCGTGCGTTCAGCCAGCGCACGGCTGCCGTGGTGGCCTTGGACGGCAAGGCGTACTGGATGGTGGTAGTACCGATTTACGCACCGCAGCCGGTCGCGCTGATCGGCGCCGGCATCCCTATCGACGATGCCTTCCTGGCGCGCATGCAACATCTATCGGCGCTGCCCAAGGACATCGAACTGGTGGCGCGGACGCAGGCATCACGATGGGATGTGGTCGCCCGCAGCAATTCACGCGTCGATCTGATGGGCGGCTTGTCGTCCCTGACACCTCAACCCGCCCTCGAAAAGGTCGGCCGGCACGAGTATCTGGTGCTGGCACGCCCGCTAAGCCCGCTGCAGGAGAGTGCGCCCGTCCAGGCCGTGATTGGCTATTCGCTCGATGATGCGCTTCGACCCTACCATTCGGTCCTTTCGACATGGCTCGGCTTGCTCGCGCTGGGCCTGGTCCTGGGTTTGCTTGGTGCCTGGCTGATCGCGCGTGGCGTCTCTCGGCCGATCGAAGCACTGGCGGCCTCCGTACGGCGTATCGAGCAGGGCGACTACAGTGCGCCAGCGGCGGTCGAACGTCAGGATGAACTGGGGCAACTGGCCACGGCGTTCTCCACCATGACCCAGTCGATTCGTCAGCGCGAAGACCGCATTCGGTTTCAGTCCCTGCACGATGCCACCACGGAACTGCCCAACCGCACCGCCGCGGAAGCCTTCATCCAGCGAAGTCTGCAGGAGCAAGACCAAGGCGCGCTGTTGATGGTGGGCCTCACCCGCATTCCCGAGATCATCAAGACCGTGGGGCATGCGCTGAGCGAACGACTCATGCGCGATGCGGCCGAGCGCATCCGGCAAACGGCCACGGCAGGCTTCGCCGCACGCGCTTCCGATACCGCCTTTTTGATCTGGTTGCCGCATGCGGGTCGGGCCGAGGCCATCGCCCTGTCTCTGCACTTGCTCGAGGTGCTGAACAAGCCCTATCAGGAGCCGGACGTCTCGATCGATACGGTGCCGGCCGTGGGCATTGCCATGCATCCGGACCACGCCCGTGCCGCGAGCGAGCTGCTGCAACGGGCCGAGATAGCCTTGTTTGCCGCCTTGCGGGTGCCGCAAGCCGTGGCCTTCTACGATGCAGCCAGCGATCCGCATCGTCCCGAACGCCTGTCGCTGATGGGTGACCTGCGCGACGCCATCGAGCGCAACGACGTGGTGCTGCACTATCAACCGAAAATGAGCCTGCGCGAACAGGTCATCGATGGCGCGGAGGCGCTGATTCGTTGGCAGCATCCCAAGCTCGGCTTCGTGCCACCGGATGCCTTCATTACGCTGGCCGAGGAAACCGGCAACATCCATCGCGTGACGCGCTGGGTTCTGGCGACGGCCATTTCGCAGCTTCAGCGCTGGTCGTCGCAGGGGCTGAACTGGCATGTGGCGGTTAATCTGTCCGCACGCGATCTGCACGACTTGGAATTGCCACGCCGCGTCGCCCATCTGCTCGCCCTGCATAAGGTAAAGGTCGAGCAGCTGAGACTCGAGATCACCGAAAGCGCCGTGATCGGCGAGCCGGTCATCGCCATTCAAGTCCTTCGCGAGCTTGCCGATCTAGGTTTGCGAATCGCCGTCGATGACTTTGGCGTTGGCCAGTCATCACTTGCCTATCTCCGAAAGCTTCCGGTGCACGAATTGAAGATCGACAAGATGTTTGTGCAGGGACTTGCCACGCATGCGGACGACCGGATGATCGTGCGCTCCATCGTGGAACTTGCGCACCGACTCGGTTATGGGGTGACGGCCGAAGGCGTCGAGGATGCCGCGGCCTTGGCCTATCTCACCAAGATAGGTTGCGATCATGCGCAGGGTCATTTTCTTGCGCCGGCGCTCGACACTGACCGTTTTGAACATTTCGCCATCGGATTTGAGGTGGGAGCTACGCAATGAAGCCTGCGGTGGGCTTTGCCTGCCTGCTCGCACTCACGCTGACCCGTATGGCCGTGGCGCAGGACGTCAGCCTCCACGCCTACATCGATGAACGCCTCGTTGCCGCACCCGACCAGACCAGCTGGACGCAGGGTGGCTTCGGCAAGGCGCGGTTCGGCGGAGGCGACACCGAGCCCCGCTTCGGCGGTGCGGCGCTGATCGGCCTGGCGCAGGTGACACCCGCGTGGCTCGTCTATGCGGACGTGCAGTATCAAACCACCGACCGCCACACGCTCGACGTCGTCGAAACCTATGTGCGTTATCGGCCCGTCTCCACCAGCGCCTGGCGTTGGTCGGTGAAGGCCGGCGCCTTCCTGCCGCCCATCTCGCTGGAAAACGAGGCCATCGGCTGGACCAGCCCCTGGACGCTCACACCGTCGGCCATCAACAACTGGGTCGGTGAGGAACTGCGAGCGCAGGGTCTGCAGGGCCAGCTCGAATGGCGTGGCGCCAGCAACACCTTCGAAGTCACCGGCTCGCTGTTCAAGGGTAACGATCCCGCAGGGACCTTGCTGGCTGTTCGCGGCTGGTCGTTGAGTGATCTGACCTATGGCTTGGGCAGCACGCTGCGGGAACCCGATGCCTTCGTCAACGCCTTCGGCGACCCCGACCACCCGCGCTACGACCCGTTCCAGGAGATCGATGGGCGTTGGGGCTGGTTTGCCAGCCTGGCATGGCACTCGACCGAATACGGCGAATTGACCCTCATGCGCTACGACAATCGCGCCGACCCGGCCGCGCATACGGACTACGAGGGCTCGCCCGACGTGTTCGCGTGGCGCACGGATTTTTGGAGTGCGGGTGCGCGCACCGATACCGGCTCCGTGACATGGATAGCGCAGGCCATGGATGGCAGCACCGAGATCGACACTGCACCCGGCGTCAATCGGACGACGCGTTTTCGCTCGGCGTTCCTGCTGGCCGGGTGGAATCGTGGCGCATGGCGGCCGGCGCTACGCTTCGATCATTTCAGCACGGGCGAGGACTTCAACGGGTCCCCGCTGGGACTGGGCGAAAGCGGTAATGCGGTAACGGCCGCGATCAACTGGCGGCCACGGTCGTGGCTGCGCTTCACCGCTGAAGTGCTGCACATCGAAGGTTCGCGCTCGGCGCTGCGCGTACTGGGACTGCCGACCCGATATTCCGATACGCAGACACAAGTAGGCGTCCGCCTGATCTATTGATCCAGACTCAGTCGGCAACGTCCGCAATCAGCCGGTCGAGCTCGGTCTTCAACCACGCGCCATTGAGGCGCAGCCAATCACGCTGCTCGCGCCAGTCAGGAAAGATGCCTTCCACCTGCGCCCAGAAGCGTGGCGAATGGCTGCGCACCTTCAGGTGACAGAGTTCGTGGGCGAGCACGTAGCGCAGCGCGGCGGGTGGCGCGAGCGCCAACGCGAGATCGAGATTGATGCGATCACGCGTATCCAGGCTGCCCCACAGACTCTTCATCGCACGGATGCGCAAGGCGGTCGGTGCGAGACCGAGTTGCGGTACGTAGCCGGCGAGCCAGCGCGACACGTCGCGACGCATTTGCGCTTCGAAGAACGAAGCAAGCAGGCCGCGCGCCACGGGCACCGCGCGCGTGTGTGGCCGTGGAATCACCAAGGTGATTCCACCTTCGCCTGCCTCGACGCGGGGGTACGGACCTTCAGCCCAATCCAGTTGCACGGTTTCGCCGCGCAAGGGAAATTCGGTGGGCACGCCGACGCGCAACGGTGGCAACGGCTTGACGATGAGATGCAGTTCATCGAGCTTGCGCTCGAGCCAGTCGGCGTGATGACGCAGGAACGCCGACACCTGTGCGGGATGCGTGCCATGCGGATACGACAAACGCGCACCCTTGGGCGTCACGGTAAGACGCAGGCGGCGCGCGCGCGGATGCGCGGCTTTCAGCACGCGGATCGTACCGCCGCTTGCGGTCGCCAGTTCCAGCCAATCGCCTTCAAGATGCTGCGTCATGTCCCGCCTGCCCTTCAACTACCTGGCGTCCCGGCCGCTAGTGTCCCCTAGCTGATGTGGGGGAAGCATGCAGGCTTCGCAAGACGGGCCGGTGACCGAGCCGCACTTTGCTCCCTCCCCTGCCTGCAGGGGAGGGCTGGGGAGGGGTGCTACAGGCTGGCGGGAGGGCGACCCCCCTCCCAGCCTCCCCCTGCGCACAGGGGGAGGAGCTGAAGCTCAGCCCTCAGCCGGCCGCGGCAGGCCGAACCACTCTTCCAGCTTGCCCAGCAGGCGCTCCAGCTCCAGCGTGAGCAGGGCAAAGCTGGCGTCGGCCTCGGCGGCCGCGTCCTGGTGGCTGTCGCCCATCTCGTCCAGGACCACGTCGAGGAACTTCAGCTTGCGCACGATCAGGTCCTCGCCGAGTACGAAGCTCATGCGCTCATCGAAGATGAGACCGAGCTGGAATACCTGCTTGCCGTTGCGCAGGTGCTCCTTCACTTCCTCGCTGTCCAGGTCCTGGCGACGGCACTTGGCGATGGCACCCGTGGCGCTGGCCGGGTCACGCAGCTCCACTTCGTCACCCAGGGTCAGGCCAGCCGGCAGGTTGCCGTTGGCCAGCCAGTCGGTCATCAGCACGCGCGGGCCCTCCTCCGGCGCCAGCGGCACGGCGGGGAAGCTGCCCAGGGCCTCGCGGATCTGGGTCAACGCGTTCTCAGCCGACTTGCGGCTGGAGGTGTCCAGCACCAGCCAGCCATGCTTTTTGTCGACATAGGCTTTCATGCGCGAACTGCGGATAAAGGCGCGCGGGACCAGGTCGTTGAGCACGTCCTCCTTGATGCGCTTGCGCTCGCGACCACCCACCTTGCGGCCATCTTCTTCGGCGATCTTCTGCACGCGGCGGTGAAGTTCGTCGTTCACCACGGAGCTGGGCAGCAGCTTGTCCTCACTGCCCACGGTCACCATGGTGCAGGCGTTGACGACATGGGTCAGCGCCGCCTCCTCGCCCCGACCGACCGGCGGCACAAAGCCCTTGGTGCCCATTTCCAGAGGACCGCAGGGACGCAGACGATGCTCGGGCAGCGCCTCGTCCAGGCGCTTCAGATCTTCGGCAACGGCGGGGGAAAAGCGGAACAGCGTGAGGTTGCGAAAAAACATTCGGTATCCGTGGTCTTTTTGCCGTCATCCCAGCGAAGGCCGGGATCCAGCGTCTTTAGTCGTGCGCAAAAGGCGCTGGATCCCAGCTCTCGCCCCCTTTTCGGGGTTCGCTGGGATGACGGTGGAGGTAATTCGAGGCTCAGCGGCTAACGGCAGCGACGGCGTTCACCACCGTATCCAGGTTCGCCCGGTTCAACGCGGCCACGCAGATGCGCCCCGTGCCGACGGCGTAGATGGCGTACTCCTCGCGCAGGCGATCCACCTGGGCCTTGCTCAGGCCCGAGTAGGAGAACATGCCCGCCTGCTGCTGGATAAAGCCGTATTGCGGCTCACCCGCCGCGGCCAGCTTCTCCACCATGCCAGCACGCATGCCGTGGATGCGCTCGCGCATCTCGCCCAGCTCCTGCTCCCACACCGCACGCAGCTCGGCGCTGTTGAGCACGCCGGCCACCACGGCACCGCCGTGCGTGGCGGGACTGGAGTAGTTGGAGCGGATGGTGCGCTTGACCAGCGACTGTACGCGCAAGGCTTCCGCGCGATCCTTGCCGACGATGGACAGCGCACCCACGCGCTCGCCATACAGCGAGAACGACTTGGAGTACGAATTGGCCACCACGAATGACTCGATGCCCGACTCGGCGAACAGACGCACCGCCATCGCATCGGTCTCGATGCCCTTGTCGAAGCCCTGGTAAGCCATGTCGATGAACGGCATCAGGTCGCGATCCTTCACCAGCGCGACCACCTGCTTCCACTGCTCGGCCGACAGGTCCACGCCGGTGGGGTTATGGCAGCAGGCATGCAGCAGCACGATGCTGCCCGGCTCCAGCTTGCCCAGGTCCGCCAGCATGCCGGCGAAATTCAGGCCATGCGTCGCCGCGTCGTAATACGCGTAATCGACCACCTCGAAGCCGGCCGAACTGAACACCAGGCGATGGTTTTCCCAGCTTGGATTGCTGAGGGCCACCTTGGCGTTAGGCAGCACATGCTTCAGCAGATCCGCGCCGATACGCAGCGCGCCGCTACCGCCGATGGTCTGCGACGTGGCCACGCGACCCGCAGCCAGCAGCGACGACTCCGCACCGAACACCAGTTTCTGGGTAGCCTGGTTGTAGGCCGGCATGCCGTCGATCGGCAAGTAGCCGCGCGGCTTGGCTTCCAGCGCAAGCGCCTGCTCGACTTCGCGCACGGCGCGCATCACCGGAATACGGCCCTGTTCGTCGTAATAGATGCCCACGCCCAAATTGACCTTGCCCGGACGGGCATCGGCCACATAGGCCTCGGAGAGTCCCAGGATCGGATCGCCCGGGATCATTTCAACGGATGCAAAAAGAGACACGGCGCTACTCGTTGTATAGGTTGAGGGATTCACGACTCGTCCGGCGAACCGGCAAGCCACTCATGCGCGTCAGCGCTGGTGCTGCCTTCGCGCGCGCCGAGCGCCGCGAAGTCGAACAGATGGCGATCAGCCAGCTGCGAGGGCGATACCTGCCCCAGCGCGCGAAAAATGTTCTCGCAACGCCCTGGCTGCTGCTTTTCCCAGCCCTCCATCATGCGCCGAATCGCCTTGCGCTGGAGGTTTTCCTGCGAACCGCAAAGATTGCACGGAATGATCGGGAACTGCTGCTGCGTAGCGTACTCCGCGATATCACTTTCCCGACTATAGGCCAGTGGCCGGATCACCACGTGGCGGCCATCGTCCGAGCGCAATTTGGGCGGCATTGCCTTGAGCTGGGCCTGGTAGAACATGTTCAGGAAAAACGTGGCAAGAATGTCGTCGCGGTGATGGCCCAGCGCAATCTTGGTGACGCCGTTGTTGGCCGCCCACTGGTACAGCGCACCGCGCCGCAGGCGCGAGCACAAACTGCACATGGTCTTGCCCTCGGGGATGACGCGGGTGACCGTGCTGTAGGTGTCCTGCTCGATGATATGAAACGGCACGCCGCGCCCGGCGAGGTATTCCGGTAGCACATGCTCGGGAAACCCCGGCTGCTTCTGGTCCAGGTTCACCGCAATCAAGTCGAAGCGTACGGGCGCCTTGGCCTGCAGTGACAGCAGGATGTCGAGCAAGGTGTACGAATCCTTCCCGCCGGAAAGACAGACCATCACCTTGTCGCCGGCTTCAATCATGTTGAAGTCGGCAATGGCCTGGCCCACCTGGTGGCGCAGGCGCTTGGCCAGCTTGGCGGCCTCGTAATGCTGCTTGCGGATGGAATCGGGCTGGGCGGACATGATCAGGATCGAGCGGATCGGCCGCTCATTGTAGCCGGCTGACCGCCCACGGTCCGTCGGCGGTACACTTAGGCCCTTATTTCCGAGCTGCCGCCGCCCACATGCAGGTCCAGGACCAAGCCGAGATCGCCCATCTGCTGGCCGAATTGCGTGTCGAGCACCGCGATCTCGACGTTGCCATCGAGCACCTGGCCGACTCGCTCGGCCGCGACGAGCTGCAGCTCACCCGGCTCAAGAAGCGCAAGCTGCTGTTGAAAGATCACATCGCCCGCCTGGAAAGTCGGCTGATTCCCGATCTGGACGCCTGAACCGAAACGGATCGGAACCCAACCGGAACGCCTGACGGCTAGAAACCGGGCCGTTTTTCCGGCCTTGCCTGCTTCGTGGTGGAGAAGCCGTTCTCCGGAATAGCAGTGCGGACTAGTTCGGCGTGTCTCCGGAGAGGCATTCCTATCCGATCGAGGGCGACCATCGATATGGGCGATGAGGCGAAGATATTCGAGTAACGACATATGCCCTACGGGATGGTCGTCTTGCGCTCCCCAAGGATCGGATTACCGTCGTCGTCCAGCAATGAAAACGCGATGGTGGCAGCCGCGCCTTGAGTCGCGTGCCCCATAGCGAGGTCAAGCTCGGCATGTGACTGCGGAGCGATCATGTCGACAGTTACCTTCTGGGTCTCGTCGCCCACCGTGATAACCAGCGCATTGATGGTCGCAAAATAGGGCGTCGGGTTTTCAATCGTCAGGCGAAGCGTGCCGGACTCTTTTCGGATGGAAAATGCCAACCGCTCGGGCAGCTGGCTGACTGGAATCGACAGCTTTTCAGGTCGTACGAACACTTTGATCTGCGTGCGCATGGTCACCGTCACCGTTTGGCCATCCGCTGGCAGCTCGGACTTGGTCGGTGGAATCTCATGCAGATTCAGCCAGAACAGCGACTCACGATCCGTGGGTAGCGCTTTGCCGGAATTGATCAGCCGCAAGCTCGTCCGGTCGCTTGGCCCCATGCGGAAAATCGGTGGAAGAGCGATGATCGGCGCGGTTGATTGCTGTGGCACGGCATTGATGTCGCCATCATCCACCCAGGCCTGAACCAGCACGGGGTACATGTTGACGTTGACCAGCTGCAGGGATTGCTCGGTGACGCCGGCCGGAAATACCACCCTTGATGTCATCGGGGTGACGCCAGCATGTGCGGCCATGCTGCAGGCACCGAAAACCAGCCAGCCCAGGGCCAGAGCAAGCACTCTGCGCAAGCGGGACAGCCGGCGGCATACGTCCCATAGCCCGGGAAGCATGACGGGATGGCGCCCGCCCCTGGCCGGACGGGCCTGCCGCATGCCAACGGATTTTCCCTCGATGGATAAGCGGCGACGCGATGGCCGCCCCGCCAACAGCGCGCAAGCGACTTTATCGCAGAAGAGGTGACTGGATAGGCTGGTCATCATCACTGCACCTTGATAATGACCTGTGCCGTTGCGTTGTAGCTGCCGGCCGTGACAGGAACCGCGCCCAGTGAAAATGCCTTGAAGGTTGCATTGATGGTCCGGGTGTACGTGGTCAGGCCTCCGCTCGCTGGCCCATTGGCGGCCGCATCATTAAGGACAGCATCCCAGCCGTCCTTGGCTCCGCCCGTAGTCACATATTGATTAGAGAGAAAGTTCAACGCGCCGCCGCCCGTCCTTGACAAGGCCACACCCACGCCGGTCGCCACCGACGGGTCTGTTCCATAGCCGTCCGAAAGCAGATAGGTCACGCCGCTGCCCGCCGTGGTCAGCCCGGCCGTGCTTGCGCTCTGTACATTGGCCGATGGCGCAAGCATGCCCAGTGCGGTTTGATTGGCCGCAACTCCGCTGACGAAAGCCGTCATGCCCGTTGGGGTCGTGCTCTGACACTGCATCTGAATCGTGATCGGCAGCTGTCGCGAGCCGCCGCCATTGAGTTCGGCCGCCGTCACCGGGGGGAATTGAATGACGGGCGTGGCGTTGATGACTGCGCAGGTGGCCGTGCGGCGGACAATAACATTGCCATACGGATTGATCGCCCCCGGCCAAGAGCCGGGAAACGTACTAAAGATCGTCGCCGAATCGGCGCCGATGGACAGGTTGCCCACGAAATTTGGACCCACAAACACCGAGTAGCCGACCGGCTGGGAAACTGGCCAGTTGCCGGCAGCCGTAATACCGGTAGCACCGGTATATAACCCCCCCTCCGGGTTCGTGCACGCGCTGCATTGAAAGAATTCAAGCTTGTACGAACTGAAATTCTTCGCCTTGACGAGAATCCAGCCTTGGCTATCCGTGTCGAGGCTGGTAAGCGGCCTGGCCTGGTAGTAGCGCGTAACCAGCTGACCCGTCGTGACGTTCGTCACCCGGGAGATCAGGCCTTTAAAATACGTCGAGTACGTCGAGGGGATTCCGGAGGTTGCACTGACGTCATACTTCCCAGCCCACGGATTGTCGCCATTCGTCGAGAAATACTCGAACAGCTGACCGGCTGAATCGGGCGAGCACCTGAACAACACTTGCTCCGGAGAGTAACTCCCCACCCCCTTACTACCCAGGTTGTAGATCGACGAGATGCCGCTACCAAGCAGCGTTCCATCCGGCACAAACGGCGATACATTGATCTGTACCGTCATCGGATAGGAGCCTCTTCCGGCGGTATCCGTCGACCCATCCCAAGTCGCTACCACCGTCCCCGGGACGGTGTAGTACGCGGAGTTCTTGTCCGTGATCAGCGCGGTGATCCTGTAGCACCCTTTTGACGTTGACTGCGCCCAGCTTTGGGTGGACGGGATCAGGGCGGCAACGCCACACAGCACCAGCAGCCACGCGCGGCGGCGCCGTGTAGCCGCATATTGAATGAAGGTCGAGAAAAAGCTCATCATGACTGCTCCTGATGCTTGCCTGCGTGGTGCGTGACGCGTCAGGCAAACAACATGCTTACGATGCCGGGGTACAACCGGCATTCAAGTTGTGGATGGCCTGCTTGAGGTCCTGTCCGCTTAGGTCGTAGCGGATGGCGCACTGCTCATGCTGCTGCTCGCCCCATTTGACGGTGAGGACGCCACGATCCGCCGGCGCACGTGCATAGACTTGCCCGCCCTGCCCCACCATGCCGATGGTGCTGCCGTCTTCGCTCAGAACGTCGGCGCCCAACGGCAACGGCTTGCCATCCGTCTGAGCGGACTGGACCAGCACGGCATAGCCGATGCGCGTGGCGAACTTGAGCAATACGCCGGAACCTGCATAGGGCGCCACCCTGGCCTGGCCGCCGGTCAGCTCGGCGTTGTGGTTGATCCCCGCGGTGTCCAAGGCCACGTCGTTGAAGCGATACGGTGTAAGCGAGGGAATCAGCGCGTATCCCGCACGGTTTACCCGCGACCCCAGTCCATTGAGCACGTTGGCACCCTCGGCGCCCTTCGCTTCCACGATGCCGAACGTATCGCTCACGTAGGGACCAAAGGTGACGCCTCCGCTGTGAATGACCAAGGCACCCCGCGCATTGGCACCCGCCTGCCAGTAGCCGTCGCCGAGCGAGTAATTGCCACCCAGCGTGATCATCGGCAAGCGCTTTTGCAGGTTGGCGCTGAAACTGCCCGAGCCTCCCTGCGTCTGCGCCGACGCCGTAACGCCATAGCTCAGCGTCTGCGCCTGGTCGGCGACGCCGCTCAGCGAAGCCTGGTAGGCGCTGCCCTGATCGCCGTTACGCGTGAAGCTGCCGGATAGTGAAACGGGACGCGGCCCGAAATCGAGCGGAATCGTTGCCGTCGCCATGATCGTATTGGTAAGGCGACTCGGTTGACCCAGAGGGCTGGTCACGCCGACGATATTCGCCGGCCTGGTCGAGGCATCATTGGCGATCATGCCCGGCAGGCCGTTTCCGTAAAGCGCACCGGTGTACTGCCGAATGAACGATACGTTGTAGCTGATCGACTTGTAATGATTGGTGTAGCTGAGCTGCGTCTGGGTATCGCGGGCCTTCGGTCCGTAGTAATTGCTGACGGAGGCGGACAGGGACAGCGAACCAAGGGCCTGGAAACTCTGGCTGATATTGACGGTGAACTGATCGCGCTGCTGATAGGTGCTCGAGACCCAGTTCTGGCCGTTCCGGTAAGCCTCGCGCGAACCGAGCGCATCCAGAAAATCGCGATAGCCCCTGGTCGAAAAACGGTAGCCCGCCAGGGAGAACGTGGTCTGTGTCGGTTGAATCGTGTGGCTATACGTCGTGGCGCCACGCCAGCCCTGAACACGGCTGCCTGTAGCATCGAGCGCATTGGAGTAGGCCGCATTGACGCCGAACGCGCCGTACCGGGTACCGAGCACCAGGCCGCCGAGATAGGACTGGTAGTTGCTATTGATGCGCACGCCGGTGTTGGCCGTGATGGCGTTGGTAAGTCCGCGCTCATAGGTCACATCGGCGAACTTGGCGTCCACGTTTTGCAGCTGACGCACTTCGCCCAGCGTGGCGCTGTAATGCGACTGCCCGGGACGCATGGAGTTGGGAACCGCCGAGAACGGCACGGTGAAGGTGGAAACCTGCCCGTTGGCCTCAAACACCTGCACACTCAGGTCGCCCTGGAAACTGGTGGGGTAGAGGTCGGTGATCTTGAATGGTCCGGGCGCCACGGTGGTCTGGTAGATCGTGTTGCCGTTCTGGCTCACCACGACACGCGCGTTGGTCGTCGCCACACCAGTAACGACTGGGGCGTAGCCGCGCATCGAATCCGGCAACATGCGGTCGTCTGTTTCGATATGGAGGCCGCGAAAGCCGACCGCACTCAGCAGGTTGCCGCCGGTGTAACTGTCACCGACGGTGAGCTGGCTGCCCCAGGCGGCCAAGGGCCGCTCGGCATAGGTCCGGATATTGTTCCAGCGCGACGTGGTGGCGCCGTTGATGCCGCCACTGGTACGGCTATAGGCCGATTGCTGGTGCATACGCCACAGACCGAGATTCACGCCCGCGTTGACGCTCGCGTAGAACGAATCCGTTTTATTGCCGGCCGCCGATGCCGTGTAGTAATTCGTATCGTAGTTGACGTAGGCCATGGTTTGACCGGCATCGAGACTGCTGATGTCGACCGTACCGCGGGCCGCATGTTTCAGAAGCGCCTGCGGGATGCTCAAGTCGAGCCGGAGACGCGACAGGTCGAATGTGGCGGTAGCGCCTTCGATGCGCTCACCAAACGGCACGCATGCCGCGGATGATTCCGCGCTGCCTTGGGTCTCTGCGGCCCGGCCACTGCCGAGGGCAGCGTCGACTTGCCCGCCTGCAGGCCTGACGTTTTGTGGTGACACCCCGAGCGTTGCCAGAAAGGCATCATCCAGGCAGGGTGCGACGACGCCGCTGGCAATACTGCGAAATTCGACTGCCTTTCTCGAGAGAAAGCTATCGTTGACGTAGACGTCGGCCTGATAGCGCCCTGGAAACATCGCATTGGCTTTGTTGAATCGCTCGATATCGCTCACGCCAAGCGATGAGCCTTGCAGCAGCTTGCTGTCGAAATTATAGGCGAGCGCGGCGGCGCCAGTGGACACGGTCGCCTGTGCCATGGAGGGAGCTGCTTCAGCCGCGGATCGGGTCGGCAAAGGCGCAGTGCGCCGGCAGCGCAAGCGCGATGGCCGCGGCGATCAACGAAAGCCCGGGCGCGCACCGTGTCTCCCGCAACGCGACGCGGCATGCGCTATGGGCGCGCGAATTCATCGCGGCGCGATGCGCCGCCTCGTTTCGTGAGCGAGCCACTATGGGATTCCCTGTCCCTGGCTCGTCGGATACTCGGCTTCGCGTACAGCGCCGAAATCATCGACATAAGTCACTTTCACCCGCACCGACTCACCAGCCGGCGGAGTGGCGCCCTGGATATCCCAGCTTGCTTCGGATCGCGGCGCCAGCATGTCCGGCTTGAAGCTACCGGCTTGCGCGCTCCCAACGAGCTGCCCGCCGGTGAGGGAGATGAAGTAGCCAGTGGGATTATTGGCCGTGATGCGAACGGCCTTGCCCTCGCTCTTCAAGCGAAAGCTGAGCTTTTCAGGCGCGCTGTGGGCATCACGCTCCAATCCGGCCGGGCGATAGAACAGCTTCAGTCGATTGCGCAGCATCACCAGCATCTGGTTTTCGTTGGCATAGGCGGCTCCAACGGATGGAATCTGCAAGGTGTTCAGGTAGAACACCGATTCACGATCCTGCGGCAGCTGTTTGCCCGTAAAGACCAGACGCACCGTTTGTCCGGCCTTGGGTTCGATGCGGAATACAGGCGGTGTAACCACGAACGGGGCGTCGGCTGTTTGAGGGGTTGAATCGGTGTCGCCCGAATCGACCCAGACCTGCATGACGCTCGGCGCATCGTCCTGGTTGGTAAATTGAATGGCTTTTTCCTGCGTATTGCCCGCATAGATAACGCGGGTGTTAGACAGCACCACGCTGGCGGAGGCCCCGCCCATAGGCACCGCAAACAGGAACGCCAGCGCGATTTTTGAATGACAAATGATCTTCGGCCACGCCATGGCGCCCTCATTTCTGCAGATGGAACTAGCCTTTGGGCCGACTCGCTTGAGTCGGCCCAAAGAACAGGACAGCTATCGAATTACTGGTAGCTAACCGCGTACTGCACGCTGCCGAGCACCGAACCAGCGGTGGCACCGCCCACTTCACTGACGTACCGAACCGCGAAGTCGTGCGATGCGGACGTGGCGCCCACCGCCAGGCTGAGGCCCGGGGCGGCAAAGCCATTGGCACCGGCCAGATTGAACGGGGCCGCCGGAGCCGTCGGGTCGAGCAGCTGCAGCGCAACGTTGGTCGCCCCACCGGTGTTACCCAAGTTGCCCTGCGTGGTCACCTGGTTGCCCACGAAAACGGTCTTGATCGGCTGGGCGGTGGTGGTGGGGGCCGTGCAGCCCGTCACGCCGATCGTGAACGCGGTGGTGCCCGCCGTGGCACCGGCGGCAGCCAGTGCCGTGCTCGGCACCGTCGGCAACAGCACGGTGGGGTTGCTGGCGTTGCCGTTAACGTTGACGGCGCAGGTCTGGGTGGTCACCTCGCCCTGGAAATTGATGGTGTTCGCGCTTGCGGCAGAGGCCATAGCCGGCGCCATCACGGCAGCAGTGGCGATAGCCACGGTGGAAAGAATCTTCTTCATAGGAAACAACTCCATTGCTTGTTGGGAACCGCGGATGAACTCGGCTTCGCCCTCTTGCCGACTAGCGACACCTTGCTCAGCCATCTAGTTAACGGCACGCAGCTAGCCGTTGGAATGAGACCAGTCTGAAAATTGTCCGCAATGCCCTACACGTGAAATCGGCGGAGTGAGATTCACGGACCAAGCGCAGAAAGACTTCGCATGGCGCTTCATTTGTGAGCCACCCCGCGCTATGCCTAAAATCCTCGGTCACCCAAGGCCACACGATGGCTTTGATGTCTTCAGTCTCCAACGGAGCCCCCATGTCCTCGCTCGTCCCACTGCACCTGGAAGATGACTACGTCGTGCTAGAGCCCCTGGCACCGGACCACGCGCCCGCACTGGAAGCTACGGCTGCCGATGGGGAGCTGTGGAAGCTATGGTTCACCAGCGCGCCGGCACCGGGAGAAGCAGCGCCCTACATCGCCAGGGCACTTGAGGGTCATGCTGCGGGGCACATGCTTCCGTTCGCGATACGCGAGAAGACGACTGGCGAGATCATTGGCACCACGCGCTTCTACGACTTCGCGCCCGAGCTGCCACGCGTTGCGATCGGCTACACCTGGTACGCGAAACGCTGGCAGAAAAGCCACGTCAACACGGCCTGCAAGCGTCTGTTGCTCAAGCACGCCTTCGAATCGCTCGATTGCGTGGCGGTGGAGTTTCACACCGACGGTCGAAATCTCGACTCGCAACGCGCCATTGAACGCCTTGGCGCGCGCCGTGACGGCGTGCTTCGCGCACACAAGCGTCGCCCTGATGGCACGCTGCGCGACACGGTCTGTTACAGCGTCATCGCCAGTGAATGGCCCGATGTCTCGCGATGGCTGGCGATGCGACTTGAGCGACTGGCAGGGTGATCCTCGCCACGATTCCGGTACCCGTGTTACGGGCAGTTTCGTGCTTGTTGGCCGACTTGCTCGGCTGCAGATTCCGGGCCGCCGAAACCGCAACCCCGGCGTTACGCGGGGAAGTACTCAGTGGCGTTAGGGAGAGGGCCGCGAGGCTGAGGCGCCGGACAACAAAGCATGTCTACGGCACTCACCGAATAAGCGCATCGTGTTGTTGCCAGGGTGTAACGCGGCGCACGTCCAGGCGAATCATTCGCAAATCACCCGGTGCGTGGCTCAAGATCACTGCCAAAAGGGCCGGCATTACAAACCGCTAATGTCAGAAGGCGCACATTGGACATGTACGCAGTCGCTCTGCTCTGACTGATGGAGCACGAATAAATCCAAGGACATGACCATGATCACGCGCACTACATCATCACCCCGTTCATCACCCGTCGTCGCTGTGTGGCTGGAGCATGTTGCTCGCTTCGCGCAATATCTCGGGATCATCAAGCCAACGCCGATTCCGTTGCCCCTGCCTATGACGCGACGGCAGCAGTTGCTGATGGCACAGGACGCGAAACGGACCAAGGAGCGCATGAGTCGATTGGAACGCGTGCGCGGTATTCGTGGCCATGGCCACTGATTTTCATTGTTGAAGTGCGCATGCTTCTAGCAATACATTG
>CAVXWA010000001.1:0-65747 GCA_963765335.1 uncultured Gammaproteobacteria bacterium | reverse complement strand
TAAGTCTTTTGTTTGCGGATGTGTGGCAACTAAAGGCCTTAGAGAATGACTTTTTTGGATGTGTGGCAAACAAGGGAGTTAGCGAGGCGGGAAGCGAACGCCCGGCGAAAATCGAGACCGTTTGTGGGCTGTTTGCGGCGTGCCGTTCGAATAGCGAAGTGGTACACACGCGGAAGTATACCACCTTGGTAACACACTTGTCAAGCGTTCAGTTTGATCGGTCGATTTATCCCATTGAGAATTTCCCTCTTGTCTTGCCGCCGGTTCCTTGAGCTCCCTCAAACAATCGAATCGCAGCTAAACTGAAATTCATGGAGACCTCGATGTTCTCAACTCGTGCAGCAACGATTGCGGATGTGCCCGTGCTCAGGAGGCTTATTCAAGAAGCTCGCGGAGTATGAACGGGAATCCCAGGCGGTGATGATCACGGAAGACCAACTCAGGCGTGACGGCTTTGGCCCTACCCCGAAATTCCGGGCCATCATTGCCGAGCAAGATGGGCAACCGGCTGGTTATGCGTTGTTCTTTGCCTCTTATTCGACATGGACGGGTTCTGGTGTATTTCTTGAGGATCTCTTCGTGCGAGAGACCTCTCGCGGCCAGGGTGTCGGCAAGGCGCTTCTGTGTGAAGTGGCCGAGATCGCACGAAAGGAGGGGCAGCACACAATCCGTTTGGATGTCTTGGATTGGAACGAATCCGCGATCAAGTTCTACAAGTCGCTTGGTGCGGAGTACCTCGGGCAGTGGCGGAACGTCGTAATCGGGGAAGGCCCTGGGTCGCCTTTGCCGCTCGTAAGGGTTTCCCCACTGGCCCTGGTTCGTCCGCAAGCCGGAAGTTTACGATCCTGTGGGTGTAACTTCCGGATGGCCCGTGATACGACCAGAATCCCGCCAAGGCTTGGTTGCAGGTTATGAGCGCTATCGCCTGATTTCGCCAACTATAATCGTGTTTTGCTTTTTCACAGTGCGATGTTCTGCTAGCCTGTTGAGCTACCCAGGCGGGAGAACTTTCATGAATGAACTCGACCGCCGTTCATTGCTGAAGGCAATCACGGCAGTTCCCTTTGCCTACTGCGAGGCACTTAGCGTCCCTAGTCAGGAACCAGTAAGTGTTGTTGCGTCGCACACTGACCGCACCGGACATCCGCATAAAGCCGCTCGGGCTAACAGCCACCTGGATTTCAAAGTCTTAACCCGCGAAACTAACGGCCGCGTCTTCATTATGGAAAACAGGGACATGGTACGTGGTGGACCGCCGAGACATGTGCATTACGAGCAGGAGGAGTGGTTTTTCTTTCTCGAAGGTGGCGAGGTGATTATGGAAATCGGAGAGCAAAAGATACGGTTGAAACCCGGTGACTCAGTACTTGCTCCGCGCAAGGTGCCGCATGTCTGGGCTTATATTGGGGAGCAGCCCGGACGCATGTTATTTGTATTCACGCCGGCGGCGAAGATCGAAAGCTTTTTCGAGGAAACCAGTAAACCGGACGCGAAGGTCATGGACCCGCACCGATTCGAAGCCCATGGTATGAAGATAGTGGGCCCTCCGTTACTGGATTGACTCGCGAACATGTAGGCGCAGCACAAAACCGATAGTTGGCGATAAATCGCCATAGCGCTCAAAACCGGTGATCAGCTCGCCACCGGATGGTTTGTCGGCAAGCCGGAAGTAACGGCGCGAATCGGGTCTCTTGGAATTACTTCTGTATTGCTCGTCATCCGACCACAACGCACGAAAAGCGACGGGTTTCCAGAACATGCGGTAAGGTTTAGACGTTACCTTCAACGCTGAGACTGTCTCCCGTTGGTACCGCTGCAGATGTAGAGAGTCCCCATTGATCGGCCTGTCAGGCGAGTTTCAGCAATTCCGGCGCAATCGTCGGTTAGTCAAGCAACCCGCGCGAGTAGAGTTTCTCGTACGTTTCGATATCGTGTTCTCGTTCAGGTGCCAATGCCCGGAAGATCTCGGCTGCGAAAGCAAAGGGAGCCAAACCATTAGCCGTGATAACACAACGATCATTCACCGCTGGCGACGCCCGATAAAATTCTTCCCCACGATACTCGTGGACATACTTCCCGATGAAGTTCTTGCCGTTGCTCGTATGCAGACGATCGTCGAGCAGTCCAACATGAGCCAGGGCCAGAGTCGCAGCACAAATCGCCGCAACAGGCCGGCTCAGAGTGACCATGGCCCGCACCACTTCAGAAACCTGAGGGACTTCTCCTTCCGTCCAGGACTCACCTCCGGGCAGAATGAGAATATCTGCTGATTCGGGCACAAAAGCCGACAGAGGGAGGTCCGGCATGACTTTGAGGCCACCCATGCTCACGACCGTTTCTGCCGCCAGACCTACTGTCTTCACGGAGAATCCAAACGTCCGTCGCAACTCGGCTAGAGCCGAAGCAGCTTCCCAATCGGCGTAGCCGGTCCGCAGGAGAGCGTACGCTGTATTCATGATCCGACCTTAGGGCTTCGATCTTTGAGCGACAGTACAAATCATAGCCTGACTCATAGGTTTTCCACTCACCCGAGCAGCACACACCAGAAACCTGAGCGAGGGGTCGGCAAACCGGAAGTTTACGATCCTGTGGGCGTAACCTACAGAGAGGGCGTCACGCGGCCGGAGTGGCGCCTCACTTCTCCAGAATTTCCGAGTGCGCGCTAGAGGGTTGGATAAATTCTCAGGCGTCAACCCGGAGGGTTATTGCCGAGATACTGAGAGAGGTTTTTCAGGGCACTCTTGTTGCCAGATTCATAGCCATGGATGACGTCCGGTCCAGCAAACGAGACGATTTGCACCGTAACCGTCAAGTTGGCGCCGTCAGTCGCTGGCTCGAAATCAAGGGTCGTAAGAGCAACGGCGAGGCGCTGCCCGTCCATGTCGAGGGTTTCGCTTGAAACGACCCGCGCGTTCGGGACAATGAGCAGGTAGCGGGTTTCTCCGCGAAATTTTAGATCCCCCTTGGGGCCGCAGCGGAATACGTCTTTGCCACCCACACGGAAATCAGCCTGATCGTAAATCAGTGCGTCACTGGAAGGAGCACTCCACCGAGCACGCGCTACTGGATCGGCGAATTCCGAGAAAAGCCGTTCGACCGGCGAGGAGTACCAGTGTTCAAGCTTGATCGTTGCGTGTTGCGGTTTGCTCACAATTTCCCGTTCATTTCTTTGACTTAGACGCTGCAGCTCGCGATCTGTTGGCACTGCGTTTACAGTGCAGACGTTGTGATGCGGGTAGTGACTCGCGCGCATTGCGAGTTACCTGACCTGGCTTCAGCTGCGCAGCAGCCTTCGGCTGGAACGCCCCAGGCAAAAGCTGCGCCCCTGGGTGGAAAACAGACTGCGGTTTAGTTGATGGTGATGGTAGCTGCGGCTGACGTCGAGCCTTTGTAGGTGGCGTCGCCACTGTAGACGGCGGTGATAGTGTCTGTGTGGCCGGTGTTGACTGGCGGCGGAGTAGTGGTGCTACCTCCACCGCAGCCAGCTAACCCTGCGATGACGCAGGCGAAGAGCAAGCCAGCGGCGCAAGCGTAGCCCAAACGGCGTCCGGCTGGGGCGCGTTTGAGGCGAATCAGCGCGGCGAGTAGCGCCACGACCGCGACGATGTAGAGTGGGGTGATTGGCGGGTTCGGGGGCGCGTTGGGGTTACTCCGTGGCGCGGTTTGCGGTGCCACCATGGACAGGGTCATGGATAGCGTGGCGACGCAAGTGGCCGGCGAGCTTAGTGTGGGCGAGTTGCCGACACAACTGACCGGGGAGCCAAGGGCTGTAGTGCCGTTCATGAATTGGACGGTGCCAGTCATGGCCGGCCCGCCGTTGACTCCAGAACTGACTGAAGCCGTGAAGCTAATGTTGCCGCCGGTGGAGATCGAGGTGGCACTGGGCACGAGTGTAGTCGTGGTGTTGGCGCCGCTGACAGTAACGGTGACAGCAGAAGAAGTGGAGGCAGCGTAGTTGGTATCACCGTTGTAGGACGCGGTGACGCTATCGGTGCCCTGCGGAAGCGTGGTGGTAATCAGGACGGCAGTGCAGGTTGCCTTGGTCGTGGCCGTGCCGGCCGTCGATGGGGAGCAAGTGACGGCGTTACCCAGTAGAGTGGTGCCGCTGAAAAATTGCACGGTATTCGATATGGCGGGGCCGTTGTTGGCGGTTGCAGTGACAGTCGCCGTGAGCGTGACGCTGGTTCCTACGGAGCCCGACGAGGCGCTAGAGATAAGCGCCGTTGTCGTAGCTTGCGTGCCGCCCGTGACCGTGATGCTCCCGGCGGCAGATGGCCCGACGGAGTTGTAGTTGGAATCGCCGGCGTAGCTAGCGGTGAAACTTTGCGCCCCGGTCGTCGTGAACTTGGTGACCAGCGTGGCGGTGCCGCTGGCCGGAACCGGGTTGGTGCCGTTCAGCCCGGAAGCCGGGGCGGGCGCGACAGGTGCGGTGCCCAGCGTAGTGGTACCGGAAGAAAACGTGACCGTGCCCGTGGGACCTGCGCCGCTGCTTTGAGTGCTGATGGTGGCGACTAGGCCGACATTCTGGTTGGCGGCGACGCTGGGGCTTGCGGGAGCGACGGTAATGCCGGTGGGAGTGGCCTTGGTGACGGTGAACGCATCAGCGGCGGAGGTGCTGGAGTTGTAGCTGTTGTCGCCAGCATATGTGGCGACGAGGCTATGAGCGCCCACGGCCAGCTGCACGGGTTGATCTTCGGCCATACCAAGATTGTTTAGATTCGTGGTGTTTTTACCCGAAAAATCGTTGATTGGCGAGGTGCCATCTTTGAGAGTGACCGTGCCGGTGGGGCATTGGACCACGAGGGAGGCGCACTGATTTCCGGCGCTGTCCTGCACGGCGATCTGGAGGATGTACGGAGAACCGTAGGCGGCGGTGGAAGCGTTGCTGCTGAGGATGTTGCCAGAATTGTTGAAGGTGACCACGCTGACGACGGTTTTGCTGGCTTCGGGACTAACGGTTACGGTCACTGGGGCGGAAGTGCCTGCCGAAACGGTGCCATCGCCGCCGTAGTTGGCGACGACCGGGTAGCTGGAACCTCCGGGCAGACCGTTGGTGGTGATCGTTGCCGTGCCGCCGGTCAGCTGAAATTCGGAAGCGAGTGATTCCGAGAATCCACCGATGGCGACTTGAGGTTTGCCGGCGGGAGAAGCGAGAAGGGAAACGGCACCGGTGGCAGTCGTTGGAGTGACGCCGACCTTGAAAGTGACGTTGTCTCCGTGCGTGATGCTAACCGCGCCGGTCGAAGTGCAGGAACTGCCCACAGCCACGCAGTTGATGGCAACGGTGCTTGGTGTGAACGTCACCGAATTCCAGGCGGTGAGGAGGTTGGCGACGTTAATCGAACCGAGGCCGGTGGCAAGATCGTAGCCCGGGGTGGTGATCCAAGCGGGATGCGTGGTGTTTGCGGGATCGACAAGCACACCGTATTGATTTGCGGCGGTGCTGGTGTTGCCGCAATTAGGAGTACCGCCCTGACAGGCTACCGAAATGTTTCCGGAGCCAGTGGTGAGATCGTAGAAGATGCACGTGGGAGCGGGATTCGCGGCAGAGGCACAGATCTTGGTGGGATTGCTTTTGTAGAGCTGATAAAGAACGAAGTTGGCGTTGCCCTGGCGCTGGCCGGTTTTCTGATTGATGAGCGCCATGATTCCAGCAAAAGCGGGAGCGCCGGCGGAGGTTCCGCCGACACCCTGGAGATCGAGGAACGGGGAATTCAGATCGCAGGTGCCCGCGGTACCGCCATCGACCGCGTTTTGATCCTGCTGACAGATGAGATAGAAGCTGCCGTTGATGCCATCGCCGGCGAACAAGGAAATGTCCGGAAGGTCGCGGACGCCGTCAGCGGGATTGCCATTGATACCGGCTTGCCATGTGGGCTTGGCGTTGACCGGAACACCGCTGAGCAAGAGCGTGCTGGGGCCGCCGCCCGCGGCGACGGTGTCGTTGCCGGTGCCGGCATCCTGACTAATGATGGCGGCTGTGCAAGCGGTCAAGATACCTGATGCGGCGCAAGTGTCGTTCCAAGTGGACTCAGGCACGTAACCGATGGCGGAGGTGGTGGCAGTGCCGGGAGCGTTCCAGAACAAAGAGGGAGCGGGGCCATTAATAAAATCGGTGCCGCCGATCGCGACGTTGTAGGGAGTGGAGGCGATACCGCTGACGGAGAGGCCGCTGGTGGAGAAGTCGTTGCCTTGATCGCAGGAGTCGGAACCGGAGTCACCCGTCGGAAGAATGACGGTGATACCTTCGGCGGAGGCTTGCTGCCAGAGATCGTCGTAGAAGGATTCGTTGGCAGCGGTGATATTGGGTTCGCAAAAGCCAAAGCTTTCGCTGAGGATCGGCGCGATGTTGTTGTCGACGATATAGATTGCGGACAGATCAATGCCGCCAGCGCCGATGCTTTGAGAATCTTCGGAGACTACGAGTTTGATGGTGGCGCCCGGAGCGACGCCGCCCGCGAGTTGGACATCGAGATCGGCTTCGAATTCGTCGTCAGTGAAGCTATGCGGGCCCTGGATGCCAGGATCGGGACCGTTGAGGATGATGTTACTGGAAGTGAAGCTGGTGGTCGGATTAGGCAGGCCGAACAGGGTGCGGTAAGAGGTGACATCCGCGACGTTGATGTTGGAATCCTGGACGATGGCGATGGTGACGCCGGTGCCGTCGGCGACGGAGGTGGCCGGCACGTTATAGATTTTCGCGAAGTCGCCGGGGCCGACGCCGTAACAGGGAGTCGAGCCGCCGCAGCCATTGAAGGTGAAGAGCGGTTTTACATCGCCAGTATCTTTGTTGCGACGGAAAGTGCCGCGGCGATGGGCGGCGGCTTTGGGGCGGAAATCATGGAGGGCGAGGACGCCGGCGACGACCGGGGAGAGCGCAGCGGGTATCTGCGGCTCGGAGACGTTGGCCATATGCATCTTGCCGTTGACCAGGTAGTTGTGAATCTCGGTGTGGAAGGCGTTTCGAACCTGGCCGACGTTGCCGCAGAACTCGACGCGCATGCGACTGGGGCTGACCTTGATCGAGGAGAAGCCGCGGGAGGTGAGCCAGTCGGTGACGGCCTGAACGTCGGAGTCGGCAGGACCAAATTGTTTGCCGAACTGATCGGGAGTGAGCCAGGCGTGGAAATTTTTTGAAGATTTGTCCTGCTGTTCGTTGAGGAGGCGCTTCAGTGCGGCGTCTTGTTCGGGGCTACGCTGCAGCAGGAGGACCAAGCGGTTGGCGAGCTTCGAATCGGAGACGGCGCCGCGATCGAATTCCGAGCGAGCCAGACGGTGGACATCCCCGGCTAGAGCTTTGAGGTGGGTGTCGTCAACTGTTTGCGTGATGCGGGCGGGGACGTGTGGCGCGCCGGTTTGCGGGGATGCCGCCTGCGAAGTTGCTTTCGCGTTGGAGGGCGCGACGCCGATTTGAGCACACCACAACGCCAGCAGGGAAGCCGCCGGCAACACTGCACGGCACAGCTTGAACCGATTGGTCTTCATCATTCCGCCCTTGCGCTAGATTAGGTTGATTGCCGGGTTGCTGGCGCAGCGGTATTCCCGACGAAAGCTGTGCGCACCATGCCAGAAAGATAGCTCCCGCTCAAGAATGGTTGCCCGTACTGGAGCCGCGTCGCCTGAGTTATTGCTTCGAGGGCTGCGGTAGCCTAGCACATTTTTGCAGGAGCACCGACGCGGCTCGAAGGGCCAGTCACGCGGGCTCAGAATGAGGGCCTTCGCCTGTCCTCTGGTGAACAGGCGAAGGTCGACAGATGGTGGGATCTGTCTATGCAAGTACTTCCCGCGAAGGCGGCTGGAAGTTCCCGTATACTGCGGGTATTGCGACGTGGTTACGGATGGCGAGGAGGAATTCATGACAGAACCAACCTATGAGGAACTAAAAGCGAAGCTGGCGGAATTGGAGAAGAAAGGGGCGGGGAAGCGCTCCGGTGCACTGGACTTTCGTGTGGGAGAGAAGGGTGGAGTGAGCGTGTACGGACTGGGGAGATTTCCGGTCACGTTGTATTACGAGCAATGGGTAAGGTTGCTGGATGTGAGCAAGGAA
This sequence comes from uncultured Gammaproteobacteria bacterium, assembly GCA_963765335.1. Taxonomy (GTDB): domain Bacteria; phylum Pseudomonadota; class Gammaproteobacteria; order Xanthomonadales; family Rhodanobacteraceae; genus Dyella. The sequence goes on along the minus strand of CAVXWA010000001.1, from coordinate 57,700 downwards.
CTGCGCGAGTTCTTGGAGGAGAACAAGTCAGCGGGAAAATTGAAGCTGAAGGAGTCGTAAGCTGAAACGAGTTGCCGGTCGAGACGTCGAAAACGAGCAGTGACGGTGGTGGCGCGCGTTTGGTTGCAGTGAACATGGTTGCAAGTAAACGGCGCTGCGTCTCGGAGGCGCGATGAAGAATTTTCTGCGCGGCATAGTGTTTACGATTCTTGTGCTGGCGCTTGGCGAGTTTTTGTATCTGCGATTGGGATTTGCCGAGGTGGCGGCGGATGTGGCGCCCTCAGCGTGGGAAAAGTCACTGATGTCCGCAGCGGCGCATGCTTCTGTCCGGCGGCGGGCGCCAGAGATGGCGAATCCAATCCCACCGACCGACGAGAATCTGATCGCGGGCGGCAGATTAGGAGAAGCTCTCCGGCCGCACCGAGGCCTACTGGGGCATGTTCAACGCCGACCGCCAGCTGAAGTTCCCGTTCACCGGCCCGGTGACCGAGGACACCAGCTGGCCATGGAAGGCGCTGGCGGCGAGCCTGCTCGCCCTGCTGCCGATGATCTGGTTCGCGCGCCACTACAGCCGCTTCAAGTTGATGGGCCGGTTCTTCTTCTGTGCGCTGATCCAGCTGGCCTGCGGCCTGGTGGTGTGGTCGGCCACCCTGCCGTTCAATTTCTACCTGAGCTGGATCGACTGGACCATGCTGGTGCTGCTGTTCCCGGCCCAGATCGCGATCCTGGCCATCCTGCTGATCAACGGCTTCGAGTTCACCGAAGTGCTGTGGCGACGTGACTGGCTTCGCCATGCAGGCCTGCTCAGGCCCGATCCGGTGGAGAAGCAGCCGTTCGTATCGATCCATCTGGCCTGCTACAACGAGCCGCCGGAGATGGTCATCATCACGCTCGACTCGCTGGCGGCGCTGGAATACGAGAATTACGAAGTCCTGGTGATCGACAACAACACCAAGGATCCGGCGATCTGGAAGCCGGTGCAGGAGTACTGCGAGAAGCTGGGCAGCAAGTTCCGCTTCTTCCACCTGGAACCGTGGCCGGGCTTCAAGGCCGGCGCGCTGAACTTCGGCCTGAAGGAAACCGATCCGCGCGCCGACGTGGTGGCGGTGATCGACGCCGACTACGAAGTGCGCAAGGACTGGCTGGCCACGCTGACCGGCTACTTCCACAACCCAAAGGTTGCCGTGGTGCAGTGCCCGCAGGCGCACCGCGAGTTCGAGCACAACCGCTTCCGCCGCATGACCGCGTGGGAATACGACGGCTTCTTCCGCATCGGCATGCACCATCGCAACGAGCGCAACGCCATCATCCAACACGGCACCATGACCATGGTGCGGCGCTCGGCACTGGAAGGCACTGGCGGCTGGTCGGAATGGACCATCTGCGAGGACGCCGAGCTGGGCTTGCGCCTGATGCACGCCGGCTATGAGCTGGTCTACGTCGACGAGCTGATGGGCAAGGGCCTCACCCCGGCCGACTTCAAGGCGTACAAGAGCCAGCGCTATCGCTGGGCCTTCGGCGCCATGCAGATTCTCAAGGGCCGTTGGGACTGGATGACCAAGAAGGGTCCGCTATCCGGTGGCCAGCGCTTCCACTTCCTCACCGGCTGGTTCAGCTGGTTTGCCGACGCGCTGCACCTGATCTTCACCATGATGGCGATCTTCTGGACCGCCGGCATGGTGGCCTTCCCCTCCCTCTTCAGCCTGCCGATGCAGTTGTTCCTGATTCCGGTGATCGGCTTCTTCTTTGCCAAGGCGATCTTCGGCATCGTGCTGTACCGCGCCCGCGTCCCCTGCAGCTGGTACGACACCTTGATGGCATCGCTGGCCAGCATGGGCCTGTCGCACGCCATCGCCCGCGGCATCCTGCACGGCCTGACGCGCGAGAAGACCTCGTTCGTGGTGACCGCCAAGAGTCGTCGCCTGGGCGGCAGCAATTTCGCCGCCTTCGCCCCGGTGCGCGAAGAATTGCTGATGGCGATTGCGCTGTTCTTGTGCATCACCGGCATGGGGCTCCGCTTCGGCACGCATTACGTCGAAGGCGTGTTGTGGATGTTCATCATGGCTGCACAGTCCATCCCTTATGTCTCGGCCGTGGTGGGTGCGTGGATTGCGCACAAGGCCGGCGACAAGGCCGGCTGACACCCAAGGTGGCCCATGGATGCGATTCATGGGCCGACCACTGACGGGTCAGCTAAGCTGCGGGCGGGCGTATCGAAGCGTCTACCCAAGGCTTCCAGGATGGAAACACCGAACGCATGGGCCGAATCCAACGCCTGACGCTGCTGCCAATGCTGTTCTTCCCGCTGCTTGCGCATGCGGGCGTGCAGCTGGTGGTGGATGGCGTAGAGGATCCGCTCAAGTTCGCCGTCACCTCGGGCGTGGATGTCGCCCAATACGCCAATCGCAACGTCACCGATGCCCAGGTGCAGCGCCTTTATGGCCAGGCGGTGGACCAGGCGAAGAGTTCGCTGGAGCCCTACGGTTACTATGAGGCTGCGGTGGATGGTCGGCTCGAGTCACTGGGCGGGGGCAACTGGCGCGTCACCCTCCACGTAAGCCCGGGCGCCCCGGTAAAGGTGACTGTTGTCGAGCTCCAGCTCGATCCGAAGGCAGCGGAGATTCCGGGCATCCGTCGCGCCAAGCGCGCCGTCGAGAACCTCAAGGGCGAAACGCTCAACCACGGCGTGTATGACTCCGCCCGCGATGCACTCAGCAGCGCGCTGACCGCCGACGGCTTTCTGGACGCCCGACTGACCACCCGCCGCGTGGAAGTAAATCGCGGCGAGCGCAGCGCCATCGTCCGCCTGGCTTGGCAGGTCGGCCCCCGCTATCGCTTCGGCGACGTGCACTTCGAAGGATCGCAGTTCCGGCCGGGTTTCTTGCAGCGCTACGTGCCGTTCAAGCACGGCGACTATTTCTCGCAAAGCCAGCTGCTACAGCTGCAACAAGCTTTGAACGGCGCCGATTATTTTTCGGTGGTCAACGTGCAGCCCGATGTCGACGACAAGAAGAATGGCGTGGTCGACGTCAAGGTGGACCTGGCGCCGGCCAAGCGCACCATCTACACCGGCGGCCCGTTCTTCGGTACCGACACCGGTTTCGGCGTGCGCGTGGGCTACGAGCTGCGCTGGACCAACCGGCGCGGCCACAAATGGAAGAACGAGGTGGTGCTGGCGCAGAACCTGAAGACCGTCTCCACGCTGTACACCGTGCCCCTGCCGGGACCGAACCAGCGCAGCTTCAACTACGGCGCCATCTATCGCGATTCGAATACTGACACGTCCCAGTCGCGCACGCTGGAAGTCATCGCGAACGAAACGCGCCAGTGGTACGGCTGGACTCGTAGCATCGGCATGCACGTGCTCGACGGCACCTTTACCGTGGGCAAGCGAGGCGACGAACCGGACAGCACACCCGGTCTGGAGCACGGCCAGAGCACCCTGGTCTATCCCGAGATGTCGTTGTCACGCAAATCCGGCGATAACCCGATCTTCGTGCGCAATGGCTGGTCACTGATCCTGACGGCCCGCAGCACCGTCGGCACCTTGCTGTCGGACGCGAGCTTCAGCCAGATCACCGCCGACGCCAAATGGATCAACTCCTTCGCCGGCAACAATCGCCTGATCCTGCGCGGTTCGGCGGGTGCGACCTGGACCAATGATTTTTCCGACTTGCCGCCGCAGCTGCGTTTCTTTGCCGGCGGCGACCGCTCGGTACGCGGCTATGGTTTTCAGAGCATCGGCCCGGAAAACAGCTACGGCCGCGTCATCGGCGGCAAGAATCTGTTGGTCGCCAGCACCGAAGTGGAACACTACTTCACCCGGACCTGGGGCATGGCCACCTTCGTCGATGCCGGCAACGCGTTCAGCGGTACCGATTACAAACCCGAAATCGGCGCAGGACTCGGTGTCCGCTGGTTGTCACCGGTGGGTATGATCCGGGTTGACCTGGGCGTGCCCGTGCACAACTCGACGGATCACGGCGTGGAGCTTCACGTCGTGATTGGCCCGGATCTGTGAGAAAGACGCGATGACCGCCGCGACGCCCCCACCCGCTCTTGCTGCTCCCGCGCCGCCACCGCGTCGCTGGCTGCGCTGGACGGTGCTGACGCTCGTCACACTGCTGCTCCTGCTCGCGCTTTTCCTTGGCTGGCTGATCGGTACCGGCCCCGGCCTGCGCTTTGCCCTGGCGCGTGCCGAAGGCTTCACCGGTGGCGCACTGACCGTGCAGTCGGCGCAGGGGCGATTGGTGGGGCCGCTGGACCTGGTCGGCCTGCGTTATGCGGACGGCAAGGGCCTCGATGTGAAGGTGGCGAAGGCGCACCTGGATTTGCGCGCGCGGTCGCTATGGCACAAGCGTGTGCACGCGCTCGTCCTCGACGCCGATGGTGTGGATATCGCGTTACCCAAGAGCAACCCGGAAAGCGAAAGCAGCTTCTCGCTGCAACCGCCGTTCAACATGGTGCTGGATCGCGCGCATGTCGGTGCCTTCCGGCTGACCCAGGAGGGTCAGCTGCTGTTTGCCTCGAACAGCCTCGACCTGGTGGGCGCGTGGACATCTCAAGGTATCGAGTTGCGACAGCTCGCCCTGCGCGCACCGGATGGTCATGCCGATCTTGACGGCACCCTGGTGGTGGCGGGCAACTATCGTGGCGTCAGCAAGCTGCGTTTCGCGTGGCGCCTCGCCGGCACCGACTACGCCGGCGAGTTGCAAGCCCATGGCGATGGCAAGAACGCCCATGCCGTTTTGCAACTCACCCAACCCATGACAGCGCATCTGCAACTCGAACTGGCGCAAAGCGGCAACTACGCCTGGACAGCACGCCTGGACGCACCGAGTTTCAACCCCAAGCCCCTGCTGGGTGAGAGTTCCCTCACCGCCTTGGCCGTGGCGCTTGAAGGCCACGGCGATCGCCGCAGCGGCAGCTTGACCGGTCAACTGGGGCTCAACGACTACCAGTTGCAATTGCGTCCGCTAAGCGCGCGTTTCAGCGACGACCTGAAGACGCTTACGCTGGATCAAGTCGACCTGGCTTCGCCACAGTTCAAGGGCGATGTCACGGTGCGCGGTGTTGTGCAACTCGGCGCGCACCCGGTGGCGGCGAACCTGACCGTCGACTGGGCGGGGCTGGAGCTTCCCGAGGCACTGGTCGGACAAGCCTTGTTGAGCCATGGCCAGCTGCAGGCCAAGGGCAGCCTTGATCAGTTCCACGCCGAGGGCAAACTGGCCCTGGGGCCACCCGGCAAGCTGGCCGACATCTCGCTCGGTCTCGACGGCACCCAGCAATTGATCACCCTGCACTCGCTCACCATCAAGCAGCCGCAGGGCCAGCTGGATGCCAAGGGCACGCTCACGCTGCAGCCTGCTCTGGCCTGGCAACTGGAAGCCACCGCTAACAAGTTCGACCCCGGTCACTTGCTGGCGAAGTGGCATGGCTCGCTCGATTTCGACATTGCCTCGCAAGGCACGCTGCCGAAGGACCGGCCCGACGTCACCCTGGAAATCCGCAAGCTCGTCGGACAACTGCGCGATCGCACCGTGCGCGGCGACGGCACGCTGCATTTGCCGCCGGAAGGCGTGCTCAATGGCCAGCTGCATCTGGTCTCCGGCGGCAGTGATGTGCGGATCGACGCGCGGCCGGGCAACAGCAACAACGTCACCATCACGCTGGCCATCGCCACCCTGGCCGACTGGTTGCCCGATGCGACCGGTCGCGCCCAAGGCACGATCCGTGTGCTCGGGAAATATCCCGGCTTAGCCGTCGATGCCAACCTGCAGGGCCAGGCGCTCAGCTATGTGGGACAACGCGTGGATAGCCTGCGCCTGCTCGCCAACGTGCCCGATATCAGCCGCCCCGGCGGCAGGCTCGACCTGCAAGCCACCGGCGTGAATGCGGGCGGCCTCGCCTTCACCCAGCTGAGCGTGCGCGGCGACGGTACCGCGGAACGCCACAACCTCACGCTCAACGCCCACGGTGCAGCGTTGACGACCGCCCTGGCCCTCAACGGCAGCCTGCGCGGTTCGGCCTGGAACGGCACGCTGTCCTCACTCACCGTCGATGTGCAGGGCTTGCCGCCTTGGCGCCTGCAGCAGGCCACCCAGCTTGCGTATAACGACGGCGCGATGAGTGTCTCCGAGCTATGCCTTACCGCTGGCGAGCCGCTGCTGTGTGCCGCCGCCAGGCAGGACAAGGCAGGCAATCTGGACGCGAGCTATCGGCTGCGCAGCCTGCCCATCGCCCTGGTGCTAAGCGCGGTAAGCACGAGCAAGGTGCCGATGCGCGTGGAAGGAACCTTGGCGGGCAACGGCAGCATCCGGCGCACTAGCGCCGGCGCACTCAATGGCACCGCATCGATCACGTCGGCGCGTGGTTCCATCGCCTATGCCGATCGCGCCGACCAGCCCTTGCTGACTTACGACAATCTCGCGCTCAACGCGCAGCTGAGTCCGTCGAACCAGCGCATCGATCTGCATGCGGGGCTCACCAACAACGGACGTCTGGACGGCCAAGTCACCATCACCGGCGCCCAGCAGGCGCTTGCCGGGCGCGTCTCGATGCACGTGACCAACCTGGCGCTGCTGGAAATTTTCACCACCACGGTGGTGAGGCCCAAGGGCTCGATCAGTGGCGATTTCAACCTGGGCGGCACCCTGGCCCAGCCAGCGATCAACGGGCAGGCGACGGCGAGTGAACTGGCCGCCGAGATTCCCGCCATGGGCCTGAAGCTCAACCAGGGTCACATCACCGTCAGCACGCGGGACGCGCAGCATTTCAATATCGATGGGGCGCTGCACTCGGGCAGCGGCAGCGTCGCACTCCATGGGTCCGCCGCCATCGGCGCCGATGCACAAGCGGTGCTATCGGTGAAGGGCAGCAACTTCACGGCTGTCGATATTCCCTCGGCCAAGGTAACGGTCTCGCCCGATCTCGCCCTCCGCCATGGCGCCGACGGGCTGGACGTCAGCGGCTCCATCACGCTCGACAGTGCCGACGTGGACCTTTCCAAATTGCCGGGCGCGGGAGCTACCCGGGCTTCACCCGACGTCGTCGTGGTGGACGATCCGCATCGCGAGGAACAGGCGGCCCGATTGCCGATCACCACGATGGTCACCGTCAATCTTGGAAAGAAGACCCACCTCGTCGGCATGGGCCTGGACGGCCACCTGCAGGGTCAAGTCGTCGTGAGCGAGCGCCCTGGCCGCAGTGCCCTCGGCCAGGGTCAGATCGACGTCAGCGGCACCTATCGGGCCTACGGCCAGAATCTGGAGATCTCGCGCGGTCAGCTGCTGTTCGCCAGCACGCCGATCGACAACCCGGGCCTGAATATCCGCGCAATTCGCCGCCTCAATCCCAACGCGACCATCGATGATGGCCAGCAGGTGGGCCTGATCGTGACCGGCACCGCACAACGCCCGGTGCTTAACGTCTTCTCGCAGCCGGTCATGCAGCAATCGGACGCCCTCGCCTACCTGATTACCGGCAGGCCGCTGTCCCAGGTCAGGGGCAATGAAGGCAACACGGTGAACGCTGCCGCCCAGGCGCTGGGCTCGGCTGCGGGCAACCTGCTTGCCAAGAGCATCGGCGCACGGCTGGGTATCGACGACGTGGGTGTCACCAACAACGATGCACTGGGCGGCGGCTCAGCCTTCACGGTAGGCAAGTTCCTCTCTCCCCGGCTCTACTTCAGCTATGGCGTCGGGCTGTTCGATCCCGGCCAGGTGATCACGTTGCGCTACCACATCAGCGGCCGCTGGAATTTCGAGGCGCTTACCGCCACCGAATTCAGCCGCGCAAGCATCAATTACCGCTTTGAAAGGTAAACGATGGGAGCGATGTAGGAGCGCACCCTGTGCGCGATCACGGCGTTGCCGCCGCGTAGGCTTTGCGCTCAGGCCATCCTTGGCCCTCGCCGTGCGGGCAGCTTGCGCTGTGCAAGCCTGCAATTCTGCCGGTTTGTCACTCGGGCCATCCTTGGCCCTCGCACTGCGGGCAGCTTGCGCTGTGCAAACCGGCAATCCTGCCGGTTTGTCACTCGGGCCATCCTTGGCCCTCGCACTGCGGGCAGCTTGCGCTGTGCAAACCGGCAATCCTGCCGGTTTGTCGCGCACAAGGTGCGCTCCTACAAAAACGACCGGCGCCTCGGACTCAGGGCTGTCCTTGCCGCAGGCGGAGCAGTTCCTCGGTTAGCCAATCGGCGGACAGCCGCTCCTTGCCGTCGCAATTCACCTTGTAGGGCTTGCCGCTGAAACTGCTCATGCTGCCTGCGCGCGCGATGAACTCTTCGGCGGAGTTGACCTGGTCCCTGCGTTCCAGATATTCCAACTTGCTCTGCAGGTGCGCGCTTGCAGCGACGCCGCTGTAGGAGCTTCCATTGCGAATAAAGCTGCAATGGCTGTTAGCGACAAAGGCCAGCAGCGCCGCCACTTCCCGTTGCCCGGTGGCATCCAGTGCGGCATACGCGTGCATGGCCGGCCAGCCGCTGCCGCCGATCGCCAACAAGGCCATGCCCAGCCGCTTGATCACATCCACGCCCACCTCAACCGCGATCGCTGCATGGGAGCCCCTCCGGAGCACCGTTTCCGACGCCTGACCGGTACTCCCTCATAGCCTGCGATGCTACGTCAGTACGGCGTCGGCAACCGGCCCCGCAGGCGCCATGGACATTCGATAGTCCAAAGGTCATACCCACGCGACCGGGCCGTGGGACTATCGTTGGCGTTTTCCCTACCCAGGAGTATCGCCCCATGCGGCAATATCGTTGGATTCTCACGGCTGCGGCCCTGACCAGCACCTGCGCCCTGGCTGCGCCCCCCGCAGCGCCCGTGGCGGTACAGGCACCCGCACGCAGCCCCAGCGGCATCGATCTGGCCGGCATCGACCATGGCGTCAAGCCGGGCGATGACTTCGACAACTTCGCCAACGGCAACTGGAAGAAGACCGCCGTGATTCCGGCCGACCGCTCGAGCACGGGCATCTTCCTGCAAGTGTTCCAGAAGGCCGAACAGCGCACCGCCGACCTGATCCGCGATACCGCCAAGGGCAACCCGGCCGCGGGCAGCAACCAGCGCAAGATCGCCGACTACTACGCCGCCTTCATGGACGAGGCCGCCATCGAGAAGCGTGGCCTCGCGCCGCTGCAGCCTCAACTGAAACAGATTGACGCCATCCACAACCAGACCGACCTCGCTCGCGTGCTGGGCAGCGGCCTGCGCGCCGACGTGGACCCGGTCAACGCCACCAACTTCCACACCGAAAACCTGTTCGGCCTGTTCGTTTCGCACGGCCTGGTCGATGCCAACCGCAACATCCCCTATCTGCTGCAAGGCGGCCTGGGCATGCCTACGCGCGATTACTACCTCTCCAGCGACAAGGAGATGGTGGCCACGCGCGACAAGTACCAGGCTTATATCGCCGCCCTGCTCAAGCAGGCTGGCGTGACCGATGCGGACGCCAAGGCCAAGTCCATCCTCGACCTGGAAACCAAGATCGCCAAGGCGCACGCGGACATCGTGGATAGCCAGGACGTGCACAAGGCCAATAACCCGTGGCCAGCGGCATCGTTCAGCCAGAAGGCAGCAGGCCTGGACTGGAACACCTACTTCAAGGCCGCCGGCCTGGACCAGGCGAAGATCGTCAACGCGTGGCAGCCGCAAGCCATCCAGGGGCTCTCCGCCCTGGTGGCCAGCGAGCCGCTGCAGACCTGGAAGGACTACCTCACCTTCCACGCGCTCAATGAGAGCGCCAGCCTGCTGCCCAAGGCCTATGCCGACCTCAGCTTCGGCTTCTACGGCCAGACCCTGCAGGGCACGCCCAAGCAGCGTGATCGCTGGAAGCGCGCGGTGGCCAGCACCAATGTCGCGCTTGGCGATGCGGTGGGCCAGATCTATGTGAAGAAATACTTCCCGGCCTCGTCGAAACAGGAGGTCGAACAGATGGTGAAGAACATCCTCGCCGCGTTCGACGAGCGTGTAGACCATCTCGACTGGATGACGCCCGCCACGCGCCAGAAGGCCAAGGCCAAGCTCGCCGCCATCCGTGTCAGCGTCGGCTATCCGGAGACGTGGCGTGACTACGGCACGCTGGACATCCATGCCGACGATGCCTTGGGCAACCAGCAGCGCGCCGATAAATTCGAGTACCAGCACCAGCTTGCCAAGCTCGGCCAGCCGGTCGATCGCGGCGAATGGTGGATGACACCGCAGACGGTCAACGCGGTGAACCTGCCGCTGCAGAATGCGCTGAACTTCCCGGCGGCGATTCTCGAAGCACCGTTCTTCGATCCCAAGGTAGACGCGGCTGCGAACTACGGCTCGATCGGTGCGGTAATCGGCCATGAGATCAGCCATAGCTTCGATAATCTCGGCGCCGAGTTCGACGCCCAGGGCAATCTCGCCAACTGGTGGACGCCGGAAGATCTGGCCCACTTCAAGGCCGCGGGCCAGCAGCTGGTCAAGCAGTTCAATGCGTACGAAGCGCTGCCGGGCCTGCACGTCAACGGTCAGCAGACGCTGGGCGAAAACATCGCCGACTTGTCCGGCCTGACCATCGCCTATGCCGCCTACCAGAAGTCGCTCGGCGGCAAGCCCGCGCCCGCGGTCGATGGCCTCACCGGCGACCAGCGCTTCTTCCTCGCCTTCGCCCAATCCTGGCGCGAGAAGGTCCGCGACGAAGCGCTGCGCCAGCGCGTGATCAGCAACGAACACGCCCCCGGCCGCTTCCGCGCACAGACCGTGCGCAATATCGATGCGTGGTACGACGCGTTCGAGCCCAAGCCGGGTCAGACGCTTTACCTCGCACCGCAGGATCGCGTGCGGATCTGGTAATCCGCCGCTGCCGGGCGAACAACGAGCCGCGCCTTGCGAAAGGCGCGGCTCTGCAAATTTTACAGGACGTAGTGTTTCTTACGTCACAGGTCACTGGGTTCACGATCAAATGCTATGCAGGGTCCTTAGCGTGGATCCCCCTACGCCTTTCAGCTACTTGGTGAAGGGTGCCGGATAAGTATGGTGTTGACGGGCGCTGTCCGTTCGATGCCTCTCAACACCTGCGCGACGTCCTGCAGGGCACTCATGGCTTCGGCTATCCCGCCATCGACCAGCATCACGATGGCCGACTGCAGCAACCCTCGCGCGTAGGCCCGGTCGATCAGCACCGCGGCTCGCCTGTTGAAAAACATCGGATGTTTCGGCGCTGTCGGGAGTGGCCACATGGCGCCGATCCGTGACAGCTGGCAACGAGCATGCGATCAAGCGAGCGACATACGTGCTCCGCGAATTCGCCGAAGCAGCCTGGCGATACGGTCGCCTCGTCCGTCTGGCCGACTTCGTGCCCGATGGCAGAGTGCCATGATGCTCCGTGGTTCCTGCGCAGCGCTCGTTCTGCATCAGCAAGTTCGATTTCTTGACCTTTTCTTGACTTGGGTTTGACGCCAAGCGGCAAGCGTCTGGCCGAAGATCCAAGGTCAGCGTAGATATCGTCCCTCACATCGCTACGCCACGACGTTCCAGCCCCCACGACATACGCAGCCTGCCGCGAAATACTCAAATTCAACAACGCCGTTCCGAGCTATCAACGTTCCAAAGGGATAGTGGCATGAACAAGATATATCGTTGCATTTGGAACGACGCGTTGGGTGCATGGGTCGCTGTATCGGAATTGACCTGCAACCGCGGCAAGCGCAGTCAGTCATCGAAGAGGGAAGCCACGAAGCGGTTGACCATTGTTTCAGTGGAGCCGGCCTCCGTCTCCGAAACGGGCGTCGCTAACGTCCGCTGCCGCACCAGCCGTTCGCACACAAAAGATGAGGGTGGCTTCAAGAGCCCGGGAAGGCCGACCCGCCGGCGTGCCAAGCTTCTGCTGGTTTCATTTCTCGCCCAGGCCATCGCTCTGGCGCTTGTCTCCACCGCTGCCGCACAGGTCGTTATTCCCGCGGGAACGGACATTGGTACGTATTTGAATACCGGCACCAACTGGAGTGCGACACGCAACCAGTTTGCCATTAATGCAAATGCGACATGGAATAACGTCATAAATCCAAGTACGGCCGCGCACTCAACGCTTTCCATCAATGGCAATGGGCACGTAGTCACGCGTGCCGGCAATTATGTCGTCCATTACGACAATACGAGTGTCAGCGGAAATTCAATTACTTTTTCAAATCTAACGTTCGGGCAGACCGCCAGTTCGTCTCTGGCCATCTTTGATAACGACGCCACGACCGCAAGAACATTAAATATCTATTTGAACAATGCCACGTTTAATGGGTTGACTGGTGCCGGGTATGGCGGCAGCGTCTTTCTGATGTATCCGAATACCGCGCCCAACAATAATGTTGTGATGAACGTAACCGCCGGGACGGGGGCCAATGGCGTTGTCATGTCGAATAACTCCGGGACGGGCGACAGTGGCGGTGTCGTTGGAATGTATAGTGGCCTGCTGAATTTTTATGGCAATTATACGTTTAACTCCAATAGCACCGGCAACTACGGCGGCGCGATTGCGATGTACCAGACCAATGGCGTGATGACGTTCAATGGCGCTGCCGCTTTCAACAATAATTTCGCCACCAATTATTTCGGTGGCTCTGTCGATATCTGGGGAGGGTCGAGTACGCTGACCTTCAATGGCCCCACCACGTTTACCGGAAACCGCGTCGTCAGCCCTCAAACTGGGGCGGGTAATCCGCGGGGCGGCGCCATCAATATTGGCTATACCGCGCCGACCATTGCCGGGCAGCCCGCACTGGTGCAGTTCAATAACAATGTGACGTTCGATGGCAATTATGTGGTGTCGACTGGGGCGGGCGGCTATGCCTATGGCGGCGCCATCAGCGCTTACGGGAACGGTGCTTCATATAATTATCAATATATATTCAACAGCGCCGCCATATTTCAGAACAACTACGTGGTGAAAGCCGGCACCGGCGCAGGCACCGGCAATGGCGGCGCCATTTACTATGATGCGTCCGGTGCCCTGGTAAGCCTGACCTCTGGCACCCAGTTCCTGAACAATTACGCGTCCACCAATGGCGGCGCCATCTATCTGCAGTCCGGCACGATTTCACTTAGTGCGCTGACCAACAATATCCTGTTCGAGGGCAACCGGCGGGGCGTCTCGTTCGGCACTTCGGGTAGTTATGCGCCAGTTCCCGGAACAGGAACGCCCAATGCCATTTTTCTCGGCTCATCGGGAAACTTGAACCTGAACGCCAACGCAGGCCGCCAGATCCAGTTCTACGATCCGATCTCCTCCGCGGCTGGTTCCACCGTGACCGTAACCAAGTCGGGTAATGGTGAAGCCATTTTCTACGGCGATAACGGCGCCAGCACCAACTATGACTCCACCATCCAGGCCAATACCACGGTCAATGGCGGCTATTTCACGTTGGTCGATGGTGTCGCTTACGGCATTTCGACGTCCGGGGCGTTTATCGTCACCACCGGCACCGGTACGCAGGGCACGGTTCAAGGCGGCAACAATTCCAGCCTCCGTGCCCTGACGTTGACCGTTCAGAACGGCGGGACGGTCGGTGTTACCGGCGGCACCTTTAACCTGAATGCGCCGACGATCAACGTCCAGAGTGGCGGGCAGTTTGGCGGCAACGGTACGTTGGCCGCCACCAGCAATATCAATATTGCCGGAACGACCTTCGCCAATATCAATGCTGGCAATACCTTGAACATTACCGGCCTTCTCGCCGGGAGCGGCGGCATCACCGCGCAGGGCGGCGGTGTACTGGGCCTGTCGAATCCAGGCAATAGCTATACCGGGGCCACCACCGTGGTGGCGGGATCTACGCTGATGGGCGGCGTTGCCAATGCGTTTGCCTCCAGCGGGAGTGTCGCCGTCAATGGAACGTTGGACCTGAGCCAGAACAATCTCAACCAGACAGCGCACAGCCTTTCAGGCACAGGTTCCATTCTTCTCGGCTCGGCGACGCTCACCGCCAACAACGGCGCGACGAATACGACATTTTCCGGCGGCATATCGGGCCCGGGATCGCTAACCAAGACAGGTACCGGGGCACTGACGCTTTCCGGGACATCCAGTACCTATAGCGGCGGCACCACGATTTCTGCAGGCACGCTCGTCGCCACTCATGGCGGTGCGCTGGGCACGGGGTTGGTAACTGACAGTGCCACCTTGCAACTTGATTTCGCGGCAAACAGCACCTTGGCGAACCAGCTCGCCGGGTCCGGCACGCTTTCGAAAACCAGTGCGGGCGTTGCAACGTTGACCGCTACAAATTCAAGCGCGGGTATCGTCAATGTCAGCGCCGGCACGCTCGATTTTGAGCAAAGTGGCGGTTTTGCCGTCACCAACTACCTGACCACTGGCAGCGGAGCAACCACGACGCTGGGCGCCTATGCTCATCTGACCGTGACGAATGCATTCACAGAGGCTGCGGGTTCAACCCTGAATGTCAATGTCGGTACGTCGAACGCACCGTTGATTAGCTCAGCATCAGCCTCACTAAACGGAACCTTGAACGTCGCCAGCTTTGCCGGGACAGCACCGGCTTCGGCGAGTGCGCTTGCAGGGACTCAGCACACGATTATTCATACGACGGGCGGCATCACCGGCGACTTCAGCTCGGTCACGCTCGGTAGCGCGAGCAGTCCGGTGGATTACCTGACCCTGGCGGCAGCCAAGACGGCCAACAACCTGGATTACAACGTCGGCTTTGGCCTGACCTGGCTGGCCGGCCCCACCTTGGGCAATGGCGTGTTTACGCTGGCCAATGCGACGAACACCTTCAACGTGGATGTGACGCTGTCCAACCAGGCCGCGTCGGCGACGGGCTGGAACGGCAACACGTTGACGAAGAACGGCGCAGGCACGTTGACGCTGTCGGCACTCAATACCTACACCGGCCCGACCATCATCAATGACGGCACCTTGGCCACAGGGATCGCCAACACCTTTGCGACAAGTTCGGCGGTGACCGTCAACAGCGGCGCAACCCTGGCCTTGAACGGGTTCTCGCAGCTGGCCAATAACCTGTCGGGCGTCGGCGCCATCACCCTCGGTTCGGCGACGCTGACCGCCAACAACAGCGCGACCAGCACGACCTTCGCCGGCGGCATCAATGGCGGGGGGGCGTTGGACAAGACCGGCGCGGCGACCCTGACGCTGTCTGGCGTAGGCTCTTCGATCGGTGCCGTGGATGTGCAGGCAGGTACGTTGTCGTTGGCGCAAACCGGGCTGTTCACCGCCACCGGCTACACCACGGAAACCGGGGCGACCACGAGCATGGGCGGCGCCGCGCAGCTGGCGGTGACGGGCGCGTTCACGCAGGACGCCGGCGCGGCCTTGGATGTTGCGATCGGCTCGAATCAACCGATCATCACGGCCGGCACGGCGGCACTGAACGGCGCGCTGAGCGTCACCGGCTTCTCGGCCAGTGCACCGACGTCGGCGAGCGCGCTGACCAGCACGCAATTCACGGTGCTGCACACCACCGGCGGCATCACTGGCGACTTCACCTCGGTCACGCTCGGTAGCGCGACCAGTCCGGTGGATTACCTGACGCTGGCGGCAGCCAAGACGGCCAATAACCTGGATTACAACGTCGGCTTTGGCCTGACCTGGCTGGCCGGCCCCATCTTGGGCAATGGCGTATTCACGCTGACGGCACCGACCAGTGCCTTCAATGTGGATATTCCCCTCGCCAACGAGGCCGCATCGGCGACGGGCTGGAACGGCACGACGTTGACGAAGAACGGCGCAGGCACGTTGACGCTGTCGGCGCACAATACCTATACCGGCCCGACCATCATCAATGACGGCACCCTGGCGACAGGGATCGCCAATGCCTTTGCGACGAGCTCAGCGGTGACCCTCGTCAACAGCGGCGCGACCCTGGCTTTGAACGGGTTCTCGCAGCTGGCCAACAACCTGTCGGGCGTCGGCGCCATCTCCCTCGGTTCGGCGACGCTGACCGCCAACAACAGCACGACCAACACGACCTTCGCCGGTACGATCAGTGGCACGGGGGCGTTAGACAAGACCGGCGCGGCGACCCTGACGCTGTCCGGTGCGAACACCTACAGCGGTGGCACGACGCTCAGTACCGGCACGCTGACACTAGGCAATGCCGGCGCGCTGGGTAGCGGTACCCTGGCGATGGCTGCCGGTACCACCCTGGACTTCCTCGGCAGCTATACGGTGAATAACGCCGTCACCCTGAGCGGCGATCCGACGTTCAACGTCAATACCGGCCTGACCACCACGTGGACCGGCAGCATCAGCAATGGCACCGTCGCTGGGGTGCTGAACAAGACGGGCCCCGGCACCCTGGTGCTCACTGCCGCCAACACCTACAGCGGCGGCTCGACGCTCAGCGCCGGCACGCTGGTGGCCAAGAACGGCAGCGCCCTGGGCACCGGCGCGATCAGCAACAGCGCGGCCCTGCAGCTGGACTTCGCCAGCAACGGCACGCTGGCCAATAGCTTGTCCGGCACCGGCAGCCTGACCAACACCGGGAACGTCGTCACCACGCTGAGCGCGAGTGGTTCAAGCGAAGGCGCCGTGGCGGTCAACGCCGGCACCCTGCAGTTCGGCCAGACTGGCGCCTTCAACGCGGCGAGCTACATCACGCAAAGCGGCGCGACCACGGCGATCGACGGCGCCGCGCAGCTGGCGGTGACGGGCGCATTCACCCAGGCTGCCGGTTCAACACTGGATGTGACCCTGGGTTCGAACAACCCGGTCATCACGGCCGGCACGGCGGCGCTAAACGGTATGCTGGATGTCACCGGCTTCTGCGGCCGGCACACCGACGTCGGCGAGCGCGCTGGCCAGCACCCAGTTCACGCTGCTGCACACCACCGGCGGCATTACCGGCAACTTCACCTCGGTCACGCTCGGAGGCGCGACCAGTCCGGTGGATTACCTGACGCTGGCGGCGGCCAAGACGGCCAACAACCTGGATTACAACGTGGGCTTCGGCCTGACCTGGCTGGCCGGCCCCAGCTTGGGCAATGGCGTATTCACGCTGGCCAATGCGACGGACGCCTTCAACGTGGATGTGCCGCTGTCCAACCAGGCCGCCTCGGCCACGGGCTGGAACGGCACGACGTTGACGAAGAACGGTCCGGGCACACTGACACTGTCGGCGCTCAATACCTATACCGGAGCGACGATCATCAATGGCGGCACCCTGGCGACGGGGATCGCCAACACCTTTGCGACGAGTTCGGCGGTGACGCTCGTCAACAGCAGCGCGACCCTGGCCTTGAACGGGTTCTCGCAGCTGGCCAACAACCTGTCGGGCGTCGGCGCCATCTCCCTCGGTTCGGCGACGCTGACCGCCAACAACAGCACGACCAACACGACCTTCACCGGTACGATCAGTGGCACGGGGGCGTTGGACAAGACCGGCGCGGCGACCCTGACGCTGTCCGGTGCGAACACCTACAGCGGTGGCACGGCGCTCAGTACCGGCACGCTGGCACTAGGCAATGCCGGCGCGCTGGGTAGCGGTACCCTGGCGATGGCTGCCGGTACCACCCTGGACTTCCTCGGCAGCTATACGGTGAATAACGCCGTCACCCTGAGCGGCGATCCGACGTTCAACGTCAATACCGGCCTGACTACCACGTGGACCGGCAGCATCAGCAATGGCACCGTCGCTGGGGTGCTGAACAAGACGGGCCCCGGCACCCTGGTCCTCACTGCCGCCAACACCTACAGCGGCGGCTCGACGCTCAGCGCCGGCACGCTGGTGGCCACGAACGGCAGCGCCCTGGGCACCGGCGCGATCGGCAACAGCGCGGCCCTGCAGCTGGACTTCGCCAGCAACGGCACGCTGGCCAATAGCTTGTCCGGCACCGGCAGCCTGACCAACACCGGGAACGTCGTCACCACGCTGAGCGCGAGTGGTTCAAGCGAGGGCGCCGTGGCAGTCAACGTCGGCACCCTGCAGTTTGGCCAGACCGGCGCCTTCAACGCGGCGAGCTACATCACGCAGAGCGGCGCGACCACGGCGATCGACGGCGCCGCGCAGCTGGCGGTAACGGGCGCATTCACCCAGGCGGCCGGTTCAACCCTGGATGTGACCCTGGGTTCGAACAACCCGGTCATCACGGCCGGCACGGCGGCGCTGAACGGCGCGCTGGACGTCGCCGGCTTTGCGGCCGGCGCACCGTCCTCGGCGAGCGCACTGACCAGCACGCAATTCACGGTGCTGCACACCACCGGCGGCATCACTGGCGACTTCACCTCGGTCAATCTCGGTAGCGCGAGCAGCCCGGTGGATTACGTGACCCTCGCGGCTGGTAAGACGGCCAACAACCTCGATTACAACGTGGGCTTTGGCCTGACCTGGCTGGCCGGCCCCAGCTTGGGCAATGGCGTATTCACGCTGGCCAATGCGCCGGATACGTTCAATGTGGACGTGGTGCTAGGCGACCAGACCGGACCGTTCACCAGTGGCTGGGACGGCACGACGTTGACGAAGAACGGCGCAGGCACGTTGACGCTGTCGGCACTCAATACCTACACCGGCCCGACCATCATCAATGACGGCACTCTGGCGACGGGGATCGCCAACACCTTTGCGACGAGCTCGGCGGTGACCGTCAACAGCGGCGCGACCCTGGCTTTGAACGGCTTCTCGCAGATCGCCAACAACCTGTCGGGCGGCGGCAACGTGGTGCTCGATCCGGCCACGCTGACCGTCGACAGCACGATCAACACGACCTTCGCCGGCACGATCAGCGGACCGGGCAGTCTGGTCAAGGCCGGGGCCGCGGCGCTGACCTTGAGTGGCGTGAACAGCTACGGCGGCGGCTCGACGATCGACACTGGCACGCTGGCCATCACCAACGGCCAGGCTGCCGGGACCGGTGCGGTCACCGACAACGCCGTATTCAATCTCGCTTTTGCAACGAGCAATACGTTGGCCAACCAGATCGTGGGGCCTGGCACGCTGCAAAAGACCGGCGCCGGAACGGCGACGCTGACCGGAACTAATACTTCGATCGGTGCCGTGGATGTGCAGGCAGGTGCCTTGGCGTTGGCGCAAACTGGCGCGTTCACCGCCGGCGGTTACACCACGGAAACCGGGACGACCACGAGTATTGGCGGCGCAGCGCAGCTGGCCGTGACGGGCGCATTCGCCCAGGCTGCCGGTTCAACACTGGATGTAACCCTGGGTTCGAACAACCCGGTCATCACGGCGGGAACCGGGGCGCTGAACGGCGCGCTGGATGTCACCGGCTTTGCGGCCGGCGCACCGTCCTCGGCGAGCGCACTGACCAGCACGCAATTCACGCTGCTGCATACGACCGGCGGCATCACTGGCGACTTCACCTCGGTCAATCTCGGTAGCGCGAGCAGCCCGGTGGATTACCTGACCCTCGCGGCTGGCAAGACGGCCAACAACCTCGATTACAACGTGGGCTTTGGCCTGACCTGGCTGGCCGGCCCCACCTTGGGCAATGGCGTATTCACGCTGGCCAATGCGCCGGATACGTTCAATGTGGACGTGGTGCTAGGCGACCAGACCGGACCGTTCACCAGTGGCTGGGACGGCACGACGTTGACGAAGAACGGCGCAGGCACGCTGACGCTGTCGGCGCTCAATACCTATACCGGCGCGACGATCATCAATGGCGGCACCCTGGCGACGGGGATCGCCAACACCTTTGCGACGAGTTCGGCGGTGACCGTCAACAGCGGCGCGACCCTGGCCTTGAACGGCTTCTCGCAGCTGGCCAACAACCTGTCGGGCGTCGGCGCCATCACCCTCGGTTCGGCGACGCTGACCGCCAACAACAGCACGACCAGCACGACCTTCGCCGGTGGCATCAGTGGCACGGGGGCGTTGGACAAGACCGGCGCGGCGACGCTGACGCTGTCTGGCGTGGGCTCTTCGATCGGTGCCGTGGATGTGCAGGCGGGTACCTTGTCGTTGGCGCAAACCGGGCTGTTCACCGCCACCGGCTACACCACGGAAACCGGGGCGACCACGAACATAGGCGGCGCCACGCAGCTGGCGATGACGGGCGCGTTCACGCAGGCCGCCGGCGCGGCGCTGGATGTCGCGATCGGCTCGAATCAACCGATCATCACGGCCGGCACGGCGGCACTGAACGGCGCACTGAGCGTCACCGGCTTCTCGGCCACTGCGCCGACGTCGGCGAGTGCGCTGACCAGTACCGAGTTCACGGTGCTGCACACCACCGGCGGCATTACCGGCAACTTCACCTCGGTCACGCTCGGTGGCGCGACCAGTCCGGTGGATTACCTGACCCTGGCGGCAGCCAAGACGGCCAACAACCTCGATTACAACGTCGGCTTTGGCCTGACCTGGCTGGCCGGCCCCAGCTTGGGCAATGGCGTGTTTACGCTGGCCAATGCGACGAACACCTTCAACGTGGATGTGCCGCTGTCCAACCAGGCCGTATCGGCCACGGGCTGGGACGGCACGACGTTGACGAAGAACGGCGCAGGCACGCTGACGCTGTCGGCGCTCAATACCTATACCGGCGCAACGATCATCAATGGCGGCACCCTGGCGACGGGGATCGCCAATGCCTTTGCGACGAGTTCGTCGGTGACCGTCAACAGCGGCGCAACCCTCGCTTTGAACGGCTTCTCGCAGATCGCCAACAACCTGTCGGGCGGCGGCAACGTGGTGCTCGACCCGGCTACTCTGACCGTCGACAGCACGACCAACACGACCTTCGCCGGCACGATCAGCGGACCGGGCAGTCTGGTCAAGGCCGGGGCCGCGGCGCTGACCTTGAGTGGCGTGAACAGCTACAGCGGCGGCTCGACGCTCAGCGCCGGCACGCTGGTGGCCACGAACGGCAGCGCCCTCGGCACCGGCGCGATCAGCAACAGCGCGGCCCTGCAGCTGGACTTCACCAGCAACGGCACGCTGGCCAATAGCTTGTCCGGCACCGGCAGCCTGACCAACACCGGGAACGTCGTCACCACGCTGAGCGCGAGTGGTTCAAGCGAGGGCGCCGTGGCGGTCAACGCCGGCACCCTGCAGTTCGGCCACACTGGCGCCTTCAACGCGGCGAGCTACATCACGCAGAGCGGCGCGACCACGGCGATCGACGGCGCCGCGCAGCTGGCGGTGACGGGGGCGTTCACGCAGGCTGCCGGTTCAACCCTGGATGTGACCCTGGGTTCGAACAACCCGGTCATCACGGCGGGAACCGGGGCGCTGAACGGCGCGCTGGACGTCGCCGGCTTCTCGGCCGGTGCACCGACGTCGGCGAGCGCGCTGACCAGCACCCAGTTCACGCTGCTGCACACCACCGGCGGCATCACCGGCGACTTCTCCTCGGTCACGCTCGGTAGCGCGAGCAGTCCGGTGGATTACCTGACCCTGGCGGCAGCCAAGACGGCCAACAACCTGGACTACAACGTGGGCTTTGGCCTGACCTGGCTGGCCGGCCTCACCTTGGGCAACGGCGTGTTCACGCTGGCCAATGCGACGGACGCCTTCAACGTGGATGTACCGCTGTCCAACCAGGCCGCCTCGGCCACGGGTTGGGATGGCACCACGTTGACCAAGAACGGTGCAGGTAATCTGCTCCTGTCAGCCGCCAACACGTATACCGGCCCCACCCTGATCAATGGCGGGACGCTGACGACCGGTATCGCCAATACGATGGCCGATAGCAGCGCGGTCACCGTAGCCTCAGGAGCGACGCTGGCGCTGAACGGCTTCAACCAGATCATCAACGAGCTGTCCGGGGCCGGTACGGTGAATCTGGGCTCAGCGGTGATGACCGTCCAGAACACGGGAAGCACGGTCTTTGCCGGCCTGGTGTCCGGCACCGGTAGTGTCACCAAGACCGGTATCGGGAATCTGACCCTGTCCGGTGCCAACACTTACAGTGGCGGAACGATGATCGCGGCCGGCACGCTGACGGCGACCAACGGTGCAGCCCTGGGCACGGGTGTGGTGACCAACGACGCCACCCTTGACCTGGGCTTTACCGCCAACGGCAGCCTGGTTAATACGCTCACCGGCACCGGCCTGCTGCAGAAGACCGGAGCAAGTACGGCCACCTTGACCGGAACGGGCTCAAACGTAGGCAGTGTCGATGTGGCGGCGGGTCAGTTGGCCCTGAACCAGGCCGGCGTCTTTACGGCCGCTACATACACCACCGAAGCGGGTGCGGAAACGACGGTTGGAATGAATTCCCACTTGAATGTCTCCGGTGCTTTGACGCAAGCAGCCGGTTCCTCCCTGAATGTCGCGATCGGTCCGTCCAACCTGCCCATTGTGTCCGCGGCTACGGCAACGGCCAATGGCACGCTGATTATCACCAACGTCGACACCACCCTCCCGGCCAGCGTTCTGTCGATAACCCGATACGACGTCTTGCATACCACGGGCGGGATCACCGGGAACTTCACCACGCTTGATTTCGGTGGCGCGGCCAGCAGCGTTGATTATCTGGAGATCAATGGCGCGCAAACGCCCAATGGCTTGGATTATGACGTTGGTTTTGCACTGACCTGGAAGGCCGGTGCGACGAATGGCAATGGCATATTCACGCTGGCCAATGCGACGGACGCCTTCAACGTTGATATTCCCCTCGCCAACCAGGCCGCCTCGGCCACGGGCTGGGATGGCAGCACGTTGACCAAGAACGGGGCGGGCAATCTGCTCCTGTCAGCTACCAACACGTATACCGGCCCCACCCTGATCAATGGCGGGACGCTGACGACCGGTATCGCCAATACGATGGCCGATAGCAGCGCGGTCACCGTAGCCTCAGGAGCGACGCTGGCGCTGAACGGCTTCAACCAGATCATCAACGAGCTGTCCGGGGCCGGTACGGTGAATCTGGGCTCGGCGGTGATGACCGCCCAGAACACGGGAAGCACGGTCTTTGCCGGCCTGGTGTCCGGCACCGGTAGTGTCACCAAGACCGGTATCGGGAATCTGACCCTGTCCGGTGCCAACACTTACAGTGGCGGAACGATGATCGCGGCCGGCACGCTGACGGCGACCAACGGTGCGGCCCTGGGCACGGGTGTGGTGACCAACGACGCCACCCTTGACCTGGGCTTTGTCGCCAACGGCAGCCTGGCCAATACGCTCACCGGCACCGGCCTGCTGCAGAAGACCGGGGCAAGCACGGTCACCTTGACCGGAACCGGCTCAAACGTGGGCAGTGTCGCCGTGCAACAGGGAACGTTGCAGTTCGCGCAGACCGGTGTCTTCATCGCCACCGGCAACTACACGACGCAAAGTGGCGCCGCCACCTACATCGGCCAGCCCGGCGCCGCGCTGAACGTGGGCGGGGTCTTCACACAAACCGCCGGCGCCACGCTGAACGTTACCGTCGGTAGCGCACCCGATATCTCCGCGCAAAGCGCGGTGCTTGATGGCAATTTGGTGATCAACGGTTTCAACGAGGGCTCGATCCCGGTCAAGGCCAGCGATGTCACCGACGGCCAACGCTACACGGTGCTGCACACCACGAACGGCATCACGGGCAACTTCGCCAACAATCCGCTGCAACCGTCAGGGCTGGACTACCTGCTGCACGAGAGCTCCATCTCGCCCAACGGCAAGGACTACCAGCTGGGCTTCCAGCTTGCGTGGACGCAGGGAGGCGTCACCAACGGCACCGGCACCTTCACCCTGGGAGCGAACACCGCCTTCAACGTGGACATCCCGCTGGCCAACCAGAGCGTGCCGGCCGGCGGTTTTGCCAGCGGCTGGGATGGCCAGAGCCTGACCAAAAATGGCGCGGGTCTCTTGCTGCTGTCGGACACCAATAGCTACACCGGCGCGACCACCGTCAACGCCGGCACCCTGCAGACCGCCGTCGCCAACAGCTTCGCCAGCAGCGCGGACGTCGTCGTCAACGGCGGCGCGCTCGATCTGGATGGCCACAGCCAACTCGCCAACCGACTCGCCGGTGGCGGCGGCGCGATCCTGCTCAACGGCGCCACGCTTACCGCCAACAACGCTGCCAGCACCGATAGCACCGCGTTTGCCGGTGCCATCGGCGATGGCACCACCGCCGGCGGCAGCCTGGTCAAAACCGGTACGGGCACGCTGACCCTGGCGGGCCCCCTCAGCTATACCGGCACCACCACCCTTTTCGAAGGCACCCTGGCGTTGAGCGGCGGTGCCGATCTCTCGACGAGTGCCGCAACGAGTTTGCCCCATAGCGGTACCACGCTGTCCATCGCCGGGGTGAGTGGGTCCGGTGCCGACGTGCAAAACCTGTCCGGCGTCAGCGGCAGCCAGCTGGTGCTGGCCGGCAAGACCCTCACCGTCACCAACAACGCCAACACCAGCTTCGCCGGCGCGATCGATGCCAGCAGCAGCGGCCTGATCAAGAACGGTACAGGCAGCCTGAACCTGTCCGGTCCGACCGGCTACACCGGCGCCACCCAGCTCGATGGTGGTCAGCTGATTCTGGACGGTAGCGTCGGTGGCGCTCAGCTCAGCAGCGACGTGGTCGGGCAAGCCGGCACGGCGCTATCGCTGCTCAATGGCGCCGCACTGACCGGCTGGATCGACCCCACGGATGTCACCATCAGCCCCACCAGCACCTGGCACATCACCGCCAACTCAACCGTCGGCACCCTGACCCTGGCCGGCCTGGCTGGCTTTGTGGCGCCACCCAACCCGATGACCGTCGGGCGCACGCTCACCGTGACGAACCTGGTGGGCCAAGGCGGCACACTCGGCCTCTACACCGTGCTGGGCAACAGCGCTTCGATCAGCGATCAGCTGATCATCAACGGCGGCAGCGTCAGCGGCCTGACCCATCTGGCGATCCAGAACGCCGGCGGCCTGGGTGACCGGACCACCGGCAACGGTATCCCCGTGGTGACCGCTGTGAACGGCGGCACCACCGCGACGGGCACCTTTGACCTGGCCAACCCAGTGCTTGCCGGTCCGTACGACTACACCCTGCAGCGAGGCAGCAACGGGGCGTCGAACGACTGGTTCCTGGCCAACAACGCGCCCGGCATACTCCCCGATTATCGAGCGGAGACCTCGCTCTATAGCGATCTGTCCGGCGAAGCCTTGCGCTACGGCGAGGCCGTGCTGGGCACCTTGCGCGAGCGCATGGGCGCCCTGGGCGAGCTCGGCGCCAGCAACGACCGTTACGTGTGGGGGCGTGCCATCGGCCAGAGCGACCGCAACGACGGCGCCGCCGAGGGTATTTATGGCCGCGACGTGCGCAGCAATGTAGGGCTGGCCGCGCTGCAGGTCGGTGGGGACTTGTATGTCACCAGCAATGGCGCCGGTCGCACCAGCGCCGGCGTGTATGGCGTTATCGGTGAGAGCCGCGGCACGGTCGACCATATCGATACGTATGGCGTGACCGCGCAGGCCGGAAACAACACGCTGAAGGCCTACAGTCTGGGCGCGTATGCCACCTGGCTCGATGGCCGGGGCGGCTATCTGGACGCGGTGTTGCAGGGCACGCACTACGACGTATCGAGCGATTCGGTGAACAAGATGCACCTGACGACCAGCAGCAATGGCGTGGCCGCCTCGCTCGAAGCTGGCAAGCGTTTCGAACTGCAACCCGGCCTGGGACTGGAGCCGCAGGCCCAGGTGGTCTATCAGTCGGTGGGCACGAGCAATGCGCATGATCAGGCTGGCGATGTCTCGTTCGATCGCGCCAACAGCGCCTTGCTACGCGTCGGCGGCCGCCTGAGCAAAGCCCTGGACACCGATGGCACGACGCCGTCGTCGGCCTGGCTGACCCTCAACGTGCTGCACAACACCGGCGGTAGTGCGACGACGCGTTTCGCCACACCGACGCAGGGCGACGTGCTGTTCTATAACAACTACCCCGGCACCCGACTGGGCCTGCAGGCCGGCATCGATGCTCAAGTGGCCAAGAACATCCTCTTCAACGTGCGCTTCGGCGCCGAACGCAGTATCGATAATACGCACCTGACCAGCTACGCGGGGCAGTTTGGGGTCAAGGTGATATTTTGACTGGACGGCTAAGGTGCCGCACGTTGTCAACGGAAACGCAGAATTGATACACCGACCGCTGACGGGGTGGGCAAGAAAGATATCGACGGTCATTGGATCTCCATGGGGATCCACCCGCACGACATCAGCCGATACCAAGCCCGGCGATGCCGGCGATGGCATGGCAGTCAAACCCGGCCAATTCGGCGAAACGGCGACCGCGCTCGGCATAGTCTTGGAACTGATCAAAACTCGGCGCGCCGGGCGATAGCAGTACCACGCCACTAGGCGGGGTCAGTTCGCGGGCACGCTCGACGGCGGCGGCCAGATCGGCGACCTCATCCAGGGTGATGGCCACCGTCTGCTCGCGCAATGCCTTGGCGATGCGCGGGCCATTACCGCCCTGCGTGATGATGGCGTAAGGCGTTCCCTGCCTCATCGCCTGCACGAACTCGCTCCAGTCGAGTCCTCGGTCGTGACCGCCGACGATCACCGTCACGGCGCGTCCTTGCAGACTGGCCAGCGCAGCGAGCGTGGCCTGTGGCGTGGTGCTGATGGAGTCGTTGATCCAGCTGACCCCGCCCAGCTCGCCCATCGGTTGCAGGCGATGCGGCAACGGTCGGAAATGCGCCAGCGATGCCGCCGCCTTCATCGCATCGAAACCCATCGCTTCCAGCGCGGCCAACGCGGCGCAGGCATTAAGCGCGTTGTGCTCGCCCGGCACCGGCAGTCGGGCGACCTCGAACGCCGGCTGATGGCCGCGACGAATGAAGCCATGCGCGACATGCCAGCCAGCGGTAGCGCCAAACACGATGCGATGGGGATGCTGCGCCGTGCGCTCGAGCAAAAATGCTTGCGTCGCATTGACCAGCAGTTGCTTCGACATATCGGCAAGCTTGAGCTTGTCGTCGATATAACGCTCACGCGAGCCGTGCCAGTCCAGATGTTCCTCATACAGGCTGGTGATCACACCGAGCTCGACCGGGCCGGCCTCGCCGGTCTGGAAGCTCGACAGCTCGATCGCCCAGAGGTCGGCGGACTGATCCAGCAGCTCCAGCAAGGGCATGCCGATATTGCCGGCCAGTGCCGTGCGCACGCCGAGCGAGCGCGCGAGATGCGCGATCAGCGCCGTGGTCGTGCTTTTACCCTTGGTACCGGTGACGGCGACGACGCGCGACGAGGCATGTTCGGCAAACCACATCGCCGTACCCGAGGTGATGCGGATACCTGCCTCGCCAGCGGCCAGCAGGGCTGGTTTGTAGGCGGAGACGCCAGGTGACTTCACGATCACGTCGAACGCGGCCAGCGCAATCGCATCCGGCTCGTTGCCATGCACGACCAGGGACGCATCGAATGCCTTCGCCGCCGACACTTCCGACTCGCTGCAAAAAAGCGTCAGCGCCAGTTGCGGCAAGCGGCTGCGAATCGCCGTGATGACCGCGCGCCCTTCGCGACCAAAGCCCCAGATCGCCACCCGCTGGCCGGCGAGATCGGCGATGCGCAGGGGCGTCTGCCGTTTCATCACGCGAAGATCGCCAAGGCAGGCAGCAAGCGTGCCGGAATCCGATGTTCACCCGACGGTTGCAGCCATGGCTCAAGCGCCAGCTCACTCACATCAAGCTGCGGCAAAATCTCGCTGCGGAAGCGATCGACCAAGGCATCTTCTTGCCACTCTGAGCGTTGGCTCAGCGCATACATCGCCGCGCGCGCTTCGGCACCCTCGCCCACGCATTCGAACGGCTTGTGGTCCTGGTACTCCAGCAACGCATCGAAACCAGGCGCGAGGTTGTCGTCATCCAGCAGGTTGCGGCCGAAGATCGACAGCAGGCGCGGCTTGGCCAGGAACGGCGCCAGCGCGAGAAAGACGAAATGGCACTTCGGGCACTGCCCGCACCAGCGATCGGCCGGCTTGGGACCGAGCAGCTTGAAGTTACGGTTGCAGCTGGAGAACACGTCGAAGTACGGCGTGAGCTTGGCAAACGCGCGCGTCACTGCCAGCTCCGAATACGGACGCAGCAGCGAGCAATAGGTGAGATCGGCAGCGACATGCTGATGCAGCCAGTCGCCCAGCAGTTGCTCGAAGACGTAGCCCTTGCTCCACTGGTGATTCACCTGCTGGCCTTCGTATTCCAGCGTGGCCGCCGAAGCGGAGCGCTCGTTGGCAAACGCAATGCTGTCATAGCCGTAGAGGATCGCCGCCACGGCCAGGATCGCGGAATTCACCGCGGTCACCGGAATATGGCCGTTCCATGCACCATGACGGTTGAGCTCGAACAGGCCCGGTGCCAACTCACGCTGGATATTGAGCATGGGCAAGCCAGTGCGCTCGGCGCAGGCGGCGATCAGCGGCGAATTGCCCACCCATACCGCGGTCGCGTCGCCACCAATGGACTTGATGGCTTCCACCGCCACCAGCGAGTCCTTGCCACCACCAATCGGCACCAGGGTGCGATGCGGCAGGCTCAAGGCCTTGGCAGCGGGCTGCGCTGCGCCGCCGCGCGAGTTTGCCGATGTTTCCGCGCCAAGGCGCGGAAACGCGATGCGGCCGCGCAGATCCAGTCCGTTGCGATAGGCAAACTCGGCCAGGCCATGCAGATACAGCGCTTCGAGCAGATCGGCCGTGGCGTCGTCCAGCGGGCCATCCGCTACTTCGATGCGCGGCGGCACGCCGGCTTTGTAGTAACTCACGCCTGCGATCAGGTGCAGCATGCGCAGCGCCGCGTCGAACGCCGGCTGATGACTGGCCGGCAACGCCGGCGCGTGCGGGAAGCGCACGCGCTCGATCAGCTCCTCGCCATGGTCGAAGGCATACACCAGCTCGGCCACGCCATCGGCATAGCTGCAGCGCACGAAGCGGAATACCTGGGTCAGGCGGGGTTGGATATTGGTTGTCACGCTTAAGTCTCCGCGGGCGTTACCCCCTCTCCCCTTCGGGGAGAGGGTTGGGGTGAGGGGCCGGGCTTGCCAATGCCTCCACGATCACCTCAAGTACGCTGTCCAAGTTCTTCAAGACATCATTGTTCCAGAAACGCAGCACGCGGTAGCCCCTTTCCTGGAGTTTTTGCGTACGCGCCTCGTCATAAGTCAGTTGCTCGCCATGCTGGCCGCCGTCCAACTCCACAATCAGGGCAGCATCGGCACAAACGAAGTCGACTATGTAGAGATCGATTTCGTGCTGCCTACGAAATTTCCAGCCTTGCAGACGGCGGTTGCGCAAGCGATACCAAAGCGCTTGCTCCGCATCGGTCTGAGCTCCACGCAAGCTACGCGCTCTGTCCACATTTAGACGCTTCATCCTTAAACGTCCCTCATTGTCGGGTTACCGCGAGCACCCGCCCCTCACCCCGACCCTCTCCCCAAAGGGGAGAGGGAGAAGTGAGGTCTTACTCGATAACGATTTCCTCCGCCTCATCACGCATGTTGTAAGGCGAGGACATCACCTTCCCGTACGCACCGGCCTGGGCAATCAGCATCACATCGCCTTCCTGTGGTTCGGGCAGACGACGATCCGTGCCAAGCACGTCGCCGCTCTCGCAGATCGGGCCCACTACCTGGAATAGCGATGTGGCGGGCTCGTCGAGCCGGCTGAGGTTGACGATCTCGTGCCAGGCTTCGTAGAGCGCGGGGCGGATCAGGCTGTTCATGCCCGTATCCACGCCGAGATAACGCACCATGCCGTTGCCCTTGCCCTTGGTCTGCGTGACACGGGTGATCAATACACCTGCGTCAGCGACCAGATAACGGCCCGGCTCCATCCACAGCTTGTAATGCGGATAGGCGGCCTTGACCTCGCGCAGCACACGATCGAGGCCGGCGATATCCAGCCGTGCCTCACCCGGATGCGACGGCACGCCAAGGCCGCCGCCGATATCCAGGAAGGTCACGCTGCCGATGCGCTCGGCCAGGCTGGCCAGTTGGCCGTACACCTCGCCCCAGTGGCCGTCGTCGAGAATGCCCGAGCCAAGATGCGCATGCAGGCCACGCACGGTGACCCCATGCGCGTCCGCCAGGCGCAGGAACGCATCCACCTGCTCCACCGGCAGACCGAACTTGCTGCCGCTGCCACCGGTACGCACTTTCTCGTGATGACCTAGACCGCGCCCCAGATCGATGCGCAAGACGATGTCGCGACCACGGAACAACTCACCCCATTGCTCGAGCTGATAGAGCGAATCGAGCGAGATGGTGGCGCGAGTGGTCAATGCCCAGGCGTAATCTTCGCGCGGGGCGAAGTTGGGCGTGAACAGCAGCGGTGCGGATTCGGGCACCACGGCCATCACCGCTTTCAACTCGCCCGGCGAGACGCATTCAAAGCCGAAACCTTCCTCGGCCAGGGCCTTGAGGATGGCCGGATGCGTGTTCGCCTTCACCGCGTAATGCAGGCGATCGACCGCAGCCAGCGTTTTCAGGTCGCGCGCCTGCTGGCGGACGGTGGGCAAGTGGTAGACGTAGCGCGGCGTCGCCTCGGCACCGAGTTTCAGCAGCGCGTCGCGGCGATCCGTACGCCACCATGCCGCAGCGGGCGACAACACATCGCCGCTGCCATACAGCGCTTGCCAACTGGGACCGAACAACGCGCTGTCGTCCGTGCGCAGCGCGCCGGCCGTAATCAGCAACTCGTGCAGATGCGGCAGCAGCTCGTCCACCACGTTCTCATCCACCACGAAGGTGAGGTTGAGGTTGTTGGAGGACTGCGAAATCATGTGCACGCGCAGCTGGCCGAATTCGGCCAGCACGCCCGACAGCGTATGCAGCATGGAGCGCATGCCGCGGCCGACCAGGGTAATCGCCGCACACGGCGCAATCACCTTCACCCGGCATACCTTGGCCAGATCGCTGGCGAGCGCGGCAAGCGCGTCGGAGTCGAGCAGGTTTTCGGTCGGGTCGAGCGACACGGTGACGTTGGTCTCGGCCGAACCGATCAGGTCCACCGACAAACCATGCTGCTTGAACTGCGCAAACACGTCGGCAAGAAAGCCGACCTGCTGCCACATGCCCACCGACTCCATCGAGACCAGGGTGATGCCCTTGCGCGCACTGATCGCCTTGACGCTGGGTGCGTGCTCGCGCACCTCGGGGCCGATCAGCGTGCCGTCCAGTTCGGGGCGGTTGGTGTCCTTGATCAGCAGCGGCACGCGCGGTTCGCGCAACGGCGACAGGCAGCGCGGATGCAGCACCTTGGCGCCGGTGGAGGCGATTTCCTGGGCCTCCTCGTAGTCGAGACGCTGCAACAGGCGCGCACTCGGCACCTGGCGTGGATTGGCGGTGAACATGCCGGCCACGTCGGTCCAGATTTCCACGCGCTGCGCTTTCAGCAACGCGCCGAAATACGAGGCCGAGGTATCCGAGCCGCCACGACCAAGCAGCACCGTGCGACCCTGCGCCTCGCGGGCGATGAATCCCTGGGTGATAAACACGTCGCCCAACCGTGCCAGGCGCGCGTTCAATGCAGGATCCGGCTTGGCCTCGACCATGGCGGAAAGCAGCTTGGTGCGCTCGTTCTGGTTCGGCAGCGCCACCGCGGCAAGGCAGTCGCGCGCATCCAGCCATTGCGAGGGCAGCCCGCTATGGGTGAGGAAGGCCGCGCCAAGCGCGCTCGACATCAGCTCGCCATGCCCTTGCACCAACGCGGCCCATGCCAGTTCGCCGAGCGCCGCGGGGCCGTCTTCCGCCAGCGATGCGAGTTCGGCCAGTCGTGCACCGAGCGTGTCCGGAACCGCCAGCTGCATGTGATCGAGCAGCTCGTAATGACGCTGTGCGATCGCCTTGGCAGCCTCGATGCGTTTGCCCTTGTCTTCCTGTGCGCACAGTTGTTTGAGTGCGTCGGTGATGCCGGAGAGTGCCGAAACGACCACCAGCACACGCGCGCCTTCGGCACGACGACTGGCAACCAGTTCCAGAATGTTCTGCCAGCGCGGCAGGGTGGCGACACTGGTGCCGCCAAACTTCATCACGATCCAGGATGCGTCGGCGGGAAGCGACGCGGGGCTTTGCGGGTTCACGATTACCTTCAGTGGTGGCTGGGGAAAATAATTTCGACAGTGTTGCGTTGCAGCAGCAGGAATGCAATGGGAGAACGCCTACGGGCGTTTGGATGGCTAAATGCGGAGGCTTACAGCTCCCTCTCCCCTTTGGGGAGAGGGTTGGGGTGAGGGGCGGGCTGGCCTCGGTCATTCTTCAGGCGAGATGCTCGCTCTAGAAGTGCTTTCGCGAGCACCCGCCCCTCACCTCGGTCCTCTCCCCAAAGGGGAGAGGAAGAAGGGCCTACGCCACCACCACGGGAATCTTGCCAATGCGCGCCTGCCATTCCTTCGGCCCGGTCTGGTGCACCGAGGTACCGGCGGAATCCACGGCCACGGTGACCGGCATGTCCTGCACCTCGAACTCGTAGATCGCTTCCATGCCGAGGTCAGCGAAGCCGACCACGCGAGAAGCCTTGATCGCCTTGGACACGAGATACGCCGCGCCGCCCACCGCCATCAGGTACACCGACTGGTGCTGCTTGATCGCCTCGATGGCGGCCGGGCCGCGCTCGGCCTTGCCGACCATGCCGAGCAGGCCGGTCTGCGCCAGCACCTGTTCGGTGAACTTGTCCATGCGCGTGGCCGTGGTCGGGCCGGCGGGGCCCACCACTTCGTCACGCACCGGATCGACCGGGCCCACGTAGTAGATGAAACGGCCCTTGAAATCGACCGGCAGCGGCTCGCCCTTGTTGAGCATGTCGACCATGCGCTTGTGCGCGGCGTCGCGACCGGTCAGCAGCTTGCCGTTGAGCAGCAGTACTTCGCCCGGCTTCAAGGTGGCGACCTCTTCCTTGGTGATCGTGTCGAGATTGACGCGGCGCGCGTTGGTCGGGTTGTAGGTGAGCTGTGGCCAATCCTTCAGCGACGGCGGATCGAGCATCACCGGACCAGAGCCGTCCAGCGTGAAATGCGCGTGGCGCGTGGCGGCGCAGTTCGGGATCAAGGCCACCGGCAGGTTGGCTGCGTGCGTCGGGTAATCCTTCACCTTGATGTCGAGCACGGTGGTGAGGCCACCCAGGCCTTGTGCGCCGATGCCCAGCGCATTCACCTTCTCGTACAGCTCGAGGCGCAGTTCCTCGGCACGATTGCTCGGGCCGCGCGCGATCAGATCCTGGATATCGATCGGCTCCATCAGCGCTTCCTTGGCCAGCAGCATCGCCTTCTCGGCGGTGCCGCCAATGCCGATGCCGAGCATCCCCGGCGGGCACCAGCCGGCGCCCATGGTCGGCACGGTCTTGATCACCCAGTCGACGATCGAGTCGGACGGATTGAGCATGGCGAACTTCGACTTCGCTTCCGAACCGCCGCCCTTCGCCGCGACGATCACATCGACCGTGTCGCCCGGCACGATCGAGACATTGATCACCGCCGGCGTGTTGTCCTTGGTATTCGTGCGCTTGCCGGCCGGATCGGCCAGCACGCTGGCGCGCAGCTTGTTGTCCGGGTCGTTATAGGCGCGGCGCACGCCTTCGTTGACCATGTCTTCCAGCGACAGGGTGGCGTCCCAGCGCACGTTCATGCCGACCTTGAGGAAGACGGTGACGATGCCGGTGTCCTGGCACAAGGGGCGATGACCTTCGGCGGCCATGCGCGAGTTGATCAGGATCTGCGCCATCGCATCCTTGGCGGCGGGCGACTCTTCGCGCTCGTAGGCAGCGGCGAGATTGGTGATGTAGTCGACGGGATGGTAGTAGCTGATGTACTGCAGGGCGTCGGCGACGGACTGGATCAAATCGTCTTGCTTGATGGTGGACATGGCGAGCTTCGACTCCGGGGAATACCGCGTCGAAAACGGCCGTTCGCGACGCACAATCCCGCTATTGTGCCGCAAGTTGATCGATGGGCCGAACGTCCCGCCCTCCAACGTTCGCGCGCGCCTGGCCGACCCAGTCAGCAGAAAATCCTCGGCCGAACGATATAGCCGCAATATCCTGCGCCACGCTTTTCAGGCGCGGCGCGAATTTGACAAGATTTTGCGAAATATCAGCCACTTCCAAGGCCCACCCGATGGGCGTACGTTCGCTTAGCCGGCGCGGATGATCTTCAGGGGCCGCCCCGGTTGTTGGGGAAAGAGTTTACGAACCACGACCTGCCGGGCGGCGGAGTGTCACGCAAGTGGCGCCGCAGCGCCGCCTAGCGTGACCGCTTCTACCCTTGGAGAAAGCACATGCTTAAGAACTTGCATCGCAAGTCGCTCGCGGCCTCGTTGGCGCTGCTGCTTTGTGGCTTCACCACCGCATCCTTCGCCGCTGGCGCTTCGACACCTGCCGACCTTGGTGCCAGCAATGCCAATCAGAAGGTGAATGTCACGCTCGTGCTGGGACTGCACAATCAGGCGGCGCTGGAAAAATACATCTACAGCACGGTCACGCAAGGCAATCCCTCTTATCACCGCTTCCTCACCACCGACCAATTCGCGGATCGCTACGGCGCGACCGCCGACGAGATCTCCAGGGTGCAGGCCTTCATCAAGCAGCAGGGACTCACCCAGGTCCAGTTGTTGCCGAATCACTTGGCGATCCAGGTGAGCGGAACGATCGGCCAGTTCAACAAGGCGTTCCAGACGTCCGTTCACGATTTCCGTGCCAGTGATGGATCGACCTTCCATCGCCCGAGCACGGCGCTGACGATGCCAGCCGCGCTTTCCGGCACCTTGGTGCTGGCCTCCGGCCTGAACAGCGAGCCGCATTTTCGCTCCCACCGCGTAACCGCACTGGAGCCGCCGCAGTCCACCAGCCATGCGAATGCGCTGGCCAAGAGTGCGACGGCTGCTCCAGCGACTACGCCCTGTACGGGCAATCCGACGGCAACCTGCACACCCGGCGAATTTACCGTGGGCGATGTCGCCAACCGTTACAACGTCAACCCGCTGTACAAGGCAGGCGTCAACGGCAAAGGTTCGACCATCGGCATCGCGACCTTGGCCGACTTCGTCGTGGCCGACGCGTATACCTATTGGAGCGACATCGGCCTGCCGGTGAAACCCAACCGCATCACCAAAGTAGCGGTCGACGGCGGTGGCCCGCTGAGCGGTGCCGATGGCTCGGGCGAGACGTCGCTTGACGTCGAGCAGTCCGGTGGCTTGGCGCCGTGGGCCGATATCATTGTCTACCACGCACCCAACACGGACGCTGGTTTCTTCGATATCTTCAATCAGGCGGTGTCAGACAATAAGGTCGACAGCCTGTCGGTGAGCTGGGGCGAGCCCGAGATCTTCTACATCCTGCAGCTGGACGCCAACGTCGCCTACATGCAGTCCCTGCATCAGGTGTTCCTGGAAGCGGCCGTACAAGGCATCACGATGTTCGCCACCTCGGGCGACTCCGGTGCCTTCGACACCGTGCGTTGTTGTGGCGGTCTGCCCTCTGACCCGGTGCCGCCGCCGCTCACCGCCGATTCCCCGGGAGCGGATCCTTTCATCACCACGGCGGGAGGCACGACCGTACCCTTCACCTACAGCTTCCGCGGTGGCCCGAAGGCGTCGATCACCAAGGAAAGTGTCTGGGGCTGGGACTACATCGCCAACTACTTCCAGACCAATCTCGGCATCAATCTCCTTCCTGCGGTGTTCTCTGTCGGTGGCGGTGGCGGTGTCAGCGTGTTCTGGCCGACGCCGCTCTACCAGCAGTTCACCTCGGGCATCCGCAAGACCGAGAAGAACCAGACCTGGCTAGCCCCTGAGTTCGGCGTCAACTACACGCTGCCGGCCAACTTCCGTGGCCGCAACGTGCCGGATCTCTCGTTGAACGCCGACCCTGAAACCGGCTACAGCTTCGTTTCCTCGACGGACGGCGCGGGCCTGCTGACGTTCGAAGGCGGCACCAGCTTCGTGGCGCCCCAGCTCAATGGCATCGCCGCCCTGCTGAGGCAATCGACGCATGGCCGCACTGGCTTCTGGAACCCGCAGATCTACCCGCTGCAGAATATCTTTGGCTACGGCCCGTTCTCGGCCTTCAACGATATCAAGGCAGGAGACAACTGGTTCTACAACGGTGTCGGTGGCTATGAACCGGGTGCGGGCATTGGCACGCTCAACGTGACCAACCTGGCCTTGTTCCTCAGCGTGTTCTAAGCGGGCTGCAAGCAAGACCAAGTGGAAGCCGGTGCTGCGAGGTGCCGGCTTCCGCTCTTTTGCAGTCCCGTTGGAGCCTGTTCAAAGTCCACGCGGCGGCCAAGCGCACCCCTCCCCAACCCTCCCCTGCAAAGCAGGGGAGGGAGTAAGAGCGGGCACGCTTTTGGCTCCTCCCCCTGCACGCAGGGGGGAGTAAGAGCGGGCACGCTTTTGGCTCCTCCCCCTGCACGCAGGGGGAGGCCGGGAGGGGGTGCTCTTGGCCACCGCAAAGACTTTGAACAGGCTCCAAGGTCAGGGCTTGCTGATGCCCGACTCAACCGCCATGCTCGCTGGCACCTCTCAGCGTGCAAGGTTCCATGAGCGATTCATCGACGTCCGGTGGCTACGTTCGCCGCCTCCGCCCGTGGGACGCGGCCATGATCGTGGTCGGCGGCATCATCGGCGGCGGCATTTTTCTCAACCCGTACGTCGTGGCGATGCGCACATCGTCGGGCTTGTCGCTGCTGCTCATGTGGGTGGGTGCGGGCCTGCTCACCCTGATCGGTGCGCTCTGTTATGCCGAACTGGGCGCGCGCCGCCCCCATGCGGGCGGCAGCTACGTGTATCTGCGCGAGGCCTTCGGGCCGCTGGCCGGTTTTCTGTTCGGCTGGAGCATGCTGCTAGTGATCTATTCGGGATCAACGGCCGCGGTGGCCACGATCTTTGCCAGTTACGCGGCGACCCTGTTCGGCCTGCCCGCCAATGCCACCACCAGCTTGGCCATCGGCGCGTTGGTTTTCGTGGCGCTGATCAACCTCTTTGGCCTGCGCCTGGGCGCGCAGATCCAGAACTCATTCACCTTGCTCAAGTTGCTGGCGGTGGCCGTGCTGGTGGTATGCGGGTTGTTCCTCGCCGGCGTGAACGGCCACGGCATGCTGGCCGCTGACCCGCAGACGGCTGACGTGGGTTTCATGGGCGCGGCACTGCCGGTGTTGTTCGCCTATTCCGGCTTCACTTATCTCAACAATCTGGCCGGCGAAGTCAGTGAGCCGCAACGCACCCTGCCCCGTGCCCTGTTGATCGGCATGTTGCTGGTGATTGCAGCCTATGCGCTGGTCAACCTGGCTTATCTTGCCGTGCTCGGCCACGCCGGCCTGGCCGCCAGCCGGGCGCCGGCGGCAGACGTCATGCAGCGCGTATTCGGCACGGCGGGCGCCAAGCTGATCGCCGTGGGCGTGGCGATTTCTGCGCTGGGCTTCTGCAATATCACCCTGGTGGCCGGAGCTCGCGTGCTGCAGGTGATGGGCGAGGATGGCTTGTTCTTCCGCAGCGTGGCCCGGCTGCATCCAAAGCACCGTACGCCCAATGTCGCGCTCTTGCTGCTCTCGGGCTGGGCCATCGTGCTGGTGTGGTCCGGCAGCTACGGTCAGTTGCTCGACTACGCCACGTTTGGTGACTGGCTCGCCTGCGCCGTGGGCGTGGGCACGTTGTTCTGGTATCGCAAGCGTGAAGGCGCCCAGGTCAGTTTCCGCGTGCCAGGCTATCCGCTGCTGCCGCTGATCTTTATCGCGACGATCGGCCTGGTCATGGTGCAGAGCCTGCGCGCCAGCCCCATGAACACGGGCATTGGCCTGCTCATCATGGTCGCCGGCGTGCCGGTATATCTGGTGTGGCGACGCCTGTTCAGCCGGGTTACCTCCTAAGGTCATCGCCGCGATGCGACAATGCGCGGATAGAGAAGGAGAGTCTCACCGATGGCGCAAGTGCAAGACCAGATCCTGACGCCCCACCCGACCAACGCCATCGTGCCCGAGAAGGTGCGCGAAGGCATCGATCTGGAGATCAACGGCAGGACGTACCGTCACACCGGCGATACGCAGATGCCGCTGCTTTGGTATCTACGGGACATCCTGCGGCTTACCGGCACCAAGTACAGCGGTGAACATGGCGAAGGTGGCCACGACCTGGTGCTGGTAGACGGCAAGCTGGCTTCCGCCACCCACCTTACTGTCGCTGACCTGGCTGGAAAGCCGATCACCACGGTGGAAGGCCTGGCCGCCGCCGACGGCAAGCTGCATCCACTGCAACAGGCCTTTGTGGACGAAGATGCCATCGGCTGCGGTTACTGCACGCCGGGCTGGCTGATGGCCTCGCTGGACCTGCTCAATCGTCATTCGCAGCCTAGCGACAACGAGATCGACCAGTTGCCCAACCTTTGTCGCTGCGGCTGCCAGACCCGTGTGCGCCTCGCCATCAAGCGTGTTGCTTCCAGCGGGAGCCACGCATGATCAGCAACTCGAACGACGGCACTCGGCTTTCGCGTCGCCGCTTCCTGCAGGTACTCGCCGGTACGGCCGGCGCGCTCGTGGTCGGTATTCGTCTTGCCGATGCCACCGACGCACCTGTGCCGCCCGCCTTGCTCGGCGACACCTTGTACGGTCTTGGCCCGTTCGTACGCATCGATGCCGACGGCAACGTGATCATTGGCGCACGCGATCCGGACACCGGCACGGGCACCACCACGTCGCTGCCGCGCATCATCGCCGATGAGCTTGACGCCGACTGGACGCGCGTCAGCGTGGTGCCGCTGGGCCTGGGCGTCGAAGACGACAATGGCAAGCCGCACTGGACCTATGGGCATCAGACCAGCGGACTCGGCAATTCGATTCCCTCCGCGTGGGCCGAACTGCGCGAAGTCGGCGCGCTCGCCCGCTGGCTGCTGCTGCAGGCGGCGGCGCGACGCCTCGGCGTGCCAGCCGACCGGCTGCGCTGCGAGGCCGGCAATGTCATCGCTCCCGATGGCCGTCGTTTCAGCTACGGCGCCCTGGCCGAGGCAGCCGCCAAGGTCACGCCGCCGACATCGCCGGTGCCACTGAAAACGCCGGATCGTTACACGTTGATCGGTCACCCCGCAGGCACCGTCGACGCGCGTGCCGTCGTAACCGGCCAGGCTATCTACACGCTCGACAGCTATGCCGGCGACATGCTGACCGCTGTGCTCAGCCATTGCCCCTGGCCCGACGGCAGCCTGGACAACCTGGACACCACCGACACCCTGGCGGTGAAGGGCGTGGTCAAGGTCGTGCAGCTCAAGCCAGAGGCCGGCCAGCCGCCGGGTCACACGGTGCGTTCGCCGGCCGTGGCGGTCTTGGCTGACAGCACGTGGGCGGCACTGCAAGGTCGCGCCAAGCTCAAACTCCAATGGAAGCCAGGCAGCCAGAGCGAAAGCAGTGCCTGGTTTGAGCAGCAGGCCGCCGATCTCGTCAACAATAAGGACGCAGCACCCACCACGCGCGTGCGCAACGATGGCGATGTCGACACCGCCAGCAAGAAAGCCGCACACCGCATCGAAGCGACCTATGTGCAGCCGTGGTTGGCACACGCCACCTCCGAGCCCATGAACTGCGTGGTGCACATCGACAAGGACAGTGCCACGCTGGTGGTGCCGACCCAATCGCCGCAAGACGCATGGCACGTCGTGCAGCGGCTTACCGGTCTTTCGCCGGCGCAGATCCAGATCAACGTGCCGCGTGTCGGCGGTGGTTACGGCCGCCGCTTCGATCATGACTACGTAGCCGAAGCGGTCATGCTCGCCAAGGCAGCGGAAAAGCCGGTCAAATTGATGTGGACGCGCGATGAGGACATGAGCCAGGACTACTATCGCTCCGCCTGCGTGCACAAACTCAACGCCACGCTGGATGGCAAGCGCCAGATCGTCAGTTGGAACCAGCGCATGGCGAGTGCCTCTGCATTCGCGCAGCGTGGCGTGCCCGACAATCGCTTATGGACGTCCGAAGTGGATGCCCATCAGCTACCTGCCGGACTCGTGCCCCATCTCCGCAGCGACTGGTACTCCCTGCCCTCGGCCATGCCTCGTGGCCTTGCCCGTGGCATGCCGCACCTGAGCAATGCATTCGCGGTCGAAAGTTTCGTCGACGAGATTGCGCACAGCCTGAAGGAAGATCCGCTCGTCACTCGCCTACGCCTGCTCGGCGAGCCACGCCAGATCCCGCTGCAAGAAGGACAGACGCTCGACACCGGTCGTCTGATCAATGTGCTGAAGCTGGTTGCCGATCGTATCGAGTGGAAGAACTGGCTGCGCACCGTCAATGGCCTGGGTATCGCCTGCTGGTACGTCGACGGTGCCTATGTCGCTCATGCCGTCGAGGCGTCCCTGCAGGGTGAGCGCCTCAATATCGAGCGTGCCGTCTGCGCGGTCGATGTGGGCCGCGTGATCAACCCGAAGGGTCTCGAAGGACAGGTGGCCGGCGCCACGCTCGATGCGCTGTCCACTGCGCTCAATCTATCGGTCACCTACAAGGACAGCCAGGTCCAGCAGCGCAACTGGAAGGACTACCCGCTCGCCAGCATGGCGCAACTGCCGGACACGACGGAAGTGATCCTGGTACCCAGCGATCACGAGCCGACGGGCGCCAGCTTCCTCGCCATGCCGACCGCGGCGCCCGCCCTCGCCAATGCCGTATTCCGCGTGAGCGCGGTGCGCGTGCGTCGACTGCCGTTGATGAAAGAACTGCTACGCATGCTTTGATTCGACCTCGTGCCCGTCCCATGGGCGGGCACATCGCCGTGCCATAAGTCGAAGTTTCTGTGTGGCCAAAAGCACCCCTCCCCACCCCTCCCCTGCGACCGCAGGGAGTCCCCTTTTCGGGACAAAGCAGGGGAGGGAGTAGCGCGGGCATGCTTTTGCTCCTCCCCCTGCTGGCAGGGGGAGGCTGCGAGGGGGGCTTGTGCCTACACAGAAACTTTGAACTGGCCCTAAGCGCGAACCCGCTCTGGCGACGCCGACTCGCTCCCGACGCCCCCCAAACCGCCAGGTCGCCCCGACCATCGCGCCGCATCGACGATTGACGCGACACAATGGCCCGCCGGCTGCTGAAGCGGCCGCTCAGCCTGGAGTCGATGTCATGAAACCGCTGCGTCTGTTGCTCATGGTTGCCAGCCTGGCACTTTGCGCATGTTCGACCGTGTCCATCACCAATCAATGGAAGGACCCGGCCTGGCCAGGACCGCCGGCATCGAGCGTCGTGGTCGTCGGCATCTCGCAAAGCGACCTCATTCGGCGCAAATTCGAGGACTCGTTCTCGCAACAGCTCCAGGCTGCCGGTTTAAAGGCCGTACCCAGCTATACGCAGATACCGCCCGGCAACGGAGGAGCCGTCAAGCTGACTGACCTGGTTCGTTCCAGCGGCGCCGAGGTGGTCCTCGTCACGCGCCTCCTGCGCGTTGCACAAAAGATCGATGTCACGCCGACTGGTCCTGGCTATGGCGGTTTCTACGGCTGGTACGGCGGCGCGTGGGCATCCACGGCACAGGTGACGCAATACGATGTGGTCACGTTGGAAACCAGCATTTGGGACGCCAAGACGCAGAAGCTCGTGTGGTCGGTCACCACCGAGGCCGTAAGTCAGGAAAAGATCGCCAGAGCGACGGCAGAGCTGGCGCAAGCGCTGATTCCGAAGTTGAGGACGGATGGAATCTTGCGCTGAGGTCTGGGCTGGCTGCGATGGTTGGCCGGGTCGTCACCACATAGGCCATCGCTCGCCATCCCAGCGGCTCTCCACAGCCGAATGGCTGGTCAAGCCGGGATGACGCGCAAACGATTTGCGGCCCACCTTCTCGGGGCAAGCCAAGGCGCGAATCACTCCGAAGGACGCACCAACAGCGTCGTCCCATCCACGCCCACGACCTCGACCATACTGCCCACGGGCAAATCAGGCCCACGGACCAACCACAAACTATCGCCCACTCGCGCCTTGCCACGCCCGTTGACGATCGGTTCGGCCAATACATAACGCTGCCCGATCTTCTGCTCACCACGGCGATTGAGCAGAGCATCGCCCGGTTCGTTGCGCATCAGTCTCGGGCGCAGGCCGTACCAGTAGACCGCGCAGGAAAGAAACGCCAGCACAGCGAACACCAGTGCCTGGCCCAGCAGCGACAGGCCGGGCGCGGCCAGCATGACCAGCCCGGTGACGCCCGCGGCGATGCCGATCCACAGCATGAAATACCCCGGCAGGACCACCTCGAGCGCGATCAGCACCAGCGCGAGGATCCACCACCAGTAGTGCAAGGCCACCTGTTCCATGATGATTAGCCCACCGGCGGCGGCACGCGCCGGCCACCTTGGCCCTGCGGCGGATTTTGCTGCTGGCTCAGCGATTCCTTGGCCAGCTCGGCAATGCCAGCGAGCGAACCGAGGATGCCGGTCGCCTCCATCGGTAGTAGCAACATCTTCTGGTTGGGCGAGTGCGCCATTTCCTTCAATGCCTCGACATATTTATTGGCCACGAAGTAATTGAGCGCGTTGATGTTGCCGTTGGCGATCGCTTCGGAAACCATCGCCGTCGCCTTGGCCTCGGCCTCGGCCGAACGCTCGCGCGCTTCGGCGGCGCGGAAGGCTGCCTCCCTTTCACCCTCGGCGGCCAGGATCACCGATTGCTTCTCGCCCTCGGCCTTGAGGATGGCCGCCTGGCGGAAGCCCTCGGCATCAAGAATATTTGCGCGCTTCTCGCGCTCGGCCTTCATCTGGCGGGCCATCGAATCGATCAGGTCCCGCGGCGGCGCAATGTCCTTGATCTCGATGCGGTTGACCTTGACGCCCCAGGGATGCGTCGCCTCGTCGACCACCGACAACAGCTTGGCGTTGATGTCGTCACGCTTGGCTGAGCGATTCGTCCAGATCCATCGAACCGAGCACGGTGCGGATGTTGGTCATCACCAAGGTCAGGATCGCCTGCTCCAGGTTGGCAACCTCATAGGCGGCCTTGGCTGCGTCCAGCACCTGGTAGAACACCACGCCATCCACGCGCACGACGGCGTTGTCCTTGGTGATGACGTCCTGCGACGGCACGTCGAGCACCTGTTCCATCATGTTCATCTTGCGGCCGATGCCATACATGACGGGGATGAGGAAATGCAGCCCGGGGCTGAGCGTGCGCGTGTACATGCCGAAGCGCTCCACCGTCCACTCGTAGCCCTGCGGCACGATGCGCACCAGCTTGGCCAAGATGATCACGACGACGATGACCACTACCAACGCGAACAGCTGACCCATCGCCCTACTCCTGCATCCATGAAAGATGCTCCGAGTATAGGTGAGCCGGCCCTTGGCGGTATGAGAGGTTACTTCGGCCCGAGCGGTAGCAGAAGACTGACGCGCAAGCCGCCTTCCTCACGATTCGCCAGTGCGATGCGCCCACCGTGCGCTTCCACGATCTCGCGCGCCAAGGCCAGACCGAGACCGGTGCCGGAACGCTTGGTCGAATAGAACGGCAACAAGGCCTGCGCCAGCACCGTCTCGCTCATGCCCGGACCACGATCGGCCACTTCGATGCGCAAGTCGCGGGCAATCACCGTCAGCGCCAAGCTGACTTCGTCATCGGCGCTGCCAGATTCGTGGGCGTTCTTGATCAGATTGATCAGCACCTGCTCGATCTGGCCCGCATCGAACCAGCCCGGCTGCTCGGGAATGTGGCCGCTCAGCTTGAATTGACAGTGCAGCGAAAGCCCGTCGAGGAACGCCTTCCACGCGATAGCGACGGGTTGTGGCGCTGGCAACTTGGCAAAGCTGGCATAGCCTGCGATGAAGCCATGCAAGTGACGTGCGCGTTCGCCGATAGTGGCGAATACGCCGGGGAGGCGTGTCGTGTCGCCACGCCGCGC
Source organism: uncultured Gammaproteobacteria bacterium (assembly GCA_963765335.1). Taxonomy (GTDB): domain Bacteria; phylum Pseudomonadota; class Gammaproteobacteria; order Xanthomonadales; family Rhodanobacteraceae; genus Dyella. The sequence continues at coordinate 14,007 of CAVXWA010000001.1, read as the reverse complement.
AAGCTCGGCACCCGAATGTGCAAGCGACGATATCGGGGCCAGCGAGTTGTTCAACTCGTGGCTGATCACGCGGATCACGCGCTTCCAGGTCGCCACTTCCTGTCGCGAGAGCTCCCGCGTCATGCGACGAAACAGCCGCAATCGATGTGGCCGCCCCTGCAGGCGAAAACTGCGCTGCGATAGATGGAAGGTTTCCTCGCCGCCATCCATCTCTACGGTGAGCAAGGCGTCCTCGCCGCCATCGACGGCACGGCGCAGGGCTTCGGGGCCATCGCTCAGAAGCTCGGCAAAGCTCAAGCCATGCAAGGTCCGCCCTTCGTTGAATAGGTGACGCGCCGCGATATTGGCGTAGGTGACGCGGTCGCTGGCATCCGTCAGGACCAAGGCCACCGGCGTGTTCTGCACCACCGTATCCAGCAGCAACTCGCGCTGGGCCAGGTGCTGGCGTTGCTCGCGCAAAGTCTGGCCCAGCGCATTGTGCATGCGGATCAGCTCGCCCAGTTCGTCGCGACGATCCGCTGCAATGGAGAAGCTGAAGTCGCCATCGCGATAACTCGCCACGGCACCTTCCAACGCGCGCAGCAGCTTGGTGACCGGCGACATCACACGGTGGCCCAGCCACAGCGACAAGGGCAGCAGCAGGATGATCGAGATGATCAGGCCACCGTAGAAACTGAAATGCGCGGGTGCACCCAGATCGATGCCCAAGTCGTTATGCAGCCACACCAGCAACTGCGGCAGCGGCCATTGGGTGACGCCGGTATAGACCAGCACGCCCGACAAGCCTGCCAGGCTCAGCAAGAGGACCATGCGCGATTCAAGCGAACTCAAACCGCGCAGCATCGGGTGCTTCCTTTGAGGCAACTCGTCGTCAATGGCACGCGCCGCCCATTCCCATCGGCACGCAGTTCACATGGGGGCCGCGACCATTGTTGATGATCACGCGAATCGGCGACTGATCCGGTGGCGCGTTGTCCTTGGGATTCTGATCGCTGAACTTGAAGCGCCCGGCGTCGCTGGCTGCGGTGCTCAGCGCATCGCGATAAGTACCTGCGCTGGTGCTCGATGATGACGGCGCGCTCCACTTGTCGCTGGCCTGTGTAACGGGCGGCTTGGCGTTCTGCGCCATCGCCGGACTGGCAAGCACACATGCCACAAGAAACAGGATGCTGCGATATCGCATGGCAGGCTCCATCGGTATCGATATCATCCTCGCCGGCGCCATTGGCGGCAATCATGACTGATGACGCAACGCGCCATTCAGGCCTGGTCGACAGCATCCCGGATCAGGCCTGCGCCTGGGCCAGACCGTAACGCTCCATGCGCCGGTACAGCGCCTGGCGCGACAGGCCCAGCGCCTGGGCGGCACGGCTGACCACACCGCCGGCCTTCTCCAGCGCCGCTTCAACCGACTCCCGGCTGGGCTCGTCCAGATTGCGAACGACCGTGGCCGCAACCTGCGGTAAATTCAGTTGCTCCGGCACAATGTGGCCATCGCTGACCAGGAGCGCGGCACGCTCGATGGCGTTCTTCAACTCGCGCACGTTGCCGGGCCAGGGATAGGACAGCAGGGCATCACGCGCGGCATCGCCCAGCTCGGCGCGCCCACCGAGGAAATGTTCGGCCAGCGGCAGAATATCGTCGACGCGCTCGGAAAGCGGCGGCAGGTTGACCTCGATGACATTGAGTCGGTAGTAGAGATCCTCACGGAACGTGCCGGCGCGGATCATCGCCTTGAGATCGGCGTTGGTTGCGCTCAGCACGCGCACCTTCACCTGACGTGTGCGCCCGGATCCGAGCCGCTCGAACTGTCCGGTTTCCAGCACGCGCAGCAGCTTCACCTGCCCCGGCAGCGGCAAATTGCCGATTTCATCGAGGAACAAGGTGCCGCCGTCGGCCAACTCAAAACGCCCCTCGCGGGCTTTGTTGGCGCCGGTATAGGCGCCGGCGTCCGCGCCAAACAGTTCGGCTTCGATCAACTCGCCAGGCAAAGCACCACAGTTCACTGCAACGAACGCGCCGCGCTTGACCGCCGAATTGGCGTGCACGATCGCCGCAATGCGCTCCTTGCCGGCACCGTTGGGGCCGGTGATCAAGACCGGTACGTCCGAGCGTGCCACCTGGCAGGCCAGCTCCAGCGTGCGTGCCATGGCCTCGGAAGCAAAAACCAGACTGTCGAGATCGTAACGGCGTTGCAGATCCTCACGGCGGCGGCGACGTTCGTTACGCGTGCGATTCACTTCGCGGGTGGATTCCGACAGCTCCAGCAGGTTCTCCACCGTGGTCAGCAGTTTGGCGTCGTCCCACGGCTTGGCGAGATAGTCCGAGGCGCCGGCCTTGACCAGCTCCACCGCTGTTTCAAGATGCGTCCAGGCGGTGAGCAGGATCACCGGCAGGTCGGTATGTCGCTGGCGGATGGCCCGGAACAGGGCAATGCCTTCCTCGCCGGAGGTGGTGTCGGCGGTGAAATTCATATCCTGAATGACCACGTCGACGCGTTCGCTTTCCAGCATGGCCAGCCCCTGCTCGGGCGTCAGCGCGATCAGCGGGCGGATTTCGTGGAGAGAGAGCGCCAGCGACAGCGCCTCACCCACGGCCGGGTTGTCGTCAATGATCAGTACGGTTCGCATTCGTCTCTTGCACATGTAGACGTGGATGCAGCTCCACGCCAAAAGGTTGCCATCTTTCGCACGATCCGTCGCGGGTCGATGGCGTCGGCCATCAACCGCCCGGCGCAGCGGCGGGAGCTGGGGGTGCCGGCGGAGGTGGTGGCGCGGATGGCAGAAGGCCATCGCGGGCCTGCTCTGACAACGCCACCCCGTGCTCGACGCCATTGCGCCGTACCTTGAGTGGCATCGACGACGCGCCGTGCTCGCGCAAGCGACTGAGCAACGCCGCCACGTCGTGTAGGGGTTGGCCGTCCGCCTCGAGGATCACATCACCCTGGGCCAGCCCCCACAAGGAGGCCGGCGTCAGCGCAACCACGTTGACGCCGCCTTCGCTGGCGGTCACCAGGTGCAGGCGCTGGCCGTCGCTACGCCAGCGCAGGCTGTTATCGGATTGATAGACGAATCGGCTGTGGCTTGCAGCGGCCGGGGCAGCGGGAGGTTGCGGTGCAAGCGGTGGCTTGGGTGGAGGTGGTGGCGGAGCGGGCACCAGTTCATGCGCCTGGGCTGCCAGTGTGACCGTTCGCTCGACTCCTGCCTGTCGCACCTTGAGCGGCATGGGCGAGCCATCGTGAGCGCGGAGCGTGTTCATCAGCTCGGCGACGTCGTGAACCGGGTGGCCGTCGGCCTCGAGGATCAGCTCGCCCTCGCTCAGTCCCCAAAGCGATGCCGGTGTGACTCCGAGCACGTTTACGCCGCCATCTTTGGCCGTGGCGAGATGCAAGTACCGACCCTCGCTATGCCAGCGCAAGGTGTTATCGGACCGATACGAAAACTCCGTACCTGCCCATGCGGTCGTCAAGGGCGCCAGCAAAGCCGCGACCAACCACAGCGTCTTGATCGATCGTTGCATCGCCCTCCCCCCTCGAAAAGTGCGCGCCGCCTCATGCGGCGCGCACTTCAGACTTACCAAGTGCTCAACCGGCCACCGGGTGAGCGGGCGCCTTGCCTGCCTTCACCGCGGCGATCCACGCATTGATGCGCGTTTCGAGCACGTCCAGCGGCAGCGCGCCGCCACCGAGCACTTCGTCGTGGAAGGCGCGAATGTCGAACTTGTCGCCCAGTTCCTTCTTCGCATGCTCACGCAGCTCGACGATCTTCAGCTGGCCCATCTTGTACGCCAGCGCCTGACCCGGCCAGGTGATGTAGCGGTCGGTCTCGGCCTGCACATCCGGCTCGTCTTCGCTGGAATGTTCGTGGAAGAAGTCGACCATCTGCTGGCGCGTCCAATGCTTGCTGTGCACGCCGGTATCCAGCACGAGGCGGTCGGCACGCAGCAGCTCGTCGGACAGACGGCCGTAGTAGGACAGCGGGTCCTTGTAGAAACCGAGCTCCTTGCCCAGCTGCTCCGCATACAGCGCCCAGCCCTCGATATACGCGTTGTAGCCCGCCTGCTGGCGGAACGGCGGCAGCTTGGGCAACGACTGCGCAATCGAGATCTGCATGTGATGGCCGGGAATGCCTTCGTGGTAGGCGGTCGACTCAATCGTCAACACGCTGCGGTTGGCGAAGTCACCGGTGTTGACGAAGATCTGGCCCGGACGCGAACCATCGGGCGTGCCCTGGTGGTATTCGGCGGCGGCAGCTTCCTTCTCGCGGAACGGCTCCACCGGCACGACTTCCACCTTGGTCTTGGGCAGCAGGCCGAACAGCTTCGGCAATTCCGGCTGCATGCCCGCCAGGTAGTTGCGGTAGCGGTTGAGAATGTCCTCGCGCGAGGTGGCGTGCGTCTTCGGGTTGGTCTTGAGTGCGGCGCGGAAGCTCGGCAGGTCCTTGTAGCCCTGCGACTTGGCGACCTCGGTCATCTCGCCTTCGATGCGCTTGACCTCGGCCAGACCAATCTCGTGGATGCGCTCCGGGCTTTCCTTGGTCGTGGTCATCTGCTCAACGTCGAAGCGGTAAATCGCCTCGCCGTTCGGCAGCTGCCACACGCCAGGTTCGCTGCGGCCATGCGGCGCATAATCCTTCGCCACGAACTCGCCCAGCTTCTGGTAAGCCGGACGCACGTCGTGGTCGATGGCGGCCAGAATGGCGTCATGCAGGCGCTTCTGGTCAGCCGGCGACACCGACTTGGGGAAATGCTTGAGCGGTTCGGCAAACACGCTGTCCATGCCGGCGGGCTTGCCAATGCTGTCGATCTGGGTGACGACCTTCTCCAGCAGATACTTCGGCGGCATCATGCCGTCCTTCAGGCCCTGCTGCGCCACGCTGGTCACCTGCTCGAGCAAGGCCGGCACGGCCTTCAGGCGCGCCAGGTAGTCGTCGTATTCCTTGGTGCTGTTGAACGGGACGGAGCTGACGAAGCCGGCCAGCGCGAGGTGCGCGCCGTTCATCTGGTCCAGCGGCATTTCGTCGATCTTCAGCTCATGCGCCTTAAGCGCGTCCTGCAGCTGACGCACCATCAGCTGCTGGTTCAGCTTGTCGTCGTCGGAGAAGCCGGTGGTGTCGATCGCCTGGAAGCGCTTCAGGAAATCCTGGTTCTTCGCATACTCGGCCTGGGCGTGTGCCAGCGAGGCGTCGCTCCAGCGGTCGTTGTAGCGCAGGTCGCCAATGATGGTGGCGAACTCCGGCGCGTTTTCCAGATTGTGCTGCCACTGCTCGGCGAGCAGTGAATTGAGCGCCTTCACTCGCGTCGCCACGTCCGCTTGTGCCGCCGGCGCCGGCGGCGCCGCCTGCACGCTGGCCACACCGGCAGCCGACATCAGTAATCCCGCCAAGACCATACGCGGACCGATTTTCATGAGAACACCCTCGGGTTGAGATAAGCCCTATTCTCCATGGCCAGCGCCACTGCAACCCGTGCCGGACTGCATGGTTCGGCGACCTGTTTGCCCCCGATCACACCGAACGCGTCGCCACCACCGGCGGTACGGCCGCCGCCCGCAAGGCCGGACCAAGCACAGCCAACTGGCCGAGCAGCCACAAGGAGACGGCGCCCAACGGCAGGTAGTACAGCGGCAGGCGCGGCAGCTCGTAGAACTTCATCAGCGCCAGGTTCAGGCCAAACGCCAGGACCATACCGATGGCGATGCCGCCGCTGACGATCAGAAAGTTTTCGGTCTGGAAGTAGCTGAGGATATCGCGCCGGGTAGCACCGATGGCGCGACGGATGCCGATCTGCTTGCGGCGCTGTTGTACCCAGAAGCTGGCCAGCCCGACGATGCCCAAGGCCGTCACCAACAGGAGGGCCAGGATCACCCCGACCAACATGCCTGCCATGGCACGATCCTGCCGGAAGCGGATATCGCGCATTTCGCTGAGCGTGCGGCTGTATTCCTCATCCAGCACGACGTCCGGCGCGATCTTGGCCATGCCCGCGCGCGCGTCGCGCAGTACGCGGGGCAACTGCGCCGGTTCAGCTTTCAGCAAATAGGTGCCGGCGAATTTTGGTCCGGGCAGGCCGGGGACAAAGACACTCCAGTCACCCGTACCCGGCCCGAAACCGGCAGGGTTGGGACGCACCAGGTGTTCGATCACACCGATTACGCGAAAATGCAGTCGGTCGCACCACATCTCCTTACCCAAAGGATCAACACCGGGCCATAGGTGTTCGGCCAATGTGCGCGTCACCAGTACCACCCCGTTCTCGGGCACGAAGCTGGAGAACAAGGCGTATTCGTCGGGCTGCGGGATCCGTCCGCGGATCAGCCGCAACCCCATCGCGTCGAACGTGCCGGGGCCGCCGATATAGAAATCGACTACCGCGTTCGCCTTACCGGCGCCTTGGCTTGTCGTGATACCCGCGGTACCCACCTTCTCGCTGAACGGCGCGGTGTTGGTGACGGTCGCCGATTGCACGCCGGGCAGGTTTCTCAGCCCCGCCAAAACGCGAGCATTGAGATCGACAGCCTGTGCCTCTTCGAAGCCGGTCAGCTTGATGATCGCCAGCGATGCTTCATCGACGCCACTCGGTATATGCATCGATTGCAGGCGACCGACGATCAGGAAGCAGGCATTGCACAACACCGCACACGCGAGTGCGATCTCCAATGCGATAAGCGATGCAGCAAGGCGATGACGACGCAAGGCGGACAGGATGGGGCCAATCGACATGATGCCGCTCCTCACAATGTCTTCAGTTGCAGACCCGGTGCCACCCGGCTCGCACGCAAGGCAGGCAGCACGCCAGCCAACAAGCTTGCCGAGATCGCAAGCGCGAAGGTGGTGAGAAACATGGCGACATCCAGGTGCACCAGATCCGCATAGGCCGCCGGCTGCCGGCGAACCAACCACAAGCCAACCTGGGTGAGCAGCAAGCCGCCTACACCGCCGAGCAGGCCGATCATGCCGGCCTCCACCAGGCACTGCGCGAACACCGCACGACGACTGGCCCCCAGGGCACGACGAACGCCGATCTCGCCGGATCGTCGCAGAAACTTCGCCAGCAACAGGCCGATGGTGTTGAACAGGCAAATGGCGAGGAAGGCGAATGCGAGCCAGGTCTGCAGCCGCACATCGCTCGGCACGACCTGGTTGAAATCAAGCCACTGCATCAGGCTGCGCAGGCGTGTGTTATCAGCGCGATTAAATCGTCCCAGTGCTTTTTGCTGGGCCGCATAGTCGGCCAGGAAACGGCGGTAGTCACCGACTTTGGACGCACTGTCCAGCTGCACCCATAGCGCCACCCATACACAAGGCGAGTCCTGCAGCGGCCCGTGATCGTCAGGTATACGCCAACACGTGAAAACATTGAAATTGCGGTCGGCGATATCCAATCCGGTGAAGAAGGGAACATATACATCTTCCGGCTTGCCGTAAAAGTCCGCCGTGTCACCATTCGAGAAGCGACCGCCGGCTACTTCGTAGAACTGTGGCGACGGACGCCACGGTTTGAGCACGCCCACAATACGGACATCGGTGTCGCGCAAGCGCAGCGTATGTCCCACGCTGTTCGCGCCACCAAACAGCTTGTCGTTGAGCTGGGCGGAGATTACCGCCACCCGCGTGCGATGCTCTTCGTCATCCGGCAGCCAACGGCCGCCGTACTGGAACGGCACGTCGAACATCGGAAAGAAATCCGCCGTCGTGGCCAGCATCTGCATCATTAACGGCGGCGTCGTACTCTCTGCCGCGCGCAGCTTGACCTGCGCGCTGCTGATCATGGTCTGACGCTCGGCGCGATGCGCACGCCACAAGTCCACCGCCGAGTGGTAGTCCATCACGTCAAGTGGCTCTTTGTGATTGGCCAGCGACGTATCCGGATCGACCTGCGCATAGAACAGCGTACCGCTGCGCGTCGGCACCGGGTCTCCGGACAGCAGATGCATCACCGTCAGGGTGGTCATGCTGGCGCCGATGCCCACCGCGATCGCCAGCACCATCAGCGCGGTGAGCACGCTGTTACGGCGCAAGCTACGCCACGCCAAATCAAGATAGTAGCCAAACATCCCTATCCCCCGTAGCGCCGCCCGTATCGGGCGGCGGCAAGCCATTACACCGAGCGCGTCGCCACCACGGGCGGCACGGCTGCCGCACGCATGGCGGGCCCAAGTACTGCCAACTGTCCGATCACCCACAACGACAGCGCGCCAACCGGGAAGTAGATCGCCGGCAAGCGAGGCAACTCGTAATGGACCATCAGCATCAGGTTGATGCCGTAGGCGAGCACCATGCCCAGCGCGATACCGATGGTGGCGAGCAGGAAATTCTCGGTCTGGAAGTAATGCAGAATATTCCTGCGCGTCGCACCCAGCGCACGCCGCACGCCGATCTGCCGCCTGCGCTGCGCCACCCAGAAGCTGCCCAGGCCCACGATGCCCAAGGCGGTGACCACCAGCAGGGCGAAGCATACGCCCACCAGCAGGCCGGCCATGGCGCGGTCATTCTGGAAGAAGTTGCTGCGCACTTCGTCCCATGGCCGCTGCTTCAGAATGACGCGATGCGGATTGATGGCTTTCATCTTGGCTACCGCGGCCTTCAGCACGGCGTCGCGATTCTGTGGATCGGTGCGGATGATGTAGAGACCCTGGGTAATGCGCATCGGCAGCACCATGGTGAACTCGGCGGTGGCCGCGTCGGTGAAGGACGGCCGCACCAGATGCTTCACCACGCCCACCACCGTCATCGGGTAATCGGCGTAGTAGATCTGCTTGCCGAGCGGCGGCTGTCCGGGCCACAGGCGTTGCGCCAGGCCCTGGGTGATGACGGTGACCTTGGGAATCCCCTTCGCATCCTTGACCGATGCAGCCCTGACGACATCGTCGAAATCCATATAGTCGTCAGGCTGCAGGTTGCGTCCTTCCACCAGTTGCGTGCCCAGCGTCTGCAGGACGTTCTCGCCCGTGTACGTCGTGGCATTGAGCGTCGACACACGCTGGTTCCGGTCGAGCTTGATACCACCGTTCCACGAGGAATTGCCGAACGGCACCTGGTTCGCCGACGACACCTGGATGACACCAGGAATCTGCCGCAACGCGGCGAGATCTTCCTCGGTCCTGGCTTTCTGGTTCTTGTTCGGGCCGATGTCGGCAAACAGGATTTCCAGCAACTCGTGCTCGGCCACGCCGCTGGTCATATGCATGCGGTCGAGTCGCTGATTGATGAGAAACACTGCGTTGCACACGATCGCGCAAGTCAGGGCGATCTCGATGATCACCAGGAAGGCGGTGATCTTGTGACGGCGCAGCGTCGAAAGAATGGGCAGGATGTCCATGGCGTTGTCCTTACTGGCTCTTCAGTTGCAGCGCAGGGGTGATTTGGCAGGCGCGCCACGCGGGCAGCAGGCCGGCCAACAGGCTCGATCCGACGGCCAACAGGAACGTGATCATCAACATCGACATGTCCAGATGCGCGAGCGCCGCGTAATCGGAAGGCTGCTTGCGCACCAGCCACAAGCCGAGGAAGGCGAGCAGCAATCCGCCCACGCCACCCGCCAGGCCGATGACGCCCGACTCCACCAACAGCTGGGCGAACACTTCTCGTTTGGATGCGCCTAGCGCACGGCGTACACCTAGTTCACCCGAACGGCGCAGGAACTTAGCCAGCATCAGGCCAATCGTATTGACCAGGCAGACCAGCAGGAACCCAAATGCCAGCCAGGTTTGCAGGCGCACGTCGCCGGGCACGACCTTGTTGATGTCCAGCCACTCCATCAGGGCCGGCAGGCGCACATTCGGTGGGCGTTGGAAGCGCCCCATCGCCTTCTGCTCCTGCGAGTAATGCAGCAGAAATTCCTTGTAGGCGGCGGCATCGCTGGTGCTGCTTAGCTGGACCCAGAACTGCAACCAGACGCAGGGTGCGGTCTCGAGATGTTCCTCGTCGCCACCGCCCGTGCCCCAGCAGTCCATCGAGCCGTTGTGATCGTAGCGCAGCTCGCGTGCGGTGGTGAGCGGCAGGAACACATCTTCCGACGCGACATAGTTGCCCATGTTCATATCGTAGAAATGGGGATTGGGCCGCCAGCTGTCCAGCACGCCGATCACGCGGAAGGCCGTGTCGCCCATGCGCAGGGTCTGGCCGGTGCTGTCCTTGCCAGCGAACAGCTTGTCGTTGAGCGTGCGGGTGATCACCACCACGCGCGCCTTGTCATTGTCGTCCGCCTCGCTCCAGCCACGGCCGAACAGGAACGGCACCTGGAACATGGCGAAGAAGTCGTCCGAGGTGTAGCGCGCATCGGCGTAGAACGGATCCATGCCTGACTGCACCGGCTGCACCGGTACCGCGCCACCCGTCATGAGTGCCTGGCGCAGGCCCCGCTTGGCATGCAGCAGATTCATGCCGTCGATCCAGGTGACCTGTTGCATAGGCTCCTTGCCTGGCTCGTAACCGTCCATGTCCTGGGGATCGAGCTGCGGGTAGAACAGCGTCGCGCTCCGCCCAGGCATCGGGTCGCCCGACAGCACATGGAGCACGGTCAGCGTCGTCATGCTGGCGCCAATGCCCAGCGCAATGGCGAGCACCATCAACGCGGTGAGCATCTTGTTGCGCCTGAGGCTGCGCAGCGCCAAATCCAGGTAGTAGCCAAACATAAGTTTCCCCTCGCTTCCTAACGTTCCGCGCGGTCACACCGACCGCGTAGCCTCTACCGGAGGCACCCGTGATGCACGCATCGCCGGCGCCAGCACTGCGCCTTGACCCAACAACAACAAGATCACTACACCCGCCAGCACATAGACCAGCGAAAGCCGATTCATCTCGAATCGCGTGACCAGCCACAAATTGATGGCAATCGCCAGCAAGACGCCAATCAGCGCGCCAGCGCTACTGATCAACAGGTTCTCGGTCATGAAGTAGTTGAGAATGTCGCGCTGCGTGGCACCCAGGGCACGCCGCACGCCGATCTGCTTGCGCCGCTGACCCACCCAGAAGCTGGTGAGACCCACGATGCCTGCCGCGGTGATGGCCAGCAGCACCACGCAGATCACACCCATGAGTATCGCCATGCCGCGATCACGCTCGTAGGCACGGGCCCTCACCTCTGCAAAGCTCAGCAGGCCATCTTGTTCATTGATAATACGTCGCGGGTTGTGCGCGAACAGTGCTTTCGACGCCGCGCTCATCGCCGCGTCAAGCTGGCCGGGACGTGCACGCACGATATAAAACGTACCAATCGATGAGGCCAGCCGCTTGGGAATGATGGTGGAGCGGTGCGCAAACTCGGCAGCCCAACGATCGACGCTCTGCGATTGCAGCACGTCGACAACGCCGATGATGGTGCTGGGGCCGCCGACCATGTAAATGGTCTTGCCTACGGCGTCGCCGTTCGGGAACAGCTTGTCGGCCAGTGCCTTGGTGACCATGACCTGCGGTGGCGCCAGCGTGTCACGCACGTCCATGGCAGCGATTTCGTCTGCGCGGAAGTTACGTCCGGCGATCAACTTCAGGTCGAGCGTATCGATGAAATGTTCGTCCGCGAAGTAGATGGTCGATCCCGTGGTGTCCTGCTGCTGGTCGGGCTTCAGCTTGATGCCGTCGTCCCAGCCACCGCCGCGCAGCGGGTAGGAATTGCTGGGCGTCGCGTCCTGCACGCCTGCCAACTGCCGCAGCACCACCAGGTCCTCGCGGATCTTGGCGTCCGCCTGCTGCGGCGTCGACGAACCCACCCATTCGTTCTGGATGACGAAGATATCCGCCTCATCCAGTCCCGACGGTTCCGACAAGTGACTCACGCGCTGGTGAATGATGAACAACGCATTGCAGACAATGGCAAGCGTCAGGGCGATCTGCATCGCGATCAGGAAGGTGCCCGCCTTGTGTCGGCGCAGCGCGGAAAGAATCGGCTTGATCTGCACGGTTCGCTCCTCGCCTCAGTTGGATTTCAGCTGCCAGGCAGGCTGCACTTGCGCCGCCCGCCAGGTGGGATAGAACGCAGCCGACACCGTGGCGGCGATCGCCACCAGCAAAGTCAGTGCGACCAGGGACAGATCCAGATGCGCCAGGCGGGCGATCTGTGGCTCGAACACCAGACCGACCCCCCAGATACCCAGGCCAGTCAGCAGCAGTCCGAGCGCGCCACCCGCCAGACCGACCATGCCGGCTTCAGCAAGAAACTGGCGATAGATGTCCGCACGCGACGCACCAAGTGCACGGCGCACGCCGATCTCCGGCGCACGGCGCATGAACTTGGCCAGCAGCAGGCCGATCGTGTTGACCAGGCAGATCAACAGAAAGCCCAGTGCCAGCGACAGCGAAATGCGGCTTTCCGGCGGTACGGCGTGCAGGAAATCGAGCCATTCACGTACGTTCCGCAGGCGATTGTTCGGCGCCCAGTTGAAGCGGCCGGCACGACGCTGGTCATTGGCGTAGCTGGCCAGGAATTGCCGATAGGCTTCCACCTTCGACGCGCTATCCAGCTCGACCCAGGGACTGACCCAGACGCACTCGCCATGCAGCCAGCTGTCGCGATCGTCGCCTCGCTTGCCGTCGCTGCCGCAGTTGTTGTTACCGTACGTTTCGATCTTCTGATCGATCGCATACGTGAACGGGATATAGATCTGCGCGGGATCGGCGAATTCATTGCCGTTGAACAAGTCGTAGAAGCGTGGCTTGGGATCCCAGTTGTCGATGACACCGACGATCCGGTACTGGCGGTCGTCCAGGGTGATCCGCCGCCCCACGCTGTTCTCGCCCGCGAAGAGTTTCTGGTTGAGGCTGCGGCTTATCACCACGATGGCGTCGCGCGAATCGTCCTCGACGCTGCCCCAGGGATTGCCATACAGGAACGGCACCTCGAACATCGGAAAGAAATCCCCATAGGTGGCATAGCCGGTTGCCTTGAATGGCATCTTGCTGGAATCACCCGGCATCACCGACAGGCTCACCGGGTACAGCAGCGTCTGACGATCCGCCCTGTGCGCGCGCATCAGCGCCATCGCATCGGTGTAGGTGAGCGCACTCGGCGGCTCGCCGTGGCGGTTGAATTGCGGACCCCGGTTGTCGATCAACGGCACGAAGAGTTGTGACGACTTTTGCGGTATCGGGTCGCCCGACACGGCGCGAAACACCGCGAACGTCACCATCGACGCGGCCACGCCGAAGCCGATCGACATGATCATCAAGGCCGTCAGCAGCGGGTTGCGGCGCAGGCTGAAGGCACCCAATCGCAAGTTGTGAATAAACATGCCGCTCATGACCACCTCGTTCCGAACCAGGCATCTGCCTTTGCCAGCGCATCCATTCAACGCTCCCTTGAAAGCTCCAACTCCTCAAACCGAGCGGGTCGCCTCAACCGGCGGTACGCGCGCGGCACGCATGGCCGGTGCAAGCACCGCACCTTGCCCCAACAGCAGCAGGGCCACGACGCCTACGGCCACGTACAACAACGAGAGTCGCGCCATCTCGAACTGCGTCACCAGCCACAGGTTCATGCCTATGGCGAGCAGCGCGCCGACCACCACACCGGCGATACCGATCAACAGATTTTCGGTCATGAAATAGCTGAGAATGTCGCGTTGCGTTGCACCCAGCGCACGCCGCACGCCGATCTGCTTGCGCCGCTGTCCGACCCAGAAGCTGGTGAGGCCGACGATGCCCGCTGCAGTGATCGCCAGCAGCACCAGGCACACCACGCCCATCAGTATCGCCATGCCGCGATCGCTTTTGTAAGCCTGCGCGCGCACCACGTCATACGTGCGCACGCCACGTTCCGAGGGAATCACACGCATGCGGTTGAGCTTGTACAGCGTCTCCGGCACCGACTTGGTAATCGACGCCAGTTGACCCGGCTTGCTGCGTACCATGTACGAGGTGTAGCCGCCGGTGAGCTGGTATGGCTCAAGCACGGCATTGTCGAGGAAGGCATCGGACCAGCTGCTGTTCCACGGCACTTCCAGCCGCCCCACGATGCCGATGATCGTGCTCGGCTTGGTGCCGTCGTCGACGTACAGCACCTTCCCCACGCCGA